>CAWGSM010000042.1:0-11976 GCA_963825045.1 uncultured Flavobacteriaceae bacterium | reverse complement strand
GGGACATATGCATTAATCGAAGTATTTTTCTTAGCGGCTTACCTTTGAGTATTGAAGATTTGGGAATTTTCAAGTCACTAATTTTCCATTCTTATAGAGAAACTAGGCAGTTTTTACCATTAATCTATTTATCCTCATATAAAATCAAAATTCAAAGATTTTTTTCACCGGCATAGGCCAGATTCTTTATTTTTGAAATGCCATAATGGGGTTTAAGTCTAAATTTTATTGAAATTGCAGGATTTTGATTGATATAAGACAAAAAACCGGCATCTCGATTGTAAAATGACATCAAAGAATGGAAGTTGTAATTATTGAAGATGAAGATTTAGCCGCAGAATCCTTGGAAAATCTGTTACTTAAAACAACTCACAACGTGAGTGTAACAAAGAGGCTGGAAAGTGTAAAAGAAGCAATCAATTGGTTTAAAGGAAATACCTGCGATCTTATCTTCAGCGATGTAAGCCTGGGAGACGGTGAAAGTTTTGAAATATTTGAAACTTTAAGAATCGAAATTCCTATTATCTTCACTACTGCTTTCGATCATTATGCTATAAAATCTTTCCAATTTCACGCTATAGATTATTTATTAAAGCCCTACGATAGAACAAAATTAAACAGGGCTTTGGAGAAATTTTTAAATTATCAAAAAGTTAGTCAGAGTAACGATAACAATTTAGAAAATGTAATCCGTCAGCTTAAAACTATGCCCGATTTGCAACCGAAGCAAACCCGGTTTCTGGTTTCAAAAGGGGAAGAACTTGTATCGATAAACAGTGATCAAATCGCCTATTTTATGGCAGAAAACAAATCGCTTTTTCTCTGCACCCAAACCGGAGAAATTTTTTTATATGATGATACCATTTCAAATCTGGAAGAAAAATTAGACTCCCGAGATTTCTTTAAAGTAAATCGAAAATTCATCGTGCATCATAACGCAATTAAATCAATAATTAAATACAGCCAGAATAGGCTTAAGCTGGAACTCCAGCCAATGCCAAGCATCCAGGATCCGGTACTAATAAGTGCAAAAAATATCCAGTCTTTCAAAGATTGGTTAAATAACTAAAATGGGTTCAGCCAATTTTTTAAAAGAGCTTAAAAAGCATCAAAAATATTTCTACATCAGCATTTTTCTGATTGTCATATTTTTTGCGGGGAGTGCCATAATTAACCCTAAGATCACTTCAGTAGCTAAAGATTTATTAGAAACAGGAGTGCTGGAAAATCTTAAGTCCAAAAAAAATAGTATTTCTTTTGAGCTTACCCAATTGAATAGTTTTCTTGATTATTCGGAAAATTTAATTGACGAATCTTCTAATAGCTCATTTCAAGAACTACAAGGGAAATTATTTTTTACTGGAAATCTTGCCCGATCCTCAGATTTAATTTCCAACAGTTTTATTTATTTAAAAACGCCCCTTGGTATTGAGGAAATTACCGCTCCCTATAAAGAAAGAAAAATTGGAGTAGCGGATAAAATTTCTATGAAAATCGATGACCTACCTACATCATCAAAATTTGTGGATACCATTTTAAAAACTGAGGAGAAAGTAATTAACCGTAAAATGTACATTCATGAGCGCTCTAAAGACAGTACGATTGTATTTGGTTATGACATCGATTTATTGGCATTCTGGAAATATTATTCAGAAAATAATGAAGCGCGAATCGCATATACTGTAGTTACCAATAAAGAAGGAATTTGCCTGCTGCATCCCGAACAGAAATATATCGGTAAAAAACTGGACTCTTATTTTAGCGAAGTACCTCTGAAAACTATTTTAAAAAATAATTCAGATCCTCATGGTTATGTATTAAAAGACGAAGCAACGTCAGAATATCTAAACCTGGAAGTACGTCGATATTTCGATAAAATAAAAGTAGGGACTTCCTCTGTAATTATTATTGAGAATATCCCAATAGATTTAATTTTAAACCAAGTAACTCCAAAAATAGACCGCTACTTTCTATGGATAAGTCTGTTGGCTTTTATAGTCTTTATCCTGTTGCTATTAGTATCAAGATACCAGCTTAAAAAGGAATTTCTTGAAAACATTAAAATGGTAGAAGAAAAAGAACAACTTATCAACGCTAATGAAAAATATCAAAAGGAGAACGCAGTATTACAGCTAAACCAGTTAAAAAAGAAGATGAACCCTCATTTTCTTTTTAACAGCCTTAATTCTTTACATATACTTATAGAATCAAAACCGGAGTTATCGCAGGAATTCGTGCTGAAGTTAGCCAATGTTTACAGATACTTGCTTGAAAATAAGGAGGGTAATCTAATAACGGTAAAAAAGGAGATCACATTTCTAGAACAGTATTTTTTCCTCCACGAGATCCGGTTTAAAAATAGCCTGAATGTATCAATTAATAACTCTTTTAAAGATGAGAAAATACTGTATAAAAAGATTCCTTTTCTTGCTTTAGAAACGCTGGTGGAAAATGCCATAAAACATAATGAATTTACAAAGCACCATCCGCTGAACATTGAGATTAACAATTATGCACAGCATATTGAAGTAATTAATAATTACGCTCCTAGGAAGATTGAAAAAGGAGATAGTCATAAAATAGGATTGAAGTATCTAAAAAACACGTACGATTATTATAATGTAAGAGGCTTCAAAACAGAGATTTCAGACGGAAAATTCAAATGTTTTCTCCCTTTACTGTCTTAAAATATCATTTCACTCCAAGAATTATTGAGTTCACTCCATTTGGTTTTATTTAACATCTTAATTAATCGAATTTTAGCGTTAAAATAATGTCAACCTATGGGAAAAACCTTCACAAAAGGTACAATAACGAACCTGCTATTCTTCATTGTTGCATTTTTCATAAGCGGTACGCTGCTCGCTCAGGATACAAATAAAAAAAACGCAAAAAAGGATAAAACCGAAAATATTAAGAAAGCAATTGATTCTTTAGCAGATTCAGAGGAGGATTTATCTTATCAGAAATTTCTGAAAGAGGGAAATGTAAAAAAAGGTTTGCTTAATGTTTACCAGATAGACGGTGATTATTATTTTGAAATCCCCGATTCTTTAGTCTCAAGGGATTTATTAGTGGTGAATAAAATTTCAAGTGTACCATACGCCTTAAATGGCCACGGATTGAACAAAGGAATGGCATTCGAAACGAAACTTATTCGGTTTTATAAAGATACTGTTCTTAACAAGGTCTGGGTGAAAACCATAAACCCCAGGGTTCAGTCTCCAAATTCAGATGCCATTACCCGTTCGGTAAAAGCCAACTTCGGAGAATCTATTATTGAAGAATTTGACATCAAAGCGGAAAATACCGACTCTACTTCTGCTTTTATTAAAGTAAATAAAATTTTTAATGGGAAGGAAAAAAGTTTTAGTGATATTCTAGCAAATACCGGCTTCGGAGGAAGCATAAAAACAGATTTATCCATTCTTGAAGAAGTTAAGTCCTTTCCGGAAAATATTGTGGTTAAATCACTTCTTTCCACTTCTGTAAGTGAAGGTGGGAGTCCGGCATTGCCATTATCTATTGGAGTTACCACCAATATTGTATTGTTGCCAACTAAAGTTATGAAACCCAGATTTGCAGATAAGCGTATTGGGTATTTTCGGCACTCCAATGGATTATTTCTCAGATATCCAACAACAGGTAGAATCTAGGAAATTAATAACCCGATGGCGACTGGAACCGAAAAAAGAGGATATTAATAAGTACCAAAACGGAGAGCTGGTGGAGCCTAAAGATCCTATTGTTTATTATATAGATCCTTCAACCCCACCACAATGGGTTCCGTATATAAAAAAAGGTGTTCTCGACTGGAATATTGCCTTTGAAGAAGCGGGATTTAAAAACGCGATTCAGGTTAAAATACCTACAAAAGAAGATAAAAATTTTGATATGGATGACGTTAGGTTTTCTGTTATCACGTACGCCGCTTCAGAGAATCAGAATGCCATGGGACCTTCGGTAGTAGATCCTAGAAGTGGAGAGATTTTAGAATCGGATATTATCTGGTGGCATAACTTAATGAAGGGATTGCATTCGTGGATTCGTGTTCAAACAGGCCCTATAGATCCGGAGGCAAGAGCCAACACTTTTTCCGATGAACATATGGGTGAAGCCATTAGATTTGTATCCTCTCATGAAGTAGGTCATACCTTCGGATTGAAACATAATATGGGTGCCTCTTATAGTTATCCTGTAGATTCACTAAGATCAAGAAGTTTTACTTCCAGAATGGGTGGAACGGCACCTTCGATAATGGATTATGCTCGCTTCAATTATGTAGCGCAACCCGAAGACAGTGTTGTGGATATTACTCCAAAAATTGGCCTGTATGATAAGTATGCTATCGGTTGGGGTTATAGATGGCTGAATAATAAATCGGCCCATGAAGAGCTACCCATTTTGAATGAATGGATTCGTAAGCATGAAAATAACCCGCTATATTTTTATGGCCCACAACAAGCGCAGGTAATAGATCCAAGGTCTCAAAGTGAAGATTTGGGAGATGATGCAGTAAAAGCCAGTGAATATGGATTGAAAAATTTAAAGCGAATTATTCCTAACATTCTTGAATGGACCAGGGAAGATGGAGAGGATTATTATGAAGCTTCTAAATTATACAAAGCAGTTATTGACCAGTGGGAATTGTATAATCACCATGTGATGGCAAATATTGGAGGCATGTATCTAAATAATACGGTTTATGGCGACGGTAAGGACACCTATGAACCTGTTCCCGCAGCAATGCAGAAAAGATCGCTTGGACTATCTGATTAATAATGCCATAAAACCTCAAAAATGGCTTTTTATGCCGCAAATAATCGACAAAGTTTTCGCTGTACGCGATGCGCCTGATGGTGAACGTTATTACTCCCCTGTGTCCATGTTTCGTATTTATCAGACCAATGTGATCTATGATTTATGGACATAGACAGGTTAATGAGAATAACAGAAAATGAGGTTCTGGTTGATAAAGGTAAACCGGTTTTTACCGAACAATATCTATTCGATCAATTATTCGATGTGATTTTTGAAAAAACCACGGAAAAGGTAAATCTTTGGATATGTTGGAAAGAATTACTCAAAAGAATTATGTGGATGTCTTAACAGTTGATAGAAATAAGTTACTGGAAAAAACGAAGGAAAATGCGATTTCTGAAAAAACAAACCAATTTAAGAATATACATTTTTCTTATATACCAAGAGTATCAGACGCTGGCACCAGTAAGAGGGCAGCCCTGGAAGACGTTTTAGAACTTACTAAAGAAGAAAAAGAAAAAAGGTGATCGAAGAACCAAAGCACATTATCGGGACCTTATATCGAGAATTGAATATAATCTGAACAACTAGAGAAAATGAAGAATTTAATATATCTGGTCATTTTCATCCCATTTTTACTGTCTGCCCAACAAGGGCAGAAAATGGTAAGCGGAACGGTTACCGATGCGGACATGAATATGCCAATTCCGGGGGCTTCGGTCTATATTTCTTCTTCTATGGTGGGAAGTAAAGCTAAGGAAAAAGGTGTTTTGGAAGGTGCCATGCTGGGTACAACTACAGATTTTGATGGTAATTTTGAATTGGAAATTAGTGATGATATTAAAACGGTTATGGTTTCCTATATGGGATATAAAACCAAAACAGTAGACATTTCCGGGCCATCTACAGGGCTGAATATTGTGCTGGAAGCAAGTACTGAAAATTTAGACGAGGTGCTAATCACCGGATACCAGAAAATAGAAAAACGCAAAACTACTTCAGCATATGCGGCAATAGAAGTTTCAGAAATCAAGCAGGCTGGTGTGCCACGGTAGACCAGATGCTAACAGGGCAGCTCCCCGGAGTTTTGGTTCAGCCAACAAGTGGAGCACCTGGTGCCCCTTCAAAAATTTCGATTAGAGGGATCGCCACCTTAAACGGTTCTTCAGATCCACTATGGGTTTTGGATGGTATACCTCTGGAAGGAGAAGATATTCCAAAAGATTTCCGCGATAAAGACAATATTGACAACCTGCAATCGTATCCTATCGCCGGTTTAAACCCTGATGATATTGAAAGTATCACGGTTTTAAAAGATGCCGCCGCGACTTCTATTTACGGAGCCAGGGCTGCAAACGGAGTTATTGTGATCACCAGTAAAAATGGAAAAAAAGGAGGAATGCGTATTAACGCGAATGCAAATGTTTTTGTTACTCAAAAACCTGATTACAGTAAATTAAACCTGATGAATTCTTCCCAAAAGGTAGATTTCGAACTGTTCCTTGCCAGCCGGGAAGATCTTGCAATACCAACAAGATCGGGGTGATGTAGCACGAATTTTAAACTCTTATAATGCATATGATAATTTTCAGAATAATGGTTTTTCGGCAATTTCGGGAGAAGCACAAAATGCCATTAACCGCTTGAGAAATATCAATACAAACTGGGGGAACGAATTATACCAAATGGCAGTGAACCAGCAATATGAGCCTGAGCATTTCTGGGGGGAACGAAAATAACGATTACTACTTTTCTGCCGGAATCTTTGACGAAAAAGGAGGTACCATTGGGACTGGTCAGAAACGCTACAATATCACTCTTGAAAGATAATTTTAATCTAAACGATAAGCTGAAAGTTGGTGTGGCATCTATTTGGCAGTCAGAATCAAACATTCTCGTACATTACAGGAGCAGACTCTTATACAAATCCTTCTTATTACGCAAGAAATGCCAATCCTTATTTAAGGCTTACCGACGAACAGGGGAATTATGTATATGATCCAGACTTGGTGGAGCGTTCAGATTTGAACCTGAATTATAATGTATTAGAAGAGCGAAGAAATACCAGCCATGACCTGGTGGCCAATTCTCTTAAGTCCATTTTCAATATTGATTACGAATTGAATGATGACCTCCATTTTTCAACACAACTTGGCTTACAATTCGATTTCAATAAAACAGAAAAATTCAGTGATAAAGAAAGTTATTACACTCGTAAATACAGGCAGAGATCGCAGTACAGCACCTCCAATGGCTACGATTATTATATGCCTGAAGGAGGAATTATCCAAGAATGGAATACCGATGTTTTTCAATATAACTGGAAAACTACGGCAAATTACAACACCACTTTCAATCAAGTTCATGAGCTGGACGTGATGCTGGGAACAGAATTCAGAAGAAATAAGACAAACGAAATCCAAACCAAAGGTTTTGGTTATAATCGGAATACCCTTACCACTATTCCAATTACAGATGATCGTGCTTTGGACAATTCGTTATTTGACACTTATAATAAAAGATTCATTGAAAATGCTTTCGCTTCCTTTTTTGGTACTGCTTCCTATACCTATGATCGAAAATATACCGTCTTCAGTAGTCTAAGATATGATGGTTCTAATCTTTTTGGGGTAAATCCTAAATATCGATATCTGCCAATTTGGTCTGTTGCCGGTTCATGGAATGTGGATGAAGAAGATTTTATGCAAGAGTTTGAATTTATAAGCAATTTTAAACTGAGGGCTTCCTATGGGATTCAAGGGAAATATTGATAAATCTACTTCCCCTTTTGTATCTGGGTACGTACGAAAATGTTTCTATTTTACCGGGAACCAATGAGGAAATTATTCAGGCCCTGGGTGCTCCCAATCCAAATCTTAGATGGGAAAAAACGACTTCTTCAAACTTGGGTCTGGATTTGGGTTATTCAATAACAGAATTTACCTTACCGGAGACTATTATTACAGAAAAAGCACCGATCTAATAGGATTAAGAGCTGTCCCTCTGGAAAGCGGATACAATTTTATTAATACCAACTGGGGCACTGTAAGTAACCAGCGGCTTTGAACTGGCGATCAATTCAACAAATATTGCCAATGATAATTTCAAATGGACCACCGGGTTTAATATTTCCCACAATAAAAGCATTGTAGAAGATATTGAAATTAGGGAAGAAAGTTTTAAACCCTCTTAAAAGGCTATAGTGCAAATGCAATTTTCGCTATCAAAACTGCCGGGCTGGATAGTAATGGATTGCCACTCTTCTGGAGGGATGGAAAAAAAGTATCGGCCGTAGAATTCTATAACCTGGAAGAAGCTACAGATGGCAGCCAGTTAACCAGCGAAGAACATAGAAATCTGTATTCGTACGTAGGAGATGGAACTCCGAAGTTTAGCGGAGGTTTTAGAAACACGTTTCAATATAAACAATTTGACCTTAGAATCCTGAGCAATTTTAGCTTAAAGCAAACAGTGCAGGCAACTCCAAGTTATTACCCTACCTAGCACAACCTGGAAATAATTACAGTACCCAAATTTTAAAGGCGGGTACCGGTAATTTGCCTGCACTTATTGGTTCTAACTCTCCTGGTTTTAATACTGACTCTGGTTTACAATTGGTATAATTCTTATCGATGCCGGAAGAACTTATGATGATCTGGATATCTGGGTAAAAGACATTTCCTATATACGCATTAGTAGCATTAGACTGAGTTACGCGCTTCCTTCAGAACAATTGGAAAAATTAAAAATATCCGGACTGAATTTTAATATCGAAGGTCGAAACCTTTTAGTTTTCGGAAGTGATTATGATGGATATTTTGATCCGGAAACCTACGGCAGTTTATATGCACAGCCAATTCCTAAAGTTATTTCCGCAGGATTTAACTTGTCACTTTAATCAGCAATTATGAAAAAACTATTATATCTCATTATGCCCTTGCTGCTATTGCGTTTCCTGTGACGATTATCTGGATGTAAAACCAGTAGGACAGGTCATTCCTGACATCTGTTGAAGATTACAGAAACTTTTTAACTGCGGCATATGCCATAACAAATTCAAATAAGATATTAACCTCTTATAGAAGTGATGAGTTACAGACTAAATCCAAATAGCACGGGAGTTGAACAATATGAGGATATATTTATCTGGAATGATGAAAATCCAAGTCCGTTAACAAGGTCCTTTCCTTATGGTAGCTTTTATAACATCATTTTTTACTGCAACCATATTATAGAAAATAAGAGTAATATGGAAGGTGATGCCGCAACTATTAATGAGCTGGTGGGAGAAGCCTATGCACTAAGAGCAATGCAATATTTTGAATTTGCGAATCTCTATGCCGAACCTTATAACGCTACAACGGCCGGGGAAGATCCTGCGGTCCCTATAGTGACCAAATATGAAACTGATGTCAACTATCCGGTAAATTCGGTGGAGGAAGTTTATAATATCATTATTGATGATCTTAATAAAGCAGAATCTTTAATTACTGTAGAGGAACAGAATATTGGTTTAAATTATAGATTTTCCCGTATTGCCTTAAAAGCATTAAAGGCACGGGTGTATTTATATCAAAATAAATGGCAGAAGGCGATTAATAATGCAGATGCTGCGCTAGTCACAAATTCAGAATTGCAGGATCTAAATACAAATGTTTCCATAATGCCATCGGAATATAATTCTATAGAATCCATTCTGGCTTTAGAAACGGTAGCATCCTTTGATTTAGCAACTAATGCTGCAATTTCCGATGACTTGATTAATGATTACGACCAGACTCAAGACCTTCGTTTCGATCTTTACTTTCTTGAAAATTCAAACGGAAAGTTTCGGAGTAAAAAAAGTGCAGATGACAAATTCAAAGTAAGCTATAGGACTTCAGAATTGTATTTAATTAAAACCGAAGCACTCGCCCGATTGGGAGAGACTGCGTCTGCGAAAGCTATTTTACTGGAATTCGCTGAAAACCGGTATACGCCGGAAGGATTGGAGGTTTTCTCTCTAAACATTGAAGCACTAAACGATGCAGATCTGCTTTCTGCTATTCTAGAAGAACGCAGAAGAGAATTTGCTATTGAAGGACATCGCTGGTATGACTTAAGAAGAACAAACCAGCCAGAGATCACAAAATATTATGGCGGAGAGACTTATATATTGGAAAAGAATGATGAAAGATACGTGATTCCCTTTCCTAACGATGCAGTAATAAACAACCCCGATTTATAAAAATCAAACCGTAGCACCCCGTTTTTATCTTGCGGTTTGCTATTAAAACTAAAAAGATAAATAAACTCTAAAAACAATTAAATGATGAAAAAGACCTATTCAATTATTCTAAGCCTGTTCGTAGTCGCATTATCGGCATTTTCATGTTCCAGTGACGACGATTCTACACCTCCACAGTCTTCCCTGGCAGAAATCACCAATTTCACCCTCGATTTTGAAGGTTTAAATACAGAGGATGTAGATTATGATTTGGGAACAGATATTAGCGTAAGAGTTCCTTTTGGAACTTCTTTAACAGGAGTCATCCCAACAATTTCAGTATCAGATCAAGCTACCATTTCACCCGCTTCAGGTCAATCGGTAGACTTTGTTGACGGAGAACCAAAATCCTTTACTGTAACCGCTGAAGACGGTACTACAAAAGAATATATGGTTACGGTAAATGTTCGCGGCGAAGTAGGTAGTGGTTCCAAGTTGGAAACTTATACCATTGCGGATATTTATGGAGAAAACTCTACAAGCACCTATTCTTATAACGATGCCAATTTCGTTGAAGAAATTTCAAAGGAAACTAATGACTTTGGTGATATTTCTACGAAAGTTTATGCTTTCGAGTACAACGAGAAAAATCAGATTATCGCTAAGCGAGTTGAAGCAACCAATGAAGAAACTTTATATACGTATGAGAGTGATAAGATTGTAAAAGCCGAGTATGCTGTTGAAGGAACATCTGTTTATACTTACGATTACACGTATAATGACGAAGGTAATTTAACTTCTGAAAAAAGGACAAATCATGAAGATGAGGATTCAGTAGATGAAATTAAATTTGTTATTGAAAATGGAAACGTAATTGAGGAAAACAGATACGGAGAAGTTTACGTGGCAACTTATGATGATCAAAACAACCCATTCATAGGAATGTATCCTGCAGCATATGCAGCGATCAATGTAGGAATACAAGCTGTAAATGAAAATAACCCCATCAGCGGAACTCTTGCAGATGACACTATTAATTATGAATATAATGAAGACGGTTACCCAGTAAGTGCTTCCTATACATATTTTGATGGATTAGCCACTGTAGACAAGAACTTTACCTATTACGCTGAATAAATTAGCCTCTATTAATATTTTTTAATAAAACAAGCACTCCTTTCTGAGTGCTTGTTTTTTATAACCATTTGAATGAAAAAAAGTACTTTATTAATAGTATTACTTTGTTTTATTAGCTCGTGTGATCGAATCAATTCTGAAGAGGCTGGAGACCAAAACGAGGAAATCGTTCTGACCAAACAAGAAAAGCTGGTAGCATTATACCAAAATTCGGTAGTACCCTTATTCGAAGACTTTGATAAGTTAAATATTCCCGATTCCATTAAAATTGATGAAAAAGATGCATCCGTTGATGCAGGTGCGGCTTACGGTTACATCGAAGTAAGCCAGGGCCTGGTAGATTTAGAAAACGAACCAATTCAAACCTTTGTCCTTGCTCATGAAGTTTCTCATATAGCCACCCTGGCACAGGCTAGTCATTTTAATTTACACGGAGAAATTCCCAGAGGAACGGTAACGAACGATTACAAAAAAGCTGAATATTTAGCAGATTTGATCGCCGTACATTTAATTTTAAAAAAGCTGCCACAGGAATTTGAAAAGCTGGCTTCAGAGCTTAATTCATTTGAAACACTCCTTGGAAACGGAAGTTTCACTCACCCTTCAGGAGCTAGCAGATTAGCATCGTTAGAGCGATATATCGAAGCTGCCCAGGAAGATGATGATGAAGTTTCTTTTAAAGATCGATTTGTTGATATCTGGGAAATGGAATAAATTTTTACGTGTAGGTAATTCAGTGTTTTATAATAAAATATTGCAGGTCTTCGCTGCAAATTGCTTACTTTCAGATGATCCTGAATCGTAGTAAAATAGTAAAACCCTGATAGTGAATTAGTGATCAGGGTTTTTCTTTGAATCATATCCTTTAAAAG
>CAWGSM010000041.1:92500-493156 GCA_963825045.1 uncultured Flavobacteriaceae bacterium | reverse complement strand
GGAACAAATTTATGATTTTTTATTGGGGAGATTAAATAATTTAAGGAAGTTAAATTTTAATTTATAAGTAAATTCAATATTTTAAAAGTATCAATCAAAACATCCAAAATGTATCTCAAGTTAAGTGCTATAATCATTACGGGATTTTTTGCTTCTTTGGCGGCATCATCCTGTTCCATGGTCGGTCACTCTGATAGGGCCGGGGTAGTAAACATGCGTATCAACCATTTTAAACAAACTGGATTTGGAGCTTTCCCTCAATTGGTATACAATGTACAGGAAGCAAATATGGTTGGAGGGGAGCATTGGAATTATTTCTATGACGAGATCGAGGGTTTTGAATTTGAACCAGGCTATGTATGTGATATCCTGGTTAGGAAACAAATCGTAAAAAATCCAGCTCAGGATGCTTCAGAATATAAATATATATTGCAGAACGTGATATCTAAAGAAAAGCTTGACGGGGATAAGACTTTTGATATTCGACTTAAATGGGGAGGCTATAATTTTGTTGATGGCAGCTCATCTGAAGATTATTCCCTTATGCAGGAGTTTAATATCAACTGCGCAGATCTTTGCGAAGATCTCTCCGCCAAACTGGAAAATAGCGACGAAGTTACCGGAACTTTTCTCCATGGTGTGAATGGTGAACTTAATTTGACCTCTATCCAATAAAAAAAAGCGACCGTCTGGTCGCTCCCTTTTTATGCTTTCTGAAGTGAAGCCATATAAAATCCATCATATCCGCTTTCACTCGAAAGTATATTTTTTTCTTTCAATAATGTAAATTCTTTTCCGGCTTCAGTTTTTAAGAATATCTGAACCTGCTTCTGGTTTTCTGAAGGTAGAACCGAACAGGTTGCATAAACCAGTTTTCCTCCTTTCTTTACAATTTTTGAATACTTTTCTAAGATTTCTAGCTGAGTCTCTTTGATCTTATCTAGAAAGTCCGGCTGAAGTTTCCATTTAGCATCTGGATTACGACTTAAAACGCCCAGCCCACTACAGGGAGCATCAATAAGTACGCGATCTGCCGAATCATAAAGCTTCTTGATCACTTTTGTGGAATCAATACTCCTTGTTTCTACATTGTGTGCACCAGCACGTTTGGCTCTTCGTTTTAGCTCTTTAAGCTTATTTCCATAAATATCCAGTGCGATGATCTGTCCCTTATTTTCCATGAGGGCAGCAAGGTGTAAAGTTTTACCTCCGGCACCGGCACAAGTATCTACCACACGCATTCCTGGTTCAACATCCAAAAATTCAGCGACTCTTTGTGAACTTGCATCCTGGACTTCAAACAGACCATTTTGGAATGCATTTGTTCTGAAAATATTCGTCCGCTCCTTAAGTTCCAGTGCCTCGGGATAATTTCTAAGATCGGTGGTTTCTATGCCTTCTTCCCTTAGTATTTCTGAAAGTTCTTTAGGTGTGGTCTTTAATTTATTAGCTCGTAACACAACCGGAGCTTGCTGGTTCAGTGCATGAATTTCATTGGTCCAGACTTTTTCTCCTAATTCCTTTTCTCCCAGTTGGTCCATCCAGTCCGGGATCGATTCACGATACTTTCTTATTTTGCTAAGTTCATCAAACCTCCCTTTAATTCTTCTTTCAGGAGTTTTTTCAAATTGGGGCCAGTCGGGTATCTTTACACCTCTTAACACACACCAAACAGCAAACATCCTAAAAAGGTCTTCTCTTTTAAAAGGTTCTTTTACTTCAGCTATTTCAGCATAAAGCCTTTTCCATCTAACAATATCATAGGTAGTTTCAGCAATAAAGCTACGATCACGAGAACCCCAGCGCTTATCTCTTTTTAAGGTCTTTCCTATAACCTTATCGGCATAATTTCCTTCATTAAAAATTTCAGCTAAAGCATCAATAGTAGCAAAAACAAGATTCCTGTGTAGGCGCATAAATATTCTTTAAAGCGGCAAAGTTACGGTTTTTTGAATGGGAATAATTTATATTTGAACCAAATTATAAAGATGAGAAAACTAGTCCTTATCCTACTTTTACTAAGTTTTGCATGTAAAAATGATCCAAAAGAAAAAGAAGTAGAACAACCTCAACCTACTATAGAGCATAAGAGCTTTTCAACAGTAGAAATTGAACCAATTCTAACAAATGATTCCTTAAGCATCCGTGCTATAGAGGTAATAGGACCAAATCTCGCTTTTGCGGGAAACAATGGTACCTATGGTTTATATAATTCTTCTACAGATAGCTGGAAAACGAATGTACAGACTTTCAATGGTGCAAAACCAGAATTCAGAGCGGTTGCCAGCACTGCCAGTGATTTCTTTATGTTAAGTGTTGGGAATCCTGCATTGCTATATAAAACAGGAAATGATGGAAAGATGAAACTGGTTTACAAGGAAGAAGATGAAAAGGTTTTCTATGATGCCATTAATTTCTGGAATAATAAAGAAGGAATCGCGATGGGGGATCCAACCGATACTTGTATCTCTATTATTGTAACCCGTGATGGAGGAAACAGCTGGAGCAAAATAAGTTGTGAGGATCTTCCTGAGGCTGCTGAAGGAGAAGCCGCTTTTGCCGCCAGTAATTCAAATATTGCAATAAATGGGAAGAGTGTATGGATCTTAACAGGAGGAGTTAAATCCAGAATATTACATTCAGGCGATAAAGGGAAAACATGGGAGGTATTTGAAACTCCTATTATTCAAGGGAAATCCACAACTGGTGGATATAGTCTGGATTTTTATAATGAGAATAAAGGAATTATCATAGGGGGTGATTATACCAATCCAGAAAGCAATACATCCAATAAGGCTATTACAGAAGATGGCGGAAGAACCTGGAAACTTATTGCAGATGGAAAAGACCCAGGTTATAAGAGTGGTATTCGCTTTGTTCCAAATTCCAAGGGGAAAGAAATTATAGCCGTTGGTTTTACCGGACTAGACTATAGCAAGGACGGAGGAAATTCCTGGAAGAAGCTTTCAGAAGAAGGTTTTTATACGCTTCGGTTTGTAAGCGATTCAATTGCTTACGCAGCAGGAAAGGGGAGAATCGTAAAATTAAAATTCCAATAGAAAGAAATAATCCGACAGATTTAGAACCTGCCGGATTATTAACTACTAACTAACCAAAAAACTAAACATAAATAGTTTCACTATTTACTACTATTTGGATCTTTACGATCACTTTTAGATCTGTATTCTTTAATAAGTTTTTTGTGGAATTCATCTTCCAGTTTATAAAGCTTTATAATGTCTTTTGCTGTCATTATATCTTTAAGATCTTTAAACAGCTGCTTTTTATTTTTATATTCTTCATTTTCTACCACAAGAAACTCATTTAATATTTCATTAGCTTCAGTTTCATTGATGCATTCTACGTTGTCCAGATCAATATTTTCGCGCTTGTGTAATTCATACCTTTTCTTTTCAAATTGATTATAGATTGGCCAGAATTTTTCGGCCATCTTATCATCTAGTTTTAATTCCTGGGTGAAAAAAGCTACTTTAAGAGCTTTGATACGCTCCCATTGTTCTTCACGATCAGAATCCTGAGCGAAAGAATACTGGGTGAGTCCCAGAAAAACCGATAAAATCAGGATAATTTTTTTCATAATTATTCTATTATATAATCAGGATCATCTACATTTTCATCAATATAATCAAAAACAGCTTCAGAATTCATATTTTTAAAATCTGAATCGTCCACTAATTTACCGTCCTCAAAAATATAGTCTGAAAACTCAGCCGAACTAAGATCAATATATCCCATTTCAAAACCTTCATCTATATAATTTTCAATGGCAGAAATTTCAATATCCTCCCAGCCCAATGTTTGCTTCGGATCATTTTTGAAAAAGTCCCCAAATATTAAAACAAAGAGGGCTGCAACAGCTGCCGCATAGAAAAGGTATTCTTTTTTAAATAACCTGATAACACGAGGAGAATGGTTTTCTGAAGTTCTGGCAATAAGCCTTTTTTCCAAACTATCAAAATATCCCTCAGGAACATTAAAACCTGAGTGCGTGGGAAGATTCACCTTAGTATTGGTCTCCATCCTCTGCATGATCCTTTCTTCAAGGCTTTCGAAATAATTATCGGGATGCTTGAATCCGGAATCTTTTGAATATTTAGATTTATTAGTTTTCATTCGGTTCTTTGACTATAGATTTTCCTAATGGTTTAATTCGTTTTTAAATATTCTTCTATCTTTTTTGCCGCTATGTGATAGGAAGCTTTTAAGGCTCCTTCGCTGGTATTCAATATCTCAGACATTTCCCGGTACTTTAATTCTTCGAAATATTTCATATTAAAAACCTGTTGTTGTTTATCGGGAAGAGTGGCGATTGCTCTCTGTAATTTAAGCTGAATTTCATCTCCTTCAAAATAAACATCACTTTCCAGATTGTTTATGATTTGATCTTTTAATTCTTCAGAAGTGATCTTTTGTTCCCGGGCCTTTTTATTTAGAAATGTTATGGATTCATTTGTAGCGATCCGGTACATCCAGCTATAAAGTTTACTGTCTCCTTTAAATTGCTTGATATTCTTGAAGATCTTAATAAAAGTATTCTGAAGGATATCATCTGTGTCTTCATGATCTTTTACAATGTTCCTAATGTGCCAATACAAACGCTGCTTATATAAAGACATAAGTTCCCTGAATGCTTCCTGGGAAGAATCATCACTCTTTAATCGCCTTACAAGAAAATCTTCGGAATTCTCCAAATTATAAATGGTTGAATAGTATATCGGGACGATAAAGGTATATAAAAGTCTAAAGCTTAGAAACTACAATTTTACAATACTAAAAAGAAAGAAAAAGATTACATTTTAGCATATTAGAGACGATAAAAAACATAAATAACTGATAAAAAGCATTTTTTTCTTGCGTCATTCAAAGTTTGTCGTATATTTACACCTATAATTGATTTAATCTTTTTTTGCCCCAAAGAATCGACTTGAATCTTTTATTATTGTCACTTGCCCCAAAGTGAGAATAATTAATAAAAAATGGATGATACCTACTATCATCCATTTTTTTATTCCTTAAACTTCAATTTTTTAATCGAAAGACTGCATCTCAACCAATTTACGGTAAGTGCCGTTGAGTGCTATTAATTCCTGATGCCTTCCCTGTTCTACAATTTCTCCCCTTTGCATTACCACGATCTTATCGGCATTCTGGATAGTAGAAAGTCGGTGCGCTATCACTACAGAGGTACGGTTTTTCATCATGTTCTCAAGAGCTTTTTGGACCAGTTTTTCACTCTCGGTATCTAGAGCAGAGGTAGCCTCATCCAGGATCATTACTGGTGGATTCTTTAAAACAGCCCTGGCAATAGAGATACGTTGTTTTTGTCCACCGCTTAGTTTATTTCCACTGTCACCAATATTGGTATCCAGTTGATCTGGTAATTCTTTGACAAACTCCCAGGCATTGGCAATTTTAAGTGCCTCTATAATTTCCTCGGTAGTTGCCCGGTCTTTTCCTAAGGCTACATTATTTCTAATAGTGTCGTTAAATAGAATAGAATCCTGAGTTACTAGTCCCATTAAATTTCTTAAGGATGATTTTTTAATCTGCCTGATATCTACTCCATCTATTTGAATAGTGCCACTGATCAACATCATAAAAACGAGTGATTAAATTGGCAATAGTAGATTTTCCGGACCCCGACTGTCCTACTAGAGCCACTGTTTGGCCTTTTGGAACGTTTATACTGAAATCTTTTAAGACACGGTCTTTTTCATAACTAAAATTGATATGCGAAATAGAAATTCCTGTATTGAAATCTTTCTTCTCAACAGCATCTGGAGCATCAGTGAGATTAGAAGGTGTTTCGAGTACGTGCAGGATCCTTTCGGCTGCCGCATTTCCTTTTTTAACGCTATAGGAAGCTTTAGATATTTGTTTGGCAGGAGTAAGAATATTGTATGCAAGTCCTAGAAATGCAATAAAAGTAGCTGCGTCCAGGCTACCTTCTACAAGTACCATGTTTCCTCCAAACCATAAAATTATAACAATCACAAATATCCCAAGGAATTCACTGGTTGGTGAGGCAAGATTTTGCCGGTTAATTAGCTGATTCAGGATAGTATTTAATCTATTTGTTGATTCCTGAAACCTGCTATAAAACTTTTGTTCTGCATTAAATCCTTTTATAATCTTCAGGCTGGACAAGGTTTCTTCCACAATACTTAAAAAGTGACTGTTTTCTTCCTGTGCCAGATTCGATTGCCTTTTTAGTTGTTTTCCAATTAGAGAAATAATAAAGCCAGATACAGGGAGAAATACAAAAACGAAAAGGGTAAGCTTTGCACTCATTAATAGCATGGCTATAATAGTAAAGAGAATGGTAAGCGGTTCCCGGACAATAAGTTCAAGAATCGATAAAAATGAAGTCTGGACCTCATTAACATCAGCCGTTATTCTGGAAATAGTATCACCTTTTCTTTTTTCCGAAAAATAAGAAATAGGCAGTTCGAGGATCTTTTTATACATGGCATCACGTATATCTCTTAAAACTCCATTCCGAAGAAAAGTGAGGAAAAATGAAGATAAATATGCAAATAGGTTTTTAAGGAAAAATAATAACACCACAATACCACAAATAAAGATTAGCGCAGCAACTTCGTCTTCATTTACTCGTTGAGTAACATAGAAGTTAAAGTAATCAACCGCATAGTCCTTAATGCCTCCAATACCATCCCAAATTGGTTTTTTATTTACCCTTTCAGTTTTATCAAAAAGCACTTTAATTACAGGGATCAACGCGATAAATGATAGCGTACTGAAGATCGCATAAAAAACATTACAAATGATATTCAGGATCGCGTAAATCTTGTAAGGTTTCGCGAACTGGAGTATTTTTCGGAAATAGGTCATTTAAATAGGCTTAGCCCAGTTTTAGCTCTTGTTTGATACGGGCAATTTTTTCTTTTAGTCTTTGATGCTGCTCCTCGTAATTGGAAACCGAATCCAAATTGGTATTTACACTTATGTAAAACTTAATCTTTGGTTCTGTTCCACTAGGTCTTGCAGCTATTTTTGTTCCTTCTTCGGTATAATAAATAAGCACATTTGATTTTGGAATATCAATGCTTTGGTCGGTATGTTCCTGTAGATTTTTTGCCATAGAAGTCTTATAATCTTCTACCAGAACCACTTTTTCACCATCTATTTCTTTCCATGGATTTTCGCGAAGATCAATTAGCATTTGCTTGATCTTCTGTTCGCCTTGTATTCCTCTCTTAACCAGCGATATAAGTTCTTCTTTATACAAACCATACTTGGTGTAAAGTTCAAGTAATTTGTTGTATACAGAATTGTTTTCAGCCTTCAGGGTAGCCGCAATTTCACAGGCCAATAAAGTGGCAGTCACTGCGTCTTTGTCTCTAACAAAGTCCCCTACCATATAACCAAAGCTTTCTTCACCTCCTCCAATAAAATCAAGTTGTGGATTATCTTTTATGAGTTTAGCTATCCATTTAAAACCTGTAAGAACTTCCCTATATTCCACTCCATAATCTTCAACAAGATTTTTCATCATTGGAGTCGAGACGATAGTAGAAGCAACAAATTCTTTTCCCTTAATTCTATCTTCTTTTTTCCACTGCTCCAGAAGGAACCAGGTCATAAGGAGCATGGTTTGGTTTCCATTAAGAAGAACCATTGTCCCTTCACTGTCTCTAACGGCAACTCCAAGACGATCACCGTCTGGATCGGTCCCAATCACGATATCGGCATTTTCTTTCTCTGCCAATTCCAGTGCCATTTTCAAAGCCTCAGGCTCTTCAGGGTTGGGAGATTTAACTGTAGGGAAGTTTCCATTAGGTTCTTTTTGCTCTTCTACCTGGTGAACTTGGCTAAAACCAGCTTTTTGAAGCACCTCCGGGATCATGGTTATGGAGGTGCCATGAAGAGATGTAAATACAATATTTAAATTTTCTCTGGCCGATTTGGGAGTATCAAAACTCCCATTCTTTACAGAGGCTTCAGCAAATGCTTTATCTATGTTAGAACCTATCTTTTCGATTAGATCTTCATTTGCATTAAATTTAATCGCATCATATTCCAGGTTGTTGATAGTCTGAACAAGTTCGGTATCCTGTGGTGGCACAAGCTGGCCGCCATCTTCCCAATAAACCTTGTAGCCATTATATTCAGGTGGATTGTGACTTGCAGTGAGTACAATTCCACACTGGCAGTCAAGTTTTTTAACTGCAAAAGAAAGTTCAGGTGTGGGTCTTAACTCTGAAAAAAGATAGACCTTTATTCCATTAGCCGAAAAAACATCGGCTACTACTTTTGCCAGAGACTGACTGTTATTTCGGCAATCATAAGCTATAGCTACTTTGATTTCCTTATTTGGAAAAGATTTTTTAAGATAATCTGAGAGACCCTGAGTGTTCTTCCCAAGCGTATATTTATTGATACGATTGGTGCCGACACCCATTACACCACGCATTCCTCCAGTCCCGAATTCAGCATTTTTATAGAAGCTTTCTTCAAGTTCATTAGGATTTTCTTCTATAAGTCGGTTAATTTCTTTGTGGGTATCAGTATCAAATATTTCGGTAAGCCATGATTTAGCTTTCTGAAGAATTTCAGGTTTTATAGCAGCCATAATTTTTCATTTAATTGGATAGCAAAAATAAGGATTAATCCTTGAATGCTCCTAAATATTAGAAGTGGTTTTGCTTATAAGATAGCGATCTTTGTCTCTTTTGGACCGGAGTATAAGTTCTCCAAGAAACCCGGCAAGAAAGAATTGTGTTCCCATTACCATTACCGCGAGAGAAAGATAAAACCAGGGATTTTGAGCCACTAAAGTATTCGGCATACCATGGTATAACTTATAAAGCTTCCAGAAACCTATCCATCCGGCAGCCAGAAATCCAATGGTGAACATTAATACTCCAAGGGCTCCAAAAAGGTGCATAGGGCGGCGACCAAATTTTGAAAGGAACCAGATACTTATCAGGTCCAGAAAACCATGAATAAAGCGGTTTATTCCAAATTTAGTATTTCCATATTTCCGGGCCTGGTGCTGAACTTCTTTTTCGGCTATCTTATAGTAACCCGCGTTTTTTGCGAGTACAGGGATATAGCGGTGCATCTCACCGTATACGTCAATATTTTTGATCACATCTTTACGATATGCTTTTAATCCGCAGTTGAAATCATGCAGTTTTACACCCGAGGTCTTTCTCGCTGCTGCATTAAACAGTTTAGAGGGAAGATTCTTTGTTAGAACATTATCGTATCGTTTTTTCTTCCATCCCGAAACGAGATCCAGTCCCTGGGTTGTGATCATTTCGAAAAGTTCAGGAATTTCTTCTGGATTGTCCTGAAGGTCGGCATCCATGGTGATTACCACATCGCCTTTAGCTTGCAGAAAGCCTGCATGTAGCGCCTGAGACTTGCCGTAATTGCGGTTTAATCTTATTCCTTTTACCTGATCATCATTTTTTGTTAGCGATTCGATAGTTTTCCACGAATTATCAGTACTTCCATCATCAATAAAAATGATCTCATAAGAAAATGAATTGGATCGCAAGACTTTTGCGATCCATTCATATAACTCTACTAAAGATTCTTCCTCGTTAAGAAGTGGTATTACAACCGATATCTGCATAGATTATGCGTTAGCAGTCTCTTTCTCTCTAAAAATTAGTGATATTATTAGACCAAATATAGCATACAAAACTAATTGAAATCCGTAACCTTTCAATTGATTTACTAAAGAAAACTGGTTATCTTCCTGCATTTTTCTTAGCGCTTCATTAATCTGTGCTTCGGGTGCTCCAAATCGTTCCATCATAGATCTAGTGGATTCCATGATTAATTCGGTGAGCTTTTCAGCCGCTTCAGGATCAATAAGGTTAAATAATATAATTCCAAATATTAGTGATATAAGAGTACCTATAAAAATGGTTAGAAAATAGCTGCCAAAAGCATCTTTAAAGGTAAACAGTGATGTACTTGCCTTTTTTGCTTTCTTAACACTTATACTTGCCAGGATCACACTAAAAATAATCAATGTGATTCCGAACCACCATTTGGTGAACAGGGCTAGGTTAAAAGCATAGGTTAATACTGTGATTAATACGAGAGCGATACCTAAATATACTCCGTAGGCCGTGGAAATTTTTTTAGCTGGACTTTCCATAATTTAATTGAAGTTTGGTTATTTTAGCAATTAGTTAACAAATATAGCAAAACGTTACATTTCTTATTCTATAAAAAGTTTTTGTAATTGTATTTGCACATCAGGAATTATTCGTTAAATTTGCACCTCGAAAAATTATAAAGACTAAAGCGATGAAGCAGGGAATCCATCCGGAAAATTATAGACTGGTAGCTTTTAAAGATATGTCTAATGAAGACGTATTTATTACCAAATCTACCGCAAAAACAAAAGAAACTATTGAAGTTGACGGAACTGAATACCCGTTGGTAAAACTGGAGATCTCCAGAACTTCTCACCCATACTATACAGGGCAAACCAAGCTTGTGGATAGTGCTGGTAGGATTGATAAATTCAAGAACAAATATGCTAAATTCAAGAAAAAATAATTTTTCCTGATTTAGAAAATATATTAAAAGCCGCTCTAGAGCGGCTTTTTTAATTCTGAATTTTGGGCTTATTTCTTTCCGGTTATTCAAGAACTATTATTTTTGATAAAATTTTCAATAACGATGAATTATATTCTTTTTGATGGTCCTTCAAGAAACGATCTTTTACCGTTTACGTTTACACGTCCAGTGGCAGATATCCGAATTGGGATCTTAAGCATAAGGGAAAAATGGGAAAAGTTACTTGGAGTTGAAACTTCGACTAAAACGGAAGATTATCTCAGTGGTAAATGGCCTTTACTATTGAAATCGAATAATATTTTCATCAACGCATCTTTCCTGCCCACGCAGGAATTAGTTGAAAAAATCACAAATCTTAAGAATTCTCAAAAGCTTGTTCTCGGCAATGATGTTTTAGCTTACTTTCAAACTGACGAAGAATTTGATTTATCGGCTTTAGACCAGATTGATTACAAAGGGGACCTGATCAAAGTAGCTAATACATGGGATATTTTTTCACAAAATGGAGCCGCCATTCAGCAGGATTTTGAATTGCTAACTGCTGGTAGAAAATCTCAACCGGTCGCCAAATCTAACTTTGTAAAAAATGCAGAGAATGTTTTTATTGAAGAAGGTGCAGAAGTAGAGAATTGTTCCCTGAATGCTTCTACCGGTCCTATATACATAGGTGAAAATGCGCTCATAATGGAAGGCTCTTTATTTAGAGGTCCGTTAGCAATATGTGATAATGCAATAGTTAAACTTGGTGCGAAAATCTATGGCCCAACTACTATTGGTCCTAATTGCAAAGCAGGAGGGGAGATCAATAATTCGGTCATGTTTGAGAACAGTAGTAAAGGTCATGAGGGTTTTCTTGGAAATTCGGTATTGGGCGAATGGTGTAATATTGGGGCTGATACGAATAATTCTAATTTAAAAAATAACTATACCCCGGTGAGATTATGGAATTATAGTACAGAGAATTTTGCCAAAACCGGACTTCAGTTTTGTGGGTTAATGATGGGAGACCATAGTAAATGTGGCATAAACACGATGTTCAATACCGGTACTGTAATAGGTGTAAGCGCAAATATTTTTGGAAGTGGTTTTCCTCGAAACTTTGTTCCTAGTTTTAGCTGGGGAGGAAGTGCCGGCACAAGCACGTATAAATTAGAAAAGGTCTTCGAAACTACCGAATTAGTTATGAAAAGAAGAGGTATTGAATTGACTGAAGAGGATAAAAAAATACTGGAGAAGGTTTTCGAATTGACTTCAAAATGGCGAAGGACCTAAATCATAAAAATAAATAGTAAAACTGCCAAAAAAACCAATATAATCCCAAGAATAGTTAATGCCTGATAATTTCTTTTGCGGTGAGCAATTATAATTTCCTGTTCAAAGCGCAGAAGATCCTGTTCTGAGAGTCGACTCCTTCTTATTATACTACCAAAGTGGGAAATATTTTGATTATCAGCGGAATTATCGGGAGGTGTTTCTTCCCTCTTTTGATACTCCTTGCGGGTAGTTACGCCGCTGTTATTCCCAAAATTCATAATTAATGTAATAATCAAGGATATTAAATTTACAATAAAATTTAATATAATCATCTAACAATAAGATTTCATGATAATTACAATCCCCTTTCAATTTTATAAAAACAATTTTAGTTGGTATCTTTGCAGCCCTGATTTTAGATCAGGACTTTAAATGAGAGATATGAACGCAAAGAAAGTCGCATTTTATACACTGGGCTGTAAACTTAATTTTTCTGAAACATCTACGATTGCACGTACTTTTGAGAACGAAGGTTTTCAACGTGTGAATTTTTCAGAAAAGGCAGATATTTATGTTATAAATACATGTTCGGTTACCGAAAATGCTGATAAGCGTTTTAAAACGATCGTAAAACAGGCTCAGAAAGTAAATGAAAATGCTTTTATGATCGCTGTTGGATGTTATGCTCAGCTAAAACCAGAGGAGCTCGCAGCTGTGGATGGTGTTGATCTGGTACTTGGAGCTACCGAAAAATTTAAGATCACAGATTATCTAAACGATCTCACTAAAAATGATTTTGGAGAAGTTCATTCCTGTGAGATCGATGAAGCTGATTTCTATGTTGGCTCTTACTCGATAGGCGACCGTACCAGGGCATTTCTAAAAGTTCAGGACGGCTGTGACTATAAATGTACTTATTGTACGATTCCTCTTGCCCGGGGGATATCCAGAAGCGATAAACTTGAAAATGTACTTAAGAATGCTTCTGAAATTTCACGACAAGGAATCAAGGAGATCGTTCTTACCGGAGTAAATATTGGAGATTATGGTAAAGGAGAGTTTGGTAATAAGCAGCATGAACATACTTTTCTAGATCTGGTTAAGGCTCTGGACGAAGTGGACGGAATAGAAAGACTCCGTATTTCTTCTATAGAACCAAATCTACTTAAGAATGAAACCATAGATTTTGTTGCAAAAAGCAAAACTTTTGTTCCTCATTTTCATATTCCTTTACAAAGCGGAAGCGATGAAATTCTTAAATCAATGCGCCGCCGTTATTTGAGTGATCTTTATATAGATCGGGTTAGCAGAATTAAGAAAGTCATGCCGAATGCCTGCATTGGGGTAGATGTAATCGTAGGCTTTCCTGGAGAGACTGATGAGCATTTTCTGGAAACTTATAATTTTCTGAATGAACTGGATATTTCTTATTTACACGTTTTTACTTACTCTGAACGCGATAATACTCCTGCCGCAAAAATGGACGGAGTGGTTCCAATCAAAATCCGAAAGAAAAGAAGTAAAATACTTAGAGGTCTTTCTGCTAAGAAGCGAAGAGCGTTTTACGAAAGTCAGCTGGGAAATACCTGTACCGTTCTTTTTGAGGGAGAAAATAAGGAGGGGTATATATATGGGTTTACCGAGAACTATGTAAAAGTAAAAGCTCCGTGGGACCCTGCGCTGGTAAATACACTTCAGGATATTAGGTTAACAGAGATTGACGAGGATGGTCTCTTACGATTTGAGGAAGTAAAAAATACTGTTGCTGTTTAAATATTTATTCCAACTGGAAGAAGATCTTTATATTTCCTTCGATTTCTTCTCATAAATCCTGCAATTTCAGGACTGGTAGGAACAACCCTTGTATTCCGGCCTTTGATTTCTTCCAAAACAGCTTTGATAAAATCTTCCTCTCTATCTTCAGTGTTTTCAGGCATTAATAATTTAGTGAGAAAAATTTTTCTTTCTTGTTGAGAATACTCAATGGTGGCGAGTTCCTCGTTAATTCGTGTTTCAAATTGTCGAAGAAACTCATTGTCGGTAATTGTTAATTCTTCATCGCTCATACCTTATCATATTAATTCATAGGCACTTCAATTAAAAGAACCTTTGAGGGGTTTTTAAATTCCATGGAGAACGTGGAAGTATTCCAGACTCCGAGGGCGTCACGTTTATTAAGTGCTGTTCCGGCTATAATGGCCTCACCATCAACAAGAAAAACGTAGACACCATGGTCTTTATTTTTTAATTCATAATCAAATTCCTTGCCGCTTTCAAATTCTCCTAAAAACAAATAAGCATCCTGATGGATCCAAAGAGAATTTTTTGATGTGTCATTCTTTGGAGAAACTATATTCAGCAACTCATTATTTTGTAGAATTTTTGAAAAATCTTTTTGTTCATAACGGGGGTCAAGGCCATTCTCCTCTGGGAAAATCCAAATTTGAAGCATGTTGAGTTCTTCATTAGAAGAATTGAACTCACTATGCTCAACTCCGGTTCCAGCCGTCATTACCTGAACTTCCCCTGCTTTGATAACTTTGGTGTTATTCATAGAATCCTTGTGCCGCACTTCCCCTTGTAAGGGTATGCTTATGATTTCAATGTTTTCATGCGGATGTGTTCCAAAACCCATTCCTGACTGAACAAAGTCATCATTGAGCACTCTTAATTTTCCAAAACCGGTTTTAGCAGGGTCGAAATAATTTGCAAAACTGAATGAAAAATTCGCTTTAAGCCATCCATGATTAGCAGAACCTCTTGAGGTTGCCGGATGTATTACTTTCTCCATTTTTTGTGGCTTAGTAAATTTGAAAGTTGGGTATTATGCAGTAGTTTTGAGGTATAAAGTTACAAATTAAATGTTAGTAAATACTGTTATATACATGTTAAAATGAAGAAGGAAGGGGAGCTAATGCATGTATACCTCATGCCTGGTATGGCAGCGAATCCATCAATTTTCGAGAATATTTCATTGTCGCCAGACCGGTTTAAGGTACACTTTCTGGAATGGCAAATGCCAGTAGGGGATGAAAGTCTTACTGAATATTCTAAAAGAATGACTCAGTTTATCCATCACAAAAATGCCGTTTTAATTGGAGTATCGTTTGGCGGGGTTATTGTGCAGGAAATGGCAAAGTACCTTGATATACAGAGACTGATTATTATTTCCAGTGTGAAAAGCACTGAAGAACTACCTCCCAGGATGAAATTTGCATCAAAAACAGGGTTATTTAAGCTTTTACCTACAGGACTATTGACATTTGTAGATTCTTTTGAAAAAGTGGCCGTAGGAAACTTTTTAAAAAAAAGAGCAAAATTATATAAACAGTATATTTCTATTACCGATAAACAGTATCTGGACTGGGCCGTTAAGAACATGGTAAACTGGAAATGTGATAAGCCTGATGAAAGAGTTATACATATTCATGGGGACGAAGATGAGGTTTTTCCAATAAGGAACATCAAAGATGCAATTATTGTAAAAGGAGGGACGCATATTATGATCATCAATAGATTTAGATGGTTTAATGAGCACTTGCCAGCGTTGATTAGTACTGGCAAGTTGAAGATGAAAAAACAAGAACAAACAAATTAATTAGCTATGAATATTTTAAAAAATGCTTTGATAATTGTGGGGATTCTCACAGTGTGTGCAGTAAGTATAAATGCTGTTCAACAGGATGAAACTGGAGGCAGTACCCATATGAAAGATCGAACCAGCCGTAGTATTGATAAAAGTGTAGCCGATAATTATAAGATTGTGGCGTTACCAATGCCCGACGAGGCCGAATTTGCCGGAGAAGAAGTGCCTTTGCAGGATCCTGATGTATATGAAAGACTGGACCGGGAGCTACTCGTAAATACATACTGGCAGTCTAATGCCTTGCTCCTAATGAAAAGAGCCAACAAATATTTTCCTGCCATAGAAGAAGTGCTTAAAGAAGAAGGAGTGCCTGAAGATTTTAAATATCTGGCCGTAATAGAAAGCGGTTTAACCCAGGCAGTTTCTCCGGCAAGAGCTATAGGGTTTTGGCAAATACTTGAAGGCACTGGCAAAGAATACGGTTTAGAGATCAATGATAATGTAGATGAACGTTACCATATTGAAAAATCAACTCGCGTAGCAGCTGAATATCTTAAAAAAGCGAAGGAACGCTTTGGTTCGTGGACATTGGCTGCTGCTTCTTATAACGCCGGACAATATGGAATAGACAAGCAGTTAGAAAGACAAAAGGTTTCAGATTATTATAATCTGTTGCTGGGAGAAGAGACCGGGAGATATGTTTTCAGAATTCTGGCACTTAAAGAAATTATGAATAATCCTGAAAAATATGGGTTTAGTTTTGATGAAGAAGACCTTTATCAGCCAATCCCTACCAATAAGGTCAAGGTTGATACCGTGGTAAATGACTTTCCTGATTTTGCTAAGAAATTTGGAATAAATTATAAGGTTTTAAAGATCCATAATCCATGGCTAAGAGATGATCATTTAAATAATGCATCCAGGAGAACTTATTATATTGAAATCCCTCAAAAAGGATATTATCCGCCTGTGAAATAAGAAAAGTTATTAATCTACGAGAATAATATTTTCGGCGTATACGCCTTCGTAGCTATTAATTAGGTTGTTGTCAATAGAAGCTTCCATGGCATTATAATTTTCCCGGTAGGCCGTTTCTTCTTCAGTTTGCATAGGAGGAAAAACACTGCGACGAATATCCATTATCTTCTTGTCTCCAGATATAAGAAAGCAGGTGGGCAGCCCGAGTGAATGTTTCAACTGTCTAACAACGTAAGCGCCTTCATTGCTGGTTTCGTCTACGTAAACTACGGATACTGGTTTTTCAAACTGTTCAGCTAATTTTTTTACGGTTTCTCTTTTATCCCAGAAAAGCACCACAAAATCAATTCTGTCTTCAAATTTTTTGGCTAATTGGTTCAGTGCGGGAATTTCTCCTTTACTGGGAATAACCCAGGAAGCATAGGTAATTAAAAAAACAGGTTTTTTATAATCGTATAAATGAACTTCTTTCTTTTTTAAGTTATTAAACTTAAAATTATCCATATAAGAACCTTCAAGACAATAGTTTGTCAATGAATCAAAAAGTTCTTTTCCTTTTTCGTATTCATGAAATTGATAAGCTCTGTCTGCTTTTTTATTATAGTCAGGAAGATGGGTGAAGAGGGCTTCGGAGAAAAAGATTTTATCTTTTAATTCTCCTTGAGAATATATTGTGGGGCCAATAAGAAATAAAACTAATAATAGTTTTTTCATGCAACGATTTGTGGGGCTGTTACTTTGCAAAAGTACTCTATACCTACATTGCGAAAAAAAATTATCGTTTAACTACCTATTTATTAGTTAAAATCATGCTTTTTACAAAAAATTAAGGAATAATAGACCTATATTTTCTTCATCTGCTCTTTCATCATGCGTATCTGATCGTTCATCATACCATGTTTATCAAGCTTTTTGGCTTCGTTAAGTAAAGTGGTCGCTTCTCTTTTTCGTCTTTTGCTCATAGCGATTCCGGCAAGATTCAATTTAGCCATGGCGAGGTCATGATCCATGGATAATCCAAGTCTGATGGCTCTTTTAAAGAACTTCTCGGCCTGAGTGATATTGGTCTGGGATAACATTAATCCGTGCAAGTACCAGTAATATCCCTGTTGCTTTTTTACGAGTGCTTTTTCAGGATCTTTTATTTTATCCAGCCATTTCTTAGCGCCTTCAAAATCCTGCTTTCTAAGACGTAGGAAGGCAAGCAGGATCATTTCATTTTTAAAATATAAAAAAATAAAGATACCAGAAAGCAACAGTAAAAATATACCGTTTCCTATATTTCCATCTACAAATTGCCATATCGCCCAGACGATGATTAATCCGGCTATTCCTAACTTTATATTTTTATTGAACATATTATCTTGATTTTTCCAGGCGGCAAAGGTAATAAAAACAATTAAAAATTATTTTAATTTAGTATTTGCAGTAGATAAAAAGCTTTGTATATTTGCACGCAGTTTTAAAGACACGAATTACAGAAGATAAAAGATATTAAAAATGAAAAGAACGTTTCAACCATCTAAAAGGAAAAGAAAAAATAAGCACGGCTTTAGGGAGCGTATGGCGAGTGCAAACGGAAGAAAGGTCCTTGCTAGAAGAAGGGCTAAAGGTAGAAAGAAATTATCTGTATCTTCTGAAAACAGACATAAGCACTAATGAATCACGTTATTCAAAATAAATAAAGGTGTTACTTTTTTAGTAACGCCTTTTTTTATATCCTGACGCTTCTTAATTTTACTGCAAATACAACACCACAACATGCCTAAAAACAAAGAAATTCAATGCGTTTTAATCATAGGTTCGGGACCCATTATCATTGGCCAGGCCTGTGAATTTGATTATTCAGGAACTCAGTCTTTAAGATCTTTACGAGAAGATGGAATAAAAACCATCCTCATTAATTCCAACCCGGCCACCATCATGACCGACCCATCTATGGCCGATCATGTATATCTGAAACCTCTTACCACAAAATCTATTGTGGAGATTCTTAAAGAGCATCCGGAGGTGGACGCAGTACTTCCAACCATGGGTGGGCAAACAGCTCTAAATTTATGTATAGAAGCAGATGAAAAGGGAATTTGGAGCGACTTTAATGTAAAACTTATTGGAGTTGATATAGACGCGATCAATATTTGTGAGGATAGGGAAAAGTTTAAACAACTTATGGGAAGGATAGATATTCCCGTAGCCCCTGCCAAAACGGTTACCTCTTATTTACAGGGTAAAGAAGTGGCGCAGGAATTCGGCTTCCCGTTAGTAATTAGAGCATCTTTTACTCTAGGTGGAGGTGGCGCAGGTTTTGTGCACAAGGCAGAAGAGTTTGATGAAATGCTTACTCGAGGTTTGGAAGCCTCTCCAATTCATGAGGTTTTAATAGATAAAGCCCTTCTGGGCTGGAAAGAATATGAATTAGAGCTCTTACGTGACAGGAATGACAATGTGGTAATTATTTGTACTATAGAAAATATGGATCCTATGGGAATCCATACGGGTGATTCTATTACCGTTGCTCCGGCGATGACTCTTAGTGATTCCGCTTACCAGCGAATGAGGGATATGGCCATCAAAATGATGCGCAGTATTGGAGACTTTGCGGGGGGATGTAATGTTCAATTCGCTGTGAGTCCTGATGAAAATGAAGATATTATTGCAATCGAGATCAATCCTCGTGTTTCCAGATCTTCTGCTCTGGCATCTAAAGCTACCGGATATCCTATTGCTAAGATAGCGACCAAGCTGGCTTTAGGCTATAATCTTGATGAACTTGATAACCAGATCACCCAATCGACTTCTGCTTTATTTGAGCCTTCTCTTGATTATGTGATCGTAAAGATCCCTCGCTGGAATTTCGATAAGTTTGAAGGGGCTACCCGTACCTTAGGCCTTCAGATGAAATCTGTTGGAGAAGTAATGGGTATTGGAAGATCTTTCCAGGAGGCGCTGCATAAAGCGACACAATCCCTTGAGATCAAAAGAAATGGCCTGGGTGCAGATGGGAAAGGTTATACGAATTATGACCAGATCATTGATAAACTTACCAACCCTAGTTGGGACAGGGTATTTGTGATCTATGATGCTATTCAAATGGGTATACCTTTGAGTAGGATCCATGAGATCACGAAAATTGATATGTGGTTCCTTAAACAATATGAAGAATTACATGCACTGGAAGTAGAGATCTCTGGTTATGATATTCACTCATTGCCAAAAGATCTGCTTCTTGAAGCTAAGCAAAAAGGCTTTGCCGACAGGCAGATAGCTCATATGCTGGAATGCTGGGAGAGTGAAGTTTACAAAAAACGAGAGGAACTAGGCGTAAACAGAGTATATAAACTTGTTGATACCTGTGCGGCCGAATTTAAAGCGGTGACTCCCTATTATTACTCCACATTTGAAGATCAGATAAAATCTAAAGATGGTAAGGTGTATGTCTCCAACGAAAGTCAAAAATCTGACCGAAAGAAAATTATTGTGCTTGGATCAGGCCCGAACAGGATCGGTCAGGGAATCGAGTTTGATTATAGTTGTGTTCACGGAGTTCTTGCAGCCTCTGAATGTGGTTATGAAACTATCATGATCAACTGTAATCCTGAAACTGTCTCAACCGATTTTGATATTGCAGACAAATTATACTTTGAACCGGTATTCTGGGAGCATATCTACGATATTATAAGACACGAGAAGCCAGAAGGTGTCATTGTACAGTTAGGTGGACAAACGGCACTTAAACTTGCTGAAAAGCTTGATCGCTATGGAGTAAAGATCATGGGAACTAGTTTTGAAGCGCTCGATCTTGCCGAAGACCGTGGCAGTTTTTCTAAGCTTTTACAGGCGAATGATATTCCTTATCCTGATTTTGGAGTTGCAGAGAACGCTGATGAAGCACTGGCTCTTGCAGATGAACTTGATTTTCCTATTCTGGTAAGGCCTTCGTATGTTCTTGGTGGTCAGGGAATGAAGATTGTTATAAATAAAGAAGAACTTGAAGAGCACGTAATAGATCTTCTTAGAAAAATACCAAATAATAAACTACTGCTTGATCATTACCTTGACGGAGCAATAGAGGCTGAGGCCGATGCTATATGTGACGGTGAAGATGTATACATTATTGGAATCATGGAGCACATTGAACCTTGTGGAATTCACTCTGGAGATTCGCATGCACTTCTTCCTCCTTTTAATCTTGGTGATCTGGTAATGCAACAGATTAGAGATCATACTAGAAAGATCGCTTTGGCACTAAATACAGTGGGTCTTATCAATATCCAGTTCGCGATAAAGGATGATAAAGTATATATAATTGAAGCAAACCCAAGGGCTTCCAGGACAGTTCCCTTTATCGCTAAAGCTTATAAGGAGCCCTATGTGAACTATGCCACTAAGGTGATGCTTGGCGAAAAGAAGATTAAGGATTTTAAATTTAATCCTAAGCTGGACGGGTATGCGATCAAACAGCCGGTGTTCTCCTTTAATAAGTTCTATAATGTGAACAAGCAGCTTGGGCCCGAAATGAAAAGTACTGGAGAGAGTATTCTTTTTATCGACAGTTTAAGGGATGATGATTTTTACGATCTGTATTCACGAAGAAAAATGTATTTGAGTAAATAAAATTCTTAAAAATAAAAAGTCATTTCAAACGGAATGACTTTTTATTTTAATTTGGGTTTAGCATGAAAGAATTAATTCTGATAATTGGAGGAGTTTATGGAGCGCTCGCTGTTTTACTGGGAGCTTTCGGTGCACATGCTTTAAAACGTTCTTTTAACGATGACCAGTTAAAAAGTTTCGAAACCGGAGTGAAATACCAAATGTACCATGCGATAATAATTATAATTTCGGGGATCACATTTCCATTTTTAGAATCATTACAGCTAATTATGGTCTGGTGTTTTATAATAGGAATTTTCCTATTCTCTTTTAGTATCTATGCATTAACCTGGAGTTCTTCAAGAGGTACAAAGTTTAAATTTCTAGGGCCGGTTACACCTTTAGGAGGATTGTTGCTGGTTATTGGATGGTTGCTTTTTATAATTAATATCGCTTCAATAGCGCGCTATCTTAATCCTTAATACCTGCAGGATACACGTTTGAGCAGAATATCTGTATTTAATTTTAAGGAGTCACGATTTTTAAATTTTGTTTTTCCTGATTCTTGAGTAACAGGACCGTAACCTTCGGTGAGTCCGGAATCTGTCTTTACAAAGAATATCTCCCTTGTGGAATTATTTCCTTCAGATTCAAAATTATATTCAGCAAACAGGCTATCGCCTACTATTGTTCCCCGAAAAGTTCCCTGGTTGCGATCCTTTTCATAAAGGGAATAGGTTAAATCCCCCTGGACTTCGGTCTCTTTAATTTGAACCTTTAAAAAGATGGAATCTTTATCATTTATATACTGGTAACACTCGATCTCCATTTTCGGAATTTCGACAATTTCAGCAGTTTCCGGCTCTTTTTTTAAAATCTTTTTAGGCTGATCTTTACATGCAGTGAGGGTGATAAATACCAATGGCAGAATGAAGAGAGTTCTTTTCATGATGAAATAAACTTACCAAAATTCTATTTATTTTTCTATAAATCTTTTACGATATTTTTCAGCAAACCAGGCAATAAGAATTAACTGAGTAGAATGATAGAGCATAATAGGAAGCAGCAAGAGTCCTGAATTTGCTGAATTTCCAAACAATACTCTAACCATAACCGACCCATGTACCAGCGATTTTTTGGTTCCGCAAAACTGCGCGGCAATCTTATCAGAGGTATTTAAACCTATTTTATCACTCAGGAATGCCAGTCCAAAGAAAACTACAAAGAATAGAACGAATACTATCAGGATTAATTTTATAAGTCCTGCGATGTCAATAGACTCAAAGATCGATGAAGTAAATGAATTACTGAAACTGGAGTAAATAATAAGGATTATGGTGGTCTTATCAAATAAACTTAATTGCTTACTATGTTTGCGGGCAGTTTTTCCAAAATATCTATGGAGGAATAAACCAATTATTAATGGAAGTAATATTTGTAAACCAAGTTTCTGCAGTACCATTAAAAAGTCAAAATCGGTAGTTTTTTCCAGGATAAAACCTATCCAAAGGGGAGTTGCGAAGATCCCAATCAGGCCTGAAAGGCTTGCGTTGAAGATCGCTGCGGGAAGATTTCCTTTTGCCAGGGCAACCATGACCACTGAAGAGGAAACCGTTGATGGCAGCGCGCCCAGAAAGAATAAGGCTATCCAGAGATCAGATTTAATCCCATCCTCAAATATAGGCAGACAGGCAAGGCATAGCAATGGAAAAATTATAAATGTAGTTACATGAATAATAATATGAATACGATAATTCAGGATTCCAGCTTTAAATTCCGAGGGTGATAATTTCAGGCCATAGAAAAAGAATATAAGCCCGATGCCTATATTGGTGATGGTCTTTAGCGGTAAAATATCCTTTCCCTCTGGAAAAAAATATGCTATTCCTATTGCCAGGAAGATTGCTAATATGAATCCGTTAGGTTTCAAGAATCAAGTTCTATTTTTGCTTTATGGTCTTCAAGGATGTGCAGGTATTGCTCTGAAGAAAAATCGGTTTCATGAAACTCCTGGACTCTGTTCTTTTTCATTTTTCTTCTCTTAATGCTTTTTGCGAATCGCCTTATTTGATTCTTATTTTTCAGAATTAAGCCGGGAACCTGGATGGAATTCCCTTCCTGATCTTTGGCAACCATGGTGAAATAGGAAGAATTACAATGCTTTTTATCGCCCGTCTGGATATTTTCAGACTCCACACGAATGCCAATTACCATGGAACTATGGCCTACATAATTCACCGAAGCTTTCATGGTGACAAGTTCTCCAATCTCAATTGGTTTTAGAAAATCTACTGTATCCACACTGGCAGTTACACAATAGACGCCAGAATGTTTTGAAGCGCAGGCAAAAGCGATCTGGTCTAATAGTGAAAGAATATATCCCCCATGGATCTTTCCGTTAAAATTGGAATGGGAGGGAAGCATTAGTTCAGAAATATCTACATGGCTTTCTTCTACCGTCTTAAAATCTTTTTGCATGATTATCTTCTAAAATGCGGACTTTCAGATTTCTCCACATCGGTTATAAAATATTTGGTGTCTCCCCAGAAAAAGAAGGTGTCGAAACGCTCAATATAGGTAAGGCGAACATAATTCCCTTCATATTCCTGTAGTTCCTTTATCACCTCGTCATTTCTATCCAATACTGAAAACTGGAAAATCTGGGCACCACTTATTCCCTGGCTTATTTCACCCTCCCAGGTCTTTGAGATCACTCCTTTTCGACTGAACTTTATAAGTTCTCCACTACGTGTTCCTTCGCTATAGGGAACAAAATAGATGAAGGCGTAATAGAGGAGCCAAAGGATGAATATCCCGCCCAGGATATAAGTCAGGGTTTTTTTCATGTCAATTATTTTTATAGATCAGGTTCAGGAAGTCCTCTAATTTAGAAGGTTCAAGCCAACGCGTTACGATCACCATATTATTCTTTTGGTCCACCACTATAAAATTACCTCCAAAACCGGCGGCATAAAAAATATGGGTGTCAATATTTTCCATATTTCGGTCTCTTTCTGAATTGAGCCACCACATATATCCGTAATTTGGATTAGGTGAGGAAGACTGCATTGCTTCAGTAATAAGATTTTCGGATATCAATTGTCTCTCTTTCCATTTTCCGTTATTCATAAACAACAGCCCAAACCTTGCCATATCTTCAGTATTGATAAACATTCCACCACCGGAATGCCCTCCGCCACTTACAGATTGCATTTTAAGACCGTCTATGGTCGTCCATGAATTTTCATACCCAAACCATCTCCAGCTTTGAGAAGCCTGGATAGGATCCATAATATTCTCTTTGAGAATTTTCGGCAAGGGCATTCTGAAAACGTTTAAAAGCGAATAGGCCAGGACATTCACCCGAACATCATTGTATTTAAAATAAGTGCCCGGTTCATGCAGTTCTCTGGATCTCCATTCGTCTATAGTCTGATCCTGCGGAGGCCGGTCGGCCCAGTCAAAGCCACCCCAAAGTTGTCCGCTCCAGTCAGAATTTTGCTGAAGTAAATGTTTCCAGGTGATCTTTGAATTATGTTCTCCTTCAAAAGTATCATCCCAAACATAATTCACTACAGGCTCATCAAAACCTGTAATTAAATTCTTCTCCCTGGCGATCAGGGCAGTAGTGGAAAGAAAACTTTTGGTAACGCTAAAAGTCATGTCAACCCTTTTGGTGTCACCCCATTTAGCTATGATATAACCATCTTTTAAGATCATTCCTGCAGGGCCCCCTCTTCGTTTTGTAGGTCCAAGAAGTGCGTGATAGGGTTCCTGCTGAAAACCTTTTAAAATGGCCTGTCTTAGATCGCGGGATTCTGAATACTCATTGGATTTTGCGAATTCTACTGCTTCCGAAAAATTAAGATCATAGAGAGAAGCTTCTTTTTCCTGCCATTCCCCGGCAGGAGGGAAATAGATCTCCTGAGCGCTTAGCTGGCAAAGGAAAAAGATGAATGAAATTGTGCTCAAAAATGTAGTTTTTCTCATCTCAGGTTTAAAGTTTCGTTTTCAGATTCTTCTTCCTCTTCATCTTCACTTTCAGCCCGGTTAAGTAATTTCTGATCCAGTTGTTTGCTGGCTTTGGCACCCAGCTTCTTAAGTTTTTCAACTCTTCTAATAAGATTACCTTTTCCGGTAAGTTTTTTCATGGCGCCTTCATAAGAATTTTGAACGGTACCAATTTGCCGGCCTATTTTTAATAACTCATCTGTGAGATTGGTAAAAGCATCGTATAATGCTCCTGCCTGTGTGGCTATCTGGATGGCATTCTGCTTTTGTTTTTCATTCTGCCACATACTGTCTATGGTCTTTAAAACAGCAAGCAGGGTGGTAGGAGTTACGATAATGATATTTTTGTCGAAAGCATCACTGTATAAACCTGGATATTCGTTGGAGGCAAGGGCGAATGCAGATTCAATTGGGATGAAAAGCAAAACAAAATCGGGGCTTTCCATCTGGTAAAGCGAATGATAGTTCTTATTGCTTAGTTCATTGACCCTATTTCTAACCGAAATAAGATGGTTTTTCAAATGAGATCTTTTTTCATCTTCATCAGCCTCATTAATGTAGCGTTCATAGGCATTTAGCGATACTTTTGAATCGACTACCATTTTTTTATCACCTGGCAGATGAATAATGACATCTGGCATTACTCTTTTACCTTCCTCGGTATTAAAGCTTTGCTGAACAAAATATTCACTGTCTTTCTGAAGACCACTACGTTCAAGCACTCTTTCTAGTACCATTTCACCCCAGTTACCCTGCATTTTGGTGTCACCTTTCAAGGCTTTGGTCAGGTTCGTGGCATCCTCGCTTATTTTGAGGCTTTGCTCATTCAGTGATTTTAATTTTTCTCCAAGTTCCGCATGTCTTTTTACAGATTCCGAATCACTTTTGCTTACTTTTTCTTCAAATTCCTTGATCTTTTTCTGAAGAGGATCAAGTATATTCTCTATATTCTGTTTATTAAGACTGGTGAATTTCTCCGATTTCTGATCGAGGATCTTATTGGCGAGATTCTCAAATTCCTTGGTGAATTTCTCTTGAAGTTTTTCTACCTCGGCTTTTTGCTCTTCATTTCTTTCCTGAAGATTATTGAATTCAGATATTTTTCGGGTTAGCTCAAGGCTTATATTATCTTTTTCTTTTCTTATTTCTTCCCGTTCTCTTTCAATCTTTTCAATATCGGTGCTAGCTTCATTCTTAAGTTGCTGAAGATCTGACTTATGATTTTCTAAGTCACTATCTATTTGCTTTTTAAGTTCTTCTATATGAAGTGATAGTTGATCATTTCTTTCTTCAAGTCTACCGACCTCATTTTTAGATTTTAAGCCGGAAATTAGTTTTCCTATATAAATTCCGATCCCTAAAGCAACTATAAAAATTAAAGTAATAAGAAGATAATCGTTCATGAAACTGGCGGTTTTTCCAAAGATACTTATTTAAGAATTTTAGAGAAGGGAGTGAGGAAAAATTTGAAGAGCTTTCCTATTTTATTTTAAAACTGGAAGATTCCTTATCAAATTTAATAAGATGACTGGGGAAAAGATCATTGAAAGCTTCTGAATTGATGAGGTCCTGTGGTTTTCCAAAAATGGCCTTTTTGTCTTTAAGTATAAGTAGCTTGTCACAGAGCTGAAGCGCAAGGTTTATCTCGTGAGATGCGAAGAGAATGGCTTTATTCGTTTCCCTGCTAAGTTGTTGCAGTAATTTAAGCACATAAGCCTTATGATAAAGATCCAGGTGAGTAGTGGGTTCATCCAGAATGATGAGAGAAGTATCCTGCGCTAAAGCCCGGGCGATAAGCACTTTTTGAAACTGGCCGTCACTTAATTCATGACATTTCTTATTCTTTATATTCTCAATATTCACCAGCTGAATAGCATGCATTACCTTTTTCAGATCATTTTGTGTAAGGCGACCTATCCAGTTTGTGTATGGTTGCCTACCTAAAGCTACCAATTCTAAAACACTAAGGTTCTTTGAAATAAGTTGTTCGGTAAGAACCAGACTAATGATCTTGGAAAGTTCTGACGGATCGGTTTTTGATAAATTTTTACCAGATATAATAACCTCACCTTTAATTGTTTGGTGTATACCACTTAAAGTTCTAAGTAAAGTTGATTTTCCGGCACCATTAATACCTAATACAGCCACTAATTCTCCTTCCTTTATCTCGATATTAATTTCTGAAGCGACCATTTGAATATCGTTTTTCTTCCGGTAACCTATACTCAGGTTATCAGTTTTAAGGACGATATTTGACTTTTTTGTATTCACTTAAAAATTGAATTTTCTTTTTCTTACCAGGAGCCAGATTACAACCGGGGCTCCAATAAGTGAAGTTATAGCATTGATCGGTAAACTAAATTCACTTCCTGGAAGCTGGGCAATAATGTCACATATTAGCATTAAGATCGCTCCTCCAAAGATAACAGCCGGCACCAGGGTCACATGGTTGGCAGATGGAATTATTTGCCTTACCAGATGAGGCACAGCCAGGCCAACAAATGCTATGGGACCTGCAAAGGCGGTGATGCTTCCTGCTAAAAGAGAAGTTGCTATAATGATCATAAACCTGTTCTTTCTAATATTGGTTCCCAGGCTTCGGGCATATTGTTCTCCGAGTAAAAGGGAATTTAAATTTTTGATACTGCCTATGCTTATTAGAATTCCGAGGATCCAGAACAAACCTAGGATCAATACTTCGCTCCAACTTAGGTTCCCTAAACTTCCATAAGACCAGAATACATACTGCTGCAGCTGCGATGCAGGACTAAAATAAGCGAGAACGCTAACAATAGCCGCTGTAAGACTCGCAAACATCAAACCTATAATAAGTATGGCCATGGTGTCTCTAAGGCGAACAGAGGCAAGGATAACAGCAAACAGCACCAGTAAACTTCCAAGACTCGATGCGATGACAAGGCTCCATTCAGATAATAGAATGGCTGCAAACGAAGCGCCAAATAAAGATGCTCCCATAAATACAATGGCCACACCAAGACTGGCGCCACTGCTTAAACCAAGTACATATGGACCTGCAAGTGGATTTCTAAAAAGAGTTTGCATTAATAGTCCGCTTACAGCAAGCCCGGAACCCGTAATTATAGCAGTAATTGCCTTTGGTAACCGGTAATTAAGAATAATGTATCGCCACGTGTCTTTATCTACTTCCAGACCAAGCAGGGCAGAAGTGACTTCGGAAACCGGAATATTCACCGAGCCTAAGCTAATATTAAATAAAGCCGTGAGTATTACCGCCAGGAACAGGAAGATAAGTGCGAAAGTATATTTTTTCTGACTCAGCATTAGTTCAGCGGTTTATAAAATACCGGTTCGTAATCTTTTAAAAGTTGTGGATGAAATATAGAAATAAGATCTTTCAGAATAAGGTCTGGTCTTTGCGGACCGAGTTCATAGAAAGTAATTCCACCGGTTTCACCTTTGGACAAACTAACACTAAAAACTTTCTTATTCTCAACAGCTTTAAATCTCCTATAATGTTCAGATTCATTGAAAAGCTGCTCATAAGAAGAGAACTGTCCGGAACTTACCCAGTATTCGGCATCCTCAGCCATTTCCAGTACACTTTCAAAAGCCAGAGAGAGACTGCCATCACCATTAGAATCTGAATATAAATAATCAGCGTTCGCGTCTTTTAAGAATTGAGCCTGCCAGGAATTCCCGTAAGGCATATACCATTTATCGTTGTACATGGAGCCGGCAATAACAGTAGGCCTTTCGCTACTTGTTTTCGCAAGTTGCTTAGCCGATAAGTATTCCGTCTTTATATCATTGAAAATGGTTCTGGCTTCCTCCTCTTTTCCGAATAGAGCTCCAAAGAATTTTATCCATTCGGCTTTTCCAAGGGGAGTGGCTTCAGTCCAGTCTCCATTGTAAATTACTGGGATCCCTGTTTTCTGAATCGTTTCAAAGCTTTTATTGGAAGCGTTTATGGCAAAACCAATCACTACATCGGGAGAAAGATCTATCAAAACTTCGGTATTTATATTTTCATTCTGGCCTAATTCTGAAATTTGCCCGTCGTTGATCAGTTCTCTGGTGTTTTTGGAGGAAATATAATTAAGACCGGGAAATCCCACCAGACTTTGCTCTTCATTCAAAGCTTCCAGTGCGGGAATGTGAGTAGTGGAAGTTACTACTATACTTTCAACTGGAACTTCGACCTTTTGATCGTATTCCAGAGTTTCAGGGAAGTCGGCATTTTTTTCAGAAAGGAGATATATAAAGGGATCTTCAGCCTCTGGCCAGGGAGTATTCACTATCAGAATACTATAATCTTCAAATTTGGTAATACTGAAGCCTTTTGCATTTTCAATTTCAACTTTTTCACCTTTCCCAATTTCAGAAGAATTAGACTCTGCAGAATTTTTGCAGGAAAAAAGCATCGTAAGAAGTAAAATGAAAACTATTCTTTTCAAAACCGGTTGTTTGGATTTCAAAAGTAAGATTATTTAACTTTTTGATCTTATCACTAAACATATTTGTTTATTTTCGCAATGAAATTTTGGTTCAACACCGATTTATTTCTGTGTGGATTAAAAGGGAATCAGGGAAGTATGATTTACGAATTTGGAAGTACGAATTTTTCATAGTACTAAAGTCCAAATCCTGAGTGAGAATTGTAGAATATTCGTAATTCTACCTTCTTATTTCTTACTTCATAAACCTGAGCTGTTCCCGCAACTGTAAGCTTTGTCCGCCTATGGCGGATGGCTGCAATAATTCTTCAAACCACTGTGCGCCTTAGGCGAATGGGAAGGTTAATTGCAGCACGTGAGCCAGGAGACCTGCCTGAATTTCAACCAGTATCGAGTGACTTTCGGGATAAAGGTCGGCAGATTATGAACAGAAACTTGTACCATCTTATTTTCTTCATTTTTTCCTACTGTATGAACACGGTAGCTCAGAATGATTCCATTAACTGGCTTGATGAAGTAAGGTTAAGTGATGTAAAACTGAAGCAGAATTCTGAAGGACAGTTCGTAAAAGAGCTGGATGATTCCTTAATTCAGCAGAATGAGCCTTTGCTTACTTCTTTGCTGAAATTCAATTCTCCTTTCTTTTTTCGTGAAAACGGTTACGGTATGGTTTCCTCGGCCTCCATACGCGGAACAGGAGCTGCGCAGACCGCGGTGGTTTGGAACGGGATCAATATCAATTCCCAGTTTACGGGGCAAACAGATTTCAATACGATCAATACCCAGGTTTTTGATAATATTAGTTTAAGGCCCGGTGGTGGCAGTGTAGTATATGGTAGCGGAGCGATTGGAGGAAGCATTCATCTAAACAATGATTTTAGTTTTAATTCCAGTTCGCAGAATACTCTGCGGATAGGACTATGGCAGTTTTGATACTTATCAAGCAGCTTATAATGGGGACTTTTCCAATGAAAAGACAAGCGTAAATATTGGCGTCGCCGGAATAAGTTCAGAAAATGATTATAAATACCCGGACACCGGTAAGCAGAACGAAAATGGTGATTTTCAAAATATATCCCTGAATGCTTCAATTGCACACTGGTTGAACGATTCAAATATATTAAAGCTCTATTCCAATTATTACCAGGGAGATCGCGGTTTTTCAGGCACTATAGCTATTTCTTCAAATAGTAAGTATGAGGATCGCAACTCAAGAAACCTTCTGGAATGGAAATCATTTTTGGGAAATTTCACCAGCAGCTTGAAACTTGCCTGGATAAGGGAAGAATTCAAATATTATGAGAACAGGGAATCTAATAATTTCAGTTTTGGAGAGGCTGAAACATCAATTATTAAATATGATCTGGGATATGAGTTTTCTTCTGATAAAAAACTGAATTTTATTGCAGATTATAGCAACATTAGTGGAGAAGGTTCAGGAGTTGAAAATGCCGAACGAAAAGTTGGTGGAATTTCGGCGCTCTGGCGTCATGATATTGAAAATTTTAGTTATCAATTAAGCCTTAGACAGGAGATAGCCGACAATTATAATTCTCCATTACTCTTTTCTGCTGGTGGGAATTACCAATTTTCAGAATATTATCTTCTCCGACTGCAAACTTCCCGGAATTTTAGAATTCCCACTTTCAATGATCTTTTCTGGCGGGGAAGTGGCAATACTGAATTAAAGCCTGAAACTTCACTTCAGGCTGAAATTGGAAATGAATTCACTTTTGATAATTTCCAGATTAATCTTACCGCGTACTATATAGATATTGATGATTTGATACGCTGGATTCCGGAAGATGACGGACTCTGGCGACCAGTAAATACTTCTAATGTCCATAATTACGGACTAGAAGCCTTTGCCGAATGCTCAGCGAATATTGGTGATAATCCTTTCAATATTAGCGCTAATTATGCTTTTACCAGGTCCATAGATCAGGAAACCGAAAAACACCTTATTTACAGGCCACAGCATAAAATTAGCTTTTCGGCCGGATATAAAATCGAAGATTTTTCAATTCAGCTTCAGTCCCTTTATAATGGGAGTATTTATACTTCTTCCGATAATAATTACAAACTCCATTCCTATAAACTGGCAAATCTGGGGTTTGGATATAGCATTTCTAAAGAACCGGAAATCCTGCTGGATTTTAAAATTAATAATCTTTTCAACGAGAACTATCAAAGTCTGCCTTCGCGCATTATGCCCGGAAGGTCTTATAAATCCTCACTAATAATCAAATTTTAATTATGAATTACAAACACCTGATCTTATTATTTATCGCGATATGTTTCTTTTCATGTGTAAAGGAGGAGACACCTAATCCTGAACAGGAAGTGGAAGCCGCATACGAATTGGGGATATTCGTTTTAAACGAAGGTAATTTTGGTTCCGCCAATGCTTCCGTAAGTTTTATAAATGAAGAGAATGGAGTAGTGGAGTCTGGGATTTTCAGCAATGTGAATGGATATGAACTGGGAGATACTGCACAGAGTATCGAATTGTATGAGGAGTTAGCAATTATAATTCTGAATGTTTCAAATAAGGTAGAGATCGTAAATAGAAATACGTTTGAAAGTATAGGCAGTATTACTGCAAATCTTCAGAATCCACGTTATGCGGAAGTTGCGGGTGACAGGATCTATATCACTAACTGGGGCGATGGAATGGATCCGGATGATGATTTTGTGGCTGTATTCAACCTTGCCGATTTCTCCTTTTTACAGTCAGTTTCTGTACCTGAAGGCCCTGAAAAACTGCTTGCTTTAGATAATAAGTTATACGTAGCTCATAAAGGAGGATTTTCGAACAATAATATCATATCGGTTATAGATGCCGGTTCTAATAGTGTCCAGGAAGAAATTGAGGTAGGTGACTTGCCAGGTTCAATGGTTCTTAGTGGAAATGATCTTTGGGTGCTCTCAGCCGGGAAGCCATCTTATGCAGACATAGAAACTGCGGGGAGATTATCTAAGATCAATACAACGATAAATGAGGTAAGCGAAGAATTTGAATTTCCGGAAAAAACACTTCATCCTGATAATTTGAAATTAGAGGGGAATACGATTTATTTTACCATCGGAAAGTCGGTTTATAAATATACGGAGGGAGGAACATTACCCCAGGCAGCTGAATATAGCCTTAATGAGGTAGCTATTTTATACGGTTTTGAGATCCAGAATGGGAAAATTTATGCGGCTTCTCCAAATGCAGATTTCACCGGAGATGGAAACTTATATGTTTATGATCTTTCAAATGGAAACTTGTTAAATAACTATACAACAGGAATAAACCCGAATGGGATTTACTTTAACTGATTACTTTTCTCAAGGAATAAAAAATCCCCGTCTATTACGGGGATTTTTATTTTAAAAGCTATTAAATTTCTTAGTCAAACTTAAGTGGGGGAATCATTCCGTCAAGCGAAAAATTTTGATATAATTCATCTTCAATCCTATTGTTTTGAAGCTCTATACCAAAAACCTCCTGCGGATTATCCTGGATCATTCCTCTAGTAGAAACGCCAGAGATCAGGTTAAGCGCAATTTTAAGCAAGGGTTCATCTGGATCACCAAGTGTACCATATGTATTAATATATTCTTTTTGTTCTACATCAGGGATTAAACCATCTGGATATGCTTCGCCATTTACATTTGTATTACTTGCAATTAAAGGCTGTAATGCATATTTATGATCAGGGTTAAGACCTGAACCATCCTTTCTGAAATTATTAGAGTCATATAAAGTTTTTGACCCTTGAAATTTACCTCCCGTAGCCGTACCAATTTGAACAACTTCCATATGCGGTTTCAGGCCATTAATTAGAATTTCACTGGCAGAATATGATGATCCGGAAGCAATGATATAAACCTTGTTAAGGTTAAGGCTATTAATGGGTTCTGCAGAATGATCTGGATGAGAAGTGTCATATTCATAGATCTGATCATCAAACCTGGTGATAAGCGATTCTGCGCCATATTGATCTATATACGCCTGGGTGATAAAGCTGTTATATTTTTCTTTAATAAAAATTTCACCTTTCAACTGACCATTGATCATGCTTCCAAGATCCACGGCTGACGTTCCACGGCCACCGGGATTATACCTCAAATCCAGAACCAATTCTGTTACGCCTTCTGATTTAAATTTGCCAAAGGCTTCGTTTAATTCGGCATCAAACTCATGATTAAAGTGATTGTACATAAGGTAACCGACTGTCTTTCCATTCAGATTAAATGTTTTAGCGAGATGAATAGGATTTTCCTCCACAATGGCTTTGGATAATTCAATTTCATGTGTTACAGGTCCAAAAGTCTCACCACTTAAATCTGTTTCGTCAATAAAACCATAGGTCGCAGATAAGGAGGTATTGTAATATGTTAAGTCTATATAGTTACTCGTATTTAGTACCTGTCCATCTACTTCAGTATATACCATACCTCTTTTAATACCTGCGGCATCAGCAGGGGATCCTTTAACCACATATTGAACTGCAATTCCAACATCTGTACAACCCTCACATAAAATAAAAGGTTTAAATTCAATTCCATCAGTTTCGGAAATCCCTGCAAAATCATTTTCTAATTCCTCATAATCATCTACGATCCAGCTAAAACGATCGGTGGTGGGATAATTGTATAATAAACCATCATAAAAAAGGTCTTCCGGGGTATCCCAATCGACCAGCCAGGTGTTTAATTCAGACTGAGTGGCAAAATAATCATCTCCTAAAACGGCCACGTCATCTTTAAAAAGATACCAATAATTCATCGCTTTCCACTCAAAATCTTTTATTTCCAGTTCCAAATCATCTTTGGGTTCTTCACCCGGAAGTTCCTTTTGAGTATCGGGCTTGTCATCAATATCTTCTTTAGCGCACGATGTGACTAAAAATCCTGCTAGTAAGAAGAGAAATAAAAATTTAATCTTTTTCATATAATTATTTACGTTAAAAATCTAAGTGTGGTTTCAAAAATAGGTACATTCTTACAATTTTAAAATTAATTGTAACAAAACTATTTCATATTCGTCGTAAGAGTGTGAAGGCATTACAAACCAACTAAAGCCTAATGAAAGAAACTACCTTTCTTAATATTATTAATCCTGTTAAGGATAAAATGTATCGTCTGGCTCGGAGACTGCTAACTTCAAAAGAAGCGGCAGAAGATGCAACTCAGGAAGTGATTCTTAAGTTATGGAGCCGGAAGGAAAAAATCAAGGATTATGCCAATATTGAGGCTTTTGCAATGACGGTCACCAAAAATTACTGTTTAGATCAGTTAAAATTGAAACATAATAATCATTTACGGATTGTTCATCAAAATTATGAAAGCCATAATACGCCTCTTCAAAAAGAAGTAGAGCTTAATGATGAGATGTCCTGGCTAAGCCGAATTGTAGAAAAGTTGCCGGAACAGCAACGAATGATTTTTCAGCTTAGAGATGTTGAGCAGTATGATTATGAGGAAATTGCCGAAATAATGGAAATGAACCAGACAGCCATTCGGGTGGCTTTATCAAGAGCAAGAAAATCCATCAGGGAAAGCCTGATCAAAAAACATAACTATGGAATTGGATAAAATAGAAAGATTACTGGCCAGATATGAAGAGGGAGAAACCACCCTGGCCGAAGAAAAGGTACTCAGTGATTATTTCAGCAAAAGTGAGGTTCCTGAACATCTTTCAACTTATAAGTTAATGTTTGCCTTTTCAGCAGAACAAAGAACCCATAAGCTGGAAAGTGAACCAGAAATAGAAGAGCCCAGGAAAAATAACCGATATGCCTGGACCTCTATAGCAGCGATTCTTATTGTGGCACTGGGAATCTTTTTCTTTAATGATTCGTCTCGAAAAATTAATGAAAATGATCTGGGAACAATTAATGATGAAGAAATAGCGATGCAGAAAGCTAAAGAAACGCTTAATATGGTTTCCCAGATTATGAATGAGGGAACAGCAGACCTAGTTTACCTGAAAGAATTTAATAACACGAAGAATAAAATAATACAAATAGATTAAAACCAGAAAACGATGAATAAAGTAATTATTACACTCCTGCTAAGCCTGGCGCCCTTTTTATCGCAGTCTCAGTCTTTTGAGAAGTATGAGAATATGAAAGAGGTAGATGCCATGGTAATGACCAGTAAAATGTTTAAAATGCTGGCGAAGGTAGACCTTAGCGATAGCGATCCTGAGGCCAAACAATATATGAAGCTTATTCAGAACCTGGACAGGATCCAGATCTATAAGTCTTCAAATCCTGGCGTGATGTCTCAAATGGCAGCCGATGTGAAATCTTATCTTAAAAAGACTTCTATGGAAGAACTTATGAGAGTTAAAGAAGACGGCCAGAATATTAAATTCTACTCGGTTCCGGGAAAAAATGATAATTATGTGAAAGAATTATTCATGTACCTTGAAAGACAGGATTCTGATAAACCAATTTCAGTAATCCTTAGCATAACCGGAGAGATCGATCTTTCTCAATTATCAAAGTTAACTTCCGATCTTAATGTACCAGGATCTGAAGAACTGAAAAATGCCAACAAAAAATCTTAAGAATATGAAACCATTAAAAATATTATCGGCACTGTTATTCATAACGCTTTTAGCTTCCTGTAATGATAGTAAGTCGATTCAAAAATACTATGTAGAAAACCAGGAAGATGCCGATTTTCTAGCTTTAGATGTTCCAACGAGTTTATTTACTAAAATGGAAGCCCTTGATGCCGAGCAAAAGGAAACGATGGAATCGATCAAGAAAATAAATGTACTCGCCCTTAAAGCAAGCACAGATCCAGCTAAGTTCGAAGAGGAAAAGGCAAAACTGGATAATATTTTCACCGATGAAAGCTATCAACTCTTAATGAAATATGGAGGAGGTAATCGTAAAGTTGCACTCTATTTTACCGGAGAGGAGGATGCAATTGACGAATTGATCGTGTATGGTTACGATGATGAGAAAGGTCTCGGAGTAGCTCGTGTTCTTGGAAAAGATATGAATCCATCCAACATCATGGAACTAATGAAGTCACTGGATAAAGAAGATATAGATGTCCAGGGTTTGAAAGGCTTTGCTAATATTTTTGGTTCAGGTCATGAAAAAGAGGGAGATAGTATTCAGGTAAAGATGGAAATTAATAAAGATTCTACTACTACAAAGGATTCTGTTTCAGAATAACAGAACAGTTTCTTTAATTAGTTGAAAAGAAAAGCCCCTTTTTGGAGGGGCTTTTCTTATATACCTGTATAATTCTGAGGAGTGATTTTTCTTAGTTCTTCTTTTATATTATCAGAGACATCGAGTTCATTGATAAAATCTGAAATGCTTTCTCTTGTTATCCTTGTATTGGTACGGGTAAGACCTTTTAAGGCTTCGTACGGATTTTTAAAACCTTCCCGGCGTAGAATTGTTTGTATCGCTTCAGCTACTACTGCCCAGTTATTTTCAAGATCGGCATTTAATTTCTCTTCATTTAGAAGAAGTTTATTCAACCCTTTAAGGGTGGAATTAAACGCAATGATCGTGTGACCAATAGGAACTCCAATGTTGCGAAGAACTGTACTATCTGTAAGATCCCGTTGTAATCTACTTACCGGGAGTTTTGCGGCAAGGTGTTCAAAAATAGCATTTGCTACCCCCAAATTTCCTTCGCTGTTCTCAAAGTCTATTGGATTCACTTTATGAGGCATTGCTGAAGAGCCTATTTCTCCCTTTTTGATCTTCTGTTTAAAATAATCCATGGAAATATAGGTCCAGATATCCCGGTCAAGATCAATAATGATATTATTAATACGTTTTAAGGCATCGAATAAAGCGGCGGAATGGTCATAGTGTTCTATTTGAGTAGTAGGGAAGGAGTGATGCAGTCCTAATTTATTTTCTACAAAATTCTTCCCAAAGATCTTCCAGTCATGGTCGGGATAAGCAACTTTGTGAGCGTTGTAGTTTCCAGTGGCGCCACCAAATTTTGCTGCGTGAGGAACCTGCTTTAAAAGTTTTTTCTGCTCTTTAATTCTAACCAGGAAAACCTCTATTTCCTTGCCCAGTCTTGTAGGTGAAGCCGGCTGACCATGGGTTCTGGCCAGTAATGGAATATTGGCCCATTCAGTTACCAGATTGCTTAATCTTTCTTCAATTTCTTCAATAGCCGGAATATAGACCTCCTCGATTGCATCCTTAAGGCTTAAAGGAACGGCTGTATTATTGATATCCTGTGAGGTGAGTCCAAAATGTATAAACTCTTTGGAATCTTCCATTCCCAATTTACTAAATTCCTCTTTTAGGTAATATTCTACAGCTTTTACATCGTGATTTGTGATTCTTTCGATCTTCTTAACGGCCTGGGCATCTATGGAAGTGAAATTTTCATATAGTTCCCTGATCTTTTTGAAATTATCGGGGTTCACATCTTTAAGCTGAGGTAATTTCTCTTCGTAAAGAGCTATGAAATATTCAACTTCAACTTTTATGCGATATTTTATAAGAGCTTGTTCACTAAAATAGGCTGAGAGTTTTTTTGTTTTGGAGCGATAACGTCCGTCTATTGGTGAAATTGCTGATAAAGATGTCATTGCTTGCTTTTAAAATTAAAAGCGTAAAGATACCGCTTCCTGTTATACTAAAAAATCGCAGCTTAAATTCCTTTTGTTGTTTTTCCAATTAAAAGAAATCAATGCTCCTTCAATAATCTTTTTACTATAAGAGGAACTCCTTCCACGGCCTTTTTTTCAATGATTTCAAGTTTTCCGCTTCCGGTAATATTAGGTTTAGGATCTATAAAATAGATGGGGATATCTGAAGGAGCAAAGTCAACCAGCCCTGCAGCAGGATAGACCTGCATGGAGGTTCCTATTACGATAAGTATATTGGCAGTTTCAGTAATTTCGGCTGCTTTCTGAAACATGGGAACCGCTTCTCCAAACCAAACAACGTGCGGCCTTAACTGGTAATTATATTCACAGAAATCTCCCACTTTTATATCTTTTTTCCAGTCCATAACAAGGTCTTCATCAAAAGTACTTCTTGCTTTGAGCAATTCTCCGTGCAAATGAGTGACATGAGAACTTCCCGCTCTTTCATGAAGATCATCAATATTTTGGGTAATGATCTGGACATCAAAATGATCTTCCAATTCTACCAAAGCCTTATGTGCAGCATTAGGATTAACCGCTAACAACTGTTTACGGCGTTTGTTGTAAAAATCAAGTACCAGTTCACGATTATTTTCCCAGCCAATAGGAGAAGCAACCTGCATAACATCGTGACCTTCCCAGAGTCCATTGGCATCCCTGAAGGTTTTGATCCCGCTTTCTGCACTTATCCCTGCGCCGGTTAGAATAACAACTCTTTTCATCCTTTTAAATATAAATATTGTAAAAAGTTAAGTAATTATTTCAGCTAATTCAATTTAATAAGAAAGCGAGTTTATTTTTCTTCTGGTTTAGATCAAAAATGCCAGAAAAAGTCGGGGATTTTATATTTTTACCCCTGCCATGAAAAACCAAAAAATCTTAGAATATCTTCAGGAGTTCCTTACCCCAAGACGGAAGGCTCTTTTTAAAAAAGTTCTTGAAGAACGAACCAATTATATAACAGTTGCAACTCAGGATGTTTATCAATTGCATAATACAAGCGCGGTAATTAGGAGTTGTGATGTATTTGGAATTCAAAATATTCATGTGATAGAAGAAAGATCATCCCGGAGAATTGATAAAGAGATCGCTATGGGTGCTCAAAAATGGGTGGATTTTAACCGTTATAATTCTACGAAAGAATGTATTGGGAAACTTAGAGCTAAAGGTTATAGAATTGTAGCAACCAGCCCGCATGATGATTCTCAAATGTTGCATGATTTTGATGTATCTTCCCCTGTGGCTCTTTTCTTCGGAACAGAAAAAGAAGGTTTATCCAGTGAAGTTATGGAACAGGCTGATGCTACTATTAAGATTCCCATGTCCGGTTTTACGGAAAGCTTAAATATTTCGGTTTCCGCAGCTATAATCCTTCAGAGTCTTACCCATAAACTCAAAAGCAGTCAATATAACTGGCGGTTGAATGAGGATGAAAAAGAGCAGATTATGCTTGCCTGGACAAAAAAAACAATAAAAAATGCCGATGAGCTTATCGAACACTTTCTTAATTCGTAATTATTCGTAACTTTTAATCGCCCTAACAGCCAATTAATGACTCTGTTTTTTTATATAATCATCGCTATCATTACTTTTTTTGCCTTCTTACACGCCTGGGCAAAGAAAGAATATGATGTTAGCCGCACTATTGTTATAAATGCTTCCCGCGAGGAAGTCTATAACTTTGTGAGACGCCTTAAAAATCAGCCATTATGGATTCCATGGTTTAAACGGGATCCGGATGCCATGAAAAAATATAAAGGTGATGATGGTAAACTTGATGCTAGTTTTTATTGGAAAGGAAACAGTAAGGCAGGAGAAGGAATTCAAAGAATAGTTAAAGCCAGACAGGGACGAATTCTGGAAACTAAAATCCTCTTTATTAAACCGATAAAAGTAAATGCCTTGACCTATATTGGGGTTAAGGAACTTGAAGATGAAAAAACAAAAATGGTATGGGGAGCAAGGGGATATCTGGCATTTCCGCTTACTATTATAAGTTTATTTTATCCGCCTGAAAAGGCCCTTGGGGAAAACCTGGAAACAGGATTGAAAAACCTTAAGCAAATAATGGAGTCCCGCTAGTTTTTTTGCAGGACTTTATACTCTTCATAACAACCGCTAATCGCATCGAGTATTTGAAGATCGTTCGCCGTCCGCATAAAATCTTCTGAATAATTACAGTTGTTAAGGATCTCATCAATTTCGGCTCTGTTCACTTGTAGCAAGGCCATGAGCGTTTCCCTGTCAAATTTCTTTCTAAGAAGGTCCCTGATGTTATCGTCTTGCTTCATTTGCCGCAGCTTTTTCATTTGCCGGGGACGGTTTCCGAAAATATTATAAACGAGATCTGCAGGGTTTGAAAGGGATTTTAGAGCTTTTGTAACTGCACTAGGAGATTTATCGCCGCCTTCATATCCGGTATTTAAGCCAGAAATGCTGTAGCGATAATTCTCGTAGATAGGTATATTTTTGGCATCTATTTCAAGATAACCGGTAAGTTTTACCGAGTTGACCGTTACTTCCTCAAGAGCGATCCCGAGTTCGGTCATTTTAACCTTTACATTTCCGTATTTAAGCCAGTCATTGGTGACTCTAACACGAATAGACCGAAATCCTAAATAAGAAAAGTAGAGGGTATCGTTTACTGTAGCCTGTAGATTGAATTCACCATTTTCACTGGTTACCGCACCTTTAACCTGATTAAGGTTAACAATATGAACGTTCTCTAAAGGTTTGTCGTTTGCAGCATTCATAACGGTACCCGAGATAGTATCCTGGGCAGTCATAAATCCTGTTACCAGCAGAAAAAATATAAAAATGATGTTTTTCATAACAATGGGGCCTAAAAATATAAAATCCTTATAAAAAACAATGCCAAACTTGAATAATAAGTGGCACGAGCTTTAACTTTTTGCTCTTCGTCGTTTTAATGAATTCTCAATATTCTTATTCCGGCTTCCTTTTCTTGGGCCTTTATCCTCTCTTTTTTCTGATCTTCTTTTCCCGCTGAACTTTCCACCTTTATTATCGTCGAAACTTTTGGAGTTTTTTCTTCTTCCTCCGCCGCCACCGCGTTCTCTTCTTCGGCCTCCGCCTTTTTCAGATTTCTGGTCTTTAGTGACTTCTACATTAACAAACCTTCCATTTTGTTTGTATTCTGTAAAAGTCTTCAGTATAAGATCTGTGTGTTTTTCATCTGTATTAAAGAAAGAGAAACTTGCTTTACAGTCTACTTTGAAAACATCTTCACGGTCTAAATTAAGCTCTTCGGTAAGGAAGTCTTTAAGACTTTTCCAGTCATAACCATCTTTAGATCCAACATTAATGAAATACCTGGTATTGCCTTCAGATACTTCTGGTCTCCCTCCGGCAGATTCTGAACTAAGGTCTGGAGCTTTTTGATAATAATTAAAGAAACGAGTGAATTCTACAGAGAAGAATTTCTTGATAAGCTCTTCTTTGGTAAAATCTTCCAGTGCCTCATTTATTGTTGGCAAATAAGGATCGATATCGTGATTGATCTCTGTTTTCTTAATATCATTCGCTAAATGGAAAAGTTGGGTTTTGCAAATTTCCTTTCCGTCTGGAATTTCTTTTTGCTCAAATTTCTGCTGAATGATCTTCTCAATGGTTCGGATCTTACGAACTTCACTTTTTGAAATGATCACCATAGAAACTCCATTCTTTCCGGCACGACCTGTTCTACCACTACGGTGAGTATAGGTTTCGATCTCATCGGGAAGCTGATAGTTAATTACGTGCGTAATATCGTCCACATCGATTCCACGGGCAGCAACATCAGTTGCCACAAGCATTTGGATCTGGCGTGTTCTAAAACTCTTCATTACCAGGTCACGCTGATTCTGACTTAGATCTCCGTGAAGTGCGGCTGCATTATAGCCATCCTCAATAAGCTTTTCTGCAACCTTTTGAGTATCTCTCTTGGTTCTACAAAAAATTACTGAGAATATATCGGGATTAGCATCTGCCAGTCTTTTTAAAGCATCGTAACGATTACGGTGATTTACAAGATAATATTCATGTGAAACATTAGAGGTCCCCAGTGTTTTTAGATCCTACCGTAATTTCAACAGGATTTTTCATGAATTTAGAAGCGATCTTAGCTACTTCCTTAGGCATTGTCGCCGAGAACAACCATGTTTTCTTTTCTTTTGGAGTATGAGAGAGAATACTTTTAATATCCTCATAGAATCCCATGTTCAGCATCTCATCGGCCTCATCAAGGATACAATAACCTATAGAAGATATGTCTGCCAGTTTACGACGTATCATATCCTGCATTCTCCCTGGAGTGGCCACAATAATTTGTGCTCCTCTTTCTATTTGCCTGGCCTGATCGGTGATACTTGCACCTCCGTAAACAGCCACAGCATTTAATTTTTTATATTTTGAATAGTTCTTTAACTCATTTGTGATCTGTAGACAAAGCTCTCGTGTTGGAGAGAGGATAAGTGCCTGTGTTCTTTTTGAGTTGGAATCTATCTTCTGGATTAGTGGAAAACCAAAGGCAGCAGTTTTTCCTGTTCCTGTTTGCGCTAAGGCTACAAGGTCGGTTTCCTGAGATAATAAAACTGGGATTGATTTTTCCTGTACTTCGCTGGGTGTTTCAAAACCCATATCTTCTATGGCCTTGAGCAAATCTGCGTCAAGTCCAAGTTTTTGGAATGCGTTCATTCGTTTAATGTAAGTATTCGATTATAATATGTAAGTGTTACATAAGAAGCGAATCGACATACTTAAAACCTAAACTTCTAGCAACACATCCTCACCCTGAGGAATTTCAAGCGGCAAATATACTCTTTTATTTATCACGAACTACTATTTCATCAATTTTAATGATGATCACCCGTAAGATATTGAAAATAAACGTATTATATATCTACATTTTATTTTTGTAGATAATCAATTAGCTTTCGGAAAGCAATTCCACGATGACTTATTTCAGATTTTTCGCTAAGATCCATTTCCGCAAAACTTTTTTCGAAACCATTTGGAAGAAATATCGGGTCATATCCAAAACCTTTAGCTCCCCTTTTTTCATTTAAAATAGAGCCCACACAAATGCCAGTGAATAAATTCTGATTTTCTTTAAGATTTAGTGCTATAACTGTTTTAAACCTGGCATTCCTGTTCTTTTTATTCTTTAATTCCTCTAAAAGCTTTTGAATATTGGCCTCATTGCTTTTTTCTTCTCCAGCATACCTAGCCGAATGTACTCCAGGAGCACCATTAAGAGATTCTACTTCCAATCCGGTATCATCGGCAAAACAGTCCATCCCATAATGAGTACGCACATATTCCGCTTTTAAAATTGCGTTTTCGTCAATTGTTTCCGCAGTTTCCGGAATGTCCTCTTTGCAACCTATGTCATCTAAAGAGAGTAATTCAATATGGCCCGGTAGAAGGCTTTTAATTTCTATAAACTTATTCTGGTTATGGGTTGCAAATACTAATTTCATAAGTGATTGTTAGCGATGGTGGTATGGTTCATTTTTTAAGATGGTAAAAGCCCGGTATAATTGTTCCGTAAAAAACAAACGCACCATTTGATGCGAAAATGTCATTTTGGAGAGGGAAATTTTGGAATTAGCACGCCGGTAAACCTCTTCAGAAAAACCATAGGGGCCACCAATTATGAAAATCAGTCTTTTTAATCCGGTATTCATTCTTTTTTGAAGGTATTCTGAAAATTCTTCAGAACTAAACTGTTTTCCTTTTTCATCCAGCAAAACCATAAAATCTGAATTTTGGATCCCCGATAAGATCAAATCACCTTCCCTTGTTTTTTGCTGATTTTCATCCAGATTCTTTGTCTTTTTAAGATCCGGAATAATCTCAAATTCAAATTTGATATAATGTTGAAGGCGTGCCGAATATAATTCTATAAGGTCGTCAAGTTCTTTTTTATCAGTTTTTCCAATACAGACTAATTTTATGGTCATCCCGTGATTTTAGTACAGACTTTACTACATTTACAAAAATAAGCAGAGAAAATGATCTCACCGGAACAATTTGAAAAAGAAATTGAAATAATAATAAAAAACGCGATTCGGGAAGACGTTGGTGATGGTGATCACAGTTCATTGGCCTGTATACCGTCTTCTGCTAAAGGAAAAGCAAAATTGCTGGTGAAAGATCATGGCATTCTTGCTGGAGTTGATTTCGCACAAAAAGTCTTCAATTTTGTAGATCCTTCCTTAAAGACTGAAATTATTCTGAAAGATGGTTCAGCGATTAAACCCCGTGATATTGTTTTTTATGTTGAAGGTTCCTCTCAATCTATTTTAAAATCAGAAAGACTGGTTTTAAACGTGATGCAAAGAATGAGTGCTATAGCCACAAAAACTGCCCAATTTGTCACTAAACTCGAAGGTACTAAAACCAAAATCCTCGATACCAGAAAAACTACTCCGGGAATACGAGCTTTGGAAAAGTGGGCGGTTAAAATAGGAGGAGGTGAAAATCACAGATTCGCCCTTTATGATATGATCATGTTAAAGGATAATCATATAGATTTTGCCGGTGGGATTACGAAGGCGATAGATAAGACAAAGGATTATCTGAAAGAAAATAACCTGGATCTTAAAATTATTATTGAAGCGAGAAACCTGGAAGAAATAAAAGAAATTTTAAATTCAGATGGCATTTACAGGATTCTAATAGATAATTTTAGTTTCGAAGATACTAGGAAAGCAGTTGAGATGATAAACGGTAAATGTTTTACAGAGTCCAGTGGAGGGATAACCCTTGAAACGGCGCGGAGTTATGCAGAATGTGGTGTTGATTTTATTTCCAGTGGAGCCCTTACGCATTCTGTTTATAACCTCGATCTAAGCCTAAAAGCCGTTTAATATGGCCCCAAAAAAAGCGATCAATTCCACAATTGAGGATATCTCAAAATGGTGGCAGAAAGAAACCCAAAAGGTCATTTTACCTGGAATGGAAGGTTTATCGCTTTATGATTTATGGGTGATCTATACGGGGGGAATTATTAAAGGGACTTTCTCGACTCGCGCCAGTTCTATTGCCTTTAGCTTTTTCATGGCTATATTTCCGTTTCTTTTATTTATACTGAATTTGATTCCTTACATCACTTTTATAGATGATTTTCAAATCAAGTTTCTGGTATTCATGAATGATCTTTTGCCTCCGGAAACTTCAGAATTTTTCGGGACTATTTTTGAGGATATAGCCAGAAACCCTCGTGGAGGATTACTTTCTTTTTCTTTTATTCTATCTATTTTCTTAATGACTAATGGAGTGAACGCAATCTTTACCGGTTTTGAATTCAGTTATCATACAGAAACTAACAGGTCGTTGGTAAGGCAATATTTAATTGCGGTAGGAATCTCTCTAATATTGGCATTGTTGTTGCTTCTATCTGTTATAATTACGGTATATCTAACGTATGCGGTTGATGATCTTAATCAAATGGGATTACTTGATTCAAGTGGAGTAGGAGCGGGAATTATCAAGTATATTGCATTTATTATGCTTATTTACACTGCAGTGGCAATTTTGTATTATACAGGAACCCGGGAAGGAAGACAGGCCAGATTTTTTTCAATAGGAGCCTTTTTCACAACTATTTTATTTATCCTTACAACTTTTCTATTTAGTTTGTATATCACAAATTTTTCCAGCTATAATGAGTTATATGGATCTATCGGAGCCTTATTAATATTAATGTTTTACATATGGTTAAACTCCAATATTCTATTATTAGGCTTTGAACTTAACGCATCTTTAATAAAATTGAAGAAAAAATTTAAATAAATTTAAAACCTTAAACCAAAAATTGATGAAAAAGATTACCCTTATTATGATTGCCCTTTTGGGTATTAATTTCGCCCAGGCTCAAACTAAAGTTGCCGGAGTTAACCTTCCGGACACCGAAAATTATGAAGGAAACAAGATTGTTCTTAACGGGGCGGGAGTTAGAGAAAAGCTATGGATAGACCTGTATGCCGGTGGTTTGTATCTTACTAATAAATCTTCTAATGCTGCGGCAATTACTGCTGCAGACGAGCCTATGGCTATTAAACTTCATATAGTTTCTAAATTAATTTCAAGTGAGAAGATGATTGATGCTGTTAATGAAGGTTTTGAAAATTCTACAGATGGCAATACAGCTCCACTGGAAGCTAAGATCAAGAAGTTTACCGAAATGTTCATGGATGAAATTAAGAAAAATGATGTTTTTGACATTGTTTATCTTCCCGGAAAAGGAGTTTTGGTATATAAGAACGGCACCGAGAAAGGTGTAATAGATGGAATGGAATTTAAAAAAGCATTATTCGGGATATGGTTGTCTAACAAACCTGCCGATGATGATCTTAAAGAAGCAATGCTGGGAAAATAATGATAAAAATAAGTTTTTATATAATCTGTTTTTTTCTTCTAAGTTTTCCGCTAAATGCTCAGGAAGTATTTGGTAAATGGGAAAATACTAATCACGACGGCAAGGTAAATTCTATCATACATGTTTATAAGAAAGGTGATAAGGTTTATGGAAAAGTAGATCGTATTATCAATGAAGAAGACCGTGATAGGGTTTGCACTAAGTGTGAAGGCGAATTGAAGAACGAGGCCATTGAAGGGATGGAATTAATGCAGGACCTGGAGAAAGATGGAGATGAGTATGTGGGAGGGACCATTGTTGACCCCAAAACAGGAAAGGAATACAGATGTAAAATATGGTTGGATGAAGATGATCCTGATGTGCTTAAGGTAAGAGGATATCTGGCATTTTTCTATAAAACCAAAACCTGGCGCAGAGCCGAGTAATTTCAGTTTATCAAAGGCTGTTTTTAAAGTTAGCGAAACACTTTCTAAAAGCTCGAAATTCTTAATATTTTTGAGTTATATTTTAACAGAAAGTGCGTTACTTTAAAAACAGCCTTTGATATTTAACAGAACCAGCTAACCAAATGTCTTATTTTACAGATCTTATTTTACCTCTTCCTTTAGAAAAGCGCTTTACTTATAGCCTGACTCAGGAGGAAGCAAAATTTATTATTCCTGGAATGAGGCTGGCTGTTCAGTTTGGTAAGAAGCGAATCTATACGGGAATAGTAGCCGAAATTCATCAGAATCCGCCTGAGGTTTATGAGGCCAAACCCATTCACCAAATCCTTGATGAGAAGCCCCTCCTTACTCCTGAGCAATTATCATTCTGGAAGTGGATTGCTTCTTATTATTTATGTGCTGAAGGTGACGTCATGCGAGCAGCCCTGCCAGGAGCTTTTTTACTCGAAAGCGAAAGTATGGTTAAGCTGGCGAAAAATACTTCTTTAGATTCTGAAGATCTCAATGATGATGAATATCTGGTGGTTGAAGCACTACAGCGACAATCTTCTATGAAAATTCAGGAGATCGAAGATCTTCTGGATAGAAAGAAAGTGTTACCTGTTATAAATAAACTTGTGACTAAAGGGCTGGTGGAACTCAATCAGGAGATCTATGAGCAATTTAAACCTAAAAAAATAAGATACGTAAGATTGAATCAGGCTTATTCGGCAGAAGCTGAAATGCACTCATTGCTCGATAAGCTTTCCCGTGCTCCTAAACAAAGGGAAATCCTATTGAGTTATTTTTCAATTACAGCAAAAAATAAAAGGCAATTAAAGGTGAAAAGACTTCTGAGTGAAACAGGAGCCAGCCCTGCGGTTCTTAAAAGTCTTATTGATAAAAACATCTTTGAGGAATTTTATGAGGAAACGGACCGGGTGAATTTTACAGGAGAAATCACCACACACGAAATAAACTTCAATAAATATCAGCAGGAAGCTTTTTCACAAATTCAGGCCAAATTTGAGGAAAATAAAGTTTGTTTATTACATGGAGTGACTTCTAGCGGTAAGACAGAAATTTATATAAAATTAATCGAAGAAGCTGTAAATAAAGGAAAACAGGCTTTATACCTTCTTCCTGAAATTGCTCTTACCACCCAGCTTATAAAACGTCTTCAGAATTATTTTGGAGGAAAAGTCCTGGTTTATCATAGTAAATATTCACTAAATGAAAGAGTGGAGATCTATCGTCATGTACTGGAGAATTCAGAAAAGGGCAAAATTGTAATAGGTGCAAGGTCCTGTATTTTTCTTCCATTTCAGGATCTGGGGCTAATTGTTGTAGATGAAGAGCATGAATCTAGCTTCAAACAATTCGATCCGGCTCCCAGATATCATGCCCGGGATGCTGCGGTTGTTTTAGCTAACCTGTTTAATGCTAATATTATTCTGGGTTCGGCAACACCTTCTATTGAGTCCTATTTCAATGCAGAACATAATAAATATGGCCTCGTAGAATTGGATCGTCGCTATGGAAATGTTTTAATGCCAGAAGTGGAAGTGGTAGATATCAAAACGGCTCATCGTAAGAAAAAAATGACCGGCCACTTTTCTGAACGTTTAATTGAAGAAATAAAGGCGAGTTTAGAAGAGGAGGAGCAGGTGATATTATTTCAAAATCGAAGGGGTTTCTCACCTATCATGGAGTGTAATACCTGCGGGCATTCTCCACAGTGCCCAAATTGTGATGTGAGTCTTACCTATCATAGTCATAATAATCAACTGCGTTGTCATTATTGTGGTTATCATATCGCTATGCAGCAGCAGTGTATGGCCTGTGGCAGCACCGCGATCACGACCAAGGGTTTTGGGACCGAACAGGTAGAAACCGAGCTTAAAGCGCTTTTTCCCAAACATAAGATCGGTAGAATGGATCAGGATACTACAAGGGGAAAATATGCTTATGAGAAAATTATTTCGGCTTTTGAAGAACAGGAGACCGATATTTTGATCGGAACGCAAATGCTTAGCAAAGGTCTGGATTTTCGAAAAGTGAACCTTGTAGGAATAATGAATGCCGATAATCTATTGAATTTTCCAGATTTTCGCGCTCATGAAAGAAGTTTCCAGTTAATGCAACAGGTAGCGGGACGCTCTGGAAGAACTCAAAAAAGGGGTAAAGTGCTAATACAAACCTATAACCCTCATCACAGGATCATTCAACAGGTTTCAACAGGTGACTATGAAGGCATGTACAAAGAACAACTGCAGGATAGGTATGACTATCAATATCCTCCATATTTCAGGTTGATACGGTTAACTCTAAAAAGCAGAGATTTTTCCAGGACCAATGAGGCCGCAGACTGGCTTTCCCGTGCTTTGGAAAATGTTTTTGAGCGTTATATCCTCGGGCCTGAATTTCCGCCTGTGGCGAGGATCAGAAATGAATATTATAAAAATATACTTATTAAGATACCTCAAAAACAATCACTTGGTAAAACAAAAAAAATAGTTCACAGGATCTTGACAAGCTTCAAATCTATTGCCGCCTATCGCTCGGTGAAAGTAGTGGTGAATGTAGATCCACAATAAAAAAAAGCCATTAAAATAATGGCTTTACTATGCTTTTATGTAATTGGCGCAAGTTATTCCTGCTGAATAGCACTTAGAGCTTCGACTAGATTAGCTTTCTTATGACGACTAAGAGGAAGTTTTTCCTTATCGATCTCAATATTCTTACTATTATATCTTTCTATTTTATCAAGATTTACAATATACGACTTATGAATTCTAAGAAAACGCTCGTTTGGTAGTTGTTCCTCGAAGGACTTCATGGTAGCCAGTACTACGAAATTATCCTTTTCAGTAACAAATTTCACATAATCGCCAAGTGCCTGAATATACTTGAGTTTGCTCAAAAATACCTTACGGTTCTTAAGGTTGCTCTTAACAAAAATAAAATCATCATCCTCTGGAACCGGTGTTTGATGCTTCAGTTTAAAAAGGTTTACTGCTTTGTTTACCGCATTATTAAACCTGTCTTTGGTGACTGGTTTATGAATATAGTCCACCGCATCATAATCAAAGGCCTTGAAGGCGTATTTGGTTTTACCGGTTACGAATATAATTTGTGGTTTATTAGGGAGGTTATCTAGAAGTTCAAACCCTGATAGAATGGGCATTTCTATATCAAGAAAAATAAGATCCGTTTCGGTGTCGAGCAAGCCATTCTTGGTTTCGATAGCGTTATTATATTCGGCGACAAGCTTTAAATTTGGATGATCCTTAATAAGCTTAACGATGGACAGCCTCTGGAGGCTGGAATCATCTACTACGGCACATTTGAGTAAAATTTCTTCCACGATCTTATTTTGGTTAGGCTTTAACAATATTACTCATTAAAAATAAGAAATACAATTTAAAAACGATTTTCACCGACAAAAATAGTGTTTTATCCTTCTTAATAAGCTTTGAAATAACAAATAATAGTTCTATTTTTGCAGCCGATTTAACTTAAAGTAAATTTTTATGAACAATTATGAAACTGTTTTCATCTTGAATCCCGTTTTATCTGATGAGCAGATAAAGGAGACAGTTAAGAAATACGAAGATTTTCTTGTTTCGAAAGGGGCCGAGATGGTAGCTAAAGAAGATTGGGGCTTGAGAAAACTTGCCTATGCAATCCAACACAAGAAAAGTGGTTTTTACCACTTATTTGAATTTAAAGCTCCTGGTGAAGTTATTGAGCCATTAGAATTAGAATTCAGAAGAGAAGAGCGTATGATGCGATACCTAACTGTAAAGTTAGATAAGCATGCTGTAGCTTGGGCTGAAAAAAGAAGAAAACGTAACAAGGAAAAAGCGTAATCATGGCAACATCTATTGAACAACAAGCAAAAGGAAAAAAAGACGGAGAGATCAGGTATCTTACTCCTCTTAATATAGAAACTACCAAAGCTAAAAAGTACTGTAGATTTAAAAGATCTGGTATTAAGTATGTGGATTACAAAGATCCAGATTTCTTAATGGGCTTTGTAAACGAACAGGGTAAATTGTTACCTCGTCGTTTAACAGGTACTTCTTTGAAGTTTCAGAGAAAAGTGGCTACAGCCGTAAAACGCGCTCGTCATTTAGCATTAATGCCTTACGTAGGTGATTTATTAAAATAAAAAGAGGCAGTTATGGAAGTGATACTTAAAAAAGACGTAGATAATTTAGGCTTTAAAGATGATGTGGTAGACGTAAAGAACGGATACGGCAGAAACTATCTTATTCCACAAGGTTTTGCTGAATTGGCAACTCCTTCTGCTAGAAAGGTTTTGCAAGAAACCCTTAAGCAACGTGCCTATAAGGAACAAAAACATATCGACGAAGCTAAGAAGCAGGCTGAAAAACTTAACAACCTTGAAATTAGACTTACTGCTAAGGCAGGAGCAGGGGATAAGTTATTTGGGTCTATTACTAATGCAGATTTAGCTGAAGCTCTTTCTAAAGAAGATGTGGAGATCGATAAAAAATATATTAACATCGCTGGTGGTAACATCAAGCGTCTTGGTCAGTACGAAGCAACTTTACGTTTTCACCGTGAGGTAGTTTCTAACTTTACCTTCGACGTTGTAGGCGAAGCTTAATTTATTTTACTCATAACAAAAAAGCCTGCTCATTTATGAGTAGGCTTTTCTATTTAGTTAAACTGAATTTTGATTTTTTATCAAAATCTATGGTTGAACTAATCCCAAAAAATTCAGGGATCTGCTAAACGATTTTTATGAAATACGTAAGATTAACGAAAGAGCAGTTTGATGAAATGCACCAGGAGTTCATTAATTTTCTGGCGGCACAATCTATTACTGCAGAAGAATGGAAAGTAATAAAAAAGGACAAGCCGGAAGCAGCCGAAGAAGAGCTGGATATTTTCAGCGATCTTATTTGGGAAGGAGTATTGAACAAGGTGGAGTATCTTGAGCACTTTTCTCCTAATCAAATGTTCCTTTTTCATATCACTACGGCCAACATCGAATTAATAGCGATTAAGATCGAAAATGAAGCAATAGATATTACTACCAGAGAAGGTTATCAATGGCTTCAAACAAATTTAATGGATGATGCGGTAAATATTTATACGTCAACGAAGGCCATAAGTGATGACCGTAATAAGGATATTTTCGCGCTCATAAAACAGGGCGCAAATATTACCAAAGGTGAATTATATGGTTTCTTTGAAAATGTGGTACAGGACTAATTATCGTGGTAATTTGATAATGAATTAATTCAGCAATAAATTAATTATTTAATAAGTGAGCCATCCAAAAGAGAAACTTCCAGGGAAAAGAGATTTACAAATTGTTTGATTTACTCATTAACAATTATTCATACCTGAGCGACTCAATAGGATCCTGTTTTGCAGCTTTAGCTGCAGGGTAACTTCCTGCAAGGATTGCTACCAGAATTGTTATACCTGTAGCCCAGAACATTGCTTTCCAGGGGGTGGTAAATGCAAAGTCCAGCGAAGTGGCTACCGCATATCCAATAAGGCTACCCAGGATGATTCCTAATATTCCGCCCAATTGACCAATTACGAGAGTTTCAAGGAAAAATTGGGTCGCGATAGTATTTTTCTTGGCTCCAAGCGCCTTACGAATTCCGATTTCCCTTGTTCGTTCAGTCACGGTTACCAGCATAATGTTCATCAATGCTATCGAAGAACCAAAGATGGTAATGATGGAAATGATCCATGCAGCGATATTAAGCACCCCCGTAATTTGCAGAATACGGTTAATGAGATCATCGCTTCGTTCAAGTCCGAAATTGTTTTCCTGAAGTGGTTTTAATCCTCTTATGTTTCTGAAAGTGGTAATAGCCTCATCCTGCGCGGCATCAAGCATTTGCTTATCAGAAACTCTTACACTCAGGTTATAATTGATATTGGGTTGGGAAAAAAGTGATCGGGCATGCTGAATAGGGATAAAAACCCTAAGATCCTGGTTGTTCCCAAAGGTACTTCCTTTTGATTCCAGAACTCCTACGACCTTAAACTTCGCCCCACGAATACTGATGGTTCTGCCTATAGGATCCAGACCCTGAAACAATCCATCCTTAAAGTCGGATCCAATAACGGCGACGTTATTATTATTCCTCACATCAAAAACATTGAATTCACGGCCATCTTCAACCTCTAATCCTGTATTGATAAGGTAATACTGATTAACTCCCATCACAGAAATTTCAGGATCGGTCTTTTCATTTTCATATTTGATCTCGGCACTATTGGTTCCAGTAAACGAAATAGCGGTTTGAGTAGACGGAAATGCATACTGACTCTCAAATTCCTTCACTTCCCGGTAATTTATAATAGGATTTACCTTTTGATCTTCATTATTTCCGAAACTCCTGGATGTGAAAGAGTAACGCTGAAGATTAAAAGTGTTGGCTCCCATCGAAGCAAAATCCTTGCTAATAGTATTTTCAAGCGCAGCAACGGCACTAAGAATCCCTACTAAAGCGGTAATTCCTATAGCTATTATCAAAACAGTGAGAATGGTTCGCAAAGTTTGATTTCTAATAGAATTCAAAGCGATCCTGATATTTTCCCTAAGGAGTGAAAACATACTTTTAAATTTCGGTCTTATCGGTTAGACTATAAAATTAGTGGTTTGTTACTTAAAATTTCAATTTTGTTTGGGTTCACTTAAAAATTAAGATATTTGCAATCCATAATACTATAGCAGGATTTAAATATATCATGGCACAAAAACCATCCATACCAAAAGGAACCAGGGATTTTTCTCCGGAAGAAGTAGCAAAGCGAAATTATATATTTGAGACGATACAGGCTCAATTCAAGCAATTTGGATTTCAGCCCATCGAGACTCCAAGTTTTGAGAATTCTTCTACTCTTATGGGTAAGTATGGTGATGAAGGGGATCGCCTGATCTTTAAAATTCTGAATTCAGGAGATTTTTTAAAAAAGGCTGATGAAAAAGCCCTTTCTGAGAAAGATAGTTTAAGTCTTACTTCATCCATAAGTGAAAAGGCTTTACGCTATGATTTAACAGTTCCATTCGCCAGGTATGTAGTGCAACATCAAAACGAAATTGAATTTCCTTTTAAGAGATACCAGATCCAGCCAGTTTGGAGAGCTGACCGACCTCAAAAAGGAAGGTTCAGAGAATTCTACCAGTGCGATGCAGATGTTGTAGGAAGTAAAAGTCTCTGGCAGGAAGTCGAATTCGTACAATTATATGACGCTGTTTTTACGAGTCTTGGACTCGAAGGGGTAACGATTAAAATTAATAATAGAAAGGTACTTTCCGGTTTTGCCGAAGTAATTGGAGAGAAAGATAAACTGATAGATTTTACGGTAGCTCTTGATAAACTTGATAAAATAGGCGAGGACGGAGTTAAAAAAGAGATGCGTGAAAAGGGTATCTCTGATGTTGCTATAGAAAAAATTCAGCCTATTTTCAGTCTTCGGGGAAATTTCGCTGATAAAATTAAAGGTCTTCAATCTATTTTAGAGTCTTCTGAAACAGGTAAAAAAGGAATTGACGAGTTACAATTCATTCAGGATGCTATTTCTGAAATGCCTTTAAACACAGCTAAATTAGATCTTGATATAACCCTTGCCCGCGGACTTAATTATTATACCGGGGCCATCTATGAAGTTTCGGCACCCGAGAAAGTGCAAATGGGATCGATTGGGGGCGGTGGTCGCTATGACGATCTTACCGGAATTTTTGGCTTAAAAGATATGAGTGGAATTGGGATTTCTTTCGGTCTAGATCGTATATATCTTGTACTGGAAGAGCTTGATTTATTCCCTAATACAGTTACCCAGAATACAAAGGTGTTGTTTATCAATTTTGGAGAAAAGGAGGCTCTCTATGCGATGAAAGCAATTCAGAAACTCAGAAATGCCGGTATTACAGCAGAACTTTATCCCGATTCGGCTAAAATGGCGAAACAAATGAAATATGCTGATAAAAGAGATATTCCATACGTGGTCCTTGCCGGTGAAGAAGAAATGAGTAAAGAGATATTTACACTTAAACACATGAAATCTGGCGATCAGGCCAGTCTTGATATGGAAAAATTGAAAATTAAGCTTAACAGTTAACAGTTTTTTTCTTCAATTTTTTAATTTAATCTGATTACCGGATACGATAAAGGATTTTCCATACTTTTTTATTTCCATCTTATTTAGCCAAACTTCTCATTTTCATTCATATATTTATACTGTTTATAGTAGCTTAAAGCTGATTATTATCATTTTCCCAGGTCTTAATTAAGTATATATTTAGCTAAAAATTAATACTTGGAGTATGGTTGCGACTAATACCATCTGGGATAATGTAAAAGTATTTTTTGCAGAAGCAGGAGATATGGCCTATTTCGCTATCCGCTTTTTTCGTGAAGTATTTAAACCTCCATTTGAATTCAGGGAATTATTGCGCCAATGTTATAATATGGGCAATCGTTCTATGTTGTTGGTGGGCGTGACTGGATTTATCCTGGGTTTGGTATTTACACTTCAATCCCGACCAACTTTAATGGAATTTGGGGCAGAATCCTGGATGGCTTCTATGGTAAGTATTTCCATAGTCCGGGAAATTGGCCCTGTAATAATTGCCCTAATCTGCGCAGGTAGAATTGGTTCAGGAATTGGTGCTGAACTGGGATCTATGAGGGTTACAGAGCAGATTGACGCCATGGAAGTTTCTGGAACCAATCCATTTAAATTCCTTGTGGTAACCAGGATCATGGCAGTAACTTTAATGTTACCCTTATTGGTACTCCTGGGAGATGCAGTAGCTCTCTTTGGTTCTGCCATTGTTGAAAATATTAAAGGAGAAGTTACTTTTCTACTCTATTTTAATCAGGTTTTTGATTCATTAACTTTTTCTGACCTCATTCCCGCTACTATCAAAACTTTCTTTTTCGGTTTTGCCATTGGGCTGGTAGGATGTTATAAGGGCTATTATTGTTCTAAAGGAACTGTAGGAGTTGGGGAGGCTTCTAATGCAGCTGTGGTTTATACGTCGATGTTATTATTTGTAATTGATTTTATCGCTGTTTTCGTAACTGATATCTTTTTTGGAAGCTAATGGAAGATAAAAAAGACATATCGCCAATTCTGGAAATTAAAGATTTGAGAAAAACCTTTGGAGAAAATACTGTGCTGAATGGTTTCAACTTGCAGTTGTTTGAAGGGGAGAACCTGGTGGTAATGGGAAAATCGGGTTCCGGAAAATCGGTCATGATAAAATGTTTGGTGGGTCTTATGACTCCAGATAGCGGAAGTATTAAAATAAAAGATAAGGACATTACAGTGCTGCAACGTGCCGAATTAGATTTTTTACGTACGCATATTGGTTTTTTATTTCAGGGGAGTGCACTTTATGATTCAATGACGGTACGGGAAAACCTTGAATTTCCGCTTAGGAGGCATAAGGAAAAGCTCCATTTAAAGGAACATACTGAAACTCTTGTTCGTGAAGCCCTGAGAAATGTAGGCCTGGAACAAACAATAGATTTAATGCCTTCAGAATTATCAGGGGGAATGCAGCGTCGTGTCGCACTGGCCAGGGCGTTGATCTTAAAACCGGAGATCATATTATACGATGAGCCAACCACCGGTCTTGACCCTATTACTTCGAAGGAGATCGTTCAATTAATGAGAAGTATTCAGGATACTTATAATACTTCGTCCCTTATTATAACACACGATGTAGACTGTGCCCGGGTGATTTCCAACCGAATGATATTGCTGGTGGATGGTATTAATTATGCCGAAGGCACTTTCCACGAATTATCTAATTCTAAAGATCCAAAGGTTCAGGCATTTTTTAAAATTTAAGAATTATGGAAAAATCAACCGCGCAAAAGATCAAATTAGGTGTTTTCGTCGTTCTGGGTACAATGGCTCTAATAGCGGCACTTTACTTTATTGGCAATCGCCAGCATCTTTTCTCAAAAAATATTCCTGTCTTTGCCGAATTTGAAAATGTAAATGGCTTACAGGTTGGAAATAATGTTCGTTACTCGGGGATTAATGTTGGAAACGTAAGTAGAATAGAAATGTTAGAAGAATCCCGTATTCTGGTTCAGATGATGGTGGAAGAAGCAACAGGAGCATTTATAAAAAAAGATGCTATCGCAACAATTGGAACAGATGGTTTAGTGGGAAGTATGGTGGTGAATATTTTGCCAGGAAATAAGAATCTTGCAGCGATACAGCCCGGGGATACTATAATTTCATACAGTAGAATTGGTGCCGATGATATGCTTTCTACACTTAACGTTACCAATGAGAATGCGGCATTACTCACCTCAGATTTATTGAAAATAACCAATAAAATCCTGGAAGGAAAGGGAACTTTAGGGGTGTTGGTGAGCGATTCAACAATGGCAGAAGATATAAGGCTAACCCTTATTAATCTTAAGGAAACCAGCAGGCAAACTACTATTGCGATGAAAAAGATAAACAGGGAGCTAACCAACATAAATATCAATAAAAGTTTAGCAGGAACTTTACTTAAAGATACTCTTGCGCGGAACAGGATGGAAAATATTATTATGAGTCTTGATTCTTCAGGCAGTAATATTAACGGCATTACCAAAAATGTAGAAACATTGGTGGATGAGATTAATAATGGGGATGGAGTATTTGATTATCTAATCCAGAACCAGGAGCTGGTGAAGAACATAGATACGACCATGCTTAATATTAAAGAATCATCTATTAAGCTGAATGAAAATATGGAAGCCCTGAAACATAATTTTTTATTCCGTGGATATTTTAGAAGGTTGGAGCGCAAAGAAAGAAAGGCACTGGAAAAGGAAAATAAGAAGGATTGACGGATAGTGGTTTAAAAACTAAAATTAATTACATCAGTAAGCATTGGAACTTAAGTGCTTAAAACTTCCATAGCCAGTCTTTCTTATAAGTTTTGTAATGATAAATATCATATTTAAACAGAGATTCATTTACTAAATTTATAGGATTAGGTCAAGATTATAAATTATGGATTTAACTGTCCTTTTAGCGAAATTTTGGGGTTGGTATTTACTTATATTCTTTCTAGTATTAAGTTTTAAACCGTCTAGAATAAAGCAAATTTTTGAAGACTTGAAAGATCAGAAGTTTGCTTTGGTAGCTTCATTTATGGCAACCATTGTGGGCTTAATCAATATCTTACTGTACAACGTTTGGGAACCAGACTGGACGATTATTATCACTCTTATTGGCTGGTTTTCTCTGGCATTTGGAGTATATCTATTCATTTTTCAGCAAAAAGCAGCAGAATGGCTTACCAGAGTGAATGTGAAATTTGTTCAGTTCCTATATATCGTTTTATTCCTTCTTGGTGTCTATTTATTGAATATGGGCTACCAATTAGTATTCTATTAGAAGATTATTAAAAATTATACATGGTCATATCTGCACCTCATGAACTTCCCATTGAGGAAGCCTTAGAGCTTTTACAATCAGATCCCCAAAATGGATTGACCACTAATCTTGCTAATAAGCGACTTAAAGAATATGGTGAAAATATCCTCTCAAAGCGTAAACCTAAAACCTCCTGGATAATATTTTTAGAACAGTTTTTAAGTCCGATCATTTATATCCTGATCGGAGCAATGATACTTGCTTTTATTTTTAATCAGATATTAGAAGCTGTTGCCATTCTTGTTGTGATCCTAATTACCGTTTTAATAGGTTTTTTTATGGAATTACAGGCAATGCATTCTGTTGAAGCCCTTCAAAAAATGGTACAGACCATAAGCTATGTGGTAAGGGACGGTAAGAAAATAGAATTGCCGGCAAGATTACTGGTTCCGGGTGATATCATCATAGTCCAGGCAGGCGATGTGGTTCCTGCAGACGCCAGGTTAATAGAGCAAGAAAGCCTCACTTTAAAGGAATCAATGCTTACGGGAGAAAGCGGACAGGTAGAAAAAAACACCGAAGTTTTACCCAAAGACACCAGAATTACGGAACGTACCAATATGTTATTCAATGGTACCATTATAGCGAAAGGAAGGGGGAAAGCGGTGGTAACAGCCACGGCAGATAAAACGGCTATCGGCCAGATTAGTTATTTGACCCAGCAGGCAGAGAAAAAAAGAACTCCTCTCGAGAAAAAATTAAATTCTCTTACCCATTGGCTGATCCTTTTTACTATTCTTCTGGCAGTTCTTATTGGTATTACCGGATTTTTTACATCTCATGATCTTGTCTTGATGATAAAAACAGGAATCGCCCTTGCTGTTGCAGCGATTCCTGAAGGTTTGCCCGTGGTTGCAACTATAACTCTTGCCCGTGGAATGCTCAGCCTATCGAAGAAGAAGGTGGTGATAAAAAGATTAGAATCGGTCCAAACCCTGGGAGAAACAAATATTATTTGTACGGACAAAACTGGTACCCTTACCGAAAACAAAATGCAAGTGGCAAAAATCGCTCTTGAAAATTCAGAAATAATCTCCAAAGATTTAATAAATAATACTTCTGAAAAGCTTGAAAACACTTCACTGCAATGTTTGCTCAAAATTGCTGTTTTATGCAATAACTCTAATCCTGAAAAAAAGAATGGAAATGGAGATGCCATTGATATTGCTTTAATGGAATTTGCAGTTCAAACCAATTACGATATAAATTCTCTCCTTAAAGAATATCCTGAAGTTAGGGAAGTTCCTTTCGATACTGCTCTTAAATTAATGGCAACTGTTAACGAGAATCATGGAGAATACCTGATCAACGTAAAAGGAGCTCCGGAAAATGTTCTTGAATATTGTGATTATATGTTGGTTAATGGGCAGAGTAAATCACTTTCTGACAAGAAAAAATGGATAGATAAAGCTTCAGAATTGGCTGCTGACGGATTAAGAGTTCTGGCCTTCGCTTATAAGGATTCAGCAGATATGCCTTCACAAGAGCTAATTGTAGATAAACTTACTTTCATAGGAATCGTTGGTTTTTTGGATCCTCCCCGCGAAGATATAGCCCGGGCAATTCAGGTATACAAAGATGCCGGGATAAAGGTGGTTATGGTAACGGGAGATCATCAGGAAACTTCTCGTAAAATAGCTCAGGAAATAGGACTCATAGAAGATGATAATGATTTGGAGCAGGTAGTATTAGGTTCAGATTATACCAATTTTGAGAATCTTTTACCAAAAGATGAGGAAAAACTGCTTAATGCAAGTGTTTTTGCCCGTATGTTGCCAGGACAAAAACTGGATCTTGTAAACTTCCATCAAAAACATCACGGTGTGGTTGGAATGTTAGGCGATGGGGTAAATGATGCTCCTGCTTTGAAGAAAGCAGATATAGGTATTGCCATGGGTGTTCGTGGGACAGAAGCAGCAAAGGAGGTTGCCGATGTGATTTTAATGGATGATAAATTCGCAGCGATGAGGCTTGCTATACACCAGGGACGCACCATCTTTGAAAATATCAGGTATTTTGTGATTTTTCTATTATCCTGTAATCTTGCAGAAGTCATTTCGGTGGCTGCCGCTTCTGTTACCAATCTGCCCTTACCCTTATTGCCACTTCAAATCCTTTTTCTTAATCTGGTTACTGATATTTTTCCGGCATTGGCCCTGGGAATGGGAAAAGGCAGTAAGGATATTATGAAAATGCCTCCCAGGGATTCTGATGAACCAATATTAACCAAACAACACTGGATAGCAACTATTTTTTATGGAGTCTCTATAACCTTAGCAGTTATTGGAATTGTTGGGTATGCACATTTTCAATTAAAACTACCTCACCTTGTTGTAAATAATATGGCCTTTTATACACTGGTTCTGGCTCAACTGTTTAATGTTTTTAATATGTCATCTACCAAAGTTTCATTTTTTAGAAATGAGGTTACAGCCAATCCCTGGGTGTGGTTATCCATACTTGTATCCTTATTTATAACATATTTGGGGTACTATTTTCTTTTTTTGCGCGAAACCTTAACCCTGGTAACCATAACGAGCAATCAGATCCTGATAATTATATTGTTTGCTTTTGCGTCTCTTATCCTCTCTCAGATCGCAAAAAGACTAAAAATTATTTAAAGCATGGATGGGGCTTGTTCATAATGAGCTTGTTTTGGTTAGAGATTCCATTTCCTGTGAGTCAAGTTCTATCTCCATAGCTTCCTTAAAAGACTTTAAATGTCCTGTTTTTGTAGCACTGGCAATCGGAGCTGTGATATCAGGCCGCTGTATGATCCATCTTAAAGCCACGGCCGCTTGGGATATATTATGATGATCTGAAATATTTTTTAAAGCATTTAGAATATTTTTTCCTCGTTCGTTAAAATAGTCTTTAAGGAACTTTTCACGTTTTTTTCCTTTAATATCCTCAATACTGTCATATTTCCCGGTAAGAAATCCGCTGGCAAGTGAGAAGTAACTGGTTACTCCCAGATTATTCTTCTTACAAATATCCTGAAGTTCTCCTTCAAATTTTTCTCTTTGCATAAGACTGTATTCTGGTTGACAGACCTCGTATTTTGGCAAATTATTATTTTTTGAAGCTTTCAGTGAAGCCTTTAACCTTTCATTGGAAATATTCGAAGCGCCGATATATTTTACCTTACCCTGTTCTATTAATGACTGGTATGCTTCCAGAGTTTCTTCTACCGGCGTTTTGTCGTCATCCCAATGAGTAAAATAAAGGTCGATATGATCTGTTTGCAAACGTTTTAAGGAGTCTTCTGCGGCCTTTAGAATATACTTTTTCGATATATTTCTACCCTCCTGGCCTGGGTTTGAACCAACTTTTGTGGCCAGAATGATTTTATCACGATTTCCACGATCTTTAATCCATTTACCTATAATACTTTCAGATTCGCCACCACTGTTTCCTGGAATCCAGTGAGAATAAGAGTCTGCTGTATCTATCATATTAATACCCATATCGGATATCTGGTCCAGAAGTTTAAAAGATTCTTTTTCATTCACCGTCCAGCCAAAAACATTTCCGCCAAAAATTATCGGAGCAGTTTTGAGTTCGGTATTTCCTAATTGCCTGTAATTCATAATTTAAGTTTGTATTTAAAATAAGAAAAGCCCCTGAAGTAAAAAGACATTTAGAAAAAATTAACCATTGTATTGCAGTATTCCCACTTTTAAAAGCGCGGTGAAGGTTAAAAATAAGTTGTAGTTTAATAAATTTTGGTTAATTCATGGCCTGCCAGGTTCTTATTTTTTGCCGAATCCTAAGCTTCTTGCTAAATTTAGGATTAACCAAAAAATCAAATAGCTCTATATGGATGAAATTATCGATCACCCTAAGAAAGGTGCGAGGACTGGAGATAAAGAAGTTATAATAATAAGTGGAAGTAGTGGTCTCATTGGGGTCTCTCTTATTAAAAGACTTGCTAAAAAATATCGTGTTGTGGGTCTCGATCATGTAGGGCCTCCGTATCCACCATTACAGGCTGAATGTGTCAATTTTGATATCACCGATGAAAAAGCTATTGATGCTGCCATGGAAAGGATCAGATATGGTTACGGAGACAAAATAGCTTCAGTAATTCATTTAGCTGCCTATTACAGTTTTAATACAAAAGACAGTCCTGGCTATGACGAGATCAATGTAAAAGGAACCCGCAAATTTTTAAATCAGCTTAAGGATTTTGATGTAGATCAATTTATTTATTCCAGTTCCGATCTTATTTATAAACCTACAGAACCAGGGAAAAAAATAAATGAGGATTGTCCGGTAGAGGCCAACTGGGGTTATCCGGAATCTAAGATACAAACAGAAGCTCTTATTAAAGAGAATAATAAGGATATCGATGCTGTTTTTCTCAGAATAGCAGGTGTTTACAACGATTTTGGCCATTCAATTCCAATCACGCAACAGATCAAAAGAATTTATGAAAAAGACCTGGTTAGTCATTTTTATTCCGGAGATGTAAATCATGGTGATGTATTTGTACATCTTGATGATGTCTTAGATGCGCTGGAACGAACCGTAGAAAAAAGGAATGAATTACCTCATGAGATCGCCATAAATATTGGAGAACCAGAAACACCCACTTATAAGGAGCTTCAGGATAAAATTGGGAAGCTTATTCACGGGAAAGAATGGGAGACCTATGAAGTTCCAAAATCTATTGCAAAAGCCGGTGCGTGGACCAGGGACCTGGTGAGCGATCCTTTTATAAAACCATGGATGATAGACAGAGCAGATGATCACTATGAACTTGATATTAGCCGGGCAAAAGAATACCTGGGCTGGGAGCCTAAACATCGTCTAATGGATACTTTACCAACCATTATTAAGAATTTAAAGGAAGACCCTGAGGCCTGGTATAAGAAAAATAACCTTAAACAATAGATATGAGTAAGGATAACTCTTATATACCACCTGGCTGGGATTATAATCCGGCCTCTTGGTCCCAGAGAATTCCAATTGTGATACTGGCTATATTTGGTGTTTTTATCGCCAGTTATCTGGCGATGTATCAACTAGGGATAGTCCATGATGTCTGGGACCCATTCTTTGGAGATGATAGCATTAAAATTCTCGAATCAAAAGTTTCAAAGATATTACCAGTACCTGATGCAGCACTTGGAGCTTTTGGGTACCTGGTAGATGCCGTAACCGGCATAATTGGCGGTACCGGAAGGTGGAAAAAAATGCCCTGGATAGTAATTGTATTCGGACTGGCTGTAGGCCCCTTAGGATTTGTAAGCGTGATGCTTGTAGTATTTCAACCTGTACTATTTTCAGCATGGTGCACCCTTTGTTTGTGTTCAGCAATTATTTCCATCGCTATGATTGGTCCTGCTATGGACGAGATGCTGGCTAGCCTGCAATATATGCAGCGTGTGAGAAGATCAGATGCTTCTACCTGGAAAGCATTCTGGGGAGTAAAATCGGAAATTGAAAAAGTAAATTAATATGTGGGGAGGAATTATAAATACAGTTTTGGGGTTATGGCTTATGGCAGCGCCAGGAATATTTGGTTATGGATCGGCAGCCTCAGACAATGGTCATATTATAGGTCCTGTTATCGCAACATTTGCCATCGTTTCCCTGTGGGAAGCAACCCGTGGGGTTAGAAAATGGAACTACCCCATAGGTATTTGGCTGCTTGCAGCACCCTGGATCCTGGGTTATGAAAGTACGGTTGCTATAATAAGCGATATGGGAACGGGTGTCCTGGTCTTTCTATTCGCTATGGTTAAAGGTAAAATAGAACAAAATTTTGGTGGAGGATGGGAATCCTTATGGAAAGACCATCCTGAACATATTAAAAAGATAGATAATAACCAGGCCTGATTAAAGGCTAATTAAAATAATAAATCATGAAGTCAATAAAAGTGAATATAATTCTTTTTCTATTTTCAATAACTGTTTTTGGACAACAGGGCGAAAATGAATTTTCCTTGTCTCCCGCCGGGTTTGAAGATTCGGTTGTGAGGGAGTATCCTGGAAAATCTGGTTCAGAACTTTATCTGTCTGCAAGATTGTGGGCAGCAGAATCGATAGATAATGCGGAAAGTGCTATTTCTAAGGATGTAAGGAATAGGTATCTTGAATATCAGGTTTTTGTGCCAGCCGCTTTTAGTATTACTAATGAAGGGCGAACATATACATGGGACGCAATGTTTGATCTTGCTTTTAAATTTGAAAATAACAAGATAAAATATGATATTGAAATTGTGGAAGTAAGCAGTGAGGATGCTCCGGTATTTGCACTTAAAGGCGGACCAAAACAGTGGGCATTTTATAATTTAAATAATGAACCTTATGATCTTACCTCAGATGCCCTTAAGAAAATGGAGGAAATAGTAAATGATTTTATTAGAGGAGTTTCGGTTGTGGTAAATAGAGACGAAGAAATACCCGAGAAACAAAATTAATTTTGGCGCGTTTTTAGCTCTTTTTTGTCAGTATGTAATCGTTCCATCTTTAACATATCCAGAACAAGCCCTCCCCAGGTGAAATTATGCGCTCCATAGCCTTCGCCAGTGAATGGATTGTAATATTCCCGGAACCCACTTTTACTAATGACTTTCTTGATAGATTCCATTAGATGCTTGGCCTCTTTCATATTACCGGTTTCCAGGAAAAACTGGTGCATGAACCAGTTATTGAAGATCCATGTAGGGCCACGCCATATATACATTGATTGACCTGGATTAAATGCGGGATCATTCATGGCTAAGGAAGGAATTGGATATTCACTATGGAATTCTTCCTTGTTATAAAAATGAGTCTCTATAACTTTCTTACATAAATCTTCTGGCATTCCTTCTATAGTTACCGGGAAAAAAATAGTAGGAGTTAAAATTTTAAGTTTTGTATTTTCTTTTCCGTAAATGTCATAAAAAGCTGCATCCTCTTCGTCGTAAGTCAAATCTATAAGCGATTCCCGAACACGTTCAAATAATTTTAAGTACTTTTTTTTCCCTTCTTCATCTCCCGCAGCCTCACATAACTGTGCCATGTCCTGAAGATTTTGAATGTAGATCGTATTAAATCCCACGTCTTTTACCAGGAACTTATCTCGCTTTTTAATCTTATCATATTTATAATCTCTCCAGAAATTCCGAAAATCAATTCCTACCACTTTCCAGAAAAGTTTTTTACTGGCTTTTCCATGAGGAAAACCCACTACAGGATCATAAGATGCCTTCCAGTCCATTCCTGATTCAAAAGGAGAAATGATAGTAAGCAAACCATCATCATCAAAATCACGGTGTTTTTCCAGCCATTCAAAATACTTCTTCAACTTTGGAAGCATTTCATTAAGGTATTCTTCATCTTTTGTTTCTTCCCAGATCTTTTGAAGGGCTTTTGCCACCATGGGTGGCTGAATGAGGGAACTCATATGAGTTCTAAAGAGATCCCGCCCAAGGCCTATTCTGTTTTGAAAAATATCAGTGATCCTGGCGGGAAGCACATTGTTCCAGTAATGAATATGACCTACAAAACCATCGTCTTCCTGCATGGCAAACTGCGTACGTAAACAGTCCTTTGCCACTTTAACATCCCCAAGAGCACATAGAATGAAAACGTGAAAACAGGTATCCCAGAAATACTGGTAACTGTAAAATTTAGCTGAAGGTTTTATAAAGGTATAAGCCGTTTTTTTGCTTTTGCTGTAACCCTTTTCCAGATTATTCAGAAGAATATCCTCAACCTTTTTAGATAGCTCTTTTTCATCCATTTAAACCCATTTTTTAAATCTTTACAATTGTAAAGATATTATTTATGCATAATCATCTTCATCAAGGCAGTTCCTATAAGTGTTCCTCCTATGAGGGCCAGTGTTTTTTTATGTTCATAGATTTTATCATAAATACTATAATTTTGAGCCTGTTCGTCAAAATCTCCATGTGAACCATGATCTCCCGGAACCGGCTGATATAGATTATCCTGCCTGTTTTCATCTTCGGGTTGATTGGTTAGCTGGCCACTAATCCCATTTTTAGCCATAAAATGATCCAGATAGTCCGGTACCAGTTTATTTCCCCAAACAGTTTGTACCGTTGAAAAACCTACCATTCTTAATCTTTCACCAGATTCGGCAACTTCTACAACAGCTCTTGCGGCAACCTCAGGCTGGAAGATTTGTCCCATGGGTTTAGGTTTTTTATCAAATCTAGTTTTCACCCATCCAAATTGGGTGGTATTCATGGCAGGTAAATGAACTATAGATAAATCCACATTAATGCCGTCATGCATTAATTCAGCCCTTAAGGACTCAAAAAATCCCTGGATGGCATGTTTTGAAGCACAGTATGCGGACTGTAACGGAATTCCTCTAAAAGAGAGAGCGGATCCAATGAGGATTATTTTTCCACAATTTCTGTTTTTCATTTTTTGTAAGGCTGCGAGGGTACCGTGAACCTGTCCCAGATAGGTAACATCAGTCACTCTTTTATATTCATCAGGAGTCATATCTATAGCCTTACTAAATACGCTTACCATGGCATTGTTTATCCATATATCAATTGGTCCAAGATTTTCCTCGGCGAAATCGGCGGCTTCAAACATTTGTTGTGAATTCGCGACATCGGCTTCATAAACCCATGCCTTTCCACCCAGAGCTTCCACATCGGTTTTAGCTCCCTCCAGGCCGTCTTTTCCACGGGCGATAAGAAGGATCTTTGCTTCCTGTTTTGCAAATTCTTTGGCAATCGCACGTCCAACACCTGCTGATGCTCCGGTTATTACTACAACTTTATTTTTCATGGTTTAATATTTACAAGTTAAATTATTTATTTAATGCTTTTTCAATAAGTTCGGCAGTATGTATGGGAAGTCTGCCGGTACCGTGTTTTATTTGTTCGCGACAACTAAAACCATCAGATATCAGATATTCTTCTTCCATATCACGAACGGCAGGCCAGATTACACGTTCACCTTCTTTGACAGAGACATTATATTTATCACCTGCTTCAAAGCCGAAACTTCCTGCAAGTCCACAGCACCCGGAATCGGGTACATTCACATCCACACCGATTTTTTTCAGAATCTTTAAATCGGGATCATAACCCATTACCGCATTATGATGACAATGTTTTTGCATAAGCGCTGAAGTATTGAGCTTTTTAAAACTGAATTTATCTTCATTTTCCAGTATAAATTCTGGCAGGGTTTTAAAGTTGTTTTTCAGCCTTTTCGCATTGTTGTCATTAGGGAAAAGGTTTCCCAGTTCATCTCTGAAAACCGCAATACAGCTGGCTTCCAGTCCAACAATTGGAACATCTTCCTGAATGAAATAACTCAGGCCATTTAATATTTTTTCGAGATAGGATTTTGCTTTATCAAGCATACCAAAGTCATAAAGAGGTCTGCCACAGCAATAATGATTTTCAGGTACTATTACTTCATACCCGCCGCTTTCAAGGATTTTCGCTGCTGAATCCAGCACACCCGGAAAGAAATAATTATTAAAAGTATCTGGCCACAGCATCACCGTATTCTCAAGATTTTTAAATTTTTCGTTATATTTTTTTTCTTTGGTGAAAGGTTTTTCAGCAAATTTCGGAATGGCTCTTTCAGGAGCGATTCCCCCGATTTTCTTAAAGATCGAGGCTGTAAGTTTATTCTGGGAGATAAAATTGGTTATACCTGTGAATTTTGAGGCGAATTGAGCCCATTTATCTATAATTCCGAAAGCATAAGCAGCCCGAGGTCTTGCATGATGCTTGTAATAGTGTGAGAAATATTCGGCTTTATAGGTTGCCATATCTACACTTACCGGGCATTCACTTAAACAACCTTTACAGGCAAGACATAAATCAAGCGATTCTTTTACTTTTTTACTTTTCCAACCTCCTTTAATTTCTTTTCCCTGCATCATTTCGAATAAGAGGTGGGCACGACCCCGAGTAACCTGTTTTTCGTCACGAGTGACCATAAAACTGGGACACATGGTGCCGCTGTTGGTTTTTCGGCATTCTCCAACTCCCACACAACGCATCGTAGCTCGGTGAAAACTGCCTTTATCCTTAGGATATTTGAAATAGGTTTCGGGTTCTCCCGGTCTGAAATTCTTGCCGTAACGTAAATCTGCATCAATGGGTAAAGGATCTATCACTTTTCCAGGATTCATTTTCCAGTCTGGATCCCAGATTTCTTTATACTCATGGAAAGCATTCATGAGCTCTTTGCCATACATGCGTTCGAGGAGTGGGCCGCGTGCCTGTCCGTCACCATGTTCCCCTGATAAGGAACCTCCATAGCTTACCACAAGATCAGCTGCTTCTTTGACGAATTCCTTATAGGTTTCAATACCTTTTTTGGATTTGACGTCGAATCCAACCCTACAGTGAATGCATCCCTGCCCGAAATGTCCATACATGGAAGGATGGTAATCATATTTCTGAAATAATTCTCTCAGGTCTCTAAGGTAATCACCGACTTTTTCAGGTGGTACTGCTGAATCTTCCCACCCCGGCCACATATCTGGCAACCCCTGGACGAATGCTGTTGCTCCCAGACCTGATTCTCTAATTTCCCAAACACGGCTTTCTTCATCAGGATCATCATAAAGTTTCATTGAAGGAGCATTACCATTGGCATTTTTCTTCAGGTCATCCATCATTTTCTTAGCCTTTTCATCGGCTTTCTCCTTGCTTTCTGCGCCAAACTCAACTAAAAGCCATCCATTTCCGTCTGGTAAAAGACCAAGATCTTCCTCATGAAGTTCCTTTTTGTGCATATAATTGACCAGCTTATTGTCCATTCCTTCGAGGCCAATAGGTTTGTGATCCATAATTTCGGTCACATGATCACCGGCTTCAAAAACGTCTTTATAACCAAGCAGAACTAAAGATCTCTTTTTAGGACGTTCAATGAGTCCTACAGTAGCTTCTAGAAATACCGCACAGGTAGACTCGGTTCCTACCAGACTTCTCGCGACATTGAAATCATTTTCAGGAAGCAGGTCATCCAGATTATATCCCGATACACGTCTTGGAATTTGGGGCATTCCATTACGAATTTCTTCCTTATAATTATCCCTTAATTTTTTAAGTCTTCCGTAAAGGACTCCTTTTCCATCTCCTTTGGAAATGATCTCTTCAAGTTCTTTTTCTGATGCCGGACCCACTTCAAACTTTTCTCCGGAGTAGGTGAGTACTTCCATCGACTCAACAAAATCAGAAGTTCGAATACCACCATCTTCAACCTGCGCCATTACGGAATGAATTCCACAGGAATTATTTCCCATCATTCCACCAAGGGTGCAGTGATTATGAGTAGCGGGGTCGGGACCAAAAATAAGATCAAATTTTTCCAGTGCGCGATTAAGATCATCAAGGACAAGACCGGTTTGAATACGAGCAGTTTTCTTATCCGGATCAATATTGATGATATTATTGTAGTATTTACTAAAATCCATGATCAGTCCCGAATTGCAACATTGTCCCGCCAGGCTGGTTCCGCCTCCACGCGTTAGCAGGTGAAGGTCATATTTGTTACATAAAGCAACTGTTTTTATAATATCCTGTTTGTTTTTGGGAAAGACCACACCTACTGGAAGTTGCCGGTAATTAGAAGAATCGGTAGCATACAGTGCCCGGTAATCATCTTCAAACGAGACTTCTCCTTCCAGGCTTTCAATAAGTTCTTCTTCTAATTGATTATATTTTGTTGTGGTTGTTGTTGACATAATTCTTTTGATCTTAAGTAATCAGATATTTTTCTGCATCACGTGATTTAAAGTCTATTCCAAAGCCGGGACGGGAAAGATCAGGTGTCATTTTACCATTCCGGGCCTGGATAAATCCCTCAAATAATTCACTTTCAATTCGAACGTGGTCCCTGAAGTATTCAATATGTTGCATATTGTGAAGCGCTACTCCCGGATGCAGGTGAAGACAGGGAGCACAATGTGCCGAAAATGGCATATGATAGCTTTCGCAGATTTCATGAGCTTTGATAAAACCCGTAATTCCGCCACATCGGGTTGCATCGGCCTGAAGTACATCAACGCTCTTCGCTGCCAGCATTCGGTTAAAATAAGTAGGAGTGAAGCCATATTCACCGGCGGTAACCCTTATTGCTGAAGGCGTGTTTTCTCTAACAAAATGAAGTCCTTCGAGGTCATCAGAGGTTACAGGTTCTTCATACCATTCCACCCCGAATTCCTTTAAAACATCGGTCATCGCAACTGCTTCTTTAGGATAATAGGCAGCATTGGCATCTACAAACAGTTTTGAATCGCCAATACATTCCCGGGCGACTTCCATTCTTTTGAAATCCTGCTTCTTATCACGGCCTATCTTCATTTTGAAAATCTTATGGCCGTCATTTTTCCATTCTCCAAACTTCACTTTTAATTCCTCTGGATTATAAGAGGTAAAGCCACCGCTGGCATAAACGGGGATTTCTTTTCTAACCATCCCTATAAGCCTGCAAAGTGGCAGGTTGAGAATTTTGGATTTTAAATCCCATAAAGCATTATCAACAGCAGAAATGGCCATTGCTGCAATTCCAGGACGGCCCAGATTTCGCACTTTTTTCTGCATGAGATACCAGAGTCCATTGATGTTCAGAGCATCTTTATCTTTTATTTCAGAAAGAAAAATATCACTGATAATCTTTGCGGCTGCCGGACTGGAATAGGTATAACCAATACCTTTTTCTCCAGCGGCTGTTAATTCAACCAGGATAAGATCGGTGTGATCCCATTTCAGGGTACCGTCAGATTCAGGTTCTGCTGTTGGAATACGATAAGTCCTGACGGTACCTTTCTGAATTCTGGCCTCAATATTTAAGATTTGAGTGCTCACTTTCTTAGTGAGTATATTCAGCAATCATATCTTTCCATGACTGCTTGATCATATCTATTGATTCCGGATCACCTTTCAGTAATGCAGAAACAAATGCTTTAGCCTGTCCGGGTTTTATATGTGGAGGCATTGGCGGCACTTCGGGATCGGTATATGCTTCATATACCACAGGACGATCTGCACTAAATGCAGCCTCGAGCGTGTGTTCAATATCAATAGGATTATCAACCTTTATTCCTTTTAAACCTAGCATTTCGGCATATTCGGCATAAGGAAAATCGGGTACATCCTGTGATCCTTCATATTTAGGATTTCCTGTCATCACTCTTTGTTCCCAGGTAACCTGATTAAGATCCCGGTTATTTAGAACAACGATCACAAGACTCGGATTCTTCCATCTTTTCCAATATTTGGCGATGGTAATGAGTCCGTTATTTCCCAGCATCTGCATTGCACCGTCTCCTACCATAGCGATGGCTGTTCTTTCAGGATAGGCAAATTTTGCCGCAATGGCATAAGGGACGCCGGGACACATCGTTGCAAGTTTACCGGAAAGAGAGCCGCGCATTCCTTTTCGGAATTTGAGATCTCTCGCATACCAGTTAGCCGATGAACCAGAATCGGACGCCATAATACAATTATCAGGTAATTGTTTGTTAAGCTCCCAGAAGATTCTTTGCGGATTGATAGGATCGGCATCTTTCATGGCTCTTTCCTCCAGTATTTTCCACCATTCTTTTATTTCCCCTTCAATTTTCTCTCTCCAGGAACGGTCTTCTTTTCTTTTAATTAAAGGAATGAGCGCTTTAAGAGTGTCTTTACTATCTCCAACCAGATTCACTTCTGTAGGATATCGGGTTCCCACACGACGTCCTTCAATATCTATTTGAACGCCACGGGCCTGTCCTTCTTTCGGTAAAAATTCTGAATAAGGAAAGTCGGTTCCTATCATTAACAGGGTATCACATTCATCCATTAGCGTATAACTGGGATTAGTTCCCAGTAAACCAATAGATCCGGTAACAAAAGGAAGATCATCAGGGAGGGCGTCTTTACCGAGTAAAGCTTTTGCAACTCCTGCCCCCAGGAGATCTGCAATTTTAGTGACCTCGTCAGGGGCATTTCGTGCTCCGGCACCTATAAGAATGGCCACTTTTTCACCTTCATTCAGCAAATCGGCCGCGCTTTTAAGGTCCTTGGTATGCGGCATGACTTTGGGAAAAGTAATTCCAATACCGGAGTGTACAGAGCCGTGTTTTCTTGGCGGCTTTGAGGGCGCATCTAATTCCTGTAAATCATTTGGCAAAATAACGCAGGTAACAGTTCTTTCAGAAAGGGCAATTCTTAAAGCCCTGTCGATAAGATGTCTTACCTGATTTGGCTCTGTTGCCATATGAACATATTCGCCGGCTACGTCCTTAAATAAGGATATCAGGTCTATCTCCTGCTGATATTCACTTCCCAGAGCCATCCGCGCCTGTTGTCCTACAAAAGCCACCACAGGCTGGTGGTCCATTTTGGCATCATAAAGACCATTTAGTAAGTGAACTGCTCCGGGTCCGGATGTGGCCATACAAACCCCGACTTCGCCGGTCCATTTAGCATGTGCCCCTGCCATAAAAGCGGCCATCTCTTCATGCCGTGTTTGAATAAATTCTACCTTCCCATCTTCTTCTGCCCGTCGTACAGAGGCGGTCAGTGCATTTATTCCATCTCCTGGAAATCCATAAATCCTATTCACTCCCCAGTCATTTAGACGTTCGAGAATGAAATCACTCACTGTTGCACTCATTTTAATAATATTGATTTTGACTAATTCGGTTAAACGTTTACCCGGTGCCAAAAAGATAAACCGGTCGATCCGGATAAATGCGTATATTAAAATTAGACAATTAATAAGGTTGCATTCAAATCTTTAAGAAAGTTTGACAAAGGAGTGGGTTTTTTTGTGATTATTTTAATACTACTGCTGCTGCGTAGAAATTAAATTAGGAAGTGAAGTTTAAACCAACTAAAATCTCAGACATGGAGCATTTAGGAAGAAAAAAATGGGTTATAGCTGAAGGATATATTCCTTCTTATGGAAATGGCCCTGAACCAGAATTTACAAGTCATGAGACAGCCTGTATTCTCAATACTGGAGATACAGAAGCAAATGTGAGGATCACTATCTTTTTTGCCGACCGCGAACCGGCAGGACCTTATCATGTAAAGGTGGGACCACGAAGAACGACTCACCTAAGATTTAATAACCTGCAGGATCCTGAACCCATACCAAAAGCAACAGATTATTCTTCGGTCATAGTATCTCATGTTCCAATTATTGTTCAACATTCACGACTGGATTCAAGGCAAAGTGAGAATGCCTTAATTTCCACAATTGCTTATTCTGAATAATTCATTTTTACCCTTATCAAAACCTGAAGTTGGTGGATTTACTGTTTAATCTTTATTGAAAGGTTATTAAAATTCGTAGTAAAGGAATACTTCCTTCCTCAGAGGTTTTCAGAGGATTCTTTTATATAATTAGTAGTTATACGGGTTAAACTTATGTTAATAGCTGTTCACATATTTTAGTATTAGCTCACAATACTTGTAACTTTAGGATAATGAGCAGATTTTCTACGGCTGTTTATTTTAATTCTTTATGTAAAAACTAATGAGAAATTAAAGGGATCCTGACTTTGAGAATTCTTCAGATCAATAATTTGGAAGTTATAAGGCAGTTGTTTTTCTATTTTATGATAGCAGCAATCATTATACTTTCACTGGTTATCTTCTATACTGTTTATTATTCCTGGAAATTCAAAAAGAGAGATTTGGATGATGACTCCGAGCCTGAGCAGATCCACGATAATAAAAAATTTGAATTCTGGATGATTGGAGTTTCCCTGGCACTGGTTACGGGTTTTTTCTTTTACAGCTTAAATGCGATGAACAGGATACATGATGTGCCGGAAGATCCCGTTCCAGACCTTGTAATCACCGGTCATCAATGGTGGTGGGAGGCCAACTATCCCCAAGATAAAATTACCACAGCAAATATAATTCATGTTCCCGCAGGAAGGGAGTTCCTCGTTAAGTTTAATTCGGCCGATGTGATCCACTCCTGGTGGATCCCGCAACTAGGCAGGAAAATGGACCTTTTTCCAGGATATAATAATTACATGAAAATTTTTATAGAAGAACCCGGAGAATACCATGGTTCCTGTAGTGAATTTTGTGGGACTCAGCATGGATGGATGAAAATAAGGCTTATTGCTCAAAGGGAAGAGGAATTCAAAGAATGGAAAAAACAGCAATTAATTGTAGCCCAAGGTGTTCACGACAGTTTGTTTAACAAAGGAAAAAAACTTTTTACTATAAAAACCTGTACCAGCTGTCATGCTATAAGTCCTTCTAATTCCGAACCGAATGTTGGACCTAATCTGGCCAATTTTGCCAGCCGAAAATATTTTCTAAGCAATGTTAAAGAGAATACTACAGAAAATTTAAAAGCCTGGCTAAGAAATCCTCAGGAAGTAAAAACCGGCTCAAATATGCCAAATTTTGCTTTGAGCACCGAAGAAATAAATGCCTTAACTCACTATTTACAAAACCTTAAATGAGTTTATACAGATCCATACCTGAGCCAAAAAATGAAATACCATCAATAAAAACCGATAAGGGAATTTTATCATGGTTTTCTTCTGTGGACCATAAACAAATTGGCCTCATGTATTTATTACTGGCCCTATTCTTCTTTATAGTTGGAGGTCTGGAAGCAATGCTTATCAGAACTCAGCTTGCATTACCACAGAATGATTTCATTTCTCCCCAAACCTATAGTCAGATCTTTACTATGCATGGCACCACAATGATCTTTCTGGTCCTTATGCCTGGATTGATTGGTCTGGGGACATATTTCCTTCCACTAATGATAGGTGCTAACGAGATGGCTTTTCCCCGTCTAAACGCATTTAGTTTTTGGATTACCTGCATGGGAGGATTGCTTTTATATTTTAGCTTCTTTGCTGGAGGAGCGCCCAATGCCGGCTGGTTTAATTACGCTCCGCTTAATGAAAAGCCATATACCTCAAGTATTGGGATAGACTATTATGTTATCGGGTTAACCCTTACCGGAATTGGTAGTATTGGTGCCGCGCTTAATTTTATTACCACTGTTCTTTGTGAACGTACTAAGCAGATGAAGTTGAATATGCTTCCTCTCTTCGTATGGATGGTATTTATTAATGCGTTCCTAATCCTGGGTGCTTTTCCGTTGCTGAATTCCGGACTATTTATGTTGCTGATAGACCGTCAGCTGGATGCTCACTTCTTTACGCCCGCTACCGGAGGTTCTGCACTAGTTTGGCAGCATATATTCTGGTCTTTTGGACACCCGGAAGTTTATATTCTAATACTTCCCGCCTTCGGAATAATTTCAGAAGTCATTCCCGTGTTCTCGAGAAAACCGATTTTTGGTTACTCTTTCGTCGCAGTTTCATCTATAGCTATTGCCTTACTTTCTTTTGGCGTTTGGATGCATCATATGTTCGCGATAGGAATGTCTAATACAGTCAATGCTTTCTTTGGAGCAAGCAGTCTTCTTATTGGGGTGCCCACCGGGGTGAAAGTGATCAACTGGATCGCGACTCTCTATAAAGGGAAAATACATTTTAACGTGGCTATGATCTTTTGTCTTCTTTTTCTAATCAATTTCACTATTGGTGGTTTAAGCGGAATTTCCTTTGCGCTGGTGCCCATAGACTGGCAGTTAACTGATAGTTATTACGTGGTTGCACATTTACACTATGTATTCCTTGGAGGCACCGCTTTTGCCCTTTTTGCCGGAATTTATTATTGGTTTCCGAAAATGACCGGCAAATACCTTTCAGAAAAATTAGGAAAATGGCATGTGTGGCTTTTTGTTACTGGTTTTAATTTGACTTTTTTAATTCAGCATCTATTAGGAATTGTGGGGATGCCAAGACGAGTATATACCTTTATGGATGATCTTCCTTATGGTACGATCATGAACCTTATTTCCAGTTTAGGTGCGGTTCTCATGTTTATTGGAGTCGCAATTTTTCTCTGGAACCTGTATGTTTCTTTTACAGAAGGGAAATCCGCAGGGTCTAATCCCTGGAATGCCTGGACTTTGGAATGGGCTACAACTTCACCACCTACTTTGAAGAATTTTGAAGAATTGCCGCCGGTGCATAGCCGTCGACCACTATGGGATCTTAAACATCCGGAGAATAAAGATAAAAGACTTAACTAATGAAGAAAGGGAAATTAATTGCATTGTTCTTAATAGGCTCTGAAGCATTTTTCTTCATAGCCCTGTTAATTTCCTATATATATTACAGGAATGTGACAGAGACCATTGATACTGTTGCACATCAGCTGAATGTAAAGCGCGCAGCAATATTGACTCTTTGTCTTATTACCAGTAGTATTTCTCTTATTTGGAGTAAAAAATCTCTTCAGAAGAATAAAATAAAAGATTTTAAAAAAGGAATGGCTTTAACCATACTTCTGGCTATGGTATTTCTTGCTGGTCAGGTAAAGGAGTACATGGATCTCTATAAGAAGCAGATCACCCTCAGCCAGGATATTTTTGGGTCCAGTTTCTTTACGCTTACTGGTTTCCATGGATTACATGTGTTCCTGGGACTTATTTGTATTAGCCTGCTGTTTGCATTTTCTTTTGGAAAAATGAAATCGGTATCCAAAGCGGGGATCGAGGGAGTAGAAATCTACTGGCATTTTGTGGATGGAGTATGGCTGTTTATTTTCTTTTATGTTTATATAACACCTTTGTTATGAGTTGGAAAGAATATTTTTTGTGGTCGCAAAACTGGTCTCTGGAATGGGCGATAATTTGTTTTATTGCTTTGGGAGTTTATTCCATCTGGTATCGGCCTAATTTTAGAAAATTTCTGCCGGTCTTTACATCGATATTATTGATATACATTGTATTTGGTTCCCCATTGAACAATTTGCTGGAATTTGGGTTGCATAGTATGGCAATGATACAGCATGCGATCATTATTATGTTGGTACCCTTACTATTGTGGATAGGTTTTTCCGGTTCTTATTCCCCTGCAGTAGATCAGAATAATCTTAATAAAACCTTTGTCTTGCTGGCCTGGCTTTCAGGAACGGCTTCTATGTGGATCGCACATTTTGTAAGCGCTGCTAAAATTTCAGCAGAAACAGGACTTGAAATTTGTGGGATATATTCTTCAAATTCTGGTTTTTTATCCCAAATTCCGAATGTTATCTTATTACTTCTGGTGTTTGCAGCAGGATTATTTTTTTTGATGCCTGTTTTCAGTAAAAATCCAAAATTCAGAATAAAATCTCTTACCGCAGTGATTTACCTATTCACAGCTTGTGTTAGTTGTTCTTTACTAGGATTATGGGTAGCATTTTCAGCGGGCGCTCCATCTGGAATAGAAGCCGCATCATTACTTACAACTTTACGAAATCCTATTCCCATGACCTTAAATCAGGATCAGGAACTGGCAGGAATGATCATGTGGGTTCCAGGTTGTATAATGTATGTGACCACTTCCGTATATATTGCTTCTCGATGGCTGGAAGGGGAGCAGGAAAGTGAAAGCTTATCAACTCAAAATCAAATGAAATGAGCGAAAATATGAAACCAACTCCGCAAAGATTACCGGAACCAACTTACTGGCCATTTTTCCTGGCTTTTGGGATATGCTTTTTATTGTGGGGAATTCTAAGCAGTCTTTTCATATCTTTTATCGGCTTGATCGTCGTGGTGATTGCTGTGGGAGGGTGGATGTATGATCTATATCATGAATTAATAACCAGAGAAGATGAGCTGTAATTGTGAAAGTAAAAAAGAGAATAGCAGAAGAAGTTTTTTAAGAAAGCTTAGTCTTTATATTGGAGGATTCATTGGTGCCATACTTTCGGTCCCTGTGATTAATGCGATGTTTGAACCTGTGGTGGGAAACAGGAAAACCACCTGGAGAAAGGTTGGTAATTCATCTGACTTTAAAGTGGGAAAAATGAAAGAGGTGAAATTTCTAAATGCTTCGACCTATGATTGGAGTGAAAAAATAAAAGAATCGTCGGCATATATAAGAAGAAATAACGACAATAAACTAATAGCATTTAAAGTGAATTGTTCGCATCTTGGTTGTCCTGTAAGGTGGCAGGAAGGCTCCCAAATGTTTCTTTGTCCATGTCATGGAGGTGCTTTTTACAGTGATGGAAGCAGGGCTGCTGGTCCACCAAACCGCCCATTATATCAATATGAGGTAAGGGAGTACGATGGAAATGTGGAATTGAAAACCGGAGTTATTCCAATTACAAATATAAACGTGTGAAAAAGAAATTACTCAAAATATGGTATTGGCTGGATGACCGAGGAGGAATAACAGAAGCTATTAAACCACTCGCCAAGCATCTGGTCCCTCCCGGAACCAAATGGAATTATGTTTTTGGAAGCGCCACACTTTTTTGTTTTATTATTCAGGTAATAACCGGTATCGCCCTTGCCTTTCTTTTTCAGCCTTCCGCAGATACTGCTTACCAGTCCTTACAATATATAGAGCATCAGGCTTTTTTAGGTCATGCGATTCGAGGCTTGCACAACTGGGGAGCTTCGGCAATGATTGTACTTATCGGGATACATATGGCGCGGGTCTATCTTTTTGCAGCTTATAAATTTCCCAGGGAAATGAACTGGCTTACCGGCGTTGTGCTATTTGGCGTTACCATTACTCTTGCGTTCACCGGGCAATTAATGAGGTGGGATAGTAATGGCGTTTGGACAGGAATACTGGCTGCAGAACAAATGGGTAGAATTCCTGTCATTGGAGATTATGTGGCTTATTTTTTTCTGGGAGGAACCCACCTTAGCGGAGAATCATTTAACAGATTCTTTTCGTTTCATGTGTTCGTTTTACCGGGTATCATTTTCCTAATGCTAGGATTTCATTTATATCTGGTGATACGCAATGGAATTTCGGAACCTCCAAAACCTGGAAGGCTGGTAGATCCGGCCACGTACCGGGAATGGTATGAAAAGTTACTAAAAAAGAAAGGGGTCCCATTCTTTCCAGATGTAATGTGGAGGGATGTAGTTTTTAGTTTTGGATTGTTCATTTTATTAATTGTACTTGGGGTGATGGTGGGAGCGCCTGAACTTACAGATCCTCCAGATCCCACTATACTAAAAGTAGAACCGCATCCTGACTGGTACTTTGAATGGATATATGCCATTTTCGCCACTATGAACAGGAATCTGGAACCCTATTTCCTGTTTTTTGCTCCTTTAATTGGAATTATCGTTCTTTTTTCGATACCATTTTTGAATAGGGGCGGAGAGCGGAGTCCTATAAGAAGGCCCTGGGCAGTGGCCGGGGTGATTTTTACTGCAGGAGCTGTGATCTCTCTAACAATTCTTGGATTACGTGCTCCCTGGGTTCCTGAATATAAAGCAGATCCACTAGAATATACCAGTATTCCTAAGCATTCAGAAAAGGTTGAAAAAGGAATTGAAGTATTAAATAAAATGAAATGCCTTTACTGTCATAAAATTGGAATGCATGGTGGAGAAAGCGGGCCCGAACTTACAAATGTACAGAACAGGATGACCAGAGATCAATTGATCATTCGTATTGTAAATGGCACGGAAGATATGCCAGGCTTTGGTGGTTCATTGGAAGGAGATGAGCTTGAAGATTTGGTGGAATATTTACAGCTGAAAAATAAGGAGAGCGGATTGCTTCCTCCAGCTCCGGAGTCCAAAAACTAAAATTAAAAATTTTATAGAATTAAAAAAATTAAAAATTATGATCAAAGAACTGAAGATAAAAGAGAAGAATATAATTTATACAGAAGTATCAGAGAATCTACATAAAAAGGATATAGAGAAGATGCAGCCGTTGATCCATACTATCATTGAAAAAGGTTTAAAGATCAGGTGGTATTTTGAAATGACAAACTTTGAAGGATGGGACCTCGAAGGTTTTTGGGAAGATATTAAAATGGATGCTTCGCATACCGACGATTATGAGAAAATTGCGATGGTGGGGGATAAGAAGTGGGAAGAACTCCTTAGTAAGTCTATGAAACCACTTACGAATGCAAAGGTAAAATTCTTTGAACTTAGTAAAAAGGAGGAAGCCTGGGCGTGGATAAGGAAATAACATTTATTAAAATGATTGATTTGTATAGTATGGTAATTCTCCTAAACGTGAAATGATGGTCACCGATGGAATTTTGAAAATCCAGAATATAGTTAGGTTAATGTGGTACATGGGAATTAAAAAAGGGATTTCGATTTTTCGAAATCTCTTTTTTACTTGTAGCGAGACCGAGATTTGAACTCTGGTCCGCCTCTGGCGGATATGGAACCGACTATAGATAGAGCGGAAGGATTTTCTTTCTAATTTGAAGCCTTCCCCGACCAGATTTAAAAAACTTTTCTCTGGTCATTGCTTCTTTTTTAGATTTATGAAATTCAATTAATACCACCATCCAAGGTCGGTATTTCGTAGTGTAACCTTTATTAGCAAAATAATTATGAGAATAAAACCTTTGGATCAAAGAGGAAGTATATCCGATATAGATTTTATCGAATTTTTCAGAGTATAGCACATATGTTACAAATTCATCCATAAAAAAATCCCCACCGAAAAGTAGGGATTTTTCTTTGTAGCGAGACCGAGATTTGAACTCTGGTCCGCCTCTGGCGGATATGGAACCGACTATAGATAGAGCGGAAGGATTTTCTTTCTAATTTGAAGCCTTCCCCGACCAGATTTAAAAAACTTTTCTCTGGTCATTGCTTCTTTTTTAGATTTATGAAATTCAATTAATACCACTATCCAAGGTCGGTATTTCGTAGTGTAACCTTTATTAGCAAAATAATTATGAGAATAAAACCTTTGGATCAAAGAGGAAGTATATCCGATATAGATTTTATCGAATTTTTCAGAGTATAGCACATATGTTACAAATTCATCCATAAAAAAATCCCCACCGAAAAGTAGGGATTTTTCTTTGTAGCGAGACCGAGATTTGAACTCGGGACCTCCGGGTTATGAATCCGACGCTCTAACCAACTGAGCTACCTCGCCATAGAATCTGCAAAGCCTTTAATCCTGCATGTTTACTGATCTTATCGATCATCATACATGTTTCTGTCAATGCGGGTGCAAATATAAAAACAATTTGAATTGGCACAAACTTTATTTTCCGAATTATTTATTTTGATTTCTTTTAATCCTAGCAATTAATATCTATATTGCCCGAAACTAATTAATCAGAAATGGACGAAAAGATCAAATACGAAATGGAGTTTCCTATTCAAGCTTCTCCTTCATTATTATACCAATATATTTCAACTCCCTCAGGCTTAAGTGAATGGTATGCCGATAATGTGAATTCCCGGGGGGAATTTTTTACTTTTATTTGGGAAGGTAGTGAAGAGAAGGCAAAGCTTATGAGCAAAAAAAGTGATGAACGCATAAAATTTAAATGGGTTGACGACGAAGACACTCCTTATTTTTTCGAATTACGCATCCAGGTAGATGATATTACTAAGGATGTTTCCCTTATGATTACTGATTTTGCTGAAGATGATGAAATTGATGAAGGTAAAATGCTCTGGGAAAATATGGTTTCAGACCTTAAATCCATTTTAGGATCGGCTTAAAAATCTTATTATAAACCTTAACTTTGCCCCGTTTTAAAAACGGGGTTTTTTTATGATCAATCTGGAAGGAAAAATAGTAGACGAAAAAGAAGCAAAATTATCGGTATTCAACAGGGGCTTTGCCTATGGCGATTCTGTTTTTGAAACTATTCGTGTAATTAATGGAAAGATCATGTTCTGGGAAGATCATTATTTCAGGCTCATGGCTTCGATGAGGATCATGAGAATGGAAATCCCTTCTGATTTTTCTCCTGAATTTCTTGAAGCTAAGATCAAGGAGCTCGTAGAATCCAATGGATTGGAGTCATCTCCAGCCCGGGTGAAATTTTCAGTTTACAGGAAACAGGGTGGTTACTACACACCGGCCACGCGCGAAGTGGGTTACGTGATGAGTGTGGAAGAAATGGAGAATGCTTTCTACCTAATGAATGACAAGTTCTATGAGATCGAATTGTTCAAAGACCATTTCGTAAACAGTGGTTTACTTTCTACTATTAAGTCTAATAACCGTGCGGTAAATGTTCTTGGAAGTATTTATGCTAATGAGAACTCCTATTATAATTGTCTTCTTCTTAATGAAAAGAAGAATGTTGTGGAAGCACTCAATGGAAATATATTTCTGGTAAACGGTAATAAAGTGAAAACCCCGCCAATTTATGACGGTGCTTTAAATGGTATTATTAGAAAACAACTCATCAATATTCTAAAGAAAACCAAGGATTATGAATTTGAAGAAATTTCGGTATCACCATTTGAACTTCAGAAAGCTGATGAAATTTTTATTACCAATGTAGCAGTAGGAATTCAACCGGTAAGTAAATACCGTAAAAAAGAATATACCAATAAAACAGCGAAAGACCTATTGGGAAAACTTAACGTGCAGGCCAGACTTGGTTAATTATAGGTTGGATTTTCAGGAGAATTAGACCAAAGCATGTATTCTCCACCCAATTCCAGCATTTTATCTTTCCAGAAAGAATTGTAAGGTTTTTCAAGCAATTCTGTGTGATCATCATTAACGGTTACGACCCATGAATGAGAATTTAGCTCTTCGTCGAGTTGATTTGCATCCCATCCGGAATAACCAAGAAAGAATTTTATTTGCTTATCGGTGATAAGATTTTTAGCAATCAATTGCATTACAGCTTCAAAATTACCACCCCAGTATATGCCATTGGCAATCTCAATACTGTCTGGAATAAGATCCGGTATTTTATGGATAAAGTAAAGATTATCCTGCTCCACCGGCCCACCATTATAAACTTTAAAATTTCCTTTTACGTCTGGAATAAGGTCTTTAAGCGTGAAGTCGAGGATTTTGTTTAGAATAAAACCTACCGAGCCAGAGTCTGAATGATCTGCTAATAGAACGACAGACCTATTAAAGGAAACATCTCCTATAATAGATGGTTCAGCAACTAAAAGATGGCCTTTGGTTGGTTTTAACGCGATCATACAAGCAGTCCTTTTAACTAAACTAATTATTTCCTGTAAATAAAGCAATACTATTGATAAAATTTTAAATAAAAAAAGCCTTCCCTTAGGAAGGCTTTAAGAATTTACTAATACAAATTATTAGTTTACAGCTTTTTGTAAATCTGCTCCGGCTTTAAATTTTACTACATTCTTAGCAGCAATTTTTATAGTTTTTCCGGTTTGTGGGTTTCTTCCTTCACGAGCAGCTCTCTTAGATACAGACCAAGATCCAAATCCTACTAGTGATACTCTGTCTCCTTTTTTAAGAGATTTCTCTACGTTTTCAAGGAAAGACTCTAATGCTTTTTTCGCTGCTGCTTTAGAAATTCCAGCGTTCTCAGCCATTGCGTCGATTAAATCTGTTTTGTTCATAATTTGAATTTTAAAATTAATTGTTGGTTAAACATTCTGTTAAACTGGTATACAAATTTATACGGAATTCTTTGTCATGCAAGTAATGACAAGGGAAAAGCCCGTATTTGTTAATAACTTGGTGGTTTTGTTAATAAAGATAATTGTTTTTTATTAAAATGCAACAAATTCAGTGTTAATAAGGGTTTAGCGCATTTTAGCCTCGGGCGCAAAATTATAGCCGTTCAATAGTGATTTTGTATCCATTCTTTTCTTTCCAGGAAGCTGAATTTCATTAATAATAATATATCCGTTTACCGCGGCTACTTTTAACTTATCTTCCTGAATGCTAATGGTGCCGTTAGGAAGGTGATGTTCCTGAAATACCTGCTCCACATCATAAATCTTTACCCTGAGTTCTTCTGAAGAATTTTCCAGATAACACCAGGCTGACGGATATGGGTTTAGACCCCGAATTAAATTGAAGATTTTCTCCACCGGCTCATTCCAATTAATTTTAGTATTGTCTTTGTTTAATTTTGGTGCAACTTCCAGTTGTATATTTTCACCCTGAGGAGTGGGTTCAACTTTATCTTTGGCTATTAATGCCAGCGTTTTTACAATGAGATCGCCTCCTTTTATCATTAAGCGGTCATGAAGCGAGCCAACCGTTTCGCGCTTATCTATCTTCAGATCCTTTTGAAGAATCACTTGCCCTGTATCAATCTTCTCATCTATAAAAAAAGTAGAAACCCCTGTTCTTTTTTCTCCATTAATTATAGCCCAGTTGATCGGTGCTGCACCGCGATATTGGGGCAGTAAGGAAGCATGAAGGTTAAAAGTACCATATTCGGGTAAATTCCATATAGACTTCGGCAGCATTCTAAAAGCTACTACTACTTGTACATTCGGGTTAAGTTCCTTCAATTCCTTTTGAAAGTCTTCAGATTTTAGATTTAACGGCTGTAATACTTTTAGATCATGAGAAACAGCAAACTTCTTTACGGCACTTTCATGAAGTTTTCTACCTCTTCCAGCTGGACGGTCGGGTGCTGTTACAACGCCTACAACCTTATAGCCGGCTTCGAGAATGGCTTCCAGACTTTTTACAGCGAAATCTGGTGTTCCCATAAATACAATTCTAAGGTCTCTCATATTATTTTACAATTTCATATTTGTTATTTGTAGTACGCTTCAAAACTCCTTTTTCTGAAAGTAAACCTAAAACTTTTATTACAGATTCTTCGGGATAATCGAGGAGTGATATAATTTCTCTTGAGTCTTTTGGGCTATTTTTAAGGATTTTTAGGATCTGCAGATAAATCTCATTTTTATCATCTCTAGAAAGCCTGTTCTTATCCTTTTTACAAACTGAACATTTGCCGCATGGTTTTGGATCTGGTTCACCAAAATATTTTAAAAGTTGAACCTGCTTGCAGATAGTTTCATTATCTACAAATTCCAGAATGGCTTCGATCTTTTCCTTTTTCGACCTATTATACTGATTAATGAATCCTGCTACCGGATTAATCGTGGTATCATCTTCCCTTGGAACAAGAAAGGTGATACTCGCGTCATGTTTTGAAAAGGTGAATTCTATGATCTCCTTTTCGTTAAGTTCTTTGAAAATGGCCATTACCTTCTCTTCTGGCATCCCACTTTTATCACTTAGGGCTTCCAGGCTAAAGGCTGTGAGATTCTCAAAAATACCACCATAATTCCTTAAGATAGTTCTCATGATATTGGCATACTTGGGATTATCATCCAGGTAAATATCAAGGTGATTTCCTGAAAGAATGATACGGATATTGGTTTTTTTTCTATAATTCTGGGTTAGTCTTAGAATGCTGCAACGATCCATCAACTGGATCGCGTTGTAGGTTTTGCTGGCATTGAACTGGTAATGATGACAAAAGTTGGCAAAATTAAGGTCATATTCCATGTTTTCTCCTTCGCCATACGCGATACTAAAATAAGCGTTGAGTTTTCGATATACCAGTTTTACGTCCTCCACACTGGGAAGATTTTTCAAAAATTGATTTTTTAAAACTGGAATATCGCTGGCATTGGTAAGTATAATGGCTCTGGCCTGTTTTGAATCTCTGCCCGCACGTCCGGCTTCCTGAAAATAACTTTCAAGACTTTCGGGAAGATCAATATGGATAACAGTTCGAACGTCTGGTTTATCTATCCCCATACCAAAAGCAGTAGTTGCCACCATGACCTTTATTTTATTCGTCATCCATTCTTCAAACTTGCCAGACTTTTCTTCTTTTTTAAGTCCGCCATGGTAGGCTGCAGCACTTATATCGTGTTTATTGAGGAAGGCTGAAATTTCCTGAGTTGCATTACGGCTTCTTACATAGATGATTGCAGACCCTTCCTTACCCAAAATCTGTTTCAGCCTAAAGAATTTATCTTCAGTCCTAATTACTTCATACTGTAAATTTGATCTTTCGAAGGATTTCTTATGAATTGCAGGGTTTTCAAGTTTGAGCTGTTCACAGATATCTTTAACAACATCACTGGTGGCGGTAGCAGTAAAAGCGGCAAGCGGAATTTCAGGTATGAGCTCCCTCAATTCTGAAATATTACGATAAGCCGGTCGGAAATCATGTCCCCATTGCGAGATACAATGTGCTTCATCAACCACAAGAAGATTGATATTCATCTGTTTCAGGCGTTCCCTTACTAGTTCCTGTTGAAGCCGTTCAGGAGAGAGGTACAAAAATTTAAAATTTCCGAAGATGCAATTGTCAAGATTCCGGTCCAGGTCGGCATAAGAGATGCCACCGGTAATAGCCATAGCCTTAATATTCTTTTCCTGCAGCGCATTTACCTGGTCTTCCATTAAAGAGATCAACGGAGAGACCACAATGCAGATCCCTTCATTAATGAGTGCAGGAACCTGAAAGCAAATAGATTTACCGCCGCCTGTAGGGAAGAGGGTAAGACTGTCCCTACCTTCGAGGATAGATTCAATAACATCAAACTGTTGGGCTCTAAACTCCTGGAAGCCCCAGTATTTCTCTAATATTTGTAAAGCTTCCTTTTGCAAATTTGTTTTATAGCTTACTCAAAATAAAATCTGTACGTTCTATTACCCCTGATCTGGGAACTTCAATAGGTTCATATCCGTACCTATTATAGGTAGAATAAAGATAAGACGAAATTTTTAAGGCTTCTTCAAAGCTTTCATAACGTTCATTATCACTTTTGTAGATTTCTTCCCAGGGAGGCAGTATGAAGACCTTTTCATACCGATACTCTTCGCAGGTCTTTGGGAAGTGACCGGGATACTCAGTTTTAAAATAATCCATGTAAGCGACCACATCAGGGAGTCCGCGATCTATAAAGATATGATCAGCATTTTTAGCAGCGGCCTCATGAAACTGATTTAACCGGCATTCAAGAAGTTTTTGACTAAATAAGAGAGGCTGTGCCAGGAATAACTGTTCTATTCCTTCTTTTTGGGCTTCCAGGGTAACCTGTCTTGAAATTTCATGTAGACAGGTTTCCCCCCGTCTTTCGAGCTCATGAACGATGGATGATTTTCCAGTTCCGGGCCCACCGGTTATAACAATTTTTCTCGTTTTCACGTGGCAAATTTCGACAATTGAATTTGATTATAAAAATGCAATCAATCCTTGTATCTTTGCAGATAAACGATTGAGAAAAATTATGAGTGAATCGAACAATCCCGAAGAATTTTACGCCAAACTTAAGAAGCAACTTCAGGATACTGCCATGTGGCCATCGGAATACCTTTATAAATTCATAGTTCCTACCAAAGGGGAACAGGTTACACAGGTGGAGGATATTTTTGATAATACGGGCGCAGTTATAGAGACGAAACAATCCAAAAAAGGAAAGTACACGAGTGTTTCGATAAACGTACGTATGAAAAATCCAGATGCTGTGATAGAGAAATATCGTGAGGTAGCAAAGAAAGTAGAAGGAGTAATCTCTTTATAATTCAGCAACAAAACCAATTTATTATTTGTAGTTGTTGAGTAATATTTAGTATTTTGCACACAGGAGAAATTCTTCAATAGTATTACCTAAATAAATTTCAATTTTGACAAACGCTTTAGAATATAACTCTGAAAGGAGTAAACTGATCATTCCAGAATACGGGAGACATCTGCAAAAGATGGTTGAACATGCCGTGAGTATTGAGGATGATAACGAACGAAATAAGGTGGCGAATTCAATTATCGCCGTTATGGGAAATATGAATCCTCATCTTAGAGATGTTCCTGATTTTCAACATAAATTATGGGATCAGTTATTTATAATAAGCGATTTCAAACTTAATGTAGACTCTCCATTTGCAAAACCAACTCCAGAAATGTTAGCTGAAAGGCCCGATATGCTGGAGTATCCTGAAAATAATCCTAAGTATCGCTTCTACGGCAATAACATAAAAAGGATGATAGATGAAGTAAAGGATTGGGAAGAAGGCGATCTAAAGGAAGCCCTGGTACTTAGTATCGCTAATCATATGAAAAAATCTTATCTAAACTGGAACAGGGATTCGGTTGATGATAAAGTGATCTTTGATCATCTAAAAGATTTAAGCAATGGCAAGCTAAATCTTAAGAATGCAGATGAAGATCTTAGTGAAGCTTCAGATCTAGTAAGAAGCAAGAAAAAATTCTCCAAGAGTTCTAAGAATTCTAAAAAATCAGGCCGCAAAGGAGGCCGCAAACGCCACTAAACTCTAAATTTCTTAATGGGAACTTTTCAAATTGAAGGTGGGCATCGTTTAAGCGGGGAAATTCAACCCCAGGGAGCAAAGAACGAAGCGCTACAGATTTTATGTGCGGTATTATTAACCGATGAAAAAATTACGATCCATAATATTCCAAATATTCTAGATGTTAATAAACTTATCAAGCTGCTGGGAAATCTGGGAGTCAAGGTCGAAAAGATAGGAAAAGGAAGTTATACCTTCCAGAGCGACGATCTTGATATGGATTACCTTGGTAGTGAGCAATTCAAAGAAGACGGAGGAGGCCTTCGTGGATCTATCATGATCGTGGGACCTCTTTTGGGGCGCTTTGGAAAAGGTTTTATTCCAAAACCGGGTGGAGACAAAATTGGGCGTAGAAGACTGGATACTCACTTTGAAGGTTTTATGAAACTTGGCGCGGATTTTCGTTATAATAAAGAAGATCGTTTTTACGGAGTGGAAGCACCAAACGGACTTAAGGGTGATTTTATGCTCCTTGAGGAAGCTTCTGTAACGGGAACTGCTAATATCGTAATGGCTGCTGTTCTTGCTAAAGGGACAACAACTATTTATAATGCGGCCTGTGAGCCATATCTACAGCAGTTATGTAAGATGTTGAACTCTATGGGTGCCAAAATTAGCGGAGTAGGTTCTAATCTTTTGAGTATAGAAGGTGTGGAAAAGCTGGGAGGTTGTGAACATAGAATCCTGCCCGATATGGTCGAGATCGGTTCATGGATTGGACTCGCGGCTATGACCAAAAGTGAAATCACTATTAAAAATGTGAACTGGGATATGTTGGGAATCATTCCCACCACTTTTAGAAAACTGGGAATAACAGTGGAAAAAAAAGGAGATGACATTCATATTCCTGCCCATAGTGATGGTTATGAAGTTCAAAGTTTTATAGATGGGTCTATAATGAGTATTAGTGATGCTCCATGGCCTGGTTTTACACCGGATCTTTTAAGTATCATTCTGGTGGTCGCCACGCAGGCGAGAGGTAGTGTACTTGTACATCAAAAAATGTTTGAGAGTCGTTTATTCTTTGTAGATAAACTTATAGACATGGGTGCCAAGATTATTCTTTGTGATCCACACAGGGCAACGGTAATAGGTCACGATTTTAAATCTCAGCTTAAAGCTACTACTATGACCTCTCCAGATATTAGGGCCGGAATTTCCCTGTTGATCGCTGCGCTTTCGGCCAAAGGAACCTCAACCATTCATAATATCGAGCAGATTGATAGAGGATATGAAGATATTGAAGAAAGATTAAAAGCTATTGGCGCCAGAATTGAGCGGATAGAGTAATATTGATCTTTAAATAATAAAAAAAGCTGTTCATTATGAATAGCTTTTTTTATTTCGAATAAGTGTCCCGTCCTGAAACAGCGATACACTAAAACCCTTAGTGTAATGAAAACATCAGTAAACACTGGTAACACCAAACGTACCCAAAAAGATTACTCACTCTCTTTTAAACTTCAATTAGTTGCAGAAATTGAACATGGACTATTAACCAAATCTCAGGCAAAGCTCAAATATGGCATTCAGGGAGATTCTACAGTGACTAAATGGTTGCTGAAATATGGTTACTTTGATTGGGAAAACCAAGCCCCTACAACCATGTCAAAAACACCTGAACAAAAAATACTTGAACTAGAAGCAAAGGTCAAGTTGCTGGAAAAACAGAAGACAAAAGCTGAACATCTCGCAGAACGTGCAGATAAGAAGGTGATCATCTTCGATATGCTGGTAGATATGGCTGAAAAGGAATATGATATCCAGATCAGAAAAAATTGTACACCCGAGTTATCAAAAGCTTCAAAGAAGAACATAAAGAGACTATAATCTCTTCCTGTGAATTACTCGGGTTGAATAGCCAGGTATATTACAGAGCTATAAAATCCAAAAAGCACAGACAGCTAATAGCTGAGCAGGTCCTTTCCTTGGTGCGCTCCATTCGAAATCTTATGCCCAGGCTGGGCACAAGAAAACTGTATCATATGCTCAGGGCTGAACTGAGCAAAATAAATGTCGGGAGAGATAAATTATTCAGAATCCTAAAAGCAAACCACATGCTTATAACTCCAAAAAAGCGCTATCACATAACAACGGACTCGCACCACAGATTCAGAAAGCATAAAAATAGTGTAAGTGAGATCGAATTTAAGCGCCCATAACAAGTATGGGTAAGCGATATAACTTATACAGGCAATAGGAAAAACCCATCATATCTTGCCTTGGTTACAGATGCCTACTCAAAGAAAATTATGGGGTACGATCTGTCTACAAGTTTAGAAGTGGGAGGATCTCTACGAGCTCTTGAAATGGCTTTTAAAAAAAGAAGCTATGAAAATCGACCACTGATACATCACTCAAACAGAGGTTTACAATATTGCTCGAATGAATATCAGCAGCTATTGAAAGACAGGCTTGTGAGTACAAGCATGACCGAAAAATACGACCCTTATGAAAATGCAATTGCTGAGCGCGTAAATGGAATCTTAAAACAAGAATTTTCAATAGCAGCATCCGATACAAACCTAGTAACAAAAAAATTGATAGTTAAAGATGCCATCAAACTTTACAACTCGCTAAGGCCTCACTTATCTAACCATTTACTCACACCAGACAAAATGCATAAGCAACAAAAATTAAAAAGAAAACAATACAAATCAAAAAAGCTGAACAATGAAAGTCACTGTTCAGCTTAATTAATAAATTTAATCTTTAATAATCTGTATCGGTTATTTAGGACTAGACAATAAGTAAAAAGAATTTTAAACCTCAGTCTTCGCTTTCTTTTTGCTTTCCTGATAATGGAACAGATTATGCTCTTTGATCATTTTGGTGGTTTTCTCTGGAAGCATCTCTTCCCAGCCAGGTTCACCTTCACTGATCATTTTTAAAACCTCACGTGAGTACACATCAAGGATTTCCGGATTATAGTTGGTGATATCTTCAACTCTTCCGTTATACTTAAAGAATTTGTATAACTCCTTCATTCTTGGATGAACTTTTACATTTTCACTGGTAGTGATTTCTCCAGTTTCAGGATCTTTGAGTGGGTATAGATATACCTTAAGATCTTTAAAGAATAATTTACCAAATGCCTCAAGAATACCTCCACTTAAATGGCGATAGTATTTTTCATCAAATACATCCACAAGGTTCTGAACACCCATGGTAAGTCCCATTCTCTGCTTGGAATAACGGGAGAAATATTCAACCACACGATAGTATTCCTGGAAGTTTGAGATCATTACGGTTTGGCCTAAGGAACAAAGTAACTCGGCCCTGTCCATAAAATCCCTTTCATCGATCTCTCCTTCTGCGCGTAGGTTAGACAGCGTAATCTCAAAAATGATCTCGGTATTTTCTTCAGATACCTTGCTTTCCTTCAGGAACATTTCTTTAGAACGCTCATACATATCCATGTTTACCTTTGTCACCGGTCTAAAACTTCCTCGAAGCGCAAGAATATTCTTTTTGTAAAGGATCTTTGCCGGTAGAACATTGTTCCCATCGGGTCCAAACATCACCGCTTCGGTCATTCCGTTTTTCACCAGTTGCAGACTCATGAGTCGGTTATCCACTTTTTCAAATCTGGGACCCGAAAAATTGATCGTATCTATTTCAATTTGATCCTTATCAATATGATCGTATAGGTATCTTAGTAATTTTTTAGGGTTATCATACTTGTAGTAGGCTCCGTAAATTAAGTTAACACCAAGAATTCCGAGGGTGTTTTGCTGATGCCTCGCATCATTTTCATGAAAGCGTACATGAAGAAGAATTTCGTTGTAGTCTTCTTGTGGATCTACCTGATAACGAATTCCTACCCAACCATGTCCTTTATATTTCTTGGCAAAATCGATAGTGGCTACCGTATTTGCATAGGTAAAGAATAATTTATTGGGATGTTTCTTTCGGGAGATCCTTTCTTCAATAAGACTGGTTTCGTGAGCAAGCATTTTCTTTAATCTGGCTTCGGTCACATACCGCCTGTCTTCTTCAACCCCATATATTGCATCACTAAAATCCTTATCGTAGGCACTCATTGCCTTTGCAATGGTACCCGAAGCACCACCTGCCCGGAAAAAGTTTCTAACTGTTTCCTGACCTGCACCAATTTCAGAAAACGTACCGTAAATGTTTTCATTTAAATTGATACGAAGGGCTTTACTATTAATAGAAGGAACATTCTCAAACTCCTTGTCGCCCATAAGGGTAATTGGCATAATTTTTCTTTTAAGTCAATATTGTTTATTGTGTACTTCAAAAGTACTAAAAGCAGTAGGCATACGAAAAAATATATTTACTTTTGTGTTAAAAATAACATCATTTGGAAGTAAAGTTTTTAGGCACAGGAACATCGCAGGGAATACCGATTATTGGCAGTGATCATCCGGTATGTTTGAGTGATAATCCAAAAGACAAGCGTTTACGTGTTTCAGTCCTTGTTACATGGAATAATTTAAATATTCTTATTGACTGTGGGCCTGATTTCAGGCAGCAAATGCTCACCAATAACGTAAAACATCTGGATGCGATTTTATACACTCATGAACATAATGATCATATAGCCGGACTGGACGATATTCGCCCATTTTTCTTCAGGCAGGGAGATATTCCAATATATGCTCATAGACGAGTATTAAAAGCACTGAGAAAACGATTTGATTATATATTTGAGACCGAAAATAAATATCCCGGAGCGCCGGGCGTTAAAGTTAATAGTATTGAAAATAAAGATTTCGATTTTCATGGACTTACAGTAACACCTATTGAGTTCTGGCATAACAGATTGCAGGTTTTCGGTTTTAGAATGGAAGACTTCGCCTATCTTACAGATCTTAAAACTATCGAAGAAAAGGAAATCGAAAAGTTGAAGAAACTGAAAGTGCTGGTTGTGAGTGCTCTTAGGATCGAGCCTCATCACTCTCATCTAAACCTGGAAGAAGCTCTTGAATTTATCAAAAAGGTAAATCCTGAAAAAGCTTATTTAACCCATATAAGTCATATGCTTGGATTTCATGATGAAGTGGAAGCGAAGCTACCTGACAATGTCCATTTGGCTTATGACAATCTTAAAATTGAAATTTAGATGCGCAATAAGATATTAATGTACCTTTTTATATTTACGCTTTTGTTCGTGATTTTTATTTACGTGAACGATAAACGTATTCTTGATGCTAAGGAAGAACAAATCACCAGTTTGGAAAATAAACTTCAGGATGCTGAAACCAAATTAGAGACTTCAGATGAAACTATTTCTGCTGAAGATTATTTCAGTTTTGAGAATAATGATGAAGCGCTAAGTTATTTTGATAGTAAAGGAATAGATACCGAAAATCTGGTGGCCAGGATCGAGGATGCGATCATCAGTAAAAATAGCGCCAATGAGGATAATCCGTTTGTACCCTATGCCGGAATGGATGGCTATATAAGGATCAATAAGATCAAGGTGCTAAATCATAAATGGATTATTGCAGATTTTACCGATGGAACTTACTGGGGAGAGGTTTTTCTTTCCTATGAAGTAGGGGAGAACGATGAAATAAAATTCACCACCGAGAAATCTTTTCTTTATCCAGTAAACAATTAAATTCTTTTTTCAAGCCACTCTCTGAATTCAAAGAAGTTTTGAGGAGCTACTCCATGACCTACTGGAAACTCTGAATAAGAATTCTCGATATTCAGTTTATCCAGGAATGGTTTAGTTTTTCTTGCCCAGTCAACGGGTATAACCTGATCTACAGAACCATGGGAGCAGTAAAACTTCAAATTTGAAAAATCATTATTCTCATACCCAGCCTTAAGAATTCCCTGATTTACATAACCGCTTAATGCCACCACATTTTTGATCTTTTCAGGATAAGAAAGAGCTACCGCATAAGCAAGTATACTACCCTGACTAAATCCCAGGAGATTTATATTTTCAAGATCTACCGGATAATTTTCAATGATCTCACCAATGAACTCTACGATAGTTTCCCGCGAACTGATCGCCTGGGCATCATCACTAAATTTTCCATCGTTATTATCCCAGTGAATCGCATACCATGCATTCCCATAGGGTTGCATGGAGTATGGTGCCCTTGCCGAAATTATAAAAAGCTCATCGGGCAATTCCTCGGCGAATGAAAATAGATCGTTTTCATCACTACCGTAACCATGAAGCATTAGTAATACCGGTGCTTTTTGTGTAGATTGGTTTTTGGGTTTTCTTATTATGTACTTAAGTCCTAAGTCTGTATTCATTACGATATTGTACTAAACCATTTTTGAAATAGAGGTCCCAGAACAGGAATTTCATTTGTTTCACCTTTGATCGCTGCAATTAAACCATAAAGCCATAATACGAAGAAACAAACGTAAAACGCCCCAACTATAAATCCGTTATCAACCATTCCCATCAGGGCTCCTAATAAATAAAAAGTAATATTGATTCCAAATGCCTGCCGTATGTGAAAACTGGCAAAACGATCTTTAGGATCAAGATTCATAAAATAGGCTATAATGGTTCCTATGATGCTAAGATAGGCTACTATTGCCGTTGTTTTTCCCTGAGTTGCCGTTTCCATATTTGTTTATTTACTTATAAAACCCCTTTCTGTAATAACACCAAAAGCTTTTCCCTTCATTTTTTGATCCAGGAAAACACTGTTTTTGGAAGTAGAAAGGATAGCTTCTTTATCAAAATTATATTCCTCACCTGGGATAAACAAGCTCAGATCTGCTTTTTCACCTTCTTTTATGGGATGGGTGGGTATATTGAAACGTTCTTTTCCTGCTGTTAAAAGCTCAATAACCTTATTGGGGTTGAATAAGGTTGATAAGGCTCCAAAAGCCGATTCCAAACCTATACTTCCATATAGGGCATTATCGAATTCTACTTTTTTATGTTCAACATCAATGGGGTTATGGTCACTTGTAACCATATCTATGGTTCCATCATTTACCCCTTTAATCAATGCTTTGGTATCCTTTTTAGTTCTTAGCGGAGGTAGAACTTTGGCATTTGCATCAAATTCTTTTAATTCTCCATCTGTTAGAATTAAATTATGGATCGCCACACTACAGGTTATATCCAAACCTTTTTTCTTTGCATCCCGAATAAGCTTCACAGACTTCTCTGTAGATATGGTTGGAATATGAAGTTTGCCTCCGGTGTATTCCAATAGGTACAGATCTCTCGTTATTTGAAGTTCTTCTGCCAGGTTTGGTATTCCCTTTAGGCCAAGTAAAGTACTGTTTTCATGTTCGTTCACGATACCGCTTCCCGCGATTCTGTTTTCCTGAGGAAAACTCTGAATGAGGGCATCAAAATTCTGAGCGTACTGCAGTGCGATTTTTAAAAGATTTGGGTTTTTTACAGGTAATTTATAATCTCCAAAACTAACTGCGCCGGCTTCCTGCATATCCAGCAATTCTGCCAGATCTATACCTTCACTTCGCACGGTGAGAGCACCTACAGGGAATAGGCCAACGGGATGTGAGCCGGCTTTCGCCTTAACCGCTCCAATGCTGCTGCTGTGGTCCAGTACCGGATAGGTTTGTGGATTCATTGCTACAGAGGTGAATCCAGATTTTCCTGCGGTATCAAGACCATTGGCAATGGTTTCACGATCCTCATATCCAGGTTCTCCAAAACTTACACTGCTGTCAAACCATCCATTTGAAACATGAAGGTTTTTAATTTCAATTTCTTTATCGGCTTTTTCCTTAAGGTTCTTTCCTATTTTTTTTATTTGTCCGTTGGAAATAAAAATATCCGTTTTCTTTTCGTGATAGGGCGAGGTTGGATCAAGAACGGTTACCGATTTTAAGAGTAGCTTCATTTGAAGAATTTTAAAAGGAGCATTTCAATAGCTAAAAAGATCAGAGCAAAAATAACAAACCATTTCCAAAGCATGGTAATTTCTGAAGCAGCATTTACATCAGAAAAATATTCTTCAATAGAATCGTAGGTTTCAACATTTTTAATTGCAGAAATATCAGCGTATAAAAGTTCACTTTCTTTTCGGTTATAATTAAAACTAAGGCTTGCAATTCTTTGGTCACGATTCATTAGATCATAATTTCCATCTTTAAGGTCGAGATTGGCAGTATTGATTTGAACACGGTTGGCGAAATTTTGTTGCTGCGGAATCAAATTTTCGTCGTTTTTCACAAGGTGCAACACTTCATCCTTATTAACCTCTGCCGGCACATCTATTCTGTTACTATTACTGGTGGAATAATAAAGCTGATTTTTTTTCAGAGATTCGAGTCCAATTTGATAGAAAACAGGCACTACCAATGGCGAATTAATAAAATTGGAATTCTCTCTATTTAAAGCAGCTGTAAAAAGATAAGCTGAGTTATTACCAGTAAGGAAAGGAGGTCCATCCTGATAACTCAATATCCTGTTTCCAGATGTTATATTAAAAGATCTAGCACTTTTGGATAATCGAAGTTTTGAGTTTGATCTTCAAAAACCCCATTTAACAACGGATGATCAAACTCAATACTGGTAATAAGTCGCTCCTGGTTTATTTCTTCTGATAGAGGACCAAAGCCCAGTCTGTTTAATAATTGATTATTATTTTCAGCCTGGCTGGAAGGAATAATGATTATAGAAGCTCCGTTCTGTTCAATTGTTTTAAGGTTGTTTAGTAAAGAGGCTGAAAAGTTTTGGACCTCATTTAGGATTACAAGATTAGCCGAGCTCAGACTATTAAAATCAGTCTGAGTAGGAGCGAAGACTAAAGATTCAAATTCCGGTTCGCTAAATATCTTTTGAAGAAAACTATTATCAGCCTCAGAAATGATCACCACTTTTATAGCAGGATTTTCGAGAATATTAAAGAAAAGCTGATTATCGTACTGTAATTCTGGATCATTGATTTTTATCCTACCCTTTGCAATTTCATTATTTTGAAGTGTAAAAACCAGGCTTAAAGATTTACTTCCGCTAAAATTCACGGTATTTCTTCCCAGTAATTTTTCGTCATCAAAAACAGAAACAGCCAGTAGATCTTCCCCGGTTACTGCTGCACTTAAGTTTATATTCAGCTTAAAATTCTCTGGATTCAGGTCTGTAATATAGGCAGTATCAATACTTCTGTTTTTTAAAGCTGAAGGTTTTAACTGCACCAAAGAATAGGCGATATCTTCATCCATGACCTCACGGGGTATTCCCATAGACCGCTGAAAATCTGAGATCATAAGAAATTTATGAGCTGCTCCTGGAAAATCCTGAAAATAACTTTTTGCTTTTAACTGAATATTTCTAAAATCTGCAGGGGTTGAAGTTAAAGTAATATTCTGAAGTTCATTTTTTAGTTCATTTCCTGAAAATTCAGAAATCTCTTCATTATTGGTAAGCAAAGCATAAGACTCTTCCGTATTGATATTTTCTAGTAATTGCGTAAGTTCACTGGCAAATAAACTTCCCTGTGAAGAAGAAGCCTCCATGCTAAATGAGTTATCGAAGTATATAAGGGTTCTTTTATCCTGCATTGCCTCTTGAGTGGCGGGGATATAGGGTTGCGCAAAAGCCAGGATCAAACAGGTAAATAGCAGGAGTCTGGTAAAAAGAACAAGAAACTTTTTAAGCCTGGAACTTTTTCGGGTTTCCTGGATTACTTTTTTTAGAAACTTTACATTGGTAAAATCTTCCTTCTGAAACTTTCTTAATCTGAATAAATGGATAATAACCGGAATAGTGAGCAGGAAGAGGGCATAAAGTAACTCCGGATGTTGAAAATGCATATTCAGGAATATAATTTCTTTTCAAATATAGAAAATGAAAAGAGATTAACTGCTACAACCTTTTAACACTAAATTTAAAGTTGCTGCCTTCACCGGGAGTAGATTCCACCTTGATGGTCCCACCCATAGATTCCACTAGTTTTTTGACGGTAGCCAGACCAATTCCGCTTCCCAGGTTTCCATCTCTGTCCGCTGACTCTAGTGTGGTAAATAATTGAAATATTTCTTGGAATTTTTCTTTCGGGATGCCCTTACCATTATCTATTATTTCGAAATAATAGTAAGTTTCATCCTTGGCAAATTTGACCTTGACCTTTCGGGTTTCCTTCTCATTATATTTTAAGGCGTTGCTGATAAGGTTCATAAAAACCTGTGTAAGTGCGGCTTTATTGACGTTATTGAGCATAACATCATCTGGATAGGTAATCTCAATACCATCTGAAACCTGGTAAAGATCACTTATACCCTTCAGTAATTTACGGAGGTCTACATTTACATAATCTTTTTCCAGAACGTGATCACTTCTATAAAAGCTTAGTATTCCATCTATATAATTTCTAAGGGAATAAGAGGATTCAACCAGGAATTCAAGATACTGTTCAGTTTCTTCATCAAACTTACCTTGATTCTCATCTTTAAGGAGTTCACTAAGTGAGATAATATTAGCCAGAGGTGATTTTAAATCATGAGAAACCAGACTGGCAAAGCGTTCTAGTTCCTGGTATTTCTCCTTCAGCTTTTTTTGCACCTGAAACAACTTGGTCTTTTGCTTTCTAAATTCGAAAAGATTCATAGTTTGCTGTGCCAGGGCCATAAGAGATTTTACCTGTACCTGAGACAACTCCCGTTCACTGGTATCAAAAATACAGAGGACTGCAATGGCATGTCCCTGCGGGTTGTGTAAAGGAATCCCGGCATAAAAGGAGTACTCCCGGTCATAGATACCTTCAGCTTTTTCAAAAATTTGACGGTGATCACTTTTGTTTAAAATAGTGATATTGTCGTCTGAATGAATAGCGCGATCGCAAAAAGAATTAGTTCGGGAGATTTCTGAAACCTTCGCCCCATACACCGATTTGTTCCAGATGCGGTCTTTATCAATAATACTTATTTTAGCTACAGGCACTTCGCAGACAGCGGCGGCCAAAAAAGTAAGATTGTCATAATCCTGATCCGGCCCCGTATTTAAAATGGCATATTCCTGTAGAGCAACTCTTCTAAGTTTCTCATTAAATGGAATTAATTTTTGTGGCATCTCCCTAAGTAGAATGTTTTTTAAAGATATTTAAAAATAAATAACTTTTTTATAAAAAAATCCTAATCTGCTATTTCTGGGCGCTTTATACTAAATTCGAAGTTAGTTCCAAGACCTTCTTCAGATTTTAGTTGAATATTTCCGCCTAAACTGCCTACCAGTTTTTTTACCGTGGAAAGTCCAATCCCATGACCTTTCTTTCCTTGTCTGTCCTTTTCGGCCGCTATGGTAAAGAGATTAAAGATATCCTCCTGCTTGTCTTGCGGAATACCAATCCCGTTATCTTTAATACTAAAATTAAAGAATTCCATGTTTTCGGTGCAGTCTATATCTATAACAATCCTTTCATTATGATTGTATTTAAGACTGTTGCTTAGAAGATTCATGAAGATCTGACCTAAAGCGGCGCTATTTCCATTTATTTTCAAGTTATTATCGGGCAAGTTGATCTCACAATTCTGATCTATTTGTAAAAGATCAATAATATCCTCCAGAAGATCGTTCAGGAAAAACTCCTGAGAAGATTCAGATTTGTTGATACTACTGGAATAGTGATCCAGAAGACCATTAATGTATTCACTTAGAGTTAAGTCCAGAATGCTTTAAATAATTGAGGTACTTTATACCTTCCTCGTCCAGTTTGCTGGAATATTTAGCTTTTAAAACATCAGCCGTAAGGATCATATTGGCCAAAGGCATTTTAAGATCATGCGAAACCGTACTGGCAAATTGCCTAAGAATACGGTTATTTTCGTCCAGATCATTTTTCATTTTTTCCAGAAACTGATTCTTTTTTCTGTACTCAAACAACAATTCCACCTGTTTGGCCAATGCCTTTAGAGACTCTTTTTGATTTTCATCCAGATGGTGCTCTTTTGAATCCATCACACAAAGGGTTCCAAGAGGTAATTTGTTAGAGTCCAATATCGGTACTCCGGCATAAAACCTTACCCCGGTCTTTTTATCTATCACATGAGGATTGTCTTTAAAACGATCGTCTATAAATGTATTGGGCACTTCAAATAGGCTTTCGGGTTCCAGGATCGCATGACCACAAAATGATAATTCCCTTTCAGAATGCTGAAGATCTGTACCCAGTTTGGATTTGAACCAGTTTTTTTTGGAATCAAGAAGGGTGATTAGCGCAATGGGAGTATGGCATATCTGGCTGGCAAGCTTTGTAATACTATCGTATGTTTCCTCAGCAAAAGAGTCGATAAGATCAAGCTCTTTAATTGATTGCAATCGTTTTTTTTCATTAACTGGAATTGCTGGACGAATCATTCTCTGGTTAGGATTAATTTAAATGTTAAAGAAAACTAAAAAAAACCATATTATCAAGCGAAACCTACCATTTCTCAAATACTCCAAGTCCAAAGAGGGCAAAATCATATTTTACTGGATCCATTGGATCAAGCTTGCGAAGATTCGTATCAAGTTCAGCGAGGGCTTTGGCGTCGTTAGCCTTTCTTTTAAGGAGCTTAAGCTTCCTTGCAACATTTCCGGAATGTACATCTAGCGGGCACGAAAGCTGGCCAGGAGATAAATTATCCCAGATTCCAAAATCTACTCCAAATTCGTCTTTTCTCACCATCCATCTTAGAAACATGTTTATTCTTTTCGCGGCAGAATTCTTCAATGGGTCGCTTACATGTTTTTCGGTTCTTTTTTGATGGGGCAGCTCAAAAAAGATCCTTTTAAAATTATGTATGGCCGGTTGCAGGGAATCTTTTGAAGCATAACGGTTAAAAGTATTTTCCAGTCCCTCATGATCCTTATAAATATTGCGTAGAGCAAGTATGAAGTACCTGAGGTCATCAGAATTAAAGGTCCGGTGAACAAAGCCATCAAAGTGATCCAGATCCTGCTCTTCATGATTTAAAATGAAATCAAACGGACTCATATCCATTAGCTCCACTAATTTTCTAGCATTGTTAAGTATACTTTTCCTGTTTCCCCAGGCAATAGTGGCAGTTAAGAAACCGGAGATTTCAATATCCTCTTTTTTTGAAAATAAGTGTGGGATCTGGATGGGATCGGAACTTATAAATTCCGGATTGTTATATTCTAGTACTTTGAAATCGAGAAAGGATTTTAATTCTGCTTTTTTCAAAAAAATCGGTTTTTACACTATGGCACCATCTACCATGGTAAGTTTCCTGTCGGCCATATCTGCCAGTTCTTCATTATGCGTAACAATTACGAAGGTCTGGTTGAATTCATCCCTTAAACGAAAAAATAATTTGTGCAGGTTTTCTGCAGATTCACTATCGAGATTTCCAGACGGTTCATCAGCAAAGATTACCGCAGGATTATTTATAAGACTTCGTGCTACTGCAATACGCTGCTGTTCCCCACCGCTTAATTCTCCAGGTTTATGAGAGGCACGGTTCTCAAGTCCAAGAAATCCAAGAAGTTTCATAGCTCTCTCTTCGGCTTCTTTCTTTGGTGTTTTCTGAATAAAGGCGGGAATACAAATATTTTCCAGGGCCGTAAATTCGGGTAATAACTGGTGAAACTGAAAGATGAAACCAATATTCCGGTTTCTGAAACGAGAGAGATCTTTTGAGGAAAGGCTGTAGATATCGGTGCCGTTTATATCCAGTTGCGTATTATTATTTTTCGAAGGCCGGTCCAGAGTACCTAATATTTGCAACAAGGTAGTTTTTCCTGCTCCGGAAGCTCCCACGATGGAAACAATTTCACTCTTTCGAATGTGAAGGTTCACCGATTTAAGTACATGGAGATCTCCGTAGTATTTATGAATATTATTAGCAACGATCATGGTGAAAAAATAAGAGCTTCGAAAATAGCCAAATTACCAACAATCCCCAAGATTAACTGTTGAATAAGTTTTTAAGATGGTTATAATCGATATAATAAACGATTCTTAGACTTAGATTATGTCTTGCCGGCCTGTCAAATAGATTTCCCAGACTTTCCTGATAGTTTAGTTTACTATAGCTATCCTGGTTGAAAATAGAATTCCTGTATAATAACACGGCCTCACTTCCCGGCGCAAACCTCCATCTATAGCTCACATCCAAATTCCAGATATTAAAATTAGCATCGGGATCGTTACTTTCATTTATGTTATATATAGTGCTGGTAAGAGATCCGTCTTTTTCGAGTTTAGTAAAACTGTCTTTTTTAAAATTCGCAACCGACCAGAAATTTCTAAAACTTAGATTTAAAGCCTGTTTGGTATTAAAATTATAATCGGCCTGAATAGAATTTTCAACGCTTTTTAAATCACGGTTCCCAAAGATGATCTTTTCCGGCAATTTTTCAACAAAACTTGAACGCTGTGACTCTTTGCGGTAATTAAACTCATAGACCATATTAAATTTCTTATTGATCCTGAATCTTGGTTCAATGTTCAATCGTATCTTTTGACGGCTGGATTTATGAAAGTCTTCGTACTCTACTCTAATATCATAAGCAAAGCGCTTTCGGTAATCTGAAGAAATCCATGCTTCGATCTCACCACTGGGTTGGTATGTTACATAGCGGTTTTCGGTCCTTGTTTCGAAAAAATCTCTGAATTTGGAATTTAAATCCAGAGAACCTCCAAAGGCGAATCTTTCCCGTGTTAAGGCAAAGAATCCAGTACCTACACCTGTATTTACGGCGATATCTGGTTTATATCTCCTCTCATGTTTACCATAGAGCCTAATTCGGTAAGTATTAAAGGCCCCCTGTGGTTCAAAAATCTCATAAGAAGTATCCCAGAAAAAATTATTGTAATTATTTATCTGGTTTACTCCCAGGTCATTAATATCATAAGTCTCATTGGCGAAACTATGGGCGACTCCATATCTAAATTTTCCTTTGGTTCTATTTACAGCTAGAAAAGAGGAAAACCCTGTAATATTATTATTGGGGAGATTTATATTACTCATTTTAGCCTGGCCCTCAAAATTGAACGAATTCTGTTTATTATAAATATCGAACAAAAACCCGGAAACATTCGCATCCCGAAAATGGCCATTTCTGGTAACATTTGTATTGATGAGTGAGACAGAAGAGTTTTTATTAAATCTCTGGTCCAGAACAAGAATATTATAGTTTGCAAAAGGTTCAGTAACCTGTTTTCTGGTTTCATTAGTAAGCGTGTCCCTAAAGACCGCTTCTGTTTTATTGGTAATGGCATTGAAGAAACCAACTCCCAGACCTCTATCGGTTCTTCCAGAAACTTTTAAGGCATTTAGAAGATCGGTTTTTCCGGGATTTTCAATGATCTCTTCGTTTTCTAATTTTTGTGTCTGCACTGTATTAAAACCTATGGGAGTATTCCCCACTCGGCGGGAATAAAATAGATTTCCTTTATTGAATAATTCTGTGCCCTCAGTAAAGAAAGCACGATTCTCACCATAGATCTGTTCAAAAGGTCCCAGGTTAAGTTCAACCTCATCGTAAGCGGTTTGTCCAAAATCGGGAACCAGCGTCATGTCCAGCGTAAAAGAATCGTTTATCCCATATTTTAGATCCATACCAGCGCTAAAATTATAGTCGGTTTTATCCTGGTAATAATCAATGGCCGAAGACATATAAGGATAAAAACTAAGACGTACCGGAGGATCTATATTGCTGATTCCATTTAATAAACCCGTATACTGGCTAATTTGACCAACAGATTTATCGGCATAGTTCCATACATAATTTTCGTTCAAATGCTTGATCTCTCTGTAAAATTGAATTCCCCATTGCTGGACTTCTTTTTCAGGAAACCTCAACGCCGAATATGGGATCTTAATTTCTACGTACCATGCATTTTCATCCTGAGATACTTCTGATTCCCAAACCAGATTATAACTATAATCTTCTTGATCTCCCGTCATTTTAGCATCGGCCTGAGTTCCGGTGGAGGTCACGATAAAACGGGTCTGATTCTCTCCATCATCATACGTATTAATATCCATTAGGAAATATTCAGATTGGCCCAGATTATCCCGTTGCGTGAACTGCTTAATAATTTTATCTGGATTTTCTTCCTTTAAAATAGCTCCAACGTACAGGGCTTCATCATCATATGCGAGCATAACTTCTACGGCATGGGACTCCGGAATGGGATCTCCATCACCTGGTTCGATCATCACAAAATCCGTGGCTACCGGCAAGTTTCCCCATATTTCTTCATTTAATATACCATCTATTTTAGGAGAATCAGTTATTCGTTGCGTTTCATAAGTTTTCCTTGCTGCTATATCCTTGTTTTGAGCATTCAGTAAAAATGAAAAAAGAAAGAAAGTAGTATATAGAAATCGATTTCTTAACATGGAGTAATTAGATATTTTTCGGAGACTGGCAAAGGTATTACTGTTATTCATAGTGTACAAACTTTTATATAAAATGAAGTTAAAAACACCTTATTTTGTTTATTTAAAAGCTAAATTTGATAAACAAAATTACTTTATGAAAGAGGAAAAGGAAATAGGTCTTCAAAAAGCAACATTTGCGGGAGGATGTTTCTGGTGTACTGAGGCGGTTTTTCAGAGACTTGATGGCGTGGAAAACGTTCATTCCGGGTTTACCGGGGGGAGTATAAAAAATCCGGCTTACCGCGAAATTTTAACCGGCAGAACAGGACATGCAGAATCGATCGAATTCGAATTTGATCCGGGTAAAATAAGTTTTCGGGAATTATTGCTGGTATTCTTTGCCACTCATGATCCTACTACATTAAACCGCCAGCAGAATGATGTGGGAACTCAATACCGAAGTGCCATATTTTATCATAATAAAAATCAAAAGAAAATTGCTGAAGAGGTTATAGATCTGGTGAATCAGGAAAAAACTTTTGATAAGCCTATAGTTACCGAAGTTACCGAGGCTTCCGCATTTTATACTGCAGAGCAGGAGCACCAGGATTTTTACAATCAACACAGGCAGCAACCTTATTGCCAGTATATTATTGATCCAAAGATCATGAAATTGAATAAATTGTTCCGTGATAAATTAAAACAAGAAAAATAAATGTCTTATAAATTTTTTGAAGAGTACCACAAGGAAACTACCGATGGGCTGATTAAGAATTATAGAGAAATTATAGAATCCATTGGAGAAGACCCAGAAAGAGAAGGTATCGTTAAAACTCCTGAAAGAGCGGCAAAAGCAATGCAATTTCTAACACAGGGATATTCTATGGATGCTGAAAAGATCCTTAAGAAAGCTGTTTTTGAGGAAACCTATAACGAAATGGTCGTCGTTAAGGATATTGAGCTATACTCGCTTTGTGAGCATCATATGCTTCCATTTTTTGGTAAGGCACATATAGCGTATATTCCAAATGGAAAGATCATTGGTTTAAGCAAACTACCCAGAGTAGTGGATGTTTTTGCACGCAGATTGCAGGTTCAGGAAAGGCTTACCAATGATATACTTGAGTGTCTTAACAAAACTCTTCAACCACAGGGGGTTGCGGTGGTGATTGAGGCGGTACACCTTTGTATGATGATGAGAGGAGTGCAAAAACAAAATAGTGCCACCACTACCTCAGGCTTCAGGGGACAATTTCAGCAAATTGAAACCAGGAACGAATTTCTTAAGCTTATCAGCTCCGATCTTAAATAAAATTCTGGCACCTTATTTGTTTCTAAACTAATAAAATCAGAAAGATGAGATTGTTGAAAAATAAAATTCTAGTAAAAAGTATCGTTTATGACCTGATAGGTATGGCTACGGTTGCAATTCCTTTTGTAGGCCCGTTTCTTGATATTATCTGGGCTCCGTATGCGGCCAGCAAGATGAGTGAGATATATCCCGGCAGGAAAGGTAAAATCGCATCTGTACTTGTTTTTATTGAAGAGATCCTTCCAGGAACCGATATTATACCAACGTTTACTCTAATGTATTTCTATACGTTCGTTTGGAAGAAGGAACCACTTAAACCTCAGGTTATTGAAGTAGAAATCTATTAGTTGAAAATAAAAATAAAGAAGGCTGCCAATTGGCAGCCTTCTTTATTCTATAGAACCCATGAAACGGAAAGTTTAACATTCCTGCCAATATTCTGAATATCATCAGCCTTTAATCTGGAAAGGTGTGAAATATAATTTCTGTCAAGAAGATTGTTTGCGCTAATATTAAAACTCAGTTCATTTTTACCCAGATCTATCTGTGTTCCAAGTCCTGCATTCAATAAACCATAACCTCCTGTATGCGTTTCAAACTGGCCCACATTTTCTTTGTCAAATATATTTTTTAAACTAATAAAGGCGAATTTGTCTTTTAAAAACTCACCTTTAACAAATTCGACTCTAAAGGTGTTCGTAATAGAATTTGCAGGAATCAGTGGCAAATAATCTCCATTGTTAAGTTTGCCGGTCACTGTCTCAAAACTGCTTTCCAGGTGCAACCAGTCCAACGGGTGAGGATGCAGGTGAATACCTATTTCTCCACCATATAATTTCGCATCATTCTGCACATATTGAAAAACGGCATTTTCATCACGTATCTGTCCTGTTGGGTTGATATAAATATAATTGGATACTGAATTATGAAACCCGTTAATATAGGCTTCAAAATGTTTTCCACGCCATTCCAGTGCAAGGTCGGCCTGTAGATTCTGCTCATTTTCAAGATCTGGATTTCCTATTTCATAGCGATTGGCTCCACTGTGGGTTCCGTTCGAAGTTAATTCTGAAAGGTTTGGCGCACGAAAACCGGTAGCGAAATTGAGCCTTGCGATTAGCCTTTTATCATATTGATATTTTGCACCCAAAGCGGTATTGATACTTGAAAAAGAACGGTCTATAGGAGCAAAATAATCTGAGTCTCCGTTATTCCCATGGATTTCTGTTTTTATATTTCTTAGATCGTATCTGAGTCCACCTTGGAAATCCCAGTCGGTTAAATGAAAATGAGCAGTCCCGAATATGCCAAAATCTTTGGTGGTTGCATCGGGAATTAGGACTTCTTCTCCAAAATTTGAATTATCCTGATTCATGCCCTGAACTCCCACAATAGTCTGGAAATTCCCTAGTTCTGGCAAGTTGTATTTAATATTGTAATTGAAGGTCTTTAAGTGCATTTCCAGAGAAGGTTCCTCTGAAGAAGTTACAGAAGCCCTTTCTATGGCATGATCATGTTCTTCAAACTCCTGGCGGTTATTATATTGATAACCTAGTTTTGCATCGAGACTGGAGTTTTTGAAATAAAGCCTGTTATCAAGACTCAAAATATGATTGTCGATATTCTGATAGGGCAGGAGTGGTTCTTTTTCGGTGCTTTGGATCCCTATTTCTTCAGGGATTCCAATTTCCGAATTATTATAATTATAGCGGAAATCTGCTTTATATTTTGCATTTTGAAAGCCTATACCTGTTTTAAGATCTTTCTCATTGAACCGGGTATTGGTAACTCTGTCTCCATTACCTGTTTTATAATCACTATGTGCGGCATAGCTTCCTCTTGCCAGGAATTTAAATTTTTCTCCTGATGTTTTTGCCATGGCGCTGCCCTGAAATCCAAGAGTATTAGAAAAAAAATCAGTTTCAATCTGAGCACTTGTTAAATCGGGGACTGCATAAGGCTCAGGATTGAGATAAAGTACTCCGCCAATGGCGTCACTTCCATAAAGCAATGATGCAGGACCTTTTATAACCTCAACGCTTCCTATACCTTTTGAACTTATACCAAGTCCGTGTTCATCTCCGTATTGCTGATTTTCCAGGCGTACACCCTGAGTATAGACAAGAACCCGATTGGAACTAAGGCCCCGAATGACGGGCTTTCCAATCCCTACACCGGTGGTAAGGCTTTCTACGCCTGCCATTTGTGTAATCCCGTCAGAAAGTGAAAGCGCTCCTCTTTTTTCCAATTGGGAGACATTCTCACGATCCACCTTCATTACATTTTCACTTTGAAGCTGGTGAAATGGAGTGGAAATAATGATCTCTTCCATTTCTACCGCAGAAGGTTCCAAGGTTATTTCCAGCTCTTCAGAGGGCAATGTAATTTCCCTGGATAGCGTAGTATACCCAATGGAAGAAATTAATATTTCATAATTCCCGTCAGGCAGGTTTTTAATAGTGAAGGACCCATCCAGGTCACTAACCGCACCTTTTTCTAATTTTGGAAAATAAATGTTTGCACTAAAAACCGGTTCGCCATTCGAGGCGTCCGTGATTTTACCATGAAGCTGATTTTGTGCATATATAGAAGGGATTACTGCCAGGAACAGTAAAAGAAAATTGATTCTCATTATAAATAAATTAGATGACTTTAAAAAATGTGTACTTAAGTTTTAAGCATTGTTAGGCGGACCCCTCAAATCAAAGGGGAGTGCCTTAAAATCACTAATAAACTGATAAATACTGGAGTGAACCTCTTGAGGTTCAGATCCAGAAAAGATCACAAATTCAGGAAAGTTAATTTCCAGTGCGGGACTGCTATGAAATTTATTTAGATCACAATCCGGTTTTTTATTATGAAAGTGCTTTTCGGCATAATGATCACATAATTTATGATCATGGCCTAGAAAAATATGGGAAAAACTAAATGCAGAAGGCAAAAGAATAACCGCCGCGGTTATAGTAAGAAATATGTTCTTTAGCTCCTTCAATTTAGTCCTTTAAAAATCTTGACAACCCAATTCGTGAAATCATTTTCTTTTCAAAAGCCCAGAAAAATTCAAACTGACCAAACAGCCATCCAAAACCTACCAAAAGAACCTGATAAATAGGGAAAATAAGTAAGACTCTTAAAGTCCAGTATAAACTCCAGTGATGTGTTTCAGAAGAAATTTGAATTAGGTCACAAACAGGTCCCGCCAGTTTGGCTGCGGAAGAACCCGTGATGGCAAAAACAATAAAGATTATTATCAGCTGCCAATTGGAAGAAATCCCCCAACGATCTTTCAACTTTTTCATGAAGCAAATATAGCTATTTCCTTTCTAAATCAGATTCTTGTGGGGATACTGAAACGCTGGTTATATTGCCGGCTAAAGTATACAAAGTAGTTATAAAGAAGATAGTTTACTTCGTAACCATAATCTATACCTGGATCATAATTGATCTCATTCATATACAGGCTTGGATTATAAACGCTCGGCTGCCGAACTCTCTGATTATATTCAGGAACCAGAAACTTGTTTTTATTTTCCAGGTAGCTTTGAGAATAATATCCCCGACCATGGGCATAGGAATTGATAAAGAGATTAAAACCTGGTTCTATAATTATAATTTCGTACTCAAGACTGTCATTAGCAATACGAACGGTATCGTTTTTAGCATTCGCAATTCTATCTGAGGGAAACTTTTTTCCACCGGTAGATCCACAACTATAAACAAAAAGGCTCAGGAGCATTATATAGATTATATTTTTCATTTCAATTTCTTTATTCTTTATAAATTATTTCTGGGTTATTTTCCGCCGGTATAACCGCCAAGAATACTGTCATCTTTATCTTTACGATCCGGATTTAACGCAATTTCTTCAGCACTGTCTATTATACCTGGACTATCATCATTTTTCACCAGCACTGCTACAAAATCTTTGTCGTATTTGGAATTAATTCCTGCCAGTGTGTCCAGTAATACACAGTGATCCTCTCTTTTCAAAGATCTTTTATTAATTATTTCTTTAATAATACTGAAAAGACTGGCAGCTGTAATATTAAGGATCTTTTCTAATGACGATTCATTAATTGAAAGCATTCGCGAGAGGCTGCATATCTTTTCTTTCTGATTATCAGAAATTAATATTTCCAGCACTGCTTCCCCCGATTGGGATAAATTTTCTGATTGAAGATACCCCAAAAAGCTATTTAAGTTATTACTGATGTCTTTAAAGCGGTTATCCCCAGCTTCGCATTTACTTTTATGAATGCTTAACAGCAGCGGAAAAGTAAAAAGAAGGGCTCTTTTAATTTCCGGTTTTGAAAGGCCTGTTTCTTCACAACTTATATCTAACAGCCTGTCTCCACCATGGGTCCTAAAAATATCCAGAATATTAGCCATGTTCTTAAAATTTGTTAGTTCAAGATACCAAGATTCTTTATTAATTCTTTTAAGGAAATAATAAAAAAAAGCCGGTAAGAACTTTACCGACCTTTAAATTATGTTTTCAGAGGTTCTAAACCTTCTCCTTTTTAAGAAGCGAAATAATTTGTTCAGCTAATTCTATCCCAACTCTGTCCTGAGCTTCTCTCGTAGCCGCTCCAATATGTGGACTCAAGGAAATACTCTCATTCATAAGTAATTTGATTTGAGGCGAGGGTTCATTTTCATAGGTATCCAGAGCCGCAAAAGAAACTTTTTCAGATTCTAATGCTTCAAGAAGGGCCTCTTCATCCAGGACGCCGCCACGAGCAGCATTTATAATAGCAACACCATCTTTCATTTTCTTAATCTCGGCAGCTCCGATCAAGGGTTTAGCCTGAGCCGGAACATGCAGGGTAATAAAATCGGCATGCTTTATAAGCTGTTCTACAGGTTCCGTCTTAATTGGAATTTTGATACTCTGGTGGTTATAGAATTCCAGTTCGATTTCGGCTTCTCCCACCTGGCTGTCACTGGCTATTACCTTCATTCCAACGCCCAGGGCGATCTTGGCTACTTCACGACCAATTCTCCCAAAACCAATAATTCCCAGGGTTTTACCACGCAGTTCAACTCCGCCGGCATACGACTTTTTTAGTTCTTTGAACCTTGAATCTCCCTCAAGCGGCATATTTCTGTTGGAGTGATGCAAAGACCGTACTCCGCCAAAAAGATGGGCAAATACAAGTTCTGCCACAGAACTGGAGGAGGCTGCAGGAGTGTTGATCACTTTAATCCCTTTACTTCTGGCATATTCAACATCAATATTGTCCATTCCAACGCCACCACGGCCTATTAATTTAAGGCTTGGGCAGTTGTCTATTATATCTTTTCTTACTTTGGTTGCGCTTCTTACAAGAATTACATTTATCTTATTTTCATTGATATAATCCTTGAGCTGTTCCTGGGCTACCTTTTTTATAATGACCTCAAAACCGGCCTTTTCCAGTGTTTCTTCTCCGCTTTTAGAAATACCATCATTTGCAAGTACTTTCATATTTACAGTTATCTGTTTTTATTAGATTTTTGCTTCAAGTTCTTTCATTAGATCAACCACTACCTGTACGCTTTCTAACGGAAGGGCATTATACATAGAGGCTCTGTAGCCACCAACACTGCGGTGACCATTAAGACCATTCACACCTGCATCCTTCCACATCTTATCAAAAGTTTCTTTATGAGATTCATCAGTAAGATTGAATGTAACATTCATAGGTGATCTGTCTTCTTTTGCTGCAAATCCTTTAAAGAGGGGATTACGGTCAATTTCAGAATAGATTAGCTCCGCTTTTTTATTGTTGCGTTCTTCCATAGCTTGAATTCCGCCATTAGATTTGATCCATCTTAAGGTGAGCATGGACACATAAACTGCATACACTGCAGGAGTATTGAACATACTGTCTTTTCCTATATGCGTCTGGTAATTCATCATGGAAGGGATTTCCCTGTCTACTTTACCCAGAATATCTTCTTTAACAATCACCAGGGTTGTTCCGGCAGGACCCATATTTTTCTGAGCTCCGGCATAGATAAGATCAAATTTTGAAAAATCCATTTGCCTCGAAAAAATATCACTACTCATATCACAAACCAGGGGTTTGGACGTAGCCGGGAATTCTTTCATTTGGGTTCCGAAGATCGTGTTATTACTGGTACAGTGAAAATAATCTGCATCCTGTGGAACGCTGTAGGATTTAGGGATATAATTAAAATTTTTATCCTTTGAAGAAGCTACCTCTACAACCTCTCCAAATAATTTTGCCTCCTTGATCGCTTTGCTGGACCAGGTTCCCGTATTAAGATAGGCAGCTTTATTCTGTAGAAGGTTATAGGCTACCATTAAAAATTGCATGCTGGCACCACCCTGAAGGAACAGGGCTTTGTATCCTTTACCTTTTAAACCCAATAGATCCAATGCAAGATCCTGTGCTTCTTCCATTACAGCTACAAATGCCGGACTGCGATGAGATATTTCTAATATTGATAAACCTGAATTATTAAAATCTAAAATAGCTTTCGAAGCCTCCTGAAATACCTCCTGAGGTAAAATACAGGGGCCTGCGCTAAAATTATGCTTTTTCATAAAAGTGTAAGTTGAATTAGTATAACAAAGATGCTAAAAATGAAAGGAATAGCTGTTATCAAAATGATAATTGTACGGCTATAGATTTAACAAAAAGTCTATAGTATCCACATTGTCAGCATAATCCCAAAGCTTAGGTTTTTGGGTTTGACCAAATGCGACTTCGTCTTTTTCGGCTTCCTTTTTAACCACGCATTGAAGCTTTTCAGAATCTGCTTTTAGCATTTTATCCAGTTCCTCTTCATTCTGAAAATATTCATAGAATAAGGTGGCGATAGGGGAACCGAAATTTTTGTCTTCTTTCAACATTAAAAAGCCATTTTCCAATAGCTTAAACTCACTCATCAGGTAGACTGCCTTGTTATAATCGTAATTATTAGAATATTTTGCCTGGTTGATAATTGGGTTCCAGTCATATATAGCTTTGAAGAAAGTATCAAAATCATAATTTTCAGGCACATATAATTTGGAAACATTCCGGCAACCCAATCCATAATATCTAAAAATATCCTCCCCAAGTTTTGATAGTTCTTCTTTTGTTTCTTTTCCCGTAAGGATGGCTACCGAATTCCTGTTCTTTCTAATGATAGATGGTTTCTCTTTAAAATAATATTCAAAGTACCTGGCGGTATTATCGCTTCCAGTTGCGATAACCGCATCAAAATTTTCCATTTTTTCTGTGACGAAATTAATTCGTTCTTCATATCGGCTATCGAGATGCTGCAAATAATTGGCGATAATGGGCAATAATTGCCTGTCATTACCAGATTGTTTTACTAATACCTTATGACCGCTTATCAGCACAGAAAGAAAATCATGAAAGCCTACCAATGGGATATTTCCCGCCATGACAATTCCAACGGTTTTTCCCCCACTATTTGAAAGATCATATTCTCCAAGCCATAGTTTAAGGTTTTCCTCGGTGAGCGCTTCACTCCATTGCTGGAATGAAAACACTATATTTTCTCTTGTAAACCAGCCATTGTAATGGATCGCCTGATCTATCTTTTCATCCAATGGAGTAAAAAAGAGTTCATTTCCCGGAAGGTCTGGTTCTTTTTTGGAGTCCTTAACTTTAAACTGTCCAAGGAATTTACCAAGTTTGATCAGGTGTGACTTATGATCGTCGATTGTCATGCTCTTATTTGGTTATGAGTGCAGCGCACGTTAAATTTGTGCAGCGAAAATAAAGTTTCCGAAGCTTAAAACCATAAATTTTACTAAAAGCTAGGGTATTTTTTCGTACACTTTTTAAATTTACAAATAAAAGAAAGCTATGGCAATTGTTATAACCGATGAATGTATAAACTGTGGGGCCTGCGAACCGGAATGTCCTAACACTGCTATTTATGAAGGTGCAGATGACTGGAGATATGCCGATGGAACCGACCTGGAAGGGAATGTAGTACTACCTGGAGGGAAAGAAGCTAATGCTGATGAGGCACAGGAGCCTGTAAGTGATGAGATCTATTATATAGTACCCGATAAATGTACGGAGTGTAAAGGCTTTCATGAAGAGCCACAGTGTGCTGCTGTATGCCCGGTAGATTGCTGTGTGCCTGATGAAGATCACGTAGAATCTGAAGAGGAACTGCTGGCAAAACAGCGATTCATGCATTCAGATGAATAATCAATAATACTGAGTATTATTAAAATCCCGCTCATGGCGGGATTTTTTATATCATCATGTATTGTAATTCGTTACGACAGTTTGAACTGGTGTAAAACTTGAATTATGTGGTGCCATTAACAAAGCCCACGTGCAACGTGGGCTTTGTTTAATTAGTTATCCAGTTTCCGTTTTATTTTATCTATAGCGTTCTGAATTGATTTTTCAGGTTCTATAATATTGGTGCTGCCCCAGAATTCGGTATCATAAAATCCTGAAACATCATCGACCATTACAATATTAGGATGAATGATGTCAACACTTTTTCTCCAATTGGGATCAGAATATTTTTTCCAATCTGTCACCACCATTTCTGAGTTGATTTTATACCGGGAATTAAAGATTTTCTTTTTCCAATTGACCACATATTCCATATTTGCTTTTCCATAAGCATAATGCCATTTACCATCATTTTGCGCATAATCTACCTGATAATGCAGTTCTATGGGATAAACCTTTGATCCTCCAGGTTTTTTCTTAACAAACATGGCTGCGGCGGCTTTGCGATCGTCAACATTCAGGTTATAATCTGCTTTTACAAGCGTGGAGGTTTCCGCATCTATAAATAATTTCCCGTAATACCATGGATCTGAATGGTCCATTTCACTGAAATTTACTACAAAGGTATAACGGTCATTTATTTTAGTTGGATCATCAAAACTGAATTCATAACTATCAATCATTCCAGGTCTCAGGACATATTCGGTATATTTCATCATATCCAGATATAAGGTATTGAATGGCCCTCCTTTTAATTTTAGAGCTACCGTATCAAGTTTATCATAATCTGTACTCTTACGGGCTTTGTAAATAGAAACCAGATCCTTTTTATTAGAATCATATGAACTTTTAGATATCTTTAGTACAGCTTCGGAAAGACTAACATTACTCCAGCCTTTTTTAATGGTTTCCCTGTAAAAAGTAGTCATTAAACTCTCGTCCGTCAGGTAATTAATATCTTTCTTTTCCAACATTTCCCTAACAAGTAGCTCGGCATTGGTAGCTTTATACAGACTGATTTCGTCCAGTTCTTCAATGGTTTCATCCAACTCAATCCTTGTATCCTGAGGTTTGAAATAGGTGAGTGGTAATGTTTTGCTCTGGAAGCCCAGTACCGAAATAGTTACAGTGGCTTCAATAAGATCTTCAGGAACCTTTAGTGAAAATTCCCCATCGGCATTGGTAATCGTCGAAATGTTGCTATTATTTAATGCCATATAAGCCGAAGAGATTCCTCTTCCGTTTCTCGCATTTACAACCTCACCTTTGTACTCTACATATTCAATATCATTAGGTTGAAAAGCAAAGCTATATGCTGAAAATAGGAACATCGCCAGGAATAGCATGAGGCCAATCCTGCGACGATTTAAAATTAAATACATATTATTCATAACATAGATTTTTAAGTATAATTAAACTTATACAATATAATCAATTTCAGCCTATTAAAGATGTGAACCACTCATATTTTGAAGTGAAATCATGGAGATTTCTTAATCTTTTCGCTATTTCAACGGATTAAGTTAAATTGAGGAAACTTTTTAGACTAAATCTTTATTTAAAACTCCATTTTATGAGGCATAAATTACTTTTGCTACAGGCTCTTTTTGTTTTTTCCCTTCTTCAGTCCCAGGTAACATCTCAATTGATTGATACTCCTCCGAAAAAGGCTGGTGTTTCTTCTTCCCGGTTAACAAAGATTGGTAATATGATCCAGGAATCTATAGATAAAGACCAAATCCCCGGTGCCGTGGCTCTAATAGCTAAAAATGGCAAAATCGTCTATTATAAAGCTTTTGGAGATGCAAATGCTTCAGGAGAAGATCTGGAGAAAGACGATATTTTCAGGATAGCTTCCCAAACAAAGGCCATTACTTCCACCGCGGTGATGATGCTATGGGAAGAAGGTAAGTTTCAATTAGATGATCCAATTTCGAAATATATACCGGAGTTCAAAGATCCTCAGTTACTAGAAAGTTTTAAGGAAGACGATTCTTCATATACTACAAAACCGGCCGGGGAAGAGATTACTATTCGTGATCTTATAACTCATACCTCCGGGATTGGTTATGGAATGATAGACGGAGACCCTCGTTTTAGGAAAATATATGCCAAAGCGGGTATTATTGATGCTTTTACCACCCAGAATATCAAAATTAAGGATAATATAAATAAACTGGCTAAATTACCTTTACATCACGTCCCTGGGGAACACTGGACTTACTCTGAAGGCCTGGATGTCCTGGGATATTTTATTGAGATCGTTTCTGGGATGCCTTTCGATCAATTTTTGAAGGAAAGAATCTTTGATCCTCTGGGAATGAATGATACTTATTTCTACCTCCCTGAATCCAAGGCAGATCGCCTGGTGAGCGTTCAGGAAAAGAACGATGGGAAATGGCAGAATTTTGGGAAAAATCCTATTTATGACCCTGGCTTTCCTATTAAAGGAGCAAAAGCATTTTTCTCTGGAGGCGCCGGATTATCAAGTACTGCAATGGATTATGCCAAATTTTTGCAGATGTATCTCAATGAAGGAACTTATAGCGGTAATCGACTTATTAAGTCCTGTCACAGTTGAATATGATCATGAGTAACCAGACGGGAGATTTGTTTGGAGGACCAGAAAATTATTACGGCCTTGCTTTTGGTGTCGTTAACTGAAAAAGGAGCAGCCAAAGGCGGACTGGGAAGCGAAGGAACCTTCGACTGGGGTGGTTATTTTAACACCCAGTATTTTGCTGATCCCGAGACCAATGTAATAGGGATCTTAATGAAGCAAACTCAAGGAACAACCAATGATCAAACCGGTTGGAAATTCAGGCAAATGGTTTTTTCAAGCATTACTGAATAAACTGGAATTTGAAAGATAACTTTTCCTCACAATCTGGTAATTACGCTAAATACAGGCCCGGGTATCCCTCAGACGTATATAAATTTATAAAGAAAAATCTATCCTCTTATAATAGAGCCTGGGACTGTGGCACCGGCAACGGGCAGGTGGCTGCGGAACTCTCAGCTTTCTTTACAAAAGTTGAGGCAACCGATATAAGTGCAAACCAGCTGAAAAATGCTATTAATAAAGAGAATATTCATTACTCAATGCAGCCTGCTGAAAAAACTGAATTTCCCAGATCAATTTTTCGATTTGATAATCTCTGCCCAGGCAGTACATTGGTTTAATTTTTCAGAATTTTATGCGGAGGTTAGGCGCTGTTTAAAACCTGAGGGTTCGCTGGTTATAATGGGCTACGGATTATTCAATTCCAGTCCTCAAACAGATAAAATCATTCATGATTTTTACAGCAATATTATAGAGCCATTTTGGGATGAGGAACGAAAATATCTCGATGAGGCTTATAAAAGTATACCTTTTCCCTTTAAGGAAATTAAAGCTCCCGGATTTTGTCCAGTCTTATAACTGGAATATCGAACATCTGCTGGGCTATTTAAGAACCTGGTCTGCTGTGAAGCATTATTTGGACAGTCAGGCTCAGGATCCAGTTGCACTTATTGAAAATGATCTGCGCAAAGCATTTGGGAAAAACAACAAGGTGAATTTTCCTATTCTCTTCAAAATGGGGAAATTATAGTGAGGTTTGGTTAATTTCTCCACAATCTTTCCAGAACATCATCATATACTTCTGTAGTTACACTTATAATTTTCAGTGGCATGAAATGTGCAAATCATGCCAGCATTAATATGCTTGCTAAAATTTAGAATTATGAAGAAATTAATCTTCACTTGTCTAGTCGTAATTTTCGGCTTTAATATTACAGATGCTCAGATCTATAATGATAGTCCCGAAGCAACGGTAACAGAACAGGTTCTCAAGGAATTGAACCGTGAAAGATCATTGCTGAGTCAGAATCTTGAATTTCGAATTAAAGAGATCGATTCCAAGATAACCAATCTGGATGAAAGTATTAAAAATACTAATTCGGCTTCAGAGAAAGTTGAAAAGTTACTTGAAAGAGTAAAATATTTGGAAGAGCGCCAGGAAGAGATCGATAAGAATGCTATTAGTGTCTATAAATATAATTACAGTTCGGCAGTTTTGAATCTTGCGTCTATGGAGCGTGAGATAAAACCACTTACACTATTTAATGCCTCCCGGGAGTTCTATACAACCCTGGATAAGGTTAGTAATCCCATGAATTATGAAGGTTATCAGGAATGGTTTGGAAAATTTAAAACTTATGTAGAGGAAGAAAAGAAGGATGATGCAAGACTGGAGGCTTTAAACCATATGCTTACGGTAACCGGGAATTTAGTGGAAGGAACTCCTTTTACAGGTGTTTTCGCAGGGAGTCTTTTCGATGGGATCAGTCAGTTTATAGGATCACTGAATCGCCGCGATAGAGAGCTTAAGGAGCAAAGTATAAAAATGTTAAAACTTACGACTTCGATTTCCCAGTTCACCCATGATAAAGACCTTATTGAAACCGAATGGCAGGGAATAAATAAAAGTCTTAATGAACTAAAGGAATTACAAAACGAAGCTATTGAGGATAATCTTGTGGAAATCCTGGGAATAAAAACTAAAGATTTTGATGATAAGTTCACCAATGAAACCGACGCTAAAAAACGTACGCAATACATTCTGGATATATCAAAGATTGCCGAGAATAAGATCGTAGAAGAACGTAAGAGCAATCCCGAGAATTGGAAGCAAGAGTACCACGACCAGATGCTGAGAGTTCAAAACCTTAAGATCCGCTTTGGAATGCTGACCTTCAGGATCCTTGAAAATCTTGATAAATACGAAAAACTTATTCAGAAATATCAAAATGATCCATTTTTAAAAGAGGAGATGAACAACCTTAAATTAAAGCTTGATCTGGTACGAAACAGTTTTGAATCTACTTTTAATCCACAGGAATACATTAAGGATTCCAACGAAATGTATATCGTAGAGTAAGCATCTAATCTGTTTTTTGATAATCGATTATAGCCTTAATTCCTCTTATTGGAATAATAGTCCATTCAGGTCTGTTTTTTATCTCGTAATTAAGCTCAAACAATGCTTTTTCCAATAGGAAAGTATGCATAAGAATTTTAAAATCTTCTGGATCTTTGGGCATGAAATCACTATTTCCGGCCTTATCATAATAGCCTTTTAAATATAGACGGCTAATATAATAGTGCCAGGCTTCTGCCCATTCCTCAAGGTTCCCTTCTTTTCGTGACTGGTTATACTCCGGTGATAAGATACTACTGTAGGCTACGTAATGAAAAGACCTGATCATTGCCGCAAGATCACGCATGGCAGAGCGTAGAATTCTCCTTTCACTAAAAGATTTAGAGGGATCCCCTTCAAAACTCATCATGATATATTCCCGACCAGTCCACAGAATCTGTTTCAAATGATAATCCCCATGAGTTCTGATCTTCATAACCGGAATCTTGTGGTCATATATATCCTTAAAACATTGGAGAATATCAGCTTTTAAATCAAGTATTTCTTTAGCTTCACTCTGAATTTCTTCAGGTAGTTTTTTCAAATTAGATTTTAAATTTTGAAGTGTCGTTCTTGTGAGAGTCTGCAATCCGGAATATAGAGATCTCTGGTAATGAAGAGAAAATTGCTCTTTATCAAAATCCTTGTGAGTATTGTTTTCTGAAAGAGCCAGATGCATTCTGGCTGTAAATTCCCCTAACTGATAGATCCTTTCAGGCAAAATAATTCCCATGAGCTCTTTCATTGGATCTGAAAAATCTTCATAGGAAAGTGGTTCTGTAAGAAGATTTTCGGTTTTCTCCAGTTCCAGGTTCTTGGAACTGGTAAGTACATTTTCAAAAAACCTGTCTGATGAATCTTTCACATGATTCCAAACCTCACCCTGATTTTCAATAATTTGTTGTAACATTCCCATAATAAAGGGCTTTCCGGTTTTTGGGATAAACTGAAACAGTCCGCAAAATGGAGATACATTTTCAAATTTTGTATGAGTCGACAGGAATTTTGTGGTTTCCACATCTGGATTAAAAGTTTGATCGAGCCTGCGATACAGCTTTAGAACATATTTATTGTCATAAGTGATGATCGTATACCTCTTTTCGGTATCCACCAGCTCAGATCGTGATTCTTTCTGAAGCTCTTTAATCGCTTTCTTATTTGCTGAAAATTCAAGATGGTTCTTAGAGCTTGTTCCATTCGTGGGTTTTTTAAATTGCCCTATTAGATATTCTCTGAAATCTTCTGAAAACACCGCGTCAAAAAGATAAGCTTGCTCTTTGCCAATGGTAAGCTCGGCGATAATCGCTCTTTTGGGGATCTCATTTAGAATACTATCATTTTCTTTCGATACAAAAGAAACCGGAAGCTGGTAGACTTCAGGCAGACCTTCGTTATAGGTGACCTCTAGAATAAGAATACGTACAGGAATTCCTTTCGTTTTAATATCCAGGTACTGCTTGATATTCATATCCTGAATAATTCTATCGGAGCCTTCAAACCATCTTCGATTCACCAGGTATGGCGGCAATATCTTTCCAGATAACTTCTGCAAACTTCTATTATTTAGCAGATTTTCCCATTTGTCTATTTTCAATACCGGAATTTTTGTTTCTCCTTCAACTCTTTCTCTTTCTTTTTCTAATATGAACCAATAATATCCATAAGGTGATAAGGTGAATAAATAAGGCCTCTCCGTTATCTGCGGAAATTTATTGTGACTAAAAACTTCTATAGGCGTATATCCTTTGAACTCTTCCAGGTCGAGTTCTGCCGGTTGTGAAAAACGGGAAAGGTTTCCAAGAACCAGAATCTTTTCGTCTTCATAGGTTCTGGTATAGGCTATGATCTTTGAATTTGTTGGCGAAAGAAATTCAATATCCCCACGGCCAAAAGCCTTATACTTTTTACGCATTCCAATAATCCTCTTCATCCACCAAAGCAGGGAAGAAGAGATCATTTGCTGGGTTTCCACATTTATCGACTCGTATTTATATTCCGGATCGATAATTAGAGGTAAATAAAGTTTTTGCGGATTTGCTATCGAAAAACCTGCATTCCTTTCGGCAGTCCATTGCATAGGAGTACGCACCCCATCCCGGTCACCGAGGTAGAAATTATCTCCCATTCCAATTTCGTCCCCATAGTAAATAATAGGAGTTCCAGGAAGAGAAAATAAAAGCACATTCATTAACTCGATCTTACTGCGGTTATTATCTAGAAGAGGAGCAAGTCGGTGCCTGATGCCCACATTTATTTTGGCCTGAGGATCTTTGGTATATACTTTATACATATAATCCCTTTCCTCATCTGTAACCATTTCCAAAGTGAGTTCATCATGATTTCTAAGAAAGATTCCCCACTGGCAATTTTCAGGAATCTCGGGAGTTTGATCTATTATATCAATAATAGGGTAGCGGTCTTCCATTTTTATGGACATGAACATACGAGGCATTATAGGAAAGTGGTAGTTCATATGACACTCATCTCCATCTCCAAAATAGGCGGCAGAATCTTCCGGCCACATATTAGCTTCGGCTAACAAAAGTTTATTGTCAAACTTCGAATCTACATGAGCTCTCAGTTTTTTTAGAAAATCATGTGTGGGTGGAAGATTTTCACAATTGGTATCTTCTCTTTCAAATAAATAGGGGACGGCATCCAATCTAAAGCCATCCACCCCCATTTTACACCAATAATCCATGATATCAAACACCTCTTGCTGAACCTGTGGATTATCAAAATTCAGGTCGGGTTGATGTGAGAAAAAGCGGTGCCAGTAGTAGGATTGTGCTTCAGCATCCCAGCTCCAGTTGGAAGGTTCAGTATCAGTAAAAATAATCCTTGCGTCTTTATATTTATGAGGGTCGTCACTCCATACATAATAATTTCGTTCGTCGCTGCCTGCAGGAGCTTTTCTTGCCCGCTGAAACCACGGGTGCTGATCTGATGTGTGATTAATAACCAGCTCAGTAATCACTTTTAAACCACGACTATGAGCTTCCTTTATAAATCGCTTAAAGTCATTCACATTTCCATAAGACGAATTTATTGAATAGTAATCGGCAATATCGTAACCATCATCTTTTAGAGGAGAAGGATAGAAGGGAAGAAGCCAGATTGCAGTTACCCCAAGGTCTTCCAGGTAATCCAGTTTTTGTAGAAGGCCTTCAAAATCTCCGATCCCATCCCCGTTACTGTCAAAAAAGGCTTTGATATGAAGTTCGTATATAATGGCGTCTTTATACCAAAGATTTTCTTTGTTGCCGGATTCCTGGGTCATAGATTTGTTTTTAAAGATTTAGATTAAAATCATTGAAGCTTAAATTTAAAAAATTACGAGAGCCTTGTCAGTTAAAGAAATACTAAACAAAATCTTATTTGTGCAGGAATTGAAGTATTAAACTAATACATCTAAAGCTTATAGTAGATCCTCTAAATTCTCATTTCTAATACCTATCTTTGCAGCCGCAAAAACTCAGCATCTAAATTTAAGTTTATGAAAGCCGGAATAGTAGGACTTCCCAATGTTGGAAAATCAACCCTTTTTAACTGCTTAAGCAACGCGAAAGCTCAGAGTGCGAACTTTCCATTCTGTACTATCGAGCCTAATATTGGGGTCGTGAATGTTCCTGATCAAAGACTTGCTAAACTTGGAGAACTTGTAGATCCTGAAAGAGTGGTTCCTGCTACCGTGGAGATCGTTGATATCGCAGGTTTAGTTAAAGGAGCTAGTAAAGGTGAAGGGCTGGGAAACCAATTTTTGGGAAATATTAGAGAGACAGATGCGATCCTTCATGTTCTAAGATGTTTTGAAAACGATAATATCGTCCATGTGGATGGTTCCATAAATCCTATAAGAGATAAAGAGACCATAGATATGGAACTTCAGCTTAAAGATCTGGAGACAGCGGAGAAAAAGCTTGATAAGGTAAAACGAGCAGCGAAAACTGGGAATAAGGAGGCGCAGAAAGAAGAAACAGCACTTTTAAAGGTGAAAAAGGGATTAGAAGAAGGAAAATCGGTTAGGGCAATTGATCTTACTGAAGATGAAAGAAAAGAATTCATTAAACCACTTCAGTTTATTACCGATAAACCGGTAATGTATGTTTGTAATGTAGATGAAGGTTCGGCTACTTCGGGAAATGAATATGTAGAAAAAGTAAGGGAGGCTGTAAAAGATGAAAATGCTGAGGTATTGGTGCTTGCCGTTGCAACCGAAGCTGATATTGCCGAATTAGACGATTATGAAGAACGACAAATGTTTCTTCAGGACATAGGCCTGGAAGAGGCTGGTTCCGCAAAACTTATTCGTGGAGCTTATGACTTGCTTGACCTTCAAACTTATTTCACCGCAGGTGTAAAGGAGGTTAGAGCATGGACCATCGCTGTAGGATCATCTGCACCGCAGGCTGCCGGAGTGATCCATACCGACTTTGAAAAAGGATTTATCCGCGCTGAGGTTATTGGCTATGATGATTATGTAAGTTACGGTAGTGAAGCAAAAGTCAAAGAAGCTGGTAAAATGCGTGTAGAAGGAAAGGAATACATTGTAAAAGATGGTGATATTATGCATTTCCGCTTCAATGTTTAAGAGATTTTAGACCTGAATTTTGAAATGAAATTAGTCAGTATATAGGTCTTAGGATTATCTAAGATCTAATTTCTTACATCTCCTATCTACAATTAACATTTCTTCCTAAATCTTTGTTAATTACTTTACCGCTTAACTGTTTCAGTTTTTTAGCCGAAACCTTATATTTAGGCCATAACTCCATGACTACTTATGAGCGAGAATACGAAATATACTGAAGATAATATTCGGTCATTAGACTGGAAGGAACATATACGCATGCGTCCCGGGATGTACATCGGGAAACTTGGAGACGGTTCCAGTCAGGATGACGGAATATATATCCTTTTAAAGGAAGTTATAGATAATAGTATTGATGAGTTCGTGATGGGTGCGGGAAAGACCATTGAGATTTCCGTGCAGAATCAACGGGTCATCGTTCGAGACTTTGGTAGAGGTATCCCCTTGGGGAAAGTAGTAGATGTGGTTTCCAAAATGAATACCGGTGGTAAATATGATACCAGGGCATTCAAAAAATCTGTAGGTCTTAACGGGGTTGGTACAAAAGCCGTCAATGCGCTTTCTTCATATTTCAGGGTGGAATCTTCCCGGGATAATAAAAGTCATGCTGCCGAATTTGAGCAGGGTAATCTAACCGATGAGGAACATTTGGATGAAACTTCCCGACGTAGAGGAACTAAGATCACTTTTATTCCTGATGAAGTCATTTTTAAGAATTATAAATTCAGAAATGAGTATATAGAAAAAATGCTCAAGAATTATGTATATCTCAATCCGGGATTGACCATAGTTTTTAACGGTGAGAAGTTTTATTCAGAAAACGGACTTAAAGATTTACTTGGTGACAGCATTAGTGATGAGGATATGCTTTATCCTATTGTTCATCTAAGGGGTGACGATATTGAAGTAGCCATCACTCATAGTAAAACCCAGTATAGCGAGGAATACCACTCTTTTGTGAATGGACAGAATACTTCACAGGGAGGTACACACCTGGCCGCTTTTCGCGAAGCCCTGGTTAAGACCATACGAGAATTTTATGGTAAGAATTATGAGGCCAGCGATATAAGGAAATCTATAGTTTCCGCGGTAAGTATCAAGGTAATGGAACCGGTTTTTGAGAGTCAGACTAAAACCAAACTTGGTTCTACGGATATGGGCGGTAAACTGCCAACAGTAAGAACCTATATCAATGATTTTGTAAAAAGGAATCTTGATAATTACCTGCATAAAAATCAGGAAACTGCTGAGAATCTTCAAAGGAAGATCCTACAGGCAGAAAGAGAGCGTAAGGACCTTTCCGGTATTAGAAAACTTGCTAAAGACAGGGCGAAGAAAGCCAGTCTCCACAATAAGAAATTAAGAGATTGTAGAGTGCATCTTGGGGATAGCAAACATGAACGTTGCCTTGAGACTACCTTGTTTATTACCGAGGGAGATTCGGCGAGTGGTTCTATTACCAAAAGTCGTGATGTGGTCACCCAGGCGGTATTCAGTTTAAAAGGGAAGCCGCTTAACAGCTATGGACTTTCAAAAAAAATAGTCTATGAAAATGAAGAATTTAACCTCCTCCAGGCTGCTCTAAATATCGAAGAATCACTGGAAGACCTTAGGTATCATAATATTGTAATTGCAACAGATGCCGATGTGGATGGAATGCATATTCGATTATTGCTTATCACTTTTTTCCTTCAGTTCTTTCCTGAACTTATAAAGGAAAATCATTTATATATTCTTCAAACTCCTCTGTTTAGAGTTCGTAACAAGAAGGAGACTATTTATTGTTACAGTGAAATGGAACGAAGACAGGCTATTGAAAAATTAACCGGAAAAGCTGAGATCACACGATTTAAAGGTCTTGGAGAGATTTCTCCAGATGAATTTGTTCATTTTATTGGAGAGGATATACGTCTGGATCCTGTAATGCTCGATAAAGATAAATCAATCGAAGAAATGCTGAGTTTCTATATGGGCAAAAACACACCAGATCGTCAGGAATTTATTATCGATAACCTGAAAGTTGAACTTGATCTTATTGAAGAACTTGGCATATGAGATTCACCAATAGAACTGAGATCAAGATAATTCCTTCTATCTATATCGTACTTGTGGCGGTATTCGTCACCAATATCTTTGTGAACATTGAGATTATGGCTTCAAATACGGAGCAGGAGATTGGTTTTGGCCATTTTATTCCAAATATTGCAACCTTGTTAATTGGCTTGTATATTCATAGAATAGGCCAGTCGTTTGATTTTGATAGCGACGGAGAAACGCTCAATTTTAAAAATAACGGTGTATTTTTTTCAAAATTTATGGAGTACCGGGTTCAGAAAGCTGAATTTCCTAAACGTAAATTGGGGAAATTTAAATTCAGGGATTACGGCATATACTCGTCACTTACTATTTATATAAGGTCAAGACGAAAGAAAGGATATAGAAAATATACATTTAATACTACATTTTTAACCCGAAAAAAGAAAAGGGGAATGGTGGATTCTTTGAACAAAGTTCTACAAACCGTTCCTAAAGCTACTGCCTAATGGAAGAAAACCAAGAAGGAGCTCAAGACGAGCAGTTTGAGAGTAAAGAAGAACTTATAAAAGTAACCGGCATGTATAAAGACTGGTTCCTGGATTATGCTTCATACGTAATTCTGGAACGGGCGGTACCTGCAATAGAAGACGGATTTAAACCTGTGCAACGGCGTATCATGCATTCCATGAAGGATCTGGATGACGGACGTTATAATAAGGTAGCCAATATCGTTGGGCACACCATGCAGTATCACCCTCACGGGGATGCTAGTATTGGAGACGCTATGGTCCAGATTGGTCAAAAAGAACTTCTGATAGATACGCAGGGAAACTGGGGAAATATTCTTACCGGTGATCGTGCAGCCGCACCGCGTTATATAGAAGCCAGGTTGTCCAAATTTGCTTTGGAAGTCCTTTACAGTCCTAAATTAACCGAATGGCAACTATCTTACGATGGTAGAAAACAGGAACCGGTAAACCTTCCGGTAAAATTCCCAATGCTCCTGGCTCAGGGAGCCGAAGGTATTGCTGTAGGGTTGAGTACAAGATTTCTACCACATAATTTTCATGAACTCATTGAAGCTTCAATAAATCACTTGCGAGGGAAAAAGTTTAGATTATTTCCTGATTTTCCTACTGGTGGTATAGCCGATATTTCCAACTATAATGACGGAAAGCGTGGTGGTAGAGTTAGAATAAGGGCCAAGATCAATCAATTGGATAAAAACACGCTGGTAGTCAACGAAATACCTTATGGAACCAACACTTCCAGCCTTATAGATTCCATATTAAAGGCAAATGATAAAGGAAAGATCAAGATCAAAAAGATAGAAGATAATACAGCTGCTGAGGTTGAAATACTTATTCATTTACCCAATAATATTTCACCAGATAAAACCATAGACGCACTGTACGCCTTTACCCAATGTGAAAATTCCCTTGCGCCGCTTGGTTGTGTAATTATCGACCATAAACCAATATTCCTGGGCGTTTCTGAAGTGCTTAGAAGATCAACCGATCATACTTTGCATCTGTTAAAACGGGAACTTGAGATCAAGCTTGATGAACTGGAAGAACAGTGGCATTTTGCATCTCTGGAAAGAATTTTTATTGAAAATCGTATTTATCGCGATATAGAAGAAGAGGAAACCTGGGAAGGAGTGATTAACGCAATAGACAAAGGTTTAAAGCCTTTTACAAAACATCTTAAGAGAGCTGTTACTGAAGAAGATATCGTTAGACTTACTGAAATTCGTATTAAAAGGATCTCTAAATTTGATATTGATAAGGCTCAACAAAAAATTGATGCTCTAGAAGGTGATATTGCCCAGGTGAAACATCACCTCGATAATATTGTTGATTTTGCCGTTGATTATTTTAAAAAACTGAAGAAAGACTACGGTCAGGGAAAAGAGCGCAAAACTGAACTTCGAATCTTTGATGATATTGAAGCCACCAAAGTGGTTATACGAAATACAAAATTATACGTAAACCGATTGGAAGGTTTTGTGGGTACTTCCTTGAAAAAGGATGAATATGTAACCGAATGTTCTGATATTGATGATGTGATCTGTTTTACAGCGGATGGTAAAATGATGGTCACCAAAGTGGATACCAAGACTTTTATAGGTAAGGATATAATTCACGTGGCTATTTTCAAGAAAAAAGACAAGCGTACGATCTACAATATGGTGTATCGTGATGGAAAAAGCGGAAACACCTATGTGAAGCGCTTTGCAGTGACTTCTATCACCAGGGATCGCGAATATGATCTAACCCAGGGGAAGAAAGACTCTAAAGTTCATTATTTCACGGCGAATCCTAATGGCGAAGCTGAAGTGGTTACCGTATTCCTTAGACAAATGGGGAGTATAAGAAAAGTGAAATTTGACCTCGACTTCGCCGATGTTCTTATTAAAGGACGAAAAGTAAAAGGAAACATCGTTACAAAATATTCTGTGAAACGAATAGAATTAAAAGAAGAAGGTGTTTCTACTCTTAAGCCTCGTCGTATCTGGTTTGATGAAACAGTAAAAAGGCTGAATGTGGATGACCGGGGTGACCTCTTAGGTGAATTCCGCGGAGATGACAGGTTATTGATCATTACCCAGGATGGTGTTGCTAAAACTATCAAACCGGAATTAACTACCAGATTTGACAGTGAAATGATCGTTCTTGAAAAATGGGTGAAGGATAAACCAATTTCGGCGATCTACTGGGAACCTGAAAAGGAAAGATATTATGTAAAGCGCTTTTTGATTGATCACCCGGATAAAGAGGAAAAATTTATCAGCGATCATGAAGACTCATTTTTGGAACTGGTTTCTACAGATTATTATCCTATTGCAGAACTTGTTTACACTAAACCAAAAGGTAAAGAGCGTAAAGAAAATGAAGAAATTAACATTGAAGAGTTTATTTCGGTTAAAGGAATTAAGGCCCTTGGAAATCAATTAACTACCGAAAAAGTAAATCAGATAAATTTACTGGATCCCTTGCCTTATGAAAATCAAAATACCGAAGAGGAATCGAGTGAAGTTGATGAGACTTCCGAATCTAAAGAAATAACCGCTGAGGATATAAAATCTGGAGAAATTAAAAAGCCAAAAAAGAATTCTTCTTCAGATGACCAACCTTCTTTATTTGATGAATAATGGGTTTGATTAAGGAGTTTAAAGAGTTTGCCGTAAAAGGCAATATGGTAGATATGGCGGTGGGTATCATAATCGGTGCCGCCTTTAATGCTGTGGTAAATACTCTGGTCAAACAGGTGATATTGCCGCCTTTAAGTCTTTTAACTAACGGAATTGATTTTGCTGATAAGAAGATTGTCTTACGTGAAGCGATAGGTAGTCCTGCCACAGAGAACTTTATAGAAGAAGTTGCTATAGGTTATGGATTATTATTTGAAACCTTTATAGATTTTCTCGTAGTAGGGTTTGTGATTTTCCTGGTGATTCGTTTTATGAACCGTTTTAGAGCCCAGGCCCAGGATCCCAAGAATAAAAAGGTTGTCACTCCTAAAGATATTGAGTTACTTTCCAATCTGAACGATCTTATGAAGGAGCAAAATGAATTGCTTCGCAAGAAACAGGATTAATCTTTTATTACGCGGGTAACCGAGCCTTTTGATTTTTTTGGATCTCCTACCTGTCCATATTCAAAGGTGTAACCATTTTTATTGGTGGTGAGTATTCTCATTTGGATTGGTTTTTCTTCAGCCATATTCTTAGGGTTAAGATTACGCAGAATATATTCGCAGTCATTGACCCATCTCACGGAAGAGGTATCAATCTTCCCCTGAAATTTTTCGATCTCTATAGAGTCATTCCTGATAAATTCTGAAGTGACAAGCTCTCCATTCATATAAGTTTCGAATTTGAAGGTGCCGGTATGATAATCCAGGCAATTCCGTTCGGCATCAAAACAACTGCTTAATAGAAATACCAGGAGTAAATAGGGGAGAATATTTTTCATACCGCAAAATAATTCAATTTAAGGCAGAATATCAATTTTCAAAGGCTTCAAAACTTCCATCGGTATAAAAAAACACGATTTTTTTAATTTCTTTTCCAGTCACCGGATTAGGCGAAACCCGGGCAGAATTGTCCTGCCCGGAAAGAGTAGAGGGATTTTTGTTATTTTCGGAAACCGGAGGTACAGGTTCTTGTTTACGGGTAATTTCATTTTTAGAAGATGTTGCCGGAAAACTTCCTTTACCATTCAATAACCAATAGAGTTCTACTTCAGGAAAATTCTTCACCACCTTCATTACAAAATCCAGACTTGGCTTATTTCTGCCAGAGAGAATATGAGAAATAGAGGAACGGCCAACTTCGATCTTATCGGCAAAAGTGGCTGCAGAAACATCGTAATAATCAAGGATCCTATTAAGCCTGGAAGAGAATTTTTCAGTGTTTACCATTGTAAATATCAATTATGGATCTCAGCATTTACAAATGTAAATAAATTTAGGGAATATAGTGTTTTACAATTGTAAACATTTTAATTAGGTGTAAACAATTACTTTACTTAAATTGATATGAATACCTAATAATAAGAATAATAACTTATAAAAATAGGTGCTTAGGATATTTTCCAAACCCTTTGTTTATTAAATCATTAATATCGTTTACAAATGTATACACAAATGTAAATTAGACCTATTTACATTTGTAAAAAATACAATGTTTAGTTTTGTGAACATGGAAAATGAATTACATAAAAATCTATTTTCAGATCAATGGTTTCATAAGGTTAAATTTGAGAAAGTTTCTGGGAGATATGTAACTAATAAAAGCCTTAAAAAATTAATCCGTCACCTTAATAATAGTTTTAGTGTAAAGAGAATTGGTGAATCTGTTCAAGGTAGAGATGTTTCTAGTTTTGAAATTGGAAGCGGTGAAATTAAAGTTCTTGTCTGGTCTCAGATGCACGGAAATGAATCAACAACAACCAAAGCGGTTTTTGATCTTTTGTGTGCTTTTAAAAATGAGGCTTCAAATCCTGTGTTGCAGACTATTTTGGAACGTTGTACTATTCAAATCATCCCTATCCTTAATCCGGATGGTGCAAAAGCTTATACACGTGTAAATGCAAATTCGGTTGACTTAAACCGGGACCTTCAGAATTTGAGTCAGCCCGAGAGCTCTTTACTTAAACTGCAATATGAAGAATTTCAGCCTGATTATTGTCTGAATTTGCACGATCAGCGTACTATTTTTAGTGCTGGAGATAAACCCAAACCAGCTACACTTTCATTTCTCACTCCTGCTAAGGATGAAGAACGGACCATTGATGAGTCAAGAAAGAAGAGTATGGGGTTAATCGCAGGAATCGCATCAGACCTTAATGAGCAATTAAGTGGATGCATTGGCAGATATGATGATTCTTACAATATTCATTGTGCCGGAGATACATTTCAAACTCTTGGCACCCCAACCTTACTGTTTGAAGCAGGTCATTATCAGGGTGATTACCTGAGGGAAGAGGTTAGAAAATATGTCCTTAGAGCCTTGCTTTCCTGTCTTTACAGGATTTCAGAAGGAAAGGAACAGGCAGATAATTTTGAAGCCTATTTTGATATTCCTGAAAATGAAAAGCTTTTTAATGATATCGTTATTAGAGGAGCTGCCCTAAATGGAGAGAAAAGAGATGTAAGTATTCAATATAAAGAGGGAAGAAAACACGACAAAATTGAATTCGTGCCGATAGTTCAAAAAATAGCTGGTGAAATTCTCAATTATGGACACAGAGAAATTAATGCCGAAGGGAAAGAATTAAAGCTACCCGGGAACACAAAACTCATCGAAAACGTTGTAGTTAATAAAATTCTCTTAAATAATACAGAATTGCGGTTTAAAGAAGGCTAATTATCAAATTATTTGATAATAATTCAATGAATTTGTGTTATTTTTGAAGTTCATTAAAAAAAAGAAGTTTAGAAATGGCTAAGTTTAAATTAGACGAAACAGACCACCAGATTCTCGATATGCTTATTGAGAATACCAGGACTCCCTTTACCGATATTGCCAAAAAACTCCTGATTTCGGCCGGGACAGTTCACGTTAGAGTAAAGAAAATGGAGGAAGCAGGAATTATCATAGGTTCTTCACTAACCCTGGACTATAAAAAATTAGGTTACGCATTTATAGCATACGTTGGAGTGTTCCTTAAGAACACCTCTCAGACAAAATTTGTATTAGAAAGAATCAACGAAATACCTTTTGTGACGGTGGCCCATGTCACCACAGGTAAATTTAATGTCTTTTGTAAAATCCGTGCCCGTAATACACAACACGCGAAAGAAATTATCTTTCAGTTAGATGATATAGAAGGAGTATACCGTACCGAAACTATGATCTCCCTTGAGGAAAGTATTAATGATAAGAAACGATTGATGCACTCTATTTTTCAAGAGATGTAAAACAGTCCTAAACTTTTATTAAAGGCCCTTTAGACTGTTTCGTTTAAAGGGTTTTTTTATAATTTTAATAGAAACGATTACAAAGAAAATTTATTTATGAACAGAGAGCCAAGATTAGATCGATTTAATGACAATGTACTCGCCAAATACCAGGTTTATAACAGTATTTTTTTAACCCTGCCATATGACGATATAAAAAAGACCGGAGCTCTTTTACCTCTATTTCTTGAAATATGTGAAACTGGGTTTAAGCAGAATAAAAATCCCTCAGAAATCGTTGAAAGGTTTTTCAACAAGTATGGGGAGGATCCTTCAGAACAGGAAAAAATAGATCTTCTTTTTCGTTTTATCCAGTATATAGAAAGACAGGTTGTATTATTTGATGCCATAGAAGACGCCTCTTTTCCTATAGTAAATAATATGGATGGCCGCGGAACTTTACGAAGTGTTAAAGAAGAAGCTGAAGCTACCCAGAAAACAGAGGAATTAAAGAAATACCTTAAGCATTTTAAGGTAAGACCTACCCTTACAGCGCATCCTACACAGTTTTATCCCGGTTCGGTACTTGGGATAATTACAGATCTTGATAAAGCCATTGAGAAGAATGATCTTATCAAAATAAAACAGTTGCTTGCCCAATTAGGTAAAACGCCTTTTTTTAAGAAAGAGAAACCCACACCCTACGATGAAGCGGTAAGCCTTATTTGGTATTTTGAAAATGTATTTTATCAGAGTGCCAGTAAAATCCACAATTATATAAGACAGAATATTTTTGATGGAGAAGAAGTAGGAAATCAGGTGATTAATCTTGGTTTCTGGCCTGGAGGAGATAGGGATGGAAACCCTTTTGTAACCACCGATATTACGCTTAAAGTAGCTGAAAGGTTAAAAAGAAGTATCCTCTTAAATTATTATCGGGATATACGAAAACTTAAAAGACGTCTTACTTTTAGAGAGGTTAGTGAAGTTATGGCTGAAATTGAAATAGGCCTTTATGAATCGGCAGTTTCACATACAGGAAAGCTAAAAATTAGCCTTCAGGAGGTTAAGGATAAACTTGGATATATTAAAGAAATACTTGTAAATAAACACCAGTCTTTATTTATAGAAGAAGTGGATGATATGTTGAATAAACTGGATTTATTCGGATATCATTTTGCGACGCTTGATATACGTCAGGATTCAGGAATTCACCAGGACGTTCTTAAGGAAGTGGTTGAAGTTACTTCTAGAAAGGACAAATTATTACCTTCAGATTTTGAAGAACTTAATAATGAAAAACAAATTGAATTGTTAAGTAATGTGACTGGTAAACTTGAGCCAGAAGATTTTGAAGATGGTATGGGGAAATCTACTATTTCTTCAATTTATGCAATGCAGGAGATCCAGGAAAGAAATGGAGAAGAAGGAGCTAACCGATATATTATAAGCAATTGCGGAAGTGTCCAGGGAGTACTTCAGCCTTTCGCCTTTTTAAGAATGTGCGGCTGGGACAAGCCAAGTGTAGATGTTATTCCATTGTTTGAAACAGTACCTGACCTTCAGGACGCTCATAACGTAATGGAAAAGCTTTATACCAACCCGGTTTATAAAGAGCATCTTAAAAGGCGTGGGAATAAACAAACCATCATGTTAGGTTTTAGTGATGGTACAAAAGATGGAGGTTATTTGATGGCCAACTGGAGTATTTATAAGGCTAAAGAAACGCTTACCAAGGTTTCAAGAGAATATGGAATCAAAGTTGTCTTTTTTGACGGTAGAGGAGGACCTCCGGCAAGAGGCGGAGGTAAAACTCACCAGTTCTATGCTTCGTTAGGACCTACCATTGAAAATGAAGAAATTCAGTTAACTGTCCAGGGTCAGACGATCAGTTCTAATTTTGGAACAAGAGATAGCTGTACGTATAATCTTGAACAATTATTAAGTGCAGGAGTTTCTAATGAAATATTTAGTGAAGGAAAAAATATGCTTTCAGAGGAGGATCGTAAAACGATGATGGAACTTGCGGAGATTAGTTACCAAACCTATTCCGATTTTAAAAAGCATCCTCGTTTTATTCCATACCTGGAAAAAATGAGTACACTAAAATACTATGCGAAAACCAATATTGGTAGTCGTCCTTCAAAACGTAATAAATCGGCAGAATTGAATCTAACAGATCTTCGGGCTATTCCTTTTGTGGGAAGCTGGAGCCAGTTGAAACAAAATGTACCAGGATTCTTTGGTGTTGGAACCGCAATGGAAAAACTGGAAAAGGAAGGTGAATTTGACAGGGTGAAGCATTTATATAACAATTCAGAATTTTTTAAAACCCTTCTGGAAAATAGCATGATGAGTCTTACCAAGTCATTTTTTCCTTTAACTGCTTATATGAAGAATGATGAAGAGTTCGGAGAATTCTGGGAATTAATTCATGAGGAATTCGAAAGATCTAAAAGAATGTTACTTAAAGTGACAGGTTATAAAGACCTCATGCAAAATCAACCTGCAGGACGGGCCTCGATCCAGGCCAGGGAAAGAATTGTTCTACCATTGCTTACAATCCAGCAGCATGCGCTTAGAAAGGTTCAGGAACTGAGTAAGGAACCATCAAAAGCCGGTGAAAAGTTGGAGATCTATGAAAAAATGGTTACCCGTTCACTTTACGGAAATATCAATGCCAGTAGAAATTCTGCATAATGAAAAGATCAGATTTAAAAAAAGAAGAGGTCGGTGAATTTTACTGGCGGTATATAGGTTTAATTTCTGAAGAAAGTGAACTTATTCAAAACTTGGAACAAAATACCCGGGAAATAGCTGATTTCCTGGGTTCTATTCCTGAGAATAAATGGAATTACAGGTATGAACCGGATAAATGGAGCATTCTGGAAATTCTTCAGCATCTTATAGATACCGAAAGGATTTTTCAATATCGAGCTTTGTGTTTTGCCCGAAATGAGAAAAAGGCTTTGCCGGGCTTTGATCATGATGCTTACGTGCCTCAATCTGAAGCTGATAATCGATCAGCAAAAGATCTTATAGCGGAGTTTAAAATTATGAGGGAAGCAGGGATTTATTTGTTCAGGAGTTTTTCTGAAATGATGTTGCAGAGAGAAGGGAATATGAACGGAGTTAAGGCTACGCCAAGGGCAATTGGATTTATAATGCCTGGTCATGCCTTCCATCATATGGATATTATTAAGAAAAGATATCTTTGATGTTTACCTCCATCAAAATTTTCTTTAAACTCTTAAAAAAAACCTATTTCAGCTGGGTTAAGAACGGTGCTTATGCCAGGAGCGCAACCATTGCGTATTATGCTTTGTTTTCCCTTCCTTCACTGCTTATAATCGTAGTAAGTATCGCGGGCTATTTTTTCGGTAGGGAAGCGGTACAGGGAAAACTCACCGATGAAATCGAACAATTTATAGGGACGGATACTGCAAATGCTGTGGAATCCATGATCGAGAATGCGGCGTTAACACAGGATTCCACCCTTACGGTGATCTTTGGGTTTGTCATGTTGATATTTGGTGCTACCGGAGTATTCTTTCAGCTCAAATTAGCTATGAACAATATCTGGAATGTAGCAGCCAAAAAAACCAATTTTTTGCGACTTGTACTCGATAGAGTAATTTCTCTGGGAATGGTTTTCGTTTTGGGCTTATTGATGCTTATAGCAATGGTTATTTCTACCGTATTAAAAATAGTAGCCGGAAAGGTTCAGGAGTTTCTCCCTAACATTACCGAATTCATGGTAAGGGTAGCTAATTTTTGTCTATCCTTTCTAATTATTACAACTCTGTTTGCCGCGATATTCAAATTACTTCCAGATATCAAGATACGAATAAGAACAACCTTTGTGGGGGCGGCGCTTACCACGATCCTATTTTTAATAGGGGAATACTTTATTAGTTTTTATTTTGGACAGAGCTCACCCGGTTCAGTTTACGGTGGGGCATCTTCAGTAGTACTTATACTCCTTTGGGTTTATTTCACCTGTCTTATTTTATTTTTTGGAGCTGAGTTTACCGTTCAATATGCTTTACTTAAAAAAGAAAAAATAGTTCCTAATCGGTTTGGAGAACCTGCTATTTATCAGGAAATGGAAAAGCTGGAACAAAGAAAGATGGAGCTGAAAGAAGAAAAGCATATTTTGGATCGTCTTCGATCTCATCTTGATCTGGAGGATGATGAACAGCAGGAAAACCAAAATACCCAGACTTAATAAAGGTTTAACGAAAGCGGAAGGAGTTTTAGTAGTGTCTTAATACAAATTGAGAGTATTGTATTTTATATTTAGGAGAACTGAAAAATGAAAATGATTATGGAAAAGAGAATTGCAATTTTAGCTACAAATGGTTTTGAAGAAGTAGAACTTACATCGCCTAAGGAAGCAATGGAAAAAGAAGGCTTCAAGGTAGATATCGTTAGTCCTGAAAAAGGTAAGATCAAATCCTGGGATACCGATAATTGGGGTAAAGAATTTGAAGTAGATAAGACAGTAAATGAAGTTTCTGCTAAACAATATAATGCTCTTGTTTTACCAGGAGGAGTATTGAATCCTGATAACTTAAGAACTAACGAAGACGTACTTGTTTTTGTTCGTGACTTCTTTAAGCAAAGTAAGCCGGTAGCGGCTATCTGTCACGGTCCATGGACTTTGATCAATGCCGAAGTAGTGAAAGGCCGCACAATGACTTCTTATCCAACCTTAAGAAAAGATCTTGAAAATGCAGGAGCTTTGTGGGTAGATAAGGAAGTTGTGGTGGATGAAGCATTTGTGACCAGCAGAAATCCTGATGATCTACCAGCTTTTAATTCAAAATTAATAGAGGAGATCAAGGAAGGGAAGCACGAACTACAGCATGCTTAGAGTACCCGATTAATAGAAAATGAAAAGGAACGCGATAGCGTTCCTTTTTTTATTTATCCAGATCTTCTTCGTCGGCTTCCTCCTCATTCTTTTCAGGGATCTCCACAATAGGTTCGTTAAACTCTGAATCATCGTAGTCTTCTTCGTCAAAATTAGCCATACTATTTTCCAGACGTGTACTTACTTTAACTAAATAAACGGTGTCATCTGTACGTACTTCTACTGCGTCTACAGTCTCGTTTTTAGCATTTTTGAATGAGATGACATGGTCATCATCATAGCCGTCGGGATATTTATCCACTAACATGCTTAAAATTTCGGGAGTGAGTTTTTTGTAATCTACGATTATCCTTTTCATAGTTAATTGCTTTATGCAAGTATAAATAAAAATTTAAATTAGATACAATACATAGATAGAATTATATCAAATTTTAATATTCTAACTTTCAATAATTTAGATAATGATCAAACGCCTTTTTAATTAGTTCTGGCTCTACATTGCAGTCTATGAGTGGTTTGCCTATATCTTGAAGTAATACAAAATTAATCTTCCCGTGTGCATTTTTTTTATCATATTTCATGAGCTCCTGGATTTTATCAATATCGGTTTCATTAAAAGTGTGCTCCCCGTAAATATTCTTAAGAGCCCCGGTTATATTATTTGATTTTTCTCTGGGGAAGTCTTTTGATTCAGCAGAAATGAAAGTCTCCAGGATCATACCTATGGCAATAGCTTCACCATGAAGGAGTTTTTCTTTACTCTCATGAGTAAGACAATATGATTCTATAGCATGACCAAGCGTATGACCATAATTCAAGGTTTTTCGAATGTTTTTTTCGAAAGGATCTTTTCTGTACTATTTCAGATTTTATGTCTACCGATTCTTTTATGATTTCATCCAGATCGGTTAGATCAAGATTGGAAAGATTTGATACTTTATTCCAGTAAGTTTCGCTGGCGATTAAACCATGTTTTAAAATTTCGGCCAGTCCGCTTCGCATTTCTTCTTTCGAAAGGGTGCTAAGAAAAGAAGTGTCTATTACCACCATTTCCGGCTGATTTGTCACCCCAATCTGATTCTTCAGGTTCCCAAGGTCTACTCCGGTTTTACCGCCTACCGAAGCATCCACCATAGAAAGTAGAGTGGTAGGGACATTTATGAAGTTCATCCCTCTTTTAAAAGTTGAAGCTACAAAACCACCAAGATCTGTTACTACTCCGCCCCCAAGGTTGATCATTATACTTTTTCGATCTGCTCCTAGTTCAGATAAAGCGTTCCAGACACCTTCACAGGTTTCTAAATTTTTATATTCTTCGCCGGCGTCAATTTCTATTATTTCTAAATTTTCAGGAGCTTCTATTTTCTTTAAAAATGCCGCCAGACAATATTGATTTGTATTGCTATCTACCAGGATAAAAATCGTAGATGGCTGATTTTCTTTTAGATATAAATTCAATTTTTCATATGCTTCTTCAGCATACAGCACCTTATGGAGCGAAGCCTGTAAATCGTTCATTTCACTGGGGTTTACCGTTATAAATTAATTCGAAATTAGTAATAAATCAATAGACAATAATTATCTTTGTTGTAAGTATAGCTACAAAATGATTAGAAAAAAAATATTTAATAACACAAAGGCCGCATTTAAACTAAAATCTAATACAGAGTTAGATAGAGCTCTATTTTTATTTAGTTTAATGAACAGGTCTACTTTGGTCAAAGCGGGGACCGCAATAACCAAAGCTTCTTTGAAGTTACACCTGCCTGTAGAAACTCTCATCAAGAAAACGATTTTTGAACAATTCTGTGGAGGAGTTACGGTAGAAGATTGTAAACCTGTAACCCAGGAAATGTATGAAGAAAGTCTTCACTCTATTCTGGACTATTCTGTAGAAGGCAAGGAGACCGAAGCCGAGTTTGATGCGGCTATGGAGAAAAAGCTTAGCCTTATTGAAAATGCAAACGGGAAGAAAGAAATCCCTTTTGCGATGTTTAAACCTACGGGAATAGGCCGATTTGAAATATGGGAGAAGGTCAGTGAAAAAATCAGTCTTACAGAAGAAGAGAAAGAAGAGTGGGAGCGTGTTAAAAAACGTGTAGATACTCTTTGTAATAAAGCTCATGAACTGGGAGTAAGACTTTATGCCGATAGTGAAGAAACCTGGATGCAAACCGCGGCAGATGAGCTCATGGAAGAAATGATGAGAAAATATAACAAGGAGCAAATTCTTATTTTTAATACCCTACAATGTTATAGATGGGATAGACTTGATTATTTAAAAGATCTTCATGAGAAAGGCAAGAAAGAAGGATTTAAGGTAGGAGCTAAAATAGTGCGTGGAGCCTATATGGAAAAAGAGAATGCCCGGGCAAAAAAACTGGGATATCCTTCTCCAATTTGTGAAAGCAAAGAAGCTACCGATGTGAATTTCAATAGTGTTCTTTCTTATTGTTTGAACCACCTGGAAGATATTTCGATTTTTATTGGAACGCATAATGAAGTAAGTAGTTATCTTGCTCTGCAGATTATTGAAGATAAAGGACTTGACATCGATGATAAGAGAATTTGGTTCAGCCAGTTGTATGGGATGAGTGATCATATAAGTTATAATCTTTCCCGTAAAGGGTATAATGCCGCTAAACTGGTTCCTTTTGGACCGGTTAGGGATGTTGTTCCTTATTTGTTGCGTAGAGCCCAGGAGAACACTTCGGTGAAAGGACAAACAGGTAGAGAGCTTTCCCTGCTTCGTGAGGAAAGAAAAAGAAGAAAAGGACATGAATCAACGAAGCATCACAGGGAATAAAGTACGATGACGCATTGGCTTGCAAAGCTTATTTTCTATAAAATTCTGGGTTGGAAGCTTGAAAATAATTTTGATGCTTCCCTTAAAAAATGCATTTTTATTGTCGCGCCACATACCAGTTCTTTTGATTTTTTTCTCGCGATTTCTGGTAAGGAAAATAATGAATATCCATATAGATTTCATTGGAAAAAAAGAACTTTTCAGACCTCCTTTTGGCTGGTATTTCAGAATGGTGGGGGGATCTCCTGTTGATAGAAGCGGAAAACAGAATAAGGTGGATGCGATCGTTGAATTATTTGAAAATAATGAAATATTCAGACTTGCACTGTCTCCTGAAGGCACTCGAAAAAAGACAGAAAAGTGGAAAACAGGTTTTTACTATATCGCACTTCAGGCAAAAGTTCCAATTATTATGGTTTCCTTTGATTTTGGACCTAAAAAAGTAAAAATTTCTGAATCTTTTTATCCTTGCGGAAACTTCGATGAAGACTTCCGGAAGATCTATAAATATTATAAAGGAGTTCAGGGGAAAATTCCTGAGAATTTTTAATTACTCTGATGCCTCCATAGTATGATAAACGTTTTGAACGTCATCATCTTCTTCCAGTTTTTCCAGTAATTTTTCAACATCGGCAACCTGTTCTTCATTAAGAGTTTTGGTAACCTGTGGAATTCTTTCAAATCCTGAAGAAATTATTTCAATTTCGCGATTTTCCAGTTCCTTCTGTATGCTTCCAAAGTTTTCAAAAGGCGCATAAATATGGATTCCATCTTCATCTTCAAAAACTTCTTCTGCTCCAAAATCGATAAGTTCCAACTCAAGTTCTTCTGGATCAATCCCTTCTTTGTTAATGGTAAAGTTGCAGGTATGATCGAACATGAATTCCACCGAGCCTGAAGTTCCTAGGTTTCCATCACTTTTGTTGAAGTGAGAACGAATATTGGCAACGGTTCTATTGTTATTATCTGTAGCTGTCTCCACAAGCACGGCTATACCGTGTGGCGCATATCCTTCGAAAAGAACTATTTTGTAATCGCCCTGAGATTTATCTGAAGCGCGTTTTATCGCACGTTCGATATTATCCTTTGGCATATTTACGCTTTTCGCGTTTTGAATAACAGCGCGTAGCCTGGAATTGGTGTCGGGATCAGGCCCACCTTCCTTTACGGCCATTACGATATCTTTTCCAATTCTAGTGAAGGCTTTGGCCATTGCAGACCAGCGCTTCATTTTGCGTGCTTTACGAAATTCAAATGCTCTTCCCATTGTAGATTTAAATAAGATTCGGGCAAAAGTATAAAAAAAGCTCCTAATTCTCATTCAAAATTAGGAGCTGGTCTCTTTTAAGAGAATGAGCTAGTTCGCTGTTTCCACAATATCCTCTATGGCTCTAGCCATTTTAAAGTCTTTTTCGGTAACACCATCGGCATCATGTGTCGATAATGAAATTTCTAGCTGATTGTAGACATTTCCCCAATTAGGGTGATGTTGTTGTGCTTCAGCTTCAAAAGCTATTCGCGTCATTACCGTAAATGCCTCTTTAAAATTTTCAAACTGAAAAGAGGTGTGAATGGCCTTTTTTGCATAGGTCCATCCGTCAAAATCTTCAAGTTTTTTATTTATTTCGTCGTCACTTAACCTTTTCATTATTAATGATATTTTTTGGTTTACTTAAAGTTAGAAATTAAGTAATGAAAAGTCATAAATTATGTTTTGGTTTAATATAAGATTAACAACTAAACCTTAGTTGAAGCTTCTACTACCTGGCTTATAGTGATCTCTAAATTTCTGGGAAGTTTATTGTCTTTGGGAAGAACAGCAAGAAACCGATCATAATTAGAGTCATATACATTTTTGAAAAGTGGATTTTCATATCCCATTCCTTTACAAAGGTCTTCAATGAAATCTTTTTGGTGGGTGAGATCGGAGCTACCTAAGTGAAATACACCTTGTTTTTTACGATTGATCAAATAATGTATTTGCTGAGTCACTTTTTGAATTTCTGTAGCATTAATCACCACATTCGGAAATACTTCCAGGGGTTCATTAAGATCAATAATAGTCCGGATTTGCTTTATCCTTGGTGAAGATTTCCCAAAAACCATCGGGAGCCTTACAATATTATACTGATGATTTGGAAGTCGGAGCAGGGCATTTTCAATTTTTATTTTAAACCTTCCATAAATACTCTGGCTTAAGGTTTTGTCATATTCATAAGAAGGAAAATTGGTAAAGGCATCAAATACGTTAGCAGAACTTATAAAAATGAGTTTGCAGTTGTGCCTTAGAATATAATTAATAATGGAAAAGTGCGTAGCGATCTGTGCATCAAAATTTCCCCTAAGAGAAGAAATGATAATATCCGGCCTCAGGTTTTCAAGTAAGATCTCAATATTTTCAGTTTCTATATCAAGATGATGAAACTGATGATTTTCACTGAAAATTTTATTTCCAGTATGGTAGGTGCCATGCGTGTCAAAATAGGAGCATAACTCTTTATACAAGGCATTGCCTATAAATCCGCTAGCTCCTAAAATGAGTATTCGTTTCAAATAAATTATCCTTTATAGAAGGGCAATTTTACCTGAGTAGCTGGGATCGCTTTTTTACGAATCTGAATAGATATCTTATTTCCTACACCTGCTACTTCTGTTGGTACATAACCCAAACCAATTCCTTTTTCAAGGGAAGGGGACATCGTGCCCGAAGTTACCTCTCCAATTTTCTTACCATTCTCGTCCACGATATCATATCCCTGGCGGGGAATCCCTCTTTCGTTCAGTTCAAATGCGATTAGTTTACGTGATGGTCCTTCTTCTTTTTCTTTTTTAAGCTCTTCACTATTGATAAATTCTTTATTGAATTTAGTGATCCAGCCAAGTCCTGCTTCAATAGGTGAAGTCGTTTCATCAATATCATTTCCATACAGACAATAACCCATTTCAAGGCGCAGCGTATCTCGTGCTGCAAGACCAATAGGTTTTATGCCGAAATCTTCACCAGCCTTCATAACCTCTTCCCAGATCTGTTCTGCATCTTCATTCTTAAAATAGATTTCAAAGCCTCCGCTTCCGGTATATCCGGTAGCTGATACGATCACTTTATCTACTCCGGCAAAGTTTCCTATCTCGAAAGTGTAGAATTTCATGTTTTCGAGATCTATATCTGTTAAAACTTTCATGGCTTCTGCAGCCTTCGGGCCCTGTATGGCTAGAAGTGACATTTCATCGCTCATATCTCTCATGGTAGCTTCCATAGAATTATGCTGCGCAATCCAGTTCCAGTCCTTTTCAATATTGGAGGCATTTACTACCAGAAGATATTTTTCAGAATCCATTCGATAAATGATAAGATCATCCACGATTCCTCCTTTATTATTCGGCATGCAAGAATACTGAGCTTTTCCATCTACCAGTTTAGAAGCATCGTTCGAACTTATTTTTTGAATAAGATCCAGGGCATTTTCTCCAGAAATTAGGAATTCTCCCATATGGGATACATCAAAAACTCCCAGTTTTTCTCTTACGTTATGATGTTCCACATTTACACCTTCATAGGAAACCGGCATATTGAAACCGGCAAAGGGAACCATTTTCGCATTAAGTTCTTTATGTTTTTCAGACAGGGCTACTTCTTTCATTTTTCTCAAAAATTTGCCCAAATTTATTCAATTCAGAGACAATACAATATTTATTAAGGCTTTTTATAGATTAATATTTAAAATCATTCAATAAGCTTATCTTTGAGATAACCTCTAAAACAGAATTTATTTCTCATGAAAATACTTTCAGCACAGCAGTTATCAGAAGCTGATAATACTACGATTGAAAAACAAAATATCACTTCAGAACAGTTAATGGAAAGGGCAGCGAGTCTTGTGTTTAACGAAATACACAAAAGATTGCGCGGAGCTCCAATTCCCATTAAGATCTTTTGTGGAATTGGGAATAACGGTGGAGACGGGCTTGTGGTGGGAAGACACCTTATTCAGCATGGATATCATGTCACCGTTTATATAGTAAATTACAGTGATAAAAGATCTAAAGACTTCCTCGCTAATTATAAAAAGATAAAAGAGATCAGTAAAAGCTGGCCGCAATTAATCAAAAAAGAAGATGATTTTCCGGAAATTAATACCGGTGATTTTGTGATCGACGCTATATTCGGAATTGGTTTAAGCCGTCCAATCGAAGGCTGGGTTGCAAAACTGGTCAACGCGATAAATGATTCTAATGCTTTTGTCCTGGCAATTGATATGCCCAGCGGTTTATTTGTAGATCGAATCCCTGAAAAGGATGCTGCAGTTATCAAGGCTGGATTCACCCTGAGCTTTCAGGCACCTAAACTGGTTTTCTTTTTACCGGAAACAATGGATTATGTGAGTGATCTACAGATCCTGGATATCGGGCTGGATAAAGAATTTATTGCAGAATTAACTTCAAATAATTTCCTTATAAGTAAAGAAGAAGCCCGGGAATTATACAGGCCTCGAATTATGAATTCCTATAAAGGAGATTATGGAAAGGTGTTAATAGTAGGAGGGAGTTATGGGAAAATTGGAAGTGTTCTTCTTACTGGGACTTCCAGCTTAAGGACAGGAAGCGGCCTTGTGACTTTATATATTCCCAAATGTGGTTATACTATCGTTCAAACAAACTTACCAGAAGCTATGGTCCTTACCGACGATAACGAGAATATACTCACTTCATATCCCGAAAATTTCGATGCAGATGTGGTTTGCTTTGGGATGGGGGCCGGTACCAATGAGCAAAGTGTGGCTGCTTTTAAAAAAGCTCTTCAGGAAATCGATAAGCCCATGGTTATAGATGCCGATGGATTGAATATGCTTTCAAAAAATAAAGATCTCCTGAAGTTAATCCCTGAAAATTCTGTTCTCACACCACACCCGGGAGAATTAAAACGACTCATAGGTGCCTGGAATGATGACCTTGATAAATTGAAAAAGGCAAAAGAATTCAGTAAAAAATATAAAGTAATACTTGTGATTAAGGGAGCTCATACCTTCACTATAAACAAGGACGAGATATATGTCAATAATTCTGGGAATCCGGGGATGGCCACGGCTGGAAGCGGGGATGTGCTTTCAGGAGTGATCACTTCTTTAATTGGGCAGAAATATGACCCGGTAAAAGCTGCGGTTTTGGGAGTCTATTTACATGGTCTTTCCGGGGATCTGGTTTCACAGGATTTGGGTTATGAAGGTTTATTGTCGGGAGATATTGCCGAAACTATGGGAAGTGCTTTTCAGGAACTGTTTAGAGATATCGACGATATAGAAGATTCTAATAAGGACGACCTTTGAGTAAAAGAATTCGTAATTAATTGAGCTAATATTTGGAATCTTTTAAACGAAATAGGATTTTTGTGCTCCCTTAAACAAATGTGAATATGCAAACCCATCATTATATAAGTTCAGCAGTTTTGGACCTTGAAGTAATTCATGATATTCTCAAAACCAATAAAAAGCTTGAACTAAGTGATGAGGCTCACCTGAATATTGAAAAATCTAGAACATATCTTAATAACAAAATTAAGGAAAATGATAAACCGGTTTATGGGATCAATACTGGTTTCGGTGCTCTTTGTAATGTAAAGATCACTGCAGAGAAACTTACCGAGCTACAGGAGAATCTTGTAAGATCGCATGCATGTGGTACGGGAGAACTTGTTTCCAGGCAAATGGTTAAATTAATGTTGCTGTTAAAAATTCAGTCCCTTAGTTATGGAAATTCTGGTGTGGCTCTTGAAACTGTAGAACGGCTAATAGATTTCTATAATAACGATATCTATCCCCTTGTTTATGAACAGGGTTCCCTTGGAGCTTCCGGAGATCTAGCCCCTCTGGCACATCTTGCTTTACCATTGATTGGTGACGGAGAGGTTTTCTATAAGGATGAGATTTTAAGCGGGGAGGAGCTGCTTAATAAAATGGGTTGGGAGCCTGTAAAACTTCAAAGTAAGGAAGGTCTGGCTCTTTTGAATGGTACCCAGTTTATGAGCGCGCATGGGGTTTATGCTTTATTAAAGGCATATAAATTTTCTTATATGGCCGACCTCGTTGGGGCAATTTCTATTGATGCCTTTGATTGTAACCTTTCTCCTTTTGATGAACTGGTTCATATGGTGAGGCCACATCGTGGCCAGATAAAAACTGCCGAACGAATCAGGAAATTTCTGGAAGGTAGTGAAATAGCAAAATCGGAAAAAGAAAATGTTCAGGACCCCTATTCCTTCAGATGTATACCGCAAGTACATGGCGCTTCCAAGGACACACTTTCTTTCGTGCGAAAAACCATCAAAACGGAGATCAATTCGGTAACGGACAATCCTAATATCTTCATTGAGGCCGACAAAATTATTTCCGGAGGAAATTTTCATGGTCAACCACTGGCTTTAGGTTTGGATTATCTTGCAATCGCTCTTTCCGAACTAGCCAATATTTCGGAAAGAAGAACCTATCAGCTCGTTTCGGGCCTAAGGGGATTACCTAATTTTTTAATAGAAAATCCTGGGTTAAACAGCGGATTTATGATTCCTCAGTACACCGCTGCCAGTATTGTGAGTCAGAATAAACAATTATCGGTTCCTGCATCTGTAGATTCCATTGTTTCTTCAAATGGGCAGGAAGACCATGTAAGTATGGGAGCAAATAGTGCTACTAAATTGCTGAAGGTTGTGGAAAATCTGAATACTGTTTTGGCAATAGAACTTTTTAATGCTTCACAGGCCATACATTTCAGGGAACCAGCGAAAACTTCCGGTGTCCTTAATGATATCCTAATTTCTTTTAGGGAGGATGTGCCTGTGCTTACTGAAGATGTTACTATGGCCCCTTTTATTAAAAAAGCCAGAAAGTTTATTGAAGAATTTGAAGCCGAAGATTTTCTGGATTAAATTTTAGTTTTGATCCAACTTACAGCGTCTTCAAGAGTTTCGAATACTTCAAAGCAGTTAGTGTCTTTATAGAATTTTCTTTCCACTTCCTGAGCATTTCTTCTGGTCATCTTACTATCTGAAACCACAGCAATAGCTTTTAAGTTTTCGATCCTGGCAGATTCAAAATATACCATTGGATCTACAGCATAAGAATTTATGCGGTGGGAGATATAACCGTAATTTTCTCCTCTAAAAATTTCTGCACCTAGATCAAGAAGTCTTTTATTGTTAGGAACGTCAAAAAGGACGCCTTCATTTAATTTTGCAATCAGGATATTATCGTGAATAGTGACTTTTCCAAAGTCAAGTTCAATTTCTTTGAGTAACATATTTTTTGTGTAGGGCTTGGAGTCGTAAATATAATTGAAAATCTTATAGCTTAAAAGCAATTTAATAAAAAAGCCGCTAATAAAAGCGGCTTATATTTGTCAAAAAATGAAATAAATTAAGACTCAGTTTCTTCTACAGATTTCTTGATTTCGATAATTAATTCATTCTTTTTGTCATCCAGATCCATAGTGATCACGTCTCCTTCTTTAAGTTTAGAAGTAATGATCTCTTCTGCCAGAGCATCTTCAATATATTTCTGAATAGCTCGGTTTAAAGGTCGTGCTCCATATTGCTTATCAAATCCTTTTTCCGCAATGAAGTCTTTAGCCTTGTCTGTAAGACTAAGATTATATCCAAGACCATGTATTCTATCAAATAGTTTTTCTAATTCGATATCAATAATTTTGTGGATATCTTCTCGTTCCAGGGTATTGAAGATTACAACATCATCAATTCTATTTAAGAATTCTGGAGCGAAGGCCTTTTTAAGGGCATTTTCGATCACACTTCGCGCATTGTCATCAGCCTGAGATTTTTGAGCGGTAGTACCAAATCCTACGCCCTGACCAAAATCTTTCAATTTTCTTGCTCCGATATTAGACGTCATTATAATAATGGTATTTCTAAAGTCTATTTTTCTACCAAGACTATCAGTTAAATATCCATCATCAAGAACCTGAAGCAGCATATTGAATACATCGGGATGGGCTTTTTCCACCTCATCAAGAAGTATTACAGCGTAAGGCTTTCTCCTAACTTTTTCCGTAAGTTGACCACCTTCTTCATAACCTACATATCCCGGAGGTGCACCAATTAACCTTGATATAGCAAATTTTTCCATGTATTCGCTCATATCTATTCTAATTAATGAATCTTCGTTATCGAATAATTCACGGGCGAGTACCTTTGCCAGTTGCGTTTTACCAACTCCTGTCTGACCAAGAAATATAAATGATCCAATTGGCTTATTAGGATCCTTAAGCCCAGCACGGTTCCTTTGAATAGCTTTTACCACTTTTCCAACGGCTTCGTCCTGACCAATTACTTTTCCTTTGATTTTCTTCGGTAGCTCAACAAGTTTGTTGCTTTCGGTTTGAGCAATACGATTCACTGGAATTCCAGTCATCATAGAAACAACATCGGCCACGCTTTCTTCTGAAACTGTTTCCTTATGTTTTTTAGATTCCTCTTCCCATTTTTCCTGAGCTACACTTAATTCTTTCTCAAGATTTTTCTCATCATCTCTAAGCTTTGCAGCTTCTTCATACTTCTGCTTCTTAACCACAGAATTTTTATTCTCTCTAACCTCTTCTAGCTTTCTCTCAAGCTCAAGAATTTGTTTAGGAACATCAATATTTGTTATATGAACTCTGGACCCTGCTTCATCTAAAGCATCAATTGCCTTATCTGGAAGAAAACGATCGGTCATATAACGGTTAGTGAGCTTTACACAAGCCTGGATAGCCTCATCTGTGTAAACCACATTATGATGTTCTTCGTATTTATTCTTGATATTATTAAGTATCTCGATTGTTTCTACAACAGTAGTTGGTTCCACAATAACCTTCTGGAATCTTCTTTCCAGAGCGCCATCTTTTTCTATATACTGCCTGTACTCATCAAGGGTTGTTGCACCAATGCATTGGATTTCTCCACGAGCAAGTGCAGGTTTAAACATGTTGCTTGCATCAAGACTACCTGTCGCACCCCCGGCACCTACGATCGTATGAATCTCATCGATAAAAAGAATAATATCGTCATTCTTCTCAAGTTCGTTCATTACCGCTTTCATTCTTTCTTCGAATTGTCCGCGATATTTAGTTCCTGCAACAAGACTTGCCAGGTCAAGAGTCACGACTCTTTTATCAAAAAGTATTCTGGATACCTTTCTTTGTACAATTCTTAGCGCAAGACCTTCTGCAATAGCAGATTTACCAACTCCGGGTTCTCCTATAAGTAGTGGGTTGTTTTTCTTTCTTCTGCTTAATATTTGGGAAACACGTTCAATTTCCTTCTCTCTTCCTACAACCGGATCAAGCTTATCAACTTCAGCCAGTGCGGTAAGGTCTCTCCCGAAATTATCCAGGACAGGAGTTTTTGATTTTTTGGACGTCTTACCGGTACCACCGCCTCCTCCGCTAAACGGATTCTCTCTTGTGGTTTCATCACCACTTGCATCATCATCTGAAAAAGATTCTGCAGCCGGGCTGTCGGTAAAATCATCCTCATCGCTGGCGATCATGTATTTAAACTGATCTTTAACGCCGTCATAATCTATTTTCAATTTGTTCAGCAATTTAGTGGTGGGATCGTTCTCATTTCTTAGAATACACAATAGTAAATGTGCAGTATTTATCGACGAGCTCTGGAATAATTTAGCTTCCAGAAATGTCGTTTTAAGGGCGCGCTCTGCCTGCCTGGTTAAGTGCAGGTTTCGCTTTTCATTACTTATAGTAACTGTATTGGGGTTTGCGGGGCTAAGAATTTCAACTTTACGTCTTAAATGTCCAAGATCTATTTCCAGGGCATTAAGTATTTCTATAGCTTTTCCATCTCCATCTCGCAGCAAACCAAGCATAAGATGCTCTGTCCCGATAAAATCGTGGCCCAGTCTTAATGCTTCTTCTTTACTGTAAGCAATTACATCTTTTACTCTTGGTGAAAAATTATCATCCATTTTATCTTCCTTTCTCAAAAATTTATTCACTCGAAATTGGTCAAAAACTATACCTAACAGGGAGTTAGTAGCTAATAGACAAAATTACTTTCAATTATCAAAGTGTAAAATACTGAACTTATTAACCAAACTCCACTAAAAATTTGTTAATAAAAACAAGGCTTAGCCCGTCTTTCAAGCCTTTTAAAGAGGGAGAAAATATGTAAATTGCCACATTAGATTTTTAAGATAAATTAAAATTTTAAATATGGCTGAAGGAGAAAAGCTTATTCCTATCAACATTGAAGATGAAATGAAGTCAGCCTACATCGATTATTCGATGTCGGTCATTGTGTCACGTGCCTTACCAGATGTCCGTGACGGTTTAAAGCCGGTACACCGCCGTGTATTATTCGGCATGTACGAGCTCGGAGTCCTTTCAAACCGCGCCTATAAAAAATCAGCAAGAATTGTAGGGGAAGTATTAGGTAAGTATCACCCGCATGGGGATTCTTCCGTTTATGACACCATGGTGAGAATGGCGCAGGAATGGAGTATGCGTTATATGCTTGTTGATGGTCAGGGTAACTTTGGTTCTGTAGATGGCGACAGTCCGGCAGCAATGCGATATACTGAAGCGCGTATGCGTAAGATCAGTGAAGATATGCTGGCAGATATCGACAAGGAAACTGTTGATACCCAACTGAATTTTGATGATTCATTAAGTGAACCTGTAGTGATGCCTACCCGGGTACCAAATCTTTTGGTCAACGGTGCCAGTGGTATTGCCGTAGGGATGGCTACTAATATGCCACCTCATAATTTATCAGAAGTGATTGACGGTACCATTGCTTATATCGATAATCGAGATATCGAGATCGACGAACTAATTGAACATATTAAGGCTCCCGATTTTCCAACCGGAGGAATTATATATGGCTACGATGGTGTAAAAGAGGCCTTCAAAACGGGGAGAGGACGTATTGTTATGCGTGCGAAATCCCATATGGAAGAAATCAATGGAAGGGAATTTTTGGTTGTAACCGAGATTCCTTATCAGGTGAATAAGGCTGATATGATCAAGAAAACGGCCGATCTGGTAAATGATAAAAAGATAGATGGTATAAGCCTGATTCGAGATGAGTCTGACAGAAACGGGATGCGTATCGTTTATCAGTTAAAGCGTGATGCCATTCCTAATATTGTTCTTAATACTCTTTTTAAACATACCGCTCTTCAGTCTTCTTTTAGTGTGAATAATATTGCGCTTGTAAATGGAAGACCTGAAATGTTGAATCTTAAAGATTTGATTTATCATTTTGTTGAGCACCGTCACGAAGTAGTAGTTCGAAGAACAGAATTTGAACTTAAAAAAGCTAAAGACAGAGCTCATATTCTTGAAGGTTTAATCATTGCTTCAGATAATATTGACGAGGTAATCGCTCTTATTAGGGCTTCTTCTAATGCAGATGAAGCGAGAAGTAAATTGATGGATGCGCTTTGAACTTTCTGAAGTTCAGGCGAAAGCCATCGTTGAAATGCGATTGAGACAGCTTACTGGTCTGGAACAGGATAAACTACGAGCAGAATACGATGAGATCTTAAAAACTATTGAGGACTTAGAAGATATTCTTGCCCGTAAAGAGCGCAGAATGGAAGTAATTAAGGACGAGCTTTTTGAAATAAAAGATAAATATGGTGATGAAAGACGTTCCCAAATAGAATACTCAGGAGGAGACCTTAGTATAGAAGATATGATTCCAGACGAAAAAGTGGTGATCACTATTTCTCATGCTGGGTATATTAAACGTACTTCCCTAAATGAATATAAAACTCAGAATAGAGGAGGAGTTGGACAAAAAGGTTCTAATACCCGTAATGAAGATTTCCTTGAATACTTATTTGTAGGTACCAACCACCAGTACATGCTATTCTTTACTCAAAATGGTAAGTGTTACTGGATGAGAGTTTATGAAATTCCGGAAGGAAGTAAGGCTTCAAAAGGAAGAGCTATCCAGAACCTTATTAATATTGAACCGGAAGATAAGGTGAACGCATTCATATGTACCCAGGATCTTAAGGATGAGGAATATGTCAATAATCATTTTGTGATCATGGCAACGAAAAAAGGTCAGGTTAAAAAGACCAGGCTTGAAAGATACTCCCGTCCTAGAACTAATGGTATTAATGCTATTACCATAAAAGAAGGAGATGAATTATTAGAGGCTAAACTTACTACTGGTAATAGCCAGGTAATGCTTGGTCTTAGAAGTGGAAAAGCTATCAGGTTTGAAGAATCCAAAACGAGACCAATGGGGAGAAATGCTTCAGGAGTTAGAGGTATTCGACTTGCTGATGATAATGATGAAGTAGTAGGAATGATTTCGGTAAACGATTTTGAATCAGAAATCCTGGTGGTTTCTGAAAATGGGTATGGTAAACGATCCAGCCTGGAAGATTATCGTATCACAAACCGAGGAGGTAAAGGGGTTAAGACCATTTCAGTAACCAAAAAAACCGGACAACTTGTCGCAATTAAAAATGTTACAGATGCAGATGATCTAATGATCATTAACAAATCTGGAATTGTGATTCGTATGGCTGTTGAAGATCTTCGCGTAATGGGTCGTGCAACCCAGGGAGTTAAGCTAATCAATTTAAAAGGGAGTGATGCTATTGCAGCAGTTGCAAAAGTACTACATGATGAAGACGATGTCGAAAATATGGAAGATGCCGAAAAGCCTGTAGGCAATGAGGATTCGGCAAATGGCACAACTATTGCAGATGATAGTGAAGAATAAAAACTTAAACCAAAACCACAATGAAAACTAATATTTTGACAGCGGCATTGTTCCTACTTACACTGGCAGCGGTCGCACAAAAAGATGAAATCAAAAATGCCGAAGACGCTATTGAAGACGGCAATTTTACAGAAGCTAAAGCTCAGCTTAAGATTGCAGAATCAACCTTAGGCGAGGCGAATGATAAATGGCAGGAACGTTTTTACTTTTATAAAGGTCAGGCATATAGTGCCGGAAACCCTACTGCCGAGGATATGAAAATTGCCGCAGCAGCTTTTCAAAAAGCAGCAGAGATGGGCAATGATGATGCATCTCAAAAATTGATGGAGCTTAAGAATAATATGATCCAAAGCGCCATAGAAGACCAGAAAAAAGAAGATTTTACTTCGGCAGCTGAAAAGCTTTATACAAGTTACGAACTTAGCCCACAAGATACTATCTATTTATATTATGCGGCTAATAACTATGTACAGGCTCAGGATTATGATAAAGCAGTAGAATATCTGGAAACCCTGAATGAATTAGGATATGATGGTTCTGGAAAAGAATATGTTGCTGTAAATATTGAATCTGGAGAAACTGAAACTTTTGGTTCTAAAGAGCAAAGGGATATAATGGTGAAAGCAAACAATTACAAGGATCCTGATGTAAGAAATATCCCTTCTAAAAAAGGAGATATTGCAGGCTTAATTGCAAGAATCTATATCAATCAAAAGGAATATGATAAAGCTATTGCCGCAATGGATGAAGCAAAAGCAACCAATCCAGATGATGTAGATCTTATTACTTTCTGAAGCCAATATGTATTACCAGATGGGCGAAAAAGAGAAAGCCATTGCAAGTCTTGAAACCGCTGGTGAAATGGACCCTACAAATCCAAGAGTATTCAATAATATTGCGATTAATGTATGCTGAACTTGGAAACCATGAAAAAGCTATTGAAAATTATAAAAAAGCAATTAGTCTGGACAATGAATTTAACGAAGCGAGAATTAATCTTGTAGCTTCTATCCTTAGTCGCGAAAGAGATCTTATTGAAAAGATGAACAATCTTGGAATGAGTAAAGAAGATTCTAAGAAGTATGATGAATTAAATGCGGAACGTAAAGAACTTTATAAAGAAGTGATTCCTTACCTTGAAACAGCTCTTGGAAATAGATCCTAACGATCAGGATGTTATTAGAACTGCAATGAATATCTACTCAAATCTTGGAAACCAGGAGAAAGTAGAAGAGATGAGAGCTATGCTTCAACAATAATTGTTATCATTAAATAATAAAAAAGCCGCTGAAGAAATTCAGCGGCTTTTTTATTCTCACAATTCTCATGAATCATATTATTTTTTTTATGACTCTTAGTTTATGAGTATGCTTTCTCAATTCCGCATTAAATATGCCTGAGTGATCTATTCTGTCTATTCTCACTTTACCGTCTACATGGATAATATAATTATCCTTCATCATCAGACCTACGTGATTGATCACCCCCTCTTCATCATCAAAGAAGGCAAGATCACCAGGTTCACTTTCCTCAATAAAACTAAGAGCTTCTCCCTGTTTAGCCTGTTCAGCAGCATTTCTTTTGATACGATATCCATTTAACTTATAGACCATCTGTGTAAGTCCGCTGCAGTCCATTCCAAATGGTGTTTTACCACCGGAGGTATGAGGAGAATTAAGATATAAAAGAGCGGTCTCCACCAGTTTCTCTTTGGAAGTTACAGAGGTAATGGAATTTCCATCGAATAAATGCCCAATAAGATTCACCGAATTTACTACCGCCCCTATAGGAACTGCCATAAGCAGGCCGTTGGCATCAGTAATATAATCTATAAGATCTGAAGAAAGCCGAAGTTCACTCTCTTCAAGAGAATAAAATTCAGACTCTTCAATTTTTGTGATCTGTTTTTTATCTACCCAGGCTTCAAAATCATCGAAGGCTAAACGAATTCTACACCAATGCGCTCTTTCTTCAAGAATTTTGAAATGTTCGCCATAGAGGATCTGAGAAGTCATTTCACTTTCGTGAGATGCAGAAATCCTTAGAGGCACAATACTTAAATGGCAAATCCCGTATTGCATTAATTTTTTAGATTAATTAATGTTAGGAATTACGTTCGATTACCATTGCAGAAGCTCCTCCGCCACCATTACAAATCGCGGCCGCTCCAATTTTTGCGTTATTCTGTTCCAGAACATTTAAAAGGGTGATAAGAATTCTTACACCGCTACATCCAAGAGGATGTCCCAAAGATACGGCACCACCATTTACATTCGTATTTTCATCTGTAAGACCAAGAATCTTCATGTTTGCAAGGCCTACCACAGCAAACGCTTCATTAAATTCAAAGAAATCTACTTCTTCTTTTTTAACTCCAGCTTTTTCAAGTGCTTTAGGTAAAGCCTTGGCAGGAGCAGTGGTAAACCATTTTGGTTCCTGCGCAGCATCTGCAAAACTTTTAATCGTAGCCAGAGGTTTTAAACCTAATTCTTCAGCTTTCTCTCTGCTCATAAGAACAACTGCACCGGCTCCGTCATTTATTGTAGAAGCATTGGCTGCAGTTACTGTCCCTTCTTTAGAGAATGCAGGTCTAAGAGAGGATATCTTATCCATTCTTACATTCTTAAACTCTTCATCTTCTTTTACTATAATCGGGTCACCTTTCCTTTGAGGCACTTCTACGGGAACAACCTCATTGTCAAATCTTCCTTCTTTCCAGGCCTTTGCAGATCTTTCGTAAGATTGTACTGCAAACTTATCCTGATCTTCTCTGGAAAAATTATGTTCAGTTGCGCAAAGATCGGCACAGGTCCCCATCGCATTGTGATCATAGGCATCCACAAGACCATCTTTTTGCATTCCGTCCTCCATGGTAGCAGGTCCGAATTTCTTACCGTTTCTCAGGTGCATATAATGAGGGATTAGACTCATGTTTTCCATCCCACCTGCAACCACGATAGAGGTATCACCCAGCATAATAGACTGAGCTCCCTGCATTACGGCCTTCATCCCGCTGGAACATACTTTATTTACTGTTGTACATGGCACTGTATCAGGTATTCCTGCACCAAGAGAAGCCTGTCTTGCCGGAGCTTGTCCAACACCAGCCTGAACCACATTTCCCATCAATACTTCTTCCACCAATTCAGGTTTAAGATTGATTTTCTCTAAAGCTCCTTTAATCGCTATTGAGCCTAATTTTGTAGCTGGAATACTGGATAAACCCCCCAAAAAACTTCCTATCGGAGTCCTTGCAGCGCTTACTATTACTACTTCTTTATTCATGTTTTTAGTTTAATTAATTCAAGTGATGCGAAGTTAGTGATTTTATAAGGAATTAAATAACCTAAGCCTATTCAGACCTATTTTTACTACATTTGAGCATTACCCGTTAATCTATGAGCGATTTCATTAATAAGCTATATAAAAACCAGGCACTTTTTTATAAGGTTTTCTTGTTTGTGCTTACCTCAGTTTTAATCGTTTATCTCCTTCCTAAAGGAGGGAAATTTAAGTACGATATTCCCAAAGGGAAACCATGGCAGTATGAAAATCTTTATGCCCCTTTTGATTTTGCTATCTTAAAAACCGATGAAGAAGTCGCTGCAGAAAAGCAGGAAATTACCATTGCCCATGTCCCGTATTATAATTTTAATTCTAATATCGCTGAAAGGGTAGGTAAAGATGCCCTTCAGGAGGTACATAATGTTTTTCCCGACACTACCTTAAATGTATATGAAACTATCATTGATAATTTTGTAACAGAGACTGTAGATAAAATCTATGAGTTTGGTTTGCTTCAGGAAAGTAATCGATTGGAACCAGATCAGTTAGTTTATCTTTTGAAAGGCAATGAAGCCTCTGAAGTGGCTTACAGAAAGATCCTTAAGCAAGGAGAAATTCGTTCATTTTTAAATAATGAAATTGAGGATGCGGGTTTTTCTTCTTTTAAAACTGAATTACTGGAGGTATTTTTCAATTCCATAGAGCCTAATGTCACTTTCAATAATGAACTTACTCAGAAAGAACTGGAAAGTAAGCTTAATAACATTTCCTATACTCGTGGGATTATTGAGCAGGGGAGTCGTATTATAGCTAAGGGAGAAGTTGTTGAAGGAAATAAATATAATATTTTAAGATCCCTGAAAGCCGAATATGAATCCCAGGTTTGGAGTCAGTCTAATTACAATTGGATCATTGTTGGTTATAGCGCTCTTGTAGCGCTGGCATTACTTATGCTTTTGCTTTTTATGAGAAAATACCGGGTAAGTATTTTTGAGAATAACGTCAAGGTGACCTTCATTTTCTTTAATATCATATTTATGGTTATGCTTACCACACTAGTGGTGAATTTTAATATTGAATATGTATACGTGGTGCCTTTATGTATACTCCCGCTTACACTAAAAGCATTTTTTGATGCGCGACTGGGATTATTCACGCATGTAATAACCGTTCTACTCTTAGGTTTTATAGTCCCAAACAGTTATGAGTATATGTTCCTTCAGATTATTGCCGGTATCGTAACTATACTAACGGTTAGTGAACTCTATAAAAGAGCGAACCTGTTTATTTCGGTGGGACAAATAACCCTGGTATATATTATTTCATATTTTGCCTTTATCGTAATACAGGAAGGGAATGTGGAAGATATGAAACCAGAAATTTTCCTCACTTTTCTTTTAGGGGGTCTTGCCACACTTTTTGTCCAGCCGCTGATCTATGTATATGAAAAGATCTTTGGTATGGTGAGTGATATGTCACTTCTGGAACTTTCAGACACAAATTCAAAATTACTGAAAGAACTTGCTGAAAAGGCACCGGGTACCTTTCATCATAGTTTAAATGTGGCTAACCTGGCAGAAGCCGCCGCAAACGAAATTAATGCCAATGCGATGCTTGCAAGGGTAGGAGCTCTTTACCACGATATTGGTAAAATGCAGAACCCTACTTATTTTACTGAAAATCAAACTACCTCAGTTAACTCTCATGACGAGTTATCTCCAAGAGAAAGCGCCCAGATTATTATTGAACATGTGATCAATGGAATAGAAATCGCTAAAAAGAATAATTTACCGGATAGAGTAATAGATTTTATAAGAACTCATCACGGGACCAGTACGGTGTACTATTTTTATATGAAGGAGAAAGAAGCCAATGAGAATACGTCTTCTGAAGATTTTAGATATCCCGGCCCTATTCCTTTTAGTAAAGAAACTGCCATCCTTATGATGTGTGATAGTGTGGAAGCGGCTAGTAAAAGTTTAAAAGAACCAACTTCTGTGCTAATTGATAATTTTGTAGAAAAGATCATTAATAAGCAAATGGAGGAGGGACAATTCCTCAATTCAAATATCACCTTCAAGGAAATACAAATGGTTAAAAAAATTCTTAAGCGCAAGCTTAAGAATATTTACCATCTGCGTATAGAATATCCAGAATAATTAGCGGACTTCCTGAATCTTATGTTCCTTGCCGTTAAAGCTAAAAGAATCCCCGGCTTTTTTACCTTTCATTTCCTGATAGATAGGAGCATCTGTAGAAATAGCATATACTGTGCTGCCTTCTTCAAGGACTATTTTTCCCAGTGCTGCTGAAATGAAATAATAATTTTCACTGGTTTCCACAATACTTCCAAAATCGATGGTTTCACTGTAATGTTTTTGGTCTATGCGTGATAATTTTTCTTTCATTTTGCGTGAATTATCCAGGTACTCAGCATATTTTTCAAAGTCTCCTAATAACTGACCTTTGCTATCATCCTCATCATAATCTGTATGTACATCATTGTTCTCCATGGATTCCTTTATCTCATCCATTTCCTTTTGATATTTATTTATTTGACGGTTTACAGTATCCAGACATTTTAGAAATAATTCCTCTTTATTCGCTACCATTTTTTTCATTTTTCAGATTAAATTTAAAAATAAATAAGCTTTTTGGGCTTACCGAAGATTTAGCAAATATTTAATACCATTTCGAAAGGCAGGTAAATATCTTTATTTATAAGTCTATAAACTTATTTTTAATATATATAAGCCTATATGCTTATTTTAGTTATATTTGAAGTATGATAGCAGTAATTTCAGCAGATCTTTTATCATCATCCGGTTATTCTCGGGAATACCTGGAAAAGGTCCTGGTTGCCTTAAAAGACGAGTTTGAAGAACTGAAGACTATAAATAAATCTGCCGCATCTAATTTTAAAATATTTAGAGGAGACAGTTTTCAGGGAATTGTTGAATTCCCAGCAGAGTCCCTGAAAATAGCCATTAGGCTTAAAACGGTGATCAATCGACTTCAGGTCGATAAGAACAGTCGTGCAATAACAGCAGATATTCGTTGTGCTATTGGAATAGGCACTTATGATTTTAAAAGGGAATCTATTTCGGAGTCTAATGGTCAGGCTTTTCAGTTTTCTGGACGTACGCTGGATTCCATGAAAAACTCGGCAAGGAAAACCCTGTTAAAAACACCAATGGAAAGTATTGATAATGAATTCAATACATCACTCTTTTTATTTGATACATTAACCGACAAGTGGAGCACAGCTTCTGCTGAAGTGGTCTATTTCCTCTTAAAAGGATTTAAAGAACAAGATATTGCTGAAAAGCTTGAAATAAGTCAGTCGGCAGTAAACCAAAGAAAAAAAGCGGCTGGTTGGGATGCAATTGCTCAACTTCTGGAACGTTACAATCAGGTAATCTCTCAATATTTTTCCGATGGAAAATAGCCTCTTAATATTTCTTCAACTATTACTGGCACATGTAATCACGGATTTCGTGATTCAGCCTACTAAATGGGTAAGAGATAAAAGAAATAAAAGAGGTTCATCGGTCTATCTCTATATACATTCAGTCATTGCCGGTTTGCTTACTTTTATTTTTTTAATGCGACCCGAATGGTGGTACATTGCTGTTTTTATAAGTTTCAGCCATTTCTTTACAGATCTATGGAAACTTCAGTTCTTAAAGGATAACCTTAAAATATTTGTTTCAGATCAATTACTGCATCTTTTTGCTATTGTACTGGCCTGGCTTTATCTCACCTCGAATTTTAAAAATGTCATTCCGTTCCTGGCAGATATTTTAAGTTCTAAAGTCTCCCTGGCTATAATCATAGGCTACCTGGTAATTATATTCCCAACCGGCTTTCTTATAGGAAAAGCGACTATGCGCTGGCAGAATGAAGTGGAAGACGATCTTCGAAAGAACAGTCTTGATGCGGCAGGTCGTTATATTGGGATATTTGAAAGAATACTGGTGCTTACCTTTATTCTTACGTTGAATTTGTCGGCCATAGGATTTTTGATCGCTGCAAAATCTATTCTTCGTTTTAGTGACAAAACAGAAACCGGGGCGAGAAAGCAAACGGAGTATGTACTCATAGGAACCCTAATGAGTTTTGCGATCACAATTTTAGTAGGCTTTTTAGTACGCCAGGTCGCGTTCTAAAAGCTGAATATGGCTTTGTAATCGTTCCTTCACGATATTCATCATGCGCTTATTGAGTGCAGAAGAATTGAGAATATAAGTCTCGTATTCAGCGATGGTGAACTGACCGATAATCATCCCTTTCATGCTATTTCTGAATTTTATATCCTTTTGAATAGCATTCTCTATATAATTAAGTCTTTTCTCAAGACTTAAATCATAAAAAGCATTTTTGTGCTTAGTGATATAATTTTTAAACACAGCAACCAACAAATTGTCCTGTAACTTAGCAATGGGACGGAGCGTTTCATTTTGAAACCTCTCGTCTGGACTCATGTTTTCTGTAATTCTTGCTGAAGGAATCTCAGGTCTGAGCTCCATTAAGTTAAAATCTCGTGGATTCATGGCAAGTAAAGTTTCTTAAATATAATTATTTACAGGGTCACATTTACTGTGCCGACTTCTGATTTGTAAACCGGTTATAAACAATTACGGGAGTTAAATATGTCTTAATCAGTCCCGGTAACACTTCTCATCTTGTTATCTTTAAAAGAAAAGCACAGAATAATTTAACTATGATTAAATCAGTAAATCCCTATAACGGTAAAGAAATAGAAAAATTTAAGGAACTCACAAAAGCAGAAATCGATGAAGTTCTGGAGACTGCTAATTCCCGATTTAATAAATGGAGAAAAACTACCTTCAATGAACGATCAGGGCTTATGCTGAAGGCTGCCGAAGAATTGAAAAAAAATAAAAAAGAATATGCCCGGGACATTAGCCTGGAAATGGGAAAACCTATCAAACAAGCAATTTCAGAAATTGAAAAATGCGCCTGGGTGTGTGAATATTACGCTAAAAACGCCGAAAAACATCTTGCCTCAAAAACCATAAAGACCGATGCCAGCAAAAGTTATGTAAGTTATGAACCTCTGGGTACAGTGCTTGCCATTATGCCCTGGAATTATCCTTTCTGGCAGGTATTTAGATTTGCTGCTCCTGCCTTAATGGCCGGAAATATTGGGGTTTTGAAACATGCCAGTAACGTGATGCGCTCTGCAAATAATATTCAGAAAGTATTTGAAAGAGCCGGATTTCCTAAAGGTTGCTTTCAAAATATGGTAATTGGAAGCAATAAAGTAGAGGACATTATAAAAGATAAGAGAATAAAAGCGGTAACCCTAACTGGTAGTAAACCTGCAGGCTCAGCGGTGGCTTCTACAGCAGGTGACCAAATTAAGAAGTCTGTGCTGGAACTAGGAGGAAGCAATGCGCTAGTCCTTTTTAAAGATGCCAATATTTCGGAAACTGTAAAAACCTGTGTAATGGCAAGGTATCAGAATACAGGGCAGAGTTGTATTGCCGGAAAAAGACTTATTCTGCATGAAAGTATCGCTGATGAATTCATGGAAGAATTTGTTAAAGAGGTGCGTGAATTAAAAAGTGGTGATCCTTTGGATGAAGATACTTTTATTGGGCCTATGGCCAGAGTTGATCTTGCAGAAGATCTTGAGAACCAAATCCAGGACTCTGTGAAAGCTGGAGCCAAAATAATTCTGGGAGGTAAAAGAGATAAAGCATATTTAGAGCCAACTATCTTAACCGGAGTAACACCAGAAATGAAAATGTTTAAAGAAGAAACCTTTGGACCCGCAATTGGTGTGACCTTATTTAAAAAAGAGGAAGAGGCCATCGATCTTGTGAATATGTCTGATTTTGGCCTGGGAGTTTCCATATTTACCGAAGACGAAGAGTTTGCCCAGAAAATTATTCCCCAATTTGAAGATGGGGCTGTGTTTGTGAATGAACTGGTAAAAAGCGATCCAAGACTTCCATTTGGAGGTACAAAGATTTCCGGTTATGGCAGGGAACTTTCTGAAGATGGGATCAAGGAATTTGTAAATAAAAAAACCGTATATTTTAATAAATATTGATTTCTGTTTTAAATGAAATTCGGAAATGTAGAAAATCCCGGAGATATAGATTATACTTTACCTCCAACACATAAACAAACTAAAAAAGTCCTGGAGCAATTTGAAGCTTCAAAATTTGACGATGTAAGAATAGGTGGTGCCAAATGGAATAAAAAGGATTTAAAGAACTTCTATCCTCGTGGTGTTAAAGAACTGGAATATTATTCCTCACAATTTAATTCTATTGAATTGAATGCTTCTTTTTATAGAATGTTTCCGCAGGAACAGTTTGCAACCTGGGAATCGAAAGCAGAAGAAGACTTCAAATTTTTTCCGAAGGTTCCAAATATAATCACTCATTTTAAAAGGCTGAACGAGACAGAAACTTTTACCGATGATTTTGTCTCTAATATTCAACCTTTAAAAGAAAAGTTAGGAATGTGCTTTTTACAGTTGCGTGATGATTTTGGTCCTAGAAACATGAAACGAGTAGAAGCTTTTTTTCATCACTGGCCTGCAGTAGTACCACTATCAGCCGAATTTCGTCAACCCGGTTGGTATAATGATGAAGGGGTTGCGAATGAATTGAACGATCTTATGATGCAGTATAATATTACTCACATAATAACGGATTCTGGAGGCCGAAGAGATCTTATGCATATGAGACTTACCACAGATTCTGCTTTTATAAGATATAATGGAGCTAATCATCCAGCCGATTATTCAAGATTGGACGACTGGCTGGACAGACTGGAAGAGTGGTATAAACTTGGACTAAAAAACGTTTACTTTTTTGTACATCAAAATATGGAAAAGGCATCGCCATTACTTTCAGCATATTTTATTGAAAAGTTCAATAAAAGATTTAAGACCGATATAAAAAAACCAAAAACACTCAATTAATATGAACCATCAAAAAATAGCCGTCACAGTGGACAGTGTTGTTTTCTGTAAAACCGATGATCATTTTAAAATATTGCTGGTACAGCGAAAGAATGATCCCTTTAAAGACAAGTGGGCACTACCCGGGGGCTTCGTTGAGGAAGATGAAGATCTGGAAACTGCTGCTAAAAGAGAACTAAAAGAAGAAACCGGAGTACAGGTTTCATCCATGGAACAGGTTCAGGCTTTTGGCAAGCCAAACCGGGACCCAAGAGGACATACGATATCTATTGCTTTTTTAAGCCGTATATTTTGCGAAGAAGATCTTTCCCCGGCAGATGATGCCAAGGATGCTAAATGGTTCGATATTGAAAAGGTGATTGATATGGATCTGGCTTTTGATCATGACGAAATTATAAATGTTGCCCAGCAATTTTTATAATAGGTAATTTACCAGCTTTAAACTTTAAAAATCACAATATTTTAAAGCGAAATTCAGTATTTATGAATTCTGCCGGAGAACTTTTAATGCCTGATCTTTTCTTTTTACTTTTCAAATAAAAATGAGATTTCATACACGAAAATGGATCAAACCCCAGGACCTAAACCCGAATGGGACTCTGTTTGGTGGGCGATTACTGGAATGGATAGATGAAGAATGTGCTCTATATAGTATTGTACAGTTAGAAAACCCTAAGACCGTTACTAAATTTATGAGCGAAATAGACTTTAAAAGTTCCGCTCATCAGGGTGATATTGTGGAAATAGGAATTCAAGTTATTAAATTTGGGACAGCCTCCATAACCCTCAAGTGTGAGGTTCGTAATAAAATGACCCGTGGGACCATTATTAGTATAGATAAGATCGTTATGGTTGCTCTGGATGAGAACGGTAAACCAAAACCTCATGGAAAAACAGAGGTCGAATTTGTCAAGGATCGGTTAAAATAGTCTACTTCTTTTTAGGTTCAGGATCTGTATTCTGTGCCAGTCTAACCGGAAATTCCTTTTGACCTCCATATAGTTTGATCTCCTGAATATCTGCCGGCATATAATAGCCATTGTCTTCCAGAGCCTCTTTTACAACCCTTACCACATTTCCTTTGGTGATCATGGCCTGCATTCTAAAATCCTTGGTGTCCACCCAAAAGAAGACTTTTAAATTTACGGTACTTGTTGCCAGTTCGTCTTCAATTACAAAGTTTTGATGTAATTCATCCTCGATTACCATAGGTTCATCCCTTAGAGCCTTCATGACTGTTTTTTTAGCACCGTCTATATTATCTTCATAGGCAATACCAATAGTGAAATTCCATCTAAAGAAACCATCTTCAGTATAGTTGGTAACAGGTTTGGTAAGAACATCACTATTTGGAATATATACATCCTTTCCGTCAAAGGTCTTCAATTTAGTATAGCGAAATTCGAGGGCTTTTACCTTTCCGAAGTTTTCTCCTATCTCAACGGTATCTTCCACATCAAAGGGCCTGTTGAAAGCCAGGATAATTCCGGAAATAAAATTTTCACCAATATCTTTAAATGCGAAGCCAAGTACAACCGCACTGGCTCCTGCTGCGGTAAGGATTCCTGTGGCGATACCACCCAATCCTGCCGCTTTTAATCCTATCATGATAGAAGTAACTATGATCATGAACCTGATGGCTTTCCCTAAAAACCGGCTCATTAATGGATCTTGTGTTCTGGAAGAAATACGTCTCTTAAAAAATGCTCCCAGCCAGGTTCCGATCAAGACTCCTAAAACTATGATTAGGAGACCCAAGCCGATTCCGGGCAACTGATCGATAAAATTATTATAGAAATCCCGAAAAGACTGAGTCAGAGTTTCAGTTTCTTCTGCAGAAGGAGATTGCATATTTAATGGTTTTTCCTAAAAATATACAATAGATCTTATAGATAGTCCCAAGAAAATGTTAGGATTTATAGGCTGTTGGATTTATTCCGACTGTTTTTCCTGATTTTCTTTTTCTTCCTCTCTAATCTGTTTTCGGGCAGTTTTTATTTGCTCTTTGGTCGCAGGTTCTGGCTTTTGTTCTTCAGCATGTTCTGGCTGCAGATATAATTTGGCATAAAATGGAAAATGATCTGATCCTACGTCATCCCCAGTGGCAATATTCTCAACACGAAATTCTTCTGTAACAAAGATTTGATCAAGAGACCATCTCATTATAAAACTGGTCGCATCAAATGTATTATAAAAACTTCTACCAACTCTTACATCAAGCAAACCTCCTATTTTTTTAAATAGGGTAGTTGTATGTGACCAGGCGACATCGTTAAAGTCCCCTATTACGATCACGGGTAAGTCGGCGTCTAGTGTCTGCAGAGCCGTCTTCATTAATTCTGCATCGCGGTCTGAAGAAGAAGGGTTTTCTTGTGGCATTGGTGGAGTAGGGTGAACGGCATGAAGCTGGAATTTTTGTCCAGACCTGAGACGTACCTCAGTGTGTATGGAAGGAATGCTATCATCTACCACAAATTTCAATTGCGGGTGTATCAATTCAAGCTTGGAAAAAAGTAGCATCCCATAAGTATTATGAATGGGAGCTTTTACTTTGAATTGATAATCTGAGCCTATTCCTGCTTCAAGTTCTTCCAGCCATCGATGATCGGTTTCTGTAAAAACTATTATATCGGGATCGATCTTTTTTACCTCTGCGATCACCAGATCAGATTTTTTATTCTTCTGAAGGACATTTGAAGTAAGTATTTTTAGCCCTGAATCCTGGTTTACATCTGCAGTAGGCTTACCGGCTTCCAGAGGAGAAAATGGCGTATAGGGATACAGCTTGGAGAACTGAAAGATAAAACAGGTAATAAGCACGGCCATAAAGGCGTAATCCCGCCATGACCTTATTTCGAACTTCATAAAGTATGCGGCAATCGCTGTAAGGGTTACCAGTGTTAATTGAATGTGAGGATAGTCGAAAATCCTAATCCACCAGAAATCAGCAGCTATAAGCGGAATCAGGGTGATGATAACGGCTAAAAGGCCAAAACCCTGAAGGAATGATTTTAAGTTCATGCTTGATTAGGATCAGATTTGTTAAGTTGGGACGTATTGGCCAGAAAATCACGAAAATCATCCCCGGATGGAGCCTCAAATAATTTGAGATCAAAATAGGGAATAGCTGCAATCAGGTGGTCAAAAATGTCAGCTGAAATATACTCAAAATTTTCCCATCGTTTGTCTTTACTAAAACATAGAATTTCTAAGGGAATCCCCTGGGCGGTTGGTGCAAGATGTCTTACGATGATGTACATTTCTTTATGAACTGCCGAATGTTCATGCAAATACGAATCGGCATACTTTCTAAAGACCCCAAGGTTAGTCTGGTTTCTTCCGTTAACTAGAACACTTTTATCAATATTATTGCTTTGATTGTACTTATCTATCTCAGACTGCCGGTTTTCAAGATAAGGAGCGATCAAATTAATTTTTTTAAGTCTTTCAATATCATCAGAGTTTAGAAACCTTACCGAATTCTGCTTTATATAAACAGAACGTTTGATGCGCCTTCCCGGTGACTCCTGCATTCCACGCCAATTCTGAAAAGAATCGGAAATAAGGCTGTAGGTTGGAATTGTGGTATAGGTGTTATCCCAGTTTTGAACCCTTACGGTGGCAAGGTTAATTTCGGTAACGGTACCATCGGCACCATAAGTCTCAAAAGTGATCCAGTCTCCAATTCTCACAATATCATTAACCGAAACCTGAATAGAGGCTACGAGTCCCAGAATGGTATCTTTAAAGATTAGTAATATCACTGCGGAAGCAGCACCTAAAGAAATTGCGAAACCAATGACCGATTTACCTGTGATCTCCGCAAAAATAAATATGATACCTACGATCCAAATAAAGATCATAATGATCTGGCTAAAACTTTCCAGTGGCTTGTCGTTGAATTCCTCACGGGTTTTAAGATAATTCCTGGTAGTTCTAAGAAGACTACGACAAATCCAGATAATCAAAATGATCACATAAATTCTAAAGAGCAGTGAAAACACAATAAGAACCTGGGAAAATTCAGAAAAGATTAGAGGAAAAAGCTTATAAACTATATAAAGAGGAATTATTCTCCCGGCGTAACGAGGAAAATTACTCTTTATTAAAAAGTCATCAAAGGTGGTTCGGGTTTTATTTGTAGAGATTCGGAATGCCTCAATAATAAATTTTTTAATCAGGTAATTTACCCCAATAAGAATTAAAGTGAGGATGACCAAATTGATAAGCAGGTTTAAATACTGCGCAAGTACAGGATTCATCCCACTTTCGGAAAATATTCTCTCAAAAAAACAGATCAGTTCTTTTAATCCCTCATCACTCATGAATTAAAGATATTTCTTTTCAACATAAAATGGCCCCAAGGGGAGCAGGGAACAACTCATTATTATGGCCGATTCTCGAGCGCTCCAGTTCATAGGTCTTATAAGGATCAAACATCCCAGGATATAACCAATAAAAAGGACTCCATGAGCCATTCCAACATGTTGCACCATTTCTGGCATATTAAAAATATATTTTAATGGCATGGCCACTCCCAGAAGTACCAGAAAGGAGATCCCTTCGAGAATGCTTATCCATTTAAAAAAGCTGAGCTGTTTACTTAGCGACATAGATGTTTAATTTAAAAGTTCCAAAGATAATCTATATATAATAGATAAGCATTTAAGCGGTTAAAAATTAAATCTATGAATAGAATTCATTTTTATGCATTCTACAGCGAGAGTATTTGGTGATTTTATTAATTTGCACCTGTAAACCAAATTTATGAATTCAAAAAGAGTACTGGTCACAGGTGGGCTTGGGTTTATTGGATCCCATACCGTTGTAGCCCTGCAAAAAGAAGGTGTAGAAGTTGTAATCATCGATAATCTTTCAAATTCATCAATCGATGTGTTGGGAGGTATTACTCAAATAACAGGAAAGACTCCTGATTTTGTGAATATCGACCTAAGAGATAAATCGGAAGTCAAGAATTTTTTTGAGCAATATGCTGATATCTCAGCAGTGATTCACTTTGCAGCTTCCAAGGCTGTAGGTGAAAGTGTGCTTAAACCTTTACATTATTACGAAAACAATATTTCCAGCCTGGTATATCTGCTTCAGGAGCTTAATAAAAAGGAAGACGCTAAATTTATTTTTAGTTCGTCCTGTACCGTCTATGGGCAGGCTGATGAGCTTCCTATCACCGAAGACGCTCCGGTAAAAGAAGCTGAGTCACCTTATGGAAACACTAAACAAATGGGAGAAGAAATTATAAGGGACACCTGTAAGGTCGTTCCTGATTTCAAAGCGATCTCATTAAGATATTTTAATCCTATTGGGGCTCATCCATCGGCTGAAATTGGAGAACTTCCCATTGGGCCTCCTCAAAATCTTGTTCCTTTTATTACTCAAACCGCAATAGGAAAAAGAGAAAAGTTGTCGGTTTTCGGAGATGATTATCCTACTCCGGATGGAACAGCTATTCGGGATTATATTCACGTTATGGATCTTGCCGAAGCTCATGTGAAAGCACTAAAAAGGTTAGAGAAACAGGAGGAAAAATCGAATTATGAAATTTTCAATCTGGGAACCGGAACTGGAAATTCTGTACTGGAGGTAATAAAATCATTTGAAAGAACTACCGGTGAAAAACTTCCTTATGAGATAACCAGTAGAAGAGAAGGGGATATTACAGCGGCTTATGCAGATACCAACAAAGCCAATAATGAATTAGGATGGAAAGCCAGTAGGAGCCTTGATGATGCTCTTAAGAGTGCCTGGAAGTGGCAAAATGTGGTTAAGGAAAGAGAGGAAAAGGAAGATGCTGAAAACGAATCCTAAATATATATTGAAAAAAAACCGGCTTTTTAGCCGGTTTTCTTTTTTTAAAGTATTACTCTGTCCCATTTACGAGGAATGCATGAATCACTCCGGGAATCCAGCCTATAATAGTAAGAATAATGCTTATTAGTAAGGTAGACCCCACACCATGTTTCATGTAAACTGCAAGTGGGGGTAAAAGAATGTTTAGAATAATTGTAAGTAAAGACATATTTCTGATTTTAGTGGTTAATTAATTGAATTGTCGGTATTTGGCCACGGCCAGCATATAGATGCCATAGCAAATAAATCCGGCGGCAACCAGGCCCATAAGCCAGGCACCATAAGAGCTTTCTCTTAAAAATGAAAATGCATCTGTAGTGCTTTTAATATCGGTGGTATTAGAATGGTAAGCAGCTCTTAAAAAAATAAAAGCCAGTATACCTAAGATTACTCCCCGGGCAATAATACCAAGGTAACCCGTGTTTTTAATTATTTTTCTTCTTTTCTTTTCAGCAATGGATTTATAATGGAATTTTTGCAGGAATTTTCCTGAATAGGCTTTTTTAAAATGATGGAAAGAAGTTCCAATAAGAACAATGCCTATTACTGCAAAAACAAATATCCCGAAATCACCTGAAAGAAAAGAAAAGGTTCTATTTCCTTCACTCGAAGAACCAGCGTCTATTAATTTTTTAATAGCAAATCCCGCAAGTCCCAGGTAAAGTAATCCGCTAAAAAAGAAACCTGCTCTTTTGGCTTTTCCTTTGTCGTGACTCCCAATATTCTCTGGATCTATAAAAGCCTGGACAAATCTCCATCCCGTATAACAAAGTAAGCCTAACGCAATAAGCACAAGTAGGACATTTCCAAAGGGTTGCTTTTCAAGAAATTCTATGACACCTTTGGATCCAGTCTGCTGACCTCCCATATTGAGGGCTGCCATAGAAGTTAATATACCGGTTAAAGCATAAACGCTTCCTTTGGCAGCATAACCGGTACGTGCCATTTTTTCAATTTTTGAATTCATCAAGCTTTTTTGGTTGATAGTAATTCTAAGATAGAATATACTCTTCGTTTAACCTGAAGCCTTATGAAAAGTTTAAATGTTTGACAAATAATTAGTTAAACCATTTCAAAAATTACCAGAGCATACAGATAAAATCGGGCAAAACGTAAGAGTCCGAAGATGAGATAACTGGAGAACGGAAATTTTATAAAGCCAGAGGCGATACTCGTTACGGCGAAAGGAATAGGTAGCAAGGCTCCTACAATTATTAAAAAACCACCCCATTTACGAGTGTTCCTAATATGTTTAGCCAACCTTACTTCCATAGATGTATGAACAGCGGGGATCCTGGTGATAGCAACGCCTTCAAAATAAGAAACGATGCCACCTACATAAGAAGCGGTAGCCAGTAAAGTAAGGTACAGAAATGGCGCAGAAGATTTGCCTGCCCATGCGATAAATAATTCAGGAGGAACCAGGCCTAATATTGCTTCCGAAAGGAAGAAAATTCCCAGAACCTGGTAGGGAGCATAGGTATCTGTAATAGTTACCAGCATATCTTCAATATCCAGAAGATAATGGTCTATAGCCAATAATGCTCCTACAAATAATACAATAGGTAAAACAGCCTTTTTGATGCTCTTCCATACAAAATGGTAGAAGCCGGTATAACTGTAATATTGATGTAATAAACGTATGCGTGACTTTTTCTTAGATCTCGCTTTCTCTTTCATTCACTGATTTCTTTTATAGCAATTTAGAAATCCCTCAGCCAAAATGAGATGTTTTAAAAAAGCCTGTTTGATTTTTAGTAATCTTCTCCCGCTTCCTCTTTTAATGCCTTTACGTATTCCCTAAGTTCAAGTTCATTTACCTTGTTAGAGTGATCTGCCATAAGGGATAGCATATATTCAAGGCTTTCCTGACCGGTGATTTCTTCTGAAGGTGCAGTTTCTTCGGTAACTTCAATTTCTTCACCATCTTCGCCTTCTTCTATAGGATCATCATCTGGAATGGCAATTTCGAAAGAATCGTTCTCTGCTATGTGTTCGTAAGCTAAACGGATCGCTTTCGCTAATAGTGGAATATTTTCTTCAACCACCAGCTTTCGCAGTTCTTTAAGCTCCTCTACAAGAGTATTGGTGATTATGCCATTGCGCATAAGATCGCGCTGAATTTTATTAAGTAACTTCTGTGCTTTTATATTTTCCAAGGTATTACTATTAAGTTAGGTCTGGTAAACTATTTTAAAGTTTAAATTTCAGCTGAAATTTTTCCTTTCGCAAAGTTAGTTTTTTTGATATTCTATAAAAGATTTTGGCCAGGTTTTATAAACTATTTAACCTTTAAAATTAACACAATCTTAGAGCTTTTAATTTCAAGGCTATATAGCTCTTTAGTAGCTTTAAGTTCCAAAAGAAATAAATTATGAGTACAGAGAAAAAAACAGCCCTGGTTACAGGGGGAAGTAAAGGAATAGGATATGGAGTTGCCAAATCGCTTCTTCAAATGGGCTATAATGTTGCTGTAACCAGCCGTTCACTATCTTCTGCAGAAAAAGCAGCGGATAAACTTTCAGAATATGGCGATATAATAGGTCTGGAAGCCGATGTTAGAAATTTTGACAGCCAAAAAAATGCTGTAGAAAAACTTATGGACAAATGGGGCAGGTTAGATGTCCTCATTGCAAATGCCGGATTGGGGCATTTTGGTTCTGTAGAAGAACTTACCGTAGATGAATGGAAAGAAACCATAGACACTAATCTTACGGGGGTTTTTTACAGTGTGAAAACATGTGTGGAAGCCCTTAAAAAATCTGAAGGATATATTATCACTATTTCCAGCCTGGCAGGAACAAACTTCTTTGCAGGTGGAGCAGCTTATAATGCCAGTAAATTTGGATTAACTGGTTTCTCACAAGCAGTTATGCTGGATCTTAGAAACGAAGGTGTAAAAGTGAGTACCATTATGCCCGGATCTGTAGCGACTTACTTTAATGATAATGAACCATCAGATAAGGATAACTGGAAGATACAGATCGAAGATATAGGGGAATTAGTAACAGATCTGCTAAAAATGAACCCCAGAACTCTTCCCAGTAAAATTGAAGTTAGACCTTCCAGACCACCTAAAAAGTAAACAAATTTTTTTGAAATATTCATTATGCCTGCAAAACAGGCTCAGTGATCAAATAACTGAAAAAAAAAGTCCGGGAATTTTCCCGGACTTTTTTTGTTTAGATCTTTACCAGCATTTTTCCAGTATTCTTTCCATCGAAGAGATCTATAAAAGCTTTTGGCGTATTTTCAAAACCTTCCACAACGGTTTCATCATATTTCAATTTTCCCGATTTCAACCATTCGGCAAGTTGACTAATTGCTGAATTATAATCCTGAATATGATCTCTTATGAGAAAACCTTGCATGAGTGCAGTTTTCTTTATTAAAATTCCTTCTGGTCTTGGACCTGTAGGGATTTCAGTGGAATTATAGATAGAGATCGCACCGCAGTTTATAATTCTGGCATTTTTATTAATATTTTGAAGGGTAGCATCCAGGATCTCGCCACCCACATTATCAAAATAAACATCCACTCCATCAGGACATTTCTCTTTGATTGCAGCTTTCATATTATCGGTTTCCTTATAATTTATACCGTCGTCTAAATTAAACTTAGATGTAATATGTTCAATTTTATCATCGCTTCCCGCGATTCCAATAACCTTACAGCCTTTAATTTTTCCAATTTGACCCACTATACTTCCAACTGCTCCGGCTGCTCCTGAAACCAATAAAGTTTCTCCTTCCTTAAGATCACCAATTTTATCCAGGGCGATATATCCGGTAAGTCCCGTTAATCCAAGGACTCCCAAAAAAGCGGAGGCAGGAGCCAGAGAGGGATCTATTTTTCTCAGATCTTTCCCATTATGCACCTGCTCTTTCTTCCATTCCAGCATCCCTATAACATGGGAACCTTCCGGGAAATCAGAATTATTGGAGGCTGTAACTTTGGCGACAAGCATAGACTCAAGGGGTTTGCCTAATTGGAAGGGCTCTATGTACGATTTTTCATCCCTCATCCGGCCACGGAGATATGGGTCTACAGAAATATACACTGTTTTAAGGAGAATTTCACTATCCTTAATATTTGGAACTTCAATTTCCTGAACTTCAAAATCACCTTCCTGAGGTTTGCCTTCAGGACGATTTTTTAAAATTATTTGCTTATTCATTTAATATTTGTTTTGATTATAATTTAATTCCAAAAAGCAAGAATAGCAAAGTACAGTTCCCAAATTCTCCTTAAAATATAAAACTCTCCAATGCCTCCTGATTATTAATAGGAAAGCTTTAATTTCAGGATCTAAAAGTAGATTGATTGAGGCTTAAATTTCAGCAGAATAAAAATGATCTTTCCAGATTCCTGAGGAGCACAGATTTCTCCAAGGCAATTGTATTAACCTTATCTATCATAATACCAATTACTGTCTTTTCAAAAGTAGGAGCGCTCGAAATTGGAGTAAGTATAGCAATGGGATGTTTATTAAGTTCTCCCAGTGATGTCACAGGAACCTTAAAACATAGAACTCTCGGAATATTTTTCGCTGCGTTACTTGGAGCATTCTCTTATATCATAGCCAGGTATGCCTCGGTAAGTGCGGCGATGGTGATACCAATGCTTCTTATTATGATATTTGGAATAGCCTTTTTATCGGTATTTGGTTTCCGTGCTTCTTTAGTTAGTTTTTCCGGTCTCCTGGCAGTTGTTTTAAGTTTTGCCGCGGTGAATTCGGGGCTGGTGATCTGGGAAAAAGGTTTATTTATTTTCATGGGAGGCATTTGGTATTTGATAGTTAGTACTACCTGGTATCTAATTCGACCTCAAAGAGCCACAGAACAATTACTGGCAGAAACCATGGAAATTACCGCTGAATACCTACGGATTCGTGTTAGACTTCTGGGAAGTGTTAAATTGAATGAAAATCATCAGGATGAATTACTTCAATTACAAACAGAACTTAACGAGCATCATGAAAGCTTGAGAGAAGTACTTCTAAGTTCTCGTAAAACTTCTGGTACTTCGGGTTATGCAAGAAAACGTCTTTTAGTTTTTATTGACCTTGTGGATATGCTGGAACTGGCCATGGCTAATCCCATCGATTATAATAAGATGAAAGTTAATTTTAAGGATGATATGGATATCCTTAATCATTTCGCAGTTTTCACTCTACATCTAGCGCGACATTTGGACAAGATAGCTTTTTCGCTGCATAGAAATAAAACGATTCCAGATAATGATATTCAAAAAGAAATCGATGAATTAGGTGATATTTTTGAGAATTACAGGAATAAAATCGATATGACTCAAAAACGGGACGCCATATTAATGCTCAGGCATTTGTATGACTACCAGGTCAAACAGGCACATAAGATCCTTAATATCGATCGCCTTCTTAAAAACCTTGAGGTAAAACGAAAACTGGCCTATAAGGATAAAGAGATCAAAAAATTTATCACTCCTAATGAATATAGTTTTAAGAAGCTGTCCAATAATTTTAACCTCGATTCTGTTATTTTCAGGCATGCTTTAAGAATGTCTCTTATTGTGGTGATCGGGTATGTTATTGGGGAGTATTTTTCGGTTCAGAATTCGTACTGGATATTGCTTACTGTAATTGTGATTATGAGGCCCAATTATGGGCTAACTAAGCAGAGGACCAGAAAAAGGATTGTTGGAACCCTGATAGGCGGCGCAATTGCCGTAGGCATAGTTTTTCTCACACAAAACACAACGCTGTATGCTATTTTTGGAATTTTGTCACTTACCATGGCATTTTCCCTGATTCAGAAAAACTATACCACCGCGGCCGTTTTTATTACACTTAGTATCGTTTTTATATATGCTCTTATGCAGCCGGAAGTATTAAAAGTAATTCAATTTCGAATTTTCGATACTCTTATCGGTGCTACTTTGGCTGCAGCAGGAAACTTTATCTTATGGCCTAAATGGGAAAAACAAACGATAGATAATGTCATCTCGGCGTCTGTTGAAGCAAACAAGGTTTATCTCGAAGAGATTATTCAGTATTATCATACTAAGGGAAAACTGCGTCCAGGTTATAAACTAAGTCGTAAAAAGGCGTTTCTTGAAATTGGAAATTTGAACGGTGCTTTTCAGCGCATGGCCCAGGAACCAAAATCCAAACAAGAGAACCTAAGTCTTATCTACGAGATCGTTGGTTTGAATCAAACCTTTCTTTCTGCACTGGCTTCCCTGGGAACTTATATAAGAACTCATCCTACAACCGAAGCCTCTTCAGAATTCGATACCTATTCCAGGGGAATTTTAAATAATCTGGAGAAGGTCAATAATTATCTTGAAAATAAAGAGATGGATAATTCAGTTCTAGAAAATACAGAGGAGGCTTCGGAAACCCTTCAGAAAAGATTTGATAAACTGGTAAAAGAAAGAGACCTCGAGATAAGATCTGGGAAAAGTGAAATTGGCAATGCAATGAGGTTTAAATTGCAGGAAGCCCATTTAATTATAGGACAACTGGAATGGTTGCTGGATATTTCTAATAAGCTGAGTAAGAATATTGAGAAATTAAAAAATTTACAAAATGAGTAAACGTGCTTTTAAAAAGTACATAAGAACACTGGAAAAAGAAGACCTGGAAGAACAGATTATGGATCTTTATGAGCGCTTTGAAGACGTGAAGGTCTTTTATAACTTTGTTTTTAATCCAAATGAGGAAAAGCTTGTTAAAGTGGCTAAATTCAAAATTTCAAAAGAATATTTTCCCCAGACACGGCGGAAACCTAAAACGCGCAGATCTGTAGCTCATAAACTTATAAAACATTTTTTGAAATTGGAGATGGAGCCACATTCTCTGGCCGACGTAATGTTTTATAATATAGAAATAGCGCAAATCTACTCGGCAGATAAAGAAAATATTTCGCATGCATTTGAAAAAAGTATGTTCAAGTCTTTTGAACAGGCAGTTGATTTCGTGATCAAACAAGGAATTTCTTCAGAATTTCTTACACGAATTAATCAGATCTCCCAGGAGACCATCACCCAGAAATGGACTAATTCTTATAAATTTGAACAGGTTGCTGACCGTTTTTTATAACTCCTATGAGGGCATTTATTCTTCTTGGTTTGCTATTCTACTTCTTTTCTGCAAAAGCTCAATTGGGATTTTGCACAGGAAGTAAGGGAGATCCTATATTTCAGGAAGATTTTGGTAGTGGGAACGGGACAGGTTCACCTTTATCGCCTTCAGTTACAAGTTATAGTTTTGTTACCGGGGATCCCAATGATGGACAGTATACTGTATCCAGCCAAATAGGAGGCCAAAATGGAACCTGGCATAGCTATTTCCCTAGCACTACTATTTCCGGTGGAAATGCATTGATTGTAAATGCTGACGATAATTCCGCAGGCCAGTTCTACAGGTTTGAAGTTTCCGGTCTTTGCCAAAGTACTACCTATGAATTTTCAGCTTTTCTCATAAATGTGTATAACCGATCGGCTCAAGTCTGTGATAATGGAGGTATTCCCATTAATGTTAAATTTCAGATATGGGATGAAACGGAAACCATTCTTTTAGCCGAAGGTGATACGGGCGATATAGGTTCTACCACCTCACCTCAATGGCAGCAGTTTGCACTTACTTTTCAATCCCAGAGCGGGCAGGATGCTGTTATTTTAAAAATGTTTAATAATGGAATAGGGGGCTGCGGAAATGATCTTGCTATAGATGATATTATTTTTAGGTCTTGTGGAGATCTTATAACAATTACCTCGCCTGAAGGTACTAATAACACCCGGGAAGTTTGTGAAGAGGATTCTCCGGTTCAGGTTAGTCTCAATGCTTCGCCGGATAATGAGGTTTATAGTTCGCACTTCTATCAATGGCAGGTAAGCAATAATAGTACAGACTGGACGAATATTGTGGGGGCAAATGATGAAAATTATACCGACCCAGTGGTAGCGACCACGAAATATTATCGTGTAAAAGTAGCCGAAAATCCAGTGAACTTATCGGGAAGCCTTTGTAACGTGGTTTCAGATCCTTTTTTGCTTGAGATCATATATAGGCCCGAACCACCAGAAAGCCTGGGAGATAAGTTAGTTTGTGAAAACGAAACTATTCCTCCCTTACAGGTAAATCCAATCTCTGATGACCCCATTAATTGGTATGATGCTTCTGTTGGTGGAAACCTGTTGGCTGAAAACACAAATTCTTATACCCCCACCGGGGAGGGGACTTTTTATGCGGCAGCAATAAAACCTGATTTCCAATGTGAAACCGGTCAAAGAACTCCTGTTAGGCTTACTATAAGTGAGGTTCCAAACTTAAATGATCAAAATTTTGAGATTTGCCCTGACTCCCAAATATTGCTGGATGCGGGTATTACAAACCTTCAATATTCATGGAGTACGGGAGAAAATACACAGTCGATCTATGTTGATTTTCCCGGAACATATACCGTTGAAGTCAAAAATAATGCGGGTTGTTCGGCAATAAAGACAATTGTTGTAGAGGCGGTTCCTCAGGTTGGAATTGAGGATATAATTTCAGACAATGAAATGGTTACCATAATACCGGCCTATGAAGGTGATTTTTTATATTCACTGGATGGGAGTAATTTTCAGACCTCCAATATTTTCAGTTCGGTGGCTGGAGGTATTTATACCGCCTATATAAAAGATCTGCAATCCTGTAATTTAGAAACCCGCGTCTTTCCCCATATTGTAATTCCCAGATATATTTCCCCTAATAATGACGGTTATCACGATCGTTTTGAGGTGAAAGGATTGGAATATTTTGAAGCTTCAGAAATTATAATTTTCGATAGGTATGGAAAATTTATAGCGGGGGGCAGGGGAGCTGATTTTTCCTGGGATGGCAAATACGAAGAAAAGGTTTTGCCTGCTGGTGATTATTGGTATAAAATTAAGATATCAGGTTATCCCGATGAAACTGGACATTTTTCTATTATCAGGTAATTAATTCTCCAATATCCTGATCCCTAAATTTTCTTTCTCATTAATGATGATAATGATATAGGACTTTTTTGATTTAAAATTAAATTCCTGAGTAATTATGGGATCGGGAGCACCGGCCAGGTAAAGTTCAATTTTTTTTGATCCAGAATTTATTTTGCTGCTAAGCACCGGCCTGGCATATGCCAGTTTACTGGCGATTCTTTTTGTTTTTTCAGCATCCTTTAATTCCAGATTGATTGGCGATCTGCCAACTGCAGCATTAAAAACACGAATAGAAGAGATGCCTTTTTTAAGCTTTATCTTATCCCTAAATACCATATCGCCGGGCAGGAATCCATTTTTGGTATAATTTTCTGATCCTTCAAAAATATAATGCAACTTATGAGAAAATGTATTTTCGTTTTTATGAGAGGATAATTCGGGCTTTCCATATATTATCGCTGTGTACTTTTCGCCGGCAGCCAGACCAATTTTTTTTTCAAGTAATTCTCGGGAATTGGTATTTACATTAATTTTATAAATAGCTCCCGGTATTTGAATATATTCCGAAGCATCCAGAGATTTCAGCGCCAGACTCTTTGCTGGTTTAGATTCATTCTCTGCCCGAAAATCCATACTCATCCTTTGAGGCATGCCATTGAATACTTTGATACTGGCATTCTTCTGCTCCTTCTGCCAGGAACAGCCTGCTAGCAGGATAAAAGATAGTATAAAACTATAAAATTTAGTTTTCATCATCACCACTGGATTTTGAAGAGAATTTTTTTGTTAATAAGGGTCTTCCAATAATAATCAGTAAAGAAAGAAATATTAATATAGCTAATTGAATTGGCGCGACTACAGAGAGCCTTCCAAGTAACACGATGAGGACTATGGCGGCGAGAATTATTCCTAACCATGCTATCCATTTAAGTCCATTTTTAATGAATTTAAGAGCAATGATGTTAACGATGCCAAAGGTGATTAAAAAGATCATACTGGCGGCTTCTACAAGGGATGATAGTTTTCCAATAACCGCAAGTATAGTGGAGAGAACACCAAGCAGGATTACGGCCCTGTAGGGCACATTGTTCTTTGTTTTCTTAAAAAAGGGAGGTAATTCCTTATCATCGGCTACTCGTTTTGAAAGATTGGAACTTGAAAAGAGGGTAGAGTTTATGGCCGCTGCCGTGGCAAAAACTGCTGCTACGGTCATAATTATAAGTCCGGGTGTTCCTAAAACGCTCCTTGCGGCCACCGAAAGAGAAACCTGTTTTTGGGAAATGATAGCCAGTCCACCCGCTAACATTACGGCTCCTATCGCGACTGCGGCATAGATTAAAATGACGAAAATAACAGCGAACATAATAGTGGGCTTCAGGATCTTTTTAGGTTTTTTGATATCAGTATATTCGTAAGTAAGTAACTGAAAACCTTCATATGCCATAAAAATACTGGCTGCACCTATAGGTGCACTCCAAAGCGGCCTTGGTTCTATTCCTGAAACAAGTTTTACGGTATCCCAGTGCATAAAGCCAATTACAGCGAGACCTATTAAGGCCAGGAGATTTAAGGTTACAATAGCGATCTCTACCTTTTTTGTTTTTGTGACCCCTGCCAGATTAAGACTTATAAGAGCGGCCATTATGCCAATAGCACATAATCTCGTTATTAGCGGACTTCCGTTAAATGAAAAGGAAAGATAGTGCCCAAACGCGAAAGCATATACCGCCATGGTGAGTACATAACCTAATAAAAGTAGCCAGGACAAACTTCCTGCAATACCTTTTTTATTTACCTCCCTTAAATAAGTGAATGCACCTCCACTTTCTTCAAACTTGTTAGCCAGAACAATATATGAATAGGCACTGGAGCATGCTATAATTCCACTGATCACAAAACTTAGCCAGGCCCATTGACCAGAAACTGAAACAACAACACCCAGCGCAGTATAAATACCACCACCAACCATTCCGCCGGCGGCCAAAGCCCATACGGAAGCCCATCCCAGGCTTCCTGAAGAGTCACTTTTTGACATAGAAAAATTTAATAAGTTCTTGAATATCTCTAAATTAGGGTGTTTCCAAGGAAATATACCTGTTAAGATCAGTTAAGATACATATAAAAAGTATTAGTATTTAATTGAAGTAAAATAAAAGCCACCCTTTAGAGGTGGCCTACATAAAACTGAGCATGTACACTAAAAATTACTTTTTAGGTTTACTCGATTGTTTTGGCTTAGAAGCCGGCTTTAGCGGACTTTTTTGCTGTTTTGGAAGTTTTTTCTCTTGTGCCATATTTGTTTAATTAAAAACACTCTAATTTAATTCAGTTCTCGGCAGAATGTTTTTCCATTGGCAAAAATTTAACGCAGGATATTATCCCATTTCGTATAAAAATTAGTCTTTTAAATTGAATTTTTTGTCTCCTCCTAATTAAGTAAATTTGAATTCAATTAAGCTGGGTATGGAAATGGACGGAATTATTAAAAGCATAGAGGAACAGAAGAACCTCCCTAATTTAAATTTCAGTATAAAAGAAAAATCTGAAGATTTCATCAGAAAATTATTTTATACACTTTTCGATAACCAAACTCCCGGTAGAGAAAAATCTTCTTGAATTAGGGAAAAATTTTGAAGTACTGGCAGGTCTGGTATGCTGGGAGCCGGGTTCACCATGCCACGATATCTGGCAGGATTATTTAAACATGCTTCCGGATATTTTGAAAAAGCTCAAATCTGGATGCGCAGGCAATTGCAGATAACGACCCTGCGGCAAATTCAATCGAAGAAGTCTATCTTTCTTATCCGGGCTTTTTTGCAATCGCGACTTACAGGCTGAGTCATGAACTATATAAATTTGGATTACCCCTGGTTCCACGTCTTATGACCGAATGCGCTCATAGATTAACGGGAACCGATATTAATCCCGGGTGCGAGTATAGGAAACTCTTTTTTTATTGATCATGCTACAGGGGTTGTAATTGGGGAAACAGCGGTAATTGAAGACAATGTGAAGCTTTACCAGGGTGTTACTCTAGGAGCTTTATATGTGAATCGCGATCTTAGAAACATTAAAAGACATCCCACCATTAAAAGCAATGTCACTATTTATGCAAATGCAACCATCCTAGGAGGAGAAACGGTCATTGGGAAAAATAGTGTGATTGGAGGAAACGTTTGGTTGACCCAGTCGGTTCCTGATAATTCGATGGTGTCTCATACTCCACAGATTAACATTAAAAATACCTCTATAGATGAATGATTCTATATTAGATCTGGTAGGAAAAACTCCTTTGGTCAAGTCCAAACGTATTATGGTTAAGCCAGGAGTGGAACTTATATTTTAAGCTGGAAGGGCAAAATCCCGGAGGGAGTGTAAAAGATCGGGCCGCATATAATATGATTAAAAGAGCCCTTGAAAGAGGAGATATCCATAAGGAAACAAAGCTAATTGAAGCAACCAGTGGAAATACAGGAATAGCTCTAGCTATGATCGCCGGAATTTTTGGGCTGGATATAGAACTTGTAATGCCAGAAAATTCTACTATAGAAAGAGTGCAGACTATGCGAGCCTATGGAGCGAAAGTCACTCTTACCGATGCCGATGGGGGGATTGAAGCTTCAAGAGATTATGCCGAAGAGAAGATGGCAACCGGAGAATTATTTTATGCTTAACCAATTTGGGAATGAAGATAACTGGAAAGCACATTATAATACAACCGGACCAGAAATCTGGGATGACACCAGGCATAAGGTCACTCATTTTGTATCTTCTATGGGGACTACGGGAACAATAATGGGTACCTCTACTTTTCTAAAAGAAAAAAATGAAGAGATTCAAATAGTGGGTGTGCAGCCAGACGATAATGCCAGGATTCCAGGAATAAGAAAGTGGCCCAAAGCCTATCTGCCAAAAATATTTAATCCAGAGAAAGTAGATAGAATAATTGAAGTTAATGAAATGGAAGCTGTAGAAATGACAAGGCGTCTCGCAGAAGAAGAAGGTATTTTTGCAGGAATGAGCAGTGGGGGAGCGGCGGCAGCCGCTGTTAAATTATGTAAGGAACTTGAAGATGCGCTAGTGGTAAGTATTGTTTGCGATAGAGGTGATAGATATCTTTCCTCAGAATTATTCAAATAAAGGGCTGTCTGAAAGTTAATAGCGTACTTTGTGATTAAAGATCCAAGTGACCTTTCTTTATTAACTACTATTACATTTTAACACTATTCCTGAAAAAGATTTCAGATTTCACGCTAATTTCAGACAGCCTCCAGATGATTTTTTAATTATCTATTGAAGCAACACCAACACCTGTCATGTTACTTGTTTTGGGATAGATTTTAATCTTATCTTTTTTATTTCCCTTTTGCAGGGTAATTAAATATTTAGCCTCATTAATTACATTTCCCTTACTTCTTGCAATGTATTGGTTTTTAACCATGGTCCAGCCTTTACTTTTTGCATAGAATTCGCCACGAACGTCTGCCGGCAATACTACATTTTTAAATTTCTGAAAAGTATTTACAAGGTCTCCATTCTCATCATATTTAGCTTTAAGATAGCCTTTACCACTTTTTACAGTTACAAAATAGGAATCTGCATCAAGATCTTTGTGAGTGCGCATAAACTCGTTAATGTCAAAGTTTTCTCTAACAAATTTAATGGCGTTGCTTTCAAATTGATTTGCATATGCTTCTTTAACTATAAATTTTCCCTGGTCATAGTCTGGCATAAATCATTTTTGCTGATGGAACGAAAGTCAATTCAGTTTCTTCAAGCTGAATTACCTTTTGAGAATAGGAACATAGTACCCATCCTAAAACGAAAATAAAAGTGATGAACTTTTTCATGATAATAAAATTTAATTGATGAATAATTAATTGATTAAAGCCTGCAAGGTAGAGGTTAAATCAAATCTCCACAACTACTTAAGTAGCACATATTCAGTTTTTTAAATTTTTTTTTATTGTTGTGCCAGTTCCTTCAGTAGGAGAGAAATATCCTTTATTTCCAGTTGGTTTCGGGATAATTTTATAGAGCCTTTCTTTTTAAGTCTCTGGAGATGACGATTTACTACCGCACGGGTAGAACCAATGAGATTTGCAATCTCTTTGTTAGGGAGATCATTTATATGTTCAAGTTTATTGGATTTTTGATTGACATTAGTAAGTAATAGCCTGAGAAGACGGGTAGAGATATCTGTGAAAATTAATTGAGTCACATTACTTTCAAGAAGTCGCATCATTTTACCGGCGTAGGAAAGAAAGGATTGATAATGACTCAGGATTTTTCCTTAACCAGTCCCGAACTTCATCCATAGATGCAGCAAGAACCTTTATACTATCCAGACATTCATAATAAACATGGTGACCATCACCATCTAGTAGACAGAATAAGATCAAGAACGTCTCCTTTAGATAAGATAAAAAGGGTATGTTCTTTCTCACTGAACTCATCTGCCTGATACATTTTGATCCTTCCTGAGATAACAATATAAAAATGAAACAAAAACTTTTGATAATTAAGAAGACAAGTGTTTTTTGGCCATTCTTCTTCATGGAAGAAAACCAGAAATTCATTCCATTGGTCAGGCTCTAGGTCGGCAAAAAGTTCACAGGAAGTCAGTGGACTTTTATATTTATTATATAAATTTTTTGAAGCAGCCAACATTTCCGGATTTGAGTTAATCTTATTTTCCGGGGGATTTGGCGCGTGGTTTTTTTAGAAGGGTAAAAAAAACTTTGCGTTATTGAAACAGTTAAATTTATGAATAAATATTTTTTAGTAGAACGAATTTAACAACCTATATTCTGACAATTAATTTTGAGTTAACCTGAAAAATCCTGTATTTTTGCAAAATTGCTTACTTATATAGGAATTTATGGCGTTAGAAACATTTGGTATTGAAAAAAAGAAAGTAGACAAGGAACTGTATGGTTATCAGCAAAAAGATATAGACAAGATTTTTGGGGTAATAGATGAACATCCTGAGCGTTACAACCTTCTTTATCAGCTCCCTACGGGAGGAGGGAAGACGGTAATCTTCTCACAGATAACCCGTGAATATATTCAGAGAACAAATAAAAAGGTTCTTATACTTACACACAGGATTGAGTTATGCAGGCAGACTTCAAAAATGCTTACCGGCTTTGGTGTAAGAAATAAGATCATCAACAGTAAAGTTAAGGAACTTCCAGACCAGGATGAATACATGTGTTTCGTTGCGATGGTGGAAACACTTAACAACAGGCTTAATGATGAAAAACTGAAAATACAGGATATTGGCCTGGTGATCATCGATGAAGCTCACTATAACTCCTTTAGAAAACTGTTTAAATTCTTTGAAAAATGTTTTATTCTTGGTGTTACCGCCACGCCTTTAAGCTCTAATATTAAGCTTCCAATGAAAGATAATTACCGGGAGCTTATTGTAGGAGATTCTATTTCTTCATTAATTGACAAAGGATTTCTTGCCAGGGCCAATACCTATAGTTACAATGTGGGACTTAACCAACCTGAAAGTTGGAATGAATGGGGATTATACCGTAAAATCTTCAGAGGAATTGTATTCGAATTATAGCATGCAGGAAAAACTCCTTAATGCATATTATGAACGGTCTAAGGGACATAAAACCCTTATTTTTAATAATGGGATCAATACATCAGTTGAAGTTTATCATACCTTTAAAAGTGCTGGACTTCCAATTCGTCATCTTGATAATACCACAAGTAAACAGGATCGTAAAGATATTCTTAAATGGTTTAAGCATACTCCCGATGCAATTTTGACTTCAGTAAGTATTTTAACCACAGGTTTTGATGAACCTACTGTAGATACAATCATTCTTAACAGAGCTACCAAATCCCTCACTCTTTATTTTCAAATGATTGGAAGGGGCTCAAGAATTTTAAAAGACAAAGAAGAATTTACTGTAATCGACCTTGGCAATAATATGGCTCGTTTTGGTCATTGGAGTACTCCGGTGGACTGGAAACAGATCTTTAGATCTCCAGATTTCTATTTTGAGAATCTCCTTAGTGACGAAGAGATCGAACGTGAATTTCAATACCAGATGCCTCCGGAGATACGTGAGAAGTTTTCCAAAACCGAGGACGTTTCTTTTGATATTGAAGCAGCTTATGATGATGTGATTAAACGCGGATTGAAATCTAAAGCGGTCCTGGAATGGTCCATGGAACAACACGTAGAAATGTGTGTTGAGAACAGTGAGGATGTCTTTGACGCAAGATTGCTGGTTAAGGAGTTAAAAGATGATATCGCTTCCCGGATCCGTCAATATTCCTATTGTATTAGTAAAAGTACCAAGAACTACCGTGACTGGTTGCAAGAAGATTATTCAAGAAGGTTAAGGATTCAGATTAATAAAGAGTTTTAATTATCATCCTTGTCCTTTTTTCCGAAAAGACGCTTGAAGAATCCTTTTTTCTTCTTCTTTTTTTCTGAATCATCCTTCTGCTTTTTCTTTTTTCCGAAGAGTCTTTCCAGGAAGTTGTCTCTTTCCTTAGGATCACAGTCTAATAGTTCTGCAAGCTCAGGCGATAAAGTTTCAAATCTGGCATTAGTAATAGCATTGAATTCTGGATCATCATTCATTTGCTGAAGAAGTTTTGCAAATATTGGAAGGGCCGAATTTGCGCCCTGGCCGATAGCAGTATTTCTAAAACCAATTCGGTGATCATCATTTCCTACCCAGGTGACACAAACCAGTTCCGGTAAAAGGCCTACGAACCATCCATCCTTGTTATCTTGCGTAGTACCAGTCTTCCCGGCGATATCGTTTCTCAAACCATATCTGCTTCTTAGTCTCACCGCAGTTCCTTCATTCACAGTGGCCTGCATAAAATTGATCATTATCTTCCGGGTATCTTCCGTAAAAGCTTCCTTTTGAGAAACCTGGGGTTTTAATTCGGCAAGAAGATTTCCATTCCCATCTTCGATCTTGGTGATAAAATATGGCGTAGAGTAGTGGCCATTATTTACGAAACTTGTATAAGCAGTAGCCAGTTCTTCAACACTTAAAGAGGCAGTACCCAGTGCGATGGATGGAACAGCAGGTAATTTAGATTCAATTCCCATATCCCGAGCTTCTCCAATTACATTATCAATTCCAGTTTCCATCAAAACCTTTACGGCGATGGTATTCATGGAATGACTCAATGCGGTCTTAAGATTATAATTCATAAAAGGATCATCACCTTCAGAAGATGAATTAGAAGGAGTCCAGCCATCTTCATAAGTAACCTCCCTTACCGAAAAATAGGTACAGGGGTCCATTCCGTTTTCAAGAGCCGCGGTATAAACTACAGGCTTAAAGGTCGAGCCTACCTGCCTTTTACTTTGAGATACATGGTCGTATTTAAAATACCTGAAGTCCACCCCTCCAACCCAGGCCCTTACAGAACCGTTTTCGGGATCCATAGCAAGTAGACCGGAATTAAGAAATTTTAAATAATGAGAAATACTATCCAGCGTACTCACGTTTCTTGTTTCTGTACCTTCATACCCAAACAATTCTGTAGGGTGTTTTTCCTTAAATTTTTCCAGTATTTCTTTTTCTGATAAACCTTCTTCCTGAAGTTTCTTATAGCGCCCAGTCCTTTTAGCTGCTTCTAGCAGAATTTTCTGATTTTTGATCCAGGGTGCCGAATTTCCATAAGAACTCTCATGCTGCTTCTGCAGTTCTTTGAGATGCTCTACTACAGCTTTTTCTGCCATCTGCTGCATCTCATAGTCAAGCGTTGTATGTACGATCAAACCATCCCGGTAGATATTATATCTTTTACCGTCTTTATTCTTAAGAGTATCCAGTAGGTTGCTCACATATTTTCTTACTTCTTCCCTAAAATAGGGCGCTATTCCTTTATTCGGACTATAATTTTTATAATCCAAAACCATGGGTTCCAGTTTCGCCGTTTCAGCTTCCTCCCCGGTGAGATATCCATATTTAGCCATTTGCATAAGCACCACATCCCTGCGTAACCTGCTCCTTTCCGGAAATATTCGCGGGTTGAAATAATGGCTCGCTTTTAACATTCCAACCAGCACGGCAGCTTCTTCCAAAGTTAATTCGGAGGTATGCTTATTAAAGAATTTTAGAGAAGCACTTTCTATTCCGTATGTATTATCGCTAAATGGAACAGTATTAAAATAGAGTTCGATTATTTCTTCCTTGGTATAAATATCTTCCAGGCGTTTGGCAATAATTGCTTCCTGAATTTTATTGACCACAATGCCAAAGACACCAAAATCACGTCTGCCGTAAATATTCTTTGCTAATTGAAGGGTTATGGTACTTCCTCCACCTGCCGAATCATCCTGAAGTAATATGGACTTAAAGAATACTCTGAACAAACTACGATTATCAATTCCATCGTGTTCATAAAACCGGGCATCCTCGGTAGCGATTAGTGCTTCTATTAAATAGGAGGGAAGTTGTTCAAAACCTATAGGCTGGCGATCGAATACATAGAACTTACCAAGTAACTTTCCGTTGCTGGCAAGCACTTGTGTAGCCTTGTTCTGTTGAAGTTCGCTAAGTTCTTTTTCGTCAGGGATTTTACCCCACAATCCAAAATAAATACTGGAAAAAAATAATAGGAATAGAGTCGTTAAACTCGCTATTATGATGAGTGCCCACTTTAGTTTGGGATGCTTATTAATTTTAGAAAACATTTGCGAAAATAATTGCGGCAAATAAACAAATGTTTCAACTAAGACCTTAAATTTTAAGCTAATTTTAATCTTTTTTAACCAAAAATTATAGCCGATAAACAAAGGTTTACCGGCTAGGTTCTAATAGTTCTCATGTGATAGGTTTTTTTGTAACTATCGGTAATGTCTTCTGTTCTACCGACTCGTTCTGCCGGTATCGTTTTTAAGATTCATGCCGTTCTATGAGTGAGATCTCCATGCCAATTAGGGCCAAAAGCTTCTATGAGGTTGGATAAAGCCATGATAATTTAGTGATGATAAAATCTTAAGCGTAGCATTGCCTTTCATTCCAGGTATAGCGGTTAAAGTTCTTAAGGTTTAGAAAAGGTCTCCTGTGAGATATACCCCCTTCTTTACTTTTTCCAAAATCCTGAATAATACTATCTAAAGTTCTCATGATTGACAAATGATTTAAAGTGATGATCTAAGCGTAACGTCTTTTACCGGCCCAACTGCTTATTCCTTTGCTTGATTGATTCATAAATGAATGACCCTTTTGACTTAAATTTGAAGTTTTCATAATTGATGATTTTTTTGATTGATGAAAATGATGATTAAGCGTATCTTCTTTTACTAGCCCAGCTGCTTATTCCTGCGCTTGATTGATTCATAAACGAATGACCCTTTTGATTTAAATTTGAAGTTTTCATAATGGATGATTTTTTGATTGATGAAAATAATAATTAAGCGTATCGTCTTTTACTCGCCCAGTTGCTTATTCCTGCGCTTGATTGATTCATAAATGAGTGAACCTTTTGATTTGAATTTGATGTTTTCATAATGGATGATTTTGATGATTTATTTTAAATGATTTCTATACTTAATAGACGACGATAAAATATTTCTGTTACAGTACTATGTAATAAAAGGTACTTATTTAACTTTAGTTTAACAACTAAGCTTATTTAAGCCCTTTAGTAATAAAATATCTGGCCCTAATTAATTCAAAGTATTGTTAATCTTTTTGAGACCCTGTGCTATTCCCGTAATTTTAATTGAATTAAATGAATAATTTTATGACCAGATGGGCAGTTGGGATTGTAGTAGTTGTATTAGTTTTAGCCGGGATTGTATATGGCTATCTATCAAAAACATGATTATGATTTTGATCCTTCTACACCAAACTTATACGATTATTAAAAAATGGGAACTGCCTGCTTCCCTTGATGAAATTTCAGGAATTACCTGGATAGGGAATGATACCATTGCCTGTGTGCAGGATGAAGATGGGATTATCTTTAAGTATGATATCAGGTCTTCAAAAATCATTAGTCAGTCCAAATTTGCTTCGGCAGGTGATTATGAAGCCCTCACTTTAATGGATCAGGATCTTTGGGTAGCCGAGAGTGGAGGAACCTTATACCGGACGAATAAAGACTTTATTTCTGATAAGGAAACCGATTCTTTTGAAATGAATTTTGAATACAGGAATAATATAGAAGGTATAGCGGCAACACCTGATGGCAATATTTTGATAGCGGTCAAGGATCGAAATCTAAAAGGAGATGAGGGAGATTACAGATCTTTTTATAGCTATAATCCATCTTCCAAAAAATTAGACAGGACTCCTGCTATTAAGGTAAATTATAATGATAGCATATTTGAGATATTACATACCGGAAATCCAAGAATGCTTTTACGTCCTTCAGATATTGAATATAACCCTATAACAGGAGATCTTTTTATTCTGGATGCTGAAGTTCCTAAAATTCTTATTCTTGGCAGCGATGGGGAAATAAAAAAAATGCATATGCTAAATCCCATAGATTTTTTCCAACCGGAAGGAATTTGTTTTAGCCCTTCCGGCAGGATATTTATTTCCAATGAAGGAAAGGGGGGAGAAGCCCCAAATATTATTAGAAATTAATCTTGATTAAGCTTTTTGCATTTCTTTTGCCACTGCCTGGACTTCATCCAGAACCCTAAGAAGATTTTCACCCCATAGTTTAGCGATCTCTTCTTCGGTATAACCACGTTTTACAAGCTCAACAGTTACATTAAGGCTTTCTGAAGCGTCACTCCATCCATCAATACCGCCTCCACCATCAAAATCTGAACTTATCCCAACGTGATCGATTCCTATTTTATTAACCAGGTAATCTATATGATCTACAAAATCTGAAACATTTACCGGGCTTACCTCTTTTTTCAATGCTTCCACTTCCTGACGGAAGCTTTTCTGATTTCGGCTACTTTTTGATAGTATTCTTTTTTAGCTTCCATGGTCCATGTTCCTAACACTATCTCTTGGCGGTATTTCATAATTCATTTCCGCAGCTTTCTTTTTGTAAACTTTTTCCCTTGCGGCATTAAAAGCATTATGCTTTGCAGTATTTAGATAAGAACTAAAAGCCACCGTTTGAACTACACCGCCATGTTCTTTGAAAAGCTCTAGCAGCTCATCGTCCAGATTCCTGCTGTGATTACAAAGCGCGCGGGCTGAAGAGTGAGAAGCGATTAAAGGGGCTTTTGATAGCTCAAACATTTGTTTTATAGCTTCTTTACTGGGATGTGATACATCTATCATGATCCCGCATTTGTTCATTTCTACGATTGCCTTTTTACCAAGTTCACTTAAACCATGGTGTAACCATTCATTATTTTCTTCTCCCGTATTAGAATCGCTCAATTGGCTGTGACCATTATGGGCCAGTGACATATATCTTGCTCCGCGATCATAAAATTCCTGTATACGGCTAAGATCTTCCCCAATGGGATAGGCGTTTTCCACACCAATCATCGCCACTTTTTTTCCTTTAGCTACCAGTTTTCTTACTTCCTCAGAATTTGTAGCAAGCCCTATTTGATCAGGGGCTATATCTTCCGTTAATCTGTGAATAGCTTCAAATTTTTCAATTGCGTTTTTATAAGCTACTTTATAGCCGGCTTCATTCAACTCTTTTTGGTCGGTGTAAACGATCAGCCAGGTTACATCCATTCCTCCTTCAACCATTTTAGGAATATTCACCTGGGTGGCCAGATCCATCGTATAATTCTGATCCTGGGTAAAATTATCGACATTGATATCATTGTGGGTATCCAGGGTGATCACTTTTTCGTGAATGCGTTTAGCCTTTTCCATAATTTCATCATCTGTTTGTGCAGCAGCTAATATAAACTGCCGAAAATAGGATGATCCCTGTCAGTCTTAAATTCATGTTTTTTGAATAATTTGGTTTCTGGCATGAATTTAAGAATTATAATTTAAGCTGATTGTTTTATTGTAAACCGATTGGTTTTTAAATTACTTTTGAATAAAATTTCATTGTTAAATGAATAAATATATTGTTGTTAATCAACCTGAAACCTGGACGATTTCTTCTGAACATGTCAAAATTATTTCGTCCCGGGAATATCTTACCAATCCCGAATTTTCTCAGATTAAAAAGGCCAGGATCTTTAACCTTTGTAAAGATTACTCCTATCAGTCAAAAGGTTATTATGTCTCTTTGCTGGCTGAAGCAAGGGGACATTTAGCCATTCCTACGGTTAAAAATATTGTGGATCTGGGGGAACCGAAACTGGTAAAGATCGTTTCAGAAGAATTTGATGATCTTATTCAGCAATCATTGAAGAATATCAAATCTCAGGAATTTACACTGAGTATTTATTTTGGTCAGAATGTAGCGGCGAAATACCGCGAGTTAAGCGCTATGTTTTTCAGGCATTTTCAGATTCCATTTCTCAGGGTAAAATTTAATTTCAGCACACGCTGGAATATTAAAAGCATAAAAGCTATTTCTGAAGCAGAGATACCTTCCGAGCATAAGGAAAGTATGCTTGTTTTTGCTGAACAGTATTTTGCTAAAAAAAGATATGATACCCCCAGACCTAATACTTCAGAATATGATCTGGCGATTCTTGTTCAGCCAAATGATGTGGCTCCTCCAAGCAACTTCAAAGCCATTAAAAAGTTTACTGAAATAGCTGAAAAAATGGGGTTTTATACTGAAATTATTGGGCTTCAGGATCTTTCAAGACTTTCAGCTTTTGATGCCTTATTTATAAGACAAAGTACCGAAGTGAATAACGATGCGTACGCTTTTGCCCGAAAAGCACAGCAAGAAGATATCGCCATTGTTGATTATCCCGATGCCATATTAAAGTGTTGTAATAAAGTATATATGGCCGAAGCGATGATCAATGCTGGAATTCCTATTCCTAAGACGGTGATTGTACATAAAGACAATAAAAATGAGGTTCTCGATATTACGGGTCTCCCTGTGGTTTTAAAATCTCCCGATTCCACATTTTCCTTTGGGGTTAAAAAAGCAACTTCTTTGGAGGAGTATCAGGAGTTGGTTTCAGGGATGCTTAAAAAATCTGAACTTGTCATTGCCCAGGAATTTTCTCCTTCAGATTATGATTGGAGAATAGGTATTTTGGATGGAGAACCTTTTTACGCGTGCAGATATTATATGGCTAAAGATCATTGGCAAATTTATAATTGGGATGCTAAAAAGAAGGATGATCAGGACGGTAATGCCGATTGTATGCCAATAGAGCAAGTGCCTAAATTGATCATCAAAAATGCGGTTAAAGCCGCAAAATTAATGGGTAAAGGTTTATATGGTATCGATATAAAGGAAGTAAACGGCCAGCCATTGGTAATAGAGATCAACGATAATCCAAATATTGATGCCGGAGTAGAGGATGCTTACTACGGTGATAAAATTTATTCCGATATTTTAGGAGCTCTTAGAAACCGTTTAGAAAACAAATAATATGGCCTATCATCTTTTTGAAGTTTACGGGATCGAGCTCGAATATATGCTTGTAGGAAAATTGGATTTCAAAGTAAACCCTATAGTAGATAAGTTGCTTACAAAGAAGAATGGCGAGCTTACTTCAGATGTAGCTAACGGTAAAATAGAATGGAGCAATGAACTGGTGGCTCATGTGGTGGAAATTAAAACAAACGGCCCCACAGCAGATCTAAATGATTTGGGTCTTCTTTTTTATGAAAACATAAAAGAGATCAATGAACTGCTTGCTGAATTTGACACCATTTTATTGCCAACAGCGGCACATCCCTTAATGGACCCGCATACCGAAACACAGCTATGGAAGCATCATTACAGCAAAATCTACTCCTTATACAACCGTATCTTTGACTGCAAGGGTCATGGCTGGAGCAATGTGCAAAGCATGCATATTAACCTTCCGTTCTTTGATGATGCCGAATTTGGTAAACTTCATGCAGCGGTTAGAATGCTTTTACCAATTATTCCGGGACTTGCTGCCAGTTCCCCGGTACTTGATGGTAATTTTACAGGATTTAAGGATGCCCGAATGAATTATTATAAGACCAATCAAAAGGAAATTCCACAAATGACGGGAAAGGTGATCCCGGAACAGGTCTTTAATAAACAGGATTATTACGATCGTATTTTTGAACCTATTAATCGGGCTATTAAATCTTTTGATTCTGAAAACATCCTGGATCATCATTTTGTTAACTCCAGGGGAGCCATTGCGAGGTTTGACAGGAATGCCATTGAGATAAGGGTGATCGATGTTCAGGAAAATCCTTCAGCCGATATTGCGATAGCGGCAATGATCATTGAAGTATTTAAATTACTGGTCAGTGAAGAGCTGGTCTCCCTTCAGGATCAAAAAGACTGGCATGAGAATGAACTTTTTGAAATATTTGACGAAGTGATCAAAGATGCAGAAAACACCCTTATCACAAATGAAAGATATCTCGCGGTTTTCGATCTTAAGAAGGCTTCAGATGTGAAAAGTATCTGGAAGCGCCTCTACGAACTGGTAAAAAATAATTTAAGTGAGACTCATCAAAAACATATTGAATTTATACTTCAGAATGGAAGTCTTTCCACAAGGATATTGAAAGCTTTACGAAGTGATTTTTCTGAGAAAAATATTATAAAAGTGTACAGCAGACTTGAAAAATGTTTGGAAGGTAACCGAATGTTCAGACCATGAAATTTGTGCTTACCTGTGAGCATGCTTTTAACGATATTCCATTAGAATATCAATTTCTCTTTGGTAATGATTCAACTCTATTACGATCACACCGGGGGTATGATCCGGGAGCTTTTGATCTTTTTAGGACGCTCGAAAAATTGGCCGATTTTAGTAAATATCAAAGTATAGGTAGATTACTGGTAGAAACCAACCGCTCGCAAAGCAACAAGAATCTCTTCTCTGAATTTTCAAAAAATCTGGATGAAAAGAAAAAAAAATCTATTCTTAAAGAATATTACCATCCCTACCGGAATGAAATCGAGTCGGTAATTCATGATTATTTATCTGCAGGGGAGGAGGTCTTTCATCTTTCGGTACACAGCTTTACTCCAATTTTGAATAAGGAAGAAAGAAATTGTGACCTGGGACTTCTCTATGACCCCCAAAGAAAAATAGAGAAAGATTTGTGTCGAAAGCTCAAAGAACATTTACTTTTCGAAAAGGACGATTTAAAGATCCGAATGAACTATCCATATCTGGGGAAATCAGATGGTTTTACGACCTACCTGAGAAATATGAATAAATTAAATTATTCCGGGATCGAACTTGAAGTAAATCAGAAGTGGGTAAACGAGAATCGAATGGATAAGAAGATAAAAAAAAGCATAAGGAATGCTTTGAGACTGGTACTTAAAAAATAAAAAGCCTCGTTAACGAGGCTTTTATGTTCAATATTATTGAGATATTATTTTAGATCATACTCCAGTGTAATCTCGGTTTTCAGCAGTTTTGAAATTGGGCAGTTTTCTTTAGCCTTATTCGCGATCTTTTCGAATTGATCCTGATCTATGCCTGGAACGACTGCATTTAGAATCAAATGAGACTTCTTTATCTCACCATCTTCAAACGTTATTTCGGAAGTTGTTGATAGCTCATCAGGTTCAAAACCTTCTTCTGTTAAAAATGCTGAAAGCTGCATACTGAAACAGCCGGCATGAGCTGCCCCAACAAGTTCTTCTGGATTGGTGCCATTGCCATCCTCAAAACGAGTTTTGAAAGAATATTGCGAATCTTTTAAAACCCCGCTTTCAAGACTAACGGTTCCTTTTCCTTCTTTTAATGAGCCTTTCCATACGGCTGATCCTTTTCTTTTCATAATAATTTTCTTAATTGATTTCCCCTAAGTTAGTAATGACTAAAAGAATCAGAAAAGATTTATAAAAACCTTAACCAAAAGTATCTGCTTTTTGAGCTCATAAAAAAAGCCCGAAGACAGTTCTCCGGGCTTTTTTATAATATAAAAATATTCTTAATTGATCTCTACAACCTCAAGATCAAAGATAAGGTCTTTTCCTGCAAGTGGATGATTTGCATCTACAACAATGCTTTCATCTTTCACCTCTTTTACCACAAGATTGATCTCACGGCCATCAGGTCCTTTAGATACTAATGGCATCCCAACTTCTGGCTTAAGCTCTTCAGGTAGTTGATTTTTGTCTACTTCCTGTACCAATTCTGGTTTAGGTTCTCCGTATGCTTCTTCCTTAGGTATGTTTATAGTCTTTTTCTCGTTCACTTCCATATCGATAAGGCCTTTTTCAAAACCTGGGATAAGTTGACCCTCTCCTAAAGTAAATTCAATAGGTTCTCCGCGTTCTACGGAGCTATCGAAAACCTGGCCGTCTTCTAACTTCCCTGTGTAATGTACCTTAACGGTGTCGTTTTGCTTTACTTGACTCATAAATAGTATTTTTAACAGTTATGTTTCGGCTGTAAATTCATTTTCAGCCATTTAAAAATGCAAAAGTGCAAGTATCTTGCCGAAACACAAAACAGGTGACATAATAACCGTTTATGACACATTTTGTCATATTTTGAATAAATTGGATATTAATTATTAATCAAATAACTTTAAAGGATGATTTTTAATAACATAACCACCCAATTGAATTTAACCTTATGAAAGAAAATGCCAAAAAGAACCAGCCCAATTCCCGAAGAGATTTTCTAAAAAGTTCAGCCCTTGCTGCCGGAGCATTTATGATTGTTCCCAGGCATGTACTTGGAGGTCCGGGTTATATTGCACCTAGTGATAAATTAGTGATCGCAGGAATTGGAGTGGGAGGTAAAGGCCAGTCTGATATCTGGAACTTTTACCAGAGCGGAAAAGCGGAGATCGCATTCCTATGTGATGTCGATGACCGAAGAGCAGCTGTTTCCCGTGAAAGATTTCCAAAAGCAAAATATTATAAGGACTGGCGTGAACTCTTGGATAAGGAATCAAAGAATTTTGATGCGGTTTCTGTTTCTACTCCCGATCATAACCATGCGGTACAAGCAATGGGGGCGATGGAACTTGGTAAACATGTGTATGTTCAAAAACCGCTCACCCATGATATATATGAGGCAAGAGCGCTTACCGAAGCTGCCAGAAAATATAAAGTTGTGACACAAATGGGGAACCAGGGAGCTTCGGGCGATGGGGTTCGCCGAATGAGGGAATGGTATGATGCCGGCTTAATTGGAGATGTTGAGGAAGTATATGTTTGGACTAATAGACCGGTATGGCCCCAGGGAATTCCATGGCCTAAAACTTCGTCTCCGGTCCCTTCTGAACTTGATTGGGACTTATGGCTGGGAACGGCTCCTCATAAAGAATATGTGGATGGGCTTGTTCCTTTCAACTGGCGTGGCTGGTGGGATTATGGAACAGGAGCTCTTGGAGATATGGGATGTCACCTAATTGAACCACCTTTTAGTGTATTAGGTCTTAAGTATCCAAAAGATGTTGAATGTAGTGTAGGTAGTGTATATGTAGATGAATTCCAGAGAGGATATTTCCCTGAAAGTTGTCCGCCTTCAAGTCATGTGATCATGAGCTTCGATGGTAAAAATAAAAAAGATATTAGCCTTCATTGGATGGATGGAGGAATAAAACCTATGAGACCGGAAGAACTTGGTCCTGAAGAAACTTTTGGCGATGGTGGAAATGGAGCCTTAATTATTGGTTCAAAAGGGAAAATGATGTGTGGTACTTACGGACTTAACCCTCAGTTATTACCAACATCAAGAACCAGTGAAGCTAATGTGCCAATTACATACGATCGCGTAACTAATGGTATGGATGGTCATTATGCGCAGTGGGTAGAAGCTGCACTTGCCGGATATGGTAAAAAAGAAGTAAGTTCTCCGTTCGATATTGCCGGACCTTTAACAGAGTCGCTGTTGATTGCCAATCTTGCCATTCGTGGTTATGATGTTCAAAATATCACGAAGAATGATAAGGGGGAGAAAGTAATTAATTATCCGGGTAGAGATATTAAAATGATCTGGGATGCTGAGAATATGCGGGTGGAGAATTTTGAAGAAGCGAACCAGTTCGTTAGAAGAGAATATTCAGATGGATACAGTTTATAATTAATGAGGAAATGGACTGGTTTAAAGAAAGAACATTACGGTAGGTTTTACCACTGGGTAATAATTTGTATAATCATCTTTTTCCAGTCCTGTAAAAATATTCATTCAGAAGACCACGGGGTAGACTGGGATACTATTTGTGTTACTGCTACCGCCTATAATTCTCTTCATTATCAAACAGAGAACGATCCTAACATTACTGCCTGGGGAGACACACTAAAACCGGGAATGAAAGCTATTGCCGTTTCCCGTGATCTTTTAAAAATGGGGCTAGATCATAATTCAAAAGTTAAGATTGAAGGTTTTGACAGTATTTTTCTTGTAAAGGATAAAATGCATTACAGGTGGAGATACCGTATTGATATTTATATGGGAGAAAATGCCGAAAAGGCCAGGGAATTTGGTAGAAAAAAACTCAATCTTGCTTATATTTTCGAAAAAGACACAACCCGATAAATTTTATTTTATTTCGTATTACTTTAATTTCGGGACTTAAACTTCAATCAGTATGCTTTCGTATAAAGGATTTATTTTCTTTTTTCTCATTATAATTCATTTTCAGCCAGCATTGGCACAACAGGAACCGGATACAACTACTGTTGAAATACCTAAAGCAAAAAAATTTATAATTGGAGTTACAGAAACGCCTCCTTTTGTGGTAAAAGGTACAGAAGGCTATTCCGGCTTGAGTATTTCTTCCTGGAAACTGGTAAATGAACAATTAAAAGCGGCTTATGAATTTAAGGAATATGAAAATCTTTCTGCCCTGTTAGATGGGGTCGAACGAGGGGAAGTAGATTTTAGCGTGAATCCTATTACCGTCACCGATAACAGGATGAAGCGAATGGATTTTTCCCAGCCTTATTTTATTTCTCATACCAGCATAGCCAAACGTAAGGAATCAAGTTTATTGAAAAATTTAGAAAATTTTTTTAGCTGGGATTTCTTTTCGGTTGTTCTTCTCCTGCTCTTTGTGATTTTTATATTTGGCTTTCTGGTTTGGTTATTTGAACGCCGGAAAAATGAAGAAGAATTTGGGGGGAATTTTAATGGGGTAATGCAGGGCTTTTGGTGGAGTGCTGTAACCATGACTACTGTGGGATACGGGGATAAATCCCCCAGAACTCTGGGGGGTAGGATCATAGGCCTTATTTGGATGTTTATGGCCGTAATTATAATTTCCAGTTTCACTGCGGGGATAGCCTCATCTCTCACGGTGAAAAGTATTAATGAGGAAATTAATAATATCGAAGATCTCGAAAGATTTGATGTTACCACCGTAACCAGCTCCAGTTCCCAGGAGTTACTGGATCTTTATAATATTGATAATAACCTGGTAAATAATGGAGCGGAAGGTATTAAGGCAGTTTATAAAGAAGAAGCTGCACTTTTTGTATATGATGAACCTATTCTTAGATATGAAATTAAGCAGCAGGAGCTTCAGGACGAAGTTGAAATTCTGGGAAAAAGCCTGAAAAAAGACTATTACAGCTATTCTTTTCCTAAGAATTCTAAATTTCTATCTGTAATAGACCCGATCCTGGTTAAAACATTAAAGACCATGGAGTGGGCTACACTTACAGAGGATTATTATTAACTTCCCAACCCTAAATAGCCTAGCAGGATCCAAAGAATAATAAAAATAATTATTATTCCAACACACCCACAACCTCCGCCAAGTTTTTTGGCACCCCAGCCCGCCAGGATGGCTCTGATAATGTTTTTCATATAACTTTATTCCGGTTAAAATTGTGAAAGACCGATTTAGTTTAATTCTAAATTGTGAAAAATTTAAAATTATTTTACGCTAAATATCTGATTTTTAATATATTTAACATCCTTTTCTAAATTAATTAGCCATTATGCCAATTGGAACCGATTCCGAAAATTCTTCTGAAGAGCTATTATTCCAGATGAAAAGATCTAATAGTAATAAGCCAATTATTATTGCGATTATCTTAGTAATTGTTGTCAGTGCATTTGCTATGACTGGAGTTTACCTTGGATATTGGTAAAATTATTTCTTGATCTCATTCATAAGTAGAAAAGCTTTGTTTACATACTCTTTCTCAAGGAACAGCGCGAAGTAATTCGATGTTGATATCATTTCAAAAACTGGAATTCCTTCATAAGCCAGTAATTTAAAGATATAGAAATATAAACCTACTGTTTGCGAACTATTTTTAGGTAGTGCTATGGTTATGGAAGAAAGTTCCTCTTTAACCGATACTCTCACCTCATTTCTGAAACACTTTTCAACAAGATCGGTCAGCATGGACGATACCAGAATATTGCTTTCCTGATAATTGCTGGAGTAATTAAGATAAACCCCGGTTTGGTCTTTTACGGCTTCCAGTAACTTTGCTTTATTAGCTATAATGTTTTTTGAATTAAGAAATGTATATTCGGTTATTCCAGATCGCACCACGATATCTCCAAGTTCCCGAAGGTTTTTCATATTGATCTTAGTACGTCTGGGAGCATACCTTCTAAGGGCCATAATAATACTTCCCTGTTTAACTGGTTTGCGCATCTCTTCCTCAACCTGGGGTTGTATATCTGCGGCTAGGCCACTAAAATTTACGATATCACGGGCAATGGCATCATCTAAAAAGGGTTGATGCCTTATAATATCATGTACGCAGGTAGTTATCGTCTTCATTGTTAATTATTGAACATTTTGTGCAAATGTATATAAAATGAAAAATAATTTTCTGATCTCAGTAGCTATACTCTATCTATGCAGCCGTAATTTTTTTTGATTATGAAGGTTTTAAAGTTTGGAGGTACCTCTGTTGGATCCGCAGAGAATATTCGCAATGTTAAGAACATAATTACTTCCCGTAATGGAAGTAAAATACTTGTTCTTTCTGCTATGTCTGGGGTTACTAATCAGTTAGTGGAAATCGCCTTATTGGTTAAAGAGGAGAAGAGAAATGGAGTGGAAGCTGTTATTGCCAGTCTTAGACTCAAACATTTTGAACTTATCGATGGGCTTATAGAGGACTCGAGTTTGATGAATAAAACTCAAAATTTTGTCCAGGCTCAACTTACCGAACTTGAAGAATTGTGTGGATCAAAATGGAATCCTCAGCTTGAAGCTAAGATTGTTACAACAGGAGAAGCTTTGCTTAGCTATATTTTTAGTGCATACCTGAAATCTGAAAATATTCAGAATACCTGGCTGGATGCTAAAGAATTTATGCATGTCACTAACCTGGAAAATCCTGATACGGATCAAATTGGCGAACTTCTCTCAGTAACTCTAAATAATTCTCCAGAAGCTGATATTTATATCACCCAGGGTTTTGTGCGTCTTAACGAAAATAATGAGGTAAGCACCTTAAAAAGAGGAGGGAGTGATTATACTGCTACCATTCTTGGAGCCGCAATAAAAGCCTCGGAAGTTCAAATCTGGACTGATATTAGCGGATTACATAATAACGATCCACGAATTGTAGAAAATACTCATTCAGTTGCCCAGCTTAGTTTTGAGGAGGCCGCGGAACTTGCTTATTTCGGAGCTAAAATTCTGCATCCACAAACAATTTCTCCGGTGATCACTAAAAATATCCCGGTATATCTAAAGAACACTTTTACGCCGGATGCTCCGGGGACTTGTATAACTGCCGTTTCTGATAAGAAAGGTTTAAAAGCGATTTCAGCGAAGGAAGATATTACGGCCATAAAAATTAAGTCCAACCGAATGTTGATGGCCCATGGTTTTTTAAGGAAGATCTTCGAGGTCTTCGATAAATATGAAACAGCCATAGACATGATCACTACTTCAGAGATCGCTATTTCTCTGACCATTGATGATACCCGGAATTTAAATTACATCAAAGAAGAATTAACGAGATATGGTGAAATATGTATCGATTATAATCACAGTATTATTTGTGTGGTGGGTGAAGGATTGATTGAAGATCCCGGAACTTCCCGCCTTTTTGAGATATTAAAAGATATTCCTGTCAGGATGATCTCCTACGGAGGGAGTAAGAATAATATATCGTTGCTGGTAGATACCCGGCATAAGGTAGAAGCCTTGCAAAAATTGAATAAAAAATTATTCGTTAGCCCCGAGATAGAAGTACTTCAGGGCGTAAAATAGTAGTATTTGGTTAAACTGTTTTTTGTGTAGTGAAAACCGCTGATCTGCTTATGCAGGTAGCGGTTTTTTAATTTTTATTCCGGTTCTTTTCTTCTATGAATTTAGACAAATAATAACTGCTTTTATGCAGATGAAATTTCAATAAACTGCCTGTGAAATTTTTATCGCGGTGAGTCTCTAGATTTCGCCTAATATTTTTTATAAATTCCGAAAAATTCTTTTCATGTTCTGCCTTTAAAAATCTTTGTTTTAAGATCATATATCCGTTCTTTTGTTTTTCTTGCCATAGTTCTTTTTCAGTATATAACTCAACGGCTTTTTCTATAATCTCTTCATCAGAATTTTTTATAAAACCGTTCCACTCATAATTTGTATTTATTCCTTCTGCTCCTATGCTAGTAGTGACTGAAGGTGTACCGTTAACCATAGCCTCTATAAGCTTACCTTTTAATCCGGCACCAAACTGAATAGGGGCAAGACAAACTTTGGCTTTTTTAAATACTTTCGAAGAATCTTCAGCCCGGCCATTTATAATAAAACCTTCCTTTTCATTGTGAAGGTTTAGCACTTTTTGAGATGGATAGGCTCCGTAGATTTGCATTTTGGTTCCTGGGAGTTGCTCCCGAAGTCCGGGCCAAATATTTTGTTTCAGGTATTGAACGGTATGCCAGTTAGGTTTGTGAAGGAAATTCCCAATGAACATAAAATCTGAACGTTGCTCAAATTCAGGTAAATTATCCATCTCTTCACGGGATATTTCATCAAGTAAAAAAGGTAAATAGATCAAATTGTCCTCTGGAATGTTGAATTTTGATACCAGTAACTCCTGCTCTTTTTCTGAAATGATAAGGCTGAGGTCACATCTATAGATGGCGGAGATCTCTCTCTTGGCAAGATCAGATTGGTGAAATTCACCTTCTTTTTTTTCTTCTTTGAATGCTAATTGACGGGCATTTCTAAGAAAATGAAGATCTTCTGTATCTAATATTTTTATAGCTTCAGGACAAACTTCATCTACCCGCCAGCCAAATTGTTCTTCCATCATATACCGGTCAAATAGAACAATTTCGGGATTTAAGTTTGAAAGAAAATCGTCAAAGGAAGAATCGTTTAACTTTAGCTTTTCTATTCGTATGCCCATTTCTTCAAGATCAGCCATATTCTCCGTTTCTTTTGAAGTTGTTCCAAAGCTAACCTCGAAACCCTGCTTCATGAAAAATTCCAAAAGTTGTATCATTCGGCTTCCGGCCGCTGAAGAAGCAGGTTCCGGCCATACATAACCAATGACGAGGATTTTTTTCATATATTGAATTTCAGCAAAAATAGACTTTTAATAAAACCTGTCTGTTGATAATAGGTTTTTGTATAGATATCGAAATTTAAATAAATGAGCAGAGGATTTGTAAAAGAAGGAGACCAGGAAGAGCCCCCAATTATTCCCCCACGAGCGGCTTTGCCTGCCGGCGCAATAAATTATGTCACTCCAACGGGGATGGGAGAACTTAAAAAGGAAAGAGAAAAGCTGGAATATGAAAGAGCTCATATAGAGGCCGAAAACGAAACTGAAAAGAGAAGGACTCAGGCTCTTATAGATGGGAAAATTAATTTATTACAGGAAAGACTTAATACTGCCAGGCTTTTGAAACCTGAAGATCAGCCGGAAGATGAAGTAAGATTTGGAGCGAAAGTGGAGTTGGAAAACACCAGCACCGGGGAAAAACAGAAATTTCAGATCGTTGGAGTGGATGAGGCAGATATCAAAAAGAAAAAGATAGCTTTTGTGGCACCGGTGGCTAAAGCGATTACGGGAAAAAAAGTCGGGGAAATCGTAGAATTTAACCTGGGCCCGGAAAAACGTAATCTCAGGATTTTAAATATCAGTTATTAAAGAGTCCCTGAAAACAGATTCAAAAAACTTTGTTATCTTTTAACAATACTAATCATAGCCGCTTTAATATGAATAAATCCTATAGAACCTCACTAAACCTCAAGAATACAGATATTGGAATACTTATTTTTAGAATAGGTCTTTCCTGTTTAATTCTTACCCATGGATTTCCTAAATTTTTAAAATTTTTTGGAATAGAAGAAATTCACTTTAGTGATCCATATGGTTTTGGAGAATTATTCACCTTTGGATTTGCCGTTTTTACTGAGTTCTTCTGCAGCCTATTTATCCTTTTCGGGTTTCTCACCCGGATTGCCAGCATTCCTTTAATTATTACGATGGCTACAATTGTGTTAGTGATACATATGCCAGACGGTTTTGACCGCCAGGAATTACCTTTAATATACCTGTTTGGCGCAATTCTGTTGTTTTTTACCGGAGGAGGAAAATATTCAATTGACTATCTGATTCAGAATAAAAAGAAAAAATCTTAGAACTGCCTGCTGTGAAAATTTATATTTTAATGGGCGTTTCAGGGGTAGGGAAAACTACTCTTGGAAAAGCTCTTTCCAAACATCTTAAGGTACCTTTTTTTGATGGAGATGATTTTCATTCTATTGAAAATGTAAAAAAAATGGAAGCGGGTTTGCCGCTGAACGATGATGACCGTAAGAATTGGCTAAAGACGCTGGCCGGGAAGATAAATGAATGGGGAAGGGAAGAAGGAAGTGTTCTGGCTTGTTCTGCACTAAAAGAAAAATACAGAAGAGTACTTTCTGAACATTCTGATGGCGAAATTGTTTGGATCTATCTTTATGAGGATTATGAAGTAATTCAAAAAAGAATGAATTCCAGAAAAGGGCATTATTTTAAACCTGAACTCTTAAGATCACAATTTGATATTCTGGAGCCACCCAAGTATGGGTATCACATAAGAGTGAGCTCTTCTGCTGAAAAAACACTAGAAAAGATCATGAAAACAATTCATAAGCAACAAATAGGATTGATAGGCCTAGGTGTTATGGGTAAAAGCCTGGCCCTTAATATGGCTTCGAAATCTATTCCTGTTTCAGTGTATAACAGGGAAATTAAAGATATCGAAATAGATATTGCCCGGGATTTTGCAGCGAAATATCAGGAAGAATATGAATTTCCATGGTTTGATGATATAAAGGAGTTTGTGAAATCATTACCTGCTCCCCGTAATATTATGATCATGATTAAAGCGGGGAAGGCCGTTGATGCTGTGATCGGGGAACTTCTTCCTTTTTTGGAGAAAGGGGATCTTATTATTGACGGTGGAAACTCTCATTATAAAGACACATGGCGAAGAATTGAAATGCTCGAAGAAAAAGGGATTTTATTTCTTGGAACAGGAATTTCAGGGGGAGAAGAAGGTGCCTTAAAAGGTCCTTCCATAATGCCCGGCGGTAGTAAGGAGGCCTATGAAAGGATAGGTACGGTACTGGAAGAAATAGCTGCAAAAGATAAAAGCGGAGATCCTTGCTGCACCTATATAGGGAAGGAGGGAGCCGGTCATTTTGTGAAAATGGTCCATAACGGGGTGGAATATGGTGAAATGCAGTTAATTGCTGAATTCTACCATTTTATGAGGTTTTCAATGGAACTTTCTTTAGATGACATTGCAGAAGTTTTTGAAAAATGGAATACTCAATTAAAAAGTTATCTGGTTGAGATCACTTCAGAAATTCTCAGAAAAAAAGAAGATTCAGAATATCTTATCGATAAAATACTTGATGTGGCGGGGCAAAAGGGAACCGGCGGCTGGTCTACCGAAGCAGCCCTGGAACTTGGTGTTTCCCTGGATACTATAACCGCAGCTGTACTTGCCAGGAATCTTTCGGCTAACAAGGAGATTAGAAAACGAGCTCAGGATATCTATGTTAAATCTTCGAAGAATTCAGGAAACCAGATATCCGAAGCGGAACTTTATAAAGCATTTTCGGCGGCCAGATTAATAAATCATGCCATAGGATTTGAACTTTTAAGAGAAGCTTCCAAGGAGTATAACTGGTCTTTAAATCTTTCAGAAATTTCCCGTACCTGGACGAATGGATGTATTATAAAGTCAGATCTAATGCAAAGGCTGGTAGACATTTACAGGGAGATGCCGGACGATCACCTCTTAATGCATATAAATATCTCAAAAGAACTTAAGGAGACTAAAACAGCCCTTTCTAAAACTGTTGGCGTTGCCTTAATAAATGAAGTTCCCTTGCAGGTAGCTTCTTCCGCATTAAATTATTTTATGAGTTTTACTTCTGCACAGTCTTCAGCTAATATGATACAGGCACAACGGGATTATTTTGGAGCTCATACCTATGAAAGAAATGATAAGCCGCGTGGAGAATTCTTTCATACTATCTGGAAAAATACGCATTAATGGATATACAATTACTTGCCGCCGTTCTTATTGGCATAGCGCTACTTTTATTTCTAATCCTCCGACTCAAAATACAGGCTTTTCTCGCCCTTCTTATCGTTTGTATAGTGGTTGGGATGATTGCCGGTTTGCCGGCAATTGAGATCCTGGATACGATGAAGGAAGGTATGGGAAATACGCTGGGCTTTGTAGCTACCGTAGTTGGTCTCGGGGCTTTATTTGGCGGAATTCTGGAACAATCTGGAGGCGCCAGGAAACTTGCTTCTTATATGCTGATTAAAACAGGAGAATCTAAAGCTTCATGGGCGATGGTGTTAACAGGATTTGTGGTGGCGATCCCCGTATTCTTTGATGTAGCTTTTATTATTCTTGTACCTATTACTTATGCGCTTAGTAAAAGTACTGGAAAATCATTATTGCTCTATGCCCTGCCTTTACTGGCTGGCCTGGCGATCACACATGCTTTTATTCCACCTACACCGGGACCTATCGCTGTCGCTGATATTCTGGGCGCAGACCTGGGTTGGGTGATCCTGTTCGGTTTTATAACGGGTATTCCTGCTGCGATCATTAGCGGACCCATCTTCGCAAGATTCATCTCAAAAAAGATATTCGTTGAGCCAAGGGATTTTGCAGGGGAAAACGAAGAACCAATAAATCCTCCCTCTCCGGGATTGATCATGTTGATCATTTTTATCCCGATCTTACTAATAGTTTTGAGCACGGTAATTAGCAGTCCCATGGTAAATACTTCTGCTATACCCGGGAAATTGCTTTACCTTATCACATTACTGGGACATCCTTTCACCGCTTTGATCATAGCGAATTTACTGGCGTGGTATTTTATAGGAATAAGAAGAGGGATGGGAAAAGAATTTCTACTGAAAGTAGCTACCAAGTCTTTCCAGGCTGCTGGAATTATTATTTTACTTACCGGAGCAGGTGGTGCTTTTAAACAAATTCTTATAGCAACAGGAGCCGGGGAAATGATTGCAAACGGACTCAATAATGACTATTTGAATCCTTTGGTATTTGGTTTTCTTGTTGCCGTACTGGTCAGAGTTCTTCAAGGTTCGGCTACTGTAGCTATGATCACGGCTGCAGGAATTACCGCACCGGTACTGGCCGAATCTGTTTATTCCATCCCGCAGATCTCGGTTATTGTCATAGCCATTGCGGCAGGAGCATCAAGTTTTTCTCATGTGAATGACAGCGGATTCTGGCTGGTGAGTCAGTATTTGGGTATGAATGAGAAACAAACCTTTAAAACCTGGACAGTTATGACCACCTTAATTGGTTTTACCGGGCTGGCTGCGAGTTTAACACTTTGGTATGTGATATAAAAAAAGCCCGGTCTTTTCAACCAGGCTGAATTTATAGAATTTTTAGACTCTTAGATCTTTTTATCCGAACTTGGATGGTCTGTTTCTTTTTTTCTGTCGGGACGTTCCCCTCTTTTATTATACTGTGCATTCTGAGCATCGGGAATAGCCTTTCCCTGTCCGGTTTCGTCATTACTACTGCCTGGAATATCTAAATTTTCGGCCGTAAAATCTACATCTTCCTCACGGTCAAGCGCTTTATCCTGACCCTTGTTCATACTTCGGCCTTTTTCATTAAGAGCCTGCTTATCTTCTTTAGTTACCTCTGGATTATAAGGCAGGTCTTCAGGTTTTCCTTTTTTCTTTTCTTCTTCCGGTCTGTTCACTTCCTTCTTCATAATTCAATTTTTAGATTTACATCAATTTAGAAAAGATCCTTGAGAAACGAAGGGTAGAAGCGGTTAAAATCTAGTTAAGATTAGAACAAAAAAAAGGAAGGCATTTTGCCTTCCTTTAGAAATTTATGGTTGAGAAATCTCTTATTGTTGACCTGCGATAGCTTCTTCAGAATCTAGCATGGCAAAGAATTTATCAAGATTTGGAATGATCACAATTCGAGTTCTTCTATTCTTGGCCATATTATCTTTGTTCGTATTTTCAACTAGTGGCTGATAGCTACTTCTACCTGCAGCGATAAGTTTCGCAGGATCTACATCATACTTATCCTGTAGAAGCCTAACTATAGAAGTTGCTCTTCTTACACTTAGATCCCAGTTATCTTTCAAATAAGAATCTTTTACAACAGTTCTGTCGTCAGTATGACCTTCGATCATAACTTCCATAGCGGGTTCGCTATTGATTACTTCTGCAAGCTTCTTAAGAAGTGGCTGAGCTTTGTTAGTTACTCTGTAACTACCGCTTCCGAATAAAAGTTTATCTGAAACGTTGATCATTACCACTGTTTCATCTACATTTATGTCGATATCATCTTCATCAGCGCCTTCGGAAATATTTTGTTTAAGGTTATAAGAAACAGCAAGGTTAATGGAGTCTTCAAGTGTTTTAGCTCCTTTTACTTTTTCAGGATCTATCTTAGAGATCGTCTTTTTCATTTTCTCTTTGGTAGTGTTAGACATTACAGTAAGATCGTTCATTTTCATCATTCCATCATTCTCAGTTCTAAGAGAATTGATCTTTGCATTATAATCTGCCACTCTTTCTTCAATTCGGGCATATTTTTCTTCAATTTCTTCTTTCTCTACTCGTGTTTTCTGAAGCGTACTACGAGTATCATTTAATTCCCCTTCCAGGGCAACGTATTTTTTCTTAGAAACACAAGAGGTAAGCATTGTTGCAGCTAATACCGTTACAGTTATTACTCTTTTCATAATTACTTGTTTAATTTAAGTTCTTTTAATTGATTATTTAGTTATCGAATGCTTATATAAATGCCATAATAATGCCATTTGCAGAAGATTGCCCTTTGCGCTTTTCGGCCTAACAGGAGAAATTAGCTGAGTAAAACCATTGTTACCCCTGATTATCAGAAGGTTTGAATGAAAAATATGTAATTTTTAATTTATAATTCACGAAAACCGGATATTTATTTAAATTCTGAAATTTGTGGAAAATAGCTTAAAAGTGTACCAAAATTCCACAGTTTTAATGGACTGTTCTTACTTATGCAGGCATTTAGAATCATGCAGAACGGCAATAATACCGCGATTTTAACACAAGTTTATTAGAAATTAAGTTTTTAGGGTTTTCGTTTATTAATGCTATACAATAACTTTGAGAATTAACAAATTCGCTACTTGACCCAGAAAAAGAAAAAGCTATATAAATTCTTAAAAATCCTCGGAAAGATATTTCTGGGAATTCTTATTTTTTTACTACTCGTCATATTATTTGTTCGCAGTCCCTGGGGACAAAACATTATTAAGGACAAATTCATTTCTTCACTTTCAAAAAAAACCGGTACTGAAATAAGTCTTGATAAGCTCTATATTAAATTTAATGGCGATATTCAGGTGGATGGCTTATATATGGAAGACCAACAAGGGGACACTCTTGTATATTCTGAAAGCCTTTCAGCAGATATTCCACTTTGGCCTATCATTCGCGGAAATGGAATTGGGATCAATGAAATAGACTGGAAACATGTTCGGGCAAATATTATAAGGAAGGATAGCATTTCAGGATTTAACTATGAATTTTTATTGAATGCCTTTTCTTCAGATACAACTGGGACTACAACTGCAACCGATACGACTGCAAGTTCGCCCATGAATATTAGCCTTGGTGATTTCAATCTGGAGAATTTCAAGATCAATTATAAGGACGATGTTTCAGGTATAGACTCCCGCATTAATTTTGATAAGTTACAACTGGAGTTCACCGAATCCAACCTGAATGAAATGGTTTTTCGCGCTAATGACGCTCTTATAGAAAACGCGGAGCTGAATTATATTCAAACACATCCGTTTCCCGAAAGTGATAGTGAGCCACCTCCAATGCCGGTTATTTCTATCCAAAATTTTAAACTCCATGAGGTAAAAGGAGTTTATGATTCAAAACCAGATTCACTTTATACCGATTTTGATATTGCCAGTCTTAATCTTGAGGATTCAGAATTTGACCTAAAGAAAAATAATATTTCAAGTGAGCTTCTCAGTCTCTCAGACTCCCAGGTTGGTATAGAAATGCAGCAGTCTGGTTCTGCCACCAAAACAGCAGGTGACAGCACTCAGAATAACGAATTTCAATGGCCCGAATGGAAAATTAATATTGCGGAGACAGATCTAAGTAACGATTCTTTCAATTATAGTGTAAATGGTGCAGAGGTTGAAAAAGGAACTTTCAATCCCGATGCGGTCAAAATAGACAGTTTGTACTTTAAATCTGATGGGCTTTCCTACCAGGATAAAAAGGCGCAAATAGGTGTTCAGAAACTTCAATTCAAAGAAGGTTCAGGTATTAAACTTCATGAGTTTAATATTCAGGCTCTTGTTAGTGATGAAAGAATAGAGGTTTCAGAGTTGGATCTCGGTTTAAATAATAATTCTTTAGCCGGGAATATGACTCTAAATTATTCAAGCATGGGGGAGTTTATAAATAATCCTGGAGGAGCACGAATTAAAACCGACCTGAATAATATCTTCCTTCAAATTTCAGATTTCTATCGATTTCAGCCAGATCTAAGGAACAATCAATATATAAAGGCCCTGGCAGTTGCTCCTTTACAGGGAAATCTTAATGCCCAGGGAAAGGTTAATAATATAGATCTTAATTCTCTTAATTTAAGTTGGAGAAATACAAGAATAAGCGGTTCAGGGCAACTTGTCAATCTTCAGGATCCTGAAAATTTAAGTTATAACCTTCCAAATTTAAATGCCACAACGCAAAGAAATGACTTGCTGAAATTTGTAAAAGAAGAAGATATTGGTGTCAAACTTCCAGAAAACATAAAACTTAAAGGAAGCTTTGCAGGAAATATAAATGATATAAAAACTGATGCCGTTTTGATCACTTCTGAAGGTACACTTGACCTAAAGGCTAATATTGAAATGGGAGATCAAATTGTTTTTGACGCGAACATTGCCGGAGATAGTATCGCTCTGGGAAGTCTTCTGCAAAATGAGGCATTGGGGGATATAAAAATAAAAATAGAGGCTTCAGGAAAAGGAAGTTCGGTGAATGACCTAAATGCAGATCTGGATTCTGAAATTTCATCTTTCACTTATAAGGATTATGAATTCAGAAACATCAACATCAAAGGAAAACTCGAAAATGGGAAGGGTCCTGTAAGATTAATATATCAGGATGAAAATCTTGAAATGGAAGCCCAGACGCATATAAAATTAGACAGTGTTTCACCAAAATATGATTTTACCGTCTATCTGGACGGAGCAGATCTTGGTGCTTTAGGAATTACTCAAAGAAATATTAAAGCTGGTTTCACCCTGGAAGGATGGTACAAAGGGGATGCTCAAAGCTATGAAGTGGATGCCCAAATCATCGATGGGGTAACGGTATATAATAACAAAACATATCTTCTTGGAAGTTTTGACGCTCATGCTTTTGTGGAGCCCGATACTACTTCTGTAAATATAGATAATCGTATTCTGGATTTGAATCTCCAGTCTAATGCAAGTCCTAACGCATTCGCAAAGGCGATCAATAAGCATTTTAAAAGGTATATAGATGAGAATTATACGGAAGACACAGTAATTAACCCTGTCAACCTTCAGCTAAATGCAAAGATCAGCGAAGCATCCATTTTGACAGATGTATTCCTGGTGAATCTTGAAGAAATTGATACCGTAGATGTTCAGGTTGATTTTGCTGAAAAAGAAAGAACTTTAAATGCCGCGATCTCCGTCCCCCATGTCACTTATTTTAGCAGTGAGGTCGATTCTCTTAAACTGAACCTGAAATCTGACACGGAGGACCTTAATTTTGATTTTGCCTTCAATTCTCTTGCGGCAGGCCCTTTAGCTATAAAGAAAACTATTATTGAAGGTGGCGTGATCAACCGAAAACTAGATCTTGAATTTACTTCTTTGTATGAGGAAGAAAGGATCGTACATGTAAATTCCCAACTTAACTTCCAGGGAGATACCTTGAAGTATCATGTGGAGCCTAAAGAATTGATCCTGAATAAAAATTCCTGGGAAATTTCTAATAATAATCTTATAAGCCTTGGTACGGGATACATGAATTTTCATGATTTTCAATTAACCAGGAATGATCAGGTTATGGAAATTCGCAATAATGTTCCGGGTGTGGAAAAGGAAAATCTAAGCCTGAGTTTCAATAATTTTAAACTATCAGCTCTTCTTAATTATCTGAATCCTGAAAATCAACTCGCCAAAGGAAATCTTAATGGGGATCTTACGCTGGAAGAACCTTTTGGTAAGACTGGGATCATTGCCGATATGCAGATCAATCAGTTTGAAGTAATGGATGTTGATCTAAATACTTTAAGTCTTACAGGTAATTCTCCAGGTTTTGATAATTATGATTTCGAAATGAAAATGTACGGAGGAGAAGTAGATTTGGACCTTACCGGTTCTTATGTTGCGGCTGAAACATCGGCAAAACTTGATATGAATCTGGATATTAACGAATTTAAAATGACGGCCCTGGAAGGATTTTCCCAAGGTGAAATTAGGGATGGCAGCGGAAGCTTTTCTGGCAATATCACGGTAATCGGAACCGTAGCCGATCCGGAATATAAGGGAGAGTTAAACTTTAACCAGGCTAAATTCAATGTAGCTTATTTAAATGCGCCATTTGTACTTCCACATGAAACACTCAGTGTTGATAATAAGGGTTTATATTTTGATGATTTTAATATTAATGATTTAAATGGAAATTCGTTTGTCGTAAATGGTGATATACTTACGGAGGATTTATTCAATCCTGTTTTTGACCTGGATTTGCAGGCTAATAATTTTAAACTTCTGAGTTCAACTAAAGAAGATAATAAGCTTTTTTACGGCGAGGCTGCAGTGGATCTCGACGCTCAGATAACCGGGAATCTTAATTTACCTGTAGTTAATGCAACACTCGAAATTAATGAGAATACAGATTTCACATACGTAGTTCCCGAATCTGAGCTACAGATGAACGAAAGGGATGGGGTAGTTATATTTGTTAATAAAGAAAACCCAGATGATATCCTTACACAAACCGAAGAAGTTTCTTATGTGGTTTCGGGATACGATATTTTTGCCAGAGTAAAAGTTGACGAGGGAGCTAAATTCACTGTGATCATAGACCAGGAAACCGGAGATAAATTCCAGGTGCAGGGAGAAGGAGACCTTATTTTTAATATGTATCCCAACGGACGCACTGCTCTTACAGGGATTTATGAGATCAATGACGGGTTTTATGAAATGAGCCTTTATAATCTGGTGAAGCGCCGCTTTGATATTGCAAACGGAAGCCGTGTTTCCTGGGCAGGAGATCCGTTTGATGCCCAGTTAGATGTAAGAGCAATTTACAAGGTTGAGACTTCTGCTTATTCTTTAATGTCGAGTCAGTTATCGGGTGCAGACCAATCAATTGCTGGTCGATACCGACAGGAATTGCCATTCTGGGTTTATTTGAATGTTGATGGTGAATTGACAGAGCCTAAAATCACCTTCAATATAGATATGCCCGAGGATGCACAGGGATCTGTGGGTGGAGAAGTATATGGCCGGATACAACAACTTAACAATCAGGAACAGGAGCTCAATAAACAGGTTTTTTCACTGCTGGTCCTAAATAGATTCTTCCCAGGGTCGGGAAGTGATGGTAGCCAGGGAGGAACATTAGCAGTTGCCAGGGATAACCTAAACCAGGCGCTCTCTGATCAATTGAATATGCTATCGAGTAAAATTCTTGGAGAAAGCGGAGTGCAACTCAACTTCCAGGTTGACAGTTATACAGATTACCAGGGAGAAAGTCCACAGGACCGGACACAACTCGATATAAACGCCCAGAAGGCATTTCTCGAAGATCGCCTGGTGGTTCAGGTAGGTAGCGAAGTAGATATTCAGGGAGGTAATCAACCGGGGCAGGAGACAAGTCCTGTAATTGGAAATGTGAGTATCGCTTATTTACTGGATAAAAACGGAACCTGGCGTTTAAAAGGTTTCAGAAGAAATCAATATGAAAATGTGATCGATGGCCAACTTATAGTAAGTGGTATCGCGCTCATCTTCACCAAGGAATTTAATAAATTCAAAAACCTTTTTGAAAAAGCGGTGGTTGAGGAAACAAGGAAACGGGAAAAAGCTAAAGCTAAAGATCCTGAAGAAGAGGAAAACTCAAAACAAGAAGATGAGAATTAAACTGGCTATACTATTCATAATTTCGGGGATACTATATTCCTGCAGTGTAAAGAAATTTATTCCTGAAGATGAACTTCTCTATAAAGGTGGGAAGGTGAAAATTGAAGCCGACACAACCATTAAAGATAAGCCGGAATTAAAGAGCGAACTGGAAAATGTTCTAAGACCTGAGCCAAATACCAAGATCCTGGGAATGCGGCCCGGACTTTATTTTTATTATAAAGCTCAACGGGAAAAACCTGGATTTATCAATAAGTTTTTGAATAAGAAACTTGGAGAAAAACCTGTTTATTTATCAGATATTGAAATAGAAAATACAGAAGACCTGTTACTTAATAGGTTAGAAAACAGAGGGTTCTTTTATAGCCGGGTGAGTTCAGAAACTACTACCAATGAAAAGGCAAAAACGGCCAGCGCTACCTATAAGGCCAACCTGCCTGCACCATATACCATGGAAACCTATCAGCTTGATACAGACACCCTGCTGGTATACCGTGATATTAAGGAAAAAATGGATGAGAGCCTTCTTAAGGATGGAATGCGCTTTGACCTTCCCAGACTTAAGGTTGAAAGGGAACGTATGGATCTGGATTTAAAAAAGAAGGGATATTATAACTTTAATCCTGGTTTCCTGATTTTTGAGGCAGATACCAATCAATATAAAAAAAAGAAATTCGATCTTTTCCTCAGATTAAAAAAGGATGTTCCTCCCAAATCGGTGATCCCATACCAGATTTCAAACGTGAATGTATATGCTAATTATAAAGTGGATCAAGATTCGGTGACCAAAAACTACAAACGCTATAAGGATAAGAACTACTTTCAGGAAGAACTTATCTTTAAACCAGAATATCTTGATCCTTATATTTTAATTGAAACTGGGGATTTTTATGACCCCGAGGTTTCAAGAAATACGAGTCGTAGATTAGGATCTATTGGATCCTATAAATTTGTGAACATCCAGTATAAGGAGATCGATACACTGGCCACCGATAGTCTTGGTTTACTGGAAGCCAATATTTTTCTATCACCTCTTAAGAAACGGGCTATACGTGCCGAATTACAAGGAGTAACAAAATCGAATAATTTCGCGGGACCTCATCTTGCCCTGTCATTCTCGAACAGGAATCTTTTTAAAGGAGGAGAAAGTTATCATATTTCGGCAAACGCTGGTTACGAATTTCAAATAGCTTCTGGTAATCAAAGTGGATTAAGTAGTATTCAATTGGGACTGATGAATGATTTAATAATTCCACGATTAATTTTTCCGATAAAAATAGATAGTGATTTTTTCAGGTATGATATTCCCAAGACCAAGATAAGTCTGGGAGGTGATTATTTAAAACGAAGCCAGTTATTCAGTTTAACCTCCTTAACCGCAAAATTTGGATATTACTGGAATGCTAACCGTTATGTATCTCATGAACTTAATCCCATTAGTCTTAACTATGTAAAACTTGGAAATACAACTCAGGAATTTGATGATATTTTAGATGAAAATCCCTTTTTAAAAAGCAGTTTTGACCAGGAGTTTATCGCCGGACTTACCTATTCATTTACTTATAATGGACTGATAGATATTTCAAAAAAACATGCATTTTTTCTAAATTCTAATCTGGATATAGCAGGAAATACTTTTAGCCTGTTCGGAAAGATGGGCGATAGTGGAAATAAGGAGGTATTCGGACTAAATTATGCTCAATATGCAAAGATTGATGCTGATTTTCGATATCACTTGCGCTTAAAGAATTCCCAGGTATTCGCTACCCGTTTATTTGCCGGTATAGGTTTACCGTATGGCAATTCTAATGTGATGCCTTTTAGTAAGCAATATTTTTCCGGAGGACCTTACAGTGTAAGGGCCTTTAGAATAAGATCTTTGGGTCCCGGAACCTATGATCCACCAGAAGGAGATGTAGGATACCGTGATCAAAATGGAAATATAAGGCTGGAAGCCAATGCCGAATACAGGTTTCCCATAATCACCTATTTAAACGGAGCTGTTTTTGCCGATGCAGGAAATGTATGGAATACAAAATATAATCCCGATACCAATGGTGAAGGCGTTTTTGATTCAAACTTTATAAATGAATTGGGAATAGGCGCGGGGGCCGGATTAAGGATTGATATTCAAAATTTTGTAATTAGATTTGACCTAGCATTTCCTATGCACGATCCAGGCTTAGAACCTGGCAAGCGATGGAATTTTGATTTTGGAAGTCCTGTATTTAACTTCGCTATAGGATATCCTTTTTAGTGCTGTAATTTATTCCCAAAACATAGATCACCGGCGTCTCCAAGACCGGGAACTATATAACCGTTTTTATCTAATTCATGATCGATGGTTGCTATCCATAACTTAGAGTTTTTGGGAAATTCAGATTTTAAATATTCGATTCCCTGGGTAGAACCTATAACCGATACCAAATGAATTTTTGCAGGTTTTCCCATTGGCTCCAGGGCTTTAAGAACATTAGAAAATGATCTGCCGGTAGCCAGCATGGGATCGGCAAGGATTAGAGTTTTTCCTTCTAAGGATGGAGAAGCCAGATATTCCACCAGGATCTCAAATTTCTCATCATTATCAGGGTGATGTCTGTAAGCCGAAATAAAAGAATTTTCGGCATCGTCAAAATAATTTAAAATCCCCTGATGTAAAGGTAGACCGGCTCGAAGAATACTACATATCACAAGTTCATCCTTAGGAATATTTAGTTCTACCGTTCCCAGAGGTGTTTGAACCTGTGCATTTTCAAATTCCAATTCTTTGCTAAGTTCATAGGAAAGGATTTCCCCCAGTCTTTCGATATTCCTTCGAAAACGCATTCGGTCTTTTTGGAATCGCGCATCCCTTAATTGTTTTACAAATTTATTAGCGATAGAATTTGTTGTGAGCAATTCCAGAACCTCCATAGTTTTAATTTAAAGTATGTGACAAATCAAATTTAAGCTTTTACTTAAAAAATGCTGGCATTATCAAATACTCTTTTGTTTAGGATCATTATTCTTAATTCTCCTAAATAATTTCTTCTAAATTATTTAGGAGAATTTTTTAAAAAATAATAATGTAAATTTATATGTCAATCTTTTTATAATCAGACAAGTATGGAGTCTGTAAAGTTTTATAATCAACAGTAAAATCAACAGCGGGGATGACAAAAAAAGAAAAATATTTAAGAGAAATTAATAAAGCTTTTTCAGAATCTAATATTGAGTTTTTAGTAGGCTGTGCTTCTCAAAATATAAAATGGGTAGTGATAGGGGATAGAATAATTTCTGGCCGTGAAGATTTCGAATACTTTTTAAATCGGATGAAAAAGGCCGGACCGATGGAAATCGAAATAAAAGAGATCATCTCAAAAGAGAATAAATCAATTGTGGAAGGAATTGTAAAATTGAAGTATGAACCCGGGAAAAAGAAAACTTATGCCTTTTGTGATGTGTATGTTTTTGAGGATGATGCGAGTTATAAAATAAAGGAATTGAGAACCTATATTACTCAACTTAAAAAAATATGAATAAGCTCTGGATAAATCTACCGGTTAAAGATGTAAAGAAATCCAAGAGGTTTTACAGGGATATTGGTTTCAGATTTAATCCTATTCATGAAGACCGGGATAATGTAATAGGACTAATATTTGGAGAACAGGAGTTTATTGTAATGCTTTTCCCCGAAGAAACCTTTAAACAATATTCGCAAAATGATATAGCTAATTCAACAAAGGGAAACGAAGTAATGCTTTCCTTTAGTGTTAGCAGTAAAGATGATGTGATAGAAATAGCCGAAAGTGTGAAAAAGGCCGGGGGAGTGGTTTTTATTGAACCTCAGTTATATGGTGATATGTTTGGCGCAGGCTTTCTGGATCCTGATGGGCATAGATGGAATGTTCTTTTTATGGGTGATAATTTTATTTAGTCATTAGAATGGTAGAACATCTATTTCAGAAGTTTTCGCGAAAAATGCGGTATCTGGTGGAGGATAAGTTACGATTATGAATAGTATTAAACACAACCTAAATACTTTATTATGAAATCATTAGTTTCAGTTTTAATGCTGGCATTTTTACTCGGCCCGGTTCATAGGAAGAATGATAAAATCAATTCTGATTCTGATAAAATAAGGGAAGAGATAACTAAAGAAGAGATAACTAAAAAAGAAATCTTTGAATACCTGGAACAAACTAAAGAAAGCCTGGAGAAAAGCGTAGAAGGGTTAAGTGAAGAGCAAATGACCTTCAAAGCTGGTCCGGATAGATGGTCCATTGCAGAATGTGTGGAACATATTATAACAGTGGAAGGATCTTTAAAGGGAATGTTGGAACAGAAATTTGCAGAGCCTGAAACTCTGGAATTAAAAGCAGACGTAAATATGACAGATGATGAAGTGGTAGCTTTTATTACAGATAGAAGTGATAAGATCCAGACTTCGCCTAATTTTGTACCTTCAGGTAAATTCACAAACGCTGATGAAGCTTTAGACGCATTTAAAGACCAGAGGGAAGATATAGTTGATTTTCTTAAAGATACCGATGTTGATATGCGAAATTATGTAAACGAATTTCCTTTTGGCAAGCTCGATGCTTATCAAACCGTTTTATTTTTAGCAGGACATACCGCCAGACATACTCTGCAAATTGAAGAAGTAAAGCAAAACGCCAATTATCCTTCAGAATAGAAGAATTATGGATATTTACGGCAAAATTGGTAAGGAAGGAAGTATTGAATTTAGAAGAAAACTTCCTGCAGATCGAAAGGAAGTGTGGGAATATCACACCGATTCAGAGAAACGAACATAGTGGCTGGCTTCAGGAAGGATGAAATTGGAACCAGGAGGCATCGTGGAACAAAATTTCAGGTATCAGGAAATTTCCAATGAAGAAGATCCTTTTCCTGAAAATTTCAAAGAAATGGAAAAAGGAGATTTCCTGAAATGATAATTATTGAGATAGAGAAACCTAAATTGCTTGCTTTTTCAAAGAATCAAAGACAGGGAGCCGGAAGCATTCTGGAAGATTTATTTGAAAAATGAACGGCAATACCAAAAAATGCTTTATTCCTGATATTACAAGTAAATAATGTAATTTAAGTTGTTTGCTTAATTTTGGCTATATTTTTGATGCTGTGTAAACAAATATCATCACGATGAGATACGTTTTTCTTTTTTTTATAGCCTTATGTCCAGGGGTTTCTGCACAGGAAATTCCCAGAACGACTAATACCGGTAAAATTATTAAGGCTGAAGAATCTTCTAAAACAGGTTTTCCTATTTTAAAGAAAGAGGAGACCACTACGGATAGTCGCTTTTTAAAGGATAAAACCAAAACTATCGATCTCAGGGAAAATCCAAATAATTTGATGACGGCGGGAGATGTTATTAAAGAAAAATGGACAAAAGACAAGGAAGCCAAAGAAGAATATAAAAATGATCAAAGTCTGGGTAACGTTATAACCCAGGGTAATTTTGTTGAAGTTTATTGCAGGGATCATGAATATGTGGATGGTGATAAAGTGAAGATCATTGTTAACGGTCAGCTTATAGTTCCCAGTGTAACTTTGAGCGGAGGATTCCGGCCCGTACTGGTAACTCTGCAGGATGGGTTTAATAGTATTCAGTTTGTAGCCCTTAACCAGGGCAGTTCAGGTCCTAATACCGCAGAACTAAGGGTACTTAATGATAAAGGTGAACAACTCGCTAAAAAAGAATGGAACCTTCTTACAGGAGCCAAGGCAGAATTGATTGTAGTGAAGAACTAAAATAAATTTATTCTTATAAAGAAAAAATACCGGTATGCTACCGGTCTTTTTTTGTTAATCTTCAAGATCTTCAAGAATTTTCACTTCCTTTAATATTTCACGAATCTTAACCAAATGATCGTTTAGCATATCCTTAATATCTGGGTGAAATTTATTTCTCCTGATCTTTTCTTCATATTTCTTAATGCTCAGTTTCTCGCCCTGTATACATTCTTCCAGTATTGCCTCATCATCCTTTTTACCCAAAGAATTTTTAAAATTCATCCAAAACTTTTGAAGGTTTCCTAAAGCTCCACCATTTCCATTTTCCCGGGGGTGTTCATTTAGCAAATGTATGTGTTTGTCAAGTTCTGTAGCAAAGTGATTATGTTGTGCGGCCCTATCTCTTAGAAAATGTTTGAGATTGGTGTTTTTAGTATGCTCAATAGCTTTCTTATATCCTTTTTCAGCTTCATAATTTCTTTCGAGGAGATCCTGTAAATCATTTACCATTTGCTGATGGCTTGCTTCTTTGGCCGCTTCTCTAGTAGTTTTCATTAGAAATTGATTTTAAGTACGTTACAATAATAAATATACTCCAAAATTTTTATAGTAAATGTGATAGATATCATATTTTCCTAAACATTTTTAACTGTTCATTTATATAAATTTACAAATTGGGTTGGGGAAAATTCCATTATTCGGTACTCAAATAAAATTTCAATTTTACTAACTTAGGAGTTCCGTTAATTAACTAATTATGAAAAAAATACTTATAGGTCTGGATTATAATCCAAATTCAGAAAAAGTGGCCAAAGAAGGACATACCCTGGCCAAAATGCTTGGAGCAGAGGTGTGTCTTATTCATGTTCTTGCAGATGTAAGTTTCTATGGAGCTAACTATCCTACTTTTATGGGCTATGAAGGATATAATGAAATGCAGGTAGATCTAAGTATCAAGAGCGAATTAAAAGAGGTGGCTGAAAATTTTTTAAAAACCGCAGCAGAACATTTAAATGATGCCGCCGTGACCACATATTTGTCTGAAGGACCCACCTCCTCAGCAATTCTTGAATATGCCGAGGATTGGAAAGCAGATCTTATAGTTATGGGCACGCACAGTCATTCTGTATTTGAAAAAGTTCTCATGGGTACTACTGCCTCCAAGGTCCTGGAGAAAACCAAGGTACCGGTTTATATGATACCTGTGAAAAGAGATCTTTAATTCTTTTTCGGCTATAATTTCACTGATAGCTCCTTCAAATTATAATATAGTTTTAACCTTTGATAAACGGGCTCTCCCTTCTAATTCATTATTTTTAAAGGTATTTAATTATAAAAATTTCTATGATGAAGAAGTATGGTTTGTTAGCAACAGTGAAAGCTAGTTCAGGAAAAGAAAATGATGTTGAAAAATTTCTCCAAGATGCCGTTGAATTAGCTAAAAAAGAGCAAAAAACTATCACCTGGTATAGCTTTAAAATTGATCAGAACACCTTCGGTATTTTTGATACTTTCGAAGACGAGGATGGACGTGAAGCTCACCTAAATGGAGAAATCGCCAAAAAGCTTATGGAGAATGCGCCCGATTTACTTTCTGAAGATCCTAAAATTAGAAAGATAGATATCCTGTCTTCCAAGAAATAATACCAGGATCAAAAAAACTTTATAATTAATTTTGTACTGGATAACTCCTCTTAATTTAAACTGAAAAAATTTTTAAAAATGAAAATAGGATTTATTGGATTGGGTATAATGGGAAGCCGAATGGCGGCAAATCTCTTAAATGCCGGATATGATTTAAAAGTTTATAACAGAACAAAAGAAAAAGCTCAGGAACTTCTTGACCAGGGAGCAGAATGGGCAAAATCTGCTTCAGATGCGGCAAAGGAAGTAGATATTCTATTTACCATGCTTGAAAATCCACAGGTAGTTGAGGAATTGGCTTTTGGAGAAGAAGGCTTTGTAAATACCATGAAGAAGAATGCTATATGGGTAGATTCTAGTACTGTAAATCCATCATTTAGTGAAAGAATGGCAAAACTATCCCGGGCCAAAGGAATAAGGTTTATGGATGCTCCGGTCTCTGGTTCAAAGAAACCTGCTGAAGAGGCCGAACTTTTATTTCTTGTAGGAGGCGAGGAAAAAGACCTGGACGAAGTAAGACCATTATTGAAAAAAATGGGAAAGGATGCTGTTCATATAGGTCCGGCAGGAAAAGGCTCTGCTATGAAGATCATGATCAATCAGCTACTCGGTCAAAGTATGCTGGCATTTTCTGAAAGTCTGAACCTGGGAATGGCTCTGGGGATCGAAAAGAAAACCGCGATGGATATTTTATTAAAAACCCCTGTGACTGCACCTATTCTGGATGTTTTTCGTTCAAGGATAGAAAATAACGATTATGAGCCCAATTTTCCACTAAAACATCTTCAAAAGGACCTGCATTTATTTACAGAAACGGCTTATGAGCTCGGGCAACCGAGTCCATTAACTAACACAGCGAAAGAAGTTTACGGTCTTGCTAAGCATAAAAATATGGCAGACCTTGATTTTTCGGCTGTTTTTAAATATCTGCACGAGAAATAAAAAATCTTTTCAAGTAGGGGTGTCTAAGGTTTTTATAATCGAAAACCTATCACTATCTTTACCAAAATTTTGGTGCAGGCTAAAACAGCCATTGCGCTCTCTGAATTAAACCTTCAAAAGATAATCTTACACATTAATTTTTTCTGGTATTCGTTTAGTTGGTTCAAAGCATCAGAATTGAAAACGAATATTAATTAAATTATAGTGAATGGCAAGATCCGGACAAACCCAAAACAAACGCGAAAAGGAAAAAAAGAAACTTAAGAAACGTAAGGAAAAAGAGCAGAAAAGGCTCGAAAGAAAAGAAAATTCTAACAAAGGTGGATCTTTTGAAGATATGATCGCCTATGTGGATGCAGATGGTAACCTTACTGATACACCACCAGATCCTTCCCAGAAGGTAGAAGTAGAAGCAGAGGATATCGAAATAGCGATTCCAAAGAAAGAAGATAGGGACGAAGAGGAAATAATCACAGATACCGAGGGAAAAGTTTCATTTTTTGATCATTCAAAAGGTTTCGGATTTATTATTGGAAAACAAACAGGAGAAAAATATTTTGTACACGTAAGCGGGCTTATTGATGATATCGATGAGAACGACAAGGTTAGTTTTGAGCTTGAACGTGGAATGAAAGGTATGAACGCAGTAAGGGTTAAGAAGATTTAAACTTATAGCGTTAAATAAAAAAATATTCTTAAACTTCATCCAAAAGGATGAAGTTTTTTTGTTTTTAATAAAAATTTCAATTTACTTTACTTGAATCAGTATCAGTTTTTTAAGTGAGATTAAATAAAATTTGAAAAAAATCTGAATTCTTAATTATTAATATTACATTTGCATAGTTAAAATAGTTTAGTTTTCTTCACTTAATATAATCCGTTCAGGATTTCAAGTATGTTCACTCAAGTATTTAAACATTATAATAGTAAATAGTACCAGTATCAATAACCCAAAATTTGCCCAAAGACGGGCCTCCGATTTTTCCAAGACTCTTAGAAGTCGGGTAAACGCTTATTTTAAAAATAATAATATCAGCAAACACGCTAATACGAGTATGATCGTAAAGACCGTGATTATGCTGCTTGTTTTTATTACTCCACTCTTTATTATAAATACCGGAATTGTGGCCAGTGTATGGTTGATATTTATACTTTATATAATAAGTGGATTTGGTATGGCAGGAATTGGAATGGGGATCATGCATGATGCGATCCATAATTCTTATTCAAAAAATCAGAACGTAAATAAATACCTGGGTTATACGCTTAATTTAATTGGCGCCAATGCCAGTGTATGGAAAATTCAGCACAATGTGTTGCATCATACCTATACGAACATAGAAGAAGCAGATGATGATATAAATCCTCCTTTTTTTTTGAGGTTTACACCTCATACCAAGTGGTATAAAGTTCATAAATTCCAGCATATTTATTCCTGGTTCTTTTATGGTCTTTCTACGGTTTCCTGGGTGACGGTAAAGGATTTTATAAGGATGGCGAAGTTCAAAAAAATGGGATTCTTTAAAGAAGGAAAGGCTTTCAATAAGCAATTAATGAAAGTGATAGCCTGGAAAGTTATTTCATTTGGTTTCGTCTTGGTATTACCCATCATAATGGCTCCTGTTGCCTGGTGGATAGTAGTGCTTGCTTTTTTAAGCATGCATTTTGTAACAGGTCTTATGATTACTACTGTATTCCAGTTGGCACATATAGTGCCTTCTACAGAGTATCCATTACCTGATGAAAAAGGAATAGTAGAAGGGGATTGGGCGACCCATCAATTATTAACTACCAGTAATTTTTCACCAAAGAGCAGATTTTTATCATGGGCTATTGGGGGACTAAATTATCAAATCGAACATCATTTATTGCCAAATATTTGTCATGTTCATTATAGAAAAATATCACATATAGTGGCTGAGACCGCTAAAGAATACGGTTTACCGTACAATAACAAACACAATTTTGCTTCCGCTGTGCGCGAACATTTTAGAATGCTAAGACAACTTGGAAGAGTTGATAATCTTAGGGCAGGATAAAAAAAAGATCGCATGTCATACGATCTATAAAGAGGGATGGCAATTTTTATAACAATTAATAAGTATAGTAATGCAAGAAGGTAAAGTAAAGTTTTTCAATAACACCAAAGGATTTGGTTTTATTAAAGCTGATGATTCAAACGAAGACATCTTTGTACACTCAAGTGGTCTTATCGACGAAATTCGTGAAGACGACAGAGTTCAGTTTGAAGTAGAACAAGGCAAAAAAGGCCTTAACGCTGTAAACGTTGAAGTTATTGACTAATTATTTAAACTTCAGTTTAAATTTTTAAATATAACAAGATTGGATGTCGTGCGATCTTAAAAAAAGAACGGCAATTTTATAACAATTAATAAGTATAGTAATGCAAGAAGGTAAAGTAAAGTTTTTCAATAATACCAAAGGATTTGGTTTTATTAAAGCTGACGATTCAAACGAAGACATATTTGTACACTCAAGTGGTCTTATTGACGAAATTCGTGAAGACGACAGAGTTCAGTTTGAGGTAGAGCAAGGCAAAAAAGGCCTTAACGCCGTGAACGTTGAAGTTATAGACTAATTATTAGCAAGAACCCTTTAAGGTTTTTTCTAAATAATTGTAGATCGTTTGCCACACGATCTATAAACTCTTATGGCAATTTTATAACAATTAATAAGTATAGTAATGCAAGAAGGTAAAGTAAAGTTTTTTAATACAACCAAAGGATTTGGTTTTATTCAAACTGAAGGATCAAACGAAGACATCTTTGTACACTCAAGTGGACTTATCGATGATATTCGTGAAGATGATAGAGTTCAGTTCGAAACTGAGCAAGGAAAAAAAGGACTGAACGCAGTTAACGTTGAGCTAATTGACTAATTAGTTTTCCTTTTTTATAAAATTGAAAGCCATCTTTTTAGATGGCTTTTTTTATGGTGTAGATTTATGAAAGGTATGGTATTACTTTTTTTCAGGTTTCAATTCCTTAATGCTATCAAGATCATTCGTTGTTTGAATATAGACTTCCTTGATGGTCTTCTGATCCTTCTTGATTTCATTACGGAGTTCCTCTACCAACTTTTCTGCTTTTACCAGCTCAAGATCTTCAATGAGATCAATTTCAACTATAAGTAGAATTTTAAAAGGTCCAAAATGCATGGTTTGTGGAAGCGCAAAATCTTTTACATATTTATTGTCCTTTAAAATTTTAATCACAGATTCAATAACTTCAGGATGAGCGCTTTCCCCTATTAAAAGCCCCTTACTTTCTTTGGCTAGAAAAGTAGCAACTAATAATAATATAAGTCCTATGACCAGTGATGCTATCCCATCAATATAAGGGTTATGGGTGATTTGAGTTAGGTAAACACCAAGAAGCGCAACGATAAGTCCAGCAACTGCAGCACTATCTTCAATAATAACTGCAAATGATGAAGGATCTTTACTGTGAACAATATTTTTTATCAGATTTCTTGATTTTCGTGATCGAATTTTATTAAAAGATTTGATCGCTATGACTAGCGAAGTACCTTCAAAAAGTATAGCTGCAGCCAAAACATAATAATTCCATGTGGGATCTTCAAATGGCTTAGGATCTTGCAGACTATGTATACCCTCATAAATAGCGAAACCACCACCAAGTGAAAAAATAAGGATACTTACCACAAAACTCCAGAAATAAACTTCTTTACCATAACCAAAAGGATGAAGTTTATCAGGCCTTTGTAATGATTTGTTTTTTCCCATTAATAGAAGAAGACCATTGCCGGTATCTACTACCGAATGGATTCCCTCGGCTAACATGGCAGAACTTCCTGTAAAAAAAGAAGCAATAAATTTACTAATAGCTATTAGAATATTAGCTGCAATTGCGCCGTAAATTGATAGATTGGAATTACCTGCTGCCATAATTTGGGTTTTGTTGAAAATACAATTATCTGAAAAATAAAAAGAGGGTTTTAGATTTCTTTAATAGAAAGTAGCTAAAACATTTCCGATATTGAAAATTATGAAATCCAATCATATGGTATCCCGCGAAAAAATTCTGTTTATAGCTACCGCTTCAATTATTTCAGTATATTTTTTATTTCTGGGCCTGTCACAAGCCAAATCGTTTTTCGCTCCTTTATTTGTGGCGATTGTATTAAGCCTTATCATGCTGCCTGTATCACAATGGTTAGAAAAATCACTAAAAAGAACACTCGCCGCAGCGCTTAGCAGTTTATTTTTATTATTAGTTTCTTTCGGATTGATATTTCTTGTTTCTCTACAAATAAAGAATTTCACCGACAACTGGCCGCAGTTAAAAGAAAACCTGAAGCCGAAAATTGAAAAGTTGAAAGATTTTTCAATTAAAAGCACCCCGCTAACCGAAGAAAAATTAACTCAAATACAGCAGGAGGGAGACAGAATGATTTCAGGTAAAGGTAAGGGTGAGAAAATAAGTGAATTTATGGCCGGGGTAATGAGCACAATTACCAATTATCTTCTCACATTTATCTATATTTTCTTTTTACTAGCTTATCGCAGAATTTTTAAAGATTTTCTGGTAAATGTATTTCCAGATCAAAAAAGATCCACAGTAAAAAAAGTGATATCAAAATCGATAAAAGTGATGCCGCAGTATCTTAGTGGTAAGCTGCTACTCATGGGTATTCTGGCCGTGCTTTACTCAATTGGGCTGGGATTAGCTGGAGTTCATAACTATATTCTTGTGAGTGTTATCGCTGCCCTTCTAACAATAATCCCATATCTAGGAAATGTAATTGCTTTTATTATGGCCGTGGTATTTGGTTTTCTCTCTGGCGGCACGTTGATGACCCTGGTGGGTATTCTTTTAACCTTTACCGTTACCCAGTTTGTGGAAAGTTATATGTTGCAACCTTATATTGTAGGGGATAAAGTGGATGTTCATCCGTTTTTTATAATTCTGGTGGTGATTATAGGAAATATGGTATGGGGGATTATAGGAATGATCCTCGCTGTTCCGCTTATGGGAATTATTACTATGGTGCTTTTAAATATCAAAGAGTTTGAACCTTTAGGAATCTTTCTCAGTAAGAAAGATTTCCCTAAGAAAGAATGATAAGCTTTTCTTATTAAGTAAACCTTCTGGTGCAAATCAGGAGGTTTTTTTATTTAAAAAGAAGTCTTGTAACCTTTTCTCTTTTCATTTTGTCCCATAAACAGATGCATAATTAAAAATTATTAATCAACAATCTTAAAAAATCATGAATCAATCAAAACGAACAACTTTAATTGTAGTTTCTATGCTGTTTATTTTTACCAGCTCATTCGCACAGCTAAAGAACAAGAGTATTCTGTACACGCTGGAAGGAAATAATATTCAAACTTCAAAACTCAATGCTGGAATAGAAAAAATTATGGATTCTATTAAAATGCCAGGACTTTCGATAGCCATTATCAATGATTCCGAAATGGTTTATCATCAGACTTTTGGAGTCTCCAATATTGAGACGATGAAACCTTTGGATGCTAATAGCATTTTTGAAGGAGCATCTTTATCCAAGCCACTTTTCGCGTACTTTGTACTAAAGGAGGTAGAAGAAGGAATTGTAGAACTTGATAAACCTTTAGTGGAATATCTTCCTCATCCTGGAATAGCACCTGAATCGGCTGAAGATTATAAGCTTATCACCGCAAGAATGGTATTATCCCATAGTACGGGTTTTCCAAATCATAGTGAAGGGAAGCCTATAAAACTGGCATTCAAACCAGGTACTGGTTTCCAGTATTCAGGAGAAGCTTATCAGTATCTCGCGGCTATTATAGGTAAGCAACATGGTGTAGGCTGGAAGAAGGAATTCAATAAGATATTTGAAAGTAAAACCACAGAGCCCTTAGAAATGGTTCATACAAGCTATTTATGGAACGATTATCTTGCCGCTCATAAAGTATATGGTCACAAAGACAATAGTCCTACGCATAATGATACGGGCGATTGGAGTGGTGATACCTTTAATGCTTTTTCAAGTATTCACAGCAATGCCTGGGAATATGCTAAATTTATCGTAGCGATGCTTAAACATGAAGGTCTAAGTGAAAGAATGTTTCAGCAAATGCTAAAGGAACAAACGCATTTTAAAGATGATAATCATTTAAAACAGGAAGTTGGACAAACAGGTTGGGGACTTGGCTTTGCTCAAAAACCTACGCCATATGGACTGATGCATTTGCATACTGGTAATAATCACGATTTCCAATCGTATGCCATGTTTGTACCGGAAAAGAAATATGGTCTGGTGGTTTTTACAAATTCAGATAAAATGCCAGTTTTCCTTGAAAAATTACAAAATCTAATCGGTCAACAATTTTAATTAAATACTATGAAAACAACAGAAAATATTATTCTTGGCATCGGGATTTTTGGAGGCTTTGTGCTAATTGTTTATATCCTGGCACGTTATACGTATCTCATAAAGAAAGCAATGATAGAAAAAGGTCTTACAGGTGAAAGTACAGGTTCAAAATACAGGTATCTTGATATTGGTTGTATTGTACTTGGTGTAGGGGCCGGCCTGCTAATATCCTCTATCTTTACAACTATGAAGATGAACGAGGATACTATGGACCTCCTGGTGTGGGGAACGATCCTCATTTTTGGAGGAATAGGCCTGCTAATAGCGCATTCCATCAGAAGAAAACAGGAAAACTAAGCTCTTGGACAAAGACTGGCATTTAATTGATAAATTCAAGGAAGGGGATACTTCTGCTTTTAGACAGATCGTCGATAAGTATAAGGATGTATCTCTTTCCCTTGCCTGTTCTATTTTAAAAGATGAGCAACTGGCCGAAGATGTGCTGCAGGATTCATTTATAAAAGTTTATCACAAAATAGATACCTTCAGAGGAAATTCATCTTTTTCAACCTGGTTATACAGGATTGTGGTCAATACGAGTTATAATGAGCTTAAAAAGCAAAAGCGCCACTCAAATATAAATGATATTGAGGAAAATACAGAAGTATTTCACCGCGAGGAAAATATCAAGAATTTAAAGGAAGCAGACCAGAAGAAATACATACTTCTTGCTTTGCAAAGGTTAAGATCTGATGAAGCCTTGGTCTTAAGACTATTTTATCTATGCGAGATGAAAATCAAGGAGATTTCTGAAATTACGGGATTTAAAGAATCCAAGATCAAAGTGGATATGCATCGTGGGAGGATCAATTTTCATGAAATACTAAAGAAGATCATTGGGAACCGAAATAAATACATTGTTATGAGAATATCAGGAAACCGAAAAATTATTAAAAAAAAGTAAACTGGAAACTTCTTCAGATTTTACCGATAAACTAATGTTTAGAGTTGAGCAGGAAATAGCTTTAATGCCTAATTTTACGACTACCTCTAAATTAACACTGGTAGGCCTGAGTATTTTTTCTCTGGTTATCAGTTATTTATTTTTTAAAAATACCGGTGAGGCATTTACTTTCTATCCTTTAAACATGAAAATTTCGGGAACTCCTATTTTTTTAATACTTACCGTAATCCTTCTGTACGCGATAAATTACTGGCTAAATCTTCAATCGGAAATAAGGATCATGAAGAAAAAAAGTCTGGAAAAACAGACCTAATTCTAATTTGAAAGCGGATCAACGCCATATTGAATATCCATAATTTCAAGTTCCAACCAGGTGAAATCACCTTCTTTTAATTTCCAGGTGACTTTACTCTTATCGGGAATTTTATAAGCATTAAATTCCTTATAACTCATGGTTTCTACGACCCATCTTTCTTTCTCAGCCTTGAGACCCGCGCCAAAATATCTTTCTGCTTCAAAAGATAGCAGTTCACCATCCTTAGAAAAATTGAAGATCCCGGATACCGAACTTTCATTAACTTTTAAGGTGGCTTTTGCCTGGTAGTCATCGATACTTTCCCAGCTAATGTTGTCATTGAGCGCTGCAAAAGGGATCCAGCATATTTCTCCCAAATAACGTATCATACTCCCGGAATTGATTTTCATATTGTCCTTTTCATCTACTACTGGAAGAATCCCTGCCACCTTAATCAGCATACTTCCCCTGGTTTCACTCAGTTTATCCCGGGCATATAAATCAACGAATGGGTAGGTGTGGACCTTTGCTTTCCATAGAAAGGAAGTATTGGCAACATTAACATACTGAGTAGCTTTGAAGGGCATCCAACCGGCGTCAGGTTTCATTTTTAGTCTTCCTTTTTGCGTTATCCGAATTGAATTGATTAATGGTTTCTCTTTTACGCCAGACCATTTCAGCCATTTTTGAACAATAGGAGGCAGGTTGTTCATGCTTCTTTCTGAAATTGTATCGGGATCATGATCGGGAATATTTTGAAGCAGATTTCTGGTTTCCTTTTGTACCTCTTTATTAAAATGATATTCCCCAAATGCGGCTATTGCCATAGCCAGGCTTATAAGATTTATGATAGTTCCAAATTTTGCATCCTGCCAGTTCATAATAATAAGAACCTGGGAGATTATTAATCCCAGGGTAACTGGAAGGAACCAATATTGAATTTTTAAGAAAAAAAGGATCGCTGACCCCATGATTAATATTGCAGCCAGAAACCAAAAAACACTTTGGATTCTGGATATATCGGGAAAATTCCCAGGTATTCTTGAAGGGGCGATTAATTTTAATACACCCAGTAAATGAATAGCTCCATGAATAAACATTAAAAGAATGAGAAGTCTTTTCATATTTAATGAAGGGTCAGATTGATCCCTAAAATTAGTGGATACATTTAATTTTAAATATGATCTTCATCACAGTTCAATAAAATTTATCATCAGTTTTAAGATAGATCAATCCTCAGATTTTGATATGAATATTTAACCTCTGCCAGTAAAATTTAAAATGGTTTTTTAATATACAGTCAATTAGACTTTGTTTTGTTTGTTCTATGCTCCATTGGATTTATTAAAGAAAGGATTACTATATAAAATGATTGTTCCTAAATTTGAAATTTCTAATTTGATTTTATAGCAGCCATATGCCCAAAAAAGATCCCTACGCAGCACTACGCTATGGGGAATTTAGAACGTTTCTACTGGTGCGTTTCGCCTTTGTTTTTGCGAGGACGATGCAATTCATCGTAATTGAATGGGAAGTCTATAAGCTTACCCGGGATCCATTCTCGCTTGGAATGATTGGTTTAATGGAGGTTATTCCCGCTGTTTCCCTTGCTTTGTTCGCCGGTCATATTGTGGATCAAAAAGAAAAAAAAGGGCTGTTACTCAAATGTCTACTTGGCTTTTCGGTGATTAGTTTTGGGCTTTTCATGCTTACATGGCCCAGAATAACTACCGGTCTTTCACAACATTTCATTTTATACTCGATCTATTTTCTCATTTTTATTGGAGGAATTGTGCGTGCTTTTCTTGGGCCAACTAATTTTTCGCTTTTCGCACTTATTGTACCTAAAAAAGTTTATCCAAATGCCGCTACCTGGAATAGTTCGGTCTGGCAACTCGCAGCAGTTCTTGGTCCTGCACTTGCAGGATTCAGCATCCACTGGATTGGAGTTCACTGGTCTATGTGTATCATTTTTGGCTTTTCGGCTATAGCACTTCTTGGACTTACTCAAATCTCCAAAAAGCCCATTCTGAATCCCAAAATAGGGGAGCCGGTTATGAAAAGTTTAAAAGAAGGTGTGAAATATGTCTATAATTCGAAGGTGATTTTTGGTGCGATCGCACTGGATATGTTTGCAGTTCTATTTGGAGGTGCGGTTGCACTTCTTCCTGTGTTCGCCCAGGATATTTTGAAAGTAGGATCCGAGGGCTTCGGAATTTTACGTGCGGCTCCGGCAGTAGGCGCTGTAATTATCATGTTCACTTCTGCCTATTATCCACTTAATAAAAATGCAGGGATGAAGCTGCTTATTGCGGTCTTCGGTTTCGGGCTAAGTATTATATTATTCGGGGTGTCTGAAATATTCTGGATCTCTGTGATCGCGTTATTCCTTAGTGGTGTTACCGACGGAATTTCAATGGTTATCAGGCAAACTATTCTTCAGCTTAAAACACCAGATCATATGCGCGGCAGGGTGTCTTCAGTAAACTCCATTTTTGTAGGTTCATCTAACGAACTTGGCGCTTTTGAAAGTGGTGTAACCGCCAAATTAATGGGAACGGTAAATGCCGTTATTTTTGGTGGTTCAATGACACTAATAACTGTATTAGGAATGGGAGCTATCTTTCCAAGCTTCAGAAAACTTGACCTAAGAAAGGATATTGAAGATCATGAAAAGGAGGAAAGTTCTTAAACTCCTATGTTTCTTTGGAGGTACTTTTCAAACAGTAGATTATTTTTTCTAATACTTTCTTGAACTTCTAAATTAGGTTTTCAACAAATATCAGATTAGCTCTATTCAACCTTTTCCTGACGAATATCATAAAAGCCTTTGTTCAGCTTAAAATTGAAAGATTTTATTGAAGTATTCTTTATCTTTAAAAGAGCAAATCCTGTACTTATGAAAATCTTCAAATTGATAGTCCTTATTAGCCCGGGAAATTGCAGAATTCAATTATTGTTCACCTTTAAAATATTCAATAATGAAAATTTATGATGATAAGCACATCAAAAATGTAGTCTTCGTTGGAGCACATAAAAGCGGTAAGACTACACTGGCAGAAACCATGTTATTTGAAGCTGGGCTTTTAAATAGAAGGGGATCAGTAGAATCTGGAATTACGGTCTCAGACTACCACGATATAGAACATGAGAAAGGGAATTCGGTATTTGCTACCCCGCTTCATACCGAGTGGCGTAACTATAAGATCAATATTATAGATACGCCTGGACTGGATGATTTTATAGGTGAGATCATTTCTTCGATCAGGGTTGCCGATACCATAGTTACTGTTCTAAATGCGCAGCAAGGAGTAGAGGTGGGGACAGAGATAATTTGGAATTATATAGACAAATATCGTAAACCATCACTGTTTGTGATAAATCAGATAGATCATCCCAGTGCTAATTTTGAAGACAGCTTTAGAAGCATCAAAAGCCTTGTGGGTAATAATGCCATAAAAGTTCAATATCCACTTGTAATAGACGGCGCCCAGTGTATAGTGGATGTTTTAAAAATGAAGATGTATAAATTTTCTACGGAAGGAGGGAAGCCTCAAAAACTGGAAATTCCGGATGACCAAAAAGATACGGCTGTTTTTCTTCATAATGAACTGGTGGAAAAAGCAGCTGAGAATGATGAGGATTTAATGGAATTATTTTTTGACAAAGGTACCCTCAATGAAAATGAAATGAGAAAAGGGATCAAGGCGGGCATGTTAAATCATGAGCTTTTTCCGGTATTTTGCATCTCGGCACTCAATGATATGGGGAGCGGCAGGCTTATGGGCTTTATAGACAATGTAGCGCCTTCGGCAGCCGATCTTGAACCTGAACAGAGTACCGATGATAAAAATATACTTCCTAAGAAAGATGCACCTACAGCGCTCTTTGTATTCAAAACAGTGCATCAACCTAACCTGGGACAACTTACTTTCTTTAAGGTGAAGAGCGGGGAAGTAAAAGCCAATGATAAACTCGTTAATTCCAGAAATGGGGAAATGGAAACACTCAATCAACTCTTTATTATGGATGGTAAAGAGAGGAAGACTGTAAATAAACTTACCGTAGGTGATATTGGAGCGACTTTAAAGTTAAAATTCACTGAAACCAATGATACGCTATCCCAGCAGGATTATGAAGTTGAAATTAGACCTATACAGTATCCTCAACCCAGATACCGGAAAGCTATTTCAGCGATAAATAATAAAGACGAAGACAAGTTAAATGAAGCATTAAAGAAGATCCATAGTCAGGACCCAACAGTAATAGTTTCATATTCCAAAGAAGGTAAACAGTTGATCGTGGCCTGCCAGGGGGAATTGCATATGGCTATTATAGAATGGTTACTGAATAATATCTATGGGATTGAAGTAAATTTTGAAAAACCAAAAATAGCATTTAGAGAAACCATTCAGCGTTCATCAACATCTAATTACCGCCATAAAAAACAATCTGGAGGCGCGGGACAGTTTGCACAGGTACATATGAAAATAGAACCCTGGTCTGAAGGAATGGATGAGCCGGTAGGTTTTAGTCTTCGCGGAAAGGAAGAGGTAGACCTGCCATGGGGAGGAAAACTTATCTTTTATAATTGTATTGTCGGGGGAGCTATAGACCAGCGTTATTTACCATCTATCATGAAAGGAGTTCTGGAAGTGATGGAAGTGGGCCCTCTTACCGGTTCTTATATTCGGGACGTCCGTGTAATGGTTTACGATGGCAAGATGCATTCGGTAGACTCTAATGACATTTCCTTCAAAATCGCGGGAGCGCATGCGTTCAGGGAAGCTTTTTTAAATGCGAATCCTAAATTGCTGGAGCCCACACTTGAGTTAACCGTAAAAGTTCCTGAAGAAATGGTGGGTAATGTGATGACCGATCTGCAATCAAGAAGGTCCATAATTCAGGGTGTAGACAGTAGTAATAATTACCAGATCCTTAAGTGTATTGCTCCGGAGGCTGAATTGTTTGGGTATTCAACAGATCTTCGTTCATTAACTCAGGGAAGAGCAACGTTTAAATCAACTTTTTCATCCTACCAACCGGTGCCTACAAATGTTCAAAATAAATTAGTGGAGCAGGAGGCCTAATAGAAACCTGAATATCGAGATATTTAGGCTTTTTAGATTTTATATGGAATTGATGGATTAAAATTTTATTATTTGATTTTATTAACGTACTACTTTTAACATCCATCGTTATAAGAGAGCATATTCTGCTTTCCAGTGATCATAGGTGTAACCTGCAGAAATCTGAAATCTTATCCGTAATACCATATTCAATTTCATATCCAAGACTATTACCTATTCGTTCATCTTCTACATGTCCCGTCAAATAATGTTTGCTGAATTTCATTTTGATCCTGTAGATATACCGTGTCGAAAACGGAAATTCCTGTATTAATTCTTCTATACTATTTTCCTCTTCCTCATTTTGTTCAGTCTGCGCCATGTATATTTTCAGTACGGAAAATAATTAAAACAAAACTTAAAAGCATTGTAAAAAAAAATACATTTCTTTTCATTTCTAACTTATTGGTTAGTCAGCCTGCCAATAATTTAAATAGGATTTTGAGCAGAAACCTTTATTTTATCAGAGCTTAACACCATTTTATTTTTTCTCTAACTTAAATTGGGAATAAGTCCTCGTGTTTTTTATAGTTAAACTTAAAAATCTTGAGAAAACTTGCATTTTTAATGGCCGGGAATCTAAGTATAGACTTGCTGAGTTCTCAGGAGAAAAAAGATGACAGTCATGGATAGGTTCCGCAAGCGGTGCGTACAGCATTTCAAAAGAAGTATCCGGGAGGATTAATATTTACCCGTCTTTAAATACCAGAGTTCTGCATAATAAACTTTACAGAAACTTGCCTTTATTTAATGTAAAAAATATTGAGCTCCAGACTTCTTTAATATTAATAGATTCCGGACTTTTTTGAGCTGTACAATTTTGGTTTATTTTTGGCTTTTGTAGAAAATAAGATCAATTATACATTGATTTTAAAATATTCGGTAAATTGGTTTTAACTATGCAGCCAATTATTAATGAATATCTCGAAATTTTAAATAATCTTAATCCGCTTAGTTCTCAAACCAGGGAACTTCTTTTAGATTGTATTTCTACACGTACTATCCCTAAAGGTGAACTCCTCTTAAAACATGGAGAGGTTTGCGAACATATTTATTATGTGGATAAAGGACTCATGCGTATCTTTTATTATAAGAATAACCGTGAGATTACCGAATGGTTAGCCAGTGATAAGCAATTTCTATTCTCCATTTGCAGTTATTTCGAGGCCTCCCCAAGTAAGCTTATTATTGAAGCTCTTGAAGATAGTGAGGTTATTCTTTTATCAAAAGAGAAGCAGGAGGTTCTTATAAAGACAAATCTTGAAGTAGCCAATTTGATGATAAAGGCTTTTTCTTATTCTCTAATCTTATCCCAAAAACGTATGGAATCTCTTCAGTTTGAGACGGCAAAGGAGCGTTATATAAATTTAATGGAACAGCAGCCTGAGATCATTCGTAAAGTTCCTATGCAGTATATAGCTTCATTTCTTGGCATCACTAAAGAGACCCTAAGCAGAATAAGATCAAAAATTTAAGCCTCATTTATTGACAAATGTCAATTGATTTAGGTAAAAAATTGAGGAAATTTGGGTAAACCATAAGAATTTTAATAATGAAAAAACTGATTTTACTCTTTTCAGTTATTTGCTTTTCACAATTGAACGCGCAGATATCAGATGAGAAGCTTGATAGTATAGTCGACAATCTTTCCCTGGAAGAAAAAGTTTACCTTTTAATTGGAACCGGAATGAATATGCCTGGAGCTCCTGCAGGGGCCGAAGCACCCAGCGTGGCGGTAGGTACCACCAAAGATAAAGTTCCTGGTGCCGCAGGAACTACCTATACCAATGAGAATTTTGGATTTCCTGCCGTGGTTTTGGCAGATGGACCGGCTGGAATAAGAATTAGCCCTACAAGAGACGAGGCTCCGGATCAGACTTTTTATGCTACGGCGTTCCCTACAGCGACAAGCCTCGCTTCTTCCTGGGATATCGACCTCGTGAAAAAGGTTGGAGCTGCTTTTGGTAGAGAAGGTAAGGAGTATGGAGTGGATTTTCTGCTCGCACCAGCCCTTAATATTCAAAGAAATCCACTGGGTGGACGTAATTTTGAATATTATTCTGAAGATCCTGTGTTAGCAGGAAAGATTACCGCAGGATTTGTAAACGGAGTTCAAAGTGAAGGGATTGGAGCTACCATCAAACATTTTGTAGCTAATAATTCTGAAACCAACAGGACCGAATTGAATACCATCGTTAGCGAACGTGCCTTGAGGGAGATCTATTTAAAAGGTTTTAAAATTGCCATTCAGGAAAGTAAACCCTGGGCAGTAATGTCCTCCTACAACAGGATAAATGGGACTTATGCTTCTGAAAATAAGGAATTACTGACTGATATTTTAAGAAATGACTGGGGCTATGATGGATTTGTGATGACCGACTGGTTTGCCGGTAAAGATCCGGTAGCGCAGGTTAAGGCTGGAAATGATCTTATGATGCCAGGAACTTCTGTACAGGCCAATGCCATTTTAGCCGCTGCTAAAAAAGGGGATTTAGAGCAGTCTGTTATTGACAGGAATGTGAAAAATATCCTGAAAAAGTATTATCTAACTCCTTCCTTTAAAAGCTATAAGCCTTCCAATCAACCAGACCTGGAATTAAACAAAGATATTTCCCGGCAAGCAGCCACACAAGGAATGGTTCTTTTAAAGAATGAAGAGGCACTTCCTATCAAGGAAAACTCTTCCATAGCACTATTCGGCGTGACTTCGGTAGAAACGATCTCCGGAGGAACAGGGAGCGGAGATGTGAATAAGGCATATATGATTTCTGTAAAACAGGGACTGGAAAATGCAGGTTTTAAACTTGATGAAAAACTTGCGAATACCTATGATTCCCATGTAGAGAAAGAAAGAGCAAAGGTTCCGCCTAAACAGATGTTCTTTTTACCAGATGTGATCGTTCCTGAGAAAAAGTGGACCACCGTAGAATTACAAAACTTCGCAAAGAATAATGATGTGGGAGTTTATACGCTGGGCAGAACTTCGGGAGAATTTCAGGATAGAAAAGTGGAAAATGATTTTAAACTAAGTGAAGAAGAACTCAGTCTTATCAAAGATCTTAGTACCGCCTTTCATGAAGAAGGCAAGAAATTTATCGTCGTATTAAATATTGGAGGCGTTATTGAAACTCAGAGCTGGAAACAATATCCAGATGCTATTCTCTTAGCATGGCAACCAGGACAGGAAGCGGGAAATGCTATTACCGATGTACTTAAAGGCAAGGTTAACCCTTCCGGAAAACTTGCGGTTACGTTCCCTAACAAACTTGAGGATGTCGCTTCCACAAGAAATTTCCCGGGTACTGCGCTGGATCCTGATCAAAAGCCTGTGAATGTTCTCATGGGAATTCCTGCCGAGGAAAAATATGAAGAAGGTATTTTTGTAGGCTACCGTTATTTTGACACTTTTGATGTGGAGACGTCTTATCCTTTTGGCTACGGACTTTCTTACACCGGGTTTGAATATGAGGATCTTGAGGTAAGCCTGGAAGGCGATCAGATTAAATTGAGTTTTGAAGTGAAAAACACTGGCCAGCGGGCTGGGAGGGAAGTGGTACAGGTTTATGTACACAGTCCTGAAGGAAATGTTCAAAAAGCGGAAAAGGAACTCAAGGCTTTTTATAAGACCAAACTGCTTCAACCTAACGAGACTCAAAAAATTAGCCTGGAAATAAAGGTGGATGATCTTGGTTATTATGATTCCACTACAAATTCATGGAAACTCGATGGGGGAACCTATGAAATTATCGTAGCACGGAATGCAGAGGCTTCAGAATTAACAGGTGAAGTAACTTTGGAGAAGAAAACCATAACATCCACCAGTGATTCCTTGAATCCCAAAAATGAAATAAAGGAATTTTCTGATAAATAAAACAGTCGGAATTCTTTAAATCTTAAAGCTGCTTATGACTTTCTGAAATAATGAAAGTCTTAAGCGGCTTTTTTATTCAAGTTCTGAAAGCAGGTTCAAAAGGTCAAGCGGACGGGTGTACATTTCCAGGGAACCATCAGGTTTTTTTGGCCAACTTTCCTCTGGTCTGTCCCAGTAAAGTTCCACACCATTTTGGTCGGGGTCATTTAGATAAAGTGCTTCCGAAACTCCATGGTCTGAAGCTCCTGTGAGGGGATAATCGGCTTTTTGCAAACGATCCAGGATCATTGCCAGATCCTTTCGTTCAGGATAAACAATAGCGGTATGGAAAAGTCCGGGAATATTTTTGGGTGCAGGACCTGAACCTTTACTAAACCATGTGTTCAGCCCGATATGATGGTGATATCCCCCGGCGGAAATGAATACGGCATCGGTACCATAGCGCGTGGTGACTTCAAAACCCAGCAAATCCCTGTAAAATTTAAGAGAGCGCTCAATATCTGCAACCTTTAAGTGTACATGCCCGATTCGGGTTTTAGCCGGTATGTTATATTTTGATTCCATATTAGCTTAAAAATAGCTAATTATTTGCTTTCTGAATTTATCCAAATGTGATTAATGAGTAAATCTTGTGATCAACTGCTCATGTTCGGGAAAGCGGGAAACCAGTTCTTGTCTTGAAGGCAGCATAAAATCATCAAAATCGAAGCCCGGGGCTACGGTACAGCCTACCAGAGCATATGAATCGTCTTCAATAATCCTGGCCGCGAAATAATTATGGGCGTGAACTACCAATTGTGGTGTTTGTTGGCTTATGAAATCTCCGCCAATAAGAAATTTTGAATGAAATCCATCCTTTGAAATTGTATGTAATTCAATAGGAGATCCTTCATAAAAATGCCAGATCTCATCCTGTTTTATACGGTGGAATGCTGAAAACATATCTGAAGTAAGCAGAAAATAAATACAGGTGGAAAAATTCCTTGACCCCGAAAAAGAATCATCAAGTTCAGCCTTGTCTATTTTCCCGGTGCTGCGATAGGTCTCTTTAAAATAACCCCCTTCAGGGTGAGGCTGCAGCTCGAGCTTCTGGATAAGTTCCTTTATTCGTTCCATTTATTCTTTTTCCTAAAGTTCGTGAATCTGCCAGTTCTTAAGAAATTAAAAACCACTAATAAGCTTATTTATATTTCTTATGCTTTTATTAAAAGTGACACTCTAAAATAATGTAGCTTCGCGGTTTCATTCCGCCGTGCTTAGAGCAATGACAAAAAAAGCTATTTATGCCGTAATTATCTGTGCAATGATTGCCGGTACCAATGGGGTTTTTATCAAATCTATGCCCAGCATGTCCATTGGTTTGATTGCGTGGTTCAGAGCTCTGATTCCTGTACTATTTCTTTTACCGGCGGTGTGGCGAAAAGGCGGACTCGAGCTAAAAGGAAATTATAAACATATGCTTCTGGCTTCCCTGATCAACGCAGGCCGAATGTACCTTTATCTTACCGCCTATAAATACACATCTATAGGGAATGCCGTGGTACTTTTTTATTCCTATCCATTATTTGTTACAGCAATTGAAAGTCTGTATTACAAGCGCTTGATCCGGAAAAAGCAATGGTTTTTTCTGATTTTGGCATTTTCAGGAATAGTGCTTACCTATTTAGGAAAACCTTTCAGTTTTGAATCAAATGATTTTATAGGAATGCTCGCAGCTCTTGCAGCTTCAATAGGTTATGCCATTACCGTGATCATGTTTAAAAAGGAAACGCACAATTATTCTCAAAATCAAATTATTATTTACCAGAATATTGCCGGGGCAATTCTTTTTCTGCCCTTCTTTTCGCAATTCCCTTCCGCAGAAATGAGTCATATGGGAATAGGGGTGATTTATGGGATTGTGATTGGAGTCGTGGTTTTCAAAATGTTTTTCTACGGACTCAAATTCCTCCCTGCAGCCACCGCGACTTCACTGATGTACCTGGAAGTGGTAAGCGCTATTTTGTTCGGATATTTATTACTGGATGAAAAACTAAGCTGGAATACCTATGTAGGCGGAGCTTTCATCTTGATAAGCAGTTTTTATATCTCCAGGTTGAACCGGAAATAGGCGCAATTTCAACCAGATTAGTTTAAAGAAATATTCTTATCTTTTTTTCAGTTTAAAAAATGAAAAAAAATGAAAAAATGATTAAAAAATTGAACTGGGATACCATCCCAGTAGAGAAAGTGACCGATAAAATGGAACGCCAGCTGGTTTATGGTGATAAAGTGATGGTCGCAAAAATGAAATTCAAAGACGGATTTTTAGTGCCTTTACATAAGCATGTTCATGAACAGGTAACTAATGTCCTTTCAGGAACTATTCGTTTCTGGTTTGGGGAGAATAAAGATGAAACGGTAGATCTTAATGCCGGGGATGTAATTGTAATACCCTCCAATCTTCCGCATGAAGCCCTTATGATAGGGGATGTTGAAGAAATTGATACCTGGGCACCCATTCGCGAAGACTGGCTGGATGGTACCGATACTTACTTAAGAGACAAAAAATAATTTTATGGATTTAGGATTAAAGAATAAAACGGCCTTTGTAGCTGCATCAAGTCAGGGGTTGGGAAAAAGCGTTGCCATGGAACTTGCCCGCGAAGGCGCCAGGGTAATCATCAATGGCCGTAATGAAGAAACTTTGAAAAAAACCAAGGAGGAAATAAGTTCTGCCTTTAATACTGAAGTGATCGCAGTATCGGGAGATTTGTCGAAAGCAGAAGATCGGGATCGTGTTGTAAAGAAGATCCTTGAAAAGTTTGGACATATCGATATTCTGGTTACCAATACGGGTGGCCCGCCTTCGGGAAAATTTGAAGATCTGGCCCAGGAGGAGTGGGATAAGGCTTACCAGCTGCTTTTAGGAAGTGCGGTAGCTATCATGAGAAGTTTTATCCCGGGAATGAAAAAGCAACAATGGGGCCGCATAATAAGTATTACCTCACAGGCGGTTAAACAACCCGTTGAAAACCTGATCTTATCTAATTCAGTAAGGGCTTCTGTAGCGGGATTGAATAAAACACTCGCCAGCGAACTGGGAGAGTTTAATATCACCGTCAACAATATAATGCCCGGTTATACCAACACTAACAGGCTAAAAAATCTGATGGATAAAAATCCCGGTTTTGGAGATGCAAAAAAAGATATTCCGTTAGGTCGCTTTGGAGAGCCCCAAGAATTCGCCGCGGCGGTGGCTTTTCTCGCCAGTGAAAGAGCTAGTTATATTACCGGTGTTTCTCTCGCTGTGGACGGTGGTTGGATAAAAAGTATTTTATAATGATGCAATTAGACCTAACAGGAAAAAAGATCCTGCTTACCGGAGCTTCAAAAGGAATAGGGAAGGGGCTAGCCGAATTTTTAATGGAGATGGGTGCTACACTTGCCATACATTATAATAGTCATAAATCTTCTGCGGAAGAACTGGTTAAAAAATATGATACCGACTCAAGGATCTTCCAGGCAGATCTGGAGGAGGAAAGCGAAGTTTTGGGACTCTTTAAAGAGGTGACCTCAAGTTTTGGAAAAATTGATGCCATTATCCTGAATGCCGGGGTTTTTCTGAAACATTCAACTTCACAATCTACAGAAGAATGGTTGAAAACATGGAAAAAAACTATGGATATCAACTTGAATTCCGTGGGGATTTTAACCAAACTGGGGATCGATCATTTTCGGGAACAGGGCGGAGGACGCTTTATTTATATAGGCAGCCGTGCTGTTTTTCGTGGAGAAACCGAAGAATATCTTGCCTATGCCGCTTCCAAAGGTGGTTTGACTTCTTTAGCAAGATCGGTCGCACGTTCATTCGGGAAAGAAAATATAAAATCTTTTATAGTTTCTCCGGGATTTACACGAACCGCGATGGCCGAACAGTTTATAGATCAGTATGGAGAAGAACGGGTCTTAAAGGAGATCGCTCTAAACGAACTTACCAGGCCTAAAGAACTGGCGCCATTAGTCGCACTCATGTGCAGCGGGCTTATGGATCATGCCACCGGAGCAACCATCGATATAAATGCCGGAAGTCATATCAGGTGATTTCCAGATGGGAATTGTTATTATTAGAAATTTATTAATCCTAAATAAAAATTAGGATCAAGGCGAGTACAATTCCTCCAATTGAAAAGAAAATTCCCTTTCTAAAGATCTTGGTAGAGGGCAAAAACATCCAGAAAGCTGACAGTACAAAGAATAAGAGCGATATACCAAAGAAGATGTTCAGGAAGAACAGCGTACTGTTAGTATTGGCTTTATGAAGTCTGGTAAGTTTATCTAAAAAATAGGGCAATTCTTTGGTCGTATAATTGGCAACACCGGTTTGTTTGTTGTACTGACCCTGTTGAAAGTAAAGAATATTATTTTCTTCTTTTTCAACTTTAAGGTCTCTGATCCTTAATTTCTGACCTAATTGCTTAGCTGTAATATTAGAGCCTACAGTTGCTTCTTTCTGGTATTCCACCTTAAAAGCATCGGTAGTTCTAAATATCATTACCATTCCGCTAATCGCATAAATAGCCATGATGCCAGCCAGAAAAAACCCAAGATATCGGTGATATACGCGAACTGAATTACTTATTTTTCTATTGTTCATGAGATTGTGATTGAAGTGGCACAATTTCCGAAAAAATAAATAATTATATATGTTTTCTGATCTTTAATATCCTTTATTCACTGGCTGTTTTAAATTCATAGATCAGGCTCATGGTCGCGTTCCAATCCTTATTATTGATCCCGTGACGGTAACCGGAAACCACTTCCCAGCCATTCTCATTGTTAATGACCAATCCCGTTCCCAGATTCCAGTTAACTTCTTCTTCTTCTGAAATTACATTAAGCTCAAGTAGGGGATGCAGGGCTCCGGTACCATACACCGCTGCCGCGTTATAGAACCAGTTTACTTCTTTCTCTGCGATCTCTGCGCCCACATTTAAGTGAAGTTGTGTATCTGGAAAAAGACGGGTGGCATAGATAAGGGCAGGGCTGTATACCGGTTTGTCTTCTGCCTCAATACCTTCAGGGTCTGGTTTTCTAACTGGAAATTCAGCTTCAAGAGAAACCGCACCGGCATTTTGCTGATTGTTGAAGATCCAAATCATGGCCGCTGCTTCCAGCCATCCAGAATTATAGGGAATCCCTTCAGTATTCGTATGTTCATAGCTGTATCCGGCAGATAATTGGAACCAGTCACTAAATCCATATTCTATTTCGTAGCCCAGACTATTGGAGACTGTTTCATCATTCTCACCATGAAATCCGGATAAGGTTTGTTGAATTTCATTCTTTTCCTGAAGATATACGGTTTCAGAAAAAGGGAATTCCTGGATCAACTGTTCTAGGCCCTCTTCTTCTTTTTCGCCTTTTTCCTGTGCTAACGCTGTAAACCAAAAACCTGTACATAGCAACAGGTTTATAGGTGTTCTAAAGTTCTTTTTATTCATTCTTGCTCTCCTTATTTATTTTAAAATAGGTTCAGTCTACCAAAGCTTTCTTGGTCACATTTTAATAAATGTAGATTTTAAAATCGCTGCCGATTTAATTTTAAAAAAGCTTTAATAAGAATGAGCTAATTGTTACCATTTTTCGAGGAATTATAACATGCGTTTAACAATTTCAACTTCAGTTTTATTTCTAAATGCTCTTATTTAAAAAATTTTGTAATAACGAAGATTAAAGATAAAACCTGAAAATTCTCAATGAATCTATGACCTATTGTTAAAGCTAATTTTGAATGTTTACATAAACAATAATGAATAGAATATGATATATATCATATCTATTGGAAGTAATGTGCTCTAAATTTAAAGTTACATATTGCTTATACTTAAATTTAGGAGGAAGCTAAAAGTTCACTTCGTTCTTTTGATTTATGAAGTCTTCAAATTAAAATGAACTTATTATGATGGATCATTATAATCATCAATATTGGGGAATGCATTGGTTATCGTGGGTTATCCTACTAATTTTTCTATTAGGGATTTTTATATGGTTAATAAGGTCAAAAATCAATAAAAGAAAAGAAGAAAACGCTTTGGAAATTTTAAAAAAACGATTGGCAAAAGGTGAAATTAACAAAGAAGAATACGAAGAGATAAAAAGAACATTAGATAAATAATTTAGATTATGAAAAATTCAATTTTAGTTATTATGGTATTAGGATTAATAACAGTTGTTGGTTGTGATCAAAGAGCCGATGTGAAATCTATGATGGATAATCAGGAAACAAGGAATGAAATTTTTGATTCCATGATTAGTAATCCTCAATATATGGCGAGCTTTAAGGAGTATCTTCAAGACCATAAGGGAGCTTCACAGATGATGATGGGAAATTCCATGAACGGAAGGAAAGGGATGAACGGAATGAACGGAATGAATGGAGGTAAAGGAATGGGCATGAATATGAAAGACAGCACGGCTATGATGCACTCTTTCATGAACAATCAAAAAATGATGACCTTAATGCTTCAAAACATGAAGGATGAGGGTATGATGAACGAGGAATGCATGAATCATGCGATGCAAACAATGAATAGGAATATGAACAAAAAACAGTAGTTTTAAATGCTTCTCGGGGCCCGGTTAAGAAACCGGATGCGCTTTTAATTCTACCTCATATGGGAAGGAGAATTTTTCTATATCTTCTCCGGCAAGCCAGGCGGCGGTATCCTGCTTTTTAAGGACCACGGGCATACGTTTTTTATTATTATGTATCTCGCTCATTAGTTCATTAGCTTCGGTAGTAAGGATAGAGTAGGAGTTCACCAATTCATTGGTCTCAGGGTTTTTCCAGGAAGAATAGATCCCGGCAAAAGAGAATATTTCCTGATCTACTGGCTGAATAAGATATTTCTGTTTTTCTTTCCCTTTTGGGTCCAGCCATTGCCATTCATAATATCCATCTGCGATCACAAGACAGCGGTTTTTTACCGAATTTCGGAAAGCCGGTTTTTTACTGGCCGTTTCTATTTTAGAATTCAGGGTCATTTTCTTGATCTTATCATCCTTTGCCCAGAAAGGGATCAAGCCCCAATGATACATATTGATCTCTCCCGGGTTTTCATCTACTATTACCGGAGTTTCGGAAAATGTGAACGCGTTGATCTCCTCCTGAGGTTTATATTTTTCCGGTTCAATAAACCGGGCATCCAGCGATCTTTCCAGGGAGGCAAGTTTAGAGTTTAGTTTTGTTCTGTAACACATACAGGATGACTTTGCTTAAAATTAATCAATTCTTAAGTATTTTAAGGTCTTCATTTTTTCCTATTATAATATTCAGTATCTTTAAATCTGTTAAGTATTGAATTCCAAATAATTACCTCCATTCCGTCTACTCTTCTACTTATTGTTACTGGCTTTTATCTAAAAATCGATCAAAGAATGAAATTATGGGAAAAAAAGTAGAAATTAAATTAGACGTAAACGCCGCTACTCTTTATGGCATTAGTGATCCTACTAAAGAACAGATCGATAGTAATTGTACAATCTCAGATGATAACAATGGTTCTTCACCAAATGGGACTATAGAGGAATTCACCTCTCAGGTTTATTTGGATAAGGATGTAAAGTGGAAAGGGAAAACTTCACAAGATGATTATTCGATTTCTATTGACAGTATTGTATATGAATCTAAAGATGATGATGTAAACTTTTTCAATGATACTACCATTCAAGGATCTGGTGGCCACGATGGTACCGCAATGTCGAAGGTAAAGAATGATAATTCTCTGGATGGAAAGGAAGATGATTATACCATAAATTTTAGTATCTGGTATAAAAAAGCCAATCCAAAATCATATCCTATAGATCCTAAATTACAAATAAAACAATAGAATATATGGGAGATTATAAGCAAAAGGCCTGTTTAATTACAGGCTTATTTCTTATTTTTTTTATGGCGATGCTAGGGCAAAAACAGGATTTAGCAGACAGCCTAAAGGCCAGGTACGTCGGTGGTTCGCTCAACCAAAATGAACTTGATCAAATTCAACTTATTATAGAAAACGAAAATAACCTGGAGGAGCGAATGTACTATTGTAATCTACTCCTGGAAAAAGCTGAAAAAATATCCTCCACAAAGTTTTTAAGAGTAGGCTATCTAAACAAAGGGAACACATATCAGCTTATGGGTGACTATGAAGAGGCACTCGGTGCTTATTTTAAAAGTATGGAATATGCAAAAACCTTTAATGAAAATGCTTTAACAGGCGGATTGTATATTTCCATTGCAGATACTTATTCCATGATGGATAATTCAGAGAATGCTGAAGATTATTACAACCAGGGAATTAGCCTCCTTAGAACCTCCACCGACTCAACCACCCTGGCCACGGCACTTTTAAACGCCGGTGATGAATACTTCAATTCCAGGCATTATTCTAAAGCACTAAACTATTTTAAAGAATCCGGGGAAATTTTTGATATCCTGGATTATAATCTCGGTAAAGCATATAACCTGGGTAACATAGGAATGGTATATGCCGAGCAGGGAAAGGATCAACAAGCTATAGAACACATTAACGAAGCAGTGGACATTCTTGAAGAATTGCAGGCTTACTATCCAATTTCTGTCTACCTCACTTATATGGCAGATATTTATGCCAGTCATCATAATTTTCCCAAAGCCTTCGATTTTGCAAACAGGAGTTTGAAAATAGCCACCACCAATGGACTAAAAGATCAAATTAGTGATGCGCACCTTAAATTATCTGAACTTTATGAGCAATCTGGAAACCAGAAATTAGCCCTGTCTCACTTTAAAGACTATTTAGTTTATCGTGACAGCGTAAAAAACCTGGAGACCGTTCAGAAAATGGCAGATCAGCGCACCGATTTTGAGCTATCAAAAAAACAAGTTGAAATAAACCTTTTGGAACAGAAAGGAAAAACCCAGCGAGCCTTAAATCTTGCCAGTGGGGTTGCTGTAATAGCCGTTATCGTTATAGCTTTTGGTTTATATAGAAGAAACCGCTTTATACAAAAAACCCAAAATATTATTGCAAAAGAAAAAGAAAGGTCAGACAGCCTTCTTTTAAATATATTACCAGCTAAAACAGCCGAAGAACTTAAATTAAACGGAAAAGTAAAGTCGCATCGCTTTGATGCTGTTAGTGTTCTTTTTACAGATTTTGTAGGTTTTACTGCCTATTCTAAAAATCTTTCTCCGGAAGATCTGGTAGAAACGGTCGACTTTTACTTTTCAAAATTCGATGAAATTATTGAAAAGAATAACCTTGAAAAAATTAAAACGATTGGTGATGCTTATATGTGTGCTGGCGGACTTCCATTTGAAGATCCCCAACATGCCGTGAACACGGTAAAAGCTGCTCTGGAAATTATTGAATATGTAAATCTCAAGTATAAGGATGAAACAAGCTCGGAGAATTTCGAAATCAGGGTAGGCATTAATAGCGGCCCCGTGGTGGCCGGAATAGTGGGAAGTAAAAAATTTGCTTATGATATATGGGGCGATACCGTAAATATAGCTTCCAGAATGGAATCAAATTCTGAAAAAGGAAAAATCAATATTTCCGAAAATACCTATGAACTGGTTAAAGATTATTTCGATTGTGAATATCGCGGGGAAATCAAAGCAAAAAACCGCGGCAAACTCAAGATGTATTACGTGAAAGGTATTAAAAAAACAATTCCTCATTCTCAATTAAGGCAAGCCGGGAATTCATCAGTAGTACCGGCGATTGAAAATTTTCATGATTAAAAACTTTAGGCGATCTTCTAAATGCCCGGTTTAAAATATTCAATTGCCGCTAACTGGGAGACGATGGTAGCGAAAGGGGAATGTTTATGAAATGTGATTTATGGTTACCTTTAGTATCCCAATAGGATATTATCAAGAGTTAATAATTCAAATGCTCAGGCCGTATGTTACAAAATGTAATCTTAGAACGCGAAATATACTCATCAGAAGAACATAAAATGATGCAAAAGATGATCCAGGATTTTATCAATAATGAAATCCTGGATCAAATGGATGAATGGGAAAAAAACGGAATGGTGACCAGGGAGATCTGGGAACGTGCGGGGGAATTGGGGTTGCTATGTATAGATATGCCTGAGGCCTATGGTGGAAGTGGTTTTGATTTCAGTTTTAGCGCTTTATTTATCGAAGAACTGGCGAAAAAGGGAGTTACGGGGCCAGGTTTTTCATTACATTCAGATGTGGTGGCTCCATACCTCTTAAAGTATGGAACCGAAGCTCAGAAGCAAAAGTATCTGCCAGCCATGGCTACCGGAAAAATGATTGCTTCCCTTGGTATGACAGAGCCAAATTGTGGCAGTGATCTTCATGCTATCACAACAACGGCGGTAGACAAGGGAGATCATTACCTGGTAAACGGACAGAAAACTTTTATCACCAATGGTTTTATGTGTGATTTTTCACTGGTAGCGGTCAGAACCAGGAAAGGAACAGAGAAAGAAGGCGTCTCTTTATTAATAATAGATAGTGATTCTGAAGGTTTTAAAAAGGGAAAGCCTCTTAAAAAAATAGGGATGAAAGCCCAGGATACCTGTGAATTATTTTTCGATAATGTAAAGGTTCCGAAAGAAAATTTATTAGGAGAAGAGGGATCAGGTTTTAAAATAATGATGACCGAACTGGCCAGAGAGCGTTTAATAGTAGCGCTGAATGCCATTGGGGGCGCAGAAGGGGCTATAGAAAATACCGTGGAATACACCTCCACAAGAACCGCTTTTAAAAAACCCATTGCCGCATTCCAGAACACACAATTTAAACTTGCCGAATGCGCTACACAATTACAGGTTCACCAGGCCTTTTTAGATCGCTGTACCTTGTTAGTCTCAGAACATCAACTCACTGCTGAAAGTGCTTCCATGGCGAAATATTCAGCAACTGAAATGCACAGTAAAGTAGTGGATGAATGCCTGCAGTTATTTGGAGGTTATGGCTATATGTGGGATTATCCCATTGCACGAATGTATGCTGATAATAGGGTGGCCAGAATTTATGCCGGCACCAATGAAATTATGAAACTATTGATCTCCCGAAGATTGTTTAAAGAGTTGTTCGAACAAATGAAGGCTAACAGAAAAAAATAAAGCAGGATAAATTATTCTACCGCTACGACTGGGATCATAATTTCACCGGACAGTCCTTCTTTGAATTTGAAGATTATCAGGCTTTAGGGACAAGGCTGTTTGTAAGATTGCGGTGGAGTTTTTGAAATATTACAGAGTAGTATTGGATATAGGCGTTATATTGGCAAACAAGCCTAAGAACGCTTAAAAGCTTTATTATTCAATTTACTTAAATGAACTATAATTTATATTATGTAAAATAGAATATTTCAGTATCCCTTCTCTTTGCATTATACCAGGCCTCTTTATAATTAATAAGGAATACTCCCCGTTATACAAGATCATCTCCAAACCAGCCTGTACGGAACTACATCGAATTAAGATTGAATAGCGGTCACTATTAAATGTAAAACTCAGGATTTCTTAGCTTAATTAATAGCCACCTATTTAATTGGACCGATGTTTATTATCAAAAACTAAGTTATGGATATGGTATTCGTGAATATTTCATCCGTGCACCGCACTGGACCAAATTTCTTACAGATCAGCGGCACGTCGCATCTTTCTATATAGTGACTTATGCAGAGATACAGGCCTTTCCGATACATTTATGATCGCATATTTTTCCGCTCCCAGGTTCAGCATTTCAGTTCCCTGCAAGAAGCTCTTCACTTTGTTTACAGGTTTAAATAAAATTATTTAAAATGCTGTAATAGAGGTATTTAATAAATTATTTGTTTTTATATTCATGAATTTCTCCCTGGTAAGAAACAGGATCTCTATCTGATGAATTCACCTGGGTACTTGTACTGAGATTTGAATATACGTTTACTGTAAAATCGTAGCTTTCGGTCGACTGTTTACCTTCAAACTTTAGAACAAGGCTATTATACTTACCTTCCAATACCTGAAGATTTTTTGCCAGGCCTTCATATTTTATTCCGCCGTCATTATTATAACCTCCGCCCGTGTGTCGAACACCAAAATATGGCAGAAACAGCTCTACACTATCGCCCTGGAACCTAATATAATTTGCATTTCCAATGAGGTTTATCCTGTTGCCGCGTAATGGAGTCACCCATTGATTCTCTATTTCGAAGTTTCGACTGTCTATAAGACTTCTCATCTCAGCCATTTTCTCACTTCTCTCTGCATCGCTCATATTACCTCCGCCACAGGAGATCAGTAACATGACTCCTAACAGAGCAATAATATTAAGGATTCCCGTTGCTTTCGATATTGGATTTATGATCTTCATCTTTTTCCTTTTTTATTTTAATAGGCAGTTCTAATCTAAAACGCTGTTAGTGCCAGTATGTGAGGATCTTTTCAAAATCCGGCTTCCTGGAATATTCCACGAAATGTGGATCATTCTGAAAATTTTCGGGATTATAAGTGTTTCCCGAGGCTATAGATCGCATTAAATAAGATTTAGATCGCTCCCACTTCCCTTCTACCGCATAAACAATACCAAGTTGATAGTCAACACTTCCATATTGATAATCTGCCCTTAAAGCCTCCAGGTTTTTAAGATAATGGTTAGTTTCATTAGTATTTCCGGTTTTCGCATTAATGGCCGCAAGTCTGCCTGTGATCTTGATATTCTCTGGTTTTTCTATATAAAGCCTTTTGTAGATATCATAAGCTTTAGACAATTCACCCTTGAAATAATAAGCCTCGGCCATTAAATACTCATTGGTTAGTGATTCATTTTCAATGATCTTGTCCAGGTACAAATGAGCTTCTTCCGGATTTTCTTTTAAAATGTATTCTTTGCCTATATAGAGATACAGGGAATATAGGTCTTCGATTTCTAGCCTCAGCCCTTTTTTAGAAAGATATTCCTGTAAATCGGCATCTTCCCCGGCTCTTATATAGGCAGAGATCAGCGGTTTTTGTAAATAAAGCACATCAGAATTTTCAGCAATTGGAAGCATAAAGGTTTTTACCTGCTCGTATTTTTCCAGCTCATTATCTGCAAGACCTTTTATATAGATCCTTGATCTGCATTCCAGGCAGTAATCGAGGTCGCTGATATCAATTTTAAGGCTCTTATAAATAGTATCTACCAATTCCGGCCTGTATACAAACTGAAGAGCGATGACCATAGCACTTGAATTACTAGCCAGTTCATAGGGAGCGTGTTTATATTCCTTCATCATACAGGAAAATATCTTTGCATTATTACCTTTCAGAAGGTTTTCATATAAAGAGAGAAGGTTAAGTTGTCGTTTATCATTATAATATCCGGCATCGATATTTTTTCTTAAAGAATCAGCTGTCTTATATTCTCCCAAATTGTAGTAATGGGCTACCTTAAGGACCTTAGGTTCAAAATAATTACTATCGGCTTCTATAGATTTATTGATGAGTTCAAGGTACTTTTCAGGGTCTCCATTAGTAGCCTTTGCATTTAAAAGGTATTGGTATGCCTTGAAATTAGGTGGATTATCCTGGAGATTGATATCTGGATCGTCCTGTGTGGCCAGATAACTGAGAATTACCTGCTTCAGGTTTTCGATACATACTAAAGGCTCTTCAAGTGAACAATTTTGATTTCGAAAAGCGATGATCACATCATCTGTATCTCCTTCCAGTAATTTGCACTGAAGAAACAATTGATCTCCTTCTTTATAAAAATTACCCGAAATGATCTTGCTGGGCTTAAAATACTTTTTTATAAAATTTTCATCTCCGGTTGAGGTTTTGTTACTCACAAGAGATGCATATGAGTTCACTATTTCAGGAGAAATCACATCAGCCAGATAATTTTCGGTAATTCCGTGGATGATCCAATCGGCAGCCATTTTACCTAAAATATCATTTTCACTGTCACCAGTATTATTTCCAAATTCCAGCACGGCGATCTTATCGGTAGACTCAACTTCCGGAATTTGAACATCTGTGGCGAAATTATTAAGGCTTATAAAAAAGGCGATCAAAAAACATACTATTGTAGTGATACCAAGGCCGGTAAAATATATTCGGTGGAATTTGCTTTTAAGTTTAGGGCTCTTCTCCCCTTCCCTAACTTCATTCTTTTCCATAGGTTTAAGCCTGAATTTCCAGATATAGAATATATAAACTGGAAACAGGATCAATAAAGCAACAATAAAGAAGGTGATGGTTTTCTCAGGAAGATCAAGAGGATCCTGAATTACCGATAATACCTGAAGGATGATCCAACTTGAAATTATATATATAGAAAGCATCTTAATGACACCTTTCTCATGACATTCATTAAAAAACTTCTTTAATTTCATAAAAATGAACAATGTATTTTTCTGATAATCTGTAGCTATCTTATTTTAAAGATACAGATTATTAATTATAAAAGAACACTGCTCAAATCTTGGTTGAAAATGATTGTAGCACAAAGAATTTGAATATAAATAATCCTTATTTATGATTAATATGAAGATAATTCAGGTTCCGTCTTACTCTTCTTCATCACTGCTAAGGGAGTCTAAAGTATCCTGGATTGCGGCATCCTCCTTTTTGGTTACTCCTTGTTTATCCTTTTCAATTTCCAGATTACCATCCCCGTCTTTTTTCAGCTTCTCATCCTTTTCATGAAAATTAGAAGGTCTTCCGGAATTTTTCTGCCAGTCGGCTCTTTCTTCAGACATAATTTCTATTTTTTTCTAATTTAGCCATTGAAAATCCTGAAACAAAAGAGTTTACGATTCATTTAACAATGAATTATGCCACTTTTTATATTAAATATGAGCTTCCTACCTGGGGTAATGTACTTTTTTTTATCTATATGCGCTAGAATGGAAAACAAAAAAACCGGAAGTGTAAAATATACAGCTTCCGGTTTCATTTTGATTTTAATAAATGCTTATTACATAGTCAATTCTTCTTGTTTTGCTTCCTTCCATAAGTTTATCACTTCATTTCGGCAAAGTTGAATCATTTTAAATTCTTTATGTCTGGCTTCATTATTAGATTCGTGATATAAATCGCTATACCTAAATCCAAAATCCTGAGCGTCCCGGGCTGAAGCTCCGTAATAGATATAATCAATATCAGCCCAATAGGCTGCACCCAGACACATCATACAGGGTTCACAACTCGTATAAAGAACACAACCCTTAAGGTTTGAAGATTTCAGTTTTTTACAGGCACGTTTAATAGCCTTAATTTCTGCATGTTCAGTACAATCACCTTTACATACCACTTCATTTCGGGATTCTGCGATAATTTTATCTCCCTTTGTTACCACTGCACCAAAAGGACCGCCATTATCCATATCCCTTCCTTCCCGGGCGAGCTTAATAGCCCTACCCATCATTCTTCTCTGTAAATCCTTTGTTTCCATAATACTATAAAAATAAGGCTTTAAGCCTAGAACCCCGGATGTTTAATAGTATTTAGGCTTCTAAACACAGTATTTTAAGGTTAACAGGCCTTTCTCTAAATAGAGTGCTAAAACTTTCCTAAATCTGGCCTAAAATCTTTGGCAAACCTTAAAGAATTAGGTTTCTTTAACTGAACTTAAAAATGATATATATGGAAGCGATATTTGAATTCGTAAATATTGATAAAAGTGAAAACCTAGAAGCATTCACTCAAAAAAAACTTGATAAACTTGAAAATAAATATGACTGGATAGTAAGAGCCAATGTGTTTTTTAAACAGGATGAAAATCAAAAACCCAATGGATATATTTGTGAAATAAAACTAAGCGCTCCCGGGCCTCAACTTTTCGCGCAATCTAACGAAAATTCTTTTGAAGCCTCTGTAGCATCTACTGCGAGTGATCTTGACAGACAATGCAGTAAACGTAAAGCAAAGATGAATACCCATTAATTAATAAAGATTATTAATAAAAAAGCCCTTTAGGAGTTATTCCCAAAGGGCTTTTTTTGAATTGAACTTCCGGCCAGAAGTTTTTGGCCAATTCAAATTAAGCTTTTAGGTCCTGATCTTCCAACCTGTCTTTAAATTCATTAATAATCCCACCTTTGAGTAATATGTCTATCTGGCGGTCACTCATACTATGTTTGGTTTCAAATTCATCTTTGCCGCCACCCTGTTTTAGCACTACCACTTTTATGTTTTTGCGGTCTCTTACATTCTTTCTAAGGTCTTTTAATATAACTTCATCTCCCTGCTCTATCCTATCATAATCATCGATATCTATAAATTCCAGAGGTAGAATTCCAAAATTTACCAGGTTTTGCCAGGCGATCCTTGCATAAGAATTCGCAATTACGGCTACCTGACCGAGATACTTTGGCGCCAGCGCAGCATGTTCCCGACTGGATCCCTGTGCATAATTGTCTTTTGCTACCACTATATGTCCGCCATGTTCACTTTTGGCATGTTGGGCCCTGTCATAGAAAGTTTCATCTATCACCGAATAGGAATATTTACTTATTTCGGGAAGATTACTTCTAAAAGGCAGCACCTCTGCTCCTGCTCTTAAAATTTCATCAGTAGAAATATTATCTCCCATTTTAAGCAGGACTGGAACGTGATATTTCTCCTGCATAGATTGAATATGCGGAAGAGATTTAATATTTGGACCTTTTTTTAGCTGAACATTGGTTCCATTTTCCGGTGGTGCGACCAGCATTTCAGTATTAATAATTTCGATCTCTGGATGCTTAAACTTTGGATATTCCATATCATAAAGTTTCTCCAGGTCACGCGGATCGGTTATTTTTCCGGTTAAAGCTGAAGCCGCCGCAGTTTCCGGACTGCATAAATAAACCTGATCATCCTTGGTACCAGATCTGTCAGGGAAATTTCTAGGCATGGTCCTTAAACTTATGGTATCTGAAGCCGGAGCCTGTCCCATACCAATGCAACCCATACATCCGGATTGATGAAACCTCGCTCCTGCCTTGATAAGATTAGCAAACGCGCGATTATCTACCATATTCTGGATCATCTGGCGTGAAGTAGGGTTAATATCAAATGACACATCATTATTAACCGACTTATCTTTAACAATTGCTCCTGCTATCCAAAAGTCCCTGAGTCCTGGATTCGCTGAGGAACCAATTACCACCTGGCTGATTTCCTTTCCTTCTACTTCCCTCACCGGCACCACATTTCCCGGGCTGGTAGGAAGAGCGATCAAAGGGATTAATTCATCCAGCACAATTTCCTCATGAAAATCATATTCACAGCCTTCATCAGCTTTCAATTCTGTCCAGTCTTCTTCTCTGTCCTGGGATTTTAAAAATCTTTTTGTTTCTTCATCACTCGGGAAAACAGTGGTGGTCGCACCGAGTTCGGCACCCATATTGGCGATCACATGGCGATCCATCGCACTTAAGTTTTTTAGTCCGTCTCCATAATACTCTATCACTTTTCCAACGCCACCTTTTACATCATATCTACGAAGCATTTCCAGAATCACATCTTTAGCACTCACCCAGTCCGGCAGATTTCCGGTAAGTTTCACTCCCATTACCTCAGGCATTTTTACAAAATAGGGTTGTCCCGCAATTGCAGCAGCGACATCCAGTCCGCCAGTTCCAATGGCCAGCATACCCAGAGAGCCGGCCGAAGGGGTATGACTATCTGAGCCTACCATGGTCTTTCCCGGTTTTCCAAAGCGCTGCATATGTACCGGGTGACTCACTCCATTCCCGGGACGGCTGTACCAAAGACCAAATCTTTCAGCTGCTGAAAGTAAAAACAAATGGTCATCGGCATTTTTGAAATCGGTTTGAAGTAAATTGTGATCTACATATTGAACAGCCACTTCTGTCTGAGCTTCTTTTAAGCCCATCGCTTCCAGTTCAAGTTGGACTAAAGTTCCCGTAGCATCCTGCAATAAAGCCTGATCTATCTTAATCCCGATCTCTTTTCCTGGTTTCATTTCACCTTTAAGCAAGTGAGATTTAATAAGCTTTTGAGTGACATTGAGTTTTGACATACTTGAAGGTTTTAAGCTTTAAATTACTATCTTTTGCATGAAAAAAGAGCCCATTTAACAGAACCTTAGCCTTAAAACTCAATTTTTAGGAGAATTAAAAGAATCCTTGAAATATTTTCAGATTATATTGAGTATTTAAAAAATAAATAGAATTTACTCATGAATGCCATTGTAAAAAGAGCCATTGTGGGCGGGATAGTTTCTACTTTCGTTATGGCCACCGGAACTATTATCCTGGGGCAGATCTCTGGATATAAAGCCCTGGAACTTCTTAAGAATTCCATGTCTGGGATCAATATGCTTTGTAATACGATCATCCTGGGGTCCACCACCATTCTGGCTTTAATGATGACCCTGCTTGGACTGAGTCGCTCTTCAGATTCTAAACTCACCGAAAGGCATTATAAGGACCTTTTGATGATCGCAAAGGCTGATACTATAGTCCTGGTAGTTTCAGTGATTACTTTTTTAATGTTTAATTTACCTATAAGTGAATCTGAGGAAGTTGTGAGGTCCTGGTATGAGATAATTTATTATTCGAGCCTTGGGATGGCTTCAATACTTGGCGGTGGATTTATTGCCGTGGTCATGATGCTGTATGGCACCGTGGCAAATGTGATTTTGATCGTGGGTCTCGGTGTTAAGGATCACCCGCTGGTTTCCAGGGAAGATGCCCAGGAGGCCCAAAAACAGGAAAATAAGGAAAAAAGGAAAGAGACTAAAAAAGAAAATGCTGATAAATAGAAAAAGGCCATTTTGAAAGAATTTTTAATCTAACGTAATTGCTGAATTCATGGCAATCAAGATCAGACAATATCTTTCGAAACAGCCTTTTGGTAATACTATTAAGTTCTTTTATGAACTTGCTTTCCCTAATTTATTGAGAATATCGATCTGGTGACCTTCCTCCAGATTAAATCCTGGTTTTCCTTTTCTAGGGAATAGAAAGCTAAATGGAGTATCAAAAGCCGCCCAGCTTTCTGCAAGGCCATAATCGTTATTTTCGTTTTTCTTTTCAGGTCTTATAAAGGTGTTTAATTCTGAATCGTAATCAGATCCTACAGCATCTTCACCTGGAAATAACATTCCCTCGTTGATGTCTGAATAAACTACTACCGAAGCACCCTGATTTCCTGGTAGATCAAAAATATTGATCCCAAAAGCATCTAATACTTTGTCCCTGGCGGTAATATCTTTAACCTTTGATTTATCTTTAAAATTATTTCTTGGATGCGCATAAATTGGGGCTTCACCTGCATCTTCTGAGATCGTTTTAAGATCTGCATAAGCCGAATCCAGGATACTATCACAAGTAATAAGAATGCCTTTAATATTGTACCCCTCCTCTACCAGTCTTTTCACTGCAGCTTTTGTGGATTCTTCTACCACATCAATCAGGATCATGTCCCTCCGGTTAAGATGTCTTATCGCATAGCCCTGATTAAAAACACCGTTCTTTTCTTCTCCTTTAATGATAAAGGTATCGGGAATGAGTTTCAGAAACTTTCCTGTTTCTCCTTTCTGAATAAATTCTGCCGATTGGCTGTGAAGTACCTCCATTTTATCAACTGTCTTCATAAATATTGGTTTTTTTAATGTTCTTTGAAGATACAAAACGATGTCGGACGCGTCAACCCAGTTTTTAAATGTTTAACTGCTTTTAGGACTTAATTAACGGAAAGATAAAAGCTGTAAAATTTCCGTGATGGCTTAAGGAAATAGGAACAATTTTTTTAGTATTTTGATCAAGGATGGAAGGGATGCCATTAACGTCCTTATCAATAGTAAGATTCTCCAGGGCTAAACCGTTTTTTTCGGAATAATCTCTTAGAAAATTCTGTTTTGCGTCCGGGTCTTTGTAATAGATCCGCTCAAAAAGGCTTGCGCCAGAACTTTCCGAAGCAATAGAATGGATATACCTATCTGTGCAGGAATAATTTATAAAATAGAAACGTGAAGCCACCTGTACTTCTGCAAGATTACTAAAGTTAAGCAACCTGCATTTATAATCTTTTGGATTAAGTTTAGGCCAATGTCCTGAAATTCTTTGGTGCGCCTTATAAGCCGCTTCTTTCATAGACCATAAGAGCCACAGGATGGTTTCCTTATTCTGTGACTGGCTGATAAGTTTTTCCTCGTGTGGATTGAATACTTTTTTTATAAAATTACGGTTCTCCGATTTTTTTTCTGGATAAGCAATCTGTATGTCAACCAGGTCATTGCCTATCATGCCGCCAATTTTCGCTGAATAATAGATTTCGCGTCTCCAACAGTGAGCATTCCTTCCATGGAGTCATTATCGATCTCGATATCAAATTCGTCTTCCACATCGAGGACCACATCTACAAGGTTAGCCGAATTGATCTCAAGATCCCTCAAAAAGTCGGTCTCTTCATTAAAATTATCCAGGCCTTCATTGCGTTGAACATAAGGTTTAACGATATTTTTTAGCTTGTTTATGATTTCTTTGTCACTCATTTTTTTATGATTAAGCAATATGTTTTTTAAATAGCACTACTGCGTTTACATCTCCAAAACCAAAACTGGCTTTTGCCAGGATATTGATCTCTTTATCCAGTTTAATTTTAGGAATTTTTTCTTCAGAAATAAATTTTAATATTTCTGGACGAGTATCCTCGCAATTGATATTCTCAAATAGAAAATCATTCTTTATTTGTAAAACAGAAGCCACACATTCAATAGAACCGGATGCACTCAGGCAATGTCCGGTCATACCTTTAAGTGAATTAATATAAGGAAAATCGCTATTCTTACGTTGCAATGCTTTTGTCCAGTTAAGGATTTCGACAGAATCTCTGGTCGTAGCCGTGAGATGGCCGTTTATCGCATCTATTTCACCTGGATTCACTTCTGAATTTTTAAGAGCTGATTGAATACATCGAATTACGGCCTCATTATTAGCGGCGGTCATACTGCCTCCACCTCTTTGTCCTCCGCTGTTGACTTCGCCACCAAGAACTTCAGCGTAGATGTTAGCACCCCGCTTCGTGGCAGATTCAAGATCTTCAAGGACTAGTGCTCCGGCGCCACTACCCGGTACAAATCCTGAAGCAGATTCACTCATAGGCCTGGAAGCTTTTTCCGGCTCCTTATTATATTTTGTCGGAAGGATACGCATGGCGTCAAATCCTCCCCAAACATAAGGGCCATGATCGCCGCAACTACCTACCAGCATTCTTTTTGACTTTCCTGCCTTTATTCTGTCATATCCCATCAATAAGGCTTCGGTACCCGTAGTGCAGGCCGAGGAGTTCGTAGTCACCTGGTTCCCACATCCCAGTATTCCGCCCAGGTAAGCACTTATTCCACTGGCCATTGTTTGAAGCACACTGGTACTTCCCAGTCTTCGGGTTTTTCCTTCATCGATAAGATGAATTGCCTCCCTGAACTTATCTACTCCCAGGATCCCGGTTCCGAATATGATCCCCGACTCCCAATCTGGTGAATTGTTTTCTTCAATCTGTAGGCCTGCATCCTTCCAGGCATCTGTTCCTGAAATTACCCCGTAAACTATGCCACTGCTATTAAGACCCCGTAGTTCTAAAGGAGTAAAATAGTTATTGAGTAGATCTTCAGATATCTCGGGCTTCCCTCCTATCTGGCAACTAAAATTTAACCTCTCCAGTTCAGGAAAGAATCTTATCCCGCTTTTTCCATTTTTTAAAGCTGTATGAAAATTTTCAAGGCCAACTCCATTAGGTGCTGCCACTCCCATACCTGTTATTACAACCCTTCTACTCATTCCTGGTTTTTTCTATTTTGCTTATCATCATTCCCGCAATGGTTCCCCTGCAAACAATTTCATTTTGTGAGTTATGCATTTCAGCCGTACATTTCAATTTATTAAACCGAAAATAAATTTTTCGAGATTTCACCCGGACTGTTTCTCCCGGCAACACAGGTTTCAGATATTCTATTTCTGAGGAGGATAAGGCGATCCCCGGCTTGCCATTTAGTCCTTCTTTTTCCAGTAAATAAATACCCAGGCAAACTACTCCAATCTGAGCCATACACTCGGTTAAAATAACACCGGGAGTTACCGGATCTTCCTTAAAGTGACCTCTATAAAACTCCATATCTGGTGAAAAAGTAAATTTTCCGAAAGCGGAATTCTCATCAATTTCTAAAATTTCATCAACGAACAGGAAAGGTTTGGAATAAGGTAATCTGGAAATTATCGATTCTTTTTTCAAAGTCTTCAGTTTACATAAGGTGTTCACCCCCATTTACAGGAATGATAGTGCCGGTAATCCAGCTGGCTTCATCTTTACTCAGTAAATAAACCGCATTGCCAATATCGTCTGGGACGGTAAGTCTTCTAAAAGGATTGTGTTTCAGAGCATGAACTCTTAAGGTTTCATTGCCAGGGATCATCTGGAAAGACCTGGTAACAGTAATTCCTGCCTGGATACAATTCGCTCTAATTCCGTAAGGCGCAAATTCCAGAGCCATACTACGAGTGAGTGCTTCCAGGGTAACTTTCGCGGTAGAGACCGCCGCATAATTCTTCCAGGCTTTTTTATTTCCATCGCTGGTAAATGAAATTATGCGTGCATCCTTAGCGAAAAGTTTATTCCTAAATAATGCCTGGGTCCAGTCGTATAAACTAAGGGCCATGGCATCAATAGTTAGTTGAAAATCTATATTTTCAAGGGTTTCATCACCCGTCATAGGTTTAAGATTTCCTTTGGCAATACTGTGCAATAAGGTGCGAATCTTCCCTTTTTCACCAAGAATCTTCTTTATTTTTTCAACCAGTTCCTCACGATTTTCTTTTTGGATGGCATCGGCATTAAAGCTTTCAAACTGAACTCCAGATTTTCTAATATCATCAAAAGCTTCTTCAATATCAGGAATTTCAGAACGCCGGTCACGATGGATAATAATTATATTCATCCCGTGTTTTGCTAATTTTTTAGCACTGGCGTAACCTAAACCGCTACTTCCACCAAGGATTATCCCCCAGTAATTTTGATCTTTAAATTCTGCTACCATTCCAATAAAATTCTTTGTGCCGAAAAGCCGGGTCCAAAACTAAGCATAACGCCCTGTTCGCCCTGAGTTAAACCTTTATTAAGAAAACGTTCCAGCACATACAATACCGTAACACTGCTCATATTCCCATAAAGTCTTAAAACCTCCCGGGTATCGTCTATATTCTTTCCTAAGTTACCAAAAAGTTCAGAAACTGTCTGCACTATTTTCCTTCCTCCCGGATGAAAGATCAAATGATCCACTTTCTGAATGTCTGAATTATATCTTTTTAGAAACGGATGGATGATTTCAGGAAAATGAGAAGAAATCGTTTCCGGAACCGCTGGATCCAGGATCATCCTCAGTCCGTCGTTCGTGAGGTCAAAGCCCATTAGCCCGGTAGCATCGTAAAAATGATACATCTCTTCGCCTAAGATCTTTGGTCCTGTTGCTTTCTCTTCTGAAGACAACAGAACACAAGCTGCACCGTCTCCAAAAATCGCGGCGCTTACCATATTAGCCATGCTGAAATCGTTAAGCTGAAAAGTAGCTGTTGGACTTTCCAAAGCTACCACGGCAGCACGTTTCCCGGGATTAGCTTTTAGAAAGTTATAGGCATAGATCATACCTGATATTCCTGCCGCGCACCCCATTTCGGTCACCGGCAGCCTGGTAATATCTCTTTTTAATCCCAGGTCATTTATAAGATAGGCGTCAACTGACGGGATCATGATTCCGGTGCAACTAACACTAATAATATAATCGAGCGAATCCGGTGCCCATTCCGCGTTTTTCAAAGCTTTTTGCAGGACACTCTTACCCAGTTTCCGGACCTCCTTTACGTAAATTTCGTTTTTATCCTCGAATGAAGTAGCTGTAAATACATCTTCAGGCGACATAATGGAGTACCGTTTATCTACGCCAGCTCCCTCAAATATTTTCAGGACCTTTCGCCTAAACCTATCATCCTGTTCTGTCAACCATGTATCCACAAGAGGAAGAATATCTTTTGTTTCTCTTGAATATTGCGGTAGTACTTTTTCTACTCTGGAGATCTTTACGCTCATTTATTTTCTTTTTCTATAATCCATTGATATCTGTAGGCCCATTTCCATCTTATTTCCTGTTTCGAGGAGGGAACACAGGAAGAATAATGTTGAATCTCTTCTTTTTTAAAGCCTCTCAGGATCGAGGTCAATCCATCTTTCCTGGCGATCTCATTATTTACAAAAACCCCGCAAAAGGCCTGGAATAATCGATAGGCTATTTTACTTCTATGAAGATCATTGATCACGATCCCGGTTTTTACCTGCCCATAAAACTGTTTTAAAAGCGCAGTGATCTCCTTATCCTTAAAATGATGCAAGGTGAGGGTGCATAATAATATATCGAAGCTACGGCTTCTAAATTCTTCACTAAATATATTTTGTATTTCAAATTCAATTTCATCATAATTTGTAGAAAGATCTCTTGCTATAGCAATTGCAAAAGGATTCGCGTCCACCCCCTTGAGCTTAAAACGGTAATTCTTAGTCCTGCCCCATTCAGCTATTTTTCTTAGCATAGCCCCGTTTCCGCAACCTACATCTACTATTTGAATTACTTCTCCACCAGATTTAGATGAGTTTTCTATTAATTTCTGAATTCCCATTACAGTAATGCGATTACCTCCCAGCCAATTATTGATATTTTCAAGGTCTTTAAGGGTACGCTTTAGTTCAGCACCCTGTAGATCGAAATCGTCCATGATCTCAGTTTCCTTTGTCCTCCGGGAAGTATCAAGCTTCATATAATTCTGTTTCCATGGGTTCTTTTAATAATATGAGGTAATATTCCCGGAATATTGCTAATAATATTTTGAGATAATTCAGATAATGACCTGTTAATTAAAACACTTTGAAGCATCCTTCCAGTTCTAAGTCTTTTTCTAAATTGATGGCTCCACCGCTCACTATAGGTTTCTTCCACATAATTTCTTGAGATCTCACTGTTCTCAAAAAAAGTAAGAATACTTTCTGAAACTATTTTGGCACTATGAATGGCCATGGCCATACCATTACCGCATAAAGGATGTATTAAACCTGCTGCATCACCAACCATTAGAATATGATCTTCAACCTGAGTTTTATGACTAAAAGAAACCTGTGCAATGCTTACTTCTTTTTCAAAAACAGGCTCGGAATCCCTGAAAAAACTTTCCAAGTGAGGGTTCTTCATTAAAACATTCTCCCGGTATTCCCCGGTGTTTTTAAATTTCCTGAAACTTCTATAAGTAGCGAGATAGCAAACATTCACAGTATCCATTTCAGTTTTTGATAAACCACAATAGCCTCCGTCAAAATTATGCAGAGCGACCAGATCTGAAGGGAAAGTATCGTTTTTGTAATGTGATTTTACCGCAAGCCATGGGGACTGTTGCTGAATAAAATCTCTTTGTAAATCCTTATCGATTACAGAACGCTTCCCATAAGCTCCTATTACGAATTGAGCCTGTAAATTAAGACCTCGTGAAGTTTTTACCTCAAAAAGATCACCCCTGAAATTCACCAAGCTTACTGTATCAAATACGAATTCGCAACCGGAATCCATTGCTTTTTCAAAAATAAAATTATCGAGATTGTAACGACTGATTCCCATTCCTCCCAGGTCTAAATCAGTAGTTATTTTTTTTCCGGAATTCGTGCTATACTCAAATCTATTGATCTGCTTGGGTTTTAATTTAGAGAGATCCACGTTTAGCGATTTCAAATAAGGCATTACTTCATTAGAAAGGTATTCCCCGCAAACCTTATGATGTGGAAAGCTCTCCTTTTCGATTAGGATCACCTTAATTTTAAATAAGGACAGATGAATTCCCGCGGTTAAACCGGCCAGTCCACCCCCAATAATTATGACCTGAGCGTCTTTCACATTTGGAATTTACATTAAAGAAATAAAAAATCCCGGAAGCTTCCGGGATTCTTATCATTAAATTAGGATTTGTTCTAGTTTCCGTCCTTATTCTGCTCTTCGGCTTGTTTTTTAGCCTGCTCTTTCAGGGTTTCATTCGCAATAATTGCAAGTTCAACTCGTCGGTTTTTAGCACGACCTTCAACCGTACCATTATCATATTTAGGCTGAGTTTCCCCATACCATTTAGTGGTAAAACGACCTCTGTCTATACCATTATCTACTAAATATCCGGTTACTGCCTGTGCCCTGTTTTTAGAAAGTGTATAATTATAACTTTCACTTCCAGTATTATCTGTATGGCCTTCTACAAGGATGTTGGTATTTGGGTATTCCTTAAAAATACCAGCAAGTTTGTTGAGTGTTTCCTGAGATTTAGCATTGATATTGTACTTTTCAGTGTCAAAATATACACCACTGGATTCATCAAAGGTCACATTAATCCCTTCGCCTACTCTTTCTACTTCAGCCCCCGGAATTTCTTCTTCGATCTGCTTGGCCTGTTTATCCATACGATCACCAATGATCGCGCCGGCAGTACCACCAACAACACCTCCAATGATCGCTCCCAGAGCGGTATTTCCATCACCCGTATTGTTACCGATTACCCCACCGATAACTGCTCCACCAGTGGCCCCAATTACGGCTCCTTTTTGCTTATTATTTGCATTCTTTGTTGCTTCACATCCAAAAAGCAGGCTGGAAACCACTAATATCGCAAACATTCTGTTTATCACTTTATTCATTTCTTTTCATTTATAGTTTAGAAAAATTCATTCTTATTGTAAACGGAGATCCGTCAAGGCTCACGGTTTGTTCCCAAACCATATTCGTATCGCTTAGACTCTTAAGATTCAATCTGAATCCCTGATTTCCGGTCGTAGACTTATAATTATCATTAGTTGGTTTTAGCAGGAAGTCATAAACTCCGGCAGGAGTATTCTCTTCATCCACAGACCAAATAAAATAATTTGCTTCACCATCGCAACCTACCCCACTTACAGAGTAGGTCCCTCTATTGTTATTTGAAACAAAATCCCAGTTACTGTTCTCAAAACAGGAAGCTGTGGCTTCATTAAATAATGTAACATCAAACTCACCAGGGTTATTAGGATAAGTAACACTTGTAAGCGTCCACTCTCCATCAAAAGTTTTACGGGCTTCTTTAGCAACTTTACTTGTTCCGCCGCAAGATGCCACCAGAGAGGCTACGGTTAATAGTATAAAAAACTTCTTCATAGTAGAATTGATTTAAAATAAAAACCCAATGCACACTATGATTTTCAAAGCGCACATTGGATAGATATGACTTAGATTATATTATCTTCTGAATAATCTACTAAGTAGTGAAATTACCAACAGGACAAGGAAAATATAGAAAATAATCTTTGCAATGTCGGCGGCTCCTTCCGCAAAACCACCGAATCCGAAGATAGCGGCAATTATCGCGATAATCAGAAAAATAACGATTAAACGTACCATAATTTTAAATATTTAATTGATTAGTTCACTCTAAATTACAGCAGTGTTGCACCATGGACAAAAGATTATTAATACTTTAACAATGCATTTGTTAAGGATTCTTAATTAAAGGAAGCTTTAGGTTAGAGATTATTAATATTCTATTAATTTCTTTATTTTTTCTATAAACCTTTGCCTGGGAAGATATTGTTTTTCAAGGTTCGAAGCGAAAGGAACTGGAGTTTCAAGACTTCCTTCACGCATAATAGGTGCATCCAGTTTTTCAAAACAGGTCTCAGCTATGACTGCCGATATTTCTGAAGCCAGGCTACCGAAAAGTGTGTCTTCAGTAAGGATAATCACTTTACCAGTTTTAGTCACCGATTCACAAATGGCATCTATATCGAGAGGTTGTAGACTTCTTAGATCAATAAGGTCTGCATTGGTGAATCCTATTTCATCCAGAACTTCCATTACCCAATGAACTCCCGCTCCATAGGTGATCACCGAAATATCTTCGCCTTCCCTCACTTTTGAAGCTTTTCCAAAAGGAAGGGTGTAGTAATCAACCGGAACATCCTGCCGTATACTGCGGTAAAGGCCCTTGTGTTCAAAATAAAGGACAGGGTTGGGATCATTGAAAGCTGTATTCAATAAGCCTTTAGCATCATAGGGAAAGGCTGGGTAAACCACCTTTAAACCCGGTGTTTTTGTAAACCAGGCCTCGTTGGTCTGACTATGGAATGGGCCGGCGCCTAAGCCTCCACCGCAGGGCATACGTATCACCACATCGGCCCTTTGGTCCCAACGATAATGAACCTTAGCCAGATAATTTATTATTGGGTTAAAGCCGGAGGTTACAAAATCTCCAAATTGCATTTCCACCATAGCTTTCATGCCGTTTATGGACAATCCCATTCCTGTGCCAACTACACCAGATTCACAAATTGGCGTATTTCTTATCCGGTCCTTTCCAAATTCTTCTGTAAAACCTTCAGTGATTTTAAAGACCCCACCATAATCGCCAATATCCTGTCCCATTAGAACAAGGTTATCATGTTTTTTCACAGACTGCTTCAATGCTTGTGAAATCGCGTCAACAAAACGAATATTTTCAGTATTTGATGATGGTTTAACGTCATGATAATCAAACTCTTCAAACAGGTCTTCTAATTCAATGCTTTCGGTGGATACTATCTCTTCTTCAGAAAATGCTATTTGGAGATTTTCTTCTATTTCCTTTGCGATCGCCTTTCGAAAATCTTCCTCCATATTTTCAGTAAGAATATCATTTTCTAAAAGAAATTCTCTGTAATTTGTAAGAGGATCTTTTTTTTCCCATTCATCCATTAGTTCCTGGGGAACATATTTAGTACCACTAGCCTCTTCATGCCCCCTCATTCTAAAAGTTTTAAATTCAACTAAAACCGGACGGGGATTCTTTCTTATACTTTCAGCTATTTCGGAGATCTTAGAATAGACTTTTAGAATATTATTTCCATCTATAATATGTGATTCGATACCATAACCGGCACCGCGATCTGCTAGATCAATACATCTATATTGCTCAGAAGTTGGAGTTGATAACCCATAACCGTTGTTCTCAATACAAAAAAGAACAGGGAGGTCCCAGACTGAAGCTATATTGAGTGCTTCATGAAAATCGCCTTCACTTGTACCTCCTTCTCCCGTGAAAACGGCGGTAAGTTTACTTTCATCTCTAAGTTTATGGGCCAGGGCTATTCCATCTGCCACTCCTAATTGAGGCCCCAGGTGGGATATCATTCCAACAATTTTGAATTCCTGGGTTCCAAAATGAAAACTACGATCCCTGCCTTTTGTAAAACCTGATGCTTTTCCCTGCCATTGAGCAAATAACCTGGATAGAGGAATGTTACGACAGGTGAAAACGCCCAGATTCCGGTGCATGGGAAGTATATATTCTTCTTTATCTAATGCCTTGGTAACTCCTACAGCGATCGCTTCCTGGCCAATACCACTGAACCATTTTGAAATTTTCCCCTGACGGAGAAGAATTAGCATTTTCTCTTCTATCATCCTGGGTTTCAACATAGAACTGTAAAGGTCTAGGAGTACTTCTTGCGGTAAAGAAGGATCCTTATAATCGAGTGTGCTTTGTGTAGATTTTTTAAAGAGCATAAAGATGATTTTATCAATCAAATGTAACCAAAATTCTAAATGCTAAGAAAAATATAAACCCCCTGCATATCCTTCAATTTTACTTAACTTTGCTTGTTAGTCTAAAAAATAAACACCATTAAAATGGCAATGAATAATATTCCCAGTGTTAATCTGGCAGACTTCCTGTCCGATGATCCTGATAGAAAGCAAAAATTTGTAAATGAAATTGGTAAGGCCTATGAAGAGATTGGATTTGTAGCCTTAAAGAATCATTTTCTTAGTGATGAACTCGTGGAAGAATTATATAAAGAAGTAAAGGCTTTCTTTGATCTTCCTGTTGAAACCAAACAGAAATACGAGATCGAGGGTCTTGCTGGCCAAAGGGGTTATATTTCCTTTGGAAAGGAACATGCAAAAGGTAAAAAGGAAGGAGATTTAAAAGAATTTTGGCATTTCGGCCAGGAACCTGCTGAGGATGCAAACCTTACTGAGGAATATCCTGACAATGTACACGTGGAAGAATTAAAGGATTTTAACCACGTTGGCATGGAGGCCTATCGTATGTTAGAAAAAACAGGAATATATGTTTTAAGAGCTCTGGCTTTATATATCGGCCTGGAAGAACATTATTTTGATCACTGGGCGAGCAATGGTAACAGTATTCTACGGCCAATCCACTATCCACCAATTGAAGAAGAACCAAAAGGTGCTGTTAGAGCAGGTGCTCATGGAGATATTAACCTTATCACTCTTCTTATGGGTGCTTCTACCGGAGGACTACAGGTATTGCGCAAAGATGGGGAGTGGATAGATGCTATCCCTCAGGAAGATGAATTGGTGATCAATGTGGGAGATATGTTGGAAAGACATACGAACAATAAATTACGATCTACTATTCATCGGGTGATTAATCCGCCAAAAGAAGAATGGGATAAACCCAGATATTCTATACCTTTCTTTATGCATCCAAGAAGCGAAATGAAATTAGATTGTCTTGAGGAATGTATTGATGAGGATCACCCAAAACAGTATGAAGATATCACCGCCGGTGAATTTTTGAATCAGCGTCTTATAGAAATAGGCCTGGCTAAGAAATAATTATGGCGAAGAAGAAACTAGGACTTGAAGATTTAGGAGGTTTTGTGTTTTCTACAAATGACGATTTTGATGAAAATGACTATGTAGAGAATAATAATGGAGAACCTGTTAAACCTGGAGACCAGGAGTTAGAAGCTCATTTTAGCAACAAAGGTCGCGGAGGTAAAACCGTTACTATTATCAAAGGTTACCAGGGACCAGAAGAAGATCTTGTGATTCTTGGAAAGATGCTTAAGAAGAAATGCGGAGTGGGTGGTTCTACCAAAAATGGAGAGATCATTATTCAGGGTGATGATCGAGAAAAGATCATGAAGATTCTTAAAAAAGAAGGTTATAATGTAAAACGTGTTGGAGGTTAATTCAATACGTTTTTTTATATATAAAAATGGAAAATAAAATCTTACACATTGTTAACGGTGACAGTCTAACCGAGCAGATGCTGGAATTAGATCTGCCAGGGGAACTAATAGTCTGGAGGGAACTTTTGTGTGAGGGACCCACCCAGCAAGAGATCCAGTCAGAATTTTTTAAAATTCGTAAAAAGTTTCTGCGGCAGGCCTATAATATTTCGGCAGATGATTACGAAGAGCGTTTTATTTCGGAGATCAAGAAGCTTAAGGAGTTGGAAGATTTTGATCAGGTAGTCTTATGGTTTGAGTTCGACTTGTTTTGCCATATTAATATGCTGGCAGCCATTAATTTCCTTACCGAAAAGAAAAAATCTGTCCCAATATCATTGGTTTGCAGTAAAAAACTGGAAGGTGAAAAGGAATTCCAGCCACTTTCCCAGCTTGATTTAAAAGAACTTAAAAATCATTATGAAAACCGAATCCATTTCAATACTGAAGATATTGAAGTTGCTAATTTAATCTGGGAGCTATACTGTAGTAATGATCCCATGAAATTAAAACCACAAATCAAGACAAAAACCAATTTCGAGTACCTTTCAAGTTGCATAAGAGCGCATATTGAAAGGTTTCCTAATAGTGTTACGGGAATTAATACGTTGGAAAAAAATATATTAAAACTAATAGACCATCACGAAATAAATAGTAAAAACCATCTTCTTGGCTATGCTTTGCAGTATCAGGGTTATTATGGGTATAGTGACAACCAGATGCAACGTCTACTAGATAAACTATCTATTTTTTACGAAGTCCTTCCTGATAGAATACAGCTTAATGAAAAAGGCCGGCTGGCTTTGGAAGGGAAGAAAAATTTTTACGGAGAACTTAAAAACGATGATTATTTCGGGGGAGCAAGAATGTACGATTTCCTCTATGAATCTGAATCACATAAGCTTTTAAAATTATAAAATGAGTATACAAGCTTCTGAACTTATCCTTAACCGGGACGGTTCTATTTACCATCTAGGGATTTTACCTGAGGACCTCGCTCCTACCGTAATTGTTGTAGGAGATCCCAACCGTGTTCCTAATATTACCAAACATTTCGATAAAATTGAGTTGAAAAAGGAAAAGAGGGAATTTTGTACCCATACCGGAATTTTTAACTCTAAACGTATTACAGTGATGTCTACGGGAATGGGGACAGACAACATTGACATTGCGTTTACAGAACTTGATGCTCTGGCAAATATCGATTTTAATAAAAGAGAAATAAAACAAGATTTAAAGAGTCTGAATATTATTAGAATTGGAACTACTGGTTCCATTCAAAAAGATATACCTGTAGACTCTTTTGTGGTAAGTGAAATGGCGATTGGTTTTGACGGTCTAATGCATTTTTATAAAAATAGTGATGCTGTTTTTGAATCTAAGATATCCGAAGCCTTTATGAAGCAAACACACTGGTCTTCAAAAAACGCGGATCCTTACGCAGTAAAAGCCGATGAGGAGCTGTTCAAAAGAATGTCTTCGAAAAAAACCATTTCAGGTATTACGGCTACCAATATTGGATTTTATGGCCCTCAGGGCCGGGTTTTACGGCTTGGTCTTTCAGATATGAATATGAATGAAAAGATCAATAATTTCGAATTTGAAGGCAGGCGTATTACAAATTTTGAAATGGAAACTTCAGCTATCTATGGAATGTCAAAATTATTAGGTCACAAGGCGGTATCGATGAATGCTGTACTGGCAAACAGAATGACAGGAGAATTCACCAAAGATTCTTCCAAACTGGTGGAAAACATTATCAACTATTCCCTGGAACAGATAGCCCGGTAAACCTCTTATTTAACAATATATTAAAAGCAAAGCATGGTGGACTTTGTATTTTTGATTAAATACTAAGCACCCATGCAGCAACCTAATGAAGATAGGTTTAGACATAGAGACCTTAATTGGTTAAGTTTTAATGAGAGGGTTCTTCAGGAGGCCGCAGATAAGATAAATCCGCTCTATGAACGGATGAAGTTTCTGGCAATTTTCTCTTCAAATCTTGATGAATATTTCAGGGTAAGAGTTTCCCAGCTTCGGCAGATGAAACGGGTGAAGAAAAGTATTCGTAAAAAACTTGCGCTTAGACCTTCCCGAATTACCAAACAAATTATTGAAGAGGTCAAGCATCAACAGGATCAGTTTGGGGATATTTATCATCAGGAAATCGTCCCTGAACTTGCTGCAAATGGTATTCATATCCTAAGTGCCGAAGAATATAATAAAGAACAAAAGAAATTTGTTGAGTCCTTTTTCAAAAATAAACTAGAGAAAAAATTAAAGCCATTAAGGCTGGATTTTAGCAAGGAAAATGAATTATTTCTCGAAAACTCCATCCTTTATTTCCTCATTACCTTTGAAAAAGAAGATCATCTAGCTGTTTTAAATATTCCTGTTGAGGAATGTGGCAGGTTTATAATGCTCGACAAAAATAAGAAAACGCATTATATTACATTTTTAGATGAGATCATAAGGCATCAGGCCTTTAAGCTATTTCCTGATGAAAAAATCACCGGTATCTTTGAAGTAAAGTTGTCTCGTGACGCTGAGCTTTATATTGATGATATTTATAGTGGCGTATTGGCCGAAAAAATATATACTTCTCTTGCACAGCGAACCGATGGTCAACCCACCCGTTTATTATATGATGCCTCCATGCCTAAACCGGTTCAAAAAAAGATCAGAAAATTACTGGGGCTGGGAAAAATAGATATGATGCCAGGGGGTCAATATCATAATTTTAAAGACTTTTTCTCCTTTCCCGATCCTACTAACAACCCAAAACTTCATTTTAAGAGACTACCTCCCTTACCACAGAAAACCCTGGAAAAAAGTGAAAATTATTTTACTGAAATTGCTAAAAAAGATCAGTCGCTGCATTTCCCATATATGTCTTTCAATTATGTTGAAAAATTTCTTGAGCAGGCAGCTACGGATGAAAATGTAACCGATATTCAAATCTCCCTTTATCGCGTTGCCGATGAGTCAGACCTTACATCATCTCTTATAAAGGCTCTTGACAATGGAAAGAGGGTGACCGTTTTTGTGGAAGCCAAGGCCAGGTTTGACGAAGAGAATAATATTATTTGGGGAAGAAAATTTGAAGAAAAAGGAGCCAATGTTATTTATAGTTATCCCAAGGTAAAGGTGCATTCTAAAATTATGCTCGTATGCAGGCAGGAAGGTGATATCAATATGCGTTACGCCTATATTGGAACGGGAAATTTTAACAGTGAAACCGCTGCCTTATACTGTGATCATGCAATTTTTACGGCTAATAAGAATATCACCAAAGAATTGCAACGTCTTTTTAAAGTTCTGGAGGGAGAACTCATTATCCCACGGGAAAAAAATCTGTTGATTTCTCCATTTTCAACCAGGCAGCAGTTTATGAAACTTATTTATAACGAGATAGAAAATGCACGGGCTGGCAAAAAAGCCAGGATCACTGCAAAAATGAATAGTCTGGAAGATGAAGATATGATCGAACTACTTTATAAAGCTAGTCAGGCTGGAGTAAAAATAAGAATGTTAATTAGAGGTTTTACCTGTCTTATTCCCGGAGTTAAAGGAATGAGTGAGAATATTTATATCACTAGTGTAGTAGATCGTTTCCTGGAACACGGCCGCATCTATATTTTTGAAAATGGCGGAGACGAGCTAATGTTTTATGGCAGTGCAGACTTGATGAATAGAAACCTCGATCGCAGAATAGAAGTGATCTCCCCTGTTCTGGATGACGATATAAAACAGGAGTTTAGGGATATTCTTAATATTCAACTGAATGATAATGTAAAAGCTAGAATCCAGGATTCTGAAGAAACGAACCAGTACGTTAAGCGTAAAAAAGGCGAAAGGGCTATACGGTCTCAATATGAAATTTATAATTACCTAAAGGAAAAATACGCATCATGAAAACAATAATAGTAGGTGGAGTTCCTGAACATTTTAACCTGCCATGGCATCTTTGTATAGAAAATGATAAGTTTAAAGATCAGGGTGTGAATGTGATCTGGAAAGATTTTCCAGAAGGCACCGGAGCCATGTGTAAAGCTTTAAGATCTGGAGAAATTGATGTAGCCGTGATCCTAACAGAGGGTATTATAAGGGATATCATTAACGGAAATGAAAGTAAAATAATACAAACCTATATTTCAAGTCCGCTAATTTGGGGAATACACGTTGCTGCCGCTGCTTCTTATAAAAATATACAGGATCTAGAAGGTACGAAGGCTGCTATAAGCAGGAAAGGTAGTGGTTCGCATTTAATGGTATATGTTAATGCCCAACGTAAGAACTGGGACCTTGAAAAACTTGGGTTTGAGATCATCAATAATCTGGAAGGGGCAATTGAAGCCCTAAAGAAAGATGATGCACAATATTTTATGTGGGAACATTTTACTACTAAACCTCTAGTGGACAATAAAACTTTCAGACTGGTGGCCGACTGCCCTACTCCATGGCCTTGTTTTGTGATTGCGGCCAGGGACGAATGCTTAAGAAAAGATGCTGATCGTTTAAAAACAATGCTGGAAGTTTTGAATTCTGAAACCAAAGATTTCAAAGTTCAGAAAAATATAGATGTACAGATTTCAGAGAGGTATCAACAGAAGCTCGAAGATATTCGAAAATGGTTGGATTTGACCAAATGGAGTCAGGAGCAAATAAGTGATGAAGACCTGGAAAAGGTTCAGGAAAATCTATACGATCTAAATCTTATTAAAGCGAAAAAAGAGTCAAAAGATTTAGTTCATAAGCTTTAAAGGTCCTGTAAAAATAGGGGCAGATCGATATTGCTCAGGTAATTATCGTAGTAACTACATCAAATAATTATCCAAAGCTCCTAAACATATTGGATATATATACTTCATATTCAGCTTTATATACTTATAATTTTAATTTCTTTGTATATTTGCATTTGAACTTATCTCACCTATTGAGCCGCTTTATCAGCTCAATATTGAATATATCCCCCCATACATTTTCCCATCTACCAGGTTTTAAATATTAAGACTGCTTTGCCTATTGATTTCATTTTAAAAAAAGGCATCATGAAAGCGAAATTATTATTACTCTCACTATTTTTTATTATATCAGGTTTTAACGTTGAGGCCCAAATATTAAAAAAACTAAAGAAGAAGGTTGAGAAAACTACAGAAAAGGTCTTACTAAAAAAAACAGAACAAAAAACGGAACAGGTGGTTGGAAATACTATCGATTCCGCTGTAAATCCTAATCAGCAAAAATCAAATCCCGAAGCCGTTAGTTCTTCCAATGATGCCAAGCTAATCAATACTGAGGCTAAACGCTCCTTTTATACTTCAGATGTGGTTGTTACTACCTCAGATAGTAACGGAAAAGGCAGTGATTATTATTTTGACAGCGATGAACTTGCTGTACGAGGCATGGCTCCAAACAGTAAAAATCCACTTTATATAGACAGTGAAGCTTATCAATATGGTTATAACGATAAGGAAGGGCGTTGGGAAAAATCAAGTCTAATGGCATCTGATGCTATGTCTTTTATGATGCCTATGATGTCTCTCGGGATATTAAAACTTCCAACCGAACCCACTTTGGAGGCTTCTGAAAAATTAAAAAATCAAGGCTTAAATATGAATACCTTTCAAATAGTTGAATGGGCCTTTATCTATAAACCTGAACATTTCCGAACAAATGAATATACAGAAACTACCGGTACTTGTCCCGAGGGAGGCAGTTGTCCCAAGTTCTTATATAAGGATCCTGAATATAAAGGCTCCTGGGTAATGTTTGATAAACAGGGACGTTTGTCTGAGATCTATGCAAATATAGATACTGAACAAACGAAGGGAGATGGAATCTATAAATTTGAATACACCCCAGTAACAGTACAAATTCCATCTGCCGTAGAAGTAAAAATGCCGTTTCAGGATCTTTATATGAAAGGCCTTGATGTGGATTTTAACAGATCAGGTACTAATAAGGAAGTTTCAGGAAATAGCCAGAAGATTACCCGTCCTAATACCAAACCACCCAGCGATCCTAATGACAAAATTGCAACCATCGATCCTAACAACCCATTGAGTTTCCCTGGAATAACTTCGGTCCTACAGGCACAGGGTAAAACAGTCACCTTAGAGTTAAATACCGAAACAATGGCCATGAAAGTAGATTTACATGATCCAAAGGCGAAACCCATTTACTTTGATAAAGACAATTTTATTTATATGGAAAGTGGAAATGGTTGCATAAAAGCGAAACTTGATCTAAACAAAGCCTTTTCCCAAATGGAGGAAGGCCTGAAAGGAAAAACTCTACCAAGTGGTATGGACATAGAAAAAATAAAAGCAGATTATTACAGGGATAATTTTGGAATGCAACTCTCCCCCGACCACGTCCCTCCTATTGCAGGCTGGGCCTATGTTTACAAGCCAGAATTCTTTGAAAATGAAGATAGGTTTGAGAAAAGTAGTGTTAGTTGTGAAGGAAGTTCCTGCCTGAAGTTCACCTTAACCGAAGGAAAAGAAAAAGGTAGTTACGTATTATTCGATAAATATAATAGACTCAAGGAAATAAGTTCTACCGAAGGAAAAGGTGGTACGGCGACCTATTCTTATCCTTCAAATACAAACATTAGAATTCCTAATTTCACGAATTGTCAGGAAATTGATATTAATGAAGATGTAATTGGGAATATGATGGGAGGATATTAAACTCTGGTCATTTTTAAAGATCTGATCAGGTTTAAGGTTTTTTTTAACGAACGGAATTACCAGTTTATTTCTCTTTTACCATGATCCTTTAAATAAGCATTGGTCCTGCTGAAATGCTTATTCCCAAACCAGTAGCCACGATTGGCGCTTAAGGGAGAAGGATGTCCGCTGGTTAAGATCAAATGTTTTGACTCATCAATTAGTTTTGCCTTCTTCTTGGCGTATCCTCCCCAAAGTAAAAAAACAACATTCTCTTTATCTTTAGAAATAGTATGGATCACTTTATCGGTAAAACTTTCCCAGCCTTTATTTTGATGAGACCCGGCCTGGTGGGCTCTTACGGTGAGTGTAGCGTTTAACAACAACACTCCCTGATTGGCCCATCGTTCAAGGTTACCAGTAGTTGGTATTGGTTTTCCTAGATCCGTTTCAATTTCCTTAAATATATTGATCAACGATGGTGGATAAGTAATCCCGTCTCTAACCGAAAAACATAAACCATTAGCCTGTCCAGTTCCATGATAGGGGTCCTGACCTAAAATCACCACTTTGGTATCTTCAAAATCTGAGTGATCAAAAGCGGCGAATATTTCATTTCCCGGAGGAAAACACTTGTGTTCAGCATATTCATCTTTCACAAAATCGGTTAGGTTTTGAAAATATTCCTTTCTAAATTCCGGTTCTAGCTCTTTTTTCCAACTAGGGTGTATTCTTACGTTCATGAGATTAAGTAACTTTGCAGAGCCTCAAAAGTAGGGAAAAATTGATATGATTAAAATAAGTTCCAAGAGCCTTGAAGATCTTGAGTTTCCAGTAGTATGTGATCAAATTAACGAATTATGCATTACGGGACTGGGTAAGGAGAAAGCTCTTAATATACAACCATATAAAAATTTCAAACAAACTGTTTTCGGATTGAATCAAACCAATGAGTATTTCAATTCGAAAACAAAAGATCAACCTATTCCTAATCACGGGTTTGATTCCATTCAAGCTGAAATAAAGTTGCTTGGAGTTGAAGGTTCGGTTGTTGAAATTGGAGGTTTCCGGAAAATTTCGGCCATTACAGAAACTGTAAATACGCATTTAAAATATTTTCAGAAATATTCTGAAGTTTACCCGGCCTTAACTGACACCGTTTCCCATCTCGAGTTCGATCTTAGTCTAACAGATAAGATCAACGGGGTGATCGATAGATTTGGTGAAATGAAAGATGATGCTTCTCCCCTGCTTCAAAATCTGCGAAGATCCATCAACTCTGTAAAAGGAAAGATAAATTCCAGTTTTAATTCGGCTCTAACTACTTATCAATCCAATGGATATCTGGATGATATCAAGGAAAGTGTAGTAGAAAATGTGCGCGTGCTTGCGGTAACGGCTATGCACCGTAGAAAAGTTAAAGGTGGAATTATGGGTAATTCCAAAACCGGGAGTATTGTATATATTCAACCGGAAGCCACTTATACTTTTACCAGGGAACTGAACAATCTGGAATATGAGGCAAAGGAAGAAGTAAAACGTATCCTTAAAGAGCTTACAGAATTTACCCGTCCTTATCGTGAAACACTTATAGAATATCAGGAACTTCTTAGCGATATCGATCTTATTGCCGCAAAATCCAGGTATGCCGAAAAAATAAACGGGGTACTTCCCAAAATTACCAAAGAAAGAGAACTCCAGCTCAAAGAAGCATATCATCCCCTGCTCTATCTAAGCAATAAACGAAAGGGTGAAAAAACCTTTCCGCAAAGCATAGAACTTGCTCCGGATAATCGCATCATGGTGATCTCAGGACCTAACGCCGGTGGTAAAAGTATCACGCTAAAAACCATAGGTTTGCTGCAGGTGATGCTGCAAAGCGGCATGTTGATCCCTGTTCATGAATACAGTAGAATGTGCCTTTTCAATAAGGTGCTTACCGATATTGGAGATAATCAGTCTATTGAAAATCATTTAAGTACTTACAGTTACCGACTGAAGAATATGAATTACTTCCTGCGGAAGTGTGATGACAAGACCTTATTCCTGATCGATGAATTTGGAACCGGAAGTGATCCTGAATTAGGCGGTGCTTTAGCTGAAACCTTCCTGGAAGTTTTTTATGAAAAGCATTCTTACGGTATCCTGACCACACATTACGCGAATTTAAAGAAGCTGGCGAATGAACTGCCAGATATGAGCAATGCGAATATGATGTTCGATAACCGTACCCTGGAACCGGTTTATAAACTTCAGGTTGGAGAAGCTGGGAGCTCATTTACCTTTGAAGTGGCGCAGAAGAATGGAATTCCCTATAGTTTAATAAATCGCTCTAAAAAGAAAGTTGAAAGGGGAAAAATAAGATTTGACAGGAGTATTGCAAAACTTCAGAAAGAACGTTCAGAATTGCGAAGAACTACAGATTCTCTTAAAACCAAAGAGGAGAAAGCCGCAGAACAAAAAGAGAAACTGGAAGAAGTTAATTCTAAAGTCCAACAGAAATTGGAGAGTTATCAGGAACTATATGACTCTAATCAACGACTTATCTATTTAGGTCAGAAGCTTAACGATATCAGCGAGAAATATTTCAATAATAAGAAGAAAAAAGAGCTAATTGGTGAGTTTCTTAAAATAGTGGAAATAGAAAACTCAAAGCGCAAAAAGGAAAACGTTAAGGTACAGAAGGCGAAAAAAGCGAAGGAAAGACAGGTGAAAAGAGAAGTTCAAAAGAAAATTGAGCCTATTCGTCAAAAGAAAAAAGAGGAGAAAAAGAAAGAGCAGGAGATAAAAAAGCAGGAAGCTAATAAATCTAAGGCAAAATTAAAGATTGGGGATAGAGTTCGGCTTGAAGATGGTAAAGCTGTAGGTTCTATAGATAATATAGAAAAGGGTAAGGCAATCGTAAATTATGGAATGTTCACTACTTCAGTATCATTAGATCAACTGGAACTTGTACAGTCAGCTAAAAAATAAGTATGGAAATACCTGGAAATAAAAAGATCATTCTTTTTGACGGCGTTTGCAACCTATGCAACGGTGCCGTTCAATTTATCATTAAACATGATAAAAAGGATATCTTCCGGTTTGCTTCCCTCCAAAGTGAGACAGGCCAACAGCTGGTAGAAGAGCGAGGTCTGGATCCTACAGAAATAGATTCTATAATGCTCATTGAACCGGGAGTGGCCTATTACAGGAAGTCAACGGCAGCATTACAAATATCCAGGGATCTTTCAGGTGGATACAGATTGCTTAAAAGCTTTCTGGGAATTCCGGAAGGCCTGAGAGACAGCATCTACGATTTTATAGCTCGTAATCGCTATAAGTGGTTTGGCAAAAAAAAACAATGTATGATCCCTACACCCGAACTTAAATCTAAATTTTTGGATTAGGCTTTTTCAGCAACCTCTTCTTCAGGATGATATTCATCGTCCCATTCCTTCACATTTGGAGGTCCCATCATATCAACTGATTTGGCAACCATTAAAGCAACTGCCGCATCACCGGTAACATTTACGGTAGTTCTGCACATATCCAATGGTCTGTCTACGGCAAAGATCAAAGCAAGTCCTGCTTCAGGAATTCCGGCCTGTGCCAGCACAATTACCAGCATAACCATTCCTGCTCCGGGAACAGCTGCAGAACCTATAGAGGCTAATGTAGCGGTTGCAATAATTCCTAATTGCGCACCAATTGTAAGGTCCATTCCAAAAGCCTGGGCAATAAATACTGCGGCAACCGCCTGGTAAAGACTGGTACCATCCATATTTATGGTGGCGCCAATAGGTAATACAAAACTGGTTACTTCTTTATGAACACCCATATGCTCTTCTACTCTTTCCATAGTAACAGGCAGGGTCGCAGCACTGGAACTGGTTGAAAAAGCAAGTAATTGTGCAGGAGCTATTCCATTAATAAAGAAAGAAGGTTTATTCTTGGTGAAAACCCAAACTAATAAAATATAAACGCCTATCATGATAGCCAAACCAATAAGAACAGTAAGGGCATATAAAGCCAGGGCGGCAAATAGGTCGGTACTGGGAGACTCCACTACCAGTGCAGCCAATAATGCGAATACACCATAGGGGGCTGTAAGCATTATCAAATCTATCATCTTTAAGATTACTTCATTAAAGCCATCAAAGAAATCCTTGACAGGTTTAGCTGTTTTTTCCGGAATCAGGATCAATCCAATTCCGAAGAAAATAGCAAAAAAGATTACCTGAAGCATATTACCATTATCGCTGGCAGCCCCGAAAATATTACTTGGCACAAGGTCTTCAAGTGCCTGCAAAGGACCGGCATCCTTCTGCTTTTGAGCATCAGAAATCCTTACAGAGGCATCTCCCTCGTAACTGGCGATAAGGTCACTACGAGTATCTTCAGAAATTGTTCTTCCAGGGCCAATAAGATTAACCAGCACAAGTCCTATAGACACAGCGATTACCGTAGTCACAATGTAGGTCGCAATGGTGCGGGTTCCCATTTTTGATAATTTCGAAATATCTTTAAGATCTGAGATCCCCTTGATAAGCGAAGCAAGGATCAAAGGCACTGCGATAAGCTTAAGAGCATTAATGAAAATGTTCCCGAAAGGTTTTATCCAGTCACTTACGAAATCTGCACCCCAGCTAAAATTCGTCATGATTAAAGCGAAGAGCACTCCGCCAAACATTCCTAATAAAATCTGCCAATGCAGCGCAAGTTTTTTCATGTTATCCTTTTTCTGAAATTAAATTTTAGATGTTTTATTCTGTAAAAAATAATCGGCAATTACAAGTGCGGCCATTGCCTCAACAATAGGCACTGCTCTTGGAACTACACAAGGATCGTGTCTCCCTTTCCCTTGCATTTCCACTTCCTCACCTTTAGAATTAATGGTTGCCTGTTTTTGCATCAAAGTGGCAACCGGTTTAAAGGCCACTTTAAAAAAAATGTCCATTCCGTTTGAAATACCTCCCTGAATTCCGCCACTTAGATTGGTTTTGGTAGTACCGTCTGTATTAAAATGATCATTGTGTTCGCTACCGCGCATTTTGGTTCCTTCAAAACCACTACCATATTCAAAACCCTTTACAGCATTGATAGATAGCATAGCCTTTCCCAGCTCCGCATGTAGTTTATCAAATACAGGCTCTCCAAGGCCTTTTGGTACATTTTTGATCACACATTGCACTGTGCCGCCCACAGTATCACCATCTCCTCTTATTTCCTTTATGTAAGCTTCCATTTTGGCAGCCATTTCAGGATCAGGACAGCGAACAGGATTTTTTTCGATTTCGGAAAAGTCAAGTTCCGAATAATCCTTGTCCAACTCCATTTTTCCAACAGAAGAAACAAAGGCATTAAATTCAACCTTTTGAAGCATCTGCTTGGCAATACTTCCTGCCACTACTCTAGTTGCAGTTTCCCGGGCTGAAGATCTTCCTCCTCCACGATAATCACGCACTCCGTATTTTTCATCATAGGTATAATCGGCATGCGAAGGCCTGTAAGTATCTTTGATATGAGAATAGTCCTTTGATTTCTGGTTGGCGTTTTTTATAACAAACCCAATAGGCGTGCCAGTAGTTTTGCCTTCAAAAATACCCGAGTAAAATTCTACGGTATCCGGCTCTTTCCTTTGGGTAACAATTGCCGACTGTCCAGGTCTTCTTCTATCGAGGTCGTTTTGTACTTTTTTTGTATCGATTTCCAGACCGGCTGGACAACCATCTATTATTCCACCTATCGCCAAGCCATGTGACTCTCCAAAAGTGGTAAGTTTAAAGATTTTTCCAAAGGAATTTCCAGGCATCAGAAGGATTTTGAACAAATGTAATTTTTTAAGAACATATTTAAAAATGGAATCTCATTTAATGTTAAGATAACAATAGGCTCGCTTTTTAAACTTCTGGTAATTTAATTTTAATTTCCTGCTAAGCTCTATATAACAGTTTTCGATAATATTTGCACCTAATTATTATAGAATCTGTTGAAAAAAAGAAAGCCTGAAATAGTTGTAATTTCTGATGTTCACCTGGGAACGCTGGGATGCCATGCAAAGGAATTACTCACTTACCTGAATAGCATCCAGCCGGAGAAACTTATTCTAAATGGTGATATAATAAATATCCGGCAGTTTAGAAATAGTTATTTTCCTAAGAGTCACAATAAAGTTATAAAGAAAATCCTTGAAATGAATTCACAGGGAACAGAAGTCATTTATATCACGGGAAATCACGACGAAATGCTTAGAAAATTCAGCGACACTAAACTGGGAGGCTTTAGTATAGTGGATAAACTTGTTCTGGATCTCGACGGAAAAAAAGCCTGGTTCTTTCATGGGGATGTATTTGATATTTCAGTAAAAAATGCTAAATGGCTGGCAAAACCTGGAGGCTGGGGTTATGATTTGCTTTTAATGTTGAACCGTTTATTAAACTGGTTCCTGGTAAAAACCGGAAGAAAGAAATACTCTTTATCAAGAAGGATAAACAACAGCGTGAAAGGCGCGATTAAATTCATTTCAGCTTTTGAAAAGACTGTTGCAGAACTGGCTATTCTGCAAGATTATAAATATGTAATATGCGGGCACATTCACCACCCAAAAATGTTAAGGAAAGTTTATGGCAATGGGACCTGTCTTTACTTGAACTCCGGTGACTGGATAGAAAACCTTACTGCACTTGAGTATGATAATAAAAAATGGGAAATAATGAGGTACCAGCAAAACGATCACCTAGAACCTGATGTGAGCAAGTCATTAACGGCACTAAGCATCTTTGGATAACACGTTTAAGCCTGATGATTCTTTAAAACTTCAGTAACCAGAGAATTGAGGGTTTCCATATCAAATGGCTTGGATAAAAATTCGGTTGCTCCGGCACTTTTACAAACTTCATCGACATTATGTAATGCCGACATCATTATAACCGGAATTTGCCTAAATTCGTCTTCTTCTCTAAGATCAGCGCAAACATCGGTACCATCTACTCCTGAAATAAGTTTATCCAAAAGAACCAGTTCAACATTATGTTCTCTTATATTTTCTTTTGTTTTTCGTGGTTCCTGGGAAACCACCACTTCATGCCCATTAAACTCCAGGATGTCTCTCAACATTAAACCAATGGTCTGGTCATCATCAACAATTAAAATCTTAGCCATATTAATTTTTAATTTAGGGGTAATGTAAATATGAATTCTGAGCCTTGCCCTACAGTGCTATTTACAATAATTTTTCCGGTGTGCCTTTCTATAATTTCATTAGATAGATACAGGCCTATCCCAAAGCCAGAATAAGTATTTTCATTCTTGCCTGCAACCCTATAAAACCTTTTAAAAATATTTTCCAGATCCTTTTCTTCTATTCCTATTCCATAATCTCTAACGCTTACGGCAACATTATCGTCATCTGGATTATAAACCTTAACATCCACGGTTTTATCTTCTTTAGAATACTTTAGAGAATTAGTAATAAAATTAATGATCACCTGGCCTATACGGTCTTTATCTGCCTCTACATCACATTTGCACTTATTCTCAAGATTGATCATCATATCCGGATTAGTATAGGAAATATCCTCAATAACATTCTCTACTAAATCATTAAGATTAAATTTTTCTTTCTGAAGGACCAGTTCATTCTGTTCTATTCTGGAAAGATCCAGCATTTCCGAAATAAGTCTTATCAGGCGTTCAACCTGGTCCTTTATTCTATGCAGGTAAGGTTCTACTGGAACATCTTCATTAGAAATATTTTCCTTATTGAGCATGGATAAAAGTAATTGTACATAACCCTTTACCGACGTAACAGGAGTTTTTAGTTCATGGCTCACCAGTTTGAGAAAATCCTCCTTTCGTTTCTCCTCTTCTTTCAATTTCTGGATGGTGGTACTCGAACTAATCCAGGAAGTAATAATTCCTTCTTCGTCCCTAATGGGTGTAGCTTTTACCAAATGCCAATGATAATTTCCATTTTTGTCCTGAAACCTTACTTCAATATCAATATCACAGCCCTGAGCAAGACATTTATCTACCTCATTTTTTACTTTATCCTTTTCATCGGGATGTATTAATTCCAAATAAGTTAGAGCCATAAAGTCTTCAGAACTTTTCCCTACATAATCCAGCCAATTTTGGTTATAAAAAACTGGATTTCCATCTACATCAGAAAGACTGATCTTATGAGGCATAAAATTAATTAGTTGCCTAAACTCCCTTTCACTCTTTTTTATCTTCTGGTTTAAAAGTCCTTGTTTAGTAACATCGTTAGCAAGATCTGCCACGCCAATAATTTCTCCTTTAGAGTTTCTTTGTGCCTGATAAGTGAAATCAAAATACCGAACTTCTGGTTTACCATTTATCACTAATTCAACCGGTAATTCATCGGCATGGTAAGGTACCCCGGTATTATATACACGATCTAATAATTCCATGATACCCTGGTTTTCTAATTCAGGCAGCACTTTTAATAATGGTTTTCCAATAATATCATTGCCCTTACCCCATACTTTTTTCATGGCATCATTTGCAATGTCTATTATATGATTTTCACCCTTAAAAATGGCAAGTAAAGAGGGAGAGGAATAAAAAAGATCCTTGAACTTATAATTTTCCTCCTTTAAAAAACGATTAGAATTATTTAAAGATTTATTCTCATTCCGCAATTCTTCAATTTCCTTACGCTTTTCATTTAATTCACGCTCCAATTTTTCAATACGTAGCAGGTCTTGATTCATGTATAAAATATCTTCATTATTGGGAATTTTAAAAGAAGTTTAAAGTTAATACATTCAGGCTCTAAGCAATTTGATTTAGAAAAGTATTAACATTGCCGTTAGGATTTTATTAAAGCAGTATAAAGTATAGAAACCGGATGCTGGGCAATTTTAGCGGTTCCGTCCTTTATCTGGTGCCTGCAACTGGTTCCGTTGGCAGATATAATAACCGATTTTTCTGATTTTCTTATAGCCGGAAAAAGCGAATTTTCTCCAATACGCATACTCACCTCATAATGCTCCTTTTCATATCCAAAAGAACCGGCCATTCCGCAGCATCCGGAAGGGATAATAGTAACCTTATAATTCTCCGGAAGATTTAGAATATCAAAAGTTTGGGAAGAATTGGACAGTGCCTTCTGGTGACAATGGGCATGAATCTTAATATTCGCGGTCTTTTTGGTAAACTGCTTTGCAGTGATATTTCCAAGTGCTATTTCCGTTTTTATAAATTCTTCAATTATAAAGGCGTTTTTGGAAATCTTTTCTGCTGATGCTTTATCGTCTGCCAGCCTTAAATATTCATCCCTGAAACTAAGAATAGCCGAAGGTTCTATTCCTATTAGAGGAGTTTCTTCCGATATTATTTCTTTAAAAATTTCAATATTCTTATTAGCCAGCTTTTTGGCTTCTGAAAGAAAACCTTTGGAAATAAAACTTCTACCGCTTTCGGGGTGATCTATGATCTCCACCTGATACCTGAGTTTTGATAAAAGCTGAAGCGCATTCTTCCCAATTTCTGCATCCAGATAATTAGTGAATTCATCATTGAACAGATAAACCTTTTTAATAGGTTGTTCCACTTTTAAATGCTCCCTGTTCTTCAGGTAATACTTCTTAAGGCTTTCTTTAGCCACTTTGGGTAATTCCCTTTCTTTTGCCACTCCCAGTAAATTTTTGGCAATTCCGGAAGTGAATTTATTACTCATAAAAAAACGGGAAATTCCGGGTGTCCTGGCAGCGATGGAATTATATTTAGAAATATTAGCAAATATCTTATCCCTTAATGGAGGTTTGTTCGTTTTATGATATTGATGTTGAAATTCAGCTTTTAAAGCCGCCATATCTACGTTTGAAGGACATTCGCTCTTACAGCCTTTACAACTGATGCAGAGATCCAGCACCTCTTTTAATTCCTGATGATCAAAACGATTCGTTTTATTTGAGTTTGTCAGGAATTCCCTTAAGGCATTTGCCCTGGCCCTGGTGGTATCTTTTTCATCTTTGGTGGCTCTATAACTGGGGCACATAGTACCGCCGGCTTCAACCGATTTCCTACAATCCCCACTACCATTACATTTTTCGGCCAGTCTTAAGATCCCATCAGCATCTGAAAAATCCATAATCGTTGAAATTTCAGGCTCCTGTCTATCTGGAACATATCGTAGCGAGGTATCCATAGGATCGGCTTTCACAATTTTACCGGGATTAAAGATGTTAGAAGGATCAAAAGTGAATTTTATTTCTTTAATAATTTCATAGTTCTGAGATCCAATCATTTTCTCAATAAATTCAGCTCGCAATCTTCCGTCCCCATGTTCTCCACTAAGTGAACCATTATATTTCTTAACAAGTTTGGCTACATCTTCAGTAATACTTCTAAAAAGCCTAATATCCCCCGATCTTTTCAAATTCAGAATTGGCCTTAAGTGTATTTCGCCAGCTCCAGCGTGTGCATAATAAACAGCTTCCTGTTTATATGATTTCATGATCTGGCTGAATTCAGAAATATAGTCAGCCAGCACAGGCAAGGCAACCGCGGTATCTTCAATACAGGCTACCGCCTTCCTGTCCCCTATCATATTTCCCAACAATCCCAGTCCGGCTTTTCGTAATTCCAGCGCCAGTTCTATCTGCTTTCCAGTTAATACAGGATAAGCATATCCAAGGCCTGATCTTTCCAGAGATTCCAGTAAAACTTTCACCTGGTTTTGAAGAATCTCCTGGGAATCAGATCTTAGCTCTAACATTAAGATGGCCATTGGATCTTCTTCAATAAAGAAGCGGTTCTCCCGGTATTTTAAATTCTGCTTCGTACAATCTAGAATTACCTTGTCCATCATTTCACAGGTATACAGAGAATGCTCCATAGCGGGAACAACTGCCTGCATACAATTCTCAATACTGCCATAATGAGCTGCGATCATGGCAGAATATTTTGGTTGTAGAGGATCTACATCCAAAGTGATCTCGGTAATAAAAGCAAGTGTTCCTTCACTTCCCGCTATAAGCTTACATAAATTAAATTGATGATGACTCACGGTAAAAACCTCAGAATCCAGTAATTCATCGATAGCATAACCTGTATTCCTGCGGTGCAGACTTTTAGGAGGGAACTGTTTCCTGATTTCCTCCTGATTTTCACTTTTTCCCAGCTGCTCTTCGATCTTTCTGTGGATAGTACCTTCGAGATTATCCAGTTTTAATTTTTGCTGAAACTCTTCGGGAGTAAGATCTTTAAATTCAACCGATGATCCATCACTAAGAATAGCTTTTAAGGAAATTATTTTATCTCTTGTTGTACCATATTTTATTGAAGTCGTGCCACTTGAGTTATTCCCTACCATCCCTCCTATCATACATCTATTCGAGGTAGAGGTGTTGGGTCCAAAAAAGAGTTGATGTTTTTCCAGTCTTCGGTTAAGATCATCTCTAATTACTCCGGGCTGCACAATTACCTGCTGCATTTTAGGTTTAATTTCGATAACATCTGTAAAATGCCTGGAGACATCTACTACGATCCCATTTCCTGTACACTGTCCCGCCAGGGAAGTTCCTGCTGTTCTGGGAATAAGAGAAGTTTTGTTTTTATTGGCAAATTCAATAAGAATTCTAAGATCTGATTCGTTCCTTGGGTAGCATACTGCCAATGGGATTTCCCGGTATACAGAAGCATCTGTGGCGTAAATTGACTTCCGCAGATCGTCATAAAACAGTTCGCCGGAAATCTCCCTGGATAATTTTTCGAGTTGAGTCTTCATAATTACTTCCAAATTTAGAAGAATTCAGGAATATCGCTTAACAGATTTTTAATTAATATTAACAATACATTTGCGATAGAGTACGTTCTTGTATAGGTATTCACATTAAATTTGTCTCACACAAATAAATCAATCAAACATGAAAAAGTTAGTTTTATTAGCAGCTTTTATTATGGGAGCTGTTTTCTTTAACGACGCTAATGCTCAGGATATTTCAGCGAATGCACTGGGATTAAGAGTTGGTGGCGGTGGAGGTTTTGGAGCTGAAGTTTCTTATCAGCGCGCTTTAAATCCTGAAAACAGGCTTGAATTAGACCTTGGATGGAGAAACGATAGTTACTATGATGCCATTAAACTTGTTGGACTCTACCAGTGGGTTTGGAATATTGAAGGCGGTTTTAACTGGTATGTTGGGGCAGGTGCCGGAATAGGAAATGTAGATGTGCCTGCAAAATATCTTGACCGTTATCCTAAAGATGGGGTATTTGCTTTGATAGCAGGAGACATAGGAATAGAATATAATTTTGATATTCCCCTTTTACTTTCTCTGGACTTTAGACCGGAAATTGGCTTTAGCGATTATAATGTAGTGGACGATTTTACCCCAGATGTCGCATTGGGAATAAGATATCAGTTTTAGATTTTCTTAAATAGGTTTAAGAAAGAAGAAAGTGGAGGTTTTTAATATCTCCACTTTTTTTTATGACTCTAATAGAGCTCTTTTGTATAGGTTTTCATACATAGGTACAATTTGATTGATATCAAATTTTTCAGCTACCTCCCTGGCCTGGTTTTTAAAAAGTTCCAGTTTTTCTTCATTTTCTAAAATTGAAAGCGCACTTTTGGTCATCCCTTCTACATCTCCAACATCATGCAAGTATCCTGAAACACCCTGTATATTCACTTCCGGTAAACCACCTGTATTGGTAGATATAACCGGCACTGAGTTAACCATCGCTTCAAGTGCGGCAAGTCCAAAACTTTCAGTTTCTGAAGGTAGGATAAAAAGGTCAGAAAAACATAATATCTTATCTACTTCGTTACTCTGGCCAAGAAATAAAACCCTGTCTCTTATATCAAGTTCTCTTACAAGATCCTCTGCGGCCTCTTTTTCAGGACCTTCGCCTACCAGCATAAGCCTGGCTTTGATCTTTTTCTGAATATTAAAGAAAATCTTTACTACCTCGTCTACTCTCTTCACTTTCCTGAAGTTACTCACATGAGTAATGATCTTTTCATCATGATAAGCCATTAGTTCACGTTGACAGTCGGTAAAAGTTTGATCTCTAAATTTTGAGACATCTATAAAGTTAGGGATCACTTCAATAGCTTTTCTCACCTCAAAGAACTTAAGAGTATCTTCCTTTAGGCTCTCTGAAACCGAAGTCACATAATCGCTATTATTAATACTGAAGGTAACGGCCGGTTTATAAAAGGGATGGTTTCCTACCAGGGTAATGTCGGTTCCATGAAGGGTAGTGACCATAGGAAGGCTTATTCCTTCTTCCGCAAGCATCTTTTTCGCCATATAACCCGCATAAGCGTGGGGAATAGCATAATGAACATGAAGTAATTCCACCCCATAGCGCTTCACTACGTTTAAAAGTTTACTGCTTAGAGCAAGTTCATAAGGCTGATAATGAAATAATGGATATTCCGGTACGTGAACCTCATGAAATCTAATATTGCTGGATATCTGTTCCAGCCTTACGGGTTGCTTATAGGTGATAAAATGAACTTCATGCCCTCGTTTTGAAAGCGCTAAACCCAATTCTGTGGCAACAACGCCGCTCCCCCCGAAGGTTGGATAACAAACAATGGCAATATTCATCGGTTAAAAATCTATAGATTCATAAATCACTTCCTGGATATTTGATCTAATGTCCTCGTGAATTAATTTTCTGTTATTGGAATCGGGATAAACCCTATTCGACAAAAATACGTAAACAATCTCTTCTTCAGGATCTGCCCAGGCAAAAGTACCGGTAAAACCACTATGTCCAAAACTATTCATGGAGACACAGTTACAGGTGGGGCCAACTTCCCTGAGCTGGGGTTTGTCGAAACCAACCCCACGCCTTACATCTTCTTTACAATAATAGCAGGTATTATATTTTTTAATGGTCTCATCATTTAAGAATTTCTCGCCCCCATAACTTCCTCCGTTTAAATACATCTGCATAATTTTAGCCACATCATTAGCAGTACTAAATAAACCGGCATGACCACCAATTCCGCCCTGCATTGCTGCACCCTGGTCATGAACAAAACCCCTCACCAGTTGATGTCTCCATAATTCATCGTCTTCTGTAGGAGCGATCTGCAAAGTATCAAATCTGGTCAAAGGCAAATAACCTGTGTAATTCGCCCCCAAACGGGAATAAAGTTTTTGCTGGGTAACTACCTGCAAGGAAGTTTTATAATAGCCCTCCAGAAAGTACTTCATCAAATAATAGGGCAGGTCGCTATACTTATATTCAAGTTTTCGCTCGAGTTCGCTATCCCTTATTGTTTTAAGAATAGTATCTCTTATATCGCGCCTGATGTACATATGATCTGCCACCTGGGTATTAAATTCTTCTGAAGGTTCTTCCCTGTAATATAAATCTGAGAGCTTTTTGGTTTTAGGATCAATCGTTGAAACATAAAATGGTATCCAGGCCTGTAAGCGTGCATAATGCATCAACATATCCTGTAATTTTATATTGGCCTTATTAGAGTCTTTGAAAGACGGTAAGAGTTCCGATAGTTTGGTGTTAAAATCCAGCACTCCCTCTTCATCCATCTCCATTATTAGAGGTAATGTAGCCAGTATTTTAGTCAAAGAAGCCAGATCATACACGGTAGTATCGGTTACAGGCAGGGTATCATCATAGGTTTGATAGCCAAAATTTTTCTGATAGATCACCTTTCCTTTTCTGGCAACCAGGATCTGCGCACCCGGGGTCATCTTTTTGTCTATAGCATATTCGATGATACTATCTATTTTCTGAAGCTTTGCAGAATTCATTCCAACGCTCTCGGGACTACCATAGGCCAGCCGTCCAACATTCTTTGTAGTAAAACCTGTGCCATCAGGAAATTCTTTCCCTATACTAACCGGTAATTCACCTTTAGCATCAGTAGCTCCAAATAATACCTGTGCCACCTTACGCTGCGCTACTGGATGATTCTGGTAACCAACAACAATGCCTTCCAGATTAGCAAAGCTCTTAACATCAAGTAAGGCATAAGGTCTTGTGAACAGGGAAAGGATGGTTTTATTTCTCCTTGCAATCTCATGTAGCCAGACAAGCTCTTTGTCTGAAAATTTATAGGAGGCCCAGGGACTGCTGTCAGATTTATGATAACCAACAATAACATAAGTATACTCTTCAAGTTTATCAAGTAGATCTCCTAACTTTTCATCTTTTACCCAATCCACATTCGTGTATTTTCTTAACTGGTCAAGAAAAGGGCCGCCGTCTGCGTCTCCAAAATTAACATAAGCGATCTTCTGCTTCTCCAGTTTTTTTATCGGAATAATCGCTTTATTATTTTTAAGAAGCGTAATGGCATTTTCAAAAAGCTTCTCCAGTAAAGCGTCATCAGCAGCCGTATTTAATTCATCTATAAGAAAATTAGTTTTAATAGGCTGAAAATCATTCAAGCCAACCATATATTTAGCGTAAAGGATCTTTTTAACAGAGAGTGCGAGTCTGGTTTCGGTAATTATTCCGGAATTGTAGGCCTCAATAATATTTCCCGAAGCTTTTGATATATCTTCACTCATCAATAACACATCGTTTCCGGCAAGAAAAGCCTGCAGGTCTACCTCTCCAGGTTCCTTATTTCCGGCAACTCCTTTCATATCCAGGGCGTCGGTAAAGATCAAACCATTGAAGCCCATATTCTGTTTTAGTACTCCCGTGATAATATTTTTAGAAAGCGATGCAGGTAATTCATCTTTAGGTTCAAGGGCAGGAACATTAAGATGTGCAACCATTACACTGTTTAAACCTGCTGGAATTAATTTCCTATATGGAAAGAGTTCAACACTATCTATGCGTTCCTTTGAAAAGGTGATCGTAGGAAGTGTTTTATGAGAATCTGAATCGGTGTCCCCATGACCGGGAAAATGTTTGGCAGTACTCAAAGCGCCTTCTCTTTGCATTCCGTGCATAAAAGCCAGGGCTTTTTCTGTTACATTGATCTTATCCTCTCCAAAAGAACGATTTCCAATAATCGGGTTATCTGGGTTGGTATTAATATCTACTACCGGTGCAAAATTAAAATGAACTCCCAGGCGTTTAGAATGCCTTGAAATAGCAGCACCGGCATCCTCGATAAGTTTATTATCCTTAATCGCTCCTAAGGTCATATTCCAGGGTAAGGCATAAGTACTGTCCAGGCGCATCGCAAGTCCCCATTCGGCATCCATTCCTATAAGTAGAGGAACTTGGGACATTTCCTGAAACTCATTAGTGAGTTGTGCCTGTTTTACCGGTCCTCCTTTAGAAAATATAAGTCCTCCAATATGTTGCTCCTTGATATATTTTCTAATGGAATCTGCTTCATTTTCATTTTTAGACCATATACTGGCCATAAAAAGTTGTCCCACCTTTTCTTGCAGGCTCATGGAGTCATAGACGCTGTCTACCCATTTTTTTTGAGCGGTATAATCTTTAGTCCTCAATGGATTGGTTACCTGAGCACCAGAGATAAAAGAAATGAAAAAGAAAATTATAAATGCGGAAAACGTTGGGACTTGCTTCAACTTCATTAATTCATAAAACGTTTATGCCAGCTTTCGGAGGCCGGAACTTCCCAGTCTGAAAGGTATTCGGCTTTATTATTTACAAGGTTATTAAAAACTATTGTATTAGGTGAAACCGCCTTTTGCTTAGCCATTTTACGGAAATCGGTAAGGCTTTTATAGGCTATGAAATCACCCTGTTTATAGGATACATTCATTTTATCCAAAAGATCTACATTATATTCTTTTTCAAGCTGCTGAATAAAATTCACCGAAGCATCTATAGAACATCCAGACGCAGCATTAACTTGCTGATTCAGCGCAATGATGATAAAACGTTTGTATTTGATCTCATAGGAAGCTTGTAAATTGGCTCCATGAACCGTCCACTTCTCGATGAAATCATCTAGTTTTTCTGAAATTTCCTGGATTTCATCCTGAGTAAAAGACCTGTTGGCCTGGTATATCCATACCCGGGAACTCTCAGGCAGGTTTTGAAAGGGTACTAACATATTAGCTAAAATTGAATTGTTACAAATCTAATTTTTTTTAGCTATGAGGTCAAATATAGTACCAGCTTTTAACTTTTATATTTTAAAGATCTTTGGCATTAGCGATTAATTCAGCCACATCCATGACAGCTACGCTATCTTCTTTCTCTTTATTTTTAACACCATCGGTCATCATGGTATTGCAAAAAGGACAACCCGCAGCAATTATTTCAGGTTCTACTTCCATTGCCTGCTCTGTTCTGGCAATATTCACATCCTTATTACCTGGTTCAGGTTCTTTAAACATTTGTCCACCACCGGCACCACAACACATCGCATTTTTCTTGCATTTACGCATTTCAACCAGTTCAACTTCCAGTTTTCTAAGAAGATCTCTTGGAGCTTCGTATTCGTTATTGGCCCGACCCAGATAGCATGGATCATGAAAAGTTATTCTCTTGCCTTTAAATTTTCCTCCTTCTACCTTCAGCTTTCCTTCTTCAAGTAAAGCTTTCAAAAACTGGGTATGGTGCATTACTTCGTAATTACCGCCAAGAGAAGGGTATTCATTTTTTATAGTATTAAAACAGTGAGGACAGGCTGTTACGATCTTTTCAATTTCGTAACCATTAAGTACTTCGATATTTGTGGCGGCCTGCATTTGAAATAAGAACTCATTCCCTGATCGTTTTGCAGGATCTCCTGTACAGCTTTCTTCAGTTCCCAAAACAGCAAAATCAACTCCAGCCTGGTGTAATAATTTCACAAAGGCTTTAGTGATCTTTTTTGCCCGGTCGTCAAAACTACCAGCACAACCTACCCAGAATAAAACTTCGGGTTTTTTTCCTTCTGCCATATATTCTGCCATGGTAGGAACTTTCAATGCTTCTGCCATAAAACTATTCTTTATACTTTTTTAATTATCACCAGGTATTTCCTAGTTCTCTTTTGCCCAATTTAACCTATCCATTTGATTGTAAGGCCAGGGGGCACCATTGTTCTCTATATTTGTCATAGACACTGCCAGCTCATTAGGAGCTGCACTTTGTTCCATCATTAAATATCTTCTCATATCAAGAATAATAGATAATGGGTCTATTCCAACAGGACAGGCTTCTACACAGGCATTACACGTGGTACATGCCCAAAGCTCTTCCCTTAGTATATAATCGTTCAGCAACTGCTTGCCGTTATCTTCGTATTTTCCTTTTTTATTAATGATCTCACCTACTTCTTCAAGTCGATCTCTGGTATCCATCATTATCTTTCGTGGAGAAAGTTTCTTACCGGTTTGATTTGCCGGACATTCTGAGGTACAACGTCCACATTCGGTACAGGTATAAGAGTTCAATAACTGGACCTGATTAAGGTCAAAGACATCAGAGGCTCCAAATTTATCAGGTTCCCCCATCACCTTCATCTGTTGCTGCAAAAGGGTCGGCATTAGGATCCATCATCAATTCCACCTCTTTACGAACCGCTTCAAGATTATCGAATTCTCCCTGCGGAACAAGTTTGGAAAAATATACATTTGGAAATGCAAGTAGAATATGTAAATGCTTGGAATAGTATAGATAATTAAGGAAAAACAGTATTCCCAAAATATGTAACCACCAGGCGGTTCTTTCAATTATAATTAAAGTAGCATTGCTAAAACCATCTAATAGTGGTAACAAAAACTGGCTTACCGGAAATGCAGCTTCCATGTCCATACCAAGCATATAATGAGAAGCCTCATTTATTTGAAGTTGATGGTCTGCCGCATTCATGGTTAGAAACAAAAACATGAGCACCATTTCAAAATACAGGATATAATTGGCATCATTCTTTGGCCAGCCCTTTAATTCTTTACTTAAAAACCTGCGGATATGAGTAAGATTACGTCTTATCCAGAAAATAATAACCCCAACGAACACCAGTAATGCAAGTACTTCAAAGGCAGCGATCAATACATTATAGAAGCCTCCCATAAAAGAAAAGAGCCTGTGAGTTCCAAAAGCACCATCGATAATTATTTCAAGAACTTCGATATTGATGATGATAAAACCCAGATAAACTATCACGTGAAGAATTCCTGCTACAGGTCTGCGCACCATTTTACTCTGCCCCATGGCGATCCTGGCCATTTTCCCAAATCGTTCTCCCTGGTTATCGCTTCGGTCAACTTCTTTTCCAAGCTTAATATTCCGAATTAAACGTTTTACGTTTCGGGTAAAAAAACCTATTCCCGCCAATAGCGCGATAACAAATAAAATCTGGGCAACAATATGCATTATAGCTTATTTTAAAGAATCCTTTGGTTCATCGTAGGGTCCCGGATTTTTTCCGAAAACTGAAAAATGTACGTATCGTTTAGGATTCAATTTCACGTCCTGTAGAAGTTCTTCCAGTTGCCTGGTAGCTCGGTCCAGATTGTTATAAACGGCATCATCATTAATTAATCTTGCTGCAGTTCCATCTCCATTGTTCAGTTTATCTGAAACATTTTCAAAATCTGCAACTACCTTTTCCAGATCGTTGGTGATCTGTTTAATATCCATACTTGTTAAGGTGTCAGAAAATTTATTAAAATTAGCTGACATTTCATCAAGATTAGTAAATGTTCTGTCCAGTTTTTCAGAATTCCCCTGAACTATTCCCTGAAGTTCATTTGCAGTTATTTTAAAAGAAGAAACCGTAGCGTCAAGATTTTTAAAAGTGCCTCGAATATTATTTCTGGTAGAATCATTAAGTATTTCGGTTATGGCCGTAAGCATAGAATCTGCACTAACTATAGTGCCTTCAAGTTTTTGCTGAAGAGGAGTAAGCCTGTCGTTCACCAGCTCCATAATTCCTTCTTCCTTACCACCCTCGAGAGTGTCACCGGATTTTGCAATGCCCACGTTTTGATCATATTTTGGGATGATTGCAAGTGATTTCCCTCCAATAATATTACCACCGTAAATCTCAGCTACACTTGTTTTAGAAAACGGAAAATCGTTCTTAACGGTGAAAGTCACCAAAAGCTGTCCTTTTTCATTTAAAAAATCAATACTGCTTACCTGACCTACCTTTAAACCATTAATAGTTACCTCAGAAGATTGAGATAAGCCTTCCACATCATCATAAACCGCATAATAAGTACGGTTGTTACTTAATAGATTTTCTCCCTTAAGAAAACTATAGCCGAAAATAAGAATCACTATTGCGATAATAGCTAATGCGGCAGTTTTGACCTCTCTGGAATATTTCAAAAGCAATTTTTTTAAAGGATAAGCACAAATTTAGAAATAAAAATAGAAATGCCGTTCTAATTAAGCTTAGAATTTAAAGCCTCGTTAACGGTGATTTTCTTCTCGTTTCTAAATGCAACAATATAACTGTTTGGATATCCTTTGCTTTATAGCTTCCCGATGCAGGCTCTGGATCTTAAGATAATCGGAAGTTTCTCCATAATAATATTTGTACAACCTTCCCTCTTTTTGTCTTTCCACATCTTCCAGTCCTTTGAAATTATAGGATCTTGTTTCCAGTTTTTTGGATCCCGCAGCAAGCTGCACTTTAAAAACAACATCTTTATAAATCTTGTGAAGTAGACTGAGACTCAGAGCCTCCGGCTGATTTACCCGATTCCGAATGACTGGAGACTATACTTTCAAGTGTATTAAGATTAATAGAATGGCTGTATTCAATAATGGCTTTGGTGATTGAGCTAGCCATTTTATCCCTACCGGTATTAGAATTTAGAAAAGCACCTTCCTGATTATTGGTAAGAAAGCCTGTTTCAATAAGTACGCTTGGCATGTAGGTCTGGTGCAATACAATAAACCCTGCCTGTTTAACCCCACGGTTTTTTCTGTGCAAATCATTCGTGAATTCCTGCTGAACATAATCGGCAAGAAGAATACTCTGATCTAAATATTCTTCCTGCATAATGGTTAAGCCTATAAAAGATTCGGGAGAATTTATATCAAAGTCACTATAAGTTACTTCGTAATCTTCCTCAAGATAGATCACCGAGTTCTCTCGTTTAGCCACTTCAAAATTTGTCTCATTTCTATGAAGACCAAGTACAAAAGTTTCGGTTCCTGAAGCCTGACTATGATGGGAGTTGCAGTGAACGGAAACAAAAAGATCAGCATTCGCGTCATTAGCTATTTTTCCCCGTTTTTCCAATGGAATAAAAACATCTTTATCACGTGTATATACTACTTCTATACCGTCATATTTCTCCAGTTCCTTTCCTATTTTAAGAACAATGCTCAAAGCAATGTCTTTTTCTACATAGCCATTTCCAACATTCCCGGAATCTTTACCACCATGACCGGCATCCAGAACGACGACGAATTTATCTCGAAGTGGTGGAATTTCCGCGGAATGAAGGGTGACAGAATTGCCGAATAAGAAAATTGCGAATACGAAAAGTTTAAGTAAGTTCGTTCTCATAAAAAGCTAACGCTTAAGTGGGGTGAATATTTTAATTACTATTTTTCCTGCGGTCCCAAAACTCACCTGAAAAAATATATGTAATTTTGAAAACGCAAAAAGCAAGCCAATCCTTACAAAAATAGCACTTAAAGCATTGCAAACAAATATCCTGAATACTCTTTTTTGCTTCGTTTTTACGCTGTTCTTTTCCCTGGTGTTATATCCACAGGAGGTTGAAAGTACTTCGATTCCTGTAAAAGCGGAAAAGGATTCAATAGCTCCTGCGATTGATGCTCAGGAAATTACAGCTCAACTTCAACAACAGGATACAACGGCTACAGATACCGTTAGGCCTCCTCAATTCCTTACTGATGTGGTTAGTTACACTTCGAAGGATTATATGAGGTTAAGTCCTGCTGAAAATAAAATGTATTTATATAATGAGGCCAAAATTGTCTATGGAGACATGACAATTGAAGCAGGCTTGATCATTATAGACAACGCAAAGAACGAAGTTTTTGCTTTCGGAATAAATGATTCTACAGGAACATACACCCAAAAACCTGTATTTACCCAGGCCCAAAAAACCATTGAGCCTGATTCCATTCGATTTAATTTTAAGACCGAAAGAGCCCTTGTCTATAATTCCAGAACCCAGGAAGCTGAATTCAATGTAAAAGGACAGGTGACAAAGCGAGAAAATGATTCGGTTTATTTTATGCAGAATGTAAGATTCACTACTTCTGAAGACGTAGATGATCCCGAATATTATTTCTATGCGCGAAAAATAAAATTTGTTCCAGACAAGAAGATCGTTTCTGGACTGGTCAATATGTATATCGCCGATGTCCCCACACCCCTTGGGCTTCCGTTTGGATATTTTCCTTTAACCGAAGAACAAACCTCAGGATTCCAGATCCCTTCTTTTGGAGATAGTCAGTATGGTTATAACCTTCAAAATGGTGGTTATTATTTTGCGATTAGTGATTATATAGATCTTTTGGCGCTGGGAAGTTATTATACCAATGGTTCTTATAATATGGAACTCTCCTCTAATTATGCTAAACGCTATCGTTTTCGCGGAAACTTTAGTTTGAGGTATGAGAAATTATATAATAGCCAACGGGGATTCCCTGATTTTAGTGAAAGATCTAATTACAATATTCGCTGGTCACATAGTCAGGATTCAAAGGCTAATCCAAGTTCGCGCTTCTCTGCCTCGGTAAACCTTGGTAGTAGTGAATATTACCAGGAAACGATCAATCAATCCAATACAGGTAACTTTCTTAATAACAGTCTGAGTTCTTCGGTATCCTACAGCAAAACTTTTGAAGGGGAACCACAGGTAAATCTTAGCCTTGCAGCAAGGCATTCGCAGAATACCCGAACAAAATCAATTAATATGAGCCTGCCTACGCTGCAGCTTAGTATGTCAAGAATCTATCCTTTTGCACCAAAGGTAGGCGCAAAAGAAGGTATTATCGAAAATATTAATTTTCAGTATAGTTTAAGGGGAGAAAACCAGATAAACACTACGGATTCACTTTTCTTTAAACCAGAGATGTTTAGAGATGCCAGGTTGGGCGCACAACACTCCATCCCAATATCTACGAACTTTAAACTATTCAAATTTTTAAGTGTAAGTACAAGTACCAGTTATGAAGAAACCTGGGTTTCCAAAACCTATGGTCAGTCTTTCGATCCCAGCTTAAATCAGGTAGTAAGAGATACCATGAGTGGGTTTGATTCTTATAGAACCTATAATTTTAGTACCAGTATAGGAACAACCGTATACGGATTAAAGAATTTTGGTAAGAATAAGAAAATCCAGGCCATTCGGCATGTAATGCGTCCTTCAATAAGTTATAGCGTTAACCCGGGATTTGATCAGTTTTATGACACCTATGAAAGGGATGATCCTACGACCCCTAATCAAATAGAACTGGTAGATTATTCAAGATTTGACGGGACTCTTTATGGTGCTCCCGGACGTAATTTTTCAAGTTCAGTAGGCTTTAGTCTTAGTAATACCTTCGAAGCAAAAGTAACTTCAAAAGACAGTACCGCCACAGAACCCAAAAAAGTCACCTTATTAAATAACTTCAGTGTAAGCACCAGTTATAACCTTGCAGGAGATTCCCTTAAATTATCACCTATTTCTCTTCGTGGATCCGTTCCTATTATAGAGAATAAACTGGATATCAATTTTGGTGGAAACCTTGATATCTATGCATTAAATAATAATAACCGGAGAATTGATAAACTGAATATCGAAAATGGTGGAAGCCTTTTCAGGTTAACCAACGGTAGTGTTAACTTTGGCTATTCATTTTCCAGTAAAGATTTTGAGGGCGGCCAGGAGAATCCTGATGAAAGTGAAAATGAAACCTTCAGGAATGGTGGTCGTCCGGATGATCTTTTCGGAAAAAGTACGGGACCCGATGCATCACTTTATGAGGATGATGACCCATTTGAAGGAGATGAAGAAAAGAACAATAGCTGGTATAATTATAAAATCCCGTGGGATTTGCGCCTTGCCTATTCCTTAAACTATTCAAATAATGCCCGTCAGAATGATATTTCAGCACATTCTATCATGTTTTCCGGAAACGTGGAGCTTTCTCCCAAATGGAAAATTGGGGTGAATTCGGGTTACGATGTGGTGAATCACGGCTTTACTTTTACACAATTCAGGTTTAGTCGTGACCTGGATAGCTGGATCATGAGCTTTAACTGGGTTCCTTTTAGCGAAAGACGTTCATGGAACTTCTTAATTAGAATTAAAGCGAATGTATTAAGCGATATTAAGTACGAAAAAAGACGTGACAGAGACCGGAAGCTATAACTAAGCTGGAAGCTTAATAAAAATAATTTTAATTATGAAAAAAATAATCAATACAAAAAACGCTCCTGCTCCAATTGGCCCATACAACCAGGCCGTTTTTGCCGGTAATATGTTTTATATTTCAGGCCAGATCGCTATTCAACCTTCTACAGGTGAATTGCTTACAGATGATCTTGAAAAAGAAACCACTCTGGTACTGGAAAACCTAAAGGCTATTCTTACTGAAGCTGGTCTTAGCCTTACAGATGTGGTAAAAACATCTATTTTCATGAGTGATATGAACAACTTTGGAAAGATCAATGAGGTGTATGCTCGTTATTTTGACGCAGAAACTGCCCCTGCCAGAGAAACAGTTGAAGTCGCCAACCTTCCAAAGTTTGTGAATGTTGAGATAAGCGCTATCGCACTAAAATCTTAATACTTAAAGGCCTTTTATTAAAAAACTTGCCGTTGCCGGATTGGTAGCCAACGGAACGTTGTGCACATCGCACAATCTCATTAGCATAAAAATATCTGGTTCATGTGGATGTTTATCCAATGGATCCCGGAAGAAAATTACCATATCTACAAGACCTTCTGCAATTCGTGCAGCTATCTGCGCATCCCCACCCAGCGGACCAGAAAGTAATTTTTCTACCTTATAGCCGGCTGCTTCGGTTTTAGCACCGGTAGTTCCCGTGGCAATAATATTCACATTCTTAGAATCAAGAATATCATGGTTCTCGTTCAGAAACTGAACCATTTCAGGCTTTTTACCATCATGGGCTATAATTGCAATTGTCTTCATTTAAGTTGAAAGTATTTCAGATATTCTTAATAGATCCTTATTGATCTCATGTTTGCCTTTAAGAGCTTTCTCAAGGTTGCAAGGTTCAATATCGTTATTGATCATTCCAACCATCACATTTTTTTGGCCGTCCAGAAGGAGTTCCACCGCTTTTACCGAAAGACGGCTTGCCAGGACCCTGTCAAAACAGGAAGGCCTTCCACCTCTTTGTATATGACCCAAAACGGTCACCCGTGCATCATAATACGGAAGGTTCTTTTTGACGTATTCGGCGAGTTCAAATACATTTTTACCAATTTTATCACCTTCAGAAACTACTACTATACTTGAAGTTTTCCCTGCTCTTCTACTTCTTTCCAACGAATCGAGAAGTCTTTCAAGGCCAAGGTTTTCCTCAGGGATAAGAATTTCTTCAGCACCGGCACCAATCCCGCTATTCAGGGCTATAAATCCAGCATCCCGACCCATTACTTCTACAAAAAAAAGTCGGTTATGTGAACTCGCGGTATCTCTAATCTTATCGATTGCTTCTACCACGGTATTTAAAGCGGTATCATAGCCAATGGTATAATTAGTTCCATAGATATCATTATCAATAGTGCCTGGAACTCCAATTACCGGAATTCCATGTTCCTTGTTAAGGGCAAGACCTCCTCTAAAAGTTCCATCTCCTCCAATAAGGACCATAGCATCAACATTATCTTCTTTAAGATTTTCAGCAGCCTGAGCCCTGCCTTCTTTAGTGAGGAATCCCTTTGACCTTGCTGACTGTAGAATGGTCCCTCCCTGGTTTACAATATTTCGAACGCTACGAGCATTCAGACTTATTGATTCTCCGGTAATCATTCCCTGAAATCCTTGATAATATCCTATACATTCCGTGTGATAATAAGCGCAGGTTCTAACTACTGCCCTTATAGCAGCGTTCATTCCTGGAGAATCCCCACCGGATGTCATTACGCCAATACGTCTAACTTTTTTAGTCATACAAATGCAATTGAACTTTAAAACTACAAATTATTCTGAAGTTTACAGATAAGAGTTTCAATTCTTCTCTATAAAAAGTTTTGGTGGAATTTCGAGTGAATATTAGTTTTTAGAACTATTTGGAAAACTGATAAAATCCGGAGCAAGGGATTTTTTCAACTCTTCTTTTACAGCCTTTGAAGGTGATTTTGCAATTTCGGTATTTGCAATTTTCCGAATGAGTTCTTTAAAAGTGTCAAAATCTACTGAATACGATAATCCAACCCCCTGAGTGAAACCTATCTCTTCCCCAATAAACTGAATATTACTCTCCCGGTTGAATACCTTTGCGCGAAGAGTACCGTCTTCATTTAAGAGAAAATCGATTTCGATATCTCCTATAATAACCGACTCTGTAACCCCTCCGATGGGGACTCCTACCTGACCATTTATTAAAACCCTGTCTGAAATTTGCGTAGAAAGAGTCAGGCCAAACCTGTCCACAGTCTGTTGATCTGGCGTTCTATCACCCTGAACATAATTTACGCCTACCTGAAATTTACCCTCATCATCGGCGAAAATATCATTCACTATACTCGAAGCTCTTTCTGCCAAGGTACCATAAATAGCAGCACCCCGTAATCCAAATTCACTATAAAAAGACCCCTGAGTAACCAGAAACAAAGCCTGTAACTCTTTACTGGCCCTGTCATCGATACGATATTGTAATTCAGATTTTACCGTAGAACTGGCATTTGGAAAATCGATATCGAAAGTAATGTCGGGTTGTTCTATTTGTCCCTGAAGGTTTATCACAACATCCACCGGTATTTTTCGGTTAACCGATGGATTCTCTAAAAGCACCGCGGGATTCGCATTTAAGGAATATACAGCGCTGACGTCCAATTGTGCCTGTGTGGGATTTCCGTCCCAGTTAATACTTCCCCCCGATTCTACATTAAAGACCTTTTGCACCAGGCCTGCGTATTTAAAATTATAGACTCCTTCGTACACAATGAAATCTCCCCACATGTTGAATTTTCCATTAGTATTGATCTCCAAAAGTAAACTTCCTGCTCCTCGTCCACGTAGCGTGCTACCGCTCGTTTGATCAACTACGACTTCTACTTCAGCCTTGTTGGTAATATCAAGATCAAAAATAAGTTCAAGACCCTTGACTTCAGGAATTTCTATTTCCTTACCGGCAAGTTTGGCGGCTTTCTCCTCAGGACTTAAGAAATGAATAAAAGAATTATCTCCAACAGATTCCGTATCGCTTAATGGAATTTTAAAAACGGTACCCCGCTCTGTAGCCGCATTTACCTCTATCACCAATTGATCTGTAGGTCCTTCTATACTTGCCTCTCCATTAATAAAAGCAGTTCCATAATAAAGCGCATCCGGATCCTGATCTGTATCCAGTACCAGCATACGATCTGAATTTAAAGAAAGGTTGAGGAACCATTCTTTAAAATTACGATGAGAAATAAAACCATTAAGTGTTCCCCGAGTATTGTATTTAGTATCGATTATTGTAATTTCATCAAAATTGAACTGCTGTTTTGAAAGTCCAACTATTGTGGCATCGGGAAATCTGAGGTCAACATTTAGATAAGGAATTTTTAATCCGGCCTTATTAAGTTCCAGACTACCTGAAAAATTCGGATTTTTATAATTCCCGGTCACAAAAGCACGCCCCGAAGCATAGCCTCGAATATTTGTGATCACCTCTCCTCCTATAGGACTAAAAGGGGCCACATTTAATCGGTCCATGTTTACCTCAAGATCTATTGTAGGTTCATTACCACTTACATTTATATAACCAAAGGCATTAAGCGATTCGAGTCCTTTATTTCGAATGTTCGCATTAACCGAATAATTTGTTAGATCCTGATTTCCTTCTACATCCAGTTTCAAATTACCTAAATAATGATCATTCACATTAAGAGAATCAATCGTCATATTAGTATTGGGGAAATAGGCTCCATCTTTCTGGCGGAGATCCAGGTGACCATTAAGAGTACCAGCGAGGTCCAGGCTATCAATTTCCGGAGTGATCTTACCCACATCTACATTGACGAATTCCATTTTGAAATCCTTATAAGTTGAATCACGCATTTGCCCACTAAGTCTTATCTCTTCATTCGCATGGTTCATCACTAAAGAATCAATGCGAAGATCCCTGAATTTATTGTCAAAAATGATCTTATTGTTCTTGTTATTTGATTCATTTAAATACCATAAATTATCCTTGAATTTGAAATCTGATTTTTGAATTCCAACGACAGATTTACCATCCTCATTAATGGTATGAAAAAGGTTAAGGTTAAAAACATCATTATTCTTTTTACCCCCCTGAAATTCTGAACGTATGAATAAGGTGTCACGTTGGGTCACATTAATAAAACTGAATTCCGAGAAATTATAGAGGTCTGTGGAGACACTATCCGATTCAAAGAATGTATTATAAATTGGATTGGTATTATCTACCTGGAGATTAATATTTTCGAACATATTCCCAAACACATCAATTCTTGGAGAGCGAAATGTAAGTTTGAATTCAGATTCATCAGACTCTACCCTACCACGTATATAAGTATTTGGAGCGAGCTCAATTTCAGGATAAAAAACTTCAACGATCTGGTTATAAATATCAAAGTCGAATTCCATGTATTGATTTGTGGTAATAGTTCTGGGTTGGTAATTGGTATATATACTCCCCAGAGCGTTTTCCAGAAGTGCTCCAACTTCCTTCAAATTATAAATACCTCTTACCTGACCGCTAATAACATCTGGAGAATTGATCCTGATAGTTCTCTCGGGACCATCAAAACTCGAAGCAATACTCAGGTCGTCAAAGTAATAAAGGTCGTTTTGATTGCGGTAACTTGTATTAAGCAAAAGAATATCACCAACAGCATCATCTATAGTTGTTCCTTTCATATTCATGATCACATCCCCTTTAAATATAGAAATACTGTCCCTGCTTACAAAGTTTAGCGTATTAAGGTCGGCGTATTGAACCGACGCCTCAAAGTCATAAACATTTATATCTTCTGAAAGATCAGCCAGGCCATTGAATTCCATTTGAAGATTGGGATCACGGGAGACAAAATAACCATTGAAAACTGGGTTTTTAAGGTTTCCAATAATCCTGATATTCGAATATGTATAGTTGTTATAACTTAATTTAGAAATACTTCCTTTAAGTTGTGTATTTAGGTTTTCCTGGTCAAAACCCTTTCCGTCAAAATCTATATTGAAGCTGGTTTTACCTAGCTTTTCATTATCGATAAGCTTGCCGATATTAAAATCGCTGAATATCAGTTTTCCTTTGTAGCTGGCTGAAGAAGACTTATCGAAATTATTTAGAACAAATTCGGCATCTGCCGAACCTAATTGAGTAGTTATATATACGTCACTATCTAACGAAGATGCTGTAACCAGCGTGTTTCCCTTAATATTCACGCTGCCAAATTCCCTTAAATTTTCAGGTAATTTTCCTAATAATGGCCCTGGAAGAAAGTTGACCATGTCATAATAATTGGTATTAAAACCAGAGAAGCTACCATCCACACTAAAGTCTCCGGTATCTTTGGAAAAGGAGCCTGTTACCTGAAAATCACCATAGATACTGGTTCTGTCCATTCCATTGAGTTCAAAATTTTCTAATTTGAAGTCATTGAGTGTTCCAACGAGACTAGTTTTAAAAGTCAGAGTTTCGTCATTTCCAAAACCGTCATAAAAAGCCTGAAGATCATTGCTGGAGAGCTTACTTTTTCTGAATTCGGCTTCCACATTCACCAGGTTTTCAAAATCTGAGAAATCTCCCGACTGGTAATTAAACTGTAAATCGGCATTTACCAGCGAGCCAGGTGTTTTCAGTTTCATATCTAAGAGCCGCATACTCTCCGGATCATAATGAAACTGCGTGGAAAGATTATCGATCTGTATCCCACGGTGTTCAAAACCATTTAGACTACCAATATCTATATCGATATTCCCGCCGTCGATTCTTAATTCGTTAGCATAGATATTTAGGCTATCCACGATCACAACATCCGGCTTATCAAGATTTTCATCATAATAACTATAACGACTGTTTACTATCTGGACATTTTTGGCTTGAAGTTCAAAATGAGTAGTGTCACCCGTGGGCTCTTTTTTTAACTTTTCGATTAAAACCCCAAGGTTATCTTTATCCTCTCCTTCATATCGCCTCATACGCATATCCAATCCTTCAATTCGCGTATTTCCCAGATTAGGAGAATTGTTAATAAGATTCCTTATACTAAGTATGGAGGTCTTGATCTCTTCAGCAGTAAAAAGCGTATCTAAATGGTGATCTTTCACATAAATATCCCGTAGTTTCACATTTCCAAAATAGCCAATAGAAACCCTTCCTATTGAAATATTTACATCGCTGTTTTTCCGTAATGAATTGGTAAACCTTTTGGCTACCGAAGTTTGTACGGCAGGAATGGAAAACACTATCAATAGAATTATGAATAACAAAATCAGTGCGACCACTGTTTTAGTTAGTATTTTCCAGAATTTTTTGATACGGTTTTATGTTTTAACTTTGCGACTAATTTACAACTTCTATGCCCAAATATTTCTGATGTCAGATCAAAAAATTAACATTTTAGCTATTGAATCTTCCTGCGATGATACCGCAGCTGCTGTACTTTGCAACGGTAAAATACTTTCAAATATTGTAGCGACTCAGGAAGTCCATCAACAATATGGTGGTGTTGTTCCGGAGCTGGCTTCCAGAGCACACCAGCAAAATATTGTTCCAGTGATCCATCAGGCCCTGGCGAAGGCAAATATCGGCAAAAAGGACATTTCTGCAATTGCATTTACCAGAGGTCCGGGTTTAATGGGTTCTTTACTGGTAGGAACGTCTTTTGCCAAGTCCCTGTCAATGGGATTAAATATTCCACTTATTGAAGTGAATCATATGCAGGCCCATATCCTGGCTCACTTTATAGAAGAAGAGAATTATGATAAACCTGAATTTCCTTTCCTGGCCATGACTATTAGTGGCGGACATACGCAGATCGTTAAGGTGAACGACTATTTTAAAATGGAAGTAATTGGAGAAACAACTGATGATGCTGTTGGAGAGGCCTTCGATAAAAGCGCCAAGATCCTTGGCTTACCTTACCCGGGAGGACCACTAATAGATAAATATGCTAACGAAGGAGATCCTAAAGCATTTAAGTTTCCGAGACCTAAAGTTGATGGCCTAAATTTCAGTTTCAGCGGATTTAAGACCGCAGTTCTTTATTTTGTACAAAGGGAAACAAAAAAGGATCCGGAATTTGTCGAGAAAAACCTCAAGGATATTTGTGCTTCCATACAATATACGATTGTGGGAATTTTAATGGATAAACTCAAAAAAGCGGTTAAAGAGACCGGGATCAATCAGGTTGCCATTGGCGGCGGAGTTTCAGCCAATAGTGGGATTAGAAAAGCATTGAAAGATACTGAACAAAAATGGGGCTGGAAATGTTTCATTCCGAAGTTTGAATATACTACAGATAATGCCGCAATGATTGGGATCGCGGGATATCACAAATTTCTGCAGCAAGATTTTTCAGACTTTTCCATAACCGCACAATCAAGATATAAATTATAGTATGCAGTTATTCTATAATCCTGAAATTTCAGATAAAGATTCACAAGTGGTTTTTCCGCGTGATGAAAGCAAGCATATTGTAAAGGTACTTCGTAAAACGGAAGGCGATACGCTAAATATCACCAATGGCAAGGGGCATTTGTTTACTGCCGAAATTGTGAATGCCGATATTAGACGATGTATTGCCAAGATCATTTCAGTAGAAGACCAGCCTGCTCCACCCTATTATTTACATATGATCGTCGCTCCTACCAAGATGAATGACAGATTCGAATGGTTTCTGGAAAAAGCCATGGAAATTGGGATACACGAGATCACTCCGGTAATTTGCGATCACAGCGAAAGAAAAGTAGTAAAACTTAACCGATTTGAACGGGTGCTGCAAAGTGCTATGAAACAATCTTTACATTACAGAATGCCAAAACTAAACGAACCTGTTTCTTTTCATGAATTCCTTAACGAAAAGACTGATGGGTTAAAATACATTGCGCATTGCGAAGATGGACTGGATAAGGAATATCTCCAGAAAAAAATGAAGGCAAAGGAAAAAGTTAATATTCTTATTGGTCCTGAAGGTGATTTTAGCAGGGAAGAGATCAATAGCGCTCTAAATACCGGCTGGATTCCTGTAAGCCTTGGAGATAGTAGATTGCGAACAGAAACGGCTGCCATCGTTGCCTGTCACACTGTTGCGCTTGTCAATCAGGAGTCGTAACTTTCACTGCTATGATTAAAGTGAAAACCATTTTCGTATTACTTTTTCTACTCGGCATTACCGCTAATTGTCAGGAAATAGCGCTATTAAAATATAATGGTGGTGGAGACTGGTATGCAAACCCTACCAGTTTACCAAATCTTATTAAATTCTGTAATTCCCAGATTTCCACAAAAATTGAGATTAAACCGGCCACGGTAGAACCAGGTAGTACCGATATTTTCCAGTATCCTTTTGTCCATATGACCGGACATGGAAATGTTGTCTTCAATAATTCTGAAATTGAAAATCTTCGCAATTACCTTATGAGCGGCGGATTCTTACATATTGATGATAATTACGGGATGAATAAATATATCAGAAAAGAGATTAAAAAACTATTTCCCGATAAAGAGCTTACCGAAATTCCGGGAAATCATCCCATCTTTTCAATCGCCTATGATTTCCCGAAGGGCCTGCCTAAAATACACGAACATGATGGCTTGCCTCCACAAGCATTTGGAATATTCGATAACGATAGGCTACTACTCCTTTTTACTTTTGAAAGTGATCTCGGCGACGGCTGGGAAAGCCCGCAAGTGCATAATGATCCTGAAGATGTAAGGCAAAACGCCCTGAAAATGGGAGCGAATATTATTAAATACGCTTTTGAAAATTGAGCAGACAATTATCTCATAGTAATACATCTTTTAAACAGACCAAATTCCCGGTAGTTCTGCTACTTGACAATATCACAGGAGAAGCCAATATTGGCAGCCTGTTTAGGCTTGCCGATGCCTTTGGAATTGACAAGATCATATTTTGCGGCACCCGTCCTAACCTTGATAGCAACCGGTTAAAAAGAACCGCCAGAAATACTCATAAATCGGTGTTGTTTGAACATTTCGATTCATCCACCAAAACAATCCAAAAATACAAAGATTCGGGATTTAGAGTAATTACTCTTGAAATCACCTCAGATAGTAACCTCATTCAGGATTTTAATTATTCCGGCAAAGAAAATATTCTGTTGGTCGCAGGGAACGAAAGACACGGCATTTCGGAGGAAGTACTGGAAATGAGTACCGAAGCCTTTCATATTGAGATGTTTGGCGAGAATAGCAGCATGAATGTGGCACAGTCTGTTGGAATAGCGTTATATGAAATCACAAAAGCAATCAATCAGTTTGTCAAGAAATAATATATTTACGTTGTGAAATCACATGAAATAGCAAACGGAATATTAAGAGCTCTGGGTATCATAATAGGTGTTATCCTGTTGCTTTTCTTTCTATACGAAATACAATCAGTAATTATTTATATTGCTATTGCTGCTGTTATTGCATTGATCGGCAGACCGGTAGTCATATTTTTAAGGCAACAACTTCATCTTCCTAACCAGCTTGCAGTTGTAACCGTTTTATTATTAGTTCTGGCAGCATTTGTAGGCCTTATTTTCGTTTTTGTTCCAATTATAATTGAGCAAAGTAAAAACCTTGGTCAAATAGATATTGAAGCTTTTAAAAGCGACCTTAATGATCTTAATCAGCAAATAAACTCATATCTGGGTCTTGAAGAGATCAACATAATAGAAGGATTTAAAAGAAGTGAGTTTGTGCGTAATTTCGATTTAGGCCTTATCCCTGAGTTCCTTAATAACGTGTTTGCGATCCTGGGAGCCACGCTGGTAGCTGTTTTCTCGATATTGTTCATTTCTTTCTTCTTTTTAAAAGATAGCAAGCTAATGCTCCACAGTATTCTTGTTTTCGCCAATCACGGAGAAGAAGAAAAATTTCAAAGAGTGTTTAATAAAATTAAAATACTTCTTTCACGATACTTTGTGGGACTAACTTTGCAGATCATGGTCTTATTTGTTCTATATATGATCCTGCTTTCGGTCTTTGAAGTAAATAATCCAATAGCTATTGCCTTTATATGTGCATTCTTAAATCTTGTGCCTTATCTGGGACCACTTATAGCCGGTATTTTAATGGCTTTATTTGTAATTTCCAGTAATCTTGGTGCCGACTTTAGTGCCGTTATATTACCAAGGGTGATATATGTAATGCTTGGTTACGGGATATGCCAGCTTATAGATAACTTTATTTCCCAACCCATGATCTTTGGAGCCAGTGTACGTTCCCATCCTTTAGAGATCTTCCTGATAATCCTTAGTGCGGGATTGCTCTTTGGTATAGTGGGAATGGTAGTAGCGGTGCCTTTCTACACGGCATTAAAAGTGATCGCAAAAGAATCTCTTAGCGAATATAAGATCGTAAAAAGGCTAACCCGGGATCTCTAAGGATATGCTGAATAAAGCACTTCTGGATAAAGATGTATTAGAGTTTATCAAGGAAAACCGCAAAAAAGACCTACCTGCTTTAATTCTGAAAGGCAGTCCTTTTGAAAATCTCACTGTAAAGGAACTGGCGGTACAGATCAAAGGTCTTAAGGTTGCCGAAAAAAAGTTTCCTTCCTTATTTAAATTGGAGGAAATTCTCTATCCGCCTAAACTTAATCTTGAGCAAACATCTTCAGAAATCACCGCCAAATACAAGGCCTCATTAATCAGAGGGGATAGAATTGCAGATCTAACCGGAGGATTTGGAATTGACTCTTATTTCTTATCTCAAAGCTTTGATAAACTTGATTATTTTGAGATAAATCAGGAACTGGCCGAAACCGCCGAACATAACTTCAAAGTTCTGAATGCCCAAAATATAAGGGTTAGCGCACAAAACGGACTCGACTATTTAAAAGATAACGACATTCAATACGACTGGATCTACGCCGATCCAGCCAGACGTGATGCCCAAGGTAAAAAAGTATTCAAACTTGAGGATTGCGAACCCAATATTCCAGGCCAGTTAAAGATGTTATTCGCTCACACAAAGAATATACTCCTCAAGACCTCTCCTATTCTTGACATTTCAGCGGGGCAGGAAGAGCTTGATTTTGTTTCGGAGATCCATATTGTCGCGGTAGGAAATGAAGTCAAGGAACTTCTATGGATCCTTAGAAAAGGATTTAAGGGCGATCTCACAATCAAAACCGTGAATTTTGAAAAAGACCAGGTGCAGAAATTCGAGGATAAGAAAAACAACAACATCGAGGCTACTTATTCTGAACCACAGAGGTATCTCTACGAACCCAATTCGGCCATAATGAAAAGTGGTTTGTTCCAGTCATTATCTCATATAACAGGAACTAAAAAACTTCATCAGCACTCTCATTTGTACACTTCAAAGGAATTAAATGACTTTCCAGGAAGAATTTTTCAAATTACTGATATTAAAGATTATAAACCCGCTCACCTTAAAAAATACTTTAAACATAAAAAAGCAAATGTGACCACCCGTAATTTCCCCGAAACGGTAGATCAGATCAGGAAAAAACTAAAAATAAAAGACGGTGGAGATACCTATCTTTTTTTTACCACGAATTTAAGAAATGATAAGATCGTGATCTTCTGCAAAAAGAGCCAAACTATCTAAGATCCCGAAAGATCTGAAGCTTTCTGCTTCCTTTAGGAAATTTTAGTTTTTCTATTTCATTATCCGGAATGCCTTCGATACCCGGTGTAACCTGTAATCTGGACTTAAAATATTCTTTTAAATTATCTATATGAGAAGTCTGAGATTGCGGTATTTTTACCGTGATCACATCATTTCCAAATTCATCTCTCCCGGCTTCGATCACAAAACTTGAAATCCTGGCATAGATGTTCAAAACTTCAATAATATGCTGTGGATATAAACTGGTACCTTTAAGCTTGATCTTTTGCTGCTTTCTCCCCAAGACGGCACTCAGTCTCGGGGTATTCCTGCCACAACTACACGAAGAATCGTAGTAAGTGAGCATATCACCGGTAGCAAACCTCAAAAGAGGCATCGTTTGAATTCCTAAAGGCGTAACTACTAAATCGCCTGTTTCTCCCGGTTGAACCGGATTAGAATTCTCGTCAAGAATTTCAGTATAAATAAGGTCGGTTAAGATGTGATTCCCTCTATGCTCGACACACTCTGTAAAGGCAGTGGACATTTCGGTAGAAGCATAAGTAGAGAATAATTCGATATTCCAGGAATCTTTGATCTTTTTGCCAAGAGCGTTCAATTCAAAATCCTCACTCCTCAAAGGCTCTCCAATACAAATCGCTGCTTTTACAGAAGAATTTTTATAATCTATATTATTTTCTTTTGCGTATTCTATCATTTTCAGCAAAAAAGAAGGAACGGCGACTAGATATTCCGGCTTAAACCTTTCAATACTTTCCCACTGTAGTTGCGGCTGTCCGCTACCGGTCCTGATTATTCCGGCTCCAAGTTTGCGAAGTCCCAAAAAATAAGCCATCCCGGCCATGAATCTTCGATCCAGCGTAGTGGTGATCTGAACTTTATCTGTTCTCTTTACTCCCGCTATTTGAAAAGATCGTAATTCGTTTTCTGCCAGCCGGTCCAGATCTGAATCGTTGAGCGCAAAACTAACCGGGCTTCCCAGCGTTCCCGAGGTGGTTACATGATCAATGATATCGTCATCTGGTACGGCTATAAAATCACTATTAAAACGCTGGAGATCCTCTTTGGTGGTAATTGGGATTTTTCTGAAATCTTCCGGAGATTTAATTTCCTGTGAAGAAATACCATTTTTACGGAATAGGTTCTTATAGAATTCAGAATTTTCTGCGACATACTCCAGCTGCTGTTTAAGCCGCGACCACTGCTCTTTTTTGATCTCTTCTATATTTTGAAAATACAGGTCGTGCATATTAAATTTTTCTGTAAGTCTTTTTAATCATTTTCTTCAGCATTTCTTCCTCTGGTTTCGTTGTAACTTCCCTTTTTAATGCCTGCTTAAAATAGATCACCGCTTTTTTATATTCTCTGTTCTTAAAATGAATCATTCCGGCAAGGTAATATGCTTCCCAGAATTCCGGATTCAAAGAAGTGAGTTCTGAGGCCTTACTCGCAGGAATTAAATTATCATTCTGCAAATTATAAATCACTTTGGTTTCCAGCTTCCTGTAATTTTCATAATTTCTGTATTCCTTGGTTTGGAGAAAATCACTGGCGGGAATATTAGCTGAGGTCTCGGCAACACTTTCCGAAATATTTCCTTTTTGAAAGCGTTTAAACACTTCATCCAGATCATAAGCAACAAATTCGCCCATTTGATAGGGATTTGAGGATACCCACACTTTCCTTTCCTCCGGTTTAAAAACAATCCCATGGTGTGCCAGTAACTGGTTTATGGCCTTTTCATTCCCATAACCCAAAGCTTCACCATTCAAGCCCTTCATATTACGAAGAATCCCAACCGCTTTTTGAGGAGTAAGCTTATCGGTTTCAGAAACCAGTTGCTGCATCCTGTCATAACGATATTTGGAATGACTTTCCTCAATAGTTTTTTCATTGCGACGGTCATCTTCAAAAGCTTTACTCTGAAAATGATTACTGCAAATAAGCTCATTTGAATTCTGTACTTCATATACACCAAAATTCTTAGGAGATACTTCGATAAGAACAGCCCTTTTTTCATCACCGCTTCCCACCATAATAGCTTCGGAAACAAAAACTTCGCGTTTTTTAGCGATACCAATGGCCTCTTCAATATTTGAAGCATATTGAAGGATCTCTCTGGCTACAAGACTTATTGGTGTTTTAGCGAGTGTTGGGATCCTGGATTTACCTGCATTTATGGTCACCGTAATTCCTTTTTCATTCATTCCGCTTACGGCGCCTATCATCCCTCCCCAGGTGTACATCATGAATTTATTTCCTGAATCGGGGTTTATAAAAGTGGCTAGCTTTTGTTTACCGAAATCATCACCCGCATAAAAATCAAAATTTCTACCCAGTAATAATTGCCCGTCAGCAGTTTTTTCATTCCAGGCAGCAAATGAGGTACAGCCCACAAGCATAAGATCCTGTAAGGCATGCCCAATATCATGCGCTCCGTGAAAATAAAGCATTCTAACGTAGGCCGGTGCGAAATCATCATACCGCTTTAAGCCATATCTGGAAACCCCGTAGATCTCTTCTTTATATTCTTCCGGAACATACAGGTACATTTTTCTATTGAACCAGGAAACCATTTTTTTCAGAAATCCCCTGTAATTCTCTGAAGGGACCATGGCCTCCAGTTTATTCATAAAAGCAATCTCCTGATGATGAATTAATTCTCTGGTTAGATTTCCATTGGCTACACCCCTTTCAAGAGCATTTCCTTCAATATAAAGTTCCCAGATTCCCTTGTCATTCTGATATAGATTATTATTTCCAAGGCTATAATAGGTTTCACTGTGCTTGATCCTGTTGGTATCAATCTTTTCAATACCCGATATTTCTGGACGTTGATTAAGGGATTGTTTCACTCCACAGGAAGAAAATAAAAAAACACCAAGGAGAAATATTAAACGGAACTTCATTATTCAGCTTTTCTTAAAACAAGAATATTATTCTGCCGGTAAACAATCTCAAAATTCTGGTCCAGCAACCATCTATGAGGAAAATTGGAATTTACTAAGATCACTTTTTTAGCTTTCTTCTTCATGATTTCCACCAGAGCTTTTTGAGATTCAACTTCAGAATTAATTATAAAAACTTCAGCATTTTCAAGATCCTGCAAGTTATCTGTAAAAGTAATATTTCCTTCCTTGGTACGGGGCAACTGCCCGGAAATACTTAATTTTTCAGTTTCGGTCTCAAAACCAATGATCCTGGTTTCTTCAAATTTATAGGAAAGAAATAAAGAAATTACACCATGGCCGGAGTTTATTATGGCAATGCGTTCTCCTTCATTAACATACCTGCTCACCTGCAGGTATTGCTCTCTATTTAGTCTGTAACTTCTTTTGACTTCAGAATAAACCGATTTAAACCGGTAATTATTCAGAATAGATCTTTTTCTATATAATTTTTCGGTTTCACTCAGGTTATTGCCACTTCTTAATTGAGTAAGTTTTTTAAAATGATAAGCAGGTTTCCCAGCCAGAGCCCGGTTAAGTATTAACTTCCTGAAAAGTATTCTCTGCAATACAAAACTAACGCAAACCGCCGTAAGCACTCCAATTATTGAAACTACAGAAACAGATCTAAGAGCGGGATGTTTTGCGAAAATAAGAGCTCCCATTCCAAGAAGGGTCGTTATTACAGAGATCAATATAGAGGTCTGGTATGTTTTGAGGTCGAATTCACCAGTTTCATATTCCTTTAAGCAGGCATTGGTTATAAAAATACTATAATCAAGCCCCAGGCCGAATATAAAAGTAGATATGATAATATTCAGGATATTGAATTCCAGGCCTAAGACAGCCATGATCCCGAGGGCACAAATCCAGGTAATCGCAATGGGAATCATTGTAAGTAAACTTAATTCCAGGCTTCGGTAAGAGATCAAAAGAATAAGGAAAACCGCAAAAATAGAGATTGCAATAAGTTTATTAAAGTCCTGTTTGAGGCCTCCTAAAAAATTCTGATTGATCGCCTTTCGGTCCAAGGCGAATACACCATCTTCATCTTTAAAGTCCTGGACAAATTTATCGGCCTTGTCTTCATCAAGATTTACTGTACTGGTCACTGTAGCAAAACCTGATCTTTCCGAAATAAAATCATCGAGATATAAAGAGCCGGCGGTCTTATAATCATTAAGAAAAATAGGGGTGAAATCTTTATTTAGTTCAGCATAGAAATCATCAAAACTTTCCGGCTTAAATCCGTATTCTGAAGATACCTCTATAAGTTCTTTTTTTAAATAATCTACCGTGTCCGGAGACCAGAAACTCTCCCAGTTTTCGATTCGCTGATTTTGAGTAGCTGTAGATAAAATAACGCCTCCAATACTACTAAAGCTCTTAATTTCATTCTCCTTCTTTAAATTCTGAAGACGGTGATATAGCTTATTGTTTTCCTGTAAAGCTGCATCTACTGTATTAGCATACGTAACCATATAAATGGTTTTACCATTCCTTCCGGCCAGTTGTTCAACTTCAGTTTCCTGCTGCTCGATCTCTGAAGGTTTATAGTTGAGTTTTGAAAGATCGTTATTGAATTTAACCTTATTAAAAAAGAACAAACCTGCCACAAAGACCAATAGGACGATCATCACAAGCGGACGATATTTTGAATAATCAAGGGCCGCTATCTTATCAAGAAAGGTGGTTTTAGCCCTGGTATCTTTACCGGGGTGATAAAGTACAGGAATTAGGATCAAGGCAAACAAAGAGGAAAGCAAGACACTTACAGAAGCGAAGATGCCGAGGTCTGTAAGTGCCGGGCTATTCAGAAATATTAAACATAAAAACGCAACCGCAGTGGTTAGACTACTCATCATCACCGGTTTGCTCACGTCTTTATAAAGTTGTACCACGCTGCGGTTATTCCTGTAATGAGTCATGACATGCAACGCATAATCTATGCTTATCCCCAGGAGAATAGCTCCAATTCCCAGAGAAATTGCAGAAACACTACCCCTTAAAATATTCAGAAAAGCAATCGCCGAAATCCCTCCCAAAATACTTGGAAGAAACAGGATCAACGGGATATAAATCTTTCTGTAAAAGAAAATTAACAGGATAAGAAGGACCACGACGGCAATCCCTACCGTCAACTGGATATCTTTTTTAATACGGTTCGCATTGGCAAGTGAGTACAGAACACCTCCAAAGTATTTTGCTTCTACATTGCCGTAATTAGTGTTGAGACCCTGGATTTGCTTATCCAGCTCATCAATAAAGATCTCGTTCCTATTAGTTTCAGAAGAAGGAAAAGCAGGGTCCAGAAAAAGAATAATATGCTGACGGTCTTTAGTGATAAGATAGTTCCTGTAGATGCTAAAATTATCACCAACCTGAAGTTCTTTAAGCTTCTGAAGGCCAAGACTGCTAAAATTTAACGGGTCTTTGAAAAAATAATTCTTGGTTACAAAACCTGTAGGCGCCATTAGGCGACGATATCCCTGGTTGATCTGAGCCTTTATCGAATCCTCTTCCAGTCGGTTGGAAATTTCATTATAATCTTTAGCATCGAGGAATATGGGCAGGTTATTATAAACGAAATCGTAAACGTCGGTAATATCCTCATCGGGTATTTTTCCTTCAACCTCGGTGATATATTCGGAAAGATCGTTTTCTAAAATCCTGGTTAAATCATTGGCGTAGGCTACCAGAGAATCAGGAATTCCATTTTCTGATTTTGAAGAAATACTAACAATGATCTTGTCTGAAAAGTCAGTTTCCCTAAGGATTTTTTTTAATTTTTCCTGCTTATCTCCGTTGGGGATGAGTCGGGTAATATCTTCTTCCAGGTTGATATTCCAGGCAACAAGAGCAATCAATATTGTATATATAAAAACCAATGAAAACCCGAGTAATTTTCGGTTTTCGAAGAACCTGTAAATATTAAGAAAGGTTTTACGCATTAAGGTTTCACTACCTGTTTTTGGTTAAGTATCGAAAATAAACAATAAAAAATAATCCACAGGCTTATTGCGACTACAATTGCAAGGGCAAAACTCCCCATAATATATTGCCATAAGCCCAGAAAAACATCATTCCCGGTTTCAAACCTTTGAAGTTTTAAACCCCAGTCAAAACCTTTTCCCGAGATCAAAGAACCTGCCTGGTAGCTCGCATAAATTATAAAAGGAATAAAAGGCGGTATACTTATATTTGAGAATAAGAAGGCTATAACCTTATTAAGGCGAAAAACAGCGGCCAGTGTGAAGATAAGAAGCGTATGTAGCCCCCAGAAAGGAGAAATCCCCACAAATACGCCAAGGGCAATAGCGGCGGCCTTTTTATGTGGTGGCTCCTGACTTTTAATAATATCTTCTTTCCAGAATCTTTTAAAGCCCTTCTCGCGAAAATCCTGGTATTTATTACGGGGGTGAACATAAAAGAAGCTCACAAGTACAAACCACATATACAAAAGAACGATCCGTACAATATCCCAGAAAGGTCTGAAGTGTGTCACCCTTTCCCCTTCCTGATAAAAAACCTTGATTGGAATATTTTTGACTTCAGCCTTTTTCCACGTAGCCTTTACCAGCACCTCTATTTCCAGTTCAAATTTCCAGGTAATTAGTTTAAGGGAATTGATAAGTTTCACCGGGTACAGCCTGTAGCCACTCTGAGTGTCGCGAAGTTCTTTTCCCGTCACCACAAGATACCAGAAGTTGGAAAAACGATTTCCTTTACTGCTCTTCCCGGGAATACCATCACGTCCCATATTGCGGTCCCCCACCAAAAGGAGGTCAGGATCTTCAGGTTTGCGGGATTCGAGTTCGCTAAGAAAGACCTCCAGATCATCTGGATAATGCTGACCGTCAGAATCTATGGTAATGGCATAATCGTAACCAAGTTCTTCTGCAAATCTAAAGCCTGTTTTAAGGGCCATTCCCTTCCCTTTGTTTTCAGAATGTTCTTTATGATCAAGCTCCGGGTGTTTTCTGAGGATTTCAGAAGTTTCATCGGTGGAACCATCATTAATTATAATAATGCTGGAAGTGTAGGTTTTAAGATCTTCAAGAAATCCAGCAAGCGAATGGGCATTATTGTAAGTAGGAACAATAACACAGCAATTAAGCTTTTCGAACCTGGATTGAAAAACGGACATTCGTAATCTTTAAACCTGTTTAATGCAAAAGTATTATTTAATCGGAAAGCAACCCAGGAAGATATAAAACAATTAAATTATTTTATATAAAGAATTGATTTTAAGAACTATAACATCACCCTTTTTAGCAATCCCTTTAAGCTTTATGAATTCACCTGTTTCTTCAATTTCAGACTCAAGAATAAGTTCATTGTCATCTGTAGGATCAAAAACAGCTGTAAATTTAACGTTATTGGCTCTCACCAATTGAAGTGATTTTCCTGATAGTCGTTGAACCTCTTCTTTAAAAAGTAACATTAATACAACCCCGGGAGTAACAGGTCTGCCCGGAAAATGTCCCTGATAAAGAGTATGCTCTTTATTGATATTTAACCTGGTAATATGGGTAGTCTCAGCTTTTTCTGTGGCTGATATTTTGTAAAAGTCCTTTAAGATCATTTCAGAGATTTACAGCAATATAGGTTAGTTTTGAAAAACAGAAGGTGGAATTGGCTGGTTAATCTTGATATTTTTCATTGAGATCTCGGTATAATCTCCCGACGGATCCACCAGTTTAACTGAGTTTATGAGGTGATTATCATTAAAATGCAACCAGATCTCTTTGAACATGGACAATAAATTCTTTTCTTTAGGAATGATCCTGGCTATCACATTCCCCTTTTCTTTAAAGTAATTGATCGTAAAATCCTTGTCAGCCTGCAGGATCTTTCCGTTCACACTGCCAGCTACAAGATCACCCATTTTCTCAAAAATCTTGTTGGATGAGAGATCTACTTCCGAAAGTTCTCCATCTTCAAAAATATATAGTTTGGAATCCTTGAATAGTACCTGGTAATTATAAGGCTGCGCATATTCCCATTTGAGCATATCAGGGGATTTATAATAAACTTTTCCCTGACTTTCAGGGCTTTCATTCATCATTTTCAGGTGCTTTACCTGGATAAACTCAGCTGAGAAACTATTTATCCCCGTAGCCTTTTCAATTACACGAGACTTAAAAGCATTTTCCTGAGCTTTATCCAATCCGGCGTTCTGTGCAAGCATACTAAAACTGAAGAAAAAGAATAAAATTTTAATGATACGCATCGATTCCAAATAATTTATCAGGCCTTATAGTGCCGAATTTTCGTTCTCTTAAGATTACCAATAATTGTTCCAATAAAGGTGCCGTCTTATCCATATTATCATGTAAAAGTATTAGGTCACCCGGTTTTAACTTTTTGGTGATACGATTTATGATCACCCCAGATGATTTAGTAATCGCGTCATAGGGTCTTACATTCCATCCTATCACCTGATGGCCCGTTTTAGCCAGTGCTTTTTTGGTCCTGGGATTAATGATCCCAAATGGAGGCCTGAAAAGATTAAGTTTTACATTTGCCGTTTTTTCAGCAATCTTATCACATTCTTTAATTTCTTCGTAAAAACGGTCTGCGCTAATAAAGCCCATTTTTCTTGTGTGAGAGTAGGTATGATTCCCTACCACATGACCTCTCTTTATAATTTCCCTGAAAATATCGGGATTTTCTTCTATCTTTTTTCCAATGCAAAAAAATGCAGCCTTGGCATCAAATTTATCCAGAATATCCAAAATAGTCATGGTATTTTCTGAAGGACCATCATCAAAACTGAGCGCAACGACCCGGTCCTTAATAGAATGATTTTGATGAAAAGCCTTCACAAAAAAGTTAAACCTAATATTAGTGGAGACCACCAGCATAAGAATGATATATAGAAAAATAGCCACTATTACAGGCCATAAAGACCATTGGGCCAGCAGGTTAAGCGCAAGAAGTACCAGCATCGCTGCGAAAAAAAGAATATTAATCAGTTTGTAGGTCAATGCCTCTTCAAAAGAATTAGTCCGTGATTTCTTCCAAGATATTGATTATAGATCAAAATATTCTTTGGAGTACTATAATTTTTATCATTCAGTTTAAAAATTTCAGGAATACTATCATTTCTGAAAAGTTTACAGGCCAGCCATACAGCATAGGCCGAAATAGTATTATTATCCCCTACAAGATGTTTATATGCCAGCTGAAGTGAATACTTAAAGAGTGTTTTTTGAAGATCTTGATAATAATAATCGTACCGGGAATCGCCATTATTGCCCAAAATAACGATATCAATATCTGAAGCATTCAGTTCATTCCTGTTGAGAAATTGTTCAATCCCGGAGGATATTTTTTCTTCAGCGACAGAATTGATAATATGTACATCCCTGATCTCAGCATAAGTACTGGCAGTATCTAAGGAACTTAACAAAAAGAAGCTGGCAGCTTCAGAAGTTATGGTTCCAGGGTGTGAGCCGTTGAATAATTCCAGATTAGGAGTTTCGGCCTGCCTAAGCTGAGCGTCCAGATATTCAAATCTGGTAGAAGTTTTAGCGATCTCCTCTACTCCACCCACAAGAATATTTTCACTTCCAGATTCCAAATGCATTAAAGCATCTATCAAAGCGCTTTCAAAGGAAACCGAATTCTGTGTGTAGGTCATATTATAACCGGTACATTTAAGATCAAGTGCGATCTGCCCTCCCACGGTGTTATGTGTAGATTGTATAAAGGAGGTAGGACTTAAAGGTTTGTCTTCCCCTTGAAGTATTTGTTCAATAAAATTTTCAGTATCCTGCATACAACCCTGCCCAGTTCCTATAATTATGGCTTCGGGCATTTCAAGGTCTGCTACTTCCATAATCTTTTTTGAGCAAAGTAGCGCCATTCTAACCGCTTTAGACATTCGCCTAAGCATCATGGGCTTTATATAGGCTTTATAATCCTGATCTAATGAAGGAATGATATTGGATATATATTGCTTAATACCTCCATTTTCAACAATACTGTCTGGCTGGGGAGAAATAGACGATATGGAATTGATAAAGATCTTACTCATCCCTGGTAAATATTAATGAAGTACAATTTCCGCCAAAACCAAAGGAGTTTGATAATACGCAATTTAAGCGGGCCTTAGAAAGTTTAGAGACAGGCTTTAGGCCGGTTTCCTTAATAGCCCTTTGGAAATTCAAATTGGGAAAAATTTCCTGCTCTTTCAAAGACAGAAGACTAAAAATTGCTTCCACCGCTCCTGCAGCACCAAGGGTATGACCCGTAAAGCCCTTTGTAGAACTGAATGGAGGCATATTTTCTCCAAATATCCGTTTTAAAGCCATACTTTCTGAAAGGTCATTATTTTTGGTTCCGGTTCCATGAGCATTGATATAATCTATATCCCCAGAGAAAATTCCGGCATTTTCCATGGCTATGGACATTGCTAGAAAAGCACCTTCCCCATTTTCTGATGAAGCGGTCTGGTGAAAGGCGTCATTAGCATTTCCATACCCGATAATTCTACCCAGCACAGGTTTGTTTTCTATAATATCCTCTGCTTCCAGTAGCAAGTATCCCGCAGCTTCTCCAAGATTAAGGCCATCGCGATTTTCGTCGAAAGGCCGGTTCTTTTCTGAGGAAACAATCATTAAGGACTTGAAACCATTCAGCGTAAATTTTGTAAGGCAATCGCTTCCTCCAACAATCACTCTTTTCAGCTTTCCAGATTCAATAAGCCTTGCCCCCAACATGATGGCATTTGCAGAAGAAGAACAAGCAGTACTAATAGTAGTTACAAAAGAGTTCAAACCAAAATATTCAGCTATTTTCCCAGATGTGAAACCGGGATGCTGGGCGCGAATAAAATTGTGATGCGCCGGATTTTCAGCATATTCTTTATAAAAGCGTTCCGTAGCATCAATTCCTCCTACGCTCGTACCCGAGATAAATCCCGTATCGGCTGGGAATTTTTGAAGCCCACAGTTGTTGAGCAATTCAGAAACGGCAAAAGTACCAAGTAAAGCAGCACGAGTATAGCTATGATCCTTTGGAAGGTTCAATGATTTAGCTAATTCTGAATTACTTTTCCTAATTTCACCCACAAGAAGATCATTAGTGGTTTCAAGGATTTCAGGATAATCAAGACTATCTTTTCCCGATCTCAGTGCTAAATAATTCCTTTCAAGGTTATCCCCTAAAGAAGAAATTATCCCAGCCCCGGTAACGGCGATGCCCTTCATAAGTTATTTTGTACGATGTTTTTCTATGAAATCGGCCATAGTATTTATAGATTTAAAAACTTCCTTCCCCTGTTGCGGGTCAGAAAGTTTGATCCCATAATCCTTTTCAAGAAGTACGATAAGTTCTAAAGCATCAATACTATCGAGTCCAAGCCCATCCCCAAAAAGAGGCTCATCATTTTCTATATCGCTCACCTCCATTTCCTCGAGGTTTAATTGTTCAATAATGCTTTCTTTAAGTTCTGTATGCAGGTTATTCATTGGTGGCAAAGTATAATTTTTGTAGTGTCTCTTCATGCAATAAAGATTGACCACTTCGGGTAATACGGCACAAAAATACATCATATTCACTATTGTGCAAGTCAACCCAGCCACAAACCACTTCATTTATATTATCGCTTAAAAAAAGATCTCTGCAATAGTCTGTAAATATTCCGGCATCAAAGCTTTCAGAAATAAAGAAAACATTCTCTGTATTAAGCTTATGGCGTATGCTCAGCTCCCCTAGCATAATATTTGGTAAGGTATAAACAAAAAGTGAAGGAGATGGAAAAACGTCCATAGTTTCCCGATACTTCTCATCGGTTTCCAGGCTCGAAGCTGAATTCCCAAAAACCAGGGCTGTTTCCTTATTTATCCTTTCTTCGGAATAAAGGATTTCCATCGCCAAAAAACCAAGCTTTGAAAGATTATCCATTTTGTAGAATTTCGGATATTTCAAATCGAGACTTTTAAAAAGTTTCTTTAAAAACTGAGATAAATTAACAGATGTCTCAATATTTTCAAATGGCAGACCGTTTTTCAACACTGCTGAATCTCTTATGACTACAGAGTCTCTTATGTAAAGTGGCTCTTTCATAAGGTCTCTTTTTTAAGAAGCATGGCAAGATTACAGCCTCCAAATCCCGAAGCAGTTTTAAGAGCAGTATTTAAGTCTGCTATTCGGTGATTCTCTATAATATTCATAGATTTTGAAACACCAGAGCCGGTATAATTAAGCGATTGGAACAGCTCGTTATTTAATAAGCTATGTTTGGTTATAATGGTTTCTATTAAAGCCGAAGTTCCCAGGCTATGCCCGTAATAAGCTTTTAGACTATTAACAGGAACATGTTTTAAGCCAGCCCGATCAAAGGCTATCGCTTCCATTTCGTCGTTATATTCTGTAGCAGTACCGTGAGCTGAAAGGTAATCGATGTCCTCAGCGTTAATATTTGCCGAATTCAGTAATCTGGAAATACTAAGATAAAGCCCTTGACCAGTCCTGCTGGGACCTGAAATATGGTTAGCATCATTGGCGGTATAAGAATCTACATAGGAAACCTGCTGTTCTTTTTGATCTTCGGGTTTGCCAATTAAAACTGCCGCAGTCGCCTCCCCCAAACTAATACCTTTACGATCATTAGAAAAAGGCCTGCATGGCTGCGGACTTATAGCCTGGAAAGACTGAAACCCAGAAAGTACAAAATCTGAAACCAGATCACCCCCGGCGACAATCACTCTTGAAAATCTACCTGATCTAATTAAACTATTTGCTATTTTAATCGCCAGTGCACCGGAAATACAAGCGTTGGATACAACTATGGGTTTCTGAGGAAAATCAAAAAAATCGGCTACAACTCGAGCCATTTTCCATAGAAAAACTCTTTTTTCCGGAAATTCACTTTTCCCCAGCTGGTCGATATTTCCTTTAGTGGAAGAAATTATAAGTCCGGTGTCTTTAAGCTCGGGGTTTTGCATTTGATCTATTACCTGGCTGATCGTTAGTATCAATAATTTCTCCAGGCGGGTGAATAATTTGGCATCACCAATTTTTTGAAAATCTTGGTTGATCCATTCTTCAGAAATTAAACCAGCGTAATAGCCATCTGGAAAAAACCTGGAATTATTATGAAATTTTAAAGCGGATTCTCCTCTCCTAATGGCATCGAGGTTACTGGAAGTTCCGAGGCCTAAAGGAGAAATAATTGAATCATGAAGAAGATAATTATTATCCATTTATTCCAGTCCCATTTTCTTTTTCCAATCTAAGAAAAACGGTGGATTGTTCAGCACTAAATCTGAATTTTTATCGGTAAATACCTGAGTAGTCTGCCCGGTGCAAATAAGTTTCCCGGAACTGAATATTTTATATTCAAAAATAAGCTTCGCGGCAGGAGTATTAATAAAACTGGCTTCTACTTCAAACTCATCACCGTATTTAAGCGGAAGTTTATGCTCACAAACCGATTTTATAACGGGAGTGGCATAACCCTGGTTTGTAACGTCCAGATAAGATATCTTATGTTTCCTGCCAAAATCCTCCCGAGCTTCTTCAAAATATTTTAGGTAATTACCATGCCAGACGATCTGTAAAGGATCACATTCCTGGAATCGTACACGAAGTTTTGTACTGGTGGTAAGAGGCGCGTGGCTCATTCTACGGTAACCGTTTTCATTTCGGAAGTCGCGATCACTACTCCCCTTTCGTTTTCGGTTCTGGCTGAAACTGAAGTAACATTCATGATCTCATGCAGGATCTCTACGTAAGTCTTTAACTTCTCACCCGTGGCGGGTAATCCGAAGATCTCGACGGTTTTAATCACGCCAATGAATCCGGTTTTAGGTTTAGCCTGACCGGCCAGAGCTCCCTGGTAGCCCCGATGCAGTGACATGCTTTGAGCCATATGTTCAATAAGCCCGCTTTCAGAAAGTTTGTTTCCATCCAAAAGAACGTTTTCTTCAGGCACCTGAAAACCGGTGATCCCGGTAAGCCTGGTATATTCAAACAATGTATCCACAAAGACAAAAGGATCTTTTTGTGGGATGAGTTTAATGATCTCCTCTTTTGAGGTTATAGGGTGATGTAAAAGATTTTCTGCCATAATTAACTAAAATCATTCCAGTAGTCATAGTAGTTATACCACTGATGCGGATATTTTTTTACCATTTTTTCCAGATCCTCAAGATAAGATTTTAAAATTTCCTGAGAAGTAAATTTATAAGGTTTGTAAGGCCTGGCATAAAAATGATAGTGAAAATTCTTTTCCCGCATCAAATGAACAAACAAGACTGGGATCTCATTTCTAGCCGCTAATTTAAATGGTCCCTGGGGAAATTTGACTTTTTCGCCAAGAAATTCAGCTTTATAAGTTTTTGAATGTTTCAAGTATCTATCTGCCGCGAAAACCAGTAATTCATTATTGCTAAGTGCTTCTTTCATTTTAAAGATATGACTGAGGTCTTCCTTTAAAACGATGAGCTTTACCTCTGATTTTCCGGTAACCGATTCAAGATAATTTTTGATCTGCCTGTGCTCAAAGTCGGTCACAACCAGGTTTACAGTAGCATTTGTATGCCTTTCTTCAAAAAAATGTTTCGCAAGGTTGAAATTTCCAATATGCGCGGTAAGCAAAATTCCTCCTTTATTTTGTGCCAGTAAGTTTTCTATATGCTCAATACCGTCAAACTCAAAAGTAAACCGATGTTTTAAACCGGAGGTTATCGCGATCCTGTCCAGTTGTATCCTTCCAAAAGTGAAATAACTACGATACACATGGATCGCAGAATTTACCCTGGAATATCCTAGTCTTTTTCGAAAAAGATAATAGGTGCTTTTAGTAGAATTAAAAGAGAATATTATAAAATAGGCAGCCACAAAAAGAAGGACAAAATAGGCTGTATAAAGCCCAAATCTTTTTATGATCTGGACATAAATCTTGAATCCTAATAAAGTTCCCCGGGATTTACCTTTCCATCCTGCCATAGCATCAGGAGTATAAGCCACCATTAATATTAATAATTTCACCGGTGATATACGATGCTTTTTCTGAAGCAAGGAAACCAACCAGATCTGCAACTTCCTGAGCTTCCCCAAATCGATTCAATGGAATATGTTTTTTTAATTCCTCCTCATCAAAGTCTTTGGTCATGTTTGAATGGATAAATCCTGGCGCCACAGCATTCACGGTTACCTTGCGTTTACCAATTTCCTGAGCCAGCGCTTTAGTAGCCGAAATCATGGCTCCTTTTGCAGCGGAATAGTTTACCTGGCCCGGATTACCTTTAAGTCCTGAAAGTGAAGCTATATTGATGATCCTTCCATAACGGCTTTTAAGCATATCCTTTAAAATGCTTTGAGTTACATTATAAAAACCGTTCAAGCTGGTATTGATAACCGAATCCCAGGACCGCTCATTCATAAAAACAAAAAGCCCATCTTTAGTGATCCCGGCATTGTTCACAAGGACTTCAATTTTAGTTTCTGAATGATCTTTTTTCCAATTTTCCAATGCGGTTTGGGTAGCTTCAAAATTAGAAACATCAAATTTTAGAAGATCACATTTAATATCCAGCTTCTCAATTTCCTTTTTCACTTCCTCGGCAGCCTGAGTGTTGGAATGATAGTTAAGAAGTATATTATATTTTAGTTCTGATGCCAGCTGAAGACAAATTGCTTTACCAATTCCTCTAGAACCTCCAGTAACCAGTGCATATTTCATAGATTCAGAATTGATAAGCTTCGTTACTTCTAAGATAGTTTTTCAATGATTCAATTTCAGAATATAATGGACGATCTTCCTTAATTGGCTTGATAATATTCCTTAATATATCCAACTTAGACCTGGTAGCTGAAGATAAACTATCATCAAAATCCAGGTAATACAAAGCCTGAATAATAGTGGTAAGCTCTGTCGCCAGAACTTCAAAACCATTATCTATAACTTTTTTGGTCATATTTGCCGAATTTGTTCCCATACTAACAATATCCTGATTGTCGTTATTATTTGGAATACTATGAACATACATCGAATTTGATAGCATCTGATTTTCGGCAGTGGTCGAAACAGCCGTAAACTGTGCCCCCTGCATTCCAAAGTTCAATCCTAATTTTCCCAAATTCACAAAAGGTGGAAGAATATCATTTAGTCTTGAATTGAGTAAGTAATTCAATTGCCTTTCCGCCAGCATAGAGGTTTTAGTCATTACCAAACGTAACTTATCCATTTCGAGAGAAACATAATCACCGTGAAAATTCCCTCCGTGGTAGACATGTTTTGAGGCAACATCTATTATTGGATTATCATTAGCCGAATTCACTTCTTCTATAAGAATCTTTAATGAATTCTGTAAAGTATCGTAAACGGGTCCCAGAACCTGGGGAACACATCTTAAACTATAGTACTCCTGTACTTTTTCATCAAAAATAGAATTCTTATCGGCCTTATTGTTGTAAAGATGTTCATTACGATCCCGCGTTAGCCTGGAATCTGAGAGATGTTCTCTCATCATTTTAGCAATTTGCTGCTGTCCGCGGTGATGTTTAGCTGAATTAAGTTCCTCTGAAAGATGATCATCATACGCCTGTACAATTTCATTGATAACCGAAGAACTAAAAACGGTCCAATTAAGCAAACGCTTGGAATAAATAAGATTTACGATCCCGATCCCGGTCATCGCAGAAGTTCCATTCATCAAAGCGAGTCCTTCCCTTAAAGCAATTGTTATGGGGTCTATATTTAATTTCTTAAATACGCTGGCGGTAGCTTTTCTTTCGCCTTTATAAAAAACTTCGCCTTCACCAATAAGTACGAGCGCCAAATGAGCAAGCTGTACCAGGTCTCCAGAGGCTCCTACTCCACCATGCTCAAAAATCACCGGATAAACTTCTTTGTTGAGTAGATCTTTCATAGTCTCCGCAACCGAAGGATCTATCCCGGACTTTCCCAGACATAAGGTATTAAGACGCGCAAGCATCAAAGCTTTTACATATACAGGTTCAAGAGGTACTCCGGCTCCCGTCGCATGACTTCTTATTAAATTATACTGAAGCTGTAAACGGTCTTTATTCTCGATTTTATATTGAGCCATGGGCCCAAAGCCCGTATTAACACCATAGATGATCTTGTTCTCACAAAATTCTTTAAGGAAACTAAAGCTCTCCTGTAATCTGAAGGAGGTTTTTTTACCGAGTTCAATTTGTTCATTTTCAAAAAGAACTTTATAAAAATCTTCGGCCCTCAGTGCATTTTCTAAATTCAGCATATACCGTTTCTGCTAAGATTTAAGGGTTTGAATAGCTGTTAAAGCTATTAACAAATGTAGTATAATTAAAAGGAAATAGCCCAATATTTTCCAATAGGAAGTTCGGATAAAAAAAGAAATACTCCTTCTAATTTTAACTTAATGCAAACTAATTATTATTGAAAGTATTCCTGTTTTATTAAAATGTTAGGAATCAAACAAACAGCCCCTAATCTTAAAATCCTTATATAAATTTGAAAAGAGAATTGTTTGTTCTCTGAAACAGTTTGTTCGAATCTCCTGAAGGCCCTGGAGTGTTATCCGGGTTTTTCTTTTTCTATATACCGGAATTTCATACTTTCTCATTATGTTTGCTATAGACATGTAGGATGTGAGAAAACAAGTTACAGATATTGTTATTATTGGCGCAGGACCTTCAGGAATGGTTGCTGCGGGATATCTTGAGCAAAGGAATGTTTCGATAAAAGTATTCGAAAAACAGAGCTTTCCACGGTTCACGATAGGAGAAAGTCTAATTCCGCAATGTATGGGGAATTTTGAAGAAGCAGGTCTTTTGGAAGCCATCAGGAAACAGGGCTATCAGAAAAAGTATGGCGCCCGTTTTCTTAAAAAGAATGAAGTCGCAGAATTTGATTTTAGCAAAAAATATGGTGAAGGATGGGATTGGACCTGGCAGGTTCCCAGAGCCGATTTCGATAAAGCCCTCAGCGATGAGATCCAATCCAGAGGTGTAGATATAGAATTTAACACCGAGGTGCTTTCAGCAGCCTATAAAACAGATCACTGGGAAATTGAAGTAAAAAATGTTAAGGGCCAGGCACAAAGCATTTCAGCCCGTTTTATTATTGACGCAAGCGGAAATGGCCGTGTAATGGCAAGATTAATGAACCTTAATGCTCCCCCTAAAATTCATGAACATTCCTCCATATTTACTCATATTAAAGAGAAAAAGCGGCCGAAAGGAAAAGAAGGAGAATTGATAAGCTTCGAAGTATTAGATACCCAAACCTGGTTCTGGTATATACCTTTCTCTAATGGTAATTCAAGTCTGGGATTTGTTGCGAATAATAAATGGTTCGAAAAATTTCCAGCAGGTTCCAATACAGAGGTCTTTCTGGAAATGCTCAAGACCATTGATCATTATGAGGGAAGGTTTAATAAAGATGATCTTCTTTTTGAACCTGTCAAAATGAAAAATATCTCGAAAGGTGTAAAATCCCTCTATGGTAAAGGATTTCTGCTCACTGGAAATTCGGCTGAATTCCTTGATCCGGTTTTTTCATCGGGAGTAGCCTTTGCTGCTGAAACAGGGCTTCTGGGAGCCAAACTTGCCTATAGGGATATCAAAGGCGAAAAGATCGATTGGGAAACAGAATACGCTGAGCATATTCAAAAAGGAGTAGATGTATTTTCTACCTATATAAAGGAATGGTATTCGGGTCGTTTACAGCGTATTTTCTTCCACCCTCAGCCTAATGAAAATATTAAGGAACAAATCTGTGCGGTGCTGGCTGGATATGTGTGGGATAATACAAATCCATTTGTACGAAACCACGATAAAATTATTGAAAGCCTGGACAGGCTTATTCAAACTGAAAATTATTAAAAAAATAAATTATTATAAATTTCTGAAGTCAAGTAGATTAAAGGCTGAGGGAATTTAAAATCTTATAAAAGAAGGTAAAAAAGAAATAAAAGGTTTGGATGGTTTGCAAGTAAAAGTTACATTTGCAACCGCAAAAATACTTGCGAAGTTCTTAAATAACGGAGAGGTGGCAGAGTGGTAATGCAGCAGCCTGCTAAGCTGTCATCCTTCGGGATGCCCGGGTTCGAATCCCGGTCTCTCCGCTAGATTTTTAGTCTGCGATTTTTTATTCTCTTTTTCTGGCTGAAAAATTGGGATAAATTTCCTCCGCTTCCCGGCTGCTTTTTAAAAGTGATTTGGAACGGAAAAGGCTAAAAATAACAATTATTATTCGGAGTGAAGCCCTTCGCCCGTCTCTATCGAGACTTGCTCAGGACACTCCACCCGATTATCGCGCCGAGTCGCGATTAATAATACTCGGGGTGTAGCGTAGCCCGGTCATCGCGCCTGCTTTGGGAGCAGGAGGTCGCAGGTTCGAATCCTGCCACCCCGACTTTTTAACATTTCATTAAGAAATAAAATAAAGGGTAATTATATGAGAAACATGTAGTTACCCTTTTTTAATGCAAATATTTTAACACAAATAATGTTAAATAAACCGTGAGTTTTTCGTGAGTTCATGAGTTAATCGTGAGTCAATCGTGAGCTTATTTTTTGTATTTTTAGAAGGTTCTTCCACTTAATAACGTATTGTTGATTTGATTTTCGTACCCGATAATTTTTGTTTCATTCAAAGCAAATCAACATGCGTACAAATCAAACTTTCGCTATTTCTTTTTTCATTCGCAAAAAGAAAAACCATCCCGAATTAGCGATCCTCTATGCCCGAATTACCATAAATGGTAAAAAACAGGAAATTAGTTTAAAAAGAACCATTCCTGTAGATCGATGGAACCAGAGCTCCTGCAGAATGATCGGAAGTAGTTCGGAGAGTTTTCAGATCAATAAAAAGATCAATGAGACCAGATCATTGCTTCATCAGACCTATGATAATCTTCTAAAGGAAGGAAAGGTTGTAACAGCTCACTTAGTTAAAACTCGTTTTTTAGGAACAGATCAGGAACATCATTCCCTGAATGATTTATTGAGTTACCATACTTTAAAGATGAGTAAGGTTCTAAAATATGGAACTATGAAGAATTATAATACAACAGAGGGTTATCTCCAAGATTATGTAAAGACCCAATACCGAACTTCTGATGTTTATCTTAAACATATCGATTATCAGTTCATTTTAGGTTTTGAAAGCTATTTAAGTAACCTGGAGGGACTGAATAATAATGGACTGATGAAGCACATGGAGCGGTTTAAAAAACTGATGCGTCTTGCGGAACATCTGGATTGGCTTGAAAAGAACCCAACAAAAAGATTTAAGCTTCGCTTCGATTCGGTGGATATGGTTTACCTCTCCAAATTAGAGCTGGAAAAGATTAAAAACCAGGAACTGGAAAATCCAACTTTGAAACTGAACAGGGATATCTTTGTTTTTGCCTGTTATACCGGCCTGGCCTATGCTGATGTAAAGGCTTTAGAGAAAAATCATCTTCAAATCGGTGTGGATGGCAAGAAATGGATCTATACCCGTAGGAGTAAAACAAATACACCAGTAAGGATCCCACTTCTCGAAACTGCAGAAGAAATCATAGATCGATATAAAGATCACCCCAAAACAGAAAGGAATTCTACACTACTGCCGGTATATTCCAATCAAAAAACCAATCATTATCTAAAGGAAATCACTAAAAAGGCTAAAGTGAGAAAGAAATTAAGCTTTCATACCGCCAGGCATACTTTCGCTACAACAGTTACGCTGGCTAATGGGGTTCCGATAGAAACAGTATCTAAACTTTTAGGACATACGAAACTATCTACAACTCAGATCTATGCCCGGGTTATAGATACTAAGATTTCTAATGATATAAATGAGTTAAGGAAAAAACTATAATAATAAAATCTCTTTTATATAAAAATCATCGGACCGTTTTTTACTGCTCAACATAACTAGTAGTTGCGGCAACCTATTTTTTATTTTTCTTTTCAAAATTATCAGAAATATAAAAGCTGTTTGGTGTCTCTGTGGTAAGGGAAAAATTTCCGGATTTGCAATTAACTTTTCAATATATAGAATGAGGTCCATTCCATCACTAATTGTATCAGAAAAGATTCCTCATTTTCCAGTCGGTTAACAAAGTCAATGTCCATTTGAATAGTATTACAATTTTGAAAAACAGCGCAGGAGGCCTATCAGCTTATCCATGATCAGGAGGATTATTTTTTTAGGGTCTCCTCGATAACTATAGAATCTTTTTGAATATCAATATAGAAGGATTTATTCAAAGGGATTCCATTGGAGTAGTAACCAAATTTCCGGTTTTTTTTGCGATCATTGAGCCTAAAACTAATAAAACAAATTCCATCCTGGTTAGGATTCTTATCCTTAAAATCAAGAAAGACTTGTTTACTTTGATTGCTATGAAGAGATTTCAAGTGTACTACATTGAACCCATTGGTGATATGGATATCTTCAATAGTTTGATCAGAGCTGTTTTTAATTTCTATGGGGATTCCATAACTACAGGAAGTGGCTAAAAAAATAATAAAGATATACAGGACCGTATGAGCTTTCATAGTTACTGATTAGTGGGCACTATTTGCGTTTGCGTACTGATACCATGATTTCCATCATTTGGTTCAGGAGTAGCTAAATTATCATAAAATTGAGGATCAAAATAATCTATTGGGGATAAATAAACCAGTTGTCCTGAATTAAGCATAGAAAGGACATAATTTGCTATGGTGGTGTGATTGGTTTCGCTTGGATGGTCAAATTCAATTAAGTCCATGCCTTCTTCGTTGTTAAATAAATCCATTTCTTTTTCTAATTGCCATCTTTCAGGAACTTCGCTCTCGTGAGCATCAGCAAAAGGTTGCGTTATGTATTTTCTTTCTTTGATGCAGTTAATTGCCTGGAAAAAAGCATGCCTAAAGGCATCAGGTTTACCATTGAGTTGTTGTGGGACATCTCCTAAGATACTAAATTATCGACCCCATATTTAAGCACGAGTAATCGATATTAAGATTTTCCGGGATATGGATAACTTAAGAAATTGTCACCGAAATAGAGTAGAAATTGAATCTTCATCGCTCACTCTTCTCAATATTTTCCTTTTTTATAAAACTACAATTATGCAAAGTATATGAAATGAATTAAAATATTATTAGAAAAAATTATCCTTTTAAATTAATATTTCCTTTAAAATTTCAATATACCATTTGTTATCGATATATTTTATTTCTCCATATATTCCTACACCTTCAATGTCCGATCGAAATGTAAAAAAAAGCTTAATTTTATTATCTCTGCACTTAATTTTTTCAAATCTAATGATTAACAAATCTTTGATAGTTTGATCATTAGTGATTATAACTCTTTTCCTATTTAAAAATATTTGATAATCTTTCTTAATATACTCATTGCACAAGATTTTTAAAGGAATTCGTGACGGCATATCCGTATGAAGATATTTATTCACCGTTTTATTCTCAAGAATAGATTCAATTATTCTTTCAGCTTGTTTTTCTGTAATACAATTATCTTGAAAAACTTGCTCAGAAATAGACTTGTTGCCAATACAGAGGAGAAAACAAATAATTAAAAATTTATTAATAACCATAATATTTCGTCAAAATTAAGTCAAGTGCTGAACCTGGTTCTAAATCCTCGCCATAAGCCCTAACCTCAAATTCCGTTCCTTCTTCGCCAGGAAAAGGTACCCCATTTGAAGCAACACCATAATGAGTATATTCATGGAGTAAAACTACCCCTAAATAAAACAATAATCCATCTTCCATACTTTGATCATGAACATCATTCTCAAGATAATTTACATAATCTTCGTCTAAAAAAACAGTATTTGGATAATTATTATGATCATATAATCCAGCTGTTTTATAGTCTGTTATAGTAGGGAAATAATCATCAAGATTAATTATTTCTATTGTTGGTCCTTGACCCCATTTTAAATCATTTTTAATATCCTCCAGAGAAAGATTGGTAATTTCCAATAAAGGTCCAGTAATTTCAGGCATATCGGCTATTAAAGGCATTTTATTTTTTAAATACTCTGTCAGCTTAGGGTATTGAATAGAATAATTGGAATCAGGAGGATATTGAAAAGTTGGAAATGGAGTAATGAGGTTGCCATCTTTTTTTAACTGAATAACCGGCGTGATGCGGGAAATACTAGACTGAGGATAATAATCGGCATCCGAGAACAAACCATCAAAATTTACCGTACCTTCTAAATAGTCATAAATCGAGCCCTGAAATTCTTCGCTTTGGTCTCCTAACCACGTATAATTGGATAATCCAATTCCATCTGGAGAACTTAATTTAAGGGATTTTCTTCTTAACATCACCGCGTTATAGGGATCTGTTACTGCATAGCTATAGGTTTGATAATAACCTGCATTTTGATCATCAGAGGCGACATAAAGCTGGGTTCCAACGTCATCTGTAGTAGCTCCACTTCCCCCTTGGTCACAAGTGGTATATATTGTTTCCATTACCTCAGGCGGATCGTTGTCACAAGTGCACCTTGGATCTCCTGGCCAGTGATGTCCAGCACAGCCACAGGTTTTTACACTAAAAATTGCTACCGTAGTGCAGGGATCATCTTCATAAATAGGAATTCTATTGAAAAGGGAGGCTGCATTTAATATTGGGGTCCTTTCTATAGAGGAAATTTCTCTTTCATGAGTAGCCGTTGTATTAACATTGAACTTTAATAGGGCAGCTGTGATCTCTTTGGTACTATCAATTTCAATAAGTAGATTTTCATAAAAATTCTTGGAAGGTGTATCTCTGAAGATATAGGTAGAATAGGAGGTATAACCCTTTTTTTCGATTTTATAAATCCGGCTACTATCAATAGTGAAATTTAAATTCGCTCCATTTCCAGAGCTTGCTCTAGACATGGAAATTTTGGCAGCATTTATTTCCTTCATAGCTTTATTAAAAGCGAATTCTTTTTTTAAATCTTGAAAGGTTTGGACCTTCCATGCTTTTTCTATCTGAGGGTCCGGGACCGATGGAGGATTCAAATCCTTTTCATTTTTGCTACAACTTCCTAAAATGAGAAGGAAAAGGTACAATATTGAGGTGTTCTTAAACTTTAGCATTTTGATTGGTTTAGGTGAATATTGCAAATTAAGTAAGTTTAAGAAATCTTATCCTTGTTTCCCCCTTACTAAAAGTAAGGATAAAAAAGATTCATACTTTTCTGAATAAACTAAGGGGGAAAGCAAGAGGATAACCCGCTGCGCGAGGTTATGGTCTATTCCCCCCTTTTTTAGTATTCAATTACAGCCGTTTGCAATTAATTTCTACTAATAAATTAAAGTGCCTTTAACTTTTTCACGCAAAAACTCTGGAAGTCTGCATAAACAGGCTTTTTTTTCACGCAAAAATGAAAATTTCATAGCGGTTTAGATCACATTCCCTTTTTTAGGCCAAAGGAATGAATCGGAATCGCCGGGGTGCATAAAGCCGGTTGCACCTATTTATAACCCCTTTTTACGATTCCGATTCTACAGTTATGTTTGGCCAAAAAAGGGAATGTGAAGGCTCTAAAAGAAGTAAGTGGAAATTAAAGTTTTCTCATGTTCAATAAACATACTTGGAAGTTTCTTTTTTAAAAAAGGGTGATGCTCAGGATAAAAAAAGTAAATGGATTTCATTACTTTTGGAAGGTACAGAAGTATCAAATTACTTCAATGCGTTCTATTGATATTGTGAGTTAATCGTGAGTTTAAAATCTGGCGATTACGTGAAACCTTATAATTACTGGAGGTTTCAGAACCTGTAAAGCGTTCTGCCACCCCGACTTTTTAACATTTCATTAATAAATAAATAATAGGGTGATTATATGAAAATCATGTAGTTACCCTTTTTTAATGCTCATAATTTAACACAATCAATGTTAAATAAATCGTGAGTTTCTCGTGAGTTCATGAGTTAATCGTGAGCTTATTTTTTGTATTTTTAGAAGGTTCTTCTACTTAAGAACGTGGTGTTGATTTGATTTTCGTACCCGATAAATTTTGTTTCATTCAAAGCAAATCAACATGCGTACAAATCAAACTTTCGCTATTTCTTTTTTCATACGCAAAAAGAAAAACCAACCTGAATTAGCCATTCTTTAAGCCCGAACTACTGTAAATGGTAAATTCCTGGAAATAAGCCTAAAAAGAACGGTTCCAATTAGGAAATGGGATCAGACCTCCGGAAGAATGCTTGGTAATGGTTCGGACAGCTTTCAAATTAATAAAAAGATCAGTGAGACCAGATCATTACTTCATCAGACCTATGATAACCTTCTAAAGGAAGGAAAGGTGGTAACAGCTCATTTAGTTAAAACTCGGTTTTTAGGAACAGATCAGAAACATCATTCCCTGAATGATTTATTGAGCTACCATACTACAAAGATGAGTAAGGTTCTAAAATATGGGACCATGAAGAATTATAATACAACTGAGACCTATCTCAAAGATTATGTAAAAACACATTACCGAACTTCTGATGTTTATCTTAAACATATCGATTATCAGTTCACCTTGGGTTTTGAAAGCTATTTAGGTAACCTGAAGGGACTAAATAATAATGGATTGATGAAACACATGGAGCGTTTTAAAAAACTGATGCGTCTTGCAGAACACATGGATTGGATTGAATAGAATCCAACAAAAAGATTTAAGCTCCGCTTCGATTCGGTAGATATGGTTTACCTCGCCAAAGCAGAGCTGGAAAAGATTAAAACTCAGGAACTGGAAAATCCAACTTTGAAACTAAATAGGGATATTTTTGTTTTTGCCTGCTATACAGGTCTGGCCTATGCTGATGTAAAAGCCTTAGAGAAAAATCATCTTCAAATTGGTGTGGATGGCCAGAAATGGATATATACTCGTAGGAGTAAAACCATTACGCCAGTAAGGATCCTGCTTCTCCAAACTGCAGAAGAAATAATAAATCGATACAAAGATCATCCTAAAACAGAAAGGAATTCTACACTACTGCCGGTGTATTCCAATCAAAAAACCAATCATTACCTAAAAGAAATCGCTAAAAAAGCTAAGGTGAAAAAGAAACTAAGCTTCCATACAGCCCGGCATACTTTTGCAACTACTGTTACTTTAGCCAATGGAGTACCTATTGAAACGGTATCTAAATTATTGGGGCATACAAAAATAACTACGACACAGATCTATGCCAGGGTAATTGACTCAAAAATTTCAAGTGATATGGATATTTTAAGGATGAAGCTAAAAAATTGAAATTGTTGTAGCAGAATGCTTACTTACTCCTGTAAGTCTTGTCCAAAATGTTCCAAGATTACCGGTTCATTAGGTACCATATCGGATTCGTTTATTTCAAAACAATCGATCGGACAACTTTCTTTTCCCTTTATAAATTGCATCCTATTTAAAAGAAAACTATTTAATTTCAGTTTGTTCTATACTCATTTGGAGTATATCCTGTTTCTTTTTTAAACATCCGGCTGAAGTGTTGCGGATATTTAAATCCGAGTTCATAAGCTATCTGGCTAATTGATTTTTCCGTATCAAAGACTTTTTCCTTGGCCACATCAATCAGTTTTAAATGAATATGGTCCATTGCCGATTTACCGGTTTCTTTTTTAACCAGGTCACCAAAATAATTTGGCGAAAGATTCAAATGATCAGCAAAATAACCAACGGAAGGGAGCCCATATTTTTGTGGATTTTCGGAATGAAAATAATTGTTCAATAATTTTTCAAATTTAACTAAGACACCCTGGTTTATATTTTCCCGTGTTATAAACTGCCGGTCATAAAAACGTTCGCAATAATTCAGTAGTAACTCAATATTATTGGTAATGATTGTTTTGCTATGCTTATCTATAGATTGTTCAAGTTCCAATTCGATTTTATGAAAAAGCTCTTTAATAATTTGCTGTTCCTTTTTAGATAAATGAAGCGCTTCATATAATTCATAGGAAAAGAAAGAATAAGAATCTATTTTGCCGCCCAAAGGGGTTCCTTTTATTAAATCAGGATGAAATAATAATCCCCACCCGCTTGGCTTAAAATCTTCGTCATGTTCAATTCCTATAACCTGTCCTGGGCCTATACAAACTAAGGTGCCATCATCATAATCATAAGAATTTCTGCCATATTGTAATTCACCGCATTTTGCTCCTTTCAGAAAAATAGCATAGAACCCGAAGAGGAGTTTTCCATTTGGTAAAGCCTTTCGATTATTATTATCAAAAACACTTATCAACGGATGTTTGGTTTCCACCTCTTTAAGTTTATTGTATTGAGTAATGCTTTCTAATTTTATTATTTTTTCCATGAGTATAACTTCTTTGGTAAGGACAAATATACCATTCAGATTCTTAGATACTTAAGCCAGTTTCTAAAATCTGTAAAAAAGGTAGGTAATTCTGTAATATGGGTATAAGGTGATGTAAATCATGTAGATAGATTTGTAAATACAAATTTTGAACATGAAAAAGGTTATTAGAGAAATTATTTTTGGATTTTTTATTTTGAGCATTTTGTTTTCTTATTCTCAGAAACAAACAGACCAAATAACTGCTCATTTTATTAAAGAACCCATTCAACTGGATGGAATTTTAGATGAACAGGTTTGGGCTACTGCCGATTCTTTGAGTAATTTTCAACAATACTTTCCCACAGATTCTCAAAAAGCCAATAACCAGACCATTGTAAAGATTTTGTATGATGCCAATCATTTGTACCTGGGAGTCATAGCAAAAACTGAGGGAAATAACTTTGTGGTTTCCTCTTTAAGAAGGGATTTTGGAGGAACGAGTAACGACAATATTTCCTTTCTTTTTGACACTTTTAATGATGGTGCAAATGCTTTCATGTTTGGAGTAACACCTTATGGAATTCAGCGGGAAGGTTTAGTTTCGGGTGGTGGTGCCGATTTCAATACTACATGGGACAATAAATGGCAGGTTGAGAGTAAGATGTACAAAGATTATTATGTAGTAGAAGCTACAATTCCGTTTACTTCTTTAAAATTCGTCGAGGGCAGTGAAAGCTGGCGTTTTAGAGCCTATCGCTGGGATCTTCAGACTAATGAACAAAGCACGTCAATTCCTGTTCCGCAGAATCAGTTACTTTCCAGTCTGGCCTATATGAATGAACTGGTTTTTGAAGAACCGCTGGGGCGTTCCCGTACTCCTCTAACCCTTATTCCTTATGTAAATGCTTTAGCTGAAAAGGATTTTGTACTGGATAATTCTAATACCACTTTTAAAGTTGGAGGGGACGCTAAAATTGCGGTAAGCAATGGTATGAACCTGGATATCACCGTGAATCCTGATTTTTCTAATGTTGAAGTAGATGATATTTTTACAAATCTTACCAGGTTTGAAGTTTTCCTGCCTGAAAAGAGACAGTTTTTTATTGATAATGCCGATTTATTTTCAAATTATGGCAGTGGACTGGATGATAGACCCTTTTTCTCCCGAAGAATTGGTATCGCGAGAGATACCCTTGGAAACCGGATTGAAAATCAAATTCTGGGAGGGGTACGTTTAAGCGGAAAACTAAACCAGGATTGGAGACTGGGTTTTTTAAATCTCCAAACCGCAGCCAATCGTCCCAACGAGATTGCCTCTTACAATAATTCAATGCTAACATTTCAGAAAAAAATGTTTTCAAGATCGAACCTTGGTTTTTTTATGGTGAACAGGCAAACCTTTGATGATTATGATTTTCTGGATCCGAACGAAAGATATAACAGGGTAGTGGGAATAGATTACGACCTTGCTTCTCCCGATAATGTTTGGACCGGAAATTTTTACGTGCATAAATCTTTCCAGCCGAGGGATAATAAGGGAAATTTTTCCACACAAACGTTTCTTATTAGAAATACCAGAGATTGGCGTTTTGCTGCAGATCTGGTTTATGTAAATGAAGAATACCGTGCAGATCTGGGTTTTGTTCCCCGAAAGGATATCATCAAAAATGGATTATCTGCCGGCCGTAACTTCTATCCGGAAAACAGTGCGATTACCCGGCATACAATTAGCGGGCTATCCTTATTATTCTGGAGACCGACTTTAAATTATAAGAATACCGATCAATTATTCAGGTTGTCCTGGGAAGCCGCATTCAAAGATCAGTCTACCTTACAAGCGCAAGTAGAAAATAATTATATCTTTTTAACCAATCCGTTCGATCCAACCAGGACACCGGGTGAAGAAGCACTTCCTGGAAATACTGGTTATAGGTTTACTCAGGCTAATGTTAATTACCAATCCGGTTTAACCGGATTATTCACCTATAGTGCTGAAGTTGGAGCAGGGGAATTTTTTAATGGCCAAAGCTATAGTGCCGCCATAGAAGCAGGTTTTCGATTCCAGCCCTGGGCCCAGATCAGCCTTGCATTAAACTATGATGGAATTCGACTTCCCGATCCATATGCCGATGCTGATATTTGGCTGATTTCTCCAAAAGCAGATGTAACGTTTTCTAAAAATCTGTTCTGGTCAACACTTATCCAGTATAGTAACCAAAGGGAGAATATTGGAATAAATTCAAGGTTACAATGGAGGTTTGCGCCGCTATCAGATTTGTTTCTGGTATATAATGATAACTATTTTACCGGCAAGTTTGAACCCAGGTATAGATCTATCAACCTAAAAGTCACTTATTGGTTAAATCTCTAGAAGTAGATAAATGAAAGAAAATTATAACTAATACTAATATGAAGCAGAAGAATTCTCAGGAAGAAGCTAAGGTGCTTGAAGTTACCCGTGAATTGACAAGGATGATGATTGAACGTTACACTGAAGCTATGAAAGATATCCTCGATAAGAATTTTACGCTAACCCATATAACTGGTTATGTCCAGTCAAGAGAAGAATGGCTTGGTGAGATTGAATCTGAAAGAATGAAATACTATTCCGCTGAAGAAGTCAAAAATATTGTCAAAGTATATGGGGACCGGGCGCAATTTACAGGACAAAACATACTGGATGCCCGTATTTGGGGCACCCGAAACAATTGGCGTCTACAACAAAAGATGAAATTGGAGAAGCGTAATGAAAAATGGATCATCTTAAATTCGGTTGCAAGCATATTTTGATTCAATTCAGTAAAAGTGGTATGCATACCAGTAATTCATATAAAACATTAACCTTTATCCTTGCCGATATTTGTATTAGAAATAAAATTAAAGAATTATGAAAAAGAGAAAATTAGGACAGGAATTGGAGGTTTCAGCAATTGGAATGGGATGTATGAATCTTAGTTTTGGAACTGGTAAAGCAGCAGATATTGAAGACGGGATAATGGTTATCCGCACAGGTTTTGAAAAAGGTATAACATTTTTTGATACAGCCGAGGCCTATGGCCCATTCACAAACGAGGAATTAGTGGGTAAAGCGCTTAAACCCTTTCGAAAAGATGTGAAAATAGCTACAAAATTTGGAATGATCTCTGAAGATGGGGCCCTGAATAGTCATCCGGATCATATAAGAAAGGTGGCTGAAGAATCCCTTAAACGCCTGCAAACAGACTATATTGATCTATTTTACCAACATCGTGTGGATCCTAATGTTCCCATTGAAGATGTAGCCGGAACAGTTCAAGACCTTATAAGTGAGGGGAAAGTAAGACATTTCGGCCTTTCTGAGGCTAATGCCGAAACTATTAAGCGCGCAAATTCAGTCTATCCCGTAACCGCCGTACAAAATCAATATTCAATATGGACAAGGGAACCCGAAAAAGAAGTCATTCCATTATGTGAAAAATTGAATATTGGCTTCGTCCCATGGGGCCCATTAGGTACTGGATTTTTAACAGGAAGTATAAATGAAGAAACTTCTTTTGACTCTGAAAATGATCTTCGATCTGTATTCCCGCGATTTACTAAAGAAAATATTAGAGAAAATATGCCTTTGGTTACAATGCTTTCTGAGATCGCACAACGTAAAAGGGCATCAACGGCAAGAATAGCTTTGGCCTGGCTTTTAGCTCAAAAACCTTTCATCGTACCTATTCCTGGTATGGATAAAGAAGAATACATATCGGACAATCTGAAAGCAATAGATGTTGAATTAAATTCAGAAGACATTCAGGAAATTGAGGAAAGGTTAAGCAAAATTGAAATAAAAGGTGAGCGATTGAATAAGGACTTGCTGAATTTATCCCAAGAATGAAATCTAAGCCGAGTATTGAACGTGACACTGAAGCTATGATAAAAAATCAATCATATAATTAATATAAATCCATGAAAAGATTATACATAATATTAATAGGTATTCAACTTCTTACCATACCATCAATAGCTGCACAGTCAAAGGAAGAAACAGAAATTTTAAATTTGTCTGACCAGATATTCAAATGGGAAGTGAATGAAAACATAGACGCTCTCGAAAATGTTTTCCACGATCGATTTACGCTTGTTGGCAGTAATGGAAATAGTCAGACCAAAGACGAATATGTTTCGCTTTTAAGCAGCGGAAATTTTGTCCACAACAGCATTGTCACGGAAGAAAACAGGGCAACCATTGCAAATAATACGGCTACGGTAATAGGTAAAGGGATTTTTGTAGTCACGGTATCCATAGAAAAAAGAAAAATTCACCTGCCTTATATTGAAGTATTTACAAGACCCGACTAGGATAAACCATGGAAATTACTTGAAATTTTTGCCAGTAATTTGGAAGAATGATTTGTGCCGGCCAAAAAAGTAACGCTGGTCATCCATTTCCTTCCTGATGAAATAACTGAACAATTAACTATTTAAAAACAAGATTATGAAAAAGAGAATGTTAGGTAAAAGCGGATTAGAAGTTTCAGCCATAGGCATGGGCTGTATGGGTTTAAGTTATGGATACGGCCCAGCCACAGATAAGGAAAAGGCTATTAAACTCATAAGGGAAGCCTACGATCAGGGCGTCACTTTTTTTGATACCGCAGAGGCGTATGGGCCTTTTGAAAACGAAAAGTTGTTAGGGGAAGCTTTAGCGCCAATAAGAAAAGATGTGGTGATAGCCACCAAATTCGGCTTTAAGGAAGGAGAACCCGGCAAAGGTCAGGATAGTCGTCCGGAGCGCATTCGTCAGGTTGCAGAGGAATCTTTAAAGAGGTTAAAGACCGATGTGATCGATCTTTTCTACCAGCACCGGGTAGATACTAATGTGCCAATGGAAGATGTTGCCGGAACGGTGAAAGATCTTATTAAGGAAGGAAAAGTGAAACACTTTGGACTTTCCGAGGCCGGTGTGCAATCAATTCGTAAGGCACACGCGGTGCAACCGGTAACTGCCCTGCAAAGCGAATACTCCATCTGGTGGAGGGAACCCGAAAAAGAAATTATTCCTACCTTAGAAGAACTGGGAATCGGTCTTGTTCCTTTCAGCCCACTAGGGAAAGGATTTTTAACCGGAAAAATAAATTCTGAAACCGAATTCGACAAGAACGATTTTAGAAATATCGTTCCCCGTTTTTCTGAAGAAAACAGGAAAGCCAATCAGCAACTGGTAGATCTACTCGGGAAGATAGCCGATGATAAAGATGCCACCCCTGCACAGATCGCTTTAGGCTGGTTACTGTATCAAAAACCGTGGATCGTACCCATTCCCGGAACAACCAAATCTCATCGACTCACCGAAAATATTGGGGCAGCATCAATTGAACTAAATGCTGACGATGTAAAAAAGATCGATGATGCATTTGCAAAAACCGAAGTTAAGGGAGATCGTTATCCAAAACATCTTCAGAAAAGAGTAGGTAAATAAAAATGGAAAGCATAAGAACAGGAGTTAAGAATAGGCAATATAATCATCTGCTCCCTACAGCGTTGATTACATTTTTATTCATAATAATGTTCTGCTCCTGTTCCAATGCACAAAATTCAGCTTCCGAAAAAAATATTTTGATCGTCTATTTATCCAGAACGAACAATACCAAAGCAGTTGCCGAAATGATCCATGAAAAGCTAGGTTGTGATCTGGTGGCACTTGAAAAGAAAGATCCTTATCCTGAAAACTATCAGGAAATCGTTAATCAGGTAGCCCGTGAAAATGATGAGGGCTTTCTGCCGGAATTGAAAACCAGGATCGATAACCTCAAGAATTATGATACCATTTTTATTGGATTTCCTACCTGGGATATGCAGATGCCTCCGCCCATGAAAACTTTTTTGACTGAAAATGATTTTAGTGGGAAAACAGTTATTCCTTTTAATACAAATGCCGGGTTTGGCGTGGGAAGAGGATTTGAACAGGTAAAAGAATTTTGTTCGGATTCAGAAATTCTGGAGGGATTCTCAGTAGAAGGAGGATATGAGAAAAAGGGAGTTTTTCTGGCTATAAAAAACCAACGAGCAGTAGAAGTAGAAAATGAGGTCGAAAAATGGCTTCAGAAAATTCATTTTATCAAAAATAGAAATAGAAAGAAGTATGAATAATAAGGATGTTGTAGTATTGACCGGAGCAGGACAGATAGGAATGGCAATTGCCAGACGAATTGGACAAGGGAAAAAGATCATTATTGCCGACTGGAAATGGGAGAACGCAAAAGCTATCGCAAAAACGATGGAAGAAGCCGGATTCGATGTAACTCCTATTAAAACAGATATTTCATCCAGAAAGTCTGTTCTGGAATTGATCGATAAAGCTAAAAAAGAGGGAGAAATTTCGATTTTCATCAATGCGGCCGGGGTTTCCCCCAGTCAGGCAACTATTGAGCAAATCCTGAAGGTTGACCTTTATGGAACGGCTGTTTTGCTGGAGGAGTTTGGTAAAGTAATAAAAGAGGGAGGAGCCGGAGTAACTATCTCAAGCCAATCCGGTCACCGAATGCCGGCGCTGGGTGAGGAAATTGACAGGCAACTCGCTACCACTCCTACCGAAGAATTACTTGATCTGGAAGTGCTCTGGCCGGAGAATATCAATGATACACTTCATGCCTATCAAATGGCTAAACGATGTAACGTAAAGCGTGTAATGAGCGAAGCTGTAAAATGGGGAGAAAGACTAGCACGGGTTAACTCCATTTCTCCGGGAATAATTATCACTCCTCTTGCGCTTGATGAAATCAACGGACCAAGAGGCGATTTTTACAAAAATATGTTCGCTAAAAGTCCGGTGGGAAGAGCCGGTATAGCCGATGAAGTGGCTAATGTGGCTGAATTGCTTTTATCAGATGCTGGCGCATTCATCACAGGATCAGATTTTCTAATAGATGGTGGAGCCACTTCATCCTATTTTTACGGTTCCCTTCAGCCGCATAAAGTTGGACAGTAATTGATAATAAATAATCTTTTCATAAGATTTTTTATTAAAAAGAAGGGGAATAGCAAGAGGATAACACACTGCGCGATGTTATGGTTAATCCCCCGTAGTTTTTCGCTAGTTTTGAAGTCATTTCATATTGATTTCTATGGTTTCAAAAATTCTGAGAAAACTTTTTTATGAAAAAATGCTCTTAGCCCAGTAAAACCGGGGAATTTTTTATGAAAAAATGACATTCTAAAAGTAAAATCCTATAAAAATCTGAAACTTAAATATTTTCATGATTTTGAAAAAAAAACACATTATAACACGCTCACCACTTTTTTCTTCATTGCGCAAAAGCACCATTCCTGAAAAAGAGGTCGGCTAAATCTATCTTGAACACAAACCAAAAAAGCATTGTGATTGTGCTATAAATTTAGAAGGAAAGACTTTTTTGCCTTGAGTCCGCTTGTTTAATTTTCCGTAACTAACTGTGGAGTATAAAAGACTGATCATTCATTCAATATTCTATTCCTCTTTCAAAGCCTTACCTTTTGATGCGGAAGAAACGGGATTTGAAATTAGCGGCCTGCATAAAGCCGCTCTGCTTTTTATAGGACCTATCTAATTTCAAATCCTGAAATAAAAAATTGCATCAAAAGGTAATGCATACAGCTCTGAAAGAAGTAAATGGTTTTTACTATTTTTGGAAGGTACAGAGGTATCAAATTACTTCAATACGTTCTATTGATATTGTGAGTTAATCGTGAGTTTAAAATCTGGCGATTGCGTAAAAGCCTATAATTACTGAGGGTTTCAGAGCCATGTAGGCGTCCTGTCATCCCGACCAACCTTATCAAAAAGGAATAAAAAACACTGTTAATCACCTGATTTTTAGTGTTTTTTTTATTTTTACAATATCACTTGATATCATTTGATTTCACCAGTTTCCGTGAATGATTCGGTGAATCATTTTATTATACATATTTACGCAACTTCCTAAGGCATTTAATTGATTTGACTTTCGTCTTTGAAAAACTATTTGTTCATTAAAAGACATTCGAAATGTTACCTCTATTACATGATATGCTTAAAACCTATTCTATTTGACCTGCAATAATAGGTGAATCAGGTGTGGCATTATAAGCATAATCGCTAACAAGCCATTCTGTTGGGCTCTTTACACTTAATCGAGCCCATCCGTAATGGGTTTGTCCATTTAAATTAATGCGCAGGCCAAGAAACCTATCGTTTTTACCAGACCAGTCATAATAACAACCATTTGATTCCTCATTATTACCATTACAATCTCCGGAAGTTATAATACCTCCACTTTTGTAAATTTCACCACTGGTATTCCCTCTTAGATTGAAAATTTCCTTGCCCCTTTCTAAAGGGACGATGTTTGTATACCATGGGGTAACTGATATAATTCCACCATTAGAAATTGCACTTATTCCCAACCATTCATAAATATCCGGACTAATACTCAAAGTAAAATCCACAATATCATCATTGTTTAAATCCAGTTCAAACAAATGATCTATATTTTCACTGCTGAAATCTGGTTCAATATCGGTATATATAATATTGGGTGGAATCGGTTTCAATGAGTGATTCATTGTCATTTAAAAACAAGTCATCACTTTTATCACAGGAATTGATTAAAAATAACATACTAATTAAAAGTATAGTTCCAATATATTTTGTTCTTTCTGATACAACTTTAGATTTTCTTGCATACCGGGTTGCCACCCATTTTAGTTTCATTTGATAATTTTTAATTGTTAGTAATAATTATCTGCCGGTAAAAAGCTGAAAATTTAATAAATATGAGGCCTACAGATTCTAATAATATTGGTAAACAACTATATTGCTACCGGATATTTTTTCAATAACTCTTCCATCTGAATCATATTTATAATCGTAGATTTCGTAGGTCTCGTTACCTGATTCATTAATATGTATAACATTCATCGAAGCAGGAAAATAGTGTTGTACAATTTGCCCTGGAATTATTTCTAATTCCAAAAACATATTACTATGATTACTATAACCGTCAAAATTGGTTACGGAATACAATTGAAATACCCCACTGTCCTCATCCTGCGAATAGTATTCGATCGTATTTAAATTACCATCTTCTAAATAGGAATAGGTGGTCTTATCACTAAACGAAAAGTCGATGTAATTTTCAATTTTTTGAATTAATTGCCCTTCTAAATTGTAGTTATAAAAAATTTTAATCCTTCCGTACCACACCGAGTTATATTTATCTGCCTTAACAATTTGTTCCTTATCCCAGTAGAAGCTATAAACATCATGGCCATCCAAACCTATTAGTTTCCCATCGGTATTATATCGGTAGGTGTCGGTAAATCTTTCAGAGCCAGAATTCGGATGACTATAATTAACTTTAAGTAAATTCCCATCAGGACTATAAAAATATTGTGCCCAGTAATAGAGATTACCATCCTGGTATTTTTTAATGATCTTAGGAAATCCTGGCATTTCAAGAGCACTATTATCGGCCTGTGGTTCCGTAGGCATATAGTTATCCTGTGGATTTGTATACACTGATCCAGGACCGGTGATTTCGTCATCGCCTGAACAGTTTATAAACATTAAAGAAACTGTCAGAATCAAAATGAGTGGTATATTTGTTTTCATTTTAAATAAATTTTCTAGTTAATCGTGAGGAATGAGGATAACCAATTTGTATTGGTCTGGTATTGCTGTTTTTTGCCGATACTACAAACGAAACGGCAATGTAAGGGGTGAGCTTTGTTAAGTATAATGTTCGACTTACTAATTGATGTTCAAATTGTTAACTCGTAAAATATTATTAAAATTAATCTTTAACTCTCTATGAAAATCTCTTAATCGACAGAAGTGGTCCCAGGGTCGACGGAGAGAACAAAGTGATAGATGGAAATATTTTTCCCTGGATTCACCTCTGTTTATTTTAAGTTAGGGTTTAAGAATTGTGCAGGAAAGCAACTTTCAGCTGAAAAGTTTTGGTTGAATAGGATAGTTAGATGATTCAGCCTTGTGAAGTAAGAAGAGAAAGAATTTTCTGGGTAAGGAAGGTCGTTGGTATTTATATATAAAACTTCTATTGCACCGACTAAGTCCTTATTTCGCTACTGATTTTATTACAGCGTTTATGAGGCGGCTTCAGTAATAGTAATTATTTAACTTATATATGATAATGTTGAGTAAATAATACTTAAAATAAAATTATCGATATAGTTCTAAAACTTTTACTTTATTTCTGGTAGAATATATCTTCCCTTCATCATGGAGTTTTTGTAGAATTCTGGTAACTACAACCCGGGAAGAATTGATATCTGAAGCTATATCTTGATGAGTAAGACCCAAATCAATATCTCTTGAAATTTTCACTTTATCTGTTAAATATTTCCATATGCGATTTCTCAAGGTAAGAAAGGCTAATGAATCTATGGACTCAACCATTTCAAGAAGTCTGAAATGGTAACTATCAATAATAAAATTACGCCAGGATTTATACTTGATTAACCATTCATCAACCAATTGAACAGGAATAAAAATGGCTTCAACCTCAGATTCAGCAATCCCTCTAAAAATACTTTTCTTTTTATTGATACAGTTTGCAAAAGATATAGCGCAAGTATCACCAGGTTTTAAATAATACAAAGACAACTCAAATCCATCTTTATCCTGTCTAATAATTTTTACTACACCGTGTATGATTAATGGTATATGGGTTAATTCATCACCAATATCAATTAAAAGATCTCCATCATTAATTTTTCTAATAAATCCAACTTCAAGAATTTTTTGAATTAATTCCTCCTCAAATAATTCAGAGTATTGTTGATGAAATCTCTTTTTTAAAATAATTTCACGATTAAACATTCATTATTTATTGGTCCTTTACAAATTTAATAAAAAACCCCCTCTGCATACATAATACAGAGAGGTTAATTGATTTAAAAAAACGGGTATTAAAATTTAATCTGAACCTGTGTTAATAAGGCATCATTATCCACATTTACCACGGTCTCAATATTAGCTAAGTAGTTAACTTGAAAACGCACTCTATTATTAACATAATAGTTGAACCCAAGAGTCATTCTTTCAGAATATCCTGCATTATCTTTAATGGTTGTGTCTGGATCAAAATATTCATACTTAAATACGGGTTGAAATTTTTCAGTCACATCGTAACTTGCCAGGACATATGCACCATCTCTTTCTTCTCCTAATGCCACAGGCGTTGAACCACAACCACCTCCTGCACCAGCAAAATAAGCTCCTTCATCATAAATGTATTCACCTTGAATTACGAGTTTACCTAACTCAAATACAAAGTCTCCACCATAAGAAGTTCTATCATCTTCATTATTGTTGGGAATTGGATAACCATATCTAAAACTGGCCCCTACTGTAAGATTTTTTAAAATCTTGTAAGAAGCCCGTCCCATGACATCCTTTTTTACGTTGTCATCTTTAACACCTAAACCACGTCCATTCATAAGTGCAACAGAATAATTCAATCTATTAAACTTATTCCCGCCAAAAATAGCTACACCAAAATCACGTTGTGGTGCCACTAATTGGTCTGCAACAACTGACCTTTCAATCGTCTTTAGAGCATTACAAGGCGTTTGAACATCTAAACTAAAAGGTTGTTTAAAGGAACCCAGGGAAATTCTTGCCCAATTATCGGCTTCATAAGTAACAAATGCATCCATTAAATAGGCATCTCCTGTGCTTCCAATAAATGGACTGGTTTCTAACATAAAATAATAGGAAAAATCACCCACCACCTTACCTCTTACACCAATACGAGCTCTTTTGAATCTGAAAGTATTCTCCTGATCTCCATCGGTAAAAAAGTAATCATATTGCGGTTGAATATATCCGAATATATTAATAGATGGTCCGCTTAATGAATCATTTGATGATCCCGGTAATTCTGCTTCGCATCCTTGAGAGAACATGATATTTGAACTAAATACCAATGTTAAGGCTAGCAATATATATATTTTGCTTTTCATTTTATTTGAGGTATTTCCTAATTACTAAAAACTGGTAGGTCTTTTGGTTTTGAATCGCCTTGCCATTGGTTTGATGTAAATGAAGGATTTGAATTATATAATCCATTCATTCCAAATTTTAAGCTTGCTGCATTGTATCCTAAAACATTAAGAGTGGCAGTTAAAACAGCAGAAGTCTGACCGGTATAACAGTAAGTTACAAGTGTATTAGCATTTGGATCAAGTGCTTTATAACTGTCGTCTGCTAAAACAAAAGGTTGAATTCTATAAGCTGAACTTATATGTCCAAATCCACTATAATCGGCTTCACTGAAATAATTATTGATAAAATAACCATTAGGATTGCTTAAAACTTCTCCTCCGCTAACGCCTTTAAAACCTTCTGCAACAACAGCTTCCACACGTTCTTTAAGGATAGCCGCACCGTCGGTGAGAGTTGTTGAAAGTACAGGATCATTATAAGTTATGTTTGCCGGAGCAGCAGCATATGACCAATTAGGACTGTTCTCTGCAATATCACTTGTGTTATTATTCCATGATCCGGCAGTTGAAGAATTCCATCCAGACATTCCCCACTTAAGAGCTCTTGTCCCAGGATATCCATAAAGACGTAACAAAGCTGTAGCATAACAAGCTGTTTGGCCTGTATAACAAACTACTAAAATGGGTTTTGATGTTGAAGCGGCTGTAGTTAAAATATTAGAGAATGCAACATTGTTTGCGCCCTCTATATGTGCAGTCAAGAAATCGGCACTACTCCTTATGTCCATGATATAATAAGTAGCTAGGAATCCGTCAAGATCGGCTTCAGCCGGAGCAGCTACTACAAACTTTTGACCATCTGTATTGGTTAGAATATTATTAATGTCCAAATTGTTTTGAACCATGTAATCTGTCATAAGTTCAAAAGCAGGTGCTGATAATACTTCACCTTCTATTGGGTCATCACCTCGATCACAAGAAGTAAGTAAAAGAGTGGGGATAAATAGTAATCCGAGGAAGAAAATTGATAATTTTTTCATGACATCGTTTTATAAAGTGTAAATATTTTTTTTATTCAATTACAGGAAACATGTTGATTTCTTTGGAGCTAAAAGCATCTCTTCCATTTTTTTCCAGAAGACTGTGCATAAATGCGTTTTCTCCATATGCTATATTTCCAGCATCATAGCCCAGGACATTCAGATATGCTATTAAGTAGGCAGCTTCTTGCCCAGTAGTTGTATATAAAGCCACTTTTTTGTCTTTTGGCAGAGTTAATAGGTCTGTACCTAATAATAAGGAAGTACCTTCATCATAAAGCATGGCGCCTGGGATATGACCAAGGTTGTGATCATTAGTTTTTCCGTAATTAACTATAAAATAGTCTTCAGGGCTCTCAAAGACTTCTTCAGAATTTATAATGAATTCTTTATAAGGGACAGCGAATAATTCTTGTAATCTGTCTTTAATGATTTCATTGCCTTCTGATTTTCCTGTATTTAGTTGAGGGTGATCATCTGAAGTAGGTTTAGCATTTGATGTTGTTTCTAATTTATCTTCCAGTGAAGTTTTAGTGTTTTTCATCCAGGAGTCAGCGAAGTCTTCTCTCCATGAGCCCATCCCCCATTTCATACTGTATACATTATCATATCCGGCTATTCTTAATAAACCAGAATAGTATGCAGCTGATTGACCTGAGTAACAAACTATTATAATCTTTTCAAATTCTGACGGATTCATTTTAGATTCAAAATAATCGAGCAACTGATCAGCTGGCACATTCATAGCATTTTTTATATGCCCATATTCAAACCAACTTTCAGATCTAATATCGATAACCTGATATGAATCATTCTTTAGGTTCTTTTTAACCTCATCTGCTTTAATTATTGGAAAATCACCTTTAATAAAATTTACATTCCCTTCTAAAAATTCTGCTAGAGTTGTGAACTCATCTGGTGGGTCAAAATCTATTTGAATACCTTTTATATTTGTATTACCAAATGTTCCAATTGATACAAAAAATAGCATCAAAAAAAATTTAATCTGTTTCATGATAAATAATATTTAAACTGGTTTAATTAATCATTCTTTAACAGTGTAAATTTAACATAATTTTAAGCGCGATTTCACCAGTGTATCTAATACATAATCAGTTAATTGTGTAACAATTGTTACATAACAAAAAGTTATTATTTAAGTATAATTTTGATGACTTAGCCTGAAAGAAAAATGCTGTATTACAAGAGAGAATTCCCAAATGAAAGATTAAATTAATTTTATATTATAGAGGTGCAATATTTACAGATCATTTATAATTGACATTTTCCATACCATGCGGGATCTTTAGAATTATCTTACTCCCAAACCCAGTAAAATAATGATAACAAACTCCTATGAATGCCTAATTAAAAAGTCTGAAATTTCAAATCATGCTCCTAATTAATTTATCCCGTAAAAGAGTATCTGGCAAATACCTTTTTAGAGGTATTTTATGATTGACTTCATGTTTCTATTTTAGCATCGCCAAATAATTGATTTAGTTATTGGTTAGGATTTATTTGGAAGTTTGAGTAGGGTCTTGCTTCCGGAATGTTATGTTGGGGTAAAAAACGTTAATGTGAATCCAATTTCCAATACTGATAATAAGATTTGGCTCATAAGCCTTCAGGATTTTCCTGGAGGCTTTTTATTTAATTTCAATTTTCTGCAAGGAAGTTAAAAAGACTTACCCCAATTCTTCAGGATTTTTATAATTCCTATATTTACTCCCCAAATACTGCATTTGATGCAAAATGACCTTAAAAAAATCTCAGATTACTGGCAGGAAATGTATTCCCGGCAGGTCAATGAATATCGGCCTTTCGAAATCTCCGATGATTTTAAAAAATTCGCTTCTATTTTCGCCCTTGGCAATGCCTATTTATATATTGTGAATCTCCATAATTTTGAACTGGAATATGTTTCAGAATCGGTGGAGCGTTTTGTGAGAAAGGATGCAAGGGATATTGATATTGAGGACCTATTGCGAACAGTAACCCCAGAAGAAATAGAAATCGTTAGCCTTAAAAGTAAAGTTATCAGTGATTTCTATACTAATTTCCTGGATAAAGAAAATGTCCTTTCCTATAAAAATATGTTTTCTTATCGTATGAAGGATGCAGGCGGACGGATAAGAACAATGTTGTATCAAGCGTTTCCGTTAAGTGTTTTAGAAAATGGAACCCCTGAACATGTTTTTTGCATTCAAACAGATGTTTCCCATCTTAAGGTAACCAGTACAAACACCGTTTCTTTTATTCATATGAATGATGGAAAAAGTTACTTTAACGTAGACATTTCCAAAGGTAAATTTGATCCGGCAGCCTGTGATGCTGGTAATATTGATGTTTCAGAGCTCCTAACCGATAGAGAGAAACAGATAGTGATTAGATTTTCGAAAGGATTAAATGCTGACCAAATTGCACAGGAACTTAATCTCTCTCATCATACCATTAAAACTCACAGAAGGAATATCCTGCAAAAAAGCGGGTGTACAAATACTACTGAATTAGTGGCCAAGTGTCTTATTAACGGAATAATTTCTCCAAGCCTGAATTAAAATCAGCATAGTCATAAATCTAAGTGGCTTTACTTCTCAAAATGCTGAACCAAAATGTGATTTTCTTAATTCATTTATTGAATTACAATTAAAATTAATACAATAAATTATTGATTTTAAATGGGTTAAACTGATAAAGATCATTTTCGCAGATCGGTCTGTGAATTACCTTTATTAGATTACTCAAAATTTTTTCATATGAAAGGAAGATTACAGGGCAAGCGGGCTGTGATAACAGGCGCTGCCGGTGGAATAGGAAAAGCAACGACAAAACTTTTCCTTAATGAAGGAGCCAGGGTTATGATGGTGGATCGTAATGCAGAAGAACTCCAAAAAATTGCTTCAGAGTTTAATTCAGAAGATGTAGATATTTTTGTGGCCGATGTTTCTAAAAAGGAAGAGGTTCAAAAATATGCTCAGGCAGCCTTTAAAAGCCTTGGCGGTATTGATGTTTTTTTCAATAATGCTGGTATAGAAGGCGTAGCCAGTCCCTTCTATGATTATCCAGATGATATTTTTGAGAATATTATTGATATAAATTTAAAAGGTGTATGGTATGGCTGCAAATATGTAATCCCCCATATGTCAGAAAATGGAAGTGTTATTATAACCTCTTCCGTAGCCGGATTGAAAGGATTTCCCGGCCTTGGACCTTACGTGACATCAAAACACGCTGTTATAGGTATAATGAGAGTAGTGGCTCTAGAGAGCTCTGAGAAAAAAATAAGGGTAAACACAGTACATCCCGGCCCGGTAAATAATCAAATGATGAGATCTATTGAGGAAAAAATGTCTCCGGACAATCCAGGTTATGTTAAAAAAGAATTTGAACACCAGATCCCTTTTCATCGTTATGCCGAAAATGAAGATATCGCACGTCAGGTACTTTATCTGGCATCTGATGATAGCGTTTATATTACCGGTACAACTGCAGTGGTAGACGGAGGAATGCTGCTACATTGAAATTTACCTATTTTATGACGTTATTTTTAGGCTATATTCCCGGTAGGCAGAACTAGAAAGGGATTCGTAGTATGAAAACCAATTTTATTTACGGTGGATGAAAACAGTAAATTTCTGAAAAACGAATGTTTATTATTCACCATTACTAAAAGATCTATGTCAAAATCTTTCTCGAATTCAAGAATAGCTTTTGCAAGAGTATGCCCTTCAATGGTATGAAATTCATACTCGACTTTCTTTAATTCCTGGGCCAGTAATTTTTTGTTGTTGGAAATCTCATGATTTTCCTTTTTTTCCGTCAGCATATGTAAAACATGAATTCTTGAATCATACTTGAGACAGATATCCTTGACTTCTTTTAATATACTAAGTGGATAATTAAAATGGTAATCTGTTGGTAGTAGAACCTGTTTCGGTTTTTTATAGATATAATTCAGTGGTATCATAAGAAGAGGACAGCGCAGGTTTTTCAATGCATGCACGGTATTACTTCCCCACAATATTTCTCGTGCTCCCGTAGCTCCCTGGGTACCCATAACCACCATGGAAATTCCCTTATCAGCAACTACTTCTTTAATGGCAGGTATAAGTAAATTGAATGTGGCTATTTTTTCAAAGCTATGATTCTGGTCAGCCATTTTTTCAACTTTTTTAATCAGTTTATCGAGTTTTTTTTCAGCATTTTTTTTGTAAATCTCTTCAAGTATATAATCGGTTTGTTCGAGTATAAGTATTTGGGGATCGTAAATCACGGGAGTATAAGTATGCAACACAAAAAATTTACATTTCTCTTCTTTAAATAGTTGAATTGCATAATGAATTGCATTTAAAGAGTTTTCAGAAAAATCGGTTGGTAGAAGTATATTTTTCATGGTAACTTTCTTAAGGTTTAATCATATATAAAGTTAATACTTATTCACTTTTTTTAATGATAAATATCAGTTTTATATGTGGATGGGATTTAAAGTGCATGTACGCAATTTTACAACTAAACGTAAGTATCTATTTAAAAATTGATACGAGCATGGATGAGTATAAGATTTCAGGCCAGCGAAACTATATAGGTTCATCTAAGTAGAAATAAAATCGTATTCAGTTTCCTTGGGAGATGAAATTCAATAAATCACAATGGTACATACAGCTTTAAAATCTATCTGCCTTATATTTTAATAATGTCAGATGGGGTTTCCACCAATATAGTTCTCTTAGCATTTATGGCGATGGGCTGTTTCATAATTTCAGGATGATGTTGTAAAAGCTTGATCCAGTCTTCTGAAGACAGTTCGGCTGGCTGATAAATTGCCGTGTATGCCGGATGATTTTGATTTACTAGATCGCTAATATTCATATTAAGTCTATCTGCGATTTCGGCAATCTGAGTTCCGGTTAAGATAGTTTTTAAAATATTTATCTCCTGCAGTTCCAATCCTTCTGCCTTCGCAAAAGCTATAGCCTTTTTGGCCCGGATCGAATCCGGATGATAATATATGGTAATGAGACGTCTGGAAGTTGCTATTTCACCCATACTAGTAATATTTTATTGAAATGGTTCGTTTTTCATGATTTGCTCTGTATACGAAAAACGAATTTTTCTTTGATTCCTGCGTGTTTTGATAAAACCGGTTATTTCACCTTTCAGGTTTTAAAGTTCCTTTCCGAAAAATCCAGTATTCTGTTCACTTATTATTTATCCCAATCGGTTGGTAGTATATGCGCCTTTTAGTCTTATTCTAAATTTCTACATAAAACCACTTCAATCTAAAATGAAGTTAACCTGAAAATTAGATTTTTCAAATGATAATAATCATCTTCTTCTAATACCATATTCTATCATAAATACGCTATTAAGTTTAAGAAAAGAGAAAGAATAACAAAGCTAAGAAGAGAAAATAAATTTTTACAAAAAACACGCCTTTAAAGCCTTTCTAAAAAAATCGAAAAGAAAACATTTAAAGAGGATTAAAAATATTAATAATGAGTAAATTAGATAAATAGAATATGGGCGATTTTTAATTTTATGGTTACGATTTTAGTAATTGAAGATGACATCTGCCTTAGAGAAAATATCCAGGAAATTTTAGAGCTTGCAGGTTATTCAGTTCTAACGGCAGAAAATGGCCAGAATGGAATCAAACTGGCACTTTCCAAAAGAATAGATTTAATTCTTTGCGATATTATTATGCCCATTCTTGATGGGTACTCTGTTTTAAGAGAACTTTCCTCAGTACCCAAAACTCAAAAAATTCCCTTTATATTTCTTACATCCAAATCCAATTTAAAAGAGATCCGGGTAGGAATGAATATGGGGGCTGACGATTATATAGTAAAACCATTTGAAGAAAAGGAACTTTTAGATTCCTTACGAAGACGATTGGAGAAATTTGATCTTTTGCAAAAAGACAATTCTATTCAAATTGAAAAGGAAATTTCAGAGATTCATAACATCCATAATTTAATGGAATATTTTTTGGAAAACGGCGAGGAAGTGTCACTTTCTAAAAATGAAATTTTATTTCCAGAAAATCAGTTGGCACGGTATGTTTATTTTTTAAAAAATGGAATTATAAAGACTTTCAATACTCAGGAATTTGGAAAAGAATTCATCACAGGTATATATCGTAATGAAAGTTTTCTTGGATTGTATTCATTTAAAGACATAATATCTTATCCCGAGGGCGCCCTGGCAATTGAAACATCCAAATTGTATAGATTACCATCAGGTTTTGTACAAAAGACTTTCAAATTCAATCCCCAATTAACGATGCAATGGGTAGAAGAACTTTCCGAAGAAGTGATTTATCTTAAAAATCATCTTTTACAAACCGCCTACTCCTCAGTTCTAAAAAAAACGGCAAATACCCTGCTTGATTTTTCTGAAAAAATGAATTTTAAAAAACACGAACTCAAGAAAATTTCCCGTGGAGATTTAGCCAGCGTTGCCGGGATTTCCAAAGAAAGTTTTATACGGTCTCTCTCTGCATTAAAGAATGAAGGCTTGATAAATGTTGAGGGACGAAATATTGAAATTTTAAATATGAATGAATTAAAAAGAATAAAGTGATTCATTTAGTTAAGTAAGTCTCTTTTCTCTTCTTTATTAAAAATAGAGATGCCTTCATTTCATAGGAGATGATTTGAAATTTATATTAATCATTTTATTACTTCAACGCCAAATTAATCTTTTGAGATATTGATTTTAATCATTGTTAATGAGCAAGTTTCGAAATATTTTTAAGTAAAGAAATAGAATATTCTATAATATCCTTAAACAATAACATTATGAAAAGAATTCTTATAGTCCTGATAATTCTAGGACTCGCCAGTCCCCTTTTCGCTCAAATCACTAAACCTGAGGAATTATCAGAAGTAACTGTGCATGCAACCAATTATAAGTATCTAACTAGCGCAAACAGTAAAGAGGTGGCATCCATTCCAGTAAAACTTTTAGAAGAGAAGGTTGCTAATTATGATTTAAAAAATTCTGAAATCTATCAGGATGAATATGAGGAGTATATAATCAGTTTTTATATTCCAGAGGGTAAGGTACTTGCTGCCTATGATAAAGATGGAAAATTGCTTCGCACTGCAGAAAGATATCAAGATGTGAACTTACCCCGTGATGTAAAAGAATCTGTTGCAATAAGATTTCCTGGATGGACAATTACCAAAGATATTTATATGGTTACTTATTACGATAAATCTGGAATAAACAAAAAGTATAAACTAAAATTAGTAAATGGAGATCAAAAGATTAATGTGAAAATGAATGAGAAAGGAGAATATATCAAAAATTCAAAAATCTAACACTTAATTAACCTCAACGTAATCTGGATGAGATTGAGAAAATCCTGAATATGTTTCGATAACAACAGGAGTCACTGAAGTGACCCTGCATTTAAAATAAGTTTTATTTACAGAATTGTTGGTGAATTGGGTTGATAGCACTCCTTTTTTTCCCTACCCGCTCTAAATCTATACTTGATGAATTTGATTGATTAGTTGGCATATTTTTTTTTAAGCCAGAATTATTGTATCTGTAACACTTTTGCTCCTTTTATGCTTTTGTTTTTTAAATCGATTAATGCCTTATTAGCCTCTTTCAATCGGTAAACCTGATAATGCGGCTTAATTGGCGAAGAAGCAGCAAGTTTTAAAAAGTCCTTTACGTCTTTACCGGTGACATTAGCTACTGACCTGATCTCTTTTTCCATCCAAAGATGTTTTTTATAGGATAATTGTAGCAGCAGATTTTTATCATGATGTTCTTTGCGGATGGCATTTATAATTAATCGCCCTCCGCTTTCTAAATTTTCCAGGCTTTTAAGAACAGGTTTCCATGCAGGCGTTGTATCTAATATGGAATGAAGTTTTTCAGGCTATTTATCTGAAATATCACCGGTCCATGTTGCCCCTAATTCTTCTGCAAATTTTCTCTCCTCGCTGTTTCTGGAGAAAACGAAAATTGGAGAATCGGGGCAGGAATTTTGGACCATTTTTAATACCAAATGGTCAAAAGCTCCAAAACCCATCAAACCTAGTTTTTGTCCGTTTACAAGGCCTGAAAGAGCTATGGATCTGTTTCCTATAGCTCCGGCACATAAGAGCGGAGCCGCTTCAACATCTATAAAGAAATCAGGAATGGGTTATACATATTTCTCAGAAACTACCATAAATTCAGCATAACCGCCGTTTTTATCTCTTCCGGTAGCTTTAAAATCCGCGTACTTGAAAACGTAATGCTGCCCGCTAAAAAATTAGGAGCAAAATCGACTGCCGAAATTACAGAAAACGCTTTGAGTATTTTAAAATCTCTACATATTGAGCATCTGGCTTTAAAAAAACCGGCCAGAATTTCAGGTGGAGAAAAACAAAGGGTTGCGGTCGCCCGTGCTTTAATAAATGAACCGCAACTTTTAATGGGAGATGAACCAACCAGCAACCTTGATAGTTATAACTCTGAAAATCTCTTTAACATCCTTAAACTTTTAAAGGAAGAAAAGGGACTTTCCCTTCTTGTAGTAACTCATGATAAAGATTTTGCAAAGAAAACTTATCGAACTATCATTCTTGAGGATGGTGGAATTATAATTTAATTGAGATTAATTATACTGTTAATTGTAGAGTTTTTGAATTACCATTCTCCATTGAAACATTCAAATATTGCCAGGTTGATTCATGTTATTGTTTATAATCCTTAGAAGCTATATCTAATTATGTAAAAAAATTGCATAGAAAGAAATAAAAAACGGCCGCCGGAAAAATCTCCTGCAGCCGCTATACTCTATTTTTATTAAAACAGATTAATCCTCTTCTCCTTCCTGTTCTTCCTGGTCCCCATTTTGATCTTCTGCACTCACAAAGTTACCATCGGCATCAAATTTAAGTTCGGTACCATCGTTTAGGGATACTTCATACCCATCATCTTCTTTTTCTGCTTCAATTATACTATTATCAGGATAATTTGTGCTTATATAATCTCTTATCGCTTGAGGCAGGTCTGCAATCTCAATATCTTCATCATTTTCATCTTCGTTCCCATTCTCATCTTCTGCCTGTCCCAGGAAATTACCATCAGTATCAAAGATCAGCTCTACATCATTATCAAGTTCTATTTTAATATGTCCATTATTTTCCCTTTCAGCCTCATCTATGCCTACTCCGGCATAGTATGTATTCAGAAAATCCTTTATTGCCTGTGGCAGTGAAGCTATATCGAGATGCTCATCGCCAAAATCATCTTCCCCATCATCATCAATTCCCAGGAAATTGCCTTCAGCATCAAAAATGAGCTCCAAACCACTTGAAAGTTGCACTTCATAATTATTGTTATCCTCTATCTCTGCTTCTACTATAGTTTGATCAGGATATTTTTCACTAATATAATCCAACACCGGCTGCGGTAAAGCCGAGGTGTTCACATGGGAGTCTGCAGTAAATGCAATTGCAGTCAGGTCTACCTCAGGGGAAGCATCTCCATTATCATCATTATTTGAACAGGCGTAAATAGCGAAAAAAGCTGTTAAAACCAGGCTCATAATCTTTAATTTCTTCATAATCAAAACCTTTAGTTAATTAATAGTATTCCTGAAACGCAACGAAACATCTTAGAATTGCATTTGATTTCCTTTTTAGGAAAATATTAATACTTCTAATTCAAAAAATTAAGCCTGAAATTTCTTTAAGAGTATGAACATTTTCTATTTAACAGGTTGTCTTTCCTATTAGCTCCGTATTCATCCAACAAATCAAGTAGTAAAAAAGCTCCCGGTAACAAAGGTTACTGACCAGCCTGTATTCTGAGTCTATTTTTGCAGCAGAAAATAAATAAAGATGAAGAAAATAAAAATCTCTGCAATTCTATTCCTGTTTCTTGCCGGGCTCCAGATGAAAGCCCAGGAAGTGCAGCCAGTTAGTAAAGAAACTGTGCTCAACAGGGTTATGGAAAACAACAGAAAATTAAAAATATCTGAGCAGGAATTCTTGCAGGCCAGGGCAGATTACAGGCAGACCAATGCGGTCTTCCTTCCAAATATAAGTGTCTCCCATACCGGGATGACCACTAACAACCCGCTTATGGCTTTCGGTTCTAAACTAAACCAGGAAAGGATTACCCAAAGTGATTTTGACCCGGCGCTGCTTAATGATCCGGACCGTATAAATAATTTTGCCACTAAAATTGAAGTTGAGCAACCACTTATAAATATTGACGGTATATATAAACGTAAGGCCGCCAACTCAAAAATGGAAGCTACAAGACTCAAAGGTGAGCGTACCGGAGATTATATGAATCTCGAGGTAAACAAGGCCTATATGGAACTGCAGCTAGCCTATAAAGCTCTTAGTGTGATGGAAAAAGCACAGGAAGCAGCACTTTCAAATAAGAAAATGGCCACCGACAGGTACAAACAAGGTTATCTTCAAAAAGCAGATATCCTTTCAGTTGAAGTAAGAGTTTCTGAAATAAACAACCGTTTACAATACGCTAAAAGTAACCTTGAGAATGCTTCAGACTATCTGGAGTTCCTGATGGGAGAACCCCAGGAAGGAATTCTTAAGCCTTCAGATTCTCTTCAGATAAATACTATCAAAAAGCTTGAAAACGCCAGTGTTTCTGAAGATCGTTCAGATGTCAGAGCTATGGAACTGGCTAGTGAAGCTCGTAAGGAAATGTATAATGCAGATAAGATGAGCTTTCTACCACGATTAAATGCCTTTGGGAGTTATGAACTTTATGACAACGATATTTTTCAAGGAGAAGCCAGCGGCTATTTGGCAGGTGTTGCGCTAAGCTGGGACTTATTTCAGGGATCTAAACGCTTTGGGAAAATGCAAAAAAGCAAGGCTGCATATGAGCAGTCAAGACTGGAATATGAGCAATATGTCTCAAAGAGTACTATGGAGCTTAATAAGGCCCGAAGAGCGCTTAAAGATGCTGAAAATAAGCTAAACCTAAGCAAACTTGCTATGGAACAGTCTGATGAATCCTTGAGGATAAGGACTAACCGTTTTGAGGAAGGCCTGGAAAAAACTTCAGATCTGCTTTCAGCAGAAGCCAAGTACCTTGAAAAAGAACTCGAATACTATCAAACCATTTACGAATACAATTATGCCAAGGCATATATAGAATTTTTAACCAAAAAATAAGCGATGAAATTGAAACTATATACTCTATTAATTGCCGGAGCGGCAAGTTTATTTATTAGCTGTGGGGACGATAAGGAATCTACCCAGGAAAAACAACCTTCACTGGCAGTGACGGTGAATTCCCCCGCTGCAGGCCAGGGATCTACCTTAAGTCTTAGCGGTAAAATTGAGGCAGTGAACAATGCCAGGCTCAGCACCAGAATGATGGGCTTCGTGAACCGCATTAATGTCGAGATTGGAGATAAGGTAAAGAAAGGCGAATTACTCGTTTCTATTAACAACTCAGATCTTCAGGCCAAACTGGCTCAGGTGAATGCAAAAATAACCCAAGCTCAGGCAGGATATAATAATGCCGAAAAAGATTATAACAGATTTAAAAATCTGTTTGAAGAGAATAGTGCTTCCCAAAAGGAACTGGATGATGTGACCGCGAATTACGAGATGGCAAAAGCCAGACTGGAAGCAGCACGCCAAATGAAAAATGAGATCCAGGCGCAGTTCGCCTATGTAAACATCAGAGCTCCTTTTGGCGGTGTGATCACCAATAAATTTGTAGAAGAAGGAGATATGGCTAATCCGGGAATGCCTTTAGTGGCAATGGAATCCCCCGATGCTTTTGAAGTAAGGGCCAGCGTTCCAGAATCTGAAGTTTCTTCTATCAAGGAAGGTACGGCTGTACAGGTAAAAGTAAAAACACTGAATAAGACTCTTAAAGGAAAAATTTCTGAAATAAGTACTTCCGCAAAAAATACAGGAAGTCAGTACCCGGTGAAAATAAGCCTGGAAGAGACTGGTGATGAAATAAGATCGGGAATGTATGTGAGTATTGAAATCCCGGTAGAACAGAAATCAGCTACAGATAGGGTATTAATTCCATCAGAAGCTGTTATTCATCATGGAGACCTTACGGGTATATATACCATAAGTTCTCAAAACACTGCTCTTCTAAGATGGATAAGATTAGGAAAAACCTATGGAGATCAGGTGGAAGTGCTTTCCGGACTAAAGGCTGAGGAGGAATATATCGTAAATGCCGACGGAAAACTTTACAACGGTGTTCCCATAAACAGAAAATAAGCCTTACTAAATAATCTATAAGAATTTAAAAGATATATAATGAAAGAAGGATTAGCAGGTAAAATAGCCAAAGGCTTTATCAACTCGAAACTTACGGTACTGCTTATGATCGTCTTTATGGTGGTTGGGGTGTACAGTTCTTTTCTTATCCCAAGGGAAGAAGAGCCTCAGATAGACGTGGCAATGGCCGATATCTTTGTTGGGTATCCGGGAGCCTCCCCTACTGAAGTCGAATCAAGAGTAGTCAAGCCACTGGAAAAAATAATTTCAAATGTAAAGGGGGTAGAATACGTCTATTCTACTTCAATGAAGGAACAAGGAATGATCATCGTTCAGTTCTATGTGGGAGAAGACATCGAACGCTCCTATGTAAAACTATACAATGAACTGATAAAAAGTATGGACCAGATGCCGCCAAATGTGACACCGCCTATGGTCAAAACCCGTGCTATAGACGATGTTCCCGTTCTTGGTCTTACGCTTTGGAGTGAGAATTATAACGATTATGAGCTCAAGCAGATAGCTGAAGAACTTAACCACGAGATCGAAAAAGTGGAAGATGTTTCGGTTACCCATACTATTGGAGGAAGAAACCGACAGTTACGGGTGGTTCTGGACAAAGCCAAAATGGCTTCAAGTGGCGTAGATTTCCTTGGAATAACTGAAAAAATCAAAGCGAATAATCAGCAATTGTCTTCTGGAAAATTTGATAAGAATGATACCGAATTCCTTGTTACCACGGGAAGTTTTCTAAAGACTAAGGAAGACGTTAGTAATTTAATCGTTGGGGTTCAGGATAATCAGCCGGTATATCTTAAACAGGTAGCTACAGTTGTTGACGGGCCTGAAATTCCAAAAGAATATGTAAGCTTTGGCTACGGCCAGGCGGATGAAAAAGCAGGCGAATTTGTTTCAGATTACCCAGCAGTGACCCTTTCGGTTGCTAAAAGAAAAGGTGCGGATGCAATGAAAATTGCCGATGTGATCATCGAAAAGGTAGATCATTTAAAGAAAAACCTCATTCCCGACGATGTTCATGTAGACGTGACCAGAAATTATGGGGAAACTGCATCTCATAAGGTTTCAGAATTACTGATGCACCTTATCGGGGCAATTATCGCGGTGACTATTGTGGTTATGCTGGCAATGGGTTGGCGAGGCGGACTAGTGGTCTTCCTTTCAGTGCCCATCACTTTTGCCCTAACCCTTTTGAGCTATTATATGCTCGATTATACCTTAAACCGTATTACCCTGTTCGCATTGGTATTTGTAACCGGTATTGTAGTGGACGACTCTATTATTATTGCCGAAAATATGCACAGGCATTTTAAATTGCGGCGTTTACCCTTCAAACAGGCGGCCTTATACGCGATCAATGAGGTTGGTAATCCAACCATACTAGCAACCTTTACGGTAATCGCTTCCGTATTGCCAATGGCATTTGTAAGCGGACTTATGGGACCATATATGAGCCCCATGCCGATTGGAGCTTCCATTGCGATGATCCTGTCCTTATTCGTAGCCTTAACAATCACTCCTTACCTGGGATATCTTTTCCTTAGAGAAAAGGGCAAAAAAGGCGAAAAGGAGCCTGGCACTGAAGGAAAGGAAAACGATAATAGCATAGATAATACCCTTATTTACAGGATATATTCGAAGTTTGAAAAACCCCTTATCGAAAATCCAAAAAAACGATGGATCTTCCTGGGGACAACTATTTTGTTGCTCCTGGCATCTGTATCGATGTTCTTTACGAATACTGTAGCGGTTAAAATGTTGCCTTTTGACAACAAGAATGAATTCCAGGTGATCATAGATATGCCTGAAGGAACTACGCTGGAAAGAACTGCCGTGGTGACTAAAGAGATCGCGCAATACCTGTCTCAAAGACCTGAAGTTGTGAATTATCAGACTTATGTTGGAACTTCTGCGCCAATCAATTTTAATGGGCTGGTAAGGCATTATGACTTACGTGGAGCCAGCAACACCGCCGATATCCAGGTAAACCTTACAGATAAAGGCGAAAGAAGCGCCCAGAGTCACGATATTGTGAAGTTAATGCGTCCCGATGTTCACAAGATAGCGGCCAAATACAACGCCAATGTAAAACTTGTTGAAGTTCCACCGGGACCTCCAGTTCTTTCAACTATTGTTGCTGAAGTTTACGGACCGGACTATGAAAAGCAAATTGAAGTTGCAGGAGAGGTTCAGGACATTCTTAACAATACCGAAGATGTGGTAGATGTAGACTGGATGGTAGAAGCCGATCAGCCGGAATACGAATTCGAGATCGATAAGGAAAAAGCGATGCTGTACGGTATTGCTCCACAACAGATAGTTTACACTCTTAATACCGCGCTTGGTGATAATGCTGTGACCCAGCTTTATGATGAAGATGCTGCAGAAGCAGTGGGAATTGTACTGGCCTTAGACGAAAATGAAAAGTCGACCATAAATGATATTTCCCAGATCCAGATCCAGTCACAAAATGGCCAAATGGTTTCTGTAGGTGACCTTGTAAAGGTGAAAGAAGACGTTAGGGAAAAGAACATTTACCGAAAGAACCAGAAACGGGTGGTCTATGTTCTTGCCGATATGGCGGGAGAACTTGAAAGCCCGGTTTATGCCATCCTGGGAATGGAAGAAAAGCTTAAAGATATAAAGCTTCCTGAGGGTTATAAAATGGATGAACTCTACATGGATCAACCTCAGTATGAAGACGATTATACAGTAAAATGGGATGGAGAATGGCAGATCACCCTGGAGGTCTTCAGAGATCTTGGGATAGCATTCCTTGGAGTAATCATCATAATCTATATCCTCATCGTAGGCTGGTTCCAGAACTTTAAAGCACCTATCGTGATGATGGTCGCCATACCGCTTTCCCTCGTGGGAATTGTACTAGGTCACTGGCTACTGGGAGCATTTTTTACAGCTACTTCCTTTATCGGGATGATCGCCCTCGCAGGTATTATGGTCCGGAACTCGGTGCTGCTCATCGATTTCGTGAACCTGAGACTGGAAGAAGGAATACCGCTGAAACAGGCAGTGATCGAAGCCGGTGCTGTAAGAACCACCCCTATCCTACTTACCGCAGGAACTGTAGTAATAGGAGCCTTTGTGATCCTTTTTGACCCTATTTTCCAGGGGCTGGCGATCTCTCTTATGGGAGGAACCATAGCCTCTACGGTGCTTACGCTATTAGTGGTGCCCTTGGTATATTATATGATCGAAAAGAAAAACTATAAATAGAACCAAAGCTACCGGGGCCTGCTTCAGGCTTCCGGTAGTTCAAAAACCAGTAAAATGATGAAATTATTAATTGTTACTTCGGTTTCAGAATTCCAGAAAGATATTCTGAAGATTTTCCGGCAATCGCATATCGAAGCCTTCAGCAGTTCTGAAATCGATGGCTATAAGAATTCCCTAATCGCCACACAGAGCTGGTTTCCGGGCCAAAAAGGCGGGAACGAATCCCTGATGTTCTTCAGCTTTACAGCAGAAGAAAAGATAGACGGCTTCTTTCAGCTTATAGAAGAATACAACAAACATCTCGAAACTAATAATCCGGTTAGGGCTATTATTTTACCTATTGAAAGACATATTTAATTAAAATTCAGAAAAAATGAGAAATAGAATTGTACGCGGCGTCGCAGGAACATTTGTTTTAATAAGCCTTCTGCTTGCCATTTACGTGAATATCAACTGGCTGTGGTTTACCGCTTTTGTAGGAGCTAATTTGCTTCAGTCTTCCCTTACCAAATGGTGCTTGATGGAAGATATCCTGAACAAATTAGGAGTTAAAAGTTAGACTGTTAGCTACATCTCTTGAAGTATTTGGTCTATAGATTTAAGCCTATGGCCTAATAACCTATGTAACAAAAGTAACTGTACCTAAGGTATGACTCTTTTATTTTTGCCGCATAATTGAACAAATGAATAATATGAAGATAGATAATTTGGTTAAGGAAAATAAAGGTACTATTGTAGATGTGCGTACCCGGAATGAATACAGTGGAGGTCATGTTGCCGGCTCGGTAAATATTCCGCTTACTGAAGTTGTTGACAGGTTGGACGAAATAAAGAAATTAGCCTCACCTCTTATTCTTTGTTGTGCTTCTGGTATGAGAAGCAAGCAGGTAGAAGGTTATCTAAAGAAGAATAAAATTGATTGCGTTAATGCTGGCTCATGGCTGGAAATTAATTATTTAAAATCTCTTAGTTTATGATAAATATCTTAAAAAAACTCTTTAATTCTAAACCCAAGGCCGATTATTCAGAGTTATTAAAGAACAACGGAATTATAATTGATGTACGTACTAAAAATGAATTTTCAACAGGCCATATTAAAGGTTCTAAAAATATTCCTTTAAATAACCTTCCTAATAATCTGGCTAAATTGAAGAAAAAAGATCAACCTATTATAACCTGTTGTGCCTCTGGTATGAGAAGCGCCTCTGCGAAGAGTATGCTCAAAGCAAATGGCTACTCGAATGTATATAATGGAGGCGGATGGAGAAGTCTTCAAAATAAAATCTCATGATCAAAGACCGACTACTTAAGAGATGGACGCTGGGCCGAATAGTTTATCTGGTTATAGGTATTGCAATTATCATTCAGGCAAGTGTATATGACCAATGGTTAGGGGTTATTCTTGGAATATATATGTCTGCTATGGGACTATTTGGTTTTGGCTGCGCCGGAGGAAATTGTTTTAACGGAAATTGTGATATTCAGGAAAATAAGGATAAAAATTAGATCCTGCTAAATAATGTACTCCTAAAAGATGATAGTAAAACCACTATCATCTTTTTTTTAGAGTAACAATTGTTACAGCCTAAATCCTATCTATCGAGTAACTTTATGGAGTAACCTTAAAAATATTTCCTATGAGAACCCTTGGCATGATAGGAGGAACATCCTGGCACTCTACTATCGTTTATTATAGATTAATAAACGAGTTGGTTGGTCAAAAAATAGGTACCCAGGCTAATCCTCCACTGATTATATATAGCATCAATATAGAATTGATGAGGGAACAGAATCGCGATAAAATCAATGCTAAATATCTGGAAGTTTCTAAAAAACTTCAACAAGCAGGCGCTGAAGCTATTTTAATCTGTGCCAATACTCCTCACATGACCTATTCGTATATTCAACCAAAACTCAATATTCCCGTCCTGCATATAGGAGAAGCGATTGGAAGGGCAGCTAAAAAACAAGGACTTAAAAAACTGGGGCTGCTAGGTAATAAACCGACGGTCACTGGAAAATTTATACCAGATTACCTTGACAGGAACTTTGGAATTGAAATAATCACTCCTTCAGCCAACGATATCCTGAGATCACATTATTTTGTTTCTGAAGAGCTTACACAGGGAAAGTTTACCGATACAGCCAAAAAATTCTATTTAAAACAAATTGAATTATTAAAGCAACAAGGTGCTGAAGGAGTTATTCTGGGCTGCACCGAACTCCCCATGCTTCTGGACCAGAAAGATGCTGAACTACCTCTCATCGCTACCACACAATTACATGCCCAACATGCATCTGATTTCATATTAGCCAATGAGTCTGTTTTAAATTAATGCTGATCCATGAGCCAATAATTATTCTTCCAGGAATGAATTAGTAAAGAAATTATTTCAATTAAAAAAGTAAAGTTTTGTTTACATATTAAAATTTTTTATATATTTGTGTAAATAAAACTTTACTTTTAATCAATAACACTTTACTATGGAAACAAATAAAAAAACAGTACAATCCAAAAACAAGTCGATAACACTCCGTCTTGGCTTTTGGACATTTGCCTGGGTAATGAGTATTGCCCTGGTCACTTTTGGATCACAATTTCTTTGGGAGTTTAACACGACCCTATCTTTAATAATGATCATTCTAAGTACGGCCATAGGTGTGGGGGTGATCATTACAAATAGAAAATATGTTCGCCAAATAGATGAACTTCAAAGAAAGATATTACTTGATGCCATGGGGATTGCCTTAGGTGTGGCAATAATAGGAGGAATTAGTTACTCCATGCTTGACACCACAAATGTGATAGCAAATGATGCTGAGATCTCTCACCTTGTTATACTTATAGGTCTTACTTATTTATGTGCAGTTCTAATTGGAAACGCCCGTTACAAATGAAAAATCGACTTAAAGTATTGAGAGCCGAGCATGACCTGACGCAAGCTCAGCTGGCCGATGAAACGGGAGTTTCAAGACAGACTATTAACGCCATTGAGAAAGGTAAATTTGATCCCAGTTTACCATTGGCATTCCGGTTTTCTAAATTATTTAAATTACCTATTGAGAAGATCTTTGAAGATGGGACAGGATAAACAAATTAATTTTATAGATTCTCTTTCCCCTTATTGGATAGTCCTTCCAAAGTATCTGGAAGGACTATTAAAGGATAAAAAAAGTTAATAAAAGCTTTAATGGAATGAAAATTTTAACCTGTATTTTATATCGGGAAGTAAGTTTAATAATACGCTTAAAATTATAATGTTCTTGATTATATACTGACCGAGAAGTGAAGGAATAAAAGCCCCATTTATAAAGATTTCATCATAAAATAAAAGTAGAGGTGAAAAAGTAAGGATTATGTGAAACAGGGCTAATGGAATTACCCACTGCTTAAACTTATTAAGAATAAGCATAATACCTATGCCTGTCTCCCAGATTGCCAGGAGCATTATGGATATCTTAGAAGGAATAATACCTAAGGTTAATTTATCAATAGTTTCCCTGGCCAGTGCTTCTGCAGGACTTAGATCTGGAAAGAATTTTAAAATCCCGAACCATAGATATACAATCCCAACCGAAATCACCAAAAAGTCTCTTTTTCTTAGCCAGTCAATCATATTTACTAAGTCCTTAATTAATTCCTGATTCTACACTTTAATCATTATGAAAATATCAATGGGTTTTATTATTGATTGGCTTCAGCAAGAGGAGCTTCCCCTATAAGTTCAAGGTATTTTTTGTAATTATACTGAGCAATCCTACGGCCTAAATTTAATCCTTCAATATTATCAGATTGAATATGATAGCCACCCATTACTCTTGAGATACCTGCCATTTCGCCGGCTTTAGTAAAGGTGGGAAATTCAAGAACTACCGGAGCGTCTAAATTATTAGGTTCAGTAAGTTCTCCCGGTATACGCTTTACCTTTGTACCAAACTCATCACTCCCTGTAAAAAGTCTTAGAGCTTCGGCACAACCACCACTAATGGTACTGTGTCCGGAAACATAACTTGGAAAAGAAGGACATAAAAATGATGCGGGTGAATAAGGTCTCCAGTCCTGTCCTTTCATTGTAACCATCCCTTTATCCGGTCCGGCCCAACCACGTATAGTTTTATCTTTAAAATAAGCATGTACAAGAGCATAAGGACGGGCAAAGTCATAAAACATTTTTGCATCCCAACAGGCTATAAAACCATCAAAAGCTACCGATTCTACGTAAAAATACATTTTAACATCTTCATCAAGAGTATGTTGATCTCTAACCGATACATCCTGGGAAAATACCAACCAATGTCCGGCTTGTTGTGCTGAAAGAGGGCCATCACGCATAAATTCAACAAGTGCTTTGTTTTCAGGAGTTAAATTTGCCTGTAAATCAACTACTTCCTGCACTTCCTTTTCAAGTTCTTTAGATCCTATAGTTGGAGGAGGTCCGGGACGAAATTGATCGGCCTTTTTTAATAAAAGCGGTTCCACTTTTTGCCAGTAAGGAGTAAGACAACCTGGATTGTATTTTTCACCTTGTTCATTTATAAAATACTTAGGCTGCCATCTTTTAAGATCAATGTTATTATCAATATCATTTACCGGCATATACCCTGTATAGTCTGAATATGGAGTTCCATCTGAACCCTCCACTTCACCAAATTGATTAGAACCATCATGCATCCTTCTTTCGATAACAGTTTTTGCAGCCAGATTTCCTATGCCAGCGGGAGTGTTTGGATCTAACGAATTATTTTCAGGGTCCAGTCCTAGTTCCAGCATTTTATCCCGAAACATTTGATTATCGAAAGGATAAAATTTCTTTAATGTTCTATATGCGGCATAACTTACAGCGATCTCCTTATTTTCAAGACTCCTTTCAGTTTCTGGTCGCCTTTCCACATCTTTTAAATAAAGCGGGCTAGCCTTGGCATCATAGCGAGTCCAGGCATCGAACATAGAAGTAAAAATGAGTCCGAGAAACCTTGAAGTAACGGTAGGCCGCGGTTTGTTTACATCGGTATCATGAGCGGTTCCCAAAAGTGCCATGTAAGACCATTGATAAGCCACATTATCGGCTCCCTTAGGTTCGCTTTTTATTCCATTTTCATTACATATTTCTGTGGCATTTCCAACTGTTACAAAAATTAGTAAGAAAGCCAGGCTAGATAAAAGTAATTTGTTCTTCATTTAATGTTATTTTTATATATCAATACTATGGAATATTAACTTTGAAATAATTATTATTATATGAATTAAGTATATTGGTTGACGAAACCATTAAATTATTTGATAAGTCTATGAAATGTCTCATTGTTGATGATGATCCTCTAATTTGCGATTTACTAGAGCATTTTTGTAGTAAGACTAATGGAATAGAAAATGTAAGTGCGGCAGCCTCTGGATTTGAAGCGGTTAATCTTATTAATAATTCGCATTTTGACCTTATTTTCCTGGATTTTGATCTTCCGGATATAACCGGTAAGGATATTTTAAATATTCTCGATTCCAATATTGCTGTGATCATGGTTACCTCCCACAAAGACTTCGCTTCAGAATCTTATAATTATGATCAGATAGTAGATTTCCTGGTAAAACCAATTAATTTTGCCCGTTTTTTCAAGGGTTTTCAAAAAGCCGAAACTTTCCTGGATCAGCATAAGGAAAGAAAAAACCGAATGTTTGTTAAAGAAGGTAGCAAGCTCATAAAAGTGAATTTAGAGGAAATAAGATATTTTAAATCTGAAGGGAATTATATTTCAATTTTTATGGACGATAGAAAGATTTTAACCTTAATGACTTTAAAGGAACTTGAACTCAAACTTCCCTCCTATTTTCAGAAAGTCCATCGTTCTTATATTGTAAATCTAAACCGAATAGATTTTATTGACAGTAATGCCATAGAAATTGAAAAAGAACATATCCCTGTTAGTAGTAGTTATGAAAAAGAATTGCTTAAGAAAATCGATCTTTTAAATTAACATACCTTTCATTTCTAATACAGCATAAATAATAAGCAAAATGCTTCTGAATGCGATTGAGTTTTTCTTTATCTACTAAAGCTATTTCTTTCGGAAGTAATTCATCAAGTTCGTCTAGAGCTAAATTATTTATATGAGTGATAAGTTTATGAAGAATTGACTTCCATTCTTTTTGATTTCCTTCTTCGGCTGCCTTTTTTATACGCTCCCAGTAATTATAAAATTCTTCGTGAAGTATTTTTAAGACCTTTGAAATTTTTTCTGAATCATGATCATAATTGCTGTAAATATTTGAAAAATCTGGAGCCTGAATCTCATTCTTTCCTAAAATTTGGTACACGCAGTCCCTGATGTCTTTGGTGTTATATGGTTTCTGAAAATATATGGAACTTACTTTCTTCAAATTAACTGGTTCAAGCGCCGAGGCTATAATAAGCGGACAGTCGATTTTTTTAGATTTCAACCAATCTTTTAGTACAGGCTGTAGATTTTTGTCCTCTAACATTAGGTCACTAATTATCAAATCTGGAGAACTGGTATTTAAGATTTCTAATGCCCGGTCTATTTTGTCTACCTGTTCTAATTGGATCTTATCATCCTCCAGAATATATTTCATCAACTCAATCGTAGAAAGATCATCCTCGATAAATAAAATATGATATTCATTATCTAATTCGGGATAAATATTTTGGCTGGATGTTTCCTGTTCAGTAGCCTTTTCAGGTTCGGCAATTTTTAGAGGAATATTCACACAGAATTCTGAACCACTGCCCTTTCGGGATTTTGCCATGACCTGCCCGCCAAATAACTCGGTTAATTGTTTTACGATAGAAAGTCCGAGTCCATACCCACTATATCTTCCAGTCAGATCTTCTTTTTCTCTAAAAAACCTATCATTGATTCGGCTGATATTTTCTGACTCTATTCCAATTCCTGTATCCACCACTTTAATTTCCAGGAATTGAGTGTTAGTTTCGAAGTCTTTAATTCTCGCCGAAAGATTGATTTTGCCTTTCCTTGTGTATTTCAGTGCATTTACAACCAGATTAGTAACTATTTGAGATAACCGAAGCGAATCTATTTTAAATCTATTTTCTTCAAGTTTATTATCAAGATTTAATTCGAAGATCAGACCTTTTTGAACTGCTTCAAACTGATAGCTGGAATGTATATCTTTTAGAAGTTTTGCAACATTGGTGGCTTGGTAGGTGATCTGTAATTTTCCCTCTACAAGTTTTTGATGATCCAGAACATCATAGACCAGTCCAGCCAGATTATTAGCGCTTTTTTCCAGAGAATTAATAATTGGAAGTTGAGCCTCAGAAGGCGATTGTTTATATAAGAATTGAGTAAGACCCAGAATAGAATTTAGAGGCGTTCTCATTTCATGGCTCATATTTTGTAAAAATTGATCGCGTTGCCTTTTTGCCTGCATCTCTTTTTTCAAGGATTGATTCAATACTTCTACATTTTCATCTATTCGAGCTTTCATTTTTGTAAATGAGTTTGCAAGAATGCCTATTTCATCCTTTCTGTTAACCGGAAGATCAATACTATTATTTGATCCCTCATCATAATCGCTTATTGCACGAGTAATCTGTTTTATTTTCTTTGAAAGAAAACTGGTAAAGATCAGGGAGATTAAAATTGATAAGAGGCAAACAATCAACAAGGTTCTTAGGCTATATGCTCTTACTTTTTGTGCACTTGCCAGTAATACATCTTGCTCTATAGAAGAAATTAAATAAACCTTTCTCCTACCTTTAAAATATTCCAGTTCTTTTATAAAAGAAATATAGGATAGATCTCCCGTTTGTAGTAAATCAAACTTTTCATTTCGATCGGTAATTTTTTCAGAATTAATACCAAAATCTGTATAAAAATTATGTTTTTTATTTCTCTGGTTCGCGAACTGATCTTCTTCATTTGGGGAATATAAATACTGTCCTTTAGGATCTATTAAATAGAATTGTGAATCCTCCCCAGAGATATGCCTGAAGCTTTGGTAAAGTCTATTCATATCTACATTGATCACCAAAACACCTACAGGTTCTTCATTCGAATTAAATATGGGGCTGGCCGCTCTTAAAGTTGGAGTGAAAGGTTCACTTATTACTCCATATTCTTCGTTAAGGTTTATTTCAGAAAAATAAGAATTCCCCCTGCTCTATCTCCAGGCTTTTCTTAAAATATTCGCGATCTCCTTTTTCCTGCAAAGTATCTGACCTAAAAACCTGTTCTTTCTTCTTATCAAACCGAATGATCTCTTTTCCATTATATTCAACACCTATCCATCTTATTTGGAAATAGGAAGCTTTATTCTGAAGGGTTATTCTAAATAGCTGATTGATATCCGAAGTATTTTCGGGAGTAGGATTGGCCACATAATGTTGCAAGGTGGGACTATTGGCGATTACAGCGATATCATTAGAAACTTCGTTCAGTAAGGCATAAAAGGCCTGTTCTGCCATAGCAGATGAGTGCTTTAGGCGATCCTGGGAATATTCTTTAATTACACCTGAGGATTTCCTGAAAACTAAATACCCCGATAAAAGAATCGAAAAAATTATCAGGGCTGTAAAAAAGAGGGCAAATCGGGTTACTATGGAATACCTAAACTTCAAGTTAAAAGGTTAAGAGAATATAGGCCAATGTATGTTTTATTTAGGTTCAAAACAAACCTGTATTTGAGGATTAATAATTTGAATCCTTAATCACAGCAACCAGATGATGGAATATTACTTCCCTATTCTTCTCAAAAAATGACAATGGTCATAAAATAAGCTCAATGCAGCATCTATTTTTGTAAACCGACAAAAAAATGGACGCAAAAGCAGCCACTCTTATAAGAATTTCCATACATGAAAATACTCCATTCTGCAACAGAGGAATTAAAGATTAAGGTAGAGAAACTTAAAAAGGAAAAGAACGCTGTGGTTCTTGCGCATTATTACCAGGAACCAGCAATTAAACAAGTTGCCGATTTCATTGGCGACAGCCTAGAATTAGCAAAAAAAGCAGCCCAGAGCAATGCCAACATAATTGTTTTCGCAGGGGTTCATTTTATGGCGGAAACTGCTAAGATCCTGAATCCCAGGAAAAAAGTTGTCCTGCCCGATCTTAATGCCGGGTGTTCCCTGGCCGATAGCTGTGAACCAAAGATTTTTAAGGAATTTATTGAGCAGCATCCAGACCATGTAGTGGTGAGCTATATAAATTGTTCGGCCGAAATAAAAACCATGAGTGATTTCGTATGTACTTCCTCAAATGCTGTAAAAGTCATCAATTCAATTCCGAATAATAAAAAGATAATTTTCGCTCCCGATAAAAACCTGGGAGATTATCTCATTAAAAAAACCGGGCGTGAAATGCTGCTCTGGGATGGTTCCTGTATAGTTCATGAAGCCTTTTCTATTGACAAATTACTGGAACTACACAAAAAATATCCCTCTGCCAGGATCATCGCCCATCCGGAATCGGAACGACATATTCTAAGGGCAGCCTCTTATATTGGATCAACGTCAGGATTAATACAACATATAGCTGAAAGTGAATGGGAAACTTTTATCGTGGCCACTGAAGCCGGTATTCTCTATGATATGCAAAAATATTTTCCTGATAGAACTATCATTCCGGCTCCGGCAAAAGAGAATAACAGTTGTGCCTGCAGTGAATGTGCCTATATGAAGATGAACAGCCTGGAGAAACTTTATGCCTGTCTGAAAAATGAAATTCCAGAAATTATACTGGAGGAGGAAATAATAAAAAAAGCAGCACTTCCTATTAACCGAATGCTCGAATTATCAAATTGATATGTTGTTCCAAACCGATATAGCAATCGTAGGCTCAGGCATAGCCGGTCTATCTTTTGCCATAAAATTAGCAGAGAATAAACCAGATTTAAATATATCCATTTTCACTAAAGAAAAATTTGACTCAGGAAACACCGCACGAGCCCAGGGAGGAATAGCCGTTGTTCTGGACCATAAACAGGACAGTTTTGAATCACACTTTGAAGATACCATCAAAGCAGGAAAGGGACTCAACGATCCCGAAGTTGTAAAAATGGTAGTAGAGCAGGCCCCTCATAGACTTGCTGAACTTCTGCAATGGGGTAGTAATTTTGACATTTCTTCTGGTGGAGATTTTGATCTTGGTCTGGAAGGCGGACATTCTTATAACAGGATCTTACATAAACAGGATTTTACAGGACTTGAAATCCAAACAAAGTTACTTGCAAAAGTTGCTTCCTACCCTAATATTCGAATGTTCTCTCGTTATTTTGTGACAGATCTTATTACCGAATCACAGGATGGAGTTTCAACCTGTATCGGCATAAGAACTCTGGATATCGACAAAAATATTCTTAGTGAAATTAAAAGCAGAATAACTCTTCTGGCTACAGGAGGGAGCGGAAAGCTATTTAGTAACACCACCAATCCACCGGTAGCAACAGCCGATGGGGTTGCGATGGCTTTCAATGCCGGGGCCGAGATTGCCGACATGAATTTTGTGCAATTTCACCCCACCGCCTTATATCAAAAAGGCGCTTTACCTCTTTTCCTTATCTCAGAAGCTGTTAGGGGTTATGGAGCTTATATTGTAAATAAAAATGGAAAAAGATTTTTATATGAACATGATCAGCGTGGAGAACTGGCCACCAGAGATATTATTTCAGCAGCTATTTTAAAGGAACTTGCAAAAACCAAAGAACAATATGTTTATTTGGATTGCCGTCATTTGGATCAGAGAAAATTCTCAAATCATTTTCCAACTATAATTGAACACTGCAGAAAAAAGGGAATAAATGTGGAAATAGATGCAATTCCTGTAATTCCTGCGGCCCATTATCAATGCGGAGGTGTAAAGGTTGATAGGAATGCACAAAGCTCTATTAAAAATCTTTTTGCCTCGGGAGAGTGCAGCTGTACAGGTCTTCATGGTTCAAACCGCCTCGCCTCCAATTCACTTTTAGAAGCTCTGGTATTCTCACATCAAGCGGCTAAGTTCATAATACCCGGAATAAATAAAATTGAACGACAACCGGATTCGATATCTATGGAGAGTTGCAGTAGAAAACCCGAAAAAATGGATGAAACTCTGGGGCAATTAGCAGATACGCTAAAAAGCCTCATGACCTATGAAATGGTTTATCTCTCCCCTGTTTCTGAGAAAAACTCTGTATTGGAAGAGCTGGCGATAATGAGATATATACTAGCTAAAACTTTTGATAACAACACCTTCAGCCTTGAGTATTATGAACTTCGTAATCTTATAATCGCTGCAGAACTTGTTCTTAAACATGCCGTTCTTTTTGAAGAAAGACAGACAATAATAAAAAGAGCTTTGTCTTAATCTAATATCGGTCAAAAATATTATCAATCACTAATAATTATTTAGAAGAAAAATAGGATTGATAAAAGGATAAGGCGTTTAACAAGCAGATATTCTTAAAACGTTGGTCCTATGGTGGAGTAGTTTAAATATAAAAATAAATTCGGTTTAAACCTCACAACAAAATATAACTCCTGAAAAGAACCTTTTAATAAATGCTCTGCAAATTAATGTCGGGGCTTTTATTATTTTTAAGCAGATCAATCTCTCATGAAATGGATAAATTTTTAAAAGAAGCAATCAACCAGGCCTATAAGGGAATGTTGGAAGGCGGAATTCCTATAGGTAGCGTTATTGTTTATAATGGTGAAATTCTTGGAGCAGGCCATAATAAAAGGGTTCAACAGGGAAGTGTGATCCTTCATGGTGAAATGGATGCTTTTGAAAATGCCGGCAGGCAACCAGCGGCCGTCTATAAAGAATGTGTTCTCTACACCACTCTTTCTCCCTGCCCGATGTGTACAGGGGCTATTTTACTGTATAAAATTCCAAAGGTAATCATTGGTGAAAACCAAACTTTTAAGGGTTCTGAAGAATTGCTTCGACAAAATGGAGTCGAGGTTGAAGTGCTCAATAATAAGGATTGTATTGATATGATGACTAAATTTATAAATGAAAATCCAACACTCTGGAATGAAGATATTGGTGTGTAATTAAAAGGGCTACAGTTCTTTTAAATTATCGCGTCCTATATTAATAATAGATCTTCCATTTTCCTGCTTCCTTCAGCTTATAATGTATCCAGATAGGATTTAAGGGAATCGGGAAGATTTCTGTTTCGGCGTAGAATTAGAATATTATCATTCTTTTTAAGATAATCCTCGAATCTATCATAATCGGCTGGGTTTTCAATATCTATATAGGTGTCTTTATAGGCATTATCCTTTTCAAATAGAACCTCTCTTTTCGCATTAAAATCATCCTTATGCACAGTAATCACAGGCCGATCAAGGTAAAACTGAATCGAAGGTAACCTATAATCATAAACCAGAATATTTCTTACTCCATCCAGTTCCTCGCTCTTAATTTCTTCAGCAAGTTGCTTTGTAGTATTGATCATATATGGATTTTGATTCCCAACAAAAGCAAATGCCAGCAGCATACATACGCTAAACACCACTCCCAGTCCCAAAAGTCTTATCTCACGGGATTGCTTAGAATATTTAAGAAAATAGAACAGCCCAATTAGCTGCGACTGCGATTGGAATTGCAATTGCTAGAATGCTTAAAGAAATAACATTCATTATCTTCAGCACTGGTAAGGCTATCAAAAAAAGCAGAAATAACACCAAATACGTGTTTATATAATACTTAAGCCATTTTTCAAAAGTCTCCTTCCAAAGATATCCGGCTATTACAGCAACCAATGGGTAAACCGGCAGGATATATAGAATAAGCTTGGAAGAAAACAGAGAAAACAGCATGAATATTACTCCGGCGGACCATAATAAAACTTTCAGGTTTTTCTTATCCCCTGTTTCAATTCCTTTGAATCTTCTAAAGATCATGATTATTGTAAAAATAAACCATGGCATTCCTACAATGGGTCCATAAGCAAAGAAATACCAGAAAGGTTTACTTCTGTGAAAAGTATCGGCATCAAGAGCTCGATCTACCGTGTGCTTCATAAAAAAGTAGTCCCATAATTCCGGAGTCTCCCTTATGATAACAATAAACCAGGAAGCCGATACCAGTACAAATAATAAAAATCCTAAAATATGGTGAATGCCAATTTTAAATTTATCCTTGTAAATGATCTTCCAAGGAATCGTAAATGCCAGAACCGGTAGGATTATAACAGGTCCTTTTAACAGGAATCCCAATCCCATAAGAAAATAACAAAGGTATAAATAGAAGTTTTTGACTTTAGCTTTATATACCAGCCAGGAATAGATACTTCCCAGCACCACAGTGGTAAGATATGCATCTGTAGTTAAATTTCTGGTTGCTATAAGTACGATGGGAAAAGTAAAAAATATGACTGCAGAACTAAATGCAACCTTTTCATTTTTAAAAAGTAACATGGCAAATTTAAAAACAAGTAGTAGCTGAATGATAAGAGCTACCTGTAAAAATATCCTGGCTCCAAATTCATTAATTCCGAAAATTTTATACCCTACCGCGGTAATCCAGTAAGCCAGTGGTGGTTTGTGAAAATGCTGGATCTCCATTAGCCTGGGATGAATAAAATCACCGCTCTTGACCATTTCCCTGGGAATTTCGGCATATCTGGCCTCACTGCTTTCGGTAAGCCCCCAGCTACCTAATCCAATACTTACAATTACGAATACAAAAAAAAGGAAGGAATAAAATCTGGTTTTCAAAATATTGTTTCTTGATTTCAGGCTTCGAAATTAGTCAAAATTTATTTTTAAAGAATAAAAGTGACTTTGTTAATTATTAAAATTGACATTAAGAACAACAACAAGCTTAGTAATTTTGCGTTGAGTTAAAAACCAACAAAAAGATCCTACCCCATGAAAAATTTCAAATTACTCCTCGTTCTTATAACAATAAGTCTAATGCTATCCTGCGATAAGGATAATGATGATATCTCCCTTTCTCAGGTTGAAGCCAACCAATTAAATATGATCGTAAAACAGGGAGAATGGCAAATTTCCAGCTTTATTTTAAACGATGAAGATAATACGGCATATTATACAGATTTTCTTTTCACTTTTGAAGATAATAATAACCTTAAAGCGACTTCTTCTATCACACAACAAATTGGTACCTGGCGGGTAAGCAATGATTCAGGAAGTGAATATGATTCTTATAATGATGTAGATTTTAATCTTTTCTTTAGTTCCGATAGCAAATTTGGAGAACTCACGAATAACTATGATGTTATTTCGGCCACTAATCAGGAGATACGATTAAGCCTCCAGGAAAATGTGAATGGCGAAACCGGCAAGCTTACATTTAGTCGGAATTAAGCGATTCTCTTCTCTAAATATCGATTCCTCCGAAACCTGTTTTGAAGGAAGCTGTTTCTGCTTTTATTTTTCTGCGCTCATTTCCTTAACTTGCTTTGTCAATTATAAAAATAGAGAAAATATGGAAGAATATAAGGCTTCGGAAAACAGATATGATAAAATGAAATATCGCCGTTGCGGAAAAAGTGGAATTAAATTACCTCTTATTTCCCTGGGCCTATGGCACAATTTCGGAGATAATGACGATTTTGAAAATGCAAGAAATATACTTCGAACTGCTTTTGATCACGGAGTAACTCATTTTGATCTTGCCAACAACTATGGCCCCCCTTATGGTACGGCTGAAAAGAATTTTGGAAAGATCTTCAACCAGGATTTCAAAAAATACAGGGATGAATTGATCATTTCTACCAAGGCAGGCTGGGATATGTGGCCGGGACCTTATGGAGATTTTGGATCACGGAAATATTTGATTGCGAGCCTTGATCAATCACTACAGCGAATGGGACTTGACTATGTAGATATTTTCTATCACCACCGTCCAGATCCAGAAACGCCATTGGAAGAAACCATGGGAGCTCTGGATCAAATTGTGAGGCAGGGAAAAGCCTTGTACGTGGGAATTTCGCAATATAATGCAGAAGACACTGAAAAAGCTGCCAAAATTCTGAAAGAACAAAAGACTCCATTTCTTATTCATCAGCCAAGATATAATATGATGGATCGATGGGTTGAAGATGGATTACTGGATACCCTCGAGAAGATTGGTATTGGAAGTATTGTTTTTTCTCCCTTGGAACAGGGAATCCTTACCTCAAAATATCTTCACGGAATTCCTGAAGATTCCCGCGCCGCCACAGAAGGCAGTTATCTGGATAAATCCCAGATCACAGACGAGGTGGTAAATCAGGTACAGCAGTTAAATGAAATGGCAGAGAACCGCGGCCAGAGCCTTGCACAAATGGCAGTGGCATGGCTTCTAAAAGATAAAAGGGTAACGTCTGTTCTTGTGGGAGTAAGCAAGGTCTCCCAGCTTAAAGATAATATTGAAGCTATAAATAATATCAACTTTTCAACCGAAGAGCTTAATAAAATAGAGGAAATTCTTAAAAAATAACTTATTGAATATAAACTTCAAGAAGTTCGGCATGATCAGCCTCTAGCTGAATTTTTTTGGCACAGGCCGGGATAAGTAAACTTTGTCCTTTTTTAAGGACTTCGGTATTTTCACCAATCTTAATCCTGGCTTGTCCTTCTACTGCCATGAAGATCACGAAAGAATCTAAATGTTGAATAATCCTTTTCAATTTTTCCGTTTACCGGAAGATAATTGGTAGTGAAATATTCACAGGAAGCAATTTCCGAAGAAGTATTTTCTACCTTTTCATAGTTAAGATGATAATCATCTTTCTTCTCAAAATCAATCGCATCCAGTGCTAGAGCGGTATGTAAATCCCTGCCCTTTCCTTCAGAATCTACTCTGTCCCAGTCATAAATACGATAAGTGATATCAGAAGTTTGCTGAATTTCGGCCAGAAGAACTCCGCCTCCAATCGCGTGAACTTTTCCCGTATTTATAAAAACAGAATCTCCTTTTTTTACTTCCTCAAAATTAAGAAGTTCCGTAATCTTTCCATTCTCAAGGTATTCAAGATATTCCCGCTTATCAAGATCTTTTTTAAATCCAATATTAAGTTTGGAACCTTTATCGGCCTGCATTACATACCACATCTCAGTTTTTCCGAAAGAATTATGCCTTTGCCTGGCCAGCTCATCATTAGGATGTAATTGTACTGAAAGATCGGTCCTGGCGTCTATAAATTTGATCAATAGAGGAAAATCATCTCCAAATTGCTGTATAGTTCTTTTCCCCTACTAATTCTCCTTTATACTCAGAGATCAATTCCTTTAGATTTTTCCCCTTTTCTTCACCATTCTCAACTACCGAAATATTTCCTTCTACTCCCGATATCTCCCAGCTCTCTCCAACCTGTTCCCTGTTTGTATCTTTATTAAGTATATTTTTTAGCTTACTGCCTCCCCATATCTTATCCTGTAAGAATTGGTCTAAATTTTATTGGGTAATCGATCATTTTAGTTACTTTTTTCTTATCAAATATAAGTATCTAAACAGTCTTTCCTTATGGGTATTCCCAACCGGATTCATATCTATTTCATCTATTTTTTCTAATGCTAAATGCTCGAAAATATATTTTTCATTTCGGCAGTTTCCTCTTCAGTGGCGAGAAGAAGAAAACGGTTTTGTGAGGGCATGTCAAAACCATCTCCATTCCATAATACTTTAATTGGGCTGCCATACTCCCATATCATTTCCGGAGTAAAACCTTTAAATTCATATACCGGCATTGGATCTTTTTCAATATAATAATCTACCTGTCTAATGCTTGTATACTCAGGATTGACTTCGATCTTTTCTGGCCATTGGTAAGCCAAAAAATATTATACTAATAATAAACCAGATACTCAAGTAAAATACGGGCTTAAACTTGTTTTTTCTTAAGTAAAAATATCATATAGGCGCCAATAACAAAAAGGCAGCAAGAGGTCACCAAAAACCATGGCATTACATTCCTGAATTTGTTCCTGGAAATAAATTATTCCCGCCAATGGAAATGCAAGTCCGATAATTGCAATTAGTATAAAATTGAAATAAACCACCCATTTTTCCTTTATTAGGCATCATATCAAATCTTCTGAAAAGGTATTCAATATAAAAAGCTGTATTCATTGCCAGTGGAATAAGAACAGGCAGTAAATAGCGTGATTTCTTTTCAGGAATTATAGATAAAAGAACTACCGAAGCTAAAGTCCAGCATAAAGCGAATTTATACCCGGGTTTATTAAAAACCGGTTTTTTAAATACGGATATAAAAGACTTACAAATGCCGGAATGGTCCAGATACCACTTTGAATTACAAAACTCCAGTAATAGTAAAACGGGCGCACATTATAATCTAACCATCGGCTAGTTTCCTTTTCGGTTATTCTTGAAACCGCATGGGTGTCGAAAAAATAAACATATAGACTCCAGGAAGAAGAAATGATTATTGCAATAAGCAGCATTAATAATTAAGGGCTTCCAGAAACTTTTAAATTTTTGTATTTATAAACCACTCCATAAGCGATCAGAAATGGTAAAAACAGAGCGTAAAGTGAAACCGGGCCTTTACTTAAGAAAGAAAATCCAATAAACAAGCCTGCCAATCCCGCATTGAGATATCTATCTTCATCTTCAGAAACTAATTTAATAAACCCATAAATAGCCATGGTCATCCATGCATGAGTATGTATATCCCATTGGCCATCCCTGCCGGACAGCAATATATAAAAGGAAGTAGAAGCGATTAATCCGGAAATAAATGCAAATTTCCTGTGGGCGGTTAGTTTTAATGCAATTTTATAAATAAATACTACGGTTAGAGTTCCCATGATTGCCGAAGGGAAGACGCAACGCAAAAAGGCTTTTCATCCCGAAGATCAGCATAGAAATTGCCGTCATCCAGGTGGGTAAAGGAGGTTTTTCATACCTTGGTTCATTATTCATGGTGGTGAAGAACCAATGCTTGAGATTGATCATTTCCCGCGCAGTAACAAAATTCCTGGCTTCCATTATATTAACGTAAATGGCATCCAAGATTCACGAAGAATATCGCAAGACAGACCAAAACCAATAAAAGAAGATAATTATCCCTTAATTTCATTTTTTAGAATAAACATATTTCGAATATACATTACGACTCCAATTCCGTGTCCCACCAATAGCACAGGATCAAGTCGTAACGCACCATATACAAGTATAAGACTTGATCCAACAAGGCTTAAAAACCAGAAGCCCATAGGCAAAGACGATATTTTTTTCTTTTCAGAATATACCCACTGATAAACAAACCTTAAGGTAAAAATTAATTGGGCAAAAGATCCCAGAATCAACAACCAAAATGGAATTTCATCATTATGAAACAATTTCTCTAGCATTATAGACATTGTTATTAAAGCCATAAATAGACAATAATTAAAGGGAAAACCCATAGAAAAATACGAAAGCCCCGGGGAAATTTGTTCCATTCCCCCTGCAATTGTAAATTCCTTATATAAATGAAATAGGTCATCGCCTGGCCCAGCATAATTGCAAAATCATCTCTTAAATAACCATATAAAAAAAGAAGAAAGGACGCCAGCAAACTTAATTGCCAGAAAAGAACTGGCGTAATAATTTTTTTACTTCTCTCAGAAAGTATCCACTGTAGGATCATACGTCCCGAAAAAAGAAGCTGTGCAAGAAATCCAAGGCCATAAATAAGCCAGCTACTCATTTTTTTCCTGCACTTTATAGTTAATATAGGATTTTCGCATCCATACGTACGCAAAACAATCTATTAAAGGTCCCATGAACCTGTTCTTAAAACTATATTTAGATTTTCCTGCAAGTCTGGGATAATGAGGAATTTCTACTTCGGTTATTTTTCCATTTTGTAAAAGAACCATCGCGGGTAGAAATCGCTGGAGACCTTTAAACATTGGAATTTTTCTGGCAAAAGACGTTTTCATGATCTTTAGGGGACAGCCGGTATCATGCATATGATCTCGGGTAAACATTATCCTTACACCATTTCCTACTTTAGAAGACAATCGTTTTACAAAGGTGTCTTTTCGTTCTTTTCTCCATCCGGTAACAAGATCATATTCTCTAATAAAAGGTAACAATCTTTCAAAGTCCTCAGGATAGGTTTGCAAGATCGGCATCCAGATATCCCAGCAAAGGTGTGGTGGTATTGTCGAAAGCTGCTTTAAGAGCAGCTCCTTTTCCGAAGTTTTTTTCAAAGATCAGAAATTCAAAATCTTCGTTTTGGCTACAAAATTCCTTTATCATTTTTGCGCTGCCATCAGAAGATCCATCGTCTACCAACATCACTTTAGACTTTTTGGAAGCTTTAGCAGATATATTCTTTAAGCTGAACAAAAAGCTCCGGCAGACACTCCTGCTCATTATAAACGGGAACAATAATCGTAAATTCGTAAGTCATGCTTTAGCAATAATATCCTCATTAATTTCAAGTAGGATTTCTCCAGTTTTCAGGACAATTTGAAACGAATAAGTATTTGAAAGGTTTGGTACTAGAAAAATATTTTCATCCTCTTCAATAGTGAAAGTCGGAGAAATTTTTAGCAGAAATTCTTGCATAAAAGTGATCTAGAAAATTTTCGGCTAAATTAAGATAATTTTATAAACCTGCAGAATTGTTGTTTACCGATTAAATCTAACAATTTGTAGATTTTTGGTCCTACTCCTGCTCTTGGACAATAATTACCTATATATTTACTAAGCCAACAAATCTATTATCGAATTTTCCTGCGGGCTAACTGAATTACAAAGAGTTATGCTTAAACAACAGGAATATATTTTAAATACTCAGGAAGAGTTCAGCCAGATCGAATCGGTTAAAGAACTCGTGGAAAATTTTCATAATTCCAAGGATTTTTTTCAGCTTTCTTTAAAAACTCTTGAATTGATAAGAAGATTTAATAATTTGTATATCCAGGTTTTTGAGAAAGAAGATAAATCTGCCAGCATGTTCAATCAACTGGTTATTACGTCTCAGGCTTTGGAAACAGAATTAGTAAGAATTTAAAAAACCAATTTTTTTATTGAATATTAGAAACTTCCCTTTCCGGAAGTTTTTTGTTTTTTTAAGGCAGACCTTATTTTTGAGAAAAAATCATTGTTTTATTTATAAAGAGGTTTATATTTGCACTCGCAAAAAAGGTCGCATAGCTCAGCTGGATAGAGCACCTGCCTTCTAAGCAGGCGGTCCCAGGTTCGAATCCTGGTGCGATCACAAAAAGCCTTCCCTCCAGGAAGGCTTTTTTGTTTCCCAATTACAGGTGATTTCAAATTTCACATTGTTTTATAGCCTTTCTTAAAGTATTGCCAAAAGGCGCGATTACAGGTTTAAAGCATGAAAAACTTCCTAACTTTATTAGTGAGTAAACCCAAAAATAATCTTTAAACCCACTGAAATTAAAGGCATAGCCTTTTTATTTCAGGAAGTCTTTTACCAAAATGCAAAAAATAACCGATTTATCAGAGAAATCGATTAATCATATTTTAACAGTTCTTCAGGAAGAAAAGGAGATCAGTTGCAGATTACCGGGAAAAGGTATGCTGCATATAGAAAAAGAGCTTCCATACTTAGTAATCTACCGGCGAAAACAAAATGACAAAGGTACCCGGAGATTTATAACCAATGAAGCTTCTTACCTTATTATTGGAGATGAAGATTTTGAAGCTTACCAAAAGCTGATATACTGTTTATCTGATAAGCTATCAGCTGAATTCAAATCTTATTTGATTTTTGAAATATATGCCGGTCATCCGGAATCTTCCAAAATTATTATAAAAGGCCCTAATACAAGGCTTCCTTCAGCTCTTGAGCATCTAAAGGAAGATCTTCTTCAAGTAAACTCTGTGTTTTCCGGTATATACCTGGATACTGAAATTCATGATACACCACATAGAGAAGCCGAAGGAGATTCTTCTTTAATTGATTTGGAAGATGCAAAAAACTGCGGTGCCGTTATCGTTGGTTTGGAAATACCTCCGGTTTACCGGGATGATGAAAACAAACTTTTTCCCGTTTTTTTCAGAAATTTCAAAGACTTTTTGATCAAAGCCCTTCACAGATCATTTTTTGAATTTATCAGGGTTCAAACCTCAGGTGGTGTTGCCAGCTACAATGCACTTGGAAGAAAATATCTGAAACAAATAGTCTTTGATATTGATAAAAGCTTAACGGATATAGAAAAGTCATATCAATTTTTATGGCTTATATCCCCTTCCAATATTCACGATATAAAACAGGAATTCTTTAAAAGTAATTTCGAGCAGGTACCCGACTATCATTACCGCTTACTCCCTGTAGATCCGGATGTACTTAAACGGAGACTCTATAATTTAAAAATCGAAGAAATAGATGATCCTGCCATGTCGTACCTCTTCCGAGAAAAAAGAGAGGAACTGGATATGCAAATTACAATGCTGAGCGAAAGGGGAACAAAGAATTTTATGTATGACGGAATCAGGCTTTATAAGGGCGTAGAAAATGTGCTCTGTGAAGAAGCCAGGAACATTCTGGAAAAAGTTCCTGAGGAAGACCATACAAATGATAATGATATTATTGATTCCAAAGGATTCAGTAGTAAGGCAAGACAGGAATTCGATTATTACAGAAAACAGGACGAAAACTTCAAATGCAAGGTACATATCCGTAAAGATGTGAATGTCATGATGGTATCTCACGGTGAGTTATATATACCCGAAGACTATAAAATGAGCCGCGTTGAAGCAGATGCCCTAATTCAGCATGAGGTAGGGACGCATGTATTAACTTATTATAATGGATGCAATCAACCCTTACAGCAATTAAGTATAGGGCTTGCAGATTACGATCCCCTGCAGGAAGGATTAGCGGTAATGTCAGAATTCATGGTGGATGGACTTACGGCAAATCGACTTAGAATACTGGCGGGACGAGTAATAGCAGGAGAAGCTTTAATGAATGGTGGAGATTTTCAGGAGATTTTCAGGCTTCTGAAAACAAATTATGATTTTGCTCCTGAACGTGCTTTTAACATCACTTCCCGTATTATGCAGGGAGGAGGTTTTCTAAAAGATATAATTTATTTAAAAGGTTTGGTTCTCCTTAAAAACTATCTAAAAGAGGGTGGTGATTATGAACCATTACTTGCAGGAAAATATGGTTTGAAACATACCGGAATAATTAAGGAATTAACAGATAGAAAAGTACTTAATCTGGCAAAGTTAAAACCGAGTTACCTGCACAGTGATAAGATGTATGAAAAATTAGAATTAATCAGGAAGGGTCTTAGCCTTCCAAAAATGGTATGTTAATGAAAATATGTTTTGTTTTAAACGGTATAGAGAGCGAGAAGAATGGAACTTCTACAGCTCTTATGACCATGGCCCACCAGAGAGGTCATGAAGTATTTGCAATGGGAGTTGGTGATTTTAGTTTTCATCATGACGCTCCAATAAGCATAAATGTCACTCAGGTGCCTAAAAACACCAAAACTAAATCTCCTGCAAAATTTTTAGAAGCTTTGCAGGGAACCAAAGCAAGGAAAAGGAAAATCAAATGTACAGATCTGGATGTTCTCTTTATAAGGAACAATCCAACCGAAGAAGATGGTCGTGATTGGGCAGAACAAGCAGGTATCGCATTTGGAAGGATGGTGCAGCAGCATAATGTCATGGTCTTAAATGATGCCTATGCCCTATCGCATGCATTTATTGATAAACTCTATTTTGAAGAACTTCCTCAGGAGATAAAACCCGATTCTATAATCACAAGAGATAAAGAACAATTGCTGAACTTCTGGGAAAAACAGAATAAAAAAATGGTGCTCAAACCATTGGAAGGTTCAGGAGGTCAGGATGTGTATTTGATAGACGAAAATGAAAAAAATGTCAACCAGATCATTGAACACCTTAGTTCACAAGGCTATGTCATCGCTCAGGAATTCTTACCAGCAGTAAAAGACGGTGATGTGAGAGTCTTATTACTTAATGGAAAAGTAATGGAAAAAAATGGAGAAAAAGCGATCATTAGAAGAGTTAGTGGGGAAGGTGAGTTTAGAAGCAACTTTGCTTTAGGAGCAACAGCAGACAGTAGTGATCTTACTCCTGCAATGCAACGAATTGTTGATCTCACCGCACCTAAACTTATAAGAGATGGCCTTTTCTTTGTTGGACTGGATATCGTAAAAGACAAGCTTATTGAAATAAATGTGCTTAGTCCTGGTGGTATGGAACATTTCAAAGATATAGGTTTACCTCCATTTACAGATTATGTAATTGAAGCTATAGAAAGAAAAGTGGAATACAAGAAGCAGTATAAAGGTACCCTCTCAAACCGTACCCTTGCAACAATGGAATAAACTTCTAAATGATGGATGAAAAACTGAAAGAAGAAATACCAAGAATAATTGGAAAATACACATCAGGAAATAAAGGTCCTTTACTTTTTGTAACAGGGGGAATTCATGGAAATGAACCTAGTGGTGTAAAAGCCTTAATTACTGTTTTTGAAGAACTGGAAAATACAAAACCTGAAATTGAAGGTACTATTGTAGGGGTTTCTGGAAATAAAAAAGCGCTTAATCAAAATAAGCGATATATAGACGAAGACCTTAACAGAACCTGGACAGAAGAAAACGTCAGGAAAAATGATCCTGATTCTCATGAGGAACGGGAAATGTTTGAGATCATTGAAGTTCTGAATGAGCAATCTAAAGGAGAGCACACAAAACGCTATTTTTTAGACTGCCATACTACCTCCTCTGCCAGTCTGCCTTATATATCTGTTCAGGAAGTGAATGATAATGATGAATGGGCACATAAGTTTCCCACCTATATTATTCGAGGTTTCAGTGATATTATTACAGGAGACATAGATCATTACCTGAGCAGAACAGGAATGACCGGATTTGTTTTTGAGGCCGGCCAGCACACCGATAAGACTTCACAGGAAAATCACGAAGGAGTGATTTGGCTGGCACTTAAAGAAGCCTGTAACCTGGATCTGAGTAAAATATCCACCTATCCTGAATGTGTGGAAAGATTTTCAAAAAAGAATGCTCCTAAGCAAAAAACCTTTGAAATTATATACCGGCATGGACTGGAAGATAGTGACATTTTTGAAATGGAACCAGGATATGAAAATTTCCAGAAGATTGAAAAGGGTGAATTACTGGCAAAGCAAAACGGCAATGAAGTAAAAAGTGAATGGGATGCTTACATCTTTATGCCGCTATACCAATCTCAGGGAAATGATGGATTTTTTATAGTGAAAGAAGTTTAAAAGAACAATAGCCTCTAAAAAAAGGACAGCTGAAACATGCTGTCTTTTTTTTGTTTAAATTTAATAGACTAATTCCCTGCATGTTTTAATACTCTGTTTCTTAATGTGTTATAAATATAACATGGGTTTTTATTATTAAATTGAACAAATGAACGCAATTAGTATCATAAACTTTATTTTGATTGCAGGTGTGATACAAGGTTTTGTGTTTAACATCTTTACAATTCATATCACCAAAAAAAAGGTAGGTTGGGCGGTAATATTTCTTAACCTTTCCGTGCTTGTACTTTCTCTTAATAATTTACAGGCCTGGCTTATTGAAACTGGCTTCTCTTCTAATAATTTTTTCTTTAAGCAAATGCTTGTTCCCTGGTATATGTTCATATTACCAACATTTCATGCATTTCTAATTCACTATTTGCGCATTGAAAAAACAGTCAAAAGCTATATAAAACCAGCAATTAGTATTTTTTTAATAGAGATCATTCTGCGAATAGGTTTCATAGCCTATATTTATTATTCTGTTCCCGGACGTGAGGATCTTCTAATTGGAAACTATACCAGCTTTGAAGAAATTTTTAATGCCATTTTTAACCTGTTCATTTTTTATAAGTGTATCAGGATAGTTTTTGCAAAACAACACCTTTATCCATTTATTTTAAGGTATGATGATATAGGTTGGCTAAAGGTCTTTTTAAGGCTTGGAGGAGTTGTTTTTATATTATGGTTTATCGCGATCATTGGTTTTAATATAAGCGGAGAAAGAATTGTTTACTATCCTTTAAAACTAGGAACTTCTATTCTGATCTACTGGATTGGCTATCAGGGATTTTACAGGTATCATAAGGTTAACGAAAGAATTTCCATTAGAAGATCTATTTCTTCTAACAAGGCACTCCGAATTGATGAGAAAAAACAAGAAGGAGGAATTTACGGGCAAAGTGAGGAAAACTCCAAACACTTACAGGATTTTGAAAAAGTAGATTCCCATATAATTGATAGGCAACGATACCTCGATCCTAATCTGGGACTGGAGGATCTCGCCAATGAACTGGATATGAGTTCTACTCACCTTTCAAAAATAATTAATACCTACAGTGATTATAACTTTTCAGATTATATAAACTCCTTAAGGATACAACAGGCAAAAAAGCTTCTTAATGATAAAAGCTTTTGCAGGTATACCATTGTATCCATTGGACTGGAATGCGGTTTCAATTCTAAATCTACCTTCTATACTGCATTTAAAAAATTCACTTCCCAAACACCTTCACAGTATAGAGACAGCACTTGCTAATGTCCGAATATAATTCCGGACATCCGAAATCTTACAAATTCATAAAAAACTGGATATCCATACATTAAACCGTATTTAAATTTACATCAATAACCCGATGAAATCAATTTCATCTGTTTTCATCACAAAATTAAGAGTCATGTTATTGGTTTTATTAATGATATTGATAGACAGGTTTAAACAAGATTGCCCCTTATTCAGGGTCTGGCTCTCAATAAACACCAGCACATTTTTAAGATCATCCCGATTGTAATTATCAGTCTTTTACTTACCGGAAGTACCAAGGCACAACAAAGGCAGGTAAAGTTTGATATTCTGAAAAATGAAAAATATATCGGTGTACTTGAGATCGAAAAAACAGAAACCGATGTTTTTACCGATTATCAGCTTTCCTCAAAAATAGAAGCTTCCTTTATCAAAAAATTCCGGGTAAATGCTACTGAAAATTTCCGCTATAAAAATGATAAGCTTATATACTCATCGGTAAAAAGATCCATTAATAAAAAATTCAAAGATCCCAAGAAGCTTGTTTTCAAAGAAAACAAGTATATCATCACTGATGGTAATAAGAAGAGGGTATTTCCAAAAACTGAGATCAATTCAAACCTTGTTCTCCTCTATTTTTCAGAACCTGTAGATGTCAATTCGGTCTACTGTGACAATCAGCAAATCATGGTAGATGTGCAGAAGATATCTTATGGTAAATATCGGGTTGATTTTCCAGACGGAGCCTCAAATGTATTTCATTATAAAGCAGGAAAATGCATTCAGGTAGATGTTTTCGCAAAGCTTTTCAAAGTAAAGTTAATAAAGGATTAAAATGATCAACATGAAATGGATAGTTTTAATATTAATATGTTTTTGGAGTTATTTTCTCATTTCCTATGCATGTTCACGAATTAACATCACAAAGGTAAAAGAAGGTATCGCTCGGGAAAACGGTTTAAGTTTACTAAACCTAAGGCATATATTAGGCATTATTATTTTTGGTATTGGCGGCTATCTTTTCTCTAAAACATCCGGAACATTCCTTTTAGGCGATTTTTTGAAAGATCCGGCTTTTAGTCTTAGCCTTGCATTTTTTACTACAGTAAGCATAGATCTTTCCTTTCTGATGCAATCTCCCAAAATATCTATTTCCCTGCATTTAATTTAAACATAGCAGATGGAATTATCTATACCCACTCATCCGCCTCATATTTCTTTTAACTTATTAAATATTCTTTCAGGGGATCTTTTCCTATTTAGTCTTCATATTTGAACTATGATATCCATGGTTATAGAACTAATTTTCTTCGCCCTAATTCATGCTTACGAACTCTAAAAATAGATTATAGGGAGTATACCTTTCGGATTCTGCTTTGCCTTTTCACTTATTATTCAGGCAGTATATGGCCTGCATTTTAATCCACGCTTCACTTTCTCTTAGTTACGAAACGTAGATTATTTCCAAAAGTCTAACTAAAATCCGAACAGTCATGAAAATCTTTGTTACAGGAGCCACAGGCTACATAGGTTCAAAACTTGCTCTTTCGCTGGCGCAGGACAATCATAATGTAAACGTACCTGGTTCGCGACCTAAATTCAGCCAGTTTACCAAGGCATGAGAATATACTTATATTCAAGGGAGAACTCCACAATATTGATCAGTATTCGTTATGCAATGAAAGGATGCAATATTGTAATGCATGTTGCAGGCTATACAAATATTCGTTGTAAAGTCTATAGATCCGCTTTTACGAAGTAAATGTTGTGGGTACTTCAAATATTCTGAAAGTCGCTAAAGAAATAAAATCGAAAAACTTATCTATACAAGTACAGTTTCTGTATTTGGACCGCTGCTTCCCGGGACCGTTAATTACAGAAGGACCAACCAAGAACTTCTTCCTATTCCAATGATTATGAGCTTACAAAAGTTTTAGGCGAAAAGCTTGTAAAAGAATATAATTCTCATGGAGTTCGAGGTGTGATTTTAAACATCTCAAGGGTCTATGGACCAGGTATTGAAAGCTATTCAAACGGAATAAATAAGCTCTTTAATCTAATTTTAAAAAACAGGTTTCTTATTACTCCCAGACAAACTAAAGGTTCAGGCGAATTATGTATATATAGATGATGTGATAAAAGCTCATAAACTCGCTCTTCAGAACGCATGGCAGGTAGCCAGTACATTATAGGCGGAGAAAATGCTTCCTATGGAGAACTATTTGAGACTCATGTTCTTAAAAGCAAATTTAAAGCAGAAAGTATACAGATTCATTATGGGCTCTTACGGGGTTTATGTAATTGCACATCTATTTTTAACGTCTTCAGTAAATATAACAGTAGCCTTTGTGCCAGAATTCTTGATTTTATATTTACTGAAAGGGCTGTCTCTTCTAAAAAAGCTCAGGATGAACTGGGGTATAAATATAGTAGCCTGGATGCAGGCCTTGAAAATACATATGAATTTTCTAAAAAATAAAAGTCATGAAAACCGATTATTACACACTTATCACCGGAGCCAGTCAGGGCTTTGGTAAGGCACTGGCACTGGAATGTGCCAGGAGAGATATGAATTTGTTTCTGGTAGATCTGCCAGGAACGGGATTAGAGAACCTTAAAGAGTTTATCCATAAAAGTTATGAGGTTAAAATATCTTCATTTAATATGGATCTAAGCTCAACATCAGCCTGCAATGAACTAATTGCAATTATCAATGAAAAAAAATTGCAGATTAATTATCTCATTAATAATGCAGGAGTATTAAGCAAAGGCTATTTCAGAGAAGTTGATCTTCAATATTACCTGAAACAAATTGAAGTCAATATTTGTGCTCCTACCCTTTTAATAAAAATGTTCTATGATCAACTAAAAAGAAATTCTCCTTCAGGAATATTAAACGTAAGTAGTCTTGCCAGTTATTTCAGTTTACCTACAAAACAGGTTTATGGAGCCACCAAAGCCTATCTATATTCCTTTTCAAAAAGTCTGAATCTGGAATTCAGGAAAGACAATATATGGGTCTCGATTGTTTGTCCAGGAGGTATGAACACCAACCCACATATGTGCTATAAAAACCGAACAATGGGTTGGTTTGCTAACTTATCCATTATGGACCCGGAAGAAGTTGCAGCAATAACAATGGATGAGTTTTTGAATAAAAAAGAGGTAATTATCCCCGGCCTTGTAAATAAATTCTATTTAACTTTAGTAAAGATTACCCCTCAATTTATCAGAGACAGCATTACCACAAAAGCGATGAACCGCTTTAGTGAGGCCAGCTTAGCATTGTAATTAATGTAAAATATAACGCATAATGAAAAACCTCATTTTTAAATTATTTCTGTTTCTTTTATATAGTTGTATTCCCTGATTGTCATTTGCCCAGTCTATTTTGATATCGCAAATGTTTCTTATGAGCCTGCCGAATTCTGGTCCAACAATCCACATTAAGGTCATTGAATCCTATCGTTTTAAAAATAGTAAATTCAAATATTTTTATTTACAAAGATGTAAAAGGTATAATGAAGAAGTAAAAGCGAAATTTTACAAAGTACAGTTATTACTAATCTCATCCTAAATGCGCCCTGAAGCTATCATGAAAGTTTAGAAATGGAAGATCCAACTTTAAAATTTATCAATCATGAAAACGCCAGTTGAATTAAATGAAGTTTTACAAAACTCTCCAAATCTAATTTTATACGCAGTTCCCGTTATGCTCGGACTCACTCTCACCGAGATAATACTTAGCATAAAGAAGAAAAAGAAATCTTATGACGGCAAGGATTTTTTCGCTTCACTGAGTATTGGTGTGATTCATTTGGTCGAAAGTATTTTTACCAAGTCTATTTTCTTTTTACTTATTTTATGGATTTATAATGCAGTGCCGTGGAGTATTCCGGTAAATTGGGGAACCTCTGTATTATGCTTCATAGTCCTGGACTTTCTAAGATACTTAACACATAAATACTCTACGCAAATCAACTTCTTATGGGCCACCCACGTTACCCATCATAATTCCACCAATCTTAATCTATCAACTGCTTTCAGGCAATCATGGACACAAGGGATCAAAATCATATTTTTTCTTCCCATGAGTTTATTAGGTTTTCATCCGGTAATCTTTTATATCATTCACCAACTGGCACTTCTATACAGTTTCTGGGTGCATACCGAAATGATAGATAAAATGCCCTCCTGGTATGGGTATATCTTTGTTACTCCTTCTCATCACAGGGTGCATCACGCTAAAAATGCAAAGTACCTTGATAAAAATTTCGGGTCCACCTTTATAATCTGGGACCGGATTTTTCACACTTTTCAGGAAGAAGAAGAAAAGCCGGAATACGGTATTCTGGAGCAGCCTAACACCTACAATCCAATAATACTGGTATTTCATGTTTGGGTAGATATTTTCAAAAGGATCAAGTCTGCAAAAAGTTTTAAAGAGGTGTTCGATATTCTTTTTAAATCACCGACGGAATTCAAAAATAGTACGGAAGCAATCACTATCAAATCTAAAAACAATACTGCCTGCAAGTTGAAACCTTATGGTGAAAAAAGAGGAATAAATTACGATAAAAAGCTAAACTCATCTATTCAAAAAAGAATGATAGATGTGTAGAAAACAGAACAAAACTGCGATATGCTAATGAAATTTATCAGGAACAAACCCTTGCTTCCTTAATCACAAAAAATAGTCTGAAACTGGTGAATTCTATTTCTTTGTATCTTCAGAAGATAATTGAAAAATAACAGCATAGGGCTGAGAGATAACTAATTACTAGAAATGATAAACGCTAATATCTCTATATTTTTTCTTCTGGGACTCTGTTTTATTCCCTTTGGATCGTCTTCGCAGAACTATTTTGATATAGGGAATATCTCTTATGCGAACCATAGTTTCGATGCAGGCTTTGAGACCAATATCCTTACTGCAAAACTCAACGGTGCATTGGAGCTAAAAAATGAAGATCTAATTCTTATTTCTTACCATTTTGAGAATACAGACTTTCAGGATTTAAAGCAACCTGAATTAGATTTATTTGCTAATTCACTCATCGCTGGCTATTTGCATTTCTGGAATGAGAAAAAGTGGAGCTATCTGGCAGAAATAAAACTTCGACATAATTCAGATCTTTTTCATCCCGCAATAAAAGATCTCAGGCCTGCATCGTGGATCTTATTCAGTTTTCAAAAAAATGAACATTTAAAACTATCCGCCGGGCTCTATTACAGCAAAGAATTTCATAAAGAACTATTTTTCCCCTTATTAGGAATAGACTGGAGCATTGATGAAAACTGGAATCTCTCTGTGCTTGTTCCCTCAAATTTGAGGCTTGAATACATTTTGCAAGAAGAAAACTGGTACGCGGGATTGGAAAGTGAATGGTCATTGTTTACCTATCGTCTCAGGGAAAATGAAGATCTCAGTTATTTCTTAAAGGAAAATCTCTTTACTTATTTTTTCCTGGAGAAGAAACTTACCGGGAAATTTATAGCCTATATTCATTTAGGAAATTCCCAGATCAATAAATTCGAAATTTATGGTAATAGAAACCAGTTGATTCCGGTTATAAAACTCGAATCAGATCTTTTAAAAAATATTGGTTTCAGGGCAGGTATCGCCTATCGATTACGTTTCTAAATTATTTTAAAAATTCAATACAAACAGGTGTCTTCACCTCAAAAACAGGCGCCTGTGGTTTTAGTTTACCGGTTTGTGAATTGATCTTATAGGTGGTAATATTTCCAGTGTCCTGACTGGCTGCATAAAGATATTTGCCAAATGGGGAAACCGCAAAATTCCTGGGTGTATCTCCAGCCACAGGAACGAATTCCTGAACAGCCAGTTTACCAGTTTCAGTATTAACTTTAAATACTGCTATACTATTATGTCCACGATTCGAGGCATAAAGGTAGTTTCCAGAAGGATGGAAATGAATATCGGCTGCTGAGTTATTCTGTTTATAGGTTTCAGGTAGTGATGAGATATTCTGAATCAATTCCAGTCCACCATTTTTATCTACGGCAAAAACACTTACACTGCTGTTAAGTTCATTAATAGAATAAGCAAAACTTCCGTTTTTGGAAAAAGTGAAATGCCTTGGTCCAGAACCTTCAGGAAGATCTACAAAACATTCCTGATGCTTCGTGAGCTTTCCTTCAATAGCATCAAAATTATAGATCCATATCTTATCATTACCAAGATCGGCAATATATGCATAACGATTATCACCGCTTATGGTCACTGAATGAGCATGAGATTTATCCGGATTGTTAAGTTTTAATTCCTGCGATATTTCAAGGCTACCGTCTTCCCTAACATTATAAACCATCACGATACCTCCCATATAATTACTTACAAAAACATATTTTCCGGAATGGTCTATGGCTATATGGCAAGGTGCTAAACCTCCGGTTGAAACTTTCCCGATATTTTTTAAATTCCCATCTTTTTGTATTTCATATGAATATACCAATCCGCTATTGGCATCTCCAGGCCCAAGTTCGCTAACAGCATAAAGGTATTTGCTCATTTTCCCTGTTTTTACAAAAGAAGGATTTGTTTGTTCAGCCGCTGTACCCATGAATTTTAAATTTCCGTTATCCGGATTCTGATGAAGCAAATAAATTCCGTTGGCCTTCCCATCAACATGCCCTTCCTTTTTGGTATAGGTTCCTATATATATTTTATTCACCGTATCCTTTACTTGGTCTTTTTTCATTTGTGCGATAGCTGACTGCATAATGATAATAGTCAAAAATAGACAGAAATAATTTTTCATAATAGTATTTAATTTAAAGCCATTTTTTTCTCTTGAAGTAATATAACATCAATAAGAAAACAATGATCATTATACCCCAAAGTACAAAGTAACTGTATTTCCACTGGAGCTCAGGCATATATTCAAAATTCATTCCGTAGATTCCAGCGATAAACGTAAGAGGTATAAAAATACTGGCCATAATGGTCAATACCTTCATTACCTCGTTCATTCTATTACTTATGGTAGTCATATACATGTCCATTAATCCCCAGATCATTTCACGATAGATATCTATATTTTCTGAAATTTGAATGATGTGATCATAAAGATCCCTGATATAATTGCTGGTTTTTTCTTCAATAATATCACCGTCCAATTTATCCAGTCGGCTGATGACCTCACGAAGCGGAAAAACCGCACGTCTTATTCGCAAAATATTGCGTTTAAGATCCTGAATTTCATAAGTGATATCATCACCGGGCCTCGATGTGAACAGGCTTTCTTCCAGAGCCTCAATACGATCGCTCATATCATCGATTACCAGAAAATAATTATCTATAATAGAATCCAGAAGGGCGAACATTAGGTAATCTGCAGACCTTGATCTGATTCTTCCTTTAGAATGCTCGATCCTTTCCCTTACAGGATCAAAAACATCACCATCTGACTCCTGAAAGGAAAGCACATAGTTTTTCCCAATTATTAAACTTATATGTTCATTTTCAAGGTTTCCGTTTTTATAATAAAGCATTTTAGCGACCACAAAAAGATAATCCTGATATTCCTCTATTTTTGGCCGCTGACCTGTATTTACGGCGGCGGGGGGGGGGGGGGCGGCGGCGGCGGCGGCGGCGGCGGCGGCGGCGGCGGCGGCGGCGGCGGGCGGCGGCGGCGGC
>CAWGSM010000041.1:0-87500 GCA_963825045.1 uncultured Flavobacteriaceae bacterium | reverse complement strand
ACTGGATAGAATGAAACAGTATTCTGAAGCCTTAAGTTGTCGCCGAAAGATTTTGTTGAGCTATTTTGGTGAGTATTTAGAAGAGGACTGCGGCAATTGTGATATTTGCCGGAATCCACCTGAGTTTTTTAACGGAACAGTAATAGCACAAAAAGCACTTTCCTGTATTTTTAGATTGAAAGCTTCTGAACCTATTTCTACCGTGATCGATGTTTTACGTGGTTCCCTGAATGAAGTGGTGCGTAGAAATAATTATCAGGAACTCACTACTTATGGTATTGGGAAAGATATCTCCTGGAACCACTGGCAGCAATATATCATTCAGCTTATTAATTTAGGTTATGTAGAGATCGCTTTCGACAGGAATAACCGTTTACAATTAACCGAGCAAGCTAAAAAAGTTCTTTTCGAAAAAGAAAAAGTTTACCTGGCAGATGTTCAGGAACAACAAACTCAGGCCAAAGCCGTGAAAACTGCAACCGCTACAAATTCATTATTTGAAAGATTAAGACAATTAAGACTTGAAATTGCTCGGGAAGAAGACATTCCGGCTTATCTTATTTTTAATGATGCCGCTTTAAAGGACATGGAAAAACAACGACCTATGTCTGATTCTGAATTTATGCTCATAAATGGTGTGGGTAGAAAAAAGATGGAAGATTATGGTTTTAGATTTATCAGGGAGATCATCGCTTTCAGTAAAGAAAAGAGAGAAAGGAAACCTAAAAAGAAAACCAAAAAGGGCAATACTTTAAAAGAAACTTTAAGCTTATATAAGGATGGTTTAGAAGTTGAGGAGATCGCCAAAGAACGCGGCATAGCAAAAAACACCATTTTCGCACATCTCATCAAGCTTTACGACGAAGGTGAAGATATTAATTTACATCAGTTCGTCCCAAAATCTGATCTTAAGTCTGTAAAGAAGGCCAAAAAGAATCTTGAAAACCCTAATTCTTTAAGAGCCTATTATGAACATTTTGAAGAAGCTATTCCTTACGAGACTATAAAGATCTCATTAAAGATCCTGGAAAAGGAATAGGTCCAAAAATATTAATCAAATTCTATCTTATTCAAGATTAGTCCCGATGCCGGGGCGATATAATCCATTTGTAATTCGGGGGTATCTGGTTTTAAACTTTCTTTAATATCATTAAAACTGAGTTCTCCCCTACCAACCAGTACAAGGCTTCCCATCATTAACCTGACCTGGTGACGCAAAAATCCGGAGGCATGGATATGGAAAATATAAGAGCATTCTGGAAAAAAGTTAGCGGTATACTCTGTGTTTTCAACCAGGTCAGATTTTATCATCTCTCGTTCAAAAGTGCTTTTTTCTGAAACTCTTACACAATAATTTTTAAAATTGTGAGTTCCTTCAAACAACTTCGCTGCCTCCTTCATTTTTTCAATATCAAGATCCTCCTGAAAATTAGCCATGAATGGAGCGCAAAATGGATGGAATTTATCTCCAACACTAAACAAATAAGCATATTCCTTAGTCTTGGAATGCTGTATAATGTTGAATTTATCGTCAACTTCTTCAATACTCAGTGCTCGTATATCCTGAGGCAGATTCTTATTGAAATCCTTTAAAAAGGCATCCAGATCTTCTAATGGTTCATGGTCCAGGAATAATTCAAAAGCAGATTCTTCGGCAGAAACCATAGCGTCGGTACGACTTGTACCCAGGATCTTAAATTTCGCTTCAGGCATTACCCAGCGCATGGTTTTGGTGATCAAACCTTCTACAGTTTTTACATCGGGCTGTTTTTGCCAGCCATGCAGCCGGTATCCTAAGTATTGAACTTTAATGAAGTAATAGAATCGCTTTCTGAACAAATCTGGAGTTTTGGGTAAAGATATTCAATATTTAAAAGCTACGTGGAAGGTTTTAAAATCTGGTTATTTCTTTACTTGAACCCTTATTTTCATTAAATTTATGGTAGCCGTAGAAACTTTCCTTTTTTAACTTCCAAATGCTATTCACGGGAGTTTAATGATAATCTTTATAGTTATGCCAAAATATGTTATTGAAAGAAACCTTACGGGAGCTGGAGATCTTTCCCAGGAAGAGTTAAAGGCCATTTCTCAAAAGTCATGTGCAGTATTGGAAAAATTAGGTCCACAAATCCAATGGATTCAAAGTTTTGTAACCGCAGATAAAATCTACTGTGTATATATAGCACCTAATGAAGAAATGGTGCGCGAACACGCCAAAATGGGAGAACTTCCTATTAGCACAGTAAATAAGGTAATGAATGTGATTGATCCGGTTACCGCGGAAGTTTAAGATTTATTACCTTGATCTTTTTTACTTGATCGGAACTAACTGATCAGGTAATAAACTTGTGTCCATTATCGAACATTAAAAGGCAAATTTAAGATTACATTTCTTTAACATCAAGGTTAGGGTTTTCCTAAAGTTCTGGACTGTATCCATAAATTCACTTAGATTGAAATACACTTATTTATTTCCCTCAATTATATGAAGCCAAGTAAAAAGAAACTTTCAGAAAAATGTCTTATTCAGTTTAATAAAGATTATGGAAATCTTGAAGATCTACGAACCGAAATTTCCAGTAGTCTGGCCACGGAAGATAATCTTTGGCTTAGTTATGATGAAGATGCAGGAATAGAACGTCTCACAAAAACTGAAAAAGGTTTTGGTTACCATAAACATTACGAATTATCAGATTTCTTTGAACTTCCTGCAGATGGTGGGGAAGCCGACATGGAAGCACTGGCCTATCAGGAACCTTATCTCTGGTTTTGTGGCAGTATGAGTCTTAAACGGGATGATCCCTCTGAAGGTGATTCTCTACAGGAACAGCTAGACGATCTGGCAGATATAGCTCTTGATGAGAATAGATTTAGTCTCGGGTGCATTCCATGTATCAAAAAAAATGATAGCTATGAGTTGCTTAAAGAAGCTCAGTATAAAGGAAAAACAATAAAAGCACTCATGTTGCGTGGGGGAACAAAAAGCACCGAATTACATAATGCCTTAATGAAGGATGAACATCTGGAGAAGTTTATGACGATTCCCTGTAAGGATAACGGTTTTGATATTGAAGGTCTGGCGGTATATAAAGACAGAGTATTTATTGGTTTGAGAGGTCCGGTATTAAACGGTTTTGCGGTTATTCTTGAAATTTCCTGCAAAGAAGTTGATAATGAACTTATCCTTTCAAAAAAATCAAATGAAGATAAATTATATCGAAAACATTTTGTGAATCTTCACGGAATGGGAATCAGGGAACTGAATATCACCAAAAATGGAGACCTCTTTCTTCTGGCCGGCCCAACCATGGATCTGGACGGGACCATTAGCATATATAAAATAAAGGGAGGTCTGGAAGATGATTATGCCAGTGTGGTTTTAAAACCGGAAAGATTATTTGACGTGGCCCGTGGTTCTCAGCTCGAACATGGGGAAGACAAAGCTGAAGGTATGGCTTTCCTTTCGGATACCGAGATACTAATAACCTATGATTCACCCATAAAGGAAAGACTGGAAGGAAAAAATGGTGTATGGATGGACTGTTATAGAATTGATTGAATTATAGTTTAGAAGAATTCTATATCTTTAAACACTGGTTGTTCCAAATGTTTACATATTACAGAGCCACATTTGAGTTTCAATTAATTTTACCAGTAGAAAACCTAACTTCCTTCTTAATGAGAATTAAAATTACTTTAATACTCCTGGTGGTATGCCATGGAGTATTCAGTCAAAATCAATCCGAAAAAAAGCTTAACACAAAAATCACCAATGTTACCGTATTTCTTCAGGGAGCCCAGATAACCCGAACAGGGGAAATTAGAATCTCGGAGGGAGAATCTATGCTTAGCTTGGAAGGCCTCTCCCCTTTTATTGATGAAAAAAGTGTTCAGGTTAAGGCAGAAGGAGATTTTACAATCCTATCCGTTAAACACCAACTAGATTATCTTAATAAAAGAGAGAAAGATGAAAAAACAAAAGAACTCCAGGAAGAAATTGAAGATTTGGATAGTAGGATTGCCCGGAACAAATCCAGGCTGGAAGTACTTTCTGAAAAGGAAAACCTGCTGGACAAAAATAAAAACCTTAACGGAGAAACCACTGGCCCGAGCCTGGCCCAATTAAAACAGGCTATAGAGTTTTACGACAAAGAATTAACGCAAATAAAGTCCGATTACCGGCAAACCGTTCAGAAAATTGAGGAACTGCAGGAAGAAAAGTCTAAGATCCAGAACCAGATCAACGATATTACACTTCAGGAAGATTTACCTTCAGGGAAAATAGAGATCAAGGTCGAAGCCAATACGAATGTTGAGGCAGATTTTTATATTACTTACCTGGTTGACAATGCAGGCTGGTATCCAAATTATGACCTTCGGGTAAAGGATATTCAAACCCCAATTTCGTTGAATTATAAAGCAGATGTTTATCAGAATACAGGAATTGAATGGAAGAACGTGAAATTAAAGTTATCTAACGGGAATCCGAATGAAAGTGGCGTAGCACCTGAGCTTGAAACCTGGTATTTAAATTATGCAAGAAATACCATTTTTAAAGGTCCCTTTAACAGGATAAACCCAAATGTCAAAACTGTCACCGGAGTAGTAATGGATGGGGATAATTTACCGCTTCCAGGGGTTAATGTTATAGTAAAAGGAAGTACCGTAGGTACACAAACCGATTTTGATGGTAATTACCAGATAACCCTTCCCAATAATGCAGAATATTTGGTCTATTCTTTTATAGGAATGAAAACTCAGGAAAGGATGATTTTCCAATCCCACATGAATGTAATTATGGAGGCTGATGCTCAAGCTTTAGAAGAGGTAGTTGTTACAGGTTATAGTGGTGACTTGCAGGGAAAAGCTGCAGGTATTCGAATAAGAGGAAGAAGTTCAATCCCGGAGGCAAAGAAAATTACCACAACCACCATAGAAAACCAGACTACCGTTGAATTTGAAGTAGAGAAACCTTATAGCATTCCATCAACCGGAGAGAAGTTAGCCGTAGATCTTAAAGAATATCAAATTCCTGCAGATTATGAATATTATGCTGTTCCAAAACTTGATAAAGATGCCTTCCTGATTGCCAGGATCCACAACTGGGACCAGTATAATCTTCTGGAGGGAGAAACAAACCTTTTCTTTGAAGATGCCTATGTAGGCAGGACTGTATTGGATGCAAAATCGCTCAGTGATACTTTAAGCATTTCTTTAGGAAGGGATAGAAATATTGTAATTGGAAGGGAGAAGATAGATGAATTTTCTAAGCGCAGAACTATTGGTAGTAATAAGATCGAAACCAGAGAATTTAAGATCATTGCCAGAAATAAGAAATCTCAACCTATCCAACTTAGGCTGTATGACCAGATCCCTGTTGCTGCCATAAACGATATTGATGTGGAAGAAGAGGAATTATCAGGTGGAAAACTTGATGAAAAGACCGGTGAAATAATCTGGAATCTGAATCTGGGATCTGAACAACAAAAAGAGCTGATCCTCAAATACGAAGTAAAGTATCCCAAAGCTGAAAAAGTTATTTTGGAATAAGCTTGTTAAACCGACTTAATACGGGACTTTTGGAAATAAGCCCTGTTTATTTTTTATATTGCTAATTATAATTTTTAAACCCTTTACCATGAAAAGATCCCTTCACTTTCTTTTAGTTGCATGCTTGATGGCTATTACAGCTTATTCTCAAACAGATAAAAAGAAAGTAACAGAAGAAGAATATAAAAATGCAACCCAATTCCTAAGTTTCAATACCTACCCATTGGTAGATAGGTCGTACGTGAGTCCACGATGGCTGGATGACGGGAATTTATGGTACAGCGTTTCAACACAAAATGGTGATGAATATATCCTGGTAAATACCAGGAGTGGAAAGAAAGAGACTTCTTCAAATAAAGAGGAGCTTCTGGAAGATTATGATGTCTCCACTAATTCAGGTGAAAGAAATTATTCCAGGACAGAAGTTGTATCACCCGATGGAAAAAAGGTGGTTTTTATTAAAGACTGGAACCTATGGATGCGAAATCTCGAAACTGATAAAGAAATACAGCTTACCAAAGACGGTGAGAAAAATTTTGGTTATGCTACCGATAATGCAGGCTGGAGAAAAAGTGACAAACCTATTGTCCTCTGGTCTCCCGATTCTAAGAAAATAGCAACTTATAAACAGGATCAGAGACATGTAAGTGATATGTATCTTGTTTCAGCTGAAGTTGGAGAACCAAAACTCCAGGAATGGAAATATCCAATTCCTACAGACGAGGATATTATTAAAATTCAACGGGTAATCATTGATACACAAAATGGTGAAACTGTAAAGCTTGATGTGCCTGCAGATCCACGTCGTGGAACCCTTTGCGACGATATTGCCTGTAGTGGTTCCTTTGATGACAATCAATGGAATGAAGATGCTACCGAACTTGCATTCGTCTCCACTTCACGAGATCACAAATCGGCTAAAATGAGGATCGCTAATGCAAAAACCGGTAAGGTTAGGGAGCTATTTGAAGAAAAGGTTAAGACTCAATACGAATCGGGACAGGGTTCAGTAAACTGGAGATACCTGCCAGCGACTAATGAAATTATCTGGTATTCTGAAAGTGATAACTGGGGTCATCTTTATTTATATGATTCCAAAACCGGAAAATTAAAAAACCAGATCACCAGGGGGGATTTTGTTGTTACCCAGTTATTAAAAGTAGATGAAGACAACCGTAAACTGTATTTTATGGCCAATGGTCGCGAAGAAGGCCGTGACCCATATTTTAGTCATTTTTACAGCATTGATTTTAGCGGAAAAAATTTAAAGCTTCTATCTCCCGGAAATGGAAACCATAGTATTTCTATTTCTCCTGAAATGGATTATTTTGTAGATAATTACTCCCAGCCTGATGTTCCTAATGTAGCTGAATTAAGGTCTATGAAAGGTAAGTTGGTAACAAGTCTTGAAAAAGCCGATATTTCAAGGTTGAAAGCCACGGGTTGGAAAGCACCGAAACCTCTCAAAGTGAAATCCAGAAACGGCAAATGGGATTTATACGGACTCATGTTCACTCCTACAGATCTCGATGAATCTAAGAAGTATCCGGTAATAAATTATATATACCCAGGACCTCAGGGTGGCGGAGTTGGGGGTCGTTCCTTCTACCCTTCCCGCAGTGATCATCAGGCATTGGCCGAACTTGGGTTTGTAGTGGTGATCATTGACGGAACCTGTAATCCAGATCGTTCAAAAGCTTTTCATGATGCATGCTATGGGAATATGGCCGATAATACGCTTGAAGATCAGATCTCCGGTTTAAAACAACTGGCGGATAAATATTCATATATGGATCTTGACCATGTTGGGGTCTGGGGACATTCCGGTGGAGGTTACGCTACTGCTGCAGCGATGTTCAAATATCCTGAATTCTACAAAGTAGGGGTTTCTGAATCTGGTAATCATGATAACCGTAATTATGAAGATGACTGGGGAGAAAGATATATTGGTTTACTGAAAACAGATTCTACAGGAAGTTCAAATTATGAAGTGCAGGCAAATCAAAATTTGGCAAAGAATTTAAAAGGAAAGTTGTTGCTGGCACATGGAGCAATGGATGACAACGTTCCTCCTTATAACACTTATCTGGTTGTAAATGCACTTATAGAAGCCAATAAAGATTTTGACCTTATCATTTTCCCTTATGCAAGACATGGTTATGGTAAAGATTATTATTATATGATGCGAAGAAGATGGGATTATTTTGTAGAAAATTTAATGGGTGCAACCCATCCTGAAAATTTTGAGATCAATCCCGGAAAGTAAATTATATGGAAAAGCCAGAAATTATTGAAATAGAATCAAAAGAACTGGTAGGGATTAAAGTCTCTACCAGTCTTGCTGATGACAAGACAAGCCTTTTATGGAACAGGTTCATGAAGTATAAGGAAGCAATTATCACAACCAAAAGTGATGATCTTTATTCGGTACAGATATATGGAAAGGAGTTTATTTCAGGGGATTTTGATTCACAATCTGAATTTGAAAAATGGGCCGCCATGGAAGTGGAAGATAATTCAGAAATTCCCAGAGGTCTGGAAAAATTAATACTTCCTTCCGGAACTTACGCCATTTTTACTCATGAAGGTACCGCCAAAGAATTTGCGAAGACTTCCAAATTTATTTTTGAAGAATGGATACCTTCTTCAGATTTTGAAATAGATGACCGCCCACATTTTGAGGTCCTTGGTAAGGAATATAAAGGCCCCGAAAATCCTTCTTCCAAAGAGAAAATATGGATACCGGTAAAACCTAAAGACTGATGCAAGTAATTCATCAGTTTTTTGGTTTTTGCTCCACCCCTTCCATCACCAGTCAAAATTTAATCCCAGGAATTCAAAAATTTGATTTTCCTGAAATAAGTGTTTCTGATGAACTTCTGGAAGATCTTAAAACCCTAGAACATCCAAGAAATTTTGTGTTGGGAAAACGAATGGAAAGCTTTTTTGAAATAGCTATAAAACATTCAACAAGATATGAGCTTATTGCCTCTAATATTCAGATCATTCAGGAAAAAAAGACTCTGGGTGAACTCGATTTTCTGGTATATGATAATGAATTAAAAAAGCATTTACATATAGAACTTGTTTATAAACTCTATATATATGATCCGGAGTTTTCATCAGAAATAGAGAAATGGATAGGACCTAATCGAAGAGATAGCTTCCAGGCTAAACTTAACCGACTGGAAAATCATCAGTTTCCGTTGCTAAAGAGAGAAGAAACCAAAGCATACCTTGATAATTTCAATTTGAATTCTATTGAAATCGAACAACAATTGTGTTTTAAAGCAAAACTGTTCCTTCCTGAAAAAAAGAAAAAGAATCTACTTTTGATCAATAAGGATTGCATTACCGGAAACTGGTTCAGTAGATTTGAATTTGGAGAAAAGGACTGGAAAGAAAACTTATTTCATAGTCCGCAGAAAAAAGACTGGAGTGCAGATCCCTCCAGAAATCAAGAATGGGTAACCTATCATAAACTTATGGAAAATATCAGGGGGCTGTTCGAAAAAAAGAAATCTCCTCTTGTCTGGATGAAAACAGAAAATTCATATGACAGCTTTTTTGTAGTTTGGTGGTAGTATTTAGTATATGATGGAATTTTTTCAGGATATAAATCTACTTTTCCTTCTTGTCCTTTTTGTTGCAGGAATACTGGCTTTTATCATTTCTACCATTTCAGGAGGCGGTGGAGCACTGATCCTGGTTCCAGTCCTCAATTTTATGTTAGGCACTACCAGCACCGCACCTGTTCTTAACCTCGGGACTTTTATTGGCAGACCTGCACGACTGATTCTTTTCTGGAAACATATCAACTGGAAAGTTTTCTGGTATTATGTGCCTGCCGCCATGATTGGCGCCTGGATCGCTGCCTGGTTATTTTCAAAATTCGAAGCCTCATGGCTGCAAATACTTGTAGGACTATTTCTTATTAGTACCGTTTTTCAATATAAGTTCGGCAAAAAAGAACGGTCATTCCCAATGCGGCTATGGTATTTCATTCCCTTAGGCTTTATTGTTTCAATTTTAGGCACCATAATTGGCGCTCTGGGACCGGTACTCAATCCATTTTATCTTAACCTTGGCCTGGACAAAGAAGAACTTATCGCTACCAAAACAGTTAATTCATTTTTTCTGGGTATTTCACAACTTGGAAGTTATACGTTCTTTGGCTTGCTATATCCTGAATTATGGATATATGGGATTGCTTTGGGCCTGGGAGCCATAATAGGTAATATAATCGGAAAAAGGTTCCTTTCCAAAATGAAAAGCACCACTTTTAGAAAACTCTTGATCATATTAATGGTAATTAGTGGAATTTTACTAATATATAACCAGCTGAAATAAGAATTTATTCTAATTTCGTAAACCTAAAAATTCCGAATATATGCAGCCTGGAACCCGGGAAGCGATCAAAGCATCTTATTTAAGCATTATTGGAAACGCCTTGTTGGCGATAGTCAAGTTTTTGACAGGTCTTTTCGGAAATTCCTATGCGCTTATTGCTGATGCTATTGAATCTACTACAGATGTGTTTTCTTCGGCCTTGGTACTGGTAGGATTGAGATATGCTTCGAAGCCAGCAGATGACAACCATCCTTATGGTCACGGAAAGGCTGAACCCCTATTTACATTTATGGTGGTGGGTTTCCTAATTGTATCAGCCACGGTGATTGCGTATGAGAGTATTGAGAATATAAATACACCACATGAAGTTCCTGAACCTTATACGCTTTTAGTCCTTGCAGTGATTATAATAATAAAGGAGGTTTTCTATAGGTTCATCTCTAAAAAAAGTGACGAAACAAATAGTTCTGTTCTAAAGGCAGACGCCTGGCATCATCGTAGTGATGCTATTACTTCTTTAATGGCATTTATAGGTATAAGTATCGCGCTAATTTTGGGCCCCGGTTATGAGAATGCCGATGACTGGGCAGCCCTCCTGGCTTCCGGGTTCATTCTATATAATGCCTACCTCATTCTTAGACCAGCTCTTGGGGAGGTTATGGATGAACATATGCATGATGAAGTGGAGGTTGAAATTAGAAAAATAGCGTATTCCGTTCCTGGTGTAACAGAAACTGAAAAATGTTATATCAGAAAGACGGGAATGACTTACCATATAGATCTTCATATTGGAGTAGATGCCAATATCACCGTAAAGGAAGGTCATGATATCGCTCATCAAGTAAAAGATGACATCCTCGAGAAACTCCCTCAGATTGCAGATGTGTTAATTCATGTTGAACCAGACGATGAATTATAATTCTCTATCCTTTAATTAAATTTTCTTTCAGAATTATTAAGAAACATTTAGCACAAAGTAACTGCTAACAGCTTTGATGTGGCCTTGTTTAGGCGTACCTTATCACTTATAATTAACCGAAAAAATTGAGATATGTCGATGATTAATGATCAAGAATTTAAAAAACTGGCGAATTATAAAAATGAAACCTGTGTTTCTATATTTATTCCTACCCAGCGAGCCGGTAAAGAAGTGCTGGAAGAGAAGAATAAAAAGCACCTGCATTCTGAATGGACTCAGGTAAAAAAGATGTTGAAAGAACAGAATGTAGCAGATAATGTAATTGAAAAAATTGGAAATCCCATTCAGAATTTAATTGAAGACCGGGATTTCTGGAGGCATCAATCTGATGGCCTGGCGATCTTTTCTTCTGAAGATTTTTTCGAATACTATACTCTTCCTGTAAACTTCGTAGCCTACCATTATATTTCAACTGAATTTTATGTAAAACCATTAGTTCCGGCAATGACCGGTGATGGTAAATTTAATATCCTTGCCATACAGCTTGAAGATGTTAAATTCTATGAGGCTTCAAAATATAGTATTATGCCGGTAGAAATTGATGATCTCACTCCTTCCCGCCTTGAAGAAAGAGTAGGTTTTGATTTTAAGGAAAAAGCTTTACAATTTAGAACTCAGGGAGAAGGAGGTGAAAAAACTCAATTTCATGGGCACGGTGGCAGCGAAAGAGATGAACAGGTGGAGATTAAACAATTTTTTAGAGCTGTAGATCAAGGCATAAAAGATCATTTAAACAAAGAAAAATTACCTTTAGTGGTAGTTTGCCAGGACCATTTATTTCCTATTTATAAAGATGCAAATACTTACAATCACTTAATTGAACAGGTTGTTCCAGGAAATCCAAATGATACTGATATGTTGGGCATACATCAAAAAGCTCTTGAAATTGCCGAACCATTTCTGAATGAAAATCGTGATGAGAAAATTAAAAAATACAAGGATTTGAGTAAAACCGAAAACACTACTTCGGCCGTAAGCGATATAATCCCCGCGGTTTATCAAGGTAAAGTAGACACCCTTTTTATTGAAAACCGAGCAGAAGTTTGGGGGAAATATCATGAAGATGAAATGAAGGTCGAATTTAGCGATGATCATCAAGATGGAAATATTTCCTTACTGAATCTGGCCGCTAGAAAAACGGTGGAGTTAGGTGGAAAAGTCTATCTTGTAGAGCATGAATTCATGCCACAGAAAAAATCAAAAATGAATGCATTGCTTAGATTCTAAGCAATCAAAAAGGCCTGAAGGATTGCTTCAGGCCTTTCTTAATTTATTTTCTTCAGAGTTTTACATGACTAAAAATTTTAATCTTAACTTTATTCACCCAAAAAAATACAATTAATGGAGACAAATCTGGCCGTACTTATAGACGGCGACAACATACCATCTGCTCACGTTAAAGAAATGATGGAAGAAATTGCCAAATATGGCAATCCTACCATTAAAAGAATTTACGGCGACTGGACAAAACCTCATTTGAACAAATGGAAAAATGTCCTTCTGGAAAATGCCATTCATCCTATTCAGCAATATGGTTATACTCAGGGCAAAAATGCGACAGATTCCGCGATGATCATCGACGCGATGGATATTTTATATTCCAATAAAGTTGATGGATTTTGCCTGGTATCAAGTGATTCAGATTTTACCAGGCTGGCAACCCGTCTTAGGGAAGCAAGTATGAAAGTGATTGGGATTGGCGAGAAAAAAACTCCAGATCCTTTTATTGTGGCCTGTGATAAGTTCATTTATATAGAGATCCTGAAACATAATACCAAAGATTCAAGTGGCGATAAGAGTAAAGAAAAAGAAAGCAGAAAACAAAATGTAGATAAGATTACCCCTAAGGTGATCAGACTTATCTCACAAACAATTTCTGATGTTACCGATGAAGATGGATGGGCATTTCTTGGTGATGTTGGAAGTTTGCTGCAAAAGAAACAACCAAATTTCGATTCCAGGAATTATGGATTTCAGAAGCTTACTCCTATGATCAACTCGATAGATAAATTTGAAATTGAGTCCAGAGAAAATGCGAACTCCAAATTCAAACTTATCTACGTAAGAAATAAATAAGTTTGATATGAGGAATATCAAGAAACTTCATAAAGGTGAATACCGGCCTATCGGCGATCTAAAGACCTGGTCTCCCCTGCCCACCAGGAATCTGCAAATGATAGATCCGTTCATTTTCCTGAATCATCATGGACCGCAAGTTTATCCACCTAATAATAATGGTTTGCCTTTTGGTCCACATCCGCATCGGGGAATGGAAACCGTCACCTTTATTATAGATGGCGATATTGCCCATAAAGATAGTGACGGACATAATAGTGTGATTCAAAGCGGCGGTGTTCAATGGATGACTGCCGGCAGCGGATTAATTCATGCCGAAGTATCCTCCAATAAGTTCAAAAAAGAAGGAGGTCCCCTTGAAATTCTCCAGTTATGGGTCAATCTTCCGAAACGCTTGAAAATGACAAAACCTGAATATCAGGGTAAGCAAAAAGATGAAATTTCAAGCTGGAAGAATGAAAGGGAAACTATAAATGCCCAGGTCATATCTGGCAGTTTTAAAGGAATTGAAGGTGCTTTTAATTCGCCGACAGCGGTGAATCTTTCACTGGTTCGATTTAAAAAAGGGGCTTCCCTGGATATTGAAATTCCTAAGACTGAAAATATTTTCTTCTATGTGATAAAAGGAATGCTGGATGTAAATGAGATCAAAGTACCTGAACTCCATCTTGCCGATTTTTCAAAAAATGATGAAAAATTACAGATCATTGCCGATAAAGAAAGTCTTCTCCTCCTAGGTCACGCCGAACCTTTAAATGAAAAGGTGGCGTTTGGTGGACCATTCGTTATGAATTCTGAAGAAGAGATCCAGCAGGCTTATGAAGATTATAAATCCGGAAAAATGGGGGCTTGGGAGGATTAATGTCTTCCCTCAAGAACCCCAACAATGTCTTTTAAACCGAAGCCTTTTGCTTTTAGAAGGATCAGGTAATGGAAAAGAAGATCGGCGCTTTCGTTCAAGAAAAGATCATCATTATCATCTTTTGCTTCTATAACCGTTTCTACAGCCTCTTCCCCTACTTTTTGAGCTATCTTATTAATTCCCTTATCAAAAAGCGATACCACATAACTATTATCGTTTTCCTTTCTTAATTCAGGTTCTGTTTCGCTAAGTTTTTGACGGTTTTCAATAATCCCTTCCAGTTTAGAAAGAAAACCATAATCAGCAGTATTCTCTTCTGCCCAGCAAGTATCAGTACCTTTATGACAAACAGGTCCTTCGGGATTGACTTCAACCAATAAAGTATCATTATCACAATCTAATTTGATATTGACCAGGTTTAGAAAATTTCCGCTTTCTTCCCCTTTAGTCCATAAACGCTCCCTGGTTCTGCTGAAAAAAGTGACCTTTTTAGTCTCATTGGTTTTCAGGAAAGCTTCCTCATTCATATAACCCAGCATTAAAACCTTTCGGGTTTTAGAATCCTGAATTATTGCCGGTACAAGACCATCACTATTCTTATTGAAATCTATATTCATCGTAATTTATTCTTTAGGTCATCCTGAATTTGTTTCAGGATCTTTTCTTTTTTTGTGAGATGCTGAACTAAATTCAGCATGACGTGATTAGTATTAAAAATTATAATCAAATTCTCATTGGTATTCCCGCAGACTTTAATTCTTTCTTTAACTGAAAAATTTCGATCTCTTTAAAATGAAATACACTGGCGGCTAAAGCAGCATCTGCTTTTCCTTTTTGAAATGTATCTCTAAAATGTTCAATTTTTCCAGCTCCACCCGAGGCGATGATCGGTATGTTCAATTCCGAAGAAAGTTTAGCCAATGCTTCATTGGCAAAGCCATTCTTGGTACCGTCATGATCCATAGAGGTGAAAAGGATCTCTCCTGCTCCACGTTGCTCCACTTCTTTAGCCCATTCAAATAAATCTAGATCTGTTGGCACTTTTCCACCAACCAAATGCACCTTCCATTTTCCATCTATATTCTTGGCATCAATGGCAACTACCACACACTGACTCCCAAATTTTTCGGAAAGCTGATTAATTAGATCCGGATTTTTAACTGCGGAAGAATTTATTGAAACCTTATCGGCTCCATTCTTAAGAAGTATATCTACATCTTCTACCGAAGAAATTCCACCACCCACCGTAAAAGGAATGTTCAGCTGTTCCGCTACTTTATAGCAAAGTTTTGCCAGGGTTTTTCTTTTCTCCTCAGTAGCCGAAATATCTAAAAATACTAATTCATCTGCTCCCTTTTCAGCATAAGCCGCAGCGAGTTCTACAGGATCTCCTGCGTCCCTAAGATCAACAAAATTGACGCCTTTTACTGTTCTTCCATTCTTGATATCAAGGCAGGGTATTATTCTTTTTGTTAACATTTTTCAAGTATTGAGTTTCGAGCGACGAGCGACGAAGTAAAACTAATTATTTTCATTTTTGTTATTTAATCCTTGCTCTCACTGTTTTAATAGAGGATACAGTGATCGCTACTAGTTCATTGGCCTCCCGGGTTAATTCCCTAATCGTTGGATGTTTGTCATCTAATATTTCTAACAGAAACTCTAACCAGAATTGAGTTTCATCGGCTTCCTCTTCCACAATCTTCATTTTGTTGATAAAATCACGGTCAGATTTTGCCCGATTAGCAGAACGGTAATTAGCCGCAACAGATGTGGAAGACCTTATAAGTTGCCTTACAATAGCATCATATTCTCTGGTTTTTGGAATTGATTTACAAAGTTTCCAACAGTCTAAAGCAAAAATTTTGGTTCTATTCTTTAAATCCTGCATATTTTTTAAATTATCTATCTCCCTTAAGAGACATCTCCATCAACAGTTCATTATTTCCTCCTCGACCCAAATTATTCTTTATTAATAATTCATTGTTCGTCGCTCGTCGTTCATCTCTCGTCATTCATTATATATTTTTCCAATTGCTTTAAACTTATTCTGTTCTCATAGATCGCTTTCCCTATGATCACACCTTCGCAACCAAGTTCTTCAAGTTTTGGAAGTTCATCAAATTCTGAAATTCCACCGGAAGCGATCAGTTTGATATTTTCTGTCTCAGAAAGGATCTCTTTATAAAGTTCAAATGAAGGCCCTTCCAGCATTCCATCTTTAGAAATATCTGTGCAGATCACATAACTTACGCCAGCTTTTTCAAAGTTCTGGATAAAAGGAATGATCTCTTTATCTGAATCTTCAAGCCAGCCGGAAACGGCAATCTTTCTATACTTGGCATCAGCACCCAAAATGATCTTCTCATTTCCATATTTTTGAAGCCAGCTCTGGAATAACTCCGGATTCTTCACAGCGATACTTCCACCGGTGATCTGATTTGCACCACTTTCAAAAGCGATCTGTAGATCTTTATCGGTTTTCAATCCGCCGCCAAAATCGATCTTTAAAGATGTTTTCGTTGCAATGGTCTCAATGATCTTATAATTCACAATATGGCTGGATTTTGCGCCATCCAGGTCTACCAGGTGTAAATACTCAATACCATGAGCCTCAAATGATTTTGCCACTTCCAATGGATCTTCATTATATATTTTCTTGGTATTATAATCACCTTTGGAAAGCCGGACACACTTGCCGTCAATAATGTCTATTGCAGGAATAATTCGCATTAAAGTATTTAGATTTTAGTATTGAGAATTTAGTATTTAGAATTGAGATTCACGTATTTCAAAAAATTTATAAATCTAACTTCAAAAAGTTTTTAAGTATCTGTTCTCCAGTTTTACTGCTCTTCTCCGGGTGAAATTGTACTCCGTAGAAATTATCCCGATGCAATGCTGTAGAATAATTTACGCCATATTCAGTCCTGGCAACTTCATCCTCACATTCCGGAACGTAGTAACTATGAACCAAATAAACATATTCTCCGTCATTCACATTCTTAAAAAGTCCCGATTCGAGATTGGTGATCTGGTTCCATCCAATTTGAGGCACCTTCACATTGTTCTCAAATCTTTTTACATCAGCATTAAAAATACCTAATCCCGTGGTGTCTCCTTCTTCAGAATGATTACACATCAATTGCATACCGAGACATATTCCCAGAACAGGTTGTTTCAGAGTTGGAATAATTCCATCTAGGCCTGTAACCCTTAGCATTTTCATTGCACTACCTGCTTCACCAACCCCGGGAAAGATCACTTTATCGGCATTCCTGATTTCTTCAGCATCGCTGCTTAGCACAGCTTCAAAACCAAGTCTTTTAATTGCAAATTTTATACTCTGGATGTTTCCTGCACCGTAATCTATAATTACTATTTTTTGGTTCTCTTTCATAATAAAATTTAATGAAGCCAAATCATGAGTGATTCTCACCTCTCACTTCTAAAATTTAACTTCTCTAAAGCATTCCTTTTGTGGATGGTAAAATCATCTTTTCTGTATCCCTTTTTACGGCCATTTTTATCGCCTTGGCGAAAGCCTTGAATATAGCCTCGATCTTGTGGTGCTCATTTTTCCCTTCAGCTTTGATGTTCAAATTGGCTTTTGCGCCATCGGTAAATGATTTAAAGAAGTGGTGAAACATTTCTGTAGGCATCTTTCCTATCATTTCCCTGTTAAAGTCGACTTCCCAAACCAGCCAGTTCCTGCCACCAAAATCTATAGCAACCTGGGCAAGGCAATCATCCATTGGCAAACAGAATCCATAGCGCTCAATTCCCAGTTTATTTCCAAGGGCTTTACTAAATACTTCACCCAATGCAATAGCAGTATCTTCAATAGTGTGGTGCTCATCAACTTCAAGGTCACCTTTAACGTTGATTTTAAGATCCATTTGACCGTGGCGGGCTAATTGATCCAGCATATGGTCAAAAAAGGCAATTCCGGTACTTATTTCGCTTTTACCATTACCATCCAGGTTGAGTTCTATATGAATATCAGTTTCATTTGTCTTTCTTTCAATAAAAGCCGTTCGATCCTTTAATTTCAGAAACTCATAGATCTCTTTCCAGGAATCGGTTTTCAAAACAATCTTATCCCGTACCTCAGACTTATCATTTTCAACTTCACCGTGGCCCAGATCTTCATGAGTATCAATAAAAATCCCCTGGCCTCCAAAATTCATGGCAAATTCAATATCTGTGAGCCTGTCACCAACCATAAAGGAATTCTCAAGGTCATATTTCTCATTATCGAGATATTTCTCTTCCATAAGACCCAATTTTGGTTTCCGGGTGGGCGCATTGTCTACGGGAAAAGTTCGATCTATAAGCATATCCTTGAATTCCACACCTTCATTTTTGAAAGTCTTTACTATGAAATTCTGAATAGGCCAGAAATCTGTTTCGGGAAAACTATCTGTGCCAAGTCCATCCTGATTAGTAACCATTACGATCTCATAATCCAGTTCTTTAGCGATCTTTCCAAGATAGGTAAGAACTTCAGGATAAAATTCCAGTTTATCCAGACTATCTATCTGGTAATCTTCCGGCTCATGGATTAATGTTCCGTCACGGTCTACAAATAAAACTTTAGTCATTATCGAGTTCATTTAGTGCTTTAATTAGTTCCTGATTTTCCTCTTTGGTTCCTATGGTGATCCTCAAGCAATTATTACATAATGGCTGATTACTGCGATTTCTAACCACGATCCCTTTTTGTAATAATTCATCATATCGCATATTCGCATCATCCATTTCTAAAAGAAGAAAATTAGCATCTGATCTATAAATTCTTAAAATAAAATTAACTTCAAGTAAAGCTTTAATTAATCGTTTTCTTTCTTCCAGTATTTCAGATGCTTGTGATTTTATTTGATCCATATTACCTAAGCTCGAAAAAGCAGCATCCTGAGTGAGTTGATTCACATTATAAGGAGGTTTTATTTTATTTAGAATCTGAATAATTTCTTGGGAAGCATATAGAATTCCAAGTCGGATTCCTGCCATTCCAAAAGCTTTTGAAAAAGTTTGGGTTACAATAAGATTTGGATACTCATTAAGTTTTTTGATCCAGCTTTCATTTTCAGAAAAATCGATATATGCCTCATCAATAACCACGAGTCCGTTAAAACCTTCCAGAAGTTTCTTTATTTTATCGGTCTCAAATGAGTTTCCCGAAGGATTATTTGGAGAACATAGAAAGATGATTTTTGTCCTGGCATCTACCTGATTCAGAATTGCGGTAACATCAGGTTCAAAGTCATGGTTCAGTAATACTTCCTTATTGCCTATATTATTGATGTCGGCCAGTACTTTATACATTCCATAAGTTGGCGGCAAAGTGATCACATTATCCATTCCTGGCTCACAAAAAGCTCTAAAAACCAGATCCAAAACTTCATCGCTTCCATTTCCCAGCAGAATTTTCTTAGGAGCAACTTCTTTAACTTCAGATAGCCTTACTTTTAGCTTATACTGTTGCGGGTCAGGATAACGGTTCAAACCCGTATCATTGGGATTCTCATTTGCATCAAGGAATACCATTTCGTCTCCCTGGATTTTGAATTCGTCCCTGGCTGAAGAATACGGCTTCAGCAAAGCCACATTATCACGTACCAAATCATTTATATTAAATCCTTGCATCTAACCGAGATCTTTTAACCTGAGACTTACCGCATTTTTATGAGCCTGCAATCCTTCAGCATCGGCCAATATTTCAATAGACGGCCCTATTTCCCTTAGCCCTTCTTCAGATATCTTCTGAAAAGTGATGTTTTTCATAAAACTATCAAGGTTAACACCACTATACTGCTTCGCATATCCGTTGGTTGGTAGTGTATGGTTCGTTCCGGAAGCGTAATCTCCTGCACTTTCCGGAGTATAGTTTCCTATAAATACTGAACCGGCATTCCGAACACCATTTACAAAAAAGTCTTCATTTTCGGAACATATGATAAAGTGTTCAGGACCATATTCATTAATCATTTCAAGAGCCTCTTCATTCGAATTGACCAAAATAAGCCTGGAATTCTCTATGGCCTTATCTGCAATTTCCTTTCTAGGAAGATCCTTTACCTGAGCTTCGATCTCATCTGAAACCTTATTGATCAACTCTTCTGAAGTTGAAACCATGATCACCTGACTATCGGTCCCGTGTTCGGCCTGGCTCAAAAGATCGGAAGCTACATAACTGGGGTTTGCTGAATCATCTGCAAAAACGAGTAATTCTGAAGGTCCCGCCGGCATATCAATAGCAACCTGATATTTCGTGGCAAGCTGTTTGGCAACTGTAACAAATTGATTACCCGGGCCAAAAATCTTATAGATCTGTGGTACGCTTTCGGTACCAAAGGTCATGGCTCCAATAGCCTGTATCCCTCCTATTTTAAAGATCTGGGTGACTCCGCATAGGTCTGCGGTATAAAGTATCGCAGGGTTTATCATACCTTCTTTATTTGGAGGAGTACACAAAACAATTTCCTCGCAACCAGCAATGTTCGCCGGAATTGCCAGCATTAGAATGGAAGAAAATAATGGCGCCGTTCCTCCGGGAATGTATAAGCCCACTTTTTGAATGGCCTTTTTTTCCTGCCAGCATTTAACTCCATTGCTAGTTTCAACACTAATATTTTCAGTTCTCTGGGCGCTATGAAATTTTTCAATATTCATTTTCGCTAATTGAATTGCTTTTTTCAGATCATCCGGAATTTGTTGCCCGGCAGTTTGAATTTCATTAGTGGTCACCACAAGGCTATCAAGCTTAATCCCATCGAAAAGATCGGTATATTTTGCTACTGCAGAATTCCCTTTGGTTTTTATCTCGTCAAAGATCTGATTTACTGTTTGTTCAATATCGGCAACTGTTTGTGTGGGTCTTTTTAGAATTTCAGGCCACTCAGTCCTGGAAGGATTCAGAATCTTATTCATAATTTAAATTTTCAGCATTCATTAAATTACCATTTTCTCTATAGGCGCTACAAGAATTCCCTCAGCGCCATAATTTTTAAGTTCATCTATAACCTCCCAGAAACGCTCTTCATTGATCACCGTATGAACCGAACTCCAGCCTTCTTCGGCAAGAGGAAGTACTGTAGGACTTCGCATTCCGGGCAGTAAACTAATAATATCATTTAATTTCTCATTTGGAGCATTAAGCAATATATATTTTGAAGTTCTTGCATTCAAAACAGATTTCATTCTAAACTGAAGCTTTTCCAAAATCCTTTCCCTTTCGACCGAGATCTTAGGTGAAATAGCCAGCACCGCTTCGCTCTTCAGAATAACTTCAACCTCTTTCAGGTTATTTTTAAAAAGAGTGCTTCCACTTGAAACTATATCTACAATCCCATCGGCAAGACCAATATTTGGGGCTATTTCTACAGATCCATTAATAATATGAAGCTCTGCGGAGATTCCTTTATCTTTTAGAAATGAATTTACGGTATTAGGATAGGATGTGGCTATTTTGGAACCATCCAGATCTTTAATTCCGGAATATTTAAATGCTTTTGGAACTGCCAGTGAAACTCTGCATTTTGAAAACCCAAGTTTTTCTCCCTGCAGTATATCTTTCCCTTTTTCAATTAGTACATTCTCTCCTATAATTGCGATATCTACCACTCCATCCCTGAGATATTGAGGAATATCTCCGTTTCTAAGGTACATCACTTCAAGAGGGAAATTTCTGGAAGAAGCCTTGAGTTGCTCTTTCCCATTATCGATAGATATCCCAGCATCCTTTAAAATCTTAAGAGAATCCTCATATAGGCGTCCCGATTTTTGTACTGCTATTCTTAATTTTTCTTTACTCATAACTTATTTTGGCTGAAATTATAAAACAAAAAACCCGTTTGATTGCTCAAACGGGTTATGAATATTTTAGTTATTGTTACAACATATCATATTCACCTCGCCTGAGCGGGGGTGGAAAAATGATGGTGATGTACAGTAATTGTTCTCATTGTTGATGGCAAATCTAAATAAAAATTTCAGAAATAAAACCTGAAATTAGATTTTTAAGATATGTTTATTAATTATTCCCCAGAATAATAGGCATTCCTCCATCTCCAGACCCGATCACTACTACCTTGCTGTTAGGTGATTTAGCTAGTTCTAATGTTGCCTGAATACCTTTTTCCTGCAATACCTTATCGGTTAGTGATGCACTTAAAATTTCATTCGCGCGTGCTTTACCTTCAGCATCTATTCGCTGACGTTCTGCTTCCTGTTGAGCTTTAGTCAACCTATATTCATATTCCAGAGATTCCTGCTCCTGTCTTAATTTACGTTCAATAGCATCTTTAATAGTAGACGGCAGAGAAACATCTCTTACCAGAACTTCATTTACCTGCACGTATTGATCTTCTAATAAAAGATTTGTTTCGTCAAAGATCTCTTTTTGAATTGCTTCTCTTTTACTCGCATATAATTGTTCTGGGTTGTACCTTCCAACTACTGCTCTGGTAGCTGAACGAATTGCCGGTTGTAATAACCGCTCGATATAAGCCTCTCCTTTTTCCTGGTGAAGTTTACCTAGCGCGGCATATTCCGGTTGAAACCAAACAGATGCATCCAGGCTAATCTCTAAACCATTAGAAGAAAGCACGCGCATTTCCTCATCAATAGATTGTTGACGAACCTCATACACAAAAACCTTATTCCAGGGAGCTACAAAATGAAATCCTTCAGACAACGGGGGCTCATCGGTCACCACACCACCGCCAAAGGTTCTGTACAAAACTCCGGCCTCACCAGAATCTATAGTTACGGTAGACTTAGCTATAAAAATTATTAAAATGACGACACCGATAAAAAGCGGTATCCCAAACTTGGGTAATCGTTCCATAAAAAAATTGAATTTAAATTAGACCTAAATATTTTCGGTAAAACCACTCAACGGCAAGTATAATGATCAAAATAAACAGCAGGTAATACCAGTCGATCAAAGGTACACTTTTTTCAACGCTTTTCTGCACTGGTTTTAATCTATCATTATCCAGAAGAGCCTTTTTTAGAATATCTATCTTATCAGGATAAAATAACCGGGCATTATTATAGTCTGCTAAAGAGGACATTCCAAATTTGTTGGCCGAAACGAATTGTTGCTCGATATTATAATCTATTATTTCAAAACTACCAGATCTGGAAAGCCCCTTATTTTCGGCATTTACCGTAAAATTATATTTTCCAGGGGACAGATCCCCAACTTCAAAAACGTAAAAATTATTTTTTATGAGTAGATCTGAAGTAAAACTGTTATTCGTCTCCGTGTTAGTAAGGGTAATTTTGAGATCTCCTCTTGCATCAAATTCATAATTCTCATCAAAATACTGGGCGGTAATTAAAACATTCTGATTTCCGTAATAAAAATTCTCATAATCCAGGCTAAGCCGTTCTCTTCTTCGATCTGAGGTTAGGTTCTGAATGATCTTACCGAAGAAATCATCAAATTCTTCAAAAGTTTTATTGTCTAAATAAGATTTCGCACGCCATCTCCAGATGTTCTCACCAAATAAAAACCCTGATTTAGGCCTGTTTTCAGAAATTGCAAGAAGAGGCTCGCCTGTCTTTACTCCCTGAATTTCCTGTTGAAGCATCACATCAAATTGATTTTGAGTAAACACCACCTCTCCAAATTGGTCTTCCAGTGGTGGAAAATCTTCAAAACCAAGATCTTCAAACTGAAATGCACTGAAAGTTTTATCATACACAGGAAATATTTCCTGAGCCTGGTTTGTAGAACTTTTTGAGAAACCAAGATCCAGGGAATTCACATAATTCCAGTCTGTTTTAGTCCCTGTTATAAGAAGAAATGAAGATCTCTTATCTATAATCTCCGAAATAAAATTATTAAATCTTCTGTTTAACTGATATAATATAATTAATTGATAATTTGATAATTGTAAATTTGTATCATTTATATTTTTAATCTCCAATGATCGTTGCTGATTACTTTCTACCGACTGCTTGATAGCACCAAGATCTGGATGTATCATATCTGTAAGAAGAAGTACTGAAGTTCTTTGATCGATCACCTCTACCCCAAAATTTCGAAGATTATTCTGTATGTTTTTTTCATCATCAAGTGGCGCGATCTCTGCTTTATATGTTTTAACACCCAACGAGGTAGCAGGCAAGCTTAGGTTAATGATTCTTGACTTAGCTTCTTCAGAAAAACTTATATCCTGTGAATATATAATTTGACTGCCAGATTTGATAGTAAATGTCGATTCTTGTAGTGGCTCATCCCCCGAATAACTTAAAAATACCTCAACAGGAAACCTGTTTTTCAAAAACGCATATCGGTTGGAATTGATCCTCTCAATACTGAGGTCCTGATACGAAGTGGTATCACCAATTATCACCGGAAGCACAGTTGTATTATCTGCGGCTTTAAAATATCTAAAATCTCTGCCCTGACTTTGATTGCCATCGGTTAGGATTATAATTGCTTTCTGGTCTTTCTGAAATAGCTTTTCGGTTTCACTCAGTGCTTTAAAAACATCGGTTCCCGATTCAGCAAAGTTCAAAGTATCTTCTAAAGAAAGATTTTCACCAAAAGAAAGAACATTAATATCAAATCTCTGGGATATATTCTTGTCGGTTTTTATATACTGAATCAATTGTTTTAACTGTTCTTCCTGCTCCAAATAGGAAACCGACTGTGAATTATCGGACAAAATAACCAACTCAGGTTTTTCAATAGTATACTCGGTGGTCCTGATCTTTGGATTAATAAGAAGTAACAATACCAGAAAGATCGTAAAGGATCGAAGGCCAAAAAACAAAAAGTTCTTCTTTGTTTTATGTTCAACTTTATAGAGATAATGCCAAAAAGCGAACCCCAGCGCTATAAGAAGCGCCAGGGTTATATATAAAATTGTACTTATTGCCATTCTACCAATTAGAAGTTGAAAACCTGCATCTCAAAGCTCCAAGTTAAATAAAATCTACTCTTAATTAAAAACTAGTAAGAATTCTCAATTCTCGCTTCTAATATCGAAAACCTATTAGGTATGCATACCACCATCCACATGGATCACCTGGCCGGTAACATAAGCACTTAAGTCACTTCCCAGAAATACGCAGGCATTGGCAATATCTTCCGGCTTTCCTCCTCTTTTTAATGGGATTGCATCCCTCCAGCCCTGTACAGTTTTTTCATCCAGCTTCTCTGTCATTTCAGTTTCAATAAACCCTGGAGCAATCACGTTGGTTCTAATGTTTCTTGAACCAAGTTCCTGAGCCATAGATTTAGAGAATCCAATAATTCCCGCTTTTGAGGCCGCATAATTCGCCTGACCTGCATTTCCTGTAACTCCTACCACAGAACTCATATTAATAATACTTCCACTACGCTGCTTTAGAAAAGTTCGCTGTACCGCTTTGGTCATATTGAAGATAGACTTAAGATTCACCTCTATAACCTTATCAAAGTCTTCTTCACTCATTCTCATCAAGAGATTATCCTTGGTAATCCCGGCATTATTTACAACTATATCAATAGACCCGAAATCCTCCACTACTTTATCTACCAATTCTTGAGATTCTTTAAAACTTGCAGCGTTAGATTGATAGGCTTTAGCTTTGACTCCTAACTTTTCTAGTTCTTTGGCAAGCTCTTCCGCAGATTGTGAAGATGAATTGTAGGTGAAAGCAACATTTGCTCCATGTTTAGCAAAAACTTCAGCGATACCTTTACCAATTCCACGGCTACCACCGGTAATTATAGCATTTTTTCCTTCTAATAATTTCATATTAAATGATCTTGGTTAATTGATATCCCAAATATAATAAAACCTAAGTAGGCCTCTAATAAAAAATCCTTCTGAAAAATTCCAATCACGGAATCTAACAGAAGGATTCTTATATAAGAACTATTATTTCTAGCTATTTAGAACTTCAGCTACTTTCTTTCCTATTTCAGCAGGAGAATCCACAACATGAATACCGTTCTCCTTAAGAATTTTCTTTTTAGCCTGGGCAGTATCTTCGCTACCTCCAACGATCGCACCGGCATGTCCCATGGTACGTCCGGCGGGAGCAGTTTCACCAGCGATAAATCCTACGACAGGTTTTTTATTGCCATTTTCTTTTACCCACTTGGCAGCATCAGCTTCCAGCTGGCCACCAATTTCACCTATCATTACGATACATTCGGTTTCGTCATCATTCATCAATAACTCAACCGCATCCTTAGTAGTAGTACCAATAATTGGATCTCCTCCAATACCGATCGCGGTAGTAATTCCAAGACCTTGTTTCACCACCTGATCTGCAGCTTCGTAAGTAAGAGTACCCGATTTGGATACGATTCCCACTTTTCCTTTTTTGAAAACAAAACCAGGCATAATTCCAACTTTAGCCTCGCCCGGCGTAATCACCCCTGGACAGTTAGGACCAATAAGTCGGCAATCACGGTCTTTAATATAATCTGAAGCTTTCACCATATCAGATACAGGAATACCTTCAGTAATAGTTATAATAACTTTAATACCAGCATCTGCAGCTTCCATAATAGCATCTGCAGCAAAAGCCGGTGGTACGAAAATAATGGAAACGTCTGCCCCTGTTTTTTCAACAGCATCAGAAACTGTATTAAAAACTGGTTTGTTAAGGTGTTTTTGACCTCCTTTACCAGGAGTTACCCCACCAACTACATTTGTACCATATTCTATCATCTGTTCGGCATGGAATGTACCTTCACTTCCGGTAAAACCCTGCACGATTACTTTAGAATTTTTATTGACTAAAACGCTCATAAGTGTTTATTGAATTTAGGAGTACAAAAGTAGGTTTTTAAAAATAAAACATAAAGGCTTTTTGGCGATTATTCCTGTGATAAATACTAAAATTCCTTTAAAAAAATAGAATTAAAAAATCCCGGACCTTAAGAGCCGGGATTTCTTTTGACTGTTTTTCTGTGAAGATCAATTATCTGTTATTTCCACTTTTTCTGCATTTGTATTCTTTCCAGTGATACGGATATTAAAATCTTCTTTTTCAGAAACTATTCTTTTTGCCTTTGAGGCGGTTATTTTATTCCCATTGTAATAGAAGGTTCCACCCACGCTTTCAATCCTATCTATCTCATCAATAGGATTTGGAGGTGGTGGCGGAGGAGGTATTTCACCTCTTAAACGTTCAATTTCTGTCTGCTCCTTGTCTATTTGTTTCACTCTTTTTTCCATTCTCTGCTTTTCTCTGGCAATATCACGCTCCATTCTTTCTCTTTCTCGCCTGGATAAGTCTTTATCCTTTTTCATCTCCTTTTTCTCATCCCTCAACCGCTCTTTTTCCTCCAATAAAATCTGGCGCTCCGTTCTTAAGGTCTCCCTTCTATGATTTCCTTCTTGTATCGCCATTCTTCTTTCAGAGGTATTGATAGATTCTGGTGCTGGAGCTGGTGGTACTTCACTTTTTTTAGCTGAAGGTGGTGGTGGGACCTGTTCGCTTCTTTCAACAACCGGTGGCGGTGGCGGTGGCGGTGGTGTACCAGCCGGCGCGGGTGGTCTTGGGGCCATAAATTCTGTGCCAGAAATTTTTGAAAGTTTTGATTTACGATATTCCTTATTCAATTTTTCAATAAAGTTGGTATTGGAGTTTGAAAAGTCTATATAGAAATAAGGGTTCTCCATAGCCTCATCATCCCAGTCTTTTGTAACTGCATTTAGCTCTGTAGAAAAATCTTCAAGTTTAACCAGCTTATCGTTCAACCAAATTTTTTCGCCTTCCACTCTAATATGCAGCACTCCTTTTTCCTGAATATTTTTTAAGGGAATAATTGATTCACTGAAAATTTCTCCAGTTTCATTCTTTATTATTTTCCCATCAAGAACTGAATTCTCATTGGTATGTTCAATAGAAACCATTATCGGTTTTGCAATGATCTTATTATTGAAGAAAAATAAACAACAGCCTAATACCGGGACAAACAGACCTAATCTGATCAGAAATTTTCTGATTGAAAAACTTTTTGAAATCATAAGTATTCGTTTTTTAGTTAATGAATAATTGATAGAACTCGACAGTGCAGCCTGATGAGAGCCACCTGCATAATTGTATAATATCCTAGAATATAAAGGTGCATTTTTAACCTCCTGAAGTACTTTTTCATCTGCCAGAAACTCGTGGTTAAGTTTAGCCGACTTTTTTAACCAGATAAACAAAGGATTTATCCAGAATATGATCTGCAAAAATTCAATAAAAAGAATATCCAGCGTATGTTTTTGATCTACATGTGCCTTTTCATGAAGAAGAACCTCCCTGGCTATTTTCTGTTTTTCATAATCATTTCTATTCAGAAAAATATAATTCAGAAAAGTGTGAGGGTTCAGTTTTGACTTTAATAAAACATATATGTAAGGCTCTTCGCTGAGCTTTTTATTTTTTCTTATCTGATCATCCATTTTTCTAAGGTTCCTTACAAAACGGAAAGAAAGGAAGAGAATACCTGTTAGATAAATACCCAGTAATATGTAAGGAAGATAATCCTGCACGAAGACCTCAAAATTAGACAGAGAAACAATCTGGTCAGATATTGGTTTTTCTAGTGAAGTAAAATGAACATCATTATTTACCTGTGTCTTTGTAGTATAGGTGAAAGTAATTAATGGAAGCAATAGCGAAAGCAGTAAACTTCCAAGAAGATAGAACCTTTTAAAAGAATGGGCTTTTTCATTCTCCAGAAAGAATTTATAGAACGTAAGCAATACGAACAAACACAGCACAGATTTTAAAATATAAACGAGCATCTTATTTGTTTTTTATACGTTCATCAATGAGCTTTCGTAAATCTTTTAGTTCTTCTTCGCTGAGATCGGTTTCTTTTGTGAAAAAAGAAGCGAACTGAGAAGCCGAATCATTGAAGAAACTTTTTATCATCCCGTTCATCTGGCGGGAGAAATATGATTTTTTAGTAACCCTGGGAAAATACTCCCGAGATCTTCCCTGCTGTATATAGCCTACAAAATTCTTATCCTGCATTCTCTTTAACAGGGTGGCTACCGTGGTGGTCGCTGGCCTGGGTTCTGGATACGCCTCAATAAGGTCCTTCATAAAGGCCTTTTCCTGTTTCCATAGGATCTGCATTAATTGTTCTTCAGAGTTCGATAGTTCCATATCTTAGTTATTACTCTACAAATGTAGAACAATATATTTAATTCTACAAATGTAGAATCAACTTAAATAAAAAAACCCTCAAAAAGAGGGTTTTTCCTATTATTTTATTTGAAGCTTATGACCAGGGATTCTCATCGATTTCTTCACCAAGCTGACTAATCTGCACACCTTTGAACATCTTACCATCTTTTAATTCCCAAATGGCTATAAAATGAGCTAATGGCATTTCTTCATCAGGATTTTCAATGGTTCTTACATGGTACGTAAAGTGAATAGCCGCTTCTCCTTTATTGGCGACAATTTTCTCAATTTCAGCACGAAGTGAATCAAATGAAGAAGCCAATTCTTTACCGATCTCGGCAATCTCATTGATGTCTAATTTTCGGAATCCAGTAGTTCCATACCAGGAAAGCTCAACATCTGGATGAAGGCAATCCCGTAAAATTTCTTCATTCCTATAAAAATCAGATTGATAAAATTTCTGAACCACTTCCTTTGCTTTCCTACTCATGCTTTAAACTATTTAATTGATTTTACAATTTCTGGCAATCTCTTTATTGCAGCGTATTCTTTTAATTTTGTACGTACTTCTCCAAAAGGCGTGCCCCAATAAGTTGTATTAGGCTGGGTATCTTTTGAAACACCACACTGGGCCATTAGTACAGTTCCGGTAGCGATGGTTATGTCACTTCTAATTCCTACCTGGCCCCAGATAGTTACATTATCTTCAACTATCACACAACCTGCGATCCCAACCTGGGATGCGATAAGGCATTTCTTACCAATCACAGTATCATGTCCTATCTGAATTAGATTATCCAGTTTGGAACCTTCTCCTATAATAGTGTCTCCGGTCACGCCTCTGTCGATAGAATTATTCGAACCTATTTCAACATTGTCCTTCACGACTACCCGGCCTCCCGAAAGAAGTTTATCAAATCCTTCTGCTCTTTTCTTATAATAAAAAGCATCTCCTCCCAGTACCGTTCCACTGTGAATGATCACATTATCACCAATAATACAATTATCTCCAATATTTACACCAGCATGGATAAGGCAATTTGTACCAATTTTTACATTATGCCCTACAAATACATTCGGTTGAAGGATAGTACCCGCTCCTATTTCCGCAGAATCTGAAACCGTTAAGTTTGCCGACTGAAATGGTTTAAAGTGTTTTGTGAGTTTATTGAAATCCCTGAAGGGATCATCTGAGATCAATAGCGCTTTACCTTCCGGACAATCCACCTCTTTATTGATCAAAACTATTGTAGCAGCTGACTCCAGAGCTTTATCATAATACTTGGGATGATCTACAAATACAATATCCCCGGGAGTAACCACGTGAATTTCATTCATTCCCTGAACAGGAAAATCAGCATCACCTACATATTCGCAGTTGATCAATTCAGCTATCTCCTTAAGAGCGTATTGTCGTGGAAACTTCATATTATTCCTTTACTCTTTCCTTATAGGTTCCTTTATCAGTCTCAATTTTGATCTTATCACCTTCATTTATAAATAGAGGAACATTTACTTCAAAACCAGTTTCCACCGTAGCGGGCTTATTTGCATTTGTAGCTGTATTTCCTTTTACACCAGGTTCAGTATGAGTTACTTCTAAGACTACACTGGCAGGCATTTCAACCGAAAGCGGCATATTATCTTCAGTGTTTATAAGAATAGTAACCACTTCCCCTTCTTTTAGAAGTTTAGGCATATCCAGCGCATTTTCGGTAAGCCTGATCTGAGTATAATCCTCTACATTCATAAAGTGGAAAAATTCTCCATCTTCATATAAGAACTGAAATTTATGAGTTTCTACCCTAATATCTTCAATTTTATGACCTGCTGAAAAGGTGTTTTCCAGAACTTTTCCAGTGGTTACACTTTTAAGCTTGGTTCGTACAAATGCCGGACCTTTACCTGGCTTTACATGAAGAAATTCCACGATCTTATAGATGTCGTGGTTATATCTAATACAAAGTCCGTTTCTAATATCGCTAGTTGATGCCATTCTTTTATTTAGTTTGAACTGAAGTATCCTTTCATGATACCTCTTTGTGAGTTTTTAATAAATTCCAATATTTCGTCTCTCTCAGCGGTAGCCTGCATTTCTGCCTCAATAATCGCTACGGCCTGAGAATTATTATAATTTCTTTGATAAAGAATCCTGTAAATATCCTGGATCTCCCTGATCTTATCTGTGCTGAAACCTCTTCTTCTAAGTCCAATGGAATTGATCCCAACATAACTTAAAGGTTCCCTACCGGCTTTTACAAAAGGTGGAACATCTTTTCTTACCAGTGATCCACCGGTAACAAATGCGTGTTTCCCAATACTACAAAATTGCTGAATTGCAGCCATTCCCGCAAGCACGACATATTCTCCAACGTTTATATGGCCTGCTAAAGTACTGTTATTGGAAAAGATACAATTGTCGCCCACAATACAATCATGCGCAATATGGCAATAAGCCATGATCCAGCAGTTGTTTCCTATCACAGTTTTCATCCTGTCTGTAGTACCACGATTAATAGTCACACACTCCCGGATGGTAGTATTATCACCAATCACGGTTAATGTGTCTTCATCATTAAATTTTTTATCCTGTGGAACGGCAGAAATCACGGCTCCGGGAAAAATACTGCAATTTTTACCGATGCGTGCGCCTTCCATTATCGTTACATTGGAACCAATCCAGGTACCTTCTCCAATCACCACGTTATTATGTATTGTGGTAAATGGTTCGATCACCACATTTTTGGCGATCTTGGCTCCCGGATGCACATATGCTAAGGGTTGGTTCATATCAATTATTTAGATTTTACAATTTGCGCCATCAATATGGCTTCTGTGGCCAGTTGACCATTTACATACGCATATCCCTGCATCTGGCAAATTCCACGACGTATGGGAGCTAATAGTTCCAGTTTAAATATCAAAGTATCACCCGGAACTACCTGTTTTTTAAATCTTACATTATCAATTTTCATAAAATAAGTAAGGTAATTCTCAGGATCTGGTACCGATTTTAATGCAAGAATTCCCCCGGTCTGTGCCATTGCTTCTACCTGAAGCACTCCCGGCATCACCGGTTTCCCGGGAAAGTGACCTACAAAGAAAGGTTCGTTCATAGTCACATTCTTGACCCCTATTACATGACTTTCAGTAAGTTCATATATCTTATCTACCAACAAGAAAGGCGATCTGTGAGGGAGGGTATTCATGATATCTATCACATCCATTAATGGGGGTTGTGAAAGATCTACTTTAGGAACATTATTTCGTTTCTCTGCCTTGATAATTTTAGAAATTTTCTTGGCAAACTCAGTATTTACATGATGCCCTGGTTTATTTGCTATGATCTTCCCTTTAATTCGGGTACCCACCAATGCAAGATCCCCAAGAACATCTAAAAGCTTATGTCTTGCAGCCTCATTTGGATGATGTAAGGTTAAGTTATCTAAAATACCATTAGGCTTTACAGATATCTTATCCCTGTTAAAGGCAATTCTTAATTTTTTAAGAGTCTCTTCTCCTATTTCTTTATCTACATAAACGATCGCATTATTAAGATCGCCTCCTTTAATAAGGCCGTTCTCAAGTAATGTTTCTAATTCATGAAGAAAGCTAAAGGTTCTTGAATCGGCTATTTCTGTTTTGAATTCTGAAAGATGGTCAATGGACGCATTTTGAGTGCCAAGAACCTTGGTGCCGAAATCAACCATCGTAGTCACCTGATATTCTTCAGCTGGCATCGCTATGATCTCGCTTCCGCTTTCCGAATCACGATAACAAATAATATCGGTTACCACAAACTCATCACGGTCTGCATCCTGCTCCGCAGTTCCCGCTTTTTCAAGTGCTTCAACAAAGAACTTGGAAGAACCATCCATTATTGGCGGTTCAGAGGCATTTAGTTCAATATAGATATTATCAATCTCCAGGCCAACGCAGGCCGCGAGTACATGCTCCGAAGTCTGGATCATCACCCCATTCTTTTCCAGATTCGTACCTCTTCGGGTATTCACCACATAATTCACATCTGCTTCTACCTCGGGTATGCCATCGAGATCTGTTCTGCGAAAGACGTAACCGGTATCAGCCGGGGCGGGTTTAAATGTTAATTTAACTTCTTTACCTGTATGCAGGCCAACACCCTCAAGAGAAACCTCCTCCTGAATGGTTCTTTGTTTTGAAACTATATCAGCCATTATTTATCTTTTTTTCCAGTTGGTGCAAAGTATTCATTGTTTGAGGTAAATTCTTAAAATGTATATAAGATTTATTATAATTATTATATGAGATCGCCGGTGAGCCCTGAAGCATTTCATCATCTTTAATATCGCGCCCTATTCCAGATTGAGCCTGAATCTTTACGCGGTTACCAATATTAAGATGACCTGCAATTCCCACCTGACCGCCAATAAGGCAATTTTTTCCAATCTTGGTTGAGCCGGCAATTCCGGTTTGTGCTGCGATAGCCGTATTTTCTCCTATTTCAACATTATGAGCGATCTGGATATGATTATCCAGCTTCACTCCTTTTCTTATAATAGTGGAACCCAGAGTTGCTCTATCAATAGTGGTAGCAGCACCAATATCCACATTATCTTCAACAATTACATTTCCAATTTGTGGAACCTTACTGTATTGGCCACTATCGTCCGGGCTAAAACCAAATCCATCTGCGCCAATAACTGCACCACTATGGATCGTACAGTTATTGCCAATCAAACTTTCTGAATAGATCTTAACTCCGGCAAAAATCGTCACATTATTGCCTATTTTAACATTGTCTCCTATATATACATTAGGATATATCTTCACATTCTCACCAATCGTAACCTTATCACCTACATAAGCAAAAGCTCCAAAATAAAGCCCTTCGCCGTATTTGGCAGATTCAGAAATATGACTGGGTTTTTCAATTCCAGATTTATTCAGTTTAACCTGATTATAATATTCTAATAATGTGGAAAATGCTTTATAAGCATCTTTTACCTTAATAAGAGTTGTATTAACAGGTTGCTCCACTTCAAAATCCTGATTAATGATGGTGATGGATGCATTTGTTGTATATAAAAACGAGGAATATTTTGGATTGCTTAAAAAAGTAAGCGTTCCTTCTGAGCCCTCTTCAATTTTGGCAAGTTCTGAAACTTCGGCTTCAGGATTCCCCTGGACCGTTCCTTCTAATATTTCCGCTATTTGCGCTGCAGTAAACTTCATTCTGGCAAAAGTAAAAAAAATGAGTTAATCTTTGACTTTAGGATAACACATATAGTATTTAGTGACAGTATTCGTTAGGGCTTTTAAATTGAACTGGTCTGAAACCTTGACTACATCGCTGATCTTTCCATTCTTATGCAGAATATTAATATTGTCATTTTCTTCTTTATAAGCCAGATTTGCGATCTCACCTTCAAAAACAAAATAAGATGCTTCTTTTTCTGAAATATTGTATTTCTTCTGAAGTGCCGCTAAACGTTTTTTAAGCTTTTCTGCGGAAGGTCTTTTCTTTTTAATTTTCACTTTCAGAAGATCCCGGTTAACAATCATCTCACATAAATTACTCAGCACAAAATCATCGCAATACATCCATTCTTTCATAGCAGAGATCACATCATTATCATCCAACCTGGAAAAGATCTGTAGGGTTTCACTATCGAAGTCTTCAAAAGTCACTTTATTTTTCAGAAAATAAATAAGTGGACTACTGCCGTGTAATTCTTCCCCTTTTTCAAAAAGTTCCTTGGCTCTTTTAAGTACACGTATTAATAACTGCTCGGCCACAAGGCTCGTTTTGTGCAAGTACACCTGCCAGTACATTAGCCTTCGCCCTATAAGGAACTTTTCAATAGAATAAATTCCTTTCTCCTCTATTACCAGTTGATCATTCACTACATTAAGCATCGTGATAATACGCTCGCTATTTATATTACCCTCCACAGCACCCGTATAAAAACTATCTCTTTTTAAATAATCCAGCCTATCCATATCCATTTGACTTGAAATAAGCTGATTCATAAATTTTCGATCGTAAGTACCTTTAAAAATTTGGATGGCCAGAGTTAAACTTTGGTTAAAGTTTGAGTTCATTTCTTCCATAAAAAGCAATGATATTGACTCATGATCCACGCCTTCTACAATACTGTGTTCCATCGCATGACTAAAAGGCCCATGTCCAATATCATGCATTAAAATGGCAATTAAAAGAGCCTTCTCTTCTTCATTGGAAATCTCAACCCCTTTATAGCGCAGTACTCGCACGGCTTTTTGCATTAAATGAACACAGCCCAGGGCATGATGAAATCTGGTGTGATGCGCTCCGGGATATACCAAATAAGAAAGACCCATTTGAGAAATTCTGCGCAGTCTTTGAAAGTAAGGATGCTCAATTATTCGAAAGATCTGCTCATTCGGGATGGTAATAAATCCGTAAATTGGATCGTTTAATATTTTGAGTTTAGTTTGCGACGCCAAGCTTTACTTTTTCTAAAATTCAAAACAAAGATACATATATGAAATGAGTCGGAAACGATAGGATCTGACTACCGGGAAAACCCCGAATTATATGGCAACTAAAAAAATCAAAAAATCAATATGAATAAAATCAAAATACTGTGGGTAGATGATGAAATAGATTTGCTTAAACCTCACATTATGTTCCTCGAATCAAGAAATTATGAGGTACACACCAGTAAAAGTGGAACCGAGGCCTTAGAACAAATTGAAAATGAGAATTTTGATATTGTATTTCTGGATGAAAATATGCCAGGTCTAACTGGGCTTGAAACTCTTTCTGAAATTAAGGAAAAAAGAGAGACAGTGCCAATTGTTATGATCACCAAAAGTGAGGAAGAATATATAATGGAGGAAGCCATTGGTTCCAAGATCGCCGACTACCTTATAAAACCCGTAAATCCTAATCAGATTCTTCTAAGTATAAAAAAGAACCTCGACCACTCACGTTTAATTTCTGAAAAGACCACTTCAAATTACCAGCAGGAATTCAGGAAAATTGCCATGGAATTGTCACAGGTAAATTCTTATGAAGAATGGGCAGAGCTTTACCAGAAACTTGTTTACTGGGAATTGCAGTTAGAAGAAATTGAAGATTCTGGAATGTTTGAAATTCTGGAATCACAAAAACACGAAGCGAATAATCAGTTTTTTAAGTTCATTTCCAAAAATTACCAAAGCTGGTTCGAAAAAGGGGCTGAACCTCCGGTGATGAGTCATACCTTATTCAAGAAAAAAGTTTTACCCGAATTAAGTAAAGATCAGCCAACACTTATGATCGTGGTGGATAATTTAAGATATGACCAATGGAAAACTCTGGAACCTATTATTAACACCTATTATAAAAAGGAAAAAGAGAGCGCTTATTATAGTATACTCCCTACAGCAACTCAATATGCCAGAAATTCTATATTCTCTGGTCTAATGCCCAGTGATATGGAAAAACTATTTCCAAAATACTGGAAAAATGATACCGAAGAAGGAGGTAAAAATCTTTATGAAGCAGAACTGCTGGCAGAACAGTTAAAACGTTTGGGTAAAGACCTGAAATACGAATACCATAAAATAACCAGCCTCAAGTCCGGTAAAAAATTGGTAGACAACTTTAAAACCCAAAAGTCTAATGACCTTACAGTAGTGGTATACAATTTTGTTGATATGCTTTCGCATTCAAAAACTGAAATGGAGGTCATAAAGGAACTGGCTTCTAATGACAAATCATATAGAAGCCTTACCCAAAGCTGGTTTAAGAACTCTCCTTTACTGGAAATCATCCAGAAGGCACAACAAATGGGCTTTAAATTAATCATTACCACAGACCATGGAACTATTAATGTTAAAAATCCCTCCAAAGTAATAGGCGACAAGAACACCAGTTTGAACCTGCGCTATAAAACCGGGAAAAGTCTCACGTATGAAAATAAGGAAGTTTTGGCAATAGAAGATCCAAAGAGCGTACACTTACCAACTATAAATATGAGCAGCTCATATATATTTGCAAAGGAAGATATGTTCTTTGCCTATCCAAATAACTACAATCATTATGTTAGTTATTATCGAAATACCTACCAGCATGGTGGAATTTCTCTGGAGGAAGTTGTAATCCCCTTTGTAGTCCTAAACCCTAAATAATCGATTAACTACACTTATCGTCGGTGTAATACATGGTAAACAGATCTAATTAACTGATATTCAGTTTAGTGTGGCATATTATCTTTTTTTTATATATCTTTATCGTCCCGAATCTGACATATTGAATTATGGAGTTAACCTATAAACTTCACGAACTGGATGTAGCCGTTGATTACATTCTAAGTAATACAAAAAGCAAAACACTGCTTTTCTACGGCGAAATGGGTGCTGGCAAGACTACTCTTATTAAAGAGCTTGTGAAGGCACTTGGAGTAAATGATGTGGCGTCCAGTCCTACGTTTTCACTAGTTAACCATTACGAATCAGATCAGGGGCCTGTGTATCATTTTGATTTCTATCGAATCGAAGATGACACAGAAGCTTTAGACATGGGTATTGAAGATTATTTGGAATCTGGTGCCTGGAATTTAATTGAGTGGCCTGAAAAAGTAGAAAGATTATTGGGTGAAAACCCGCAAAAATTGCTTTTAAAGGTCGAATCTGACGATACAAGAAAGTTAAAGTTTTGTTAAAGAAACTGAATTTACGTCAATTTAAGGTAAAAATTTAATTGTAAGAATTTTATTACTTTTGTAATAGATATATAAAGTAGTTTTATAAATTTTAATTCATTGAACGATTTATAAACAAATTTAAACTAACATATTTTAAGTTTTTTATGTGGTTTTTAGGCCGGTTTTTGGCTTGAAAAAGGCTGCAAAGGTACGACTAATGTTTTAATTCATAGGATTTTAAGTTGTTATATGTTTGTTCTAGAAAACAAAACGAATTACCAACATTAAAACCTATCAAGATGAAACTTAAAGCAATAATTTTCGCAGCCGCTATATTTGGAGCTAGTATATTTGTAACTTCAACCTCTAATGACGATGTTCAAAAAGATCCAATCAAAAAACAAGCTGTCGACAAAAGGACGATCAGAATACCTCCTGCTGGGTAGTATCATAGCGCTAGCAATAGCGTTTTCACCTTATTTATTTTATATGTATGAAATTTTCCCAAGTGGACCCACTTGGGAAAATTCTTTTTTTACCTACGAAAGTAAGTATTATATGAACGTAACCACCGCAATGTGGACCTATTTAGGTAAAATAACACCTCTTTTTCTTCTATTAATCTGGTTCTTTACTAGTAAACATTGGTGGTATCATGTTATTCTTATACCAACCTCCATGTACTTTTACCAAATCGTAGTTACTTTTTATTCTGATTTTTATGGTGATGAAGCATATATTATGGATACAAATGGATTAATATATCTAGCTCCATTTTTTATACTAATATTATCTATTGTCTACTTAGTACGTATCAAAATATTTGATCGCGTGTATGGTTTAGACCTTTCTGAATTAGATGAAACAGAAGTTTCCGTATTTTCTCAAATTTCAGATAAGGACATGCAAGAAATAAAAACCTTCCAGGATGAAGAAGATAATGCATATGATGATAATTCAAATGTGATCCTGGAAGACTATTATCGTAAACTCTAATCCTTTTTACTCTTTTTCTAAATTAAATTGTAATTTAACTGCTTTAATGTAGTTAAACATATGGGAAAACAGGTATCTCCTTTTACCAAAGAACAACTAATACCGCAGGAAGAAACCCTGGAAATTTATAAAAGTAAGGGTCAGCTATTTATTGGTATTCCTAAAGAAACCTCTTACCAGGAAAAAAGAATTTGCCTTAGCCCCGATGCAGTGGCAGCGATAACCGCTCATGGTCATCGCGTCATGATCGAATCAGATGCCGGAAAATGGGCCAGATTTAGTGATAAGGACTATTCCGATGCCGGTGCCGAAATCACCCGCGATACACAAAAGGTCTTCTCCTGCCCTATTATTCTCAAGATTGAACCGCCTTCCACTGAAGAGCTTGAATTTATAAATCCTCAAACTATCTTAATCTCAGCTTTACAGATAAAAACTCAGTGTAAAGAGTATTTTCAAAAGCTGGCAGAAAAAAGAATTACCGCTTTAGGATTTGAATTTATTAAGGATGATGATGGAAGTTACCCCATAGTAAGAGCTCTTAGTGAAATTGCGGGAACAGCATCTGTCCTTATTGCTTCAGAAATAATGAGTAATAATGCTGAAGGTAACGGGTTGATGTTCGGAAACATAAGTGGTGTCCCCCCGGTAGAAGTTGTAATTATTGGAGCCGGAACCGTTGGGGAATTCGCAGCAAGATCTGCTATAGGTCTGGGAGCCAGTGTAAAGGTTTTTGATAGTTCTCTCACCAAACTAAGAAATATTCAATTCAATACCGGGGAGAAATTTTATACTAGTACCATTCAGCCTAAAAATTTAAGTAAGGCCTTAAAACGCTGTGATGTAGTAATTGGAGCAGTGAGAGGCAAGGATCGTTCACCGGTACTTATCACAGAAGATATGATACGGTCTATGAAAAGAGGCGCCGTGGTGATTGATGTTAGCATAGATATGGGCGGCTGTGTTGAAACCAGCGAGATTACATCGCATGATGACCCAATTTTCACCAAATACGATGTAATTCATTATTGCGTCCCGAATATTCCTTCCAGGTACGCCCGAACTGCCTCACTTTCAATTAGTAATATTTTCACTCCCTATTTATTACATATTGCCGAAGAAGGAGGACTGGAAAATACCCTTAGATTCGACCGTGGTCTAAGGAATGGTTTGTACTTTTACCATGGAATTTTAACCAATAAATCTATCGCAGACTGGTTTAATCTTTCGTACCGTGATATCAATTTATTGATCTTTTAATTATGAATACAATTCAACGTTTCGGTTATTTCGGCGTCGGACTTTTTTTTGGTATAGTAATCTTGATTTTCTTTTTAAGTGGAAAAAGAGCTTCGTGCAATTATGGCCCAAATGGAAGGGTTCTAAGCAATATTCAGTCTAAAGACAGAGAGTTTTCAGAAGAATCACTTTTGTTTTTTAAAGAACATAATATTGATACCTCTGTTGTTGCTGATATTCTTAAATCTGGTGATGTTGATTTCAGTAAAAGCATCACTCATGGTGACCCCTGTAATGTTTACTACATCGCAGAAAGGAAAAAAGAGGATAACATTCTTGAACTTCAAGTGGAAAATTGCGATAGTATTGCCACCATTAAAACGGTTCAATTAAAAAAAGACGAGTAAACTCGTCTTTCTTTTTTCAATTTGGAGTAATAGCTATTCCAAAATTTGTTCTGCATGGGCCTTGGTTTTAACCTTTGATATCACCTCTTCAATTTTTCCCTTCTCATCTATGATGAAAGTTGTCCGGTTAATTCCTTCATATTCTTTTCCCATAAATTTCTTTGGACCCCATACTCCGTATGCATTGATCACTTCTTTTTCCTCATCTGCCAGTAACGGATAGGGAAAGTCATATTTATTTTTAAAATTCTGTTGTCTCTTTTTAGAATCGGCACTCACTCCCAGGATCTCATAACCCTTCTTTTTCATAAGATCATAATTATCGCTAAGATTACAGGCTTCAGCCGTACAGCCAGGGGTGCTTGCTTTTGGATAAAAGAATAACACGAGTTTCTTTCCTTTATAGTCAGATAGTTTTATTTCATTCCCATCCTGATCTTCGGCTTTGAAATCGGGGGCTTTATCCCCTGCTTTAAGTTTGGTCATAATTATCTATTTTTGCTTTAAATTTAAGACTTTATGACTAAACAGGAAAAGGTTCAATTCGTTGTTGAAACTTTAAATGATATTTATCCGGAAATTCCAATTCCTCTTGATCACAAAGATCCTTATACCCTACTTATAGCCGTTTTACTTTCAGCCCAGAGCACAGATGTAAAGGTTAATCAAATCACACCTAAACTCTTTGAAATTGCCGAAACACCCTGGAAAATGGTAAAACTTTCGGTCGAAGAGATAAGGGAGATCATAAAACCTGTTGGCTTATCTCCAATGAAATCTAAAGGAATTCATGGTCTTTCTGAGATCCTTATAGATAAATATAATGGTGAGGTGCCCGCAGAATTTGAAGCCCTGGAAGAACTTCCTGCCGTTGGTCATAAAACGGCAAGTGTAGTGATGTCCCAGGCTTTTAATATTCCGGCTTTCCCTGTAGATACGCATATTCACCGCTTAATGTACCGATGGAATCTAAGCAATGGAAAAAATGTTGTTCAAACTGAGAAAGATGCAAAAAGGTTGTTTCCAAAAGATCTTTGGAACAAATTACATCTTCAAATCATCTGGTATGGAAGACAATATTCACCTGCCAGAGGCTGGGATCTTGAAAAAGACATCATAACCAGGAAAATTGGTAGAAAAAAAGTTATAAACGAATACTATAATAAGAAAAAATAAAAAAGACCTGCAGGCTAATAGAACAGGTCTTTTTTTAAAATTAATTCAGAAGCGTTTCGAACTTCATCTTCTTGTACTCAATTACACTCAGTGCTTTTGAATAATTTAAAAGAAACTCAATCGTTTCTTTTGTCGGTTGTGGATGATTAAATTTTTCTTCTTTCGAAGGTTTTTTAAAGTAAAGGTTCCCCATTTGATAATATTTTATGTTGGTTTTATAGAATAACGCAACACTCAGGGGAATATTGTTTTACTAATTGGTTAAAATAAGATTTCGTTTTTCGATGATTTTTCTAAGATTGATTAAAGCATATCTCATTCTTCCCAAAGCAGTATTAATACTTACTCCGGTACGTTCAGATATCTCTTTAAAACTCATGTCTTTATAGATTCTCATGGTTAGGACTTCCAGTTGATCTTCTGGTAATTCCTTTATAAGTTCCTGTACATCAGACTCTATCTGGTCTTTGATCAATTGCTTTTCAGCATTTAAACCACTGTCACTTAGGACTGAAAAAATATTGAAATCCCCGCTATTATCAAATTTGGGCATTCTCTTGTTTCTTCTAAAATGGTCTATTACAAGATTGTGGGAAATTCTCATCACCCAGGGGAGAAACTTACCTTCTTCATTATACTTACCTCTTTTTAAAGTACGAATGACTTTAATAAAGGTGTCTTGAAAAATATCTTCCGCGATATCTTTATCAAATACCTTTGAGTAAATAAAACTGTAAATTCGATGCTGGTGGCGATTGATGAGTGCAGCAAGTGCATTTTCGTTACCGTCAAGATAATCCCGTACTAGTGAAGCGTCAGTTATCTTCGTGTTATTCATAACAAGTTACTTTAATATCAGGAATTTAGGGCTTCCTGAGAGTTAGGTTATTTAGGTTTAAAAAAGTAACTGTGCTATATAGGCTAACTGATTTTCGGTGTTAAGCTTCAAATATAGCAACATAAAACCGAGAAATACAAATAAAATCTTAATTATTTAACAATACTATAAGGTTTTTATCGCTTTCTTTCCCGCCTCATATTGAGTAACTTTGCGCTTTTAGCAGAGAATTCACATGACCGTAGATATAAGCAAAGTAGATCCAAAGAAGAACATAATAATTAAAGGTGCAAAGCTGCACAACCTCAAGAATATTAATGCCATTATCCCCCGAAATAAGCTTGTGGTTATTACAGGACTTTCTGGATCAGGGAAATCAAGTCTTGCATTTGATACGCTTTATGCAGAAGGCCAGCGCAGGTATGTAGAGAGTCTTAGCTCATATGCCAGACAGTTCCTTGGTCGTCTCAATAAACCAAAAGTAGATTATATTAAAGGTATTGCTCCAGCCATTGCGATCGAACAAAAAGTAAACTCTACAAATCCAAGATCTACCGTTGGAACATCTACTGAAATTTATGACTATTTAAAACTGCTTTTTGCCAGGATAGGAAGAACCTACTCCCCTGTTTCTGGGAATGAAGTAAAAAAGGATACCGTTACCGATGTCATAAATTATGTGAAAAAGTTCCCGGAAAGAGAAAAACTGCTACTTCTCGCTCCTATTCATGTTGAAGAAGGACGTTCACTCCAGAAGAAAATTAAAGTACTGGCACAGCAGGGATATAGCCGAATAAAAATAGATGATGAAGTAGTAAGAATTGATGAAACCGATCTTGATAAAGCGCATGAAGATCATACTTCACTAGTAGTAGACCGAATTATAACCAAAGATGAGGAAGATTTTTTTAATCGTCTGGCAGATGCTATAGAAGCTGCATTTTTTGAAGGAAAAGGAGAATTGTTTATCGAAAAGCTTTCAGATAATAGCCAGAGACATTTTAGCAATAAATTTGAGCTCGACGGAATGAGCTTTCTGGAACCAAACGTACATTTATTCAGTTTTAATAATCCATATGGAGCCTGCCCGAAATGTGAAGGTTATGGCGATGTTATTGGGATCGATGCAGCGCTGGTAATTCCCAATACAGGCCTTTCAGTATATGAAAATGCAATATTTCCCTGGCGTGGGGAAAGCATGAGCTGGTACCGCGATCAGCTTGTTAATAATTCGCATAAATTCGACTTTCCCATTCACAAGCCTTATTTCGAATTAAGTGATGAACAAAAGGACCTGGTTTGGAATGGTAACCAATATTTCGAAGGGATCAATAAATTCTTCGAATTTCTTGAAAGCAAAGCCTACAAAATTCAGAATCGTGTAATGTTATCGCGTTATCGGGGCAAAACCAGATGTTCAGCCTGTAAAGGAAAGAGACTACGTCCCGAAGCCCAGTATGTAAAAATTAACGATCATAGTATCACCGACCTGGTTGAAAAACCATTGGATAAAGTAAGGGCTTTCTTCAATGATCTTGAACTAAATGAATATGATCAACAGATCGCTAAACGTCTCCTCACTGAAATAAGAAACCGACTTGAGTTTCTATCGAATGTTGGTTTGGATTACTTAACGCTTAACCGAAAATCGAATACGCTATCCGGAGGTGAATCACAAAGGATCAACCTGGCGACCTCCCTGGGAAGTAGCCTTGTAGGCTCTATGTATATCCTTGATGAGCCTTCTATTGGTTTGCATCCAAAAGACACCGAGAGACTTATAGGAGTACTTAAACATCTTCGCGATCTTGGAAATACCGTGATCGTAGTGGAACATGACGAAGAGATCATGAATGCTGCAGATGAGATCATAGACATTGGTCCCGAGGCAGGGACTAATGGCGGCTACGTTGTCGCAACCGGCACCATGAAAGATATTTTAAAATCTGATTCACTCACCGCGGGATATTTGAATGGAACTCTTAAAATTGAAGTTCCCGAAAAGAGAAGGACTTCAAAAAGTAAAATTAAAGTTCTTGGTGCCAGGGAAAACAATTTGAAAAATATAGATGTGGAATTTCCATTAGGAGTTTTTACGGCTATTACCGGGGTCTCTGGTAGTGGTAAAAGTACACTCGTAAGAAAGATCCTTTATCCTGCCGTGCAAAAAGAAATTGGTGGTTATGGCGAAAAGGCTGGTCAGTTTAGTGGTATTGAGGGTGACTTTAAAAGCCTTGGCACAGTAGAATTTGTAGATCAGAATCCCATTGGAAGATCTTCAAGATCTAATCCTGTTACCTATATAAAAGCTTATGACGATATCAGGAATCTCTTTGCAAATCAGCGTTTATCAAAATTAAGAGGCTTCAAAGCCAAACATTTTTCTTTTAATGTGGAAGGCGGAAGATGTGAAACCTGTAAAGGAGAAGGCGAAGTGACCATAGAAATGCAGTTTATGGCGGATGTTCACCTGGAGTGTGAAGTTTGTAACGGAAAAAGATTTAAGAAAGAGGTACTGGAAGTGACTTTTCACGATAAGAATATAGATGATATATTGAATATGACTATTGATGATGCCACGCAGTTCTTTGAAGATCATGATCAGGATAAAATTGTTAAAAAGCTTAAGCCTTTGAGAGATGTAGGCTTGGGATATGTTCAGCTGGGACAAAGTTCCTCTACTCTTTCAGGAGGGGAAGCTCAGCGAATTAAACTAGCCTCTTTTCTGGTAAAAGGAAATACAAAAACTAAAGCTCTTTTCATTTTTGATGAACCAACCACAGGTTTGCATTTCCACGATATTAAAAAACTTTTAAAATCATTCACCGCTCTCATTTCTAAAGGGCACACTGTGGTGGTAATCGAACACAATATGGATCTGGTAAAATGCGCCGATCATGTTATAGATCTTGGACCAGAAGGTGGCGAAAATGGGGGGTATTTAGTTGTAACAGGAACTCCGGAAGAAGTTGCTAAACATAAGAAATCCTATACTGCACCATATCTTTCTGAAAAACTTTAGCGATATACATGTCTGATTTACAAGTATTTAAGAATCGTTTTTAGCTATTCAAATTAGGCGGCAGAAGGCTTTAACAGGCTTTTGGCACGCGCTTTGTATTTAATAAAGAAATGTTCTTAATTAAATATTTTACAAAAATGAGAAACCTCACCTATATTTTCGCTTTTCTGTTTATTGGATGCTCAGCTTCTGCATCCATAAACTCTCAACCAACCGCAGCTAATAGTTTATATAATGATTCCTTTATTTTCGTAGAGGATGGGGTTGAGTTTGCGATTTACCCAAATGGTGAGTTCGACTTTTATTTTAATCCTGATTTAAGAAGAGGGAGTTCCGTTCAAATATCTTCTCCAAATGTAAATATTAGTTATAACGCTGGTTATAATTATGAGCCATATGTACAGTATGATGACTATGGGGCGGTAATTCAGATAGAGAGCGTGCCTATTTATTATGATTATTATGGAAGAATCATTCAGGCCGGGGATATTTTTATCAGCTATAATAATTTTGGAAGAATTGCCCGTGTTGGAAATATGCACGTTCATTATGATCATTTCCACCACTACTCACATATTAGCGGATTTATTAATTCATATAACAGGCGTTATGTTTATAGACCATGGCATCAATATTATCAACGTCCTTCCGTGAATGTGAGTATTGTATTCAATAGGCCTTATCGTGCATATTATCAACCACACCGATACTCTTATAATCAATATGTGACTGTCTATAATAACTACTATTCAACTCATAAAAGTCATAGAAACTTTTATCGACCTTCAGATAGGATTTCAAGTTATAATTATGGTGCCAGAACTACTCAAAAGAGAGATTTGAGAAATGTACGCACAAGAAGTAATAATGATGTTTCCTCTTCAAGACAGAGTGTAGCACGAAATAGAGAGGCAAGAAACAACCGTTCAGGAAATTATAATAGCAAGAGAAGTACATCATATTCTTCCATTGGCGATAGAACTACTAATAAGAGAAGTTCTACTAACAGATCTCAGGTATATTCAGGGAGAAATGAAAGAAGCAGTGATGCGCGCGGTAGATCTACCAGAACTGTAGCACCACAACAAAAAAGAGAGGTAACCAAACAACGTACTTCCAGATCTGTATCACCCATTCAGGAAAGAGAAGTCACCACACAACGTTCGTCCAGGACTTCAAGGCCACAAAAAACGGTAAAAAGAAATAGCCGTGAGAGAGTCCAAAAACCAGTAGAAACAAGGTCTAGCAATAGAGCAGTAAGAAGTTCGAGAAATACTATTGAAAGGAAACCACAGGTTCAACGTCAAACAAGACAGAGAAGTTCTTCTACAAGAAGTAGAACTTCAGGAACTAGATCTGTGGAGACTAGAGCAAAAAATTCCTCAAGAACAAGAAGTTCGGCACGGAATGTGAATAATAAATAACAGAAGATAGTTCATAATTTTAATTTTTTGGTTGGTTAGTTGGAAAACCCCTGAAGTCTGAATGGCTGAAGGGGTTTTCCCGTTATAGAACCCCTCCTGAGTATTTTTTAAGTATCGTATTTACTTCCTCAGAAATATGTAAACGGTAAACCATAAGAATATATAGTAAGCCGGAAATGATCGCTTTTAAAGCGATATTCAGAATAGGGTGAAAAGAAAAATCCCAGAAATAGAAACCTGCACACATTAAAGCAGTCAACAACATGACCAAGCCGGTTTTAGTGGTAAAAGGCTGAATTTTAAACTTTTTAAGTACAATATATATCTTGGAAGTATTATAGAAGAAAAAAGCAATAAAAGTTGCAGCCGCGGCTCCCTCAATCCCGAATTCAGGAATTAAAAAAAGATTAAGTACAAAAGCTACAATTACCAGGATTACGCCTACTGCAAGTACTATCCTGTAATAATCTGAATTGAACAAAATGCTATTGTTATTACCCAAAATATTATCATAAAGTTTCACCAGTGAAATAAGCAGAACTACTAGAATACTAATGGTGTATTCATTAGGAATGAGCTCATAAAGCTGATTCACATTAGTAACGATCCAGGTGAAAATAAGTCCACTCACAATTAGCAAATTCAAAGAACTTTTCACATAAAGGTCTCGTAACCCGGTTTTATCTTTTTTATTCAGCATTTCTGCTGTCATAGGATTCGTGATCTGGTGCATGGCCTTTTGTGGCACAGAGATTACCGTGGCTATATATACGGCAATTCCGTAGATCGCAACATTTTCTATGGGCAGATAATGCTCGATCATTACCTTGTCAAGATCAAGAAGCACAGTAGCAACTGAAGCAGCCAGAAGTATTAAAGAAGAGTATTTTAAAACAGGTGAAAGATTCTCCGGAAACTGAAATTTAAGTTTTGGAGGATGCAGTGAAAAAGCATAAGCAGCCATCACAATTGTTCTAAAAACATATACTCCAGCAATTCCATATATGAATGTTTCTACACTAATGAATTTGTAAAAGACAGCAAAAAGCAAAATACTTATACAAATACGATGAAATACTTCTTTCATCATATTTCCAAAAACGCTCTTATAATATATCTTTGACCAGGAAAAGAAGACCTCAAAATAAGCGGTGGCCAGTGCTATTAAAAATATTAGCCAAATATAAGGTCTCACGAGATTATTTTCGCCCTCGAAATATTGAAGAAGATAGTCATATCCAATAACCCCAATAACTCCCAGGATGATCGCTGCAATAGCTGGCATAAATAGAATAAGATTCAATAACCTATCCTGCTCTCCCCGCGTTTTATAGGAAGTAAAAAATTTAATAAGCGTACTATGCACCCCAAATACCAGAAAAGGCCAGATTAAATTGGAAGCCGAAAGCAGAAAACTAACAAGCCCGTAGTATTCCTTTTCCAAAAAATAGGTGAATAAAAACAGCGTATTCACAGCACCTACCCCAAAACCAATATAGGTGGTGACCATGTTTTTAAAAGACTGTTTAACAATAATCCCCATTTAAATCCTACTAATTAAATTTGCCAGTTTTCTCGTTAATTCTCTTCTATGAAATTGTGAGATTTCAGATGAAGTGATAAGCTCTTCTCCTTTTTGGAATCTTCTGAAAATTGAAAGTATTTCAGCTTTTATTACTTCAGAATCATCATATGAGAAAACCTCTCCGGCCCTTGCTTCTTCTATAATTCGAGCCACATCCCAGATCCTTGGGCCCACCGCGATCAATGGTCGGCGAGCGGCCAGGTATTCAAACAGTTTACCGGGGATTATTCCTCTGGTTTCTTCTGAATCTATTTCTATAAGCAAAAGGATGGCACTTTCCTTTTGGATCTCTACCGCGGTATCATGATCTACATATCCTTCAACTTGCAGATAGGCTTTTAAATTATAATTATTGATACTCTCTAAAACTTCTTCACTTACTCTTCCAGCCAGTTTTAACCGAAATTCATTTCGAAAATCATCATTTTCCTGAACAAGTTCACCCAGTACTTTCCATAGATTTTCAGGGTTTCTACCCGAAAGCAAAGATCCGACGTGCGAAATTTGAAATTTGTCAGGTCTTCCTGTCTCTTCAGAAATATTCATATCAAATCCATTTGTAATTACAACGACTGGTTTTTGAGTCTTTGATTCAAATTCTACTTTTGTACTAAAACTGGTTGTAATTATATGATCAGCCGACTGAAGTACCTTTTTTTCCAGTTCTTCATGCTTCTCCCGGGAACTTTTATTGAGTTTAAGTTTTTCATGATATCCAATATTAGTCCAGGGATCACGAAAATCTGCAATCCATCTAATTCCCGTTTTTTCTGAAAGCTCTAAGCCTATCATATGTAAACTATGCGGCGGGCCGGTGGTGATCAAAGCATCATACTCATTATCCTGTAGCTCTGTTTCCAGAAATTTCACTGAAGGTTTTATCCAGAACTTTCTCGCATCGGGAATAAAGAAATTTCCCCTTATATAAAGCATTGCTTTTTGAAGAGCGGACTGATTTTCTTCTTTAGCTATAATTCCGGAGCTTATAATCTCGGTTTCTTTTTTAGAAAAAATTCCGGCCAGGGAATAAGGTTCGAAAATTGGTTTTTTGATTATCCGTATACCTTCCGGAACTTCAGAATTAAAACTTTTATCGATAATAGGATAGCTGGGATTTTCAGGAATAAAAACCACAGGCTCTATTTCAAAATCTCGAAGATACTTTACAAATTTCAACCATCGCTGAACACCAGGTCCTCCAGCAGGAGGCCAATAATATGTTATGATCAGGACTTTTTTCATAAAAATGGATAAATAGAAAAGCTTATTTTCTTTTCTTTAGTTCGTATCCAATTCCGCCTAGCACAACAAGTCCGATCAATACGGAACTTACCAGGGTGATTGTACTTCCTGTTTGAATAACCTGAGGCTCAAATTTAAAAACAACCTCATGATTTCCCGCAGGTATATTCATAGCCCTTAACACATAATCAGCACGAACGTGATCAACCAGTTTTTCATCAAGATAGGCATTCCAGCCTGGCTGATAATACATTTCAGAAAATACGGCAAATTGATTAGAAGCTGTTGAAACCTCATAATGTAATTCATTGGGTTGATAAGATTTCAGAACTATATTTGCATCGGCTGAATAAACGAAAGAAGTATTTATTTCATCTTTGAATTTATTCTGAACCACAGCGGTTTTCTGCAGATCAGTATTTTTAAGAGAAACGATGGCTTCATTAGCCGATTCTACCCATTTAATATTTTCGACAAACCATGCATTGCCAAAAGCGCCAGGATTCTGCTGAGCCTGATTTCCATTATCAGTAGGAACTATAAAATATTTTACATTCAGCATATTGAGGATCTCCATATTATTCTGGGAAATATAGAAGTCATAAAGATCCTGGATTCTACCGGGCTTAGCAGCGTGATACCCTCCCAGTGCATTATGGAAATAGGAAGTTCGTCCCGTATTAAAAGGATTCCCAGAAACATCAAAAACGCGGTAATGAGAGGTATCCTGTAAGATCGCGGCATCTGCCTGTTGCTTTTCAAAAGGCTTTTGCATTTCTCTTGCCTGAACAAAATCATCTTCATTCACATAACGCGAATCAATTCCAATAAGATCCACCAGGAAGAGAATAACAAAACCTCCAATTACAAGGTTTCTGTTTATTTTTTTCAAAAGATAAGCCCATATGAGCGCAGCTGAAAGAAGCACAAATATAAGTGAGCGCAGTACATCAGAAGTGAAAATATCCTTACGGTCTTCTTTTAATGCCCGCATAAAATCCATACCAAACTGCTGACTGTACGCCAAATCATTAGCTCCGGAAAAGTCAAATAAGATCGATTTAAAAAGAAGGAAATATCAACAGGAGTCCGCCAGTAATCATTCCACTCCACTTAAGAGCTTCCAATTTATCTTCTTTTTTTACTTCAGAGTTAAATAGCTTATACAGCCCGAAAACTGCCATTAAAGGCACACATAATTCTAAGATCACCTGAACCGATGACACGGCTCTGAATTTATTATAAAGCGGTACCACTTCGATAAATAACTCGGTAAGAAAACCAAAATTCTTTCCCCAACTTAACAATAAAGCCAGTATACTCCCTCCAATTATCCACCATTTAAGCCGGCCTCTAACCAGAAATAAGGCAAATACAAAAAGGAATATTACCGAGGCTCCAATATAAGCGGGAGCCTTCACATAGGTTTGCCCACCCCAATAAGTAGGAGCATTTTTGGCAAAATCCTTAGCCTGTGCAGGAGAAGCACCTAGCTCAATGATAGAATTATAAATACTGGAATCTGTACCAAGATTTTCTGAACTTCCTCCTCCCATAAACCTTGGGATAAAAAGATTGAAAGTTTCAACAATCCCATAACTGTATTCGGTAATATAATCGAAGCCTAAACCTGATTTTTCTTTTGGTGTTCCATCCGGCTGAATAGTAAGCTCAGATTGCCCCCTGGTGCTAAAGTCGGTATATTCACTGGTAGCCATCAGTCCGGTAGCATTTGCGGCTATCCCGAGAACAACAGCGATCACCATTATTCCCAATGATTTAAAATATTTTGGGATGATTTTCTTTTTGAAGGCATCTACCAGGTAAGCTATGCCCAGCACTATTACCAGTAATAACAGGTAATAGGTCATCTGGAAGTGATTAGCCTGTATTTCCAGGGCCATGGCCAATGTAAGTAATAAGAAGCTCCAGATATTCCGATTTCTAAAGACCGCAATTATACCGGCCAAAACCATTGGCATATATGCAATCGCATGGGCCTTGGCATTATGGCCTACTCCAAGGATAATAATAAAATAGGTGGAAAATCCAAACGCGATAGCCCCCAGAAAAGCCAGTTTATAATCCAGCTTCATACAAAGAAGGAGTATATAAAACCCAATAAAGTAAAGAAAAAGATAATCTGCCGGTCTGGGTAAAAATCTTATAAGATGATCAAGCTTTTTAATATAGTTATGAGGGTAATAGGCCCCTAATTGATAGGTTGGCATACCTCCAAATGCGGCATCTGTCCAATAAGGTTCTTCGCCAGTATTTGCCCTGAAATCACTTTGTTCCTTAGACATTCCAATATACTGTACGATATCGCTTTGGAAAATCTCTTTTCCTTGCAGAACAGGACTAAAATAAAATAAAGATAGAATTATAAAACCTGCCAAAACCAGCAGGTGAGGTAAGAATTTCTTCAATTTAGCCATTAATCGGACTTTTAATTTTGATCCACAAATTTGTGTTCACAAAACAATTGCGACTGCAATGCTTGTTAAAATCCGAAATTAATCAATTTCTTCGTAATCGATATATTCACCTACTTTTTTATCTGATCTTTGATTAGATTTAGGCTTTTTATCAATACTCACTTTGCCTTCCTTATTCCGGGCTTGCTCCTGAAATCCTCCAAACTGTTGATTGAACTGCTTTTCGAATTTGCGTCCCATCTTTTTCATGAAATATCTAAGGATCATTGGCCCAAAGTACCGTAAGAATATTTTAAGACCAAAATATACTAACAGAATTATGAGTACCGTTCTTAATACACCGGTAAATGATGCTTCTAACATTATTAAGCTTTTTGCAAAAATAAAAAGAAGCCGTAACAATCATGGGTACATCACCCATAAAATTATAATAAAACTATATCTTTGAGATAACCAAGCCATTCTAATATGCAGAAATATACCTTCTTAAGCCTACTATTTCTTACCTTTCTTAGTAGTAATCTTCATGCTCAATATACCGAAACCATTAACTCTAACCGACCAGGGCAGTCCCAGGGAGCCTTTGCTGTAGGAACCAATGTAATTCAACTTGAAACAGGCGGTTATTTTGGAGCTGATGAGCATTCTGCCTATAATTCCAAAACAGATATATGGGGAGTAGATTACCAGTTGAGATATGGATTGCTTTTTGAAAATCTTGAACTAAGCCTTACAGGAGCTTTCGAATCTCAGGATGCAACCTATAATTTACTTGGAAGTGAAGAGAGTTCGGTTATCCGGAATTTTAAGGTTAATACCATCGGAGCGAAATACCTCTTATTTGATCCATACAAAACCCTGGAAGAAGATAAGCCAAATCTATATAGCTGGAAGGCCAATCAACGTTTTAAGTGGAAAAAACTCATTCCGGCAATTTCTGTTTATGCAGGAGCAAATTTCTCATTTGGTGACAACCCATATTTATATGAAGGAGAATCTAAATACAGTCCTAAAGGAGCTATCATTACCCAAAATAACTGGGGAAATACAGTCCTTGTCATTAATCTTATAGGAGATCGCATAGGCCAGGAATATCCTTCCTATACTGGTATAGTTACGGTCACTCATGCACTCTCTAAGCAATTTGCCATTTTTGGAGAATATCAGGGAATAAAAAGTGATTTGTATGCCGATGATATTTTAAGAGGTGGTGCGGCTTATTTAGTGGGACAGAATCTCCAGTTTGATATTTCTGGCCTGATAAATTTTAAAGATACTCCTTCTCGCTGGCAGGTGGCAGCGGGAATCTCATATAGAGTGGATTTGCATAAAATAGATGAATTTCTTGAAGAATCTAAAGAAGGAAACAAACGAAGAGCAAGAAGTAAAAGATTTGGACGTGAAGAAAAAGAAGGTGAAGGTGAAAGTGAAGGAAACGGAAATGGAAATGGAAATGGATAATTATAATTGAAAATAAATAAAAAATGCCCCGCCAGTTGGAGGGGCATTTTATTTATAAATATTACAGAATTACTTATTAGCCATTGCTGCACTAACAGATTCTGAAAGTCTCTTATAAGTTCCATTTTCCAGTCTTTCACGAATCGCAGAAAATGCTTCCAAAGTTTTTTCAACATCTTCCAGGTTATGACTGGCGGTCGGGATCATTCTAAGTAAAATCAATCCTTTTGGTATAACAGGATAAACCACAATAGAACAGAAAACTCCATGATTCTCTCTAAGGTCTTTTACTAACGCCATCGCCTCAGGAATACTTCCTTTAAGATATACGGGAGTCACACAACTTTGAGTAGTTCCAATATCAAATCCCCTATCCTTTAATCCGTTTTGAAGCGCATTTACATTCTCCCAAAGCTTTTCTTTAAGCTCAGGCATGGTACGTAACATTTCAAGACGTTTTAATGCCCCTACCACTAACTGCATTTGCAGTGATTTAGCGAACATTTGAGAACGAAGATTATATTTAAGATAATCGATGATCTCTTTGTCTCCGGCAATAAAAGCACCGGTACTGGCAAGAGATTTGGCAAACGTAGCGAAATACACATCGATATCGTCCTGAACACCCTGCTCCTCACCTGCTCCGGCTCCTGTTTTACCAAGGGTTCCGAAACCATGCGCGTCGTCTACAAATAATCTGAAATTATATTTTTTCTTAAGCTCAACAATTTCCTTCAGTTTTCCCTGTTCACCGCGCATACCAAAAACCCCTTCAGAAATAAGCAATATACCTCCTCCGGTTTGTTCAGCGATCTTGGTAGCACGCTGAAGATTCTTTTCGATACTTTCCATATCGTTATGCTTATAGGTAAAACGCTGACCTAAATGCAATCTCACTCCATCAATGATACAGGCATGAGCATCCACATCATAAACGATCACATCCTGCTTGGATACCAAAGCATCAATGGTAGATACCATTCCCTGATAACCAAAATTTAAAAGATAAGCTGCCTGCTTATGTACAAAAGATGCAAGTTCATCCTGAAGTCTTTCGTGAAGACTTGTATGCCCACTCATCATTCGGGCGCCCATAGGATAAGCTGAACCATATTCTGCTGCCGCTTCAGCGTCTACTTTACGAACCTCCGGATGATTAGCTAGTCCTAAATAGTCATTTATACTCCAGGTAATTACTTCCTTACCACGAAATTTCATGCGGTTAGAAATAGGCCCTTCAAGTTTAGGGAACACAAAATACCCTTCAGCCTGTTCTGCCCACTTACCTAATGGCCCCTTGTCTTTGTATATTTTTTCAAATAAATCCTTCATCGGTCATTTTTTAGACGAGCCGCAAAAATACTGAAAATTGGCCCAATTCTACAAAGTAATTTTTTAAACATTGAAAGCTAATAAAAACAAAAGCATCCTACAAAAAATAGGATGCTTTTGTTAATAAATGTTAATATTTTAAACCTATTTAATGATTTCTATAGGTTGAGCGGTAGATTCGTTCCTGGTATCGAAGAATCCCTGTTCATTCATCCAATCGTCACTATAGACCTTACTCATATAACGGGAACCGTGATCGGGAAATATCATTACAACTTCAGAATTCTTGTCAAACTCTCCTGCTTCATGGAGTTGTTTTAGGCCCTGCATTGCCGCACCACTCGTATAACCAACAAAAAGGCCTTCGGTCCTTGCCAGTTCCCGTGCTGTGTGAGCAGCTTCCTCATCTGTAACCTTTACAAACTTATCTATGACATCAAAGTCGGTAGCAGTTGGAATAAGGTTTTTTCCTAAACCTTCAATACGGTAAGGATAGATCTCCTCCTCATCAAATTCACGGGTTTCATGATATTTTTTCAGAACAGATCCAAAAGCATCGATTCCTATGATCTTAATATCAGGATTCTTTTCCTTTAAAAATCGTGCTGTTCCAGAAATAGTTCCACCCGTTCCACTACATGCTATGAGGTGAGTAATCTTACCTTCAGTTTGTTTCCAGATCTCCGGTCCGGTAGAATTAAAATGAGCATCTATATTTAACTCATTAAAATACTGATTAATATAAACTGAACCTTTCATCTCATCGTGAAGTCTTTTAGCTACCTGATAGTAAGATCTGGGATCGTCTGCCGGAACATTTGCAGGGCAAACATATACTTTTGCTCCCATCGTTTTCAGCATATCGATCTTATCTTTCGATGATTTTGAACTTACTGCCAGAATACATTCGTAACCTTTAATAACGCTAACCATAGCGATACTAAAACCGGTATTACCCGAGGTAGTTTCAATAATTGTATCACCAGGTTTTAGAATACCTTTTTTTTCAGCTTCTTCAATAATATAAAGGGCGATTCGATCTTTCGAAGAATGCCCCGGATTGAAGCCTTCAACTTTCGCGAAATAGTTTCCTTTAAATTCTTTGGTGATTTTATTCAGTTGGATTAACGGGGTATTACCTATAAGCTGCAATACATTGTCATAAACCTGCAAGTCTTCTTTCATAAATCGAAGTTCTATTTACAAAAATTGGTCTGAAACAAAAATGCTCCAAAACCGGTCAAATTTAAGGCAAATTTTTTAATTATTGTCGAATACCTTCCAAATCCAGCAAAAACGCGTACTCTTCGGCGACCTCCTTTAAGGCTTCAAACCTCCCGGATGCCCCGCCATGACCCGCCTCCATATTTGTATGAAGCAGTAGAATATTATTATCGGTTTTTAGCTCTCTTAGTTTGGCAATCCATTTTGCAGGTTCCCAATATTGAACCTGAGAATCATGCAATCCTGTTGTTACCAGCATATTTGGATAATCCTGTGCGACCACATTATCATAAGGCGAATAGGATTTCATATAATCGTAAAACTCTTTATCATTTGGATTTCCCCATTCGTCATATTCCCCGGTAGTCAAAGGTATACTATCATCTAACATGGTTGTAACCACATCTACAAATGGAACCGCCGAAATTACTCCATTATAATGATATGGAGCCATATTAACGATCGCTCCCATCAAAAGACCTCCGGCAGATCCTCCCATTGCATACAGGTGATTTACCGAGGTGTAATTTTCCTTTACAAGAAATTCAGAAACATCAATAAAATCTGTAAATGTATTTTTTTTGGTAAAAAGCTTACCAGTTTCATACCACTCCCTTCCCAAATATTCGCCGCCGCGTACGTGAGCAATCGCGTAAATAAAGCCGCGGTCCAATAAACTCAATCGAACGGAGGAAAAATAAGGATCAATCGTAGAACCATAAGAGCCATAAGCATATTGCAACAATGGACTCTTTCCATCTCTCTTAATTCCTTTACGGTATACCAAAGAAACCGGAAGCCTGGTTCCATCTTTGGCAGTTGCCCAAACTCTTTCTGAGGTATAATTATCTTTATCAAAATTACCGCCAAGTACTTCCTGTTCCTTCAGGATTATTTTATCACCGGTTTTCATATTGTACTCCACTACTGAAGTTGGAGTAGTAAGACTATTATAAGTATACCTTAGCACATCCGTCTCAAAGTCTGGATTAATGGAAGTGTAAGCTGTATAGGTCTCGTTATCAAAAGGAATATAAAAATCTTCTTTCTCATCCCATCTTATAACTCTAATCTTATTTAAACCATTATTACGCTCACTTATCACAAGATAATCCTGAAAAATATCGATGTCTTCTAACAGAAACTCCTTTCTGTGAGGAATTACATCCACCCAATTCTCCATTTCGGTCTTATCAACCGGCGTCCTCATAAGCTTGAAATTGGTCGCTTTGTCTTTATTGGTGACTATATAAAAATATCCTTTATAATGGGACATGCTATATTCCAGTTCTCGAACGCGAGGTTGAAAAACCCTGAATTCTTCTTCAGGAGTATCTGCATTCAAAAATCTGTATTCGGTAGTTAAGGTGCTGTGCGAACCTATAATAATATACTCTCTGGATTTAGATTTATAAACATAGCAGTTAAAGGTTTCATCCTCTTCTTCATAAACCAGTTGATCCTCGTTAGGATCTGTTCCCAGAATATGTTTAAATATCCTAAAGGATCTTAAGGTTTGTGGGTCTTTTTTAGTGTAATAAAGTGTTTTGTTATCATTAGCCCAGGTTGAACCACCCGTAGTGTTTTTTATTTCTTCCTTGTAGATCTCTCCGGTTTCAAGATTTTTTATCCTGATCGTATATTTTCTTCGGCTAACGGTATCGGTACCAAAAGCAACCATAGTATTATCTGGACTCACATTCAAGCCGCCAAGACTATAGTAATCATAATCTTTGGCCATTTCATTCACATTGAACATAATTTCCTCCACTGCTTCCAGGGTTTCCTTTTTTCTGGAATATACGGGATAGTCAAAGCCTTTTTCAAATCGGGTGATATACCAGTAGCCATGAAGTTTATAAGGAACAGATTCGTCATCTTCTTTGATCCTTGCCTTCATTTCATCAAAAAGCTTTTCCTGAAGCTCCTTGGTATGGCCCATCATTTTATCATTATACTCATTTTCAGTCTGCAGATAAGCGATCACTTCCTCATCCTCGCGCTTATTCATCCAGAAATAATTATCTATCCTAACATCGCCATGTATCTCCAGTTTCTGCGGAACTTTTTTTGCTTTTGGGGCTTTAATATCTTTTCTCAAATCAATTTCAATTTTTAGGCGAGCGCAAAGGTAATGTATCCTGCAAGAGAATACCTAATAGTCTTTTCATTTTGACCGGTTTAATCGCTGAATTTAGTAAATTTGATCTCACGAAAATTAAAACAGGAAAATATGTTTGGAGATATGATGGGCATGATGAATAAACTGAAGGAAGCCCAGGAAAAAGTAGAAGCAACAAAGCAAAGATTAAATACCGTACTTGTGGATGAGGAATCCAGTGATGGTCTTTTAAAAGTTACCATTACTGCTAACAGAGAAGTAAAAAATATTTCGGTAGCCGATGAATTATTAGAAGACAAAGAACAGCTGGAAGACTATCTTGTATTAACATTGAATAAGGCGATAGAAAAAGCGACAAAGATCAACGAAGCTGAAATTGGAGCAGCGGCCAAAGACGGAATGCCTGATATTCCTGGTATGAATGATATGCTGAAATAGTTATAAGCTGTAAGCCATAAGCTCTAAGCCTAGAAGTTCAAAAAATTTAAGATCGTCCTTCTTAATTCGGAATTCTTACTTAAAGCTTATGGCTTAACTCACATATCAGCTTTCCGGAGCGTTTCCAGAAATCGCTGATGCATTTCTTCAGAATAATCCAGATGCGTCACTATTCTTAGTTTCCCCTGCCCCATATTGCTGATACGAATATTATTCTTTGAAAGCTGTTTCATAAATTGCGATTCATCTTCAGAATTTTTCAAATAAAAGATCACAATATTAGTTTCCACAGGTTCTACTTTACCTATATAGTTAAGTTCCTCTAATACTCCGGCGATCTCTGCCGCCCTGGCGTTATCTTTTGCCAGTTGTTCCATATGGTTATCAAGTGCATAAATTCCGGCTGCAGCCATAAATCCTACCTGCCGCATCCCGCCTCCGAGAACTTTACGAACCCTAATGGCATTCTTCATTAGTTCCTTTTTACCAATAAGGACTGATCCCATTGGAGTACCAAGACCTTTGGAAAGACAAACTGAAATGGTATCGAAGATTTTTCCGTAATCTTTTGGATCTTCTCCTTTTTTGACCAGCGCATTGCATAGACGGGCTCCATCCAGGTGTAAACCAAGATCATGTTTATTACACACCTTTCGAACCTTCTTAATCTCTTCAAAATCATAACAGGCTCCACCACCTTTATTAGTGGTATTCTCAAGACAAACTAATGTAGTAAGCGGACTATGATAAAAATCCGGAGGATTAATACTTTCTTCGACCTGTTCAGCCGTGATCATTCCACGATCACCATCCACAAGTTTACAGGAAACTCCACTATTAAATGAAACTCCTCCTCCTTCATAATTATAAACATGGGCCCATTTATCACAAATAAGTTGTTCCCCTGGCTGGGTATGTAATTTTATTGCGGCCTGGTTAGCCATACTACCGGTAGGAAAAAATAAGGCTTCATCCATTCCGAACATGTCCGCCAGTTTTTTCTCCAGTTTATTAATAGTAGGATCTTCTTTATAAACATCATCACCAACTTCAGCGCTCATAATAGCTTGCAACATTCCTTTAGTTGGTCTTGTTACGGTATCACTCCTTAGATCTATTTCTTTCATAGTAGCTTTTAATCTTCTGACGCTAATTTAGGATTAAAGCGAGCTTTTTCCAACAATTAAAAATTTAATACTAAATGCCATTAATTATATTAAATGAAATATCTCTACTGATTTTTTTTAAAATTCAAATTAATATCAATTATTAGGTGTTTTTTATAACAATTTGATGCTAATAATTGTATTTTAAGAAAAAAGTCTAATGGAAGAACATTTTAAACCCACCTTTGAATCGTATAACAGAGACCCGAAACTTTTTGATGAGATTTTCGACGAGAATGATCAGGTAAGAGAGGTTTATTCTACACTTTTCAATCTATACAGTGAACATTCAGCAAAAGATTTCGCCAGATTAAACAACAAAGCCAAGGCTTCATTCTTTAATCAGGGAATTACTTTTCAGGTGTATGGGGATCATGAAATAAAAGAGAAAATATTTCCATTTGACCTTTTCCCCCGTATTATAGATCAAGCTGAATGGGAAGTGATTGAAAAGGGTGTCTTACAAAGAAGTAAAGCTCTTAATCATTTTCTATGGGACGTCTACCACGATAAAAAGATCATAAAAGAAGGGATCGTTCCTTTAGACCTGATAAGCTCTTCGGCTAATTACCTTGACCAGATGAACGGTTTTGATCCGCCTGGTGGAATATATAATCATATTTCGGGAACCGATCTTATAAAACATTCAGATGGAAAGTATTATGTGCTTGAAGATAATATTCGCTGTCCTTCGGGAGTGAGTTATGTGGTGTGTAACCGTACAGCCCTGAAAAGAGCCCTCTTTGGTGTATTTAATCATTACCAAACCTATTCGGTTACCAATTATGCCGAAAACCTTCTGGAAATAATAGAATCTGTAAAACCCCAGGGTGTTGACAATCCAAATTGTGTGGTCATTACACCCGGAATATATAATTCGGCTTATTACGAACATTCTTATCTGGCAAAAGCAATGGGTGTTGAGCTGGTAGAAGGAAGAGATCTTTTTGTAGAAAATGATTTTGTCTACATGCGAACTATCAACGGCCCGGAGAAAGTAGATGTGATCTATCGTAGAATAGATGATCAATTTCTTGATCCACTGGAATTCAAGCCAGATTCGGCTTTAGGGGTTCCTGGACTCATGGCGGCTTATAAACAGGGAAATGTATGCCTTGTAAATGCCCCGGGAACCGGAGTGGCAGACGACAAAGCGATTTATACCTATATGCCTGAGATAATAAAATATTATCTGGATGAAGAACCTATTCTTAATAATGTTCCCACTTATCACTGCAGCCGGCCTGATGAATTAAAGTATGTACTTGAAAACGTCCACAATCTTGTGATCAAACCTGTAGACGAAGCCGGGGGTTATGGTATTTCAATTGGAAACAGGCTTTCTAAAGAGGAAATAGAAGAAGTAAAAGAGACTGTAAAGGCCAGTCCCCGTAAATATATAGCCCAACCCATTATGTCTCTTTCCGTGCATCCAACCTATATAGAAGACAGCGAGTCTTTTGAACCAAGACATGTAGATTTAAGAACATTCACTCTACTAGGAGATAATAAGGAATTTGTTCTTAAAGGTGGACTTACCCGAGTAGCTTTACAAAAGGGAAATTTAATAGTTAATTCATCTCAGGGTGGAGGTTCTAAGGATACCTGGGTACTAAAAAACAATCAATAATTTATGTTAGCAAGAGTAGCCAATAACCTGTTCTGGATGGGTAGATATATTGAACGTTCAGAACATATTGCCAGATATTTAAATGTCAATTATTTTTCTTCGCTGGATGCCCCCAATGAGCTTTCTCAGTCAAGGAATTTCGTACTTCAATCAATGCTTTTTATGGCAGATGATTTTAGCAGGACTGAAAACTCCCTTAAAGAGGAAGAGGTTTTATATGATATTGGCCTAAATCCCGACAAGCAATTTTCTATTATTACTTATGTGAAACTTGCCCGTGAAAACGCCAATAGCGCACGCGACCTTATTTCAACGGAGCTTTATGAGGCTATCAATAAATTTTACCATTTTGTACTTAATTATCCCGCCGATACTTTCACACAGCGAGGATTATATGATTTTACCGTTCAGATAACCGAAAATGTTTCGATTCTCCATGGTAAAATAAGAGGTACTCTTCTTCACGATGAGGTACATTCGATCATCATGTTAGGAATCAATATTGAAAGAGCGACCCAGATCATTAGGATCATTAATGCAAAATATAAGGATGCCGTACTTGCTCAGGGCAGTTACGGTGATACCCTGAAAAACAGTTACGAATGGTCCACGCTCCTTAAATGCGCCGAATCTTATGATATGATGCGCAGGTTTTATCGAAAAACTCCCACCAGTATTACGACGCTTGAATTTTTAATTCTCAATCCTAGCTGTCCCAGATCTGTGATCAACAGTCTTAATCAGGTGTATGAGTATATTCAGGTTCTAAGCCATGAAAAATATCCTTCAAAGACTTCTTCTGCGTTTCTAATTGGAAAGGTACGTGCTAAGTATCAGTATAAAGTGATTGAAGAAATTGAAAGTGATCTGCAATCATTTATTCAGAATATTCTAGACGACCTTAACCAGATTGGTCTTAAATTAGAAAATGAATATTTTCATTATTAATTCAGGCAAATACATTTAATTTGCTGCCAGTAAAATTCAACTATGAATCTTGATTATTCAATAAGGTATTCTGCAAAAAACACCTATGAGAACCAGGCGGAAGGAGCTTTATGGCAATTTCTTATTATTCCTGAAAACAACGATTCTCAGGAACTTGTCTCAGACCAGTTTTCAAATTCTTTAAATATCAAGGTTGAAAATTCAATTAACGGATACAATTTTAAAACCTACCGTATAAGGCCAAAACAGACCTTTGCAGAAGTGGAATTTAATGCCGAGTTCCATCTTGTCAAAAAGGTTGAAAATATCTTTGAAATTGCTGCTAAAACAGTCAGTAATGAATATGAAATTCTGAGATCGATAGGATTTAAGGCCGAAAATGATATTTTCCTTAGAGCAACACAACTCACGACCCTGCCCCGTCCAATAGACTTCAATTTTGACGAATCTATCTCTATTTTTGAAAATTTACAGAATCTTAATAAGTGGATTCATGACGAATTCACCTTCAAAGCAGATGTGACTGATATTGATACAGACTTGATTCACCTCCTGGATATAAAACAGGGAGTTTGTCAGGATTTTACACATTTATTCATTGCGATCGCTAAAGACTTTGGAGTACCTTCAAGGTATGTTTCGGGATATTTACACCAGGGAAATGGTTATTTTGGAGATTCCCAGATGCACGCCTGGATCGAATGTCATATTCCCGGGATAGGCTGGATAGGATTTGATCCTACCAACAACCTGGTCGCCGCAGAGAACCATATAAAAGTTGCACATGGAAAAGATTACACCGACTGCCCTCCTATTAAAGGCGTGGTATTTTCTTCCGGAAAGAATGAAACCGAATACACCGTTCAGGTTTCAGCCCAGCAACAACAATAAATTAATCCCCGATAGGTGAACCATCTGGAATCCTCGGAACATTCACCTTCAACCTAAATTTTTCAGGCTCTTCTCTGAACCTTTTAATATTCCTGTACATTTCCTTCGAAAGAGCTTCATTACGGCCACGTAACCAATTGGCAAGCTCATCGATCTGCTGGTTCGCTATGGACTTAACCAGGGGAGTTGAATTATCATTGACCGCAAGGTTCAGTAAATGTTGAAATACCACGTAATTAATAGTCTTCTGAACGCTTGCCATATACTCATCCTTTTCCTCCTTTTTTATAGTCTTAGAAATGGTTTCATTAAGAACATAATCCAGTCCCGGAAGATCTTTATCCAAAGCATGTTGCTGAACCAATCTTTCGGCCCTGGCAGGGTGAAAAAGGAAGGATAATGTCATTTCACTGGCAGTAGCTGGAGCTCCCAGGGCGTCAAAAGCCACATCGGTATTACTCTTAAAGGATTCCCGATCTCTTGAATAGCCAAATGCCCGTGGCGGAAATAATTGAAGTTTATCTTTAGGAATTGCCAGTTCTTCGGCTGAAAGCGTCCTAAAATACTTTTTAAAGCCTCTTTCTGAAGTTTAGCCTCCACATGTTCTACAATATCATTTCCATCGCCTTTTACGGCATACGTATATTTTAAACCTCCAATAATCTTGGAGGCGGCTTCCGTTTGGTATCTATGGAAGAAATATAGAGGAACAAAAACATCTTCGAGAACGGAATAAGGCTCATTTTTGCGAATATTATCTTTGGAGAAATTACTCATCGCCTTTTTTCTAATCTCAAGCACCCGGCCAAGTTCTTCCGCGGCATTAGATCCGTTATCCCATAAATGGGCGAAAGCATGAGCTCCTCCTGCCGCACGTGCATCAGAATCAGTGATAAATGTAATTCCCTCAAGACGGGCTTTTTCTAAAACAGAATTCAGGTATTCCCGCTCTTTCATTCCTTCAGGAATATCGCTGTAACTATACTTTACCGTTATCTTATCCCATTCTCCAATTCCTGTTTCATAAGCATTGGCAAATGTTATATCTCCGTTCTTCATTTCAAACTGTGGATGAGGATAATCCATTACCGACGCTCTGTCACTCTTACTGGCCGCAAAATTATGCGCAAAGCCTATAGTATGGCCGACTTCGTGAGCAGCGAGCTGTCTTATCCTGGCCAAAGCCAGTTCCATCATGGGGTCATGAGCATCATCACTATTCTTAAAAGGATGATCCATCAGTGCCTGGGCGATCATAAAATCCTGGCGAATACGCAGACTTCCAAGACTTACATGGCCTTTGATAATTTCTCCTGTTCTGGGGTCCACCACGCTCGCGCCATAACTCCAGCCTCTGGTAGAACGATGCACCCACTGGATCACGTTGTATCTAACATCTAAAGGATCTGCTCCTTTCGGAAGCATTTTCACCTGAAAAGCATTTTTATAGCCTATCGCACTAAATGCCTGATCCCACCAGCCGGCGCCTTCGATCAAGGCCGAACGGACAGGCTCCGGGGTCCCGGGATCCAGATAATAAATAATAGGTTCCACCGCTTCGCTTTCTTCGGCATCTGGGTTTTTCTTTTTCAATCGGTGCCTTATAGAATATCGTTTTTCAATAGGCTCATAAACCGGCGAGGCATAATCCATATACGATATAAAAATTGAGCCACTACGGGGATCGAAGATTCGTTTTTGATAATTGTCATCCGGCAACTTTACAAAAGAATGATGCTGAGTTACCGTAATATTTTCAGGATCCGGGACCACAGACCTTACAGTTCTGCCCTTAGGTTCCCCTTCAAAAGTGAGTAGTGCTTCGAATTCTACATTATCTGGAAATGCTTTGGTTCGTTCAAAGGCTAGCGCGCTTTTAGATTTATCGATCTTATAAGTTCCATAATTACCATTCTTCAGCTTTTCTGCAACACCATGTACATCCTGCATTAGAAAAGGAGTAAGATCAATAATATATTTTCCCTCTTTCTCCTCTTTTATTTCAAATCCAAACAGCACAGATTTTGCAAATGCTTCTGCCACACTTTCCTTTTCAGCTTTATTTTCCGTAATCGCTCGATAGTTTTGATTAGGCTGAACCATTAATAATTTATTCCCCGCTTTCACAAATTTTACTACGGCTTCTCCCCCAAGTTGTCCGCGATCAAGACCAATATCATTAGAACCTACTCCAGTAGTTAAAAAATGACTGTAGAGAAATTCACTATGAAGCGTATCCACCTCAAGGTAAATTTCATCTTCCTCCTCGTTATAATGAAAATTGAAATAACCTTTATAATCTTTTAGGTTTTCCTTTTTTTCCAGGAATTGTGCTTTCGAAGCAAATGAAATACTGAAAGCCAGAATGATAAATGTAATATTGCGCATAAGCTATTTTTTTAAGCTGTCTAAAACTATAAAATAATCGTTAAATACTTTTCGGAAACTATGCTAAATTCTATTTTTACCTGAAAACGACAATACATGATAACTATAGAGAATATTAAAGATCTTAAAGATCGCCTGGTTGCGTTAAGGAGGTATCTTTGACATTGATGCCAAGAAGATTGAAATAACCAATATGGAAGAAAAGACCTTCGCACCGGATTTCTGGGATAATCCTAAGCAAGCGGAGCAGATTATGCGAGAGGTTAATTCTGAAAAGCAATGGGTGGAGGATTATGAAAAAGCTGAAACCCTGGTAGATGATCTTGAGGTCATCTACGAATTTTACAAAGAGGAGGAAGCTACAGCAGATGATGTCAAGCAAAGACATGAAAAAGCGGTAGATTTAATTGAAGACCTGGAGTTCAAAAATATGCTTTCAGAAGAAGGTGATAATATGAGTGCCGTTCTTCAAATAACTGCCGGAGCCGGTGGTACAGAAAGTTGTGACTGGGCCGAAATGCTCATGAGAATGTATCTTATGTGGTCTGAAAAGCGTAAATATAAGATTCGTGAACTAAATTATCAGGCCGGAGATGTGGCCGGGATCAAAACCGTAACTCTCGAAATAGAAGGAGAATTTGCTTTTGGGTGGTTAAAGGGAGAAAACGGAGTTCACAGGCTGGTGAGAATTTCCCCATTTGATTCCAATGCCAAAAGGCATACTTCTTTTGCATCAGTGTATGTTTATCCTTTGGTAGATGAAAGCATTGAAATTGAAATAAATCCTGCCCATCTTAGCTGGGAAACCATGCGATCGTCCGGTGCGGGAGGGCAAAATGTAAATAAAGTGGAAACAGCGGTTCGGTTAAGGCATGAACCAACTGGCATAGTTATTGAAAATTCTGAAACCCGTTCTCAACTGGAAAACAAAAATAAAGCTATGCAGTTATTGAAAAGTCAGCTTTTTGAGATAGAACTTCAGAAGAGACAGGAACAGCGAAGAGAGATAGAAGATTCTAAAATGAAGATAGAATGGGGCTCACAAATAAGAAATTATGTGATGCATCCTTACAAGCTGGTAAAAGATGTAAGAACTGCTGAAGAGACCGGAAATGTTGACGATGTAATGAATGGTGATATTGATGCATTTCTGAAATCTTTTTTAATGATGATGGGCCAAAGAAACGAAGCTTGATAAGTTTACCGCTTTGTCTTTTAAAATTTGAATTATTTGATTATTTTAAAAAAGAAAAAAATTAAGAATGTTAACGATCTATCATAACGCCCGATGTAGAAAATCAAGAGAAGGTCTTCAAATTCTTGAGAATTCAGGAAAGGATTTTCAAATAAGAGAGTATTTAAAAGAACCCCTCGATGAGAAAGAATTGAAAGAGCTGGTTGAAAAACTGGATATTACTGCCATTCAACTGGTTCGTAAAAATGAAAAGATCTGGAAAGAAAATTATAAAGATAAAGATTTAAGTGATTCAGAATTAATTATGGTAATGGTCAAAAATCCCAAACTTATAGAACGACCTATTGTGGAGGATGAAAAGAAAGCCGTTGTTGGCAGGCCTCCTTCAGATATCGAAAAACTTTTATAAAATACTAAATAATAAAAAATGAAACTACAACACAGGATAGCTTTGATAAGTGTAGCAGCGGCCGCTGTGGCAGGTTTCGTTTATTCACAGATATATATTCACGAAAAAAACCGCCAGGAAATACAGGAAGTAGCAGCCGAACTTGCCCTAACATGGAAAGAACAGCTGGGGCTTAGCGAAGAACAAACGCTCCAACTTGAAAACGCCATCATAGAATACACGATTAAAAAGAATGAAATCATCAACTCAAATTTAAGCACAAACCATCAGATTGATAAGCTGAGAGCAATTCAGAAAAATGAACATAAGACACTTGAAAAGTTCATGAATGAAGATCAATTTGAGAATTATGTCTTTTTGAATAAGCAGCTTACTCGAAAATCCTGATACTTGATTATTTTGTTTCATCTTTTTTTGTTTTCATTTAACAAAATATTAACCGTTGTAGATTAAACCATAAGAACTTTCGTTGGTCATAGAACAAAAATTGACAATGACCAACAAAAAGATCTTTACTCTAAGCCTGATCCTTGGCTTTTTTGCTGTTTTTAATTTTAATGCTTTCTCCCAGGCACCAAAACCTGTAAAAGAATTTACTGTTACGGGAACTGTAATGGACGACCAGCTTAATGTCCCTTTAGAATATGCGACCATCTCTATTGTAAATGTCAATGATCCAAAAGATCTAACGGGGGGAGTTACAAATGCACAAGGTGAATTTTCGGTAGAAGTAGCAAAAGGTACATACGATATTATTATAGAATTTATTTCCTACGAACCTAAAACTTTTCAAAACCGCAGTATAAGCAGTGATATTGATCTTGGCACCATCAAACTGGGACTTGGATCTGAAAATCTTGACGAAGTAGTGGTACGTGCGGAAACAACCCAAGTAGATGTACGACTTGATAAAAAGATCTACAACATAGGAAAAGACCTCACTACTTCAGGAGGTACCGTGAGTGATGCTTTGAACAATGTTCCGTCTGTTTCAGTAGATATTGAGGGTGGAATTAGCCTTAGAGGGAATGATAATGTAAGGATACTTATTAACGGGAAACCTTCAGCTATGGCAGGTTTTGGAAGTACCGATGTACTAAGTCAGCTTCCTGCTGAAGCCATAGAAAGAGTGGAAGTGATCACTTCCCCTTCTGCAAGGTATAATGCCGAAGGAACGGCGGGAATTATTAATATCATCCTTCGTAAAAAAGAAACTTTAGGTTTCAATGGTTCTTTTACCCTAAATGCTGGCCATCCTACGAATGGTGGAATTTCAGCCAACCTGAATTATCGTACAGACAAGTATAATCTTTTCACTACCTCTGGCTACCGGTATTCTGAAACACCTGGAAACGGATTTTTTGATACTCGATATTTTGAACCCAGAAATGATTCATTTTTAAGTGATATTACCTACGATAGAAATGTGGAAGATCGTCAATATGACCGGTTGAATCGTGGTTTCAATACTAACCTGGGAATGGAATATTATATTTCTGATATGTCATCTATCACTGGAGCCCTATTCTTCAGAACCGGAGCCGACAGGGATATTACCACTAATACAAATGATTATTTTCTAAATAATGATGCGATTTTAGGCACAGAGAGGATTGAAAGAGAAACCGAAGATGACGATAGCTACCAGATTTCTATAAATTATATTAAGAAATTCGATAATAAGGGCCATGAACTAACTGCCGATTTTCAGTTTGAAAATGATAGTGAGGACCAGGCATCCTTTATTAGGGAGCCCGTCATTTATAACAATACCGATCTTACCGATATCAACATTCCAAGAGAACAAACCACCACGGGAGAAGATCAGAAAGAATATCTTATACAAGCTGATTATGTGCGTCCTATAGGAGAAGAAGCACAGTTTGAAGCCGGTTATCGCGGAGAATTCGAAAATAGTATTACAGACTATGTCCTTCTTCAGGAAGATACCAATGGCAATTTGGTAATAAGCGATACCCAGACAAATATTTTTGATTATACCGAAAATGTACAGGCACTTTACAGTCAATATGGAAATAAATTTGGAGATTTTAGTTTCCTTCTGGGATTAAGACTGGAGAACACCAATTTAAAAGGTAAAATTAATTCACAACTTACTGAAGAAGAACTACAGGATGAATTTTCATTCCCTATAGATACCGATTTTGATAATAATTATCTGGGATTATTTCCTACGGTAAACCTTATCTATGAATTGGGTGAAAAAGAAAATATAACGCTGGGATACAACCGAAGAATTAACAGACCGCGTGGATGGTATATTAATCCATTCCCATCAAGGAGTAGTAGAAATAATATTTTTCAGGGTAACCCTAACTTGAATCCGGCTTATTCGAATGCTTTTGATCTTGGATATCTTAAAAGATGGGAAAAATTAACCCTTACTTCTTCTGTTTATTATCAAAGAGAAACAGATGCTTTTCAACGTGTGCAGGAGCAGGTTTTTATAACCGGCCCGGCGGGTGAAGATATTGAAGTTATAAGAAGTATTCCTTTTAACCTGGCAACAAATGACCGCACCGGTGCTGAAGTAGGTGTCCTCTATAATCCAACCAAATGGTTGCGTTTAAATGGTAGCGTTAACTTTTTCCAGTTTAAACTGAACGGGGAATTTAACGGAGTTGATTACAGTCAGAAAAACAACAGCTGGTTTGGAAGGTTTAGTTCAAAGGTTACCCTACCGGGAAAAATTGACTGGCAGACAAATGCATTTTATAGAGGAGCCTCTCAGGAACTGCAGGGAACCCAGGATGGAATCTTATCACTGGATGTCGCACTGAGCAAAGATATTTTTAATGATAATGCTACAATTTCGGTTAACGCAAGGGATTTACTTAACTCAAGAAAAAGAAGTCAGTTTATAACTACCGATTTCTACACTCAGGACAGTGAATTCCAGTGGAGACAGAGACAGGTAAGCGTTTCATTTATGTATAGATTTAATCAGCAAAAGAAACGTCAGGAACGCAGAAATAATGGTGGCGAGGATTATGAGGAAGGAGAATTCAAGAAATAGAAGATGATTAGTTGAATAAAAAAAGGGACTTGAAAAAGTCCCTTTTTTTATAATTTTTCTTCTTTGGCTTTCTTTCTCGCTTCACGTTTTTCTTTGATCATCTCTCCAATAGATCCTCCTAACCAGTAGGGTACTACGAATCCTATTAAAAAAATCATCAACCAGAAGCCCATGGTTAATATGATTAAAAATGCTAAAAAACCAAGATACTGATCGAATTCGAACATCATAACTTACAAGTATTTCTGAATCGCTTCAAAGATATAAACTCTTTACCGCTTCTCACAAATAATTCTTAATTTTTTAAAGAAGCTCATTCCTCTAAGTTTATATTTTAAAAACACTTTGATATTCAAAAGTATAATTTCAGCTTTATAATAATTGAAAACATGGAATCTAACTATACGGCAGCCAAATTAAAAAATGTTTCTCTTCTTCCATCCTAAAACACTGTATTTCACTTTTTATAGTATTTTAAAACCTGCATAGTTCTCGGAAAAAAGGAATAGAACCCTCTAGATTTATTAAAAAAAGCCTTTTGAAACAGCCTTAGAATTTTACTCCATTTTTAGTTCATAGAAATCGGCTAAACCTTAACTTTGTGTCACAACCAAATTTAGAATTATGAATTATAGAATAGAGAAAGATACTATGGGGGAAGTAAAAGTTCCTTCAGATAAATTATGGGGTGCACAAACTGAGCGTTCCAGAAACAATTTTAAAATAGGACCTGCTGCCTCTATGCCTTTGGATATAATTTATGGTTTTGCATATCTAAAAAAAGCAGCGGCCTATACTAACTGTGAATTGGGAGTTCTTCCCGTGGATAAAAGAGACCTTATTGCTAAAGTTTGTGATGAAATTTTAAATGGTAAACATGATGACCAGTTTCCCCTGGTGATCTGGCAGACCGGAAGCGGAACTCAAAGTAACATGAATGTAAATGAGGTTATTGCAAATCGTGCACATCAACTTGCTGGAAAAACAATAGGAGAAGGAGAAAAAACCTTACAACCCAATGATGATGTGAATAAGTCCCAGTCGTCAAATGATACTTTTCCAACAGGGATGCATATCGCAGCTTATAAAAAGGTTATTACGGTCACTTTGCCCGGAGTAAAGAAATTGCGGGATACCCTCAAGAAAAAATCAGAGGATTTTAAAAGCATTGTAAAAATAGGGCGTACTCATTTTATGGATGCCACTCCCCTAACCCTTGGTCAGGAATTTAGTGGTTATGCCGCCCAATTGGATCATGGGATTAAGGCTCTGGAAAATACCCTTCCTCATCTTGCTGAACTTGCATTAGGAGGAACCGCTGTGGGAACGGGACTTAATACACCTAAGGGCTATTCAAAAAGAGTTGCGGAGTTTATCGCGAAATTCACTGAAATGCCTTTTACTTCTGCCAGAAATAAATTTGAAGCCCTTGCCGCTCACGATGCATTGGTTGAGACACACGGAGCTCTAAAGCAATTAGCCGTATCTCTCAATAAGATTGGGAATGATATAAGAATGCTTGCTTCAGGACCAAGAAGTGGGATTGGTGAAATAATTATTCCGGCTAACGAACCGGGCTCTTCAATAATGCCTGGAAAAGTGAACCCTACCCAATGTGAAGCATTAACAATGGTGTGCGCTCAGGTTATGGGGAACGATACCACTATGAGTGTTGGAGGAATGCAGGGACAATTTGAACTGAATGTATTTAAACCTGTAATGGCCAACGCGCTTCTTCAAAGCGCTCAGTTGTTAGGTGATTCCTGCAAATCTTTTGAAGAACATTGTGCCAGCGGGATTGAAGCAAATAAGGAAAGGATCAAGGAACTGGTAAACAATTCCTTAATGCTTGTAACTGCACTAAATACTAAAATAGGTTATTATAAGGCTGCTGAAATTGCTAATACAGCCCATAAGAATGGAACCACTTTAAAAGAGGAAGCTGTAAATCTGGGGTATGTCACTGACGAACAATTTGACGAATGGGTGAATCCTGAAAATATGGTGTAACCTTTACGAAGAAATATCGTATTACAAACAAAAAGTCATTTCGGGTAAATTCGAAATGACTTTTTTATTTATTAATTTCTCTTTCTTAAATACACAATTTCAACCTAGGCCTTAGATAAATGTTTCTTGAATTTCCAGAAAGAAACAGCTCCCAGAACACCTACGGCTGCAATAGAATAATAAACAAAATTAGGAGTAATCACTTTATCACCACTAGCATAAGAATGCAGTCCTGCCAGATAAAAATTAACCCCAAAATAGGTCATCATAATACTTGAAAAAGCGACCACCGACATCAGGCTAAAGAACCATCTGCTTCTAAGTCCCGGTACAAGTCTCATGTGGATCACAAAAGCATAAACCATAATACTTATCAAAGCCCAGGTTTCCTTAGGGTCCCAGCCCCAGTATCTCCCCCAGCTTTCATTGGCCCATTGCCCTCCAAGGAAGTTTCCTATAGTAAGCATAACCAAACCAACCGTTAAGGCAAGTTCCGTGATAATGGTGATCTCCTGAATATTGATCTCCATTTTCTTTTTATTTTTCTCATTGGTGAGGATCATTAAAACCAGTGAAACAACGCCAAGTATCATCCCCAGTGTAAACGGACCATAACTAGCTACGATCACCGAAACGTGGATCATAAGCCAGTATGAATTAAGAACCGGTTGCAGGTTAGCAATTGCGGGATCCATCCAGTTCCAGTGAGCAATCATGAGGATCATAGAAGCCACAAATGCTGTCGACGCGATGGTCAGGTTTGACTTTCTTCCAAAAGCGAGTCCGAAGAACATAGTGGCCCAGGCCACATAGATCATAGATTCATAGGCATCACTCCAGGGAGCGTGTCCAGAAATATACCATCTTGCCGCCAGTCCCGCAGTATGCAACACAAATAGCACCAAAATGGCCACCGCACTTAATATGATAAGACTTCTGATATATTTATTGTCATTAAAAATCTGAACGATCACAAAAACGAGCATTAAAGATCCTGCGAGCATATACATCCAGAAAAGACTTCTGAATATGTCATATTTATTATAAATGATCTCGGCATTCACTTTCTTTTCTGAAGGCATGACCTCAGCCCCAAACTTCTTCTGATAGCTTTTTATACTTTCCAGATATTCATTTGCCTTGGCATAATCCCCTGTTTCCTTTGCTGTTCTTAGAGCATTCATATACAGCGGAAGGATCTGTTTGGTATACACGGAATCCATACCTTTTAAGTTCGATTCTCCAGCCTCCGGATAGGAAACCCACTCATTATTTTCATCACCGGGAACCGGAAATATCTTTAAAACTTTTCCCTGCAATGCCTGATAAAGCAGATTTACTTTTTTATCTGTTTCGATAAAATCTTTCTGAAATTTATTGGGTACCGCTGCCTGGTAGGCCGATTCCAGGTAAGGAGATAATTTATAAGTCCCATCCTCATTAAAGAAATCAACCAATGACAGGTACTTTTTACCTGTTTCTACGCCCAGTAAATTATGAAGACTGTCATTTTCCTTCTGAACAAAAATTAAGGGAGTATTGTACCACAGCATTGGATTTTGAGTAATCGAAACCAGAACCTGGTCTGAACTCAATCCTTCATATTCATCACTCTTACTCAGCTTTCTTAGTAACTCTGAAGAATAGGTGTTAGCAGGTTTCATACGGCCTCCGGCATCCTGGATAATAAGTCTTCCAAATTTGGCTGCATGTTCAGGACGAACTGCGTTCGTCTTAATCATACTATCTATCTGGGTCTGGTTTGTCTCTATATGTTCATGTTCTTCTTCCTGAGCCTGTACCCCAAAAGAAAGAGATATCAGAACAAGTAAAGTAGTAAGTGTTTTCTTTTTAGCTTTAACTTTATCCAGCATTTGCTTAAGGTTTCCGAATCGTGAATTTTTATCGAATAAGATCCACATTAGACCAAAATAGAGTAGAAAGTATCCCAGATAAGTGATCCAGGTTCCCCATTCATCATGATTTACAGAAAGTATTGTTCCTTTCTCATCAGGTTGGAAACTTGATTGAAAAAATCGGTAACCTCCATAATCTAACACATGATTCATATATATTTCAAACGGCTCTTCCTGACCTTTATCTATTACATCGACCTTACTTTTGAAAGAGGCGTAACCAGGAGTTTCCCTGTCTGCAGTACCAGGATATTTCTCAGCGATAAAATCATTAAGTCTTAAAGCGAATGGAAGCTCCTTTTTAATAGAACCATAATTCAAAAATATTTCAAGGCCGGCTATATCAATCTTTTCAGGATCTGATGTTGTTCCTTTTCCACCCAGAAGTGTCATTGTTTGACTTTCGCCTTCTGAAGAAACTTTTAGAGTCACAGCATCCATATCATCTTTAGTAGGAGATTTAAGCGGAACCACATCGTATGCTCCCTTCACAACAGGCTCCGGAACTACGAATTGCATATTCCCAAGGTTGTAAAGAGAACGAAGCATAAGAGTTTGAGTAGAATCAGCCAGCAATGCTCCCTGCTTTTGATCGGCCATTCTCATATAATTACCATCAAACGGAGAATCGATAAAATACTCTCCATTTTCATTTAGTGTAAAGTTTATAGCACCTTCGGTAGGTTTATTAAAAGCAAAAAGAATATTATGAATATTACTTACCTCTCCCTCTTTTAAAAAATGATCATGCCTTTGTCCACCACCAGATTCAACAACCTTTAAATAATTCTCACCATCTTCAGTAGGCACCAATGTCTCTTCGGCACCATTGATGAAATTGGTTACTTCAAATTTAACCGGCTGACCATTATAATCGGTATTCAATACATAGTCGTTATCCACTTCTGGTCCAAAAAGAACTTTTTCCTGTAAAACCCTGCGGCGTGGTTCGTCATCGATTTCACCATCCATAAAAAATGTTAGATAGGTCTCCTGGGTTAAAAATTTATTTGTGGTCTCGCCTTCTCTTATTGGCATGATCCCTTCGTAACTTATATATCGCGTCACAAAGGCACCTATAAGGATTAAAATAAAAGCGAGGTGAAGAACCAGGGTACTCCATTTTTCTTTTTTAAAAAGCTGATAACGCTTAATATTCCCTATAAAATTGATCAAAAGGAATAACATAATACCTTCAAACCACCAGGTATTATAAATTAAAATTCTCGCGGTTTCGATGGTGTACCAGCTTTCAATAAATGTACCCATCGCCATGGCAATAGCGAAAACAATAAATAAAACGGCCATGATTCGGGTAGAAAAAAGGATAGAGGCTATTTTTTTCTGCATGGAGGAAATGTCATTTTAACGGCTGCAAATTTAAGTATTTAATATTAGTTAATCAGCCTATTTTCCAAGCAATATGAACTATACGTTTGTTAATTTCACCTCCTTGAATTTTTTGGTATTTTAGCCACATGATTAGAGTGGTGATTATTGGCGCGGGAAATCTCGCAACACACTTATACCGTAGCATTTTAAAAGCCAGAGGAATTAAGGTAATCCAGGTTTTTAACCGCGACCCTCAACATCTTGATTTTATTGATAATCAAGAGCTTAAAGTTTCGGAAATTTCCAAAATTAAAAGAGCTGACCTTTATTTACTTGCGATAAAGGATGATGCGCTGCTAGATTTTCCTCACACCTTACCAAAATTTGAAGGATTGGTTGCACATTGTTCGGGAAGCGAAAATATCGAACGGCTTTCTTGCTTTAAAAATTACGGAGTGTTTTACCCCTTACAGAGTTTTTCCAAAGAAAGGCCCCTTGATTTTGATAGAATCCCTATTTGTTTAGAAGCTAATTCCGAAAAGAATCTGGATATTTTAAAAAAGGTGGCCTCAAAACTGAGTGAGCAGATCTTTGAAGTGAATTCTTCTCAAAGAAAAGCCTTGCACCTCTCGGCGGTATTTGTAAATAATTTTAGTAATCATCTATTTGCCCTGGCGTCCGATTATTGCGAGAAAAATGAGTTGCCATTTGATATCCTGAAACCTTTGATTAGAGAAACGGTGGATAAAATTGAAAGTATACCTCCTTATTCAGCTCAAACAGGACCTGCCTTAAGAAATGATCAAACAACAATTGAGACTCATCTTCAAATGCTGGATGATGACCAAAAAAAAATCTATACTATTTTAACCGAATCTATCCAAAAATTACATGGAAAAGAGCTATAAAGAACATTTAAATAAGATAAACACCTTTGTATTTGATGTGGATGGTGTCTTAACCGATGGAACAATCCAGGTTTCTACGAATGGTGAACTTTTAAGAACTATGAACATGAAGGATGGTTACGCCCTTAAAATGGCTAAAAATGCCGGGTATACCGTTTGCATCATTAGCGGTGGAAAGAACGAGGGAGTTAGAACCCGTTTGCGCAATCTTGGAATTACCGATATTTTTCTGGGTGTTGATGATAAGGTGGAGCAAATGGATGAGTTTTTTGATCTCTATGAAATCAATCCCGACGAAGTACTATATATGGGAGATGATATCCCAGACTATTATCCAATGAAGCTTGTTGGTTTACCTTGCTGTCCTCAGGACGCGGCTCCGGAGGTAAAGGAAGTTTCGCTGTATATTTCCCACAAAAATGGTGGTCATGGCTGTGTTCGCGATATAATTGAGCAGGTTATGAAAGTCCAGGGAAAATGGGTTTCTAAAGATTAATTCGATGCTTAATTATTTTAAACTTATAAGAGGCGGAAACCTTATTTTCATTGCTCTTACGATGTACCTCATCAAATATGGCCTTTTTGAGCCTTTTGGGGTGGCAATTACCCTAAACCTTTTTGGCTTCTCTCTGCTTGTGCTGGCAGTGGTATGTGTAGCAGCTTCTGGTTATGTGATCAATGACATTTTTGATGTTACTGCCGATTTACAAAATAAACCAGATCGTAGTATTGTAAATCGTACAATTTCAGAAAAAGCAGCTTACAGGTTATTCTTTATTCTGAATGTGATAGGTGTAAGCCTGGGATTTTATCTTTCAAACATGATTGGTCGTCCTGGTTTTTCAGCTTTTTTCATCTTCGGTTCTGCTATTCTTTACCTTTATAATTCGCAATGGCAACAAACCATTCTGGTTGGAAATATTCTTATAAGTATTATAGTAGGCCTGATTCCCGTTGGTGTTGGACTATATGATCTTTTACCCGCGATCACGCCTCAAAATCAACAAACACAATCGGTGATTTTTTCAATTTTGATAGATTATTCCATTTTCGCATTTCTTATCAATTTATTACGAGAGATTGTGAAAGATCAGGAGGATATTGATGGCGATTATAATGCCGGCTACAAAACCTTACCTATCAACATTGGAAAAAAGAGAACAAATAAAGTTCTATTCGTAATAGGATTGTTTCCTCTTGGCTTTCTTTTCTATTATATTTACACTTATTTATTCGAAAATACACCAGCGGTTCTATATGCCCTATTCCTTTTAGTCGCCCCCCTACTCTTCTTTTTAATAAATATTCTTAATACCGAAAAGAAAAAAGAATACGCCCGACTCAGTAACCTACTTAAAGGGATTTTATTTTTTGGATTTATCTCTATAGGTCTGCTTCAATTCATTTTACTCTAAGCCTATGCTAAAAGAACTTCTGAAAAATCACGAAATCGTACTGGCATCAGGATCTCCCAGACGTCATAAATTCTTTGAAGAATTAGAAATCCCGGTTACTATTGAGGTGCGGCCTATAGATGAAGTTTATCCTGAAGATTTAAAAGAAGCAGAGATTACAGATTATCTGGCTCAACTTAAAGCTGAAGCTTTCAAAATGGACATTAAGGAAAACCAGGTTGTTGTTACCAGCGACACCATTGTTTACCATGATGGAAACGCCATGGGAAAACCTGCCGACTTTAAGGAAGCAGTTAAAATGATCACCTCGCTATCAGGAAAAGAGCATGAGGTAATTACCTCGGTGACTTTTACCACACAAAATGACCAAAAAACATTCAATCATACCACCAGAGTATTTTTTCGTGAACTTGACCAGGAAGAAATTGAATATTATGTTCAAAAATATAAGCCCTATGATAAAGCCGGAGGCTATGCGATTCAGGAATGGATAGGATTAGTAGGGATAGAAAAAATAGAAGGCAGCTACTTTAATGTAGTGGGATTACCCACCCATCTGGTATACGAAACCTTAAATAAAATGCTGAAAGTCTGAAATTCGTAACTTTATAAAAAAATATGTTACGCCAGGTCGCGTTTATTTTCTTCTGTTTTTTGCTACTTTCCTGTGGTTCTAATAGCTCAGATCAAAAAAATATTCAACTTTCGGAAGAGTTTAAAAACTACTGGTATTCCGGAAAAGCCGAGATCACTTCTTATGAACTCAACCAGGCTCGCTACGGAGAGATGAGAAAAGGAGATGCAGTTCTGATCTTTGTTTCAGAAGATTTTCTGCCGGATGAACAGGTGAAGGCAAATTCACAAAATGACGATAATATTTCAGTCCTTAAGCTAAATTCGACCAAAAATTTCATTACCGGAATATATCCTTACAGCATTATGCAAAGCAGCTTTTATCCCCTTAACGGAGAAAGTCATGCCCTCAAATTATCGGCATCCATTCAGGAATGGTGCGGGCAGGTTTATCTACAATTGAATAAACGGGCCAATTTTGAGGTTACCAGTCATTCTTACTTTCAGGGAGAGGCTGACCAGGATTTCACCATAAGTAAAACACATCTGGAAAATGAAATATGGAATAAAATAAGAGTGGAACCGGACAGCCTTCCGGTAGGTGATTTTAAGATGATTCCGTCCTTTGAATATCTACGGCTCAGTCATAAGCCTTTGAAGGCCTACCCCGTCCACGGAGAATATTATACAGAGGAAAATCTGAATGTTTATATGTTAAAGTATCCGGCGCTTCAAAGAGAGCTAAAGATATATTATAGCAGAGGTTTTCCTTTTACAATTGAAAAATGGGAAGAAGCGTATCCCTCGGGCTTTGGAGAAAAGGCAAAAATCCTAACTACTGTGGCCATGAAAAAACAAAGGATCAGAACAGATTACTGGAATAAAAATTCCAATAAAAACATATCTTTGCGCGACAGTTTAGATCTAAATTAATGTATGAAGTCTTCTTAACATATCGGCAGGAACTTATTTACAGCCTGATCGTTCTCATTTTACTTATAATCATTCAGTTTGTAATGAAAAAAGCCGCCCACAAGGTTGGCAAAAGAAGTGAGATCAATATTACGCGAACCAGACTGATGTTTAAGTATATCAATATACTTGTTATATTGATAGCTGCTTTTCTAATGTCTATTGCGTGGGGTTTAGGTCTAGCTGAACTGTCCCTGGTCTTTTCTTCGGTATTTGCCGTTATTGGGGTAGCCTTATTTGCTATCTGGTCTATTCTAAGCAATATTACTTCAGGAATCATTCTTTTCTTTTCCTTTCCTTATAAGATTGGGGATACTATTAAAATACATGATAAGGACCTTCCTATAGAAGCTGTTATTGAAGATATCAAGGCTTTTCACCTTCATTTACGAACAAAAGAAGGAGAACTCATCACCTATCCAAATAACCTTATTCTTCAAAAGGCAGTTTCCTTAATTGAACACCGTTCTTATTCCGATGAAGGAAAAGAAGCCCTATAAGGTCAAAAGAAGCTGAAAAAAATTCGGACTTCCGGAGCGAAAGTTTTTATATTTGGTAAAACTCAGCACTCCATGCGAAAATTAATTTTTGCTATACTCTTATTAAGCATTACCGCTCTTAAAGCACAGGCTCCTGAAAAATGGAGTTCTTCAGATATATATCAGCATCTTGAAAAATTAAACTTTTTAGGTTCTGTGTTATACGTTGGGGCACATCCCGATGATGAAAACACCCGGCTTATTTCATGGTTTTCGAATGAGAAACATGCTAGAACAGCATACCTCTCGCTTACTCGTGGGGATGGTGGCCAAAACCTTGTGGGCCCAGAACTAAGAGAAAAACTTGGAATGATTCGTACCCAGGAACTTTTAGCCGCAAGGAGAACCGATGACGGGCAGCAATTTTTTACAAGGGCAAACGATTTTGGATATTCCAAAACACCTTCAGAAACTCTTGAAATTTGGAATAAAAAGGAAGTTTTAAGTGATGTGGTCTGGATCATTAGAAAATTCCAACCCGATGTTGTTATTAACCGTTTTGACCATCGAACTCCCGGAAGCACCCATGGGCATCACACATCTTCAGCCATGCTGAGTTTTGAAGCCTTCGATCTCGCAAATGATAAAAGTGCATACCAGGATCAATTAAAGTATGTGGATACTTTTCAGCCAAAAAGATTATTTTTTAATACTTCTCCCTGGTTTTACGGAGGAGATGAAGCTTTTGAAAAAGCTGATAAATCTAAATTCATCAGTTTTGATACGGGAACTTATTTTCCCTTAAAAGGACTCTCTAATCCTGAGATCGCCTCCCTAAGCCGAAGTCAGCATAGGTCTCAGGGATTCGGAAGCACGGGCAGCCGTGGAAAACAAATAGAATACCTGGAACTCTTAAAAGGCGATATGCCTTCTAAAGAGGCAGGCGTTTTCGCAGGGATAAATACTACCTGGAGTCGGGTCAAAGGAGGTGAACCTATTGGAGACATATTGAATAAAGTTCAGCAGAATTTTGATTTTGAAAATCCTGATAAAAGTCTTCCAGAACTCATCGAGGCCTACAAAATGATCCAAAATTTAGAGAGTGAGCACTGGAGGAGGATCAAAGTAGAAGAAATAAAAGATATTATATATGCCTGTTCCGGCTTATATCTTGAAGCTGTAGCCCAAAGCCCGTCAGTAACTCCGGGCGAACAAATTCAGGTTAATCTTGAAGCTATAGAGAGAAGCAATGCTAATATCCAACTTGGAACCGTTGAGCTTACCCCAAACAATTCTTCCCTTAAAGGTCAATTCGATACTTGAAAATAATGAAGACTGGAACTCTTCTATGACGTTTAAAATTCCTCAGCAAACAGATTATACTTCTCCCTACTGGCTTTTGAAAAAAGGAAGTGTGGGAATGTATACGGTGAAAGATCAAAAACTACGTGGCCTTCCGGAAACTCCGTTAACTACCCGGGCTACTTTTAATCTTAAGATTGACGGGGAGCAGATTTCGTTTGAAAGGCCTGTAGTATACAAATACAACGATAATGTATATGGAGAGACCTATCAGAATTTTGAAATTATCCCTCCTGTAAATATAAGTTTTGACAACGATGTGCTCATATTTAATAATGAAGAACCTAAAGAGATCAATATAACCATCACTGCATATAAAGCCCAAATTGAGGGAGAGTTAAACCTTATGGCAGCGGAAGGATGGAAAATTGAACCCATTAAGACCAGTTTTTCTATCGCTCAGAAAGGGGGAACTTCCGATCTAAAATTTCAGATCACACCTCCACCGGGGCAAAATGAAACACAGTTAATTCCTCAGGCTAAAATTGGAGATAAGGTTTATGATAAGAATTTAACCGAGATCAATTACGGGTATATACCGGACCAAAACCTGGTTCTGCCGGCCAGATTAAAACTAGTCAAGCTTGATATCAGCAAAAAAGGACAAAATGTTGCCTATATAGAAGGAGCCGGAGATGTAGTTCCTGAGAGCCTGGAACAAATTGGATATGATGTTACTATAATTACACCAGAGTCTATTTCAGAAAACTACCTCAAGAAATTCGATGCGGTAGTAGTGGGTATAAGAGCTTATAATACAGTGGAAGATCTTAAATTCCATCAGGAAGCATTATTCAATTATGTAAAAGATGGGGGTACTATGATCGTCCAGTATAATACCAATCGTGGTCTGGTCACCAATAATATTGCCCCCTTCGATCTAAATTTATCCCGGGACCGTGTGACCGAAGAAGACGCTGAAGTTAGTTTTTTAAATCCTGATCATCCGGTACTAAACTATCCTAATAAACTTACTAAAAATGATTTTCAAGGCTGGGTTCAGGAACGGGGATTATATTTTCCTGACAGCTGGAACGACAATTTCACCCCCATTTTAAGTATGCATGATAAAAATGAGACTCCTAAAAATGGAAGCCTCTTGGTAGCAAAATATGGTGAAGGCTATTATATCTATACAGGTATTAGCTTTTTTAGGCAATTTCCGGAAGCCGTACCGGGAGCATACAGGCTCTTTGCTAACTTAATTTCTATAGGAAAATAATGGAAGAACCTGAAAATTATCACTGGAAAACCAGTTATACAATTGTATTGGTTGCAAATGCGATTTACATCCTTTTATTTTATTTAATAATGAATTATTTCGCCTGATATGCAGTTAATCGATTGGATTATTCTGGTTGGAACCATTACGTTTATAGTCTGGTACGGAGTATATAAATCCCGTGGGAGTAAGAATGTAAGAGATTTTATTGGAGGTGGAAACGATGCTAAATGGTGGACCATTGGTCTATCGGTAATGGCTACTCAGGCCAGCGCGATCACTTTTCTTTCTACACCAGGTCAGGCATATCATGATGGAATGGGATTTGTACAGTTCTATTTTGGTCTCCCCATCGCGATGGTGATCATCTGTATGGTATTTATACCCATATATCACCGGCTTAAAGTTTATACGGCTTATGAATATCTGGAGTCACGATTCGATAGGAAAACAAGGACATTAACCGCGCTGCTATTTCTAATACAACGCGGACTTGCTGCCGGGATTACGATTTTCGCACCGGCCATCATCCTTTCTGCAGTATTGGGATGGCACCTCACCAGTCTTACCGTGATAATAGGCGTACTTGTTATTATCTATACGGTTTCGGGAGGAACAAAAGCAGTAAGTGTCACTCATAAGCAACAAATGGCGGTGATCCTTACAGGAATGATCGTCGCATTTTTTATTATTTTAAATTTTCTTCCCGATTCGGTGAGCTTTACCGATGCCCTGGAAATAGCAGGTGCAAGTGGAAAAATGGATGTTCTGGACTTTTCTTTCGACTTTGAGAACCGATATACTCTTTGGAGCGGACTCATAGGAGGTAGTTTTCTGGCCCTCTCCTATTTTGGGACAGATCAAAGCCAGGTGCAGCGATATTTAAGTGGGGGTTCTGTAAGGGAAAGTCAGTTGGGAATGATTTTCAACGGTCTCCTAAAAGTACCACTTCAATTTTTTATTCTGCTGGTGGGAGTAATGGTTTTTGTTTTCTATCAATTTAATACGGCTCCGCTTAATTTCAATCCCGCGGCGAATGAGACTGTTTTAAATTCAAATTATTCTGAACAGTATCAGGATCTGATGCTGGAACACCGACAAACTCAGGAGGAGAAACAACGTATTGGACTGGATTATGCTGAAAATAAGCAAAATTTGAGCGAAGCTCAGATCGCTGATTTTCATAATGAATTTAACCGCCTGGACCAAAAGCAACAGGAGTTAAAAGATGAAGCAAAATTATTTATCGATGCTGCCGACGGAGATGCTGAAAGCAATGATAAAGACTACGTGTTTATTCACTTTATCCTTAATAATCTCCCGAGGGGTTTAATTGGCCTTCTTTTGGCCGTGATCCTTTCTGCCGCCATGTCATCTACAGCTTCTGAACTTAATGCGCTGGCTTCTACCACAACAATAGATATTTATCGAAGAAATATAAAAGAAGATAAAAGTGAGGAGCATTATATGGAAGCTACAAAGTGGTTCACCCTAATGTGGGGATTAATTGCCATTACCTTTGCCAGTATTGCCGATCTTTTTGACAATCTTATACAACTTGTAAATATTATTGGAAGTATTTTTTACGGAAATGTTCTGGGTATATTTTTACTCGCTTTTTTTATAAGATATGTAAAAAGCAATGCTGTTTTTATCGCAGCTTTAATTGCCCAGATAGTAGTCATTATTGTATTTAATTTTAACCTTATGCCCTATTTATGGCTGAATGTACTGGGCTGTACGTTAGTGATCGCACTGGCTTATTTGATCCAGTTTTTTATAGGTAATAATCAGGAAATAAATAAAGCATGAAAGAAATAAAATGGGGGATCCTGGGCCTGGGAAAAATAGCGCATAAATTTGCTAAAGGTCTTGAAAGTGTTGAAGATTCAAGCCTGTATGCAGTTGGCAGCAGAAGCAGGGAAAAAGCACAGGCATTTGCCAGAGATCATAATGCAGCTATTGCCTATGGTTCTTATGAGCAATTATTGAAAGATGACAAAGTGGATGTGATCTATATTGCCACCCCTCACGTACTGCACCATGAATTAACGATAGATTGTATCAAGCATGGAAAAGCGATTCTATGTGAGAAACCTTTTGCCATGAATTCCAGGTCAGGCTGAGGAAATGGTAACTCTGGCCAGAGAAAAGAAAGTTTTTGTAATGGAAGCTCTTGTGGACTATGTTCTTACCACATTTTCAATTTGTGATTCAAAAGGTTAAATTCAGGTGAGTTTGGGAAAATAAAATCGCTAAAAGCGGATTTTGGGTTTTCTGCTGAATTTGATAAAACCACCCGACTATTTAATAAAAATCTTGGCGGCGGAAGTCTTCTGGACATTGGGATTTATCCGGTCTTTTTTGCTCACAGTATATTGGGAAATCCTGAAACCATTGATGCCACGTGCAGAATTTGCCGAAACAGGGATGGATTCAAGTTGTACTATAAATTTCAAATATGCAAATGAAGTTGAAGCTCAATTGCATTCTACCGTAACCGAAAACACTCCTACTACTGCTGAAATTATAATGGAAAAAGGAATTATTAAATTAAACTCCAGATTCCATGAGCCAACTTCAGTAACTATAATTTCTGAAGGAAAGGAAGAAACGATAGAATTTGGTGTTGATACAAACGGATATAATTTCGAAGCCGAACATGTGGCTCAGAAGCTTCGGGAAAATAAAACCGAAAGTGATATTATGAGCCTTGACCGTACTTTGGAAATTACACGATTACTTGATCAAATAAGAAAAGAGATCAACCTGGAATATTAAAAAAGGTTTTCCAGGAATCTCTATTTTATACCGAAATAAGTTCAGCATTAAGAAATAAGCTGGAAAACCTTTTATTTAAAAATATGGAAGGTAAGTTATTTACTTCCTCCCCACTCCTTTATAGAATCCTCATTCATTTTTACATAATCAGGATTGTTATTTTTCCTGGCAGAAGCCAGTGATTTCTTAGCAGTTGCTATAGCTTCCTCCTTTTTGCCCATATCGGCTTCAATAAGAGATTTACGACGTAATACCCAGTAAGCATCTTCGCCGGCCATATCTGCAGCCTTAGTAATCCATTCGTAAGCTTTTTGAAGATCTTTCCCGGAATCATGATAATAGGTAGCTGCAGCAAAATAATCATTGGCAGTAGGACCGTTCATCGTACGATCAATGCTAGCCATAGTGATCTCTTCAGTAGGAACAGAAAACGGTACGCTTGCTACTTTATTAGCCCATATAAACTCAATAACTCCTGAATTATTCGTAAGATCATTAATAAAAATAGTGAATGTTTCTACCTCGAAAGGAAGTTCTTCAACTTCAGCAGTAGTCTTCAAAGCGACTTTGCTTTCATCCCATTCCTGTGGATTTCCCCAGTTATCGGTACTACTGTAAAACATTACTTCCCAGGAATTCTGCCCAGGGCTGGTATAAATAGCATAAGACCCTTTTTTTAGTTCCTTTCCGCCAATCTTTACATCGGTGCTAAAAGTAATTGTAGTATTTTCATTAGCTCCGGTTCTCCATATTTCTCCATAAGGAACAAGATCACCAAAAATAGTACGTCCTTTCATTCCAGGTCTGGAATAAGCAATTGTAACATCGGTTAAGCCGACTTTTTGTTCAATTTTTCCGTGTGGGCTTGGTTGGGGTGCCTGAATCTGGGCGGTCATAAATGCACAGCAAAAGATCAGAAGACCAGATAATAATGTTTTCATATTGGTATGTATTAGTTTTTCTAAATATATAAAGAAAACTAATACCTATTTCTATTCTTTAATTTTTGTTTAACTATTTATATTTTATTTTAAACAATATGAAGTCTACTTTTACTTTAAATAAAAAAAAATGAAGCTTTACACCTTAAGAAGTATTCAGAAACTACCAATTTCACCGCAGGCAGCATGGAGTTTTCTTTCAGATCCCAGCAACCTGAAAGTCATCACTCCTGATTATATGAGTTTTGATATAGTTTCGGGTGCAGATAAAGCCATGTTCCCCGGCCAGATCATTCAGTACATAGTAACCCCCATAGCGGGTATTAAAACAAAATGGGTAACCGAAATTACTCATGTAAAAGAAGGTGAATATTTTGTAGATGAGCAGCGATTCGGACCATATAAATTCTGGCACCATAAGCATTTTACAAAACCGATTCCCGGCGGAGTTGAGATGGAGGATATCATTGATTATAAATTACCATTTGGTATTATTGGTCAGATGTTTCATCCATTAACAGTTAAACCTAAATTAGGGGAAATCTTCAACTATAGGAGGCAAAAGCTAATTGAACTTTTCGGGGAGTTTCAGGAACCTGTGGAGCAACATGCTACATTAAAAAAGGATATTTTAAACTAAAAAAGTGATGAAAAAGAACATTTTACTTATTGGCGGTTCCACAGGGATCGGGAATCAAATTGCAGATAATCTAAAAGAAGAGCACCATATTATTGTCGCTTCCCGAAGCAAAGGAAATCTTGATACAAATAAGATCACTCATTTAGAATTTGACGTACTAAAAGATGATATTTCCAAGCTTGAACTTCCCGATCAAATTGACGGGTTCGTTTACTGTCCTGGCAGTATAGACCTTAAACCCTTTAAATTGATCAAACCAGAAAAATTTGAAGAAGAGATGAATCTTAATTTCTTTGGTCTGGTTCGATGTGTTCAGGGTATTCTTGATAAATTGAAAAAATCAAATCAGGCGAGCCTGGTATTTTATAGTACAGTCGCAGTGAAAGTTGGAATGCCTTTTCATACCAGTGTGGCGGCAGCGAAAGGAGCTATAGAAGGATTTGCGAAATCTCTGGCAGCAGAATACGCTCCTGGATTTCGGGTAAACGTCATCGCCCCTTCCCTAACCGATACTCCATTAGCCGAAAAATTACTCTCTAATGAAGATAAAAAGAAAAAGATGGATAAGCGTCACCCATTAAACCGTGTAGGTGAAGCTAAGGATATAGCCAACCTGGCCACTTTCTTATTGAGTGAAGAAAGCAGTTGGATGACAGGCCAGGTATTAGGAATGGACGGCGGTCTCTCTACCTTAAATGTTAATTAATGAATCAAAAAGTCAAT
>CAWGSM010000040.1:0-25405 GCA_963825045.1 uncultured Flavobacteriaceae bacterium | reverse complement strand
AAACTGTCTATCAAGCTCTGTATGTCGGCCACATCCATTTCAGAATTTATATTATTGAAGACTTCTTTCGTATCATAACCCAGATCTTCATGGAATTCAAGTTTCTTTTGCTGTCTTAAAAAAGAAATAGATTCCCGAATCATTATCTTTCTTATCCAGCCTTCAAAACTTCCCTCTTCCTTAAAATCCTTCAAATGGTTAAAAACCTTAAAAAATCCTTTGAGCATGGTATCTTCAGCATGATGTATATCTTTTATATACTGCCTGCAAACACTCAGCATTTTTGGCGAATGCAACTCATACAATCTATGCTGAGCATCCCGGTTACCCGCTGCCGCTCTTTTTATCAAAGAGGATTCATTTTTAAAAAGCTGTATAACTTTTACCATTTTCAAAAGGCCTTCTACTTATATAGACGTAGGAAAGTTACGAAAGGTTGCCTGAGGTTTTAGAAATTTTTAAAATTTTGATACGAATTCGGGGAAATCTAAACTTGTATCTTTGCTTCAGAATAAATTTTATGGCTAACGAAGTTCGGATAAATAAGTATCTAAGTCAGTTAGGTTATTGCTCTAGAAGAGAAGCCGACAAACTTATTGATCAGGGGAGAATTACGATAAATGGCAAAGTTCCTGAGATGGGCACCAAGGTTGTGCCGGGAGATGATGTTAAAGTTGATGGGAAATCGGTTTCCAAAGAAGAGCTAAAAGAACCGAATGTCTACCTGGCATTTAATAAACCAGCGGGGATTGTGTGTACCACCGACACAAGAGTTGAAAAAGATAATATTATAGATTATATCAATTATCCAAAACGGATCTTTCCTATAGGGAGACTGGATAAACCCAGCGAAGGACTTATTTTTCTTACCAATGACGGTGATATTGTGAACAAAATACTTCGTGCAAGAAACAATCACGAGAAGGAGTATGTGGTTTCTGTCAATAAACCCGTCACTCCAGATTTTATAAGAAAAATGTCTTCCGGAGTTCCAATTTTAGATACTGTTACCCGAAAATGTGAAGTTGAAAAAATTGGACATCATACCTTCAGAATTGTTTTAACTCAGGGTTTGAACAGGCAGATTCGGAGAATGTGCGAATTTTTAGGCTATGAAGTTACAGCACTAAAAAGAATCAGGATCATGAATGTAGATCTTGATATTCCGGTAGGAGAATGGCGTGATCTCACCTCAAATGAACTACAAACTATTAATGATCTTACGGACGCCTCGACAAAAACCGAGGAAGGATCTTTTCCCGAAAATAGGACCGAAAAAAAAACTGTTCACAAAAAAAGACCTGGAAAACCCAAATCTTAACACATTATTAGCGATAGGCCTTACCGATTTGTAAGTTGTTCTTGTTATTTTTAATTTATTACCGGCAAATTCCGGGGATAATATCTATTTAAAAATTTCAGGAAATAATATAAAAATGAAGATCCAACCATTTCATCTTGCAATACCGGTTTCTAACCTTGAAAAATGTAGACACTTTTATAAAGATACTCTTGGCTGTGGTGAAGGTCGTAGTAGTGATCACTGGGTTGACTTCAATTTTTTCGGTCACCAATTAGTTATCCATTATCAGGATCCACAAGAAACTAAAGCTGCAACATCCAATCCGGTGGATGGAAAAGACGTTCCAGTGCCACATTTTGGAGTTGTTCTTGAGTGGGAGGTCTTCCATGAATTTGCCAATTTACTTAAAGGGAAAAATATAGATTTCATCATTGAACCCTATATAAGATTTGAAGGGAAACCAGGGGAACAGGCAACCATGTTTTTTAAGGATCCTTGCGGAAATGCCCTTGAGTTTAAAGCTTTTAAAGATATAGATCAACTTTTTGTCAAATAAAGCTTAGCTTATACAATATAACTAACTAACCATATGGATAGACTTAAACCGTCTTTAGTACGCCAGATTTTTGTACTAATACTTATTCTTTTTTTAACGGTTTTAATTTTTCAGGAAATGCTACCATATCTCTCAGGAGTATTGGGAGCGGTAACTCTATATGTTCTTATGAAAGGCTGGATGAAGTCTCTTATTGAAAGAGGATGGAGACCTCCTATAGCAGCTGCTTTTTTAATGACTTCTTCTTTCGTTGGAATTCTTATTCCTGTTTCCCTGATCGCCTTTATGCTTACTTCAAAAATAGGAAAAGCCGTAGCAAATTCTGAACGGGTTTTAGGCGCAATAAAAAATCAGCTATATAATGCCGAACAATATCTTGGCTATAACATTAGTGCAAATATTGACACCTCGGCTATTACCACCTGGATTTCTTCTAATCTACAGAACCTGGCGGGAGGAACTTTTAATGCCTTTATCGCGATAGGTATTATGTATTTTATGCTTTACTATATGCTTACTAATCGTGTTTCTCTAAGAGATTCTATGATTACTTATATCCCTCTGGGAAAGGAAAACCTTAGAATTATTGGTGATGAAAGTAATCAATTGGTAAAATCCAATGCTTTAGGAATTCCATTAGTAGCATTTGTTCAGGGTATAATTGCACTCATAGGCTATTTAATTTTTGGGGTCCCCGATCCTTTTTTCTGGTTCGTGATCACCGCAATTGGGAGTATGATCCCATTCATTGGAACGGCAATTGGGATCATTCCTGCCACTATTCTTTTATTTGCACAGGGAAACGACTGGCAGGCCATTGCGCTCCTTATTTACGGTTTTGTAGTCGTAGGTTCTACCGATAATATAATACGGCTGTATGTTTTAGAGAAATTAGCAAGTGTACATCCTTTAATAACCCTGTTCGGAGTTATTGTAGGGGTTCCACTTTTTGGGTTTATCGGGTTGATATTCGGACCTTTACTTATATCTCTTTTTCTTCTTATTCTGAAGATATACAAAAAGGAATATGGTAATGCACATCATAGATTATAAAAATTGAATTAAAACTTAGAAGATATGTTTAAGAAAAATAAAAAAAAGCTGGATGAAGACTTTATGAAGTCTGAAATTACCAAAGTAGATGATAATGATGTAACAGTTGCTCTGGACAATCAGGAGGAAATAGATGAAAAGCTCAATAATTCTAGCATGTTGAAGAAATATGCCGAATTAGGCAATGTAATGTATGGGATGCTTAAAGATTATCGAAAGGGAATCTACAAGGAAGTACCCTGGTTTACTATAGCAACCATTGCATTTTCATTTTTGTATATTCTGAATCCTTTCGATATGATCCCGGATTTTATTCCAGGTGTGGGTTATGTAGACGACTTCGCTGTGATCACTTTTGGACTGCGGTTTATACAATCTGACCTTCACCGGTATTTAGACTGGAAACTGGAAAATGCTTAAAAAGTAAAAAGAGGGAAAATTTCCCTCTTTTTTTATTTTTTATTTACTTCATCCAGTACTCTTTTTTTATGCCTTTCCCTGGCGAGCAAGGTATTCTTTAAAAGCATTGAAACCGTCATAGGACCAACACCACCGGGAACAGGAGTAATATAGGAAGCTCTTTTACTTACATTTTCAAAATCCACATCTCCTTTGATCACATAACCTTTTTCAGCATTCTCATCTGGCACACGGGTGATCCCCACATCAATGATCACAGCATCATCCTTGATCATTTCTCCTTTAAGGAATTCAGGAATTCCCACTGCGATAATAATAATATCAGCCTGAGAGGTTACCTGAGTAATATTCTTAGTGAATTCATGTGTTAAGGTGACTGTAGAGTTTCCCGGAAAGCCACTTCTCCCCATTAAAATACTCATTGGCCTTCCCACTATATAACTTCTACCAATCACCACCGTATGTTTACCCTTAGTAGGGATATCATAACGTTCCAGCAACTCCAAAATTCCAAATGGTGTTGCGGGAATAAAGGAGGTCATATCCAGTGCCATTTTCCCAAAGTTGGTGGGATGGAATCCATCCACGTCCTTATCGGGATCCACTGCATTCAATACTTTTTGTGTGTCAATTTGAGGAGGAAGGGGTAACTGAACAATGAATCCGTCTATATTATCATTTTGATTAAGTTCTTCAATCTTATCAAGAAGCTCCAATTCGCTTACTGTATGGGGAAGTCTGTAAAGCGAGGATTCAAATCCCACTCGTTCACACGCTTTCACTTTACTATTCACATAGGTGAGACTCGCCCCATCCTTACCTACAATTATAGCAGCAAGATGCGGCACTTTCTCTCCCCGATTCTTAATTTTGGTGACCTCCGCAGCAATTTCATCTTTAATGTCACTACTGATTTTTTTACCGTCTAGAATTGTCATTTTTTTTTCAGCATTCAGTTGGCAGTTACAGTTGGCAGTAATCACAGCTCAACTCCAAATTTGCCAGGGTTATTAATCATGAAATTTAAAAGCTTTCTTACTTCTTCACTATTTTTATTCAAATTCTCATATTCAGATTTTTTGATATATCCACAATCGTGGCAAAGTGCAGCCAACTTTGAGTTTCCGCATTTTCTGAATCACTACCACTTAATTTACTTCTAAGGTGATTAGGATATCTTCGCTTCCTATACGCCTCGACTATATTAGAACAAACCGACCTGTAAATTCTCCAAATCTGCCGGTTAAACTATATGTTTCTTGTTTTGGAAATTCTTTTGAAATTTCGAAAATCTTCATGGCTAACTCAAATACCTTTTCATAAGCCTTTAAAGATTTAAAATCCATTCTATTTACCGTTTACTGCGACTGAGCACTGCAAATACTATTTCATTCCTTTCATCATCTGCATCATCTTTTGGCCACCGCCACCCTGCATCATCTTCATCATTTTACCCATCTGGTTGAACTGCTTTAAAAGCTGATTTACTTCCTGAACAGAAGTCCCGGAACCTTTTGCAATTCTTTTCTTTCTACTGGCATTAATGAGCTTTGGTTCACTCCGCTCATCTGGAGTCATAGAATGAATAATCGCTTCAATCCCTTTGAACGCGTCATCATCTATATCTACATCCTTAAGCATTTTTCCAGCTCCAGGGATCATCCCCATAAGATCTTTCATAGATCCCATTTTCTTTATTTGCTGAAGTTGACTAAGGAAATCGTCAAAACCGAATTTATTCTTCGCAATCTTCTTCTGAAGTTTTCTAGCCTCTTCTTCGTCATATTGTTCCTGAGCTCTTTCAACAAGAGATACAACATCCCCCATCCCCAGGATTCTATCGGCCATACGTGAAGGATAGAAGATATCCATCGCGTCCATCTTTTCACCGGTACCGATAAATTTTATAGGCTTATTTACAACAGATTTAATTGAAATTGCCGCACCACCCCTGGTATCACCATCTAACTTGGTTAGGATTACTCCATCAAAATTAAGTCTCTCATTAAAGGTCTTTGCGGTATTAACCGCATCCTGACCAGTCATGGAATCTACTACGAAAAGTGTTTCGTTTGGATTAATCGCCTGTTTGATATTCGAAATCTCGGTCATCATCTTTTCATCTACAGCAAGACGACCTGCGGTATCAATAATTACCACATTATGACCATTTTCCTTAGCATATGCGATCGCATCTTTGGAAATGGCAACAGGATCCTGGTTTCCTTCATCTGAATAAACCTCAACACCAACCTGCTCTCCAACCACATGCAACTGATTGATCGCTGCAGGGCGATACACATCACAAGCAACTAAAAGAGGTTTTTTAGTTTTCTTATTTTTCAGGAAATTCGCAAGCTTACCCGAGAAAGTGGTTTTACCACTACCCTGTAAACCAGACATCAAGATAACCGAAGGATTACCGGAAAGATCAATCCCTTCAGCATCACCTCCCATAAGTTCGGTAAGCTCATCTTTGACAAGCTTTACCATCATTTGCCCAGGTTTTAAAGCCGTGAGGACATCCTGACCAAGCGCTTTCTCCTTCACCACACTCGTAAACTCCTTGGCAATCTTGTAGTTAACATCGGCATCTACCAATGCACGTCTAACTTCCTTAAGAGTTTCCGCAACGTTCACTTCGGTGATCTGTCCATGTCCTTTTAGGACATGCAGGGCATTATCTAACTTATCGCTTAAATTATCAAACATATTCTTTCCTGTAATTTTATTTTTTATGCTGCCAGGCAGCGAAATGCAAATTTAATGATTTGAAGCTGAAACAGAAAGTTCAAAATTTAAAATTCATTTTCCCTTTCATTTGATTTGTGGAAACAAGTGCAGCATGAGGGATTATTAAATCTTTCCTCTACCTCAGTACTTCAGAATTCGTATTCCCACTTACATTCTTTCCGGCACCTCGATGCCAAGCATCTTAAATCCAGACTTAATAACGTTTGCTACCAACCTGGACAATTGAACTCTAAATACTTTCTCCGCTTCATCTTCAATTCCTAAAATCTGAACATTCTGATAAAATGAATTGAAGGATTTTACAAGTTCATATGTATAATTAGCGATCAAGGCCGGCGAATGATTTTCTGCTGCCAGGGCAACGGTTTCCGGGAATAACTGTACCTGCTTGATCAGTTCTTTTTCCTTTTCATGAAAACTGAATTCTTTTGAAAGTTCTGCTGAAGTATCAAATTCGGCCTTTCTTAATATCGACTGAATCCGGGCATAAGTATACTGAATAAAGGGCCCTGTATTCCCCTGGAAGTCTACGGACTCTTCGGGATTGAATAGAATACGCTTTCTAGGATCCACTTTCAGGATATAATACTTCAATGCTCCCAAACCTATAATTCTGTAAAGCTCCTCTTTCTCGGCTTCAGAATAGCCATCCAGTTTACCCAGTTCTTCTGAAATATTTTTAGCCGTTTCGGCCATTTCTTTTATAAGATCATCGGCATCAACCACAGTTCCTTCACGACTCTTCATCTTTCCACTTGGAAGGTCAACCATTCCGTAACTCAAATGATAAAGAGCATCTGCCCAGTCATATCCAAGTTTTTTCAGAATCAGGAACAGAACTTTAAAATGATATTCCTGCTCGTTCCCAACCGTATAAACCATCTGGTTGATATCAAAATCCTGAAAACGCTGAATGGCAGTTCCAATATCCTGGGTCATATAAACCGCAGTTCCATCACTTCTCAGAACGATCTTTTCATCAAGGCCCTCATCGCTAAGATCTATCCAAACGCTGCCATCTTCTTTTTTAAAGAAAACACCGTCTTCAAGACCTTTTTGAACATTATCTTTTCCTAACAGGTAGGTTTTACTTTCATAATAGTTCTTATCGAAATCTACCCCAAGGGCATCGTAGGTCTTATCAAATCCATCATAGACCCACTGGTTCATCGTGGACCAAAGTTTTACCACTTCGGGATCGTTCGCTTCCCACTTTCTTAACATCTCCTGAGCTTCAACAAAGATTGGAGCTCCAGCTTTTGCTTCGTCTTCGCTCTTTCCTTCTTCCTGAAGTTGAGCGATCTCCTTTTTATATTCCTGGTCGAATTTTACGTAGTAATTACCAACCAGTTTATCACCTTTTAACCCGGTAGATTCAGGAGTTTCTGAGTTCCCGAATTTCTGCCAGGCCACCATAGATTTACAAATATGTATCCCACGATCGTTGATCACCTGTACTTTATAAACTTCATTCCCGGCAGCTTTAAGGATCTCTGAAACTGAATATCCTAACAGGTTATTTCGAATATGCCCCAGGTGAAGCGGTTTATTGGTGTTTGGTGAGGAATACTCAACCATAATTCCGCTGGCATCGCTTTGAGGTAAAAGAATACCAAAGTCTTCACGATCCTTTACATCATTAAAGAAATTGATATAATATTTATCGCTTATTACAATATTAAGGAAACCCTGAATAACATTATAACCGGCAACTTCTTCTACTTCATCTTCAAGATATTTACCAATTTTCTCTGCCAATTGTGTCGGATTGGTCTTTACCTGCTTAAGCATAGGAAAAACTACCAAAGTGATGTCACCTTCAAAATCCTTACGTGTAGGTTGAAATTCGATACTTTCAGGTTCTACCTCATAATGTTTCTTGACGGCTTCGTTGACTTTTGATGCAAGAATTTGTTCAATATTCATTTTTCTTATGCTTTTTAGCGTATTTCCGTTTATTAGGTGGGCAAAGATAAAAAGAATTGAAGTTTCAGCCGCCAGGCTTTCTACTCAAATCCTTATATTTAGAAAAAAAGAAATGCTACTTAATATTTCCTACAATCGACCGGCTATTTCTGAAAAAATAAATAAGCAAGTTGGCAAGCCATTTACGCTTTTTGAAAGAGTAAAATTAAAGGGTACAGGCTCTCCTAAATTACATATTAACTCAACAAGCATCGATATTCACAACCTTCTTATTCTTGATAATAATGCGAATGTTTGTAATGTAGAGATGAGAAATAACGGCATTATTGTAATGTTTCGATCCCTATTAGAAACATACGCATTGGTGATCCCGTATTGGAAACTCAATCTATATAAGGGGAAAGCTGAAGAATACAGCATTTATAAAGATCATCATTTTATAAAGGTGAAGGCAGATAAACCGGGAATTCATAAATTCTTTAAAAAGATCATCGATTATAAAACCGATAACGCTCCTACCCAGATTGGCGATCTTTAAAAATAATAACCTGTTTAATTATTTATCTTTTTCTGAAAGCCAGTCCACCGGCCAAAGCAAGAATTCCAAAAGCGATCATGGCATAGGATTGAGTATTATCTCCCTGTGCATGAACCTGCAAAGGCCCAGCATCTATTGAAAATTCAGGACTTATTAAAGTATACAGACCGTATGCCACAAGTCCCACACCAATGATTAGCAAAACAAATTTGAGGACGTTATTCATTTAATAAAGTTTTATTAATCTGAAGTGAAAGTAATAATTAAATTTCTAATTTGATATTCAAATAATTCAAATGCGCATTTTACTTACTGGAGCCAATGGATATATAGGTATGCGGCTTTTGCCCAAATTACTCGAACAAGGCCATGAAGTAGTTTGCGCTGTACGCAACAAGGATCGTTTTACTTCCATCAAAGAACTCAAAACCAAGGTGGAAGTTGTAGAACTGGACTTTCTAAAGGATTCCACAGCACCAAATGAAATAAAGAATATAGATGTAGCCTATTATCTGATCCATTCCATGACGGGGTCTACTCAGGATTTCGACAAACAGGAATCCCTATCAGCAGAAAATTTCAATAAGATGATGGCCGAAACAACCGTGAACCAGGTCATATATTTAAGCGGAATCATCAATGAAGAAAAGCTAAGCAAGCATTTAAAATCAAGAAAACAGGTGGAGGAGATCCTTTATAAAGGTGATTTCAATTTAACTGTTCTAAGAGCTGCCATCATCGTGGGATCTGGAAGCTCGTCGTTTGAGATCATTAGAGATCTATGTGAGAAATTACCCGTAATGGTTACTCCTAAATGGGTAAAAACAAAATGCCAGCCTATCGCTGTTAGAAATATTATCCAATATCTCACCGGAGTTATCGGAAAGGAAGAATGCTACAATGAATCTTTTGATGTTGGCGGACCGGATGTTCTCACCTACGAAGAAATGATGAAACAATATGCCGAAGTTCGTGGTCTAAAGATCTGGATAGTAGGTGTTCCTGTTATGTCTCCCAAGTTGAGTTCCTACTGGCTATATTTTGTAACCTCAACATCGTACAGACTGGCTCAAAATCTAGTGGACAGTATGTCTGTTGAAGTTATTACCCGGGACACAAGACTTCAGGAATTATTAGGGATTGAACCCATCAATTACAAAAAAGCAATAGAACTTGCTTTCTACAAAATAGAGCAGAATGAAGTCATTTCCAGTTGGAAAGACTCTTTAAGTAGCGGAAGATTTAAAAAGGAATTGAATAAATATGTTCAAATACCAAAATATGGATGCCTTCAGGATAAAAAATCGATAAAAGTAGAAAATCCGGAAGAAGTTTTAGAGCGTATCTGGGCTATTGGTGGTTTTAATGGCTGGTATTATGCAAACTGGTTATGGAAAGTGCGCGGTTATATGGATAAACTCGCAGGAGGAGTTGGCCTTAGAAGAGGAAGAACACATCCCAAAAAATTAAACTCCGGAGATTCCCTGGATTTCTGGCGGGTATTATTAGCAGATAAACAAGAAAAACGACTATTACTTTTTGCAGAAATGAAAGTCCCCGGTGAAGCCTGGCTGGAATTTAAGATCGATGAAGAAAATGTGCTTCATCAAAATGCGACCTTCAGACCCAAAGGCTTATTGGGAAGGGCTTACTGGTATTCGATGTATCCATTCCACTATTTCATATTTGAAGGGATGATAAACAAAATTGCTAAGGGAAATAAAAAGAAGTAGTTTTATTAAATAAGAAACATCTGGATTGAACTCAACCACAAAAAATCTTCTGAAAAATAAAGTCTTTTTAACTTCAGCAAGTATCCTGATTTTTAGTTCGCTTTTAATTTTTTTCTTTACCAACTACTTTTACGATTCGATAGAATTAGTTTCACTCTGGGTACGAAGCTATTTTGGAACTTTTTATTTATGGCTGGGACTGGGATGTGTAGTCTTTTTACTGGGACTGGCATTTTCAAAATTTGGCAAAATAAGACTCGGAAACTCTCCTCCCGAGTTCGACCGGCTCTCCTGGATCGCCATGCTTTATAGCGCAGGGATGGGAGCTGGCATATTACTACGAGCTGTTCAGGAACCTGTATTTATGTATATAAATCCGCCTATTGCCACAGAGCAGACCTCAGAAATTATTTCTCTTGAATATACATTTTACCAATGGGGCTTTACAGCCTGGGCATTCTACGGAGTCTTTGCTGTAGTTATCGCCTATGCCATTTTCGTTGAAAAATCAGATGTCAGACTCAGTTCTGGCTTTTCAGGTTTTAAAAAAATAAGTTTTCTACCAGCGAGTATAGACATCCTCACTATTCTAACCACAGTTATTGGGTTAGTAGCTGCTATAGGATTAGGAACTACTCAAATTGAAGGTGGAATAAGTCACTTATTAGATAGATCACCGGGCTCGCTCTTTCTTAATTTAGGGCTTGTTCTAATAATTTGTTCTCTGGCGTTTTTTTCAGCATGGTCTGGTGTTCAAAAAGGCATCAAACAAATTTCGAACTGGAATATTTATATCGCAGTACTACTAATGCTTTTTGTTTTTTTTAATGGGGATATTTTAAGAATATTGTCCAATTTCTTCAGTTCCTTTTATCATTATTTAATAGATTTTTTCCCTTTAAGTATTGCTATGGGTAAATATAACCCAGGTATTCGTTTTTTAACTGACTGGACTTATTATTACTGGGCTTTTTGGTTGGCATGGGCGCCCTTTACCGGGATCTTTATAGCAAGAATATCAAGAGGAAGAAGTCTTAGAGAAATGATCCTGGGAGTTTTGGTAATCCCATCCCTGGGAAGCTTTTTCTGGTTCAGTGTTTTTGGAACCTCCGCCCTGGAAATCGTAAAGGGATATTCAAATTATAATAACGAATTTGGAAATGTATTTACCTCGATGTTTCTGTTTTTTGAATCTTTTCCTATATCTGGATTTACCAGTATAGTTGTGATCACTCTTCTAATTAGTTTCCTGGTCACCTCGGTAGATTCGGCCATTTTTGTTTTGAGTATGTTCACGGACCGTGGAAATCAGGAACCTTCCAAAAAATACCGACTGGCCTGGGCAATTCTAATATTAATTTTTTGTGAAGCGATTATTGTATTGGGGAAAGTAAAACCTAATTCCAATGTTCTCACCGCGATGCAGAAATTCCTGATCATAACATCCCTGCCTTTCGCTTTCTTCAGCGCACTTATAATAATACTTTTCTGCCTGAAATTATTCCGCAGAAAAAATCTTTAAGATTCTTTTGGCAGAAAAACCTCGGCCATCATACACCTGGCGCTTCCACCTCCACAGGTCTCGATGGTTTGGATTTCTGAACTCAAAATTTCGCAGTGCTTTTCAATCCTACTCACCTGATCCTCATTCAGACTCCGGTGTGCCCTGGCACTCATCACCAAATATTTTTTACCTTCAGCCCCCTGAACCATAAGCATATTCCCGGCAAATTCGTGCATTTGCTTTTCGGTAATGGATATTATGTCTTTACCGTCCATTTTTAAATGCTTTACCACATTCTTCCGCTCTTTCCTGTCATCTATCGTATCCAGGCAGATCACGGCAAACTCTTCTCCCAGGCACATCATTACATTGGTATGGTAAATAGGAAGTCTTTTTTGACCTACGGACTGATAAGAGTTAAAAATGACCGGTGTAAATTCAAAATCTTCACAAAACTCAATTAAAAGATCTTCATCTGCTCTTGGCGAGATCGCACAGTAAGCCTTTTGATTTACCCTATCTAGAATTAAACTTCCTGTCCCTTCCAGAAAAACATCATCTTCCTCGGCTGATGTATAATCTACGATATCTTTGATCTTAAAACCGGCTTCTTCCAGTTTTGCAAAATATTCAAGTCTTCTTTCTTTCCTTCGGTTTTCAGCAAACATAGGATACAATGCTATCTCCCCATTTTCATGAAAGGAAACCCAGTTATTGGGGAATATCGAATCTGGTGTATTATCTTCCAGAACATCATCTACCACAATAACATTCACTCCTACTTCTCTAAGTTTAAATACAAAATCGTCAAACTCTTTTGCTGCCCAGATATTAAGGTCAGGGTTCTGCATATTTTTTTGAAAATAGTTATTCACTGCGGTTTGTTCATTCATACGGAATGCCACCGGCCTCACCATCAAAATCGTATCTGTAATCTGTCTCATCATTGAAAATTTAATCCCTTATCAAAGGTAATGTAGAACAACGCAATAAACCTTCCTGTTTTGCAATTTCAGCATACGGCACCTCCTCCACCGTGATTCCCTGTTCTCTTAACCAGGCATTTAAACGTGTAAAGTTCTTTTCAGAAATTACAACCTCTTCTGAGATCGAAAAAATATTGGAATTCATATTATACATTTCATCTCTGGTGATCTCGTAAACATTTTCTTTTCCGAAGAAATTAACCAGCCACTCATATTCTGCAGGAATTAAAAAGCCATCCTTATAAATTATAGCCTTGTCCCTTCCTACTGGCTGAAAGCAACAATCCAGGTGAAGGGCATTATCCTTTGCAATAGTGTTGGACTTTCTTAAACTAAAAGCGACTACTTTTTTATTCGGAAATATTTTCTGAAGTGCTTCCACAGCCTGAGTATTGGTTCGCGCAGTAATAAAGTCGCGGTAATCCTTTCCTTTATAAGTTCCCACAAAAATATAATCTCCCATGGGCATCACGTCTCCTCCCTCAATGTGAGCTTCTTCCGGCAAAGTAATTATCTTATCCGGATCAATCTGTTGCAAAACATGATCAATAGCTTCAATCTCCTGGTCCCGGTCTGGAAGAATATTGGACTTAATAAATTTATCGTCTATCACAAAAGCGATATCCCTGGTAAAGATCTGATTGTAATCTTCGATCATTTCCGGGCGATAAACGGTTACATCATATTTTTTTAAAACGGCCGCTACAGATTCTATTTCCTTGACCATATTCTCTTCGTCGGGATACGTCCCGGCGATAATATGTTCTTTGGATTTAGGATCATAGGCTTCCTCCAATGTCGGAATAGGCCCATTACTTTTAGCGGTCCCAAGAACTACGGCTTTAAGCCTGGAAGTTTCATTATATATATGCAATTTCACTATCTGTGATTTTTTTGTAAATATAGAAAAAGCTTCATATCAAGATGAAGCTTTTTCCTGGATTCATTTATAAAAGAAAGATATTATCTGGTACCTAAAGGCTTAAAATCTCTATGATTTTCACCAATATAGATTTGGCGAGGTCTACCAATAGGTTCCTTTTTAAGTCTCATTTCTCTCCACTGTGCGATCCAACCGGGAAGTCTACCTAAAGCAAACATTACGGTAAACATTTCTACAGGGATCCCTAGAGCACGATAAATTATTCCTGAGTAGAAATCAACGTTTGGATAAAGTTTTCTTTTCACGAAGTAATCATCTTCCAAAGCTTGTTTCTCCAAACCTTTTGCAATATCAAGAACAGGATCTTCAACACCTAGCTGACCCAAAACCTCATCTGCTGATTTCTTAATGATCTTAGCTCTGGGATCAAAGTTTTTGTATACACGATGTCCAAAGCCCATCAATCTGAACGGATCATCTTTATCTTTTGCTTTTTCCATAAACTTATGAGTATCACCTCCATCTTCCTTAATTCTTTCAAGCATTTCTATTACCGCCTGGTTTGCGCCACCGTGAAGAGGACCCCAAAGCGCAGAAATACCTGCAGAAAGGGAAGCGAAAAGTCCTGCATGAGAAGACCCAACCATTCTTACTGTTGAAGTAGAGCAGTTTTGCTCATGATCTGCATGAAGGATTAACAATTTATCCAGCGCGTCAATAACAGCTTTATCTACTTTATAAGATTTTCCAGGTTTTTCGAACATCATTTTATGTAGGTTCTCTACATAACCCAAAGTTTCGTCACCATAATTTAATGGAAGACTGTGTTTTTTTCTAAGGGTCCATGCGGCAAGAACCGGAAATTTACCAAGGATTTTCACAATGGCTTTATACATATCTTCTTCTGAAGAAACATCTACCGACGAAGGGTTAAATGCTATTAATGCACTGGTTAGAGACGAAAGCACCCCCATTGGATGAGCCGATTTTGGAAATCCATCAAGGATTTTCTTCATCTCCTCATCTACGTGAGATTGTTCTTTAATATCATGGGTGAATTTATCCAGCTGATCTTTATTTGGAAGCTCTCCAAAAATCAACAAATAAGCGACTTCAAGAAAATCGGCTTTTTCAGCAAGATCTTCAATCGCATAACCACGGTATCTCAGGATTCCTTCTTCCCCGTCTAAAAACGTAATAGCACTCTCGCAGCTACCCGTATTTTTATAACCAGGATCAAGGGTAATTAACCCTGCTTCTCCACGGAGTCTTTTAATATCTATCCCAATTTCATCTTCGGTTCCCACAGTAACGGGAAACTCATATTTCTTTCCGTTAAATTCGAGTGTTGCTACTTTAGACATATGTTATTTTGTTCTTTTAGATTTATGTTTTATAAGGAATACTAAATTACGAAATTTACTGTTAAAATGGTTTTAAGCTGACTACCAAAATTTAATGAAACCCTTTATTTTCTTCAGTTTCCGCCAATTTTTATTCAATTATTTAAAAAACTTCTATCACATTTGGGAATATTTACTTTAAAATGAAAAAAATTTGAAAAATCATATTTAATTTATACACCATTAAGCGAATATTTTACAACCTGATTTTCAGGAGAGAAACCCTTTTATTTGGTTATTTTGTATAGAAATTCGTAATATTTATCTACCGAGAATTCCCAGGTAAACTTTTGCTTTTTCGCATTTTTACAGATCTCTTTCCATTTAGGTTTATCATTAAAATAAAGATCCACCGCTTCGGAAAATACCCTGACGAAATTTTCCTTTTTTTCATCCAAATCTTCTCCGTCAAAACTAAAACCGGTTTGCATATGTTTCACCGTATCCTTTAATCCTCCAGTATGGTGAACAAGACAGGGTTGCCCATTTCTCATTGCCAGCATCTGGCTTATCCCACATGGCTCAAACTGACTTGGCATGAGATAAAGATTGGATTCCTGGTAAAGCATATCTATAATACTTTCAGACTGGGCATTTATGAAAATAAAATTCTTATGCCTGTAACTGGCTTCCCTAAATATAGCTTCATATTCTGGGGCTCCGGTACCCAGCAAGATATAAATACCGTTAACCTCTTCTAATTTATTCATCAAAGCAGGAAGCAGATCTGGATCTTCCTTAAAGAAATAGAACTTTTGCTCGGTAAGTCTGGCTACACTGGAACAAATAAAATCAGGTTTTTTCTCCTGAAACCGGGTAAGCTTCTCTCCTGTATGCGCCAGATAATGCGCTTTATAATCTTTCTTCTCTTCTTGAAGCCATCGAAACAATCTCCTTACACACTGCCGAAAGAGTATTCCCTTTTCGACTTTTGTGATATTAGAATAGTTTGCGCCATTGAGAATTCCAAAAAGCCGGCCTTCTTTATCGGCCTGTTTAAGATCATTTTCAAGGCCTTCTCCCCCTATAAAATGCGGTGGGTGGCTGGGTTTTTGTATATCTTCTTTATAAGAAGGCGAGACCGTATGAACAGCATCTGCCAGTCTAATCCCAACCGCCATCAGATTAATACAATCGGTATATCTTGGGTCTTTCAATAATTCCCTGTTATAATTTACATCGGGGAAGTATGACTGGACAGAAGAGTAATTGTCCTCAAAAGGACGGATTCCCTGAATGGCAAGATTATGAATCGTGTAAACAAACTTCAGTTCTTTCAGTTTCTGAAATTTTGGATTGAATTCCCGAAGGAATAACAGCATACTTGTATGCCAGTCGTGCAAGTGAATAATATTTATAACACCTAAAATCCCATCCCTTACAGTAGCGGCTACCGCGGTGCAAAAGAGAGCGAACATGTTCGCATCGGTAAAAAAAGGCTGATCAGGATCATTAAAATAAATATGTGCAATATCTCCAGATTTAATATCGGGATGATGAATCACATAATGTTTGATTCCCGGGATCTCTTTTTTGCCGGGTACTTCATAAACACCTGCACTTTGAGGTTCCCCCCTAAAAATAAATTTAACTTCTGAAATCTTATTTCCAGATTGGTGTAATCTTGAATAAGAAGGAGTAATCACCTGGGCCTGATCCCCCCTGGCGGCTATTTGCCTGGGAACATCCCGAACAACATCACCCATTCCACCAGCTTTACAACGAGCGATCCCGTCATTTTCTGCTGCGACAAATAAAAAATTGGTTTTCAATTGATAAGAAGTTGATTGGTTAATTGAATTTAAGGATTAAGCTTTTTCTTACACAGTTTATTTCATTAAATGATTGTTAATATAACATATAATGTTAGCAATAGTGTACAAAAAAGCCCCTTCTTGCGAAGCGGCTTTTCAAGTAAAATTGAGAAATTTATTTTATTTTGAAGGCTTTATCCTGAGGATAATAAGCAACGTCTCCTAATTCTTCTTCAATTCTTAGCAATTGATTATACTTGGCCATTCTGTCACTTCGGGAAGCTGAACCGGTTTTAATCTGTCCGGTATTTAAAGCAACCGCAAGATCGGCAATCGTATTATCTTCTGTTTCACCAGACCGATGAGACATAACCGATGTATAACCTGCATTGTGTGCCATATTTACAGCCGCGATGGTTTCGGTTAAAGTACCTATCTGGTTAACTTTAATAAGAATTGAATTGGCGATATTTTCTTTTATACCTCTACCAAGTCTTTCAACATTAGTGACATACAGATCATCTCCAACAAGCTGAACTTTATCTCCAATTTTCTCGGTTAAAGCTTTCCAGCCGTCCCAGTCATTTTCATCCATTCCATCTTCAATGGAGATAATTGGATATTTAGAAGCAAGTTCCGCAAGATAATCGGCCTGTTCCTGGCTGTTTCTTACTTTTCCCTTGTCGCCTTCAAATTTTGTATAATCGTATTTTCCGTTTACGAAAAATTCAGCTGCAGCACAATCTAAAGCGATGCTTACCTGTTCACCGGGTTTATAGCCCGCTTTTTCAATGGCTTTAAGTATAGTGTCTAAAGCATCTTCTGTTCCGTCTAGAGTAGGAGCGAATCCACCTTCATCTCCAACAGCGGTACTTAAACCACGATCGTGAAGCACTTTTTTAAGGTTATGGAAGATCTCTGTTCCCATTTTTAAGGCATGAGAAAAACTATCTGCCATTACCGGCATGATCATAAACTCCTGAAAAGCGATTGGAGCATCACTATGAGAACCCCCGTTTATAATATTCATCATAGGTACCGGAAGCGTATTAGCACTTACCCCACCTACATACCTGTATAGAGGCATATTCAATTCGTTGGCAGCTGCTTTAGCAACCGCAAGAGAAACGCCTAGTATAGCATTCGCACCAAGCTTGGATTTATTTGGAGTCCCATCAAGATCCCTCATTGTTTGATCTATAAGGTTCTGTTCAAAAACGGAATATCCCAGTAATTGATCGGCAATCTCACCATTTACATTCTCAATGGCTTTCAAAACTCCTTTTCCCATGAAATCCTTGCCCCCATCTCGTAATTCTACCGCTTCGTGTTCCCCGGTAGAAGCTCCGGATGGAACAGCTGCGCGACCCATGATTCCATTTTCGGTAACAACATCTACTTCTACAGTTGGATTTCCTCTGGAGTCAAAAATCTGACGGGCATGAATATCTAGTATAGCACTCATAATCTATATCTTTATTTTGGTTAATTAAAATGAACTGCAAGATACAAATACAAGGACAAATAAGCGACTGAAGACGCTAGTTTTAAAGCATTTATAACATATTAATTACTAAAACGTTTTCGGTAGCCCTGGTTTATTTTTCAAATAGAAGAGAACAAATCGTAATAAACTCTAAAACCGATTCCTAGTCCATTTGCGCTACCTCCTGTGGGTTTGAAATCGTATTCTGAAAAATCCAAAGATTCTATCGCATCTTCTGAAATTATCAACGAATACTTTAAAAAGAGTGAGAACCAGAGCTCATCAAGGTTAAGGATCTGGCCTTCGACTCCAGCTGAAAAACTCCAAAAAGAAGTGTACAGGGATTTCCGGCGGCATTCTTCGAGGGCATATAAATTGCCTTTATAGACTAGATAATCTCCCCTGGCTTTTACATTTCTAAAATATATTGAGGAATTATCACCAGGGCAGTCTCTTCGTTTCCAAATTTAAGTTTTGGAGAAAAAGAAAAAAGGTAAGATGAAAAATGAGTTTTAAGTTTAGATTCCGGAATGGAGTTGGGTTCTCCTATATAATTAAATTCATGTACTGCTGGTGAACCAAAATAAGATTCGAATCCTACTTCGGGCGCTAGAAATTTCCAACGATATAATTGCGTACCAATACTTAGATTTACATAAGCATTTTCTTCAAACCCGGTATCCCTGTAATATTCCAAACCACCATAAAACACCGGATGCTTTTGAGAAAAAGCAGGCAAGCTTCCAAGAAGTAAAAAAATGAAAATAATTATTTTCCTAGCTTCCATCCTAGTTGAAATGCTAAAATCGGCGCGAAATATGAAGCTCCCTGCTCATTAAATCCGTAGCCCGCTCCGAGATTCAAATTCAGTTTAAGTTTACTATAATAAACTCTTTGAAGTCCCCATGCTGGCCCGAAGAACACACCATAATCACTCACATATTTGAGATCTCCAATTATTGGATCTCCGCCGCTAATAGATCCTATTGCTGCAATATAGTTAGCACTGTTCTCTGAGGTCTTCTTGCTATCATCCCTTCTTTTTTGAAAATTGTAGAAATAACGATACTGCAAATTAAAATCTGGAAAAATCCCAAATTCTGATTCTCCCAGGGAATTGTGATATGCGCAGCCTATACCCAGATCCAAATCAATTGTAGAATGATCCGAAATAGCAACTTCATATTCAACTGAAGGAGTTATTAAATTCAAGGAAAACTGATTAGAAGTATTCTTTTGGCCAAACATATTTAAGCCTGCGATTAAACCCAAAAATATTAAAAAGTTCTTCATACGAGATGCACGACTATTTCCAAATCTATTATAAATTCAGAAAACAATACTCAAAACAACAAGTTATAAAAAAATAAAGCCGGAATTAAAATCCCGGCTTTACTTTTAAAATATAAAAGTTTCAGAGTAACACCTATTTCCCTAATTTAAATCCAAGTTGGATATCGATAAGCGGAGACAGGTATGAGTTACCTAAATCATCAAACCCATATCCAAGACCAAGGTTAAGGTTCAATTTAAAATTGCTATTATAAACACGCTGCATTCCCCAGGCCGGGCCAATAAAACCAACGTAATCGTTTTCCAATTCCATATCGCCAAAAATAGGATCTCCACCTGCTAAAATAGCGACAGCAGCTATATAATTACCGCTATTTTCCGAAATCTTATGGCCCTTATCTGCTCTTTTTCTAAAGTTGTAATAATAGCGATACTGCGCCTCAAACTGTGGGTAAATTCCATATTCTGAATCATCTTCAAATGCAGATTTATGATAGCCAAAACCGATTCCTAAGATTGCATCAATAGTAGATTTCTCAGAAATGGCCACTTCATATTCGGCAGAAGGAATTAAAAAATTTAAAGAGAACTGGTCGGAGGTTTCCTGTGCAAAAGAATTTAGCCCAAGGAAAAGGCTTAATACTAAAATAATTTTTTTCATAAATAGGTTAGATTTAATAAGATCGCAAAACTAAACTTTTATTGAAAGTGAGCAAGTTTATTTTAGATAAAACCGTAATAAATAAAAGGCCGGGAAATTCCCGGCCTTAATTAGAATATGTTGATAGGTTTAGGCTCTCACCCTTTCTATTCGCTTTATAAATTCATCAAAAAGATAACTAGCATCATGGGGGCCAGGAGCGGCCTCGGGATGATATTGGACTGAGAATACGTTTTTATTTTTCATTGCAAGACCACCCACTGTACCATCATTCAAACAAATATGAGTTACTTCTACCTCAGGATGAGATTCCGTTTGTTCTTTATCTACCGAGAAACCATGATTTTGAGAAGTTATTTCTCCTTTTCCGGTTAACAGGTTTTTTACAGGATGGTTAATTCCGCGGTGACCATGATGCATCTTATAAGTTTCAATTCCATTAGCGATGGCAATGATCTGGTGCCCCAAACATATCCCAAAGAGAGGATGGTCGTTTTCTATAATTGTTTTGGTCACTTCAATGGCACCTTTTAATGGTTGTGGATCTCCAGGACCATTGGAAAGGAAATACCCATCCGGATTCCATTCTTTCATTTCCTCATAAGTTGCATCGTATGGAAAAACCTTGATGTAAGCGTCTCTTTCAGCAAGATTACGAAGTATGTTTCTTTTAATCCCAACATCTAATGCCGCGATCTTGTAAGTCGCATTTTTATCTCCATAAAAATAAGGTTCTTTAGCAGATACTTTAGAGGCAAGTTCCAATCCATTCATATCCGGAACCTTTGATAGTTCTTTTTTAAGGCCTTCGATATTCTCCACATCGGTAGAGATAATAGCATTCATAGCTCCATTCTCTCTAATATAGGTAACCAGTGCACGAGTATCTACATCTGAAATAGCAAAAATATTACTATCGTCGAGAAATTCCTGGAGGGTTTGATCTGCAGCAGGGCGTGACTGCGTATAACTGAAGTTTTTACAAATCAATCCGGAGATCTTTGCCTTATCAGATTCATTTTCGCTTTCGTTAGTACCGTAGTTACCAATATGGGCATTGGTGGTAACCATAAGTTGTCCAAAATACGAAGGGTCTGTAAATATCTCCTGATAACCGGTCATACCGGTATTGAAACAAACTTCGCCAACGGCACTGCCGCCTTTGTCTCCAACCACTTTCCCATAGAAAATGGTACCGTCTTCAAGTAAAATAATCGCTTTTTTCCGGGCCTGATATTTCATAGTTGTCTTGTTGTTGCCGTAAAATTAATTCAATTTATTTATCGAAAGGGTATAAAAAAAGGATAAACTATTAAAGTTTATCCTTTTAAAATTTAGACTGTAATAAGAAGCATTATTATTCCTCTTTTTTGTCATCTTTATTTTCTGCCTTTTTATCCTCAGCTTTTTCAGCTTTTGGTTCTTCCTTTTTTGGCTCCTCTTTTTTAGTCTCTGCTTTGGTTTCAGTTGCAGGGGCATCAGAAGAAGTTTTTTTACCGGCACGTCGAGTAGACTTTTTCTTCTTAGGTTTATCTACACCATAAGTTTCATTATAATCTACCAATTCGATCATTGCCATTTCAGCAGCATCACCAAGACGACTACCAAGTTTAATAACTCTGGTATATCCTCCCGGACGTTCTCCTACTTTAGGAGCAACTTCTCTAAACAATTCGCTTACCGCTTCCTTGCTACGAAGTTTACTAAAAACGATCCTTCTGTTATGAGTCGTATCTTCCTTAGATTTTGTTACTAGAGGTTCTACAAATACTTTAAGAGCCTTCGCTTTAGCCACAGTAGTATTGATACGTTTATGTTCAATTAGGGAACATGCCATGTTTGCAAGCATAGCCCTGCGGTGTGCAGTCTTTCTACCTAAATGATTTGTTTTCTTTCCGTGTCTCATGACATTTTTTATTTCATCATCTTGCTACGACCCACTTTGGGGAGCAAAATATGATGGGATTTATATTACTAAACTAAAAGCCGGGAATATGACTCCCGGTCTAACTAGTCCTTATCTAATTTATATTTTGAAAGGTCCATTCCAAAGTTCAAACCTTTGTTACTTACAAGCTCTTCAAGTTCAGTAAGTGATTTTTTACCGAAGTTTCTGAACTTCATCAAGTCGTTCTTGTTGTAAGATACAAGGTCTCCAAGAGTATCAACTTCAGCAGCTTTCAAACAGTTAAGAGCTCTTACTGAAAGATCAAGATCTACCAGTTTAGTCTTAAGTAATTGTCTCATGTGAAGAGATTCTTCATCATAAGTCTCAGTTTGAGCGATCTCATCAGCCTCAAGAGTGATTCTCTCATCAGAGAATAACATGAAGTGGTGAATAAGTGTCTTGGCCGCCTCGGTCAATGCATCTTTAGGATGGATAGACCCGTCACTGATAATTTCAAATACCAGTTTCTCATAGTCAGTCTTCTGCTCCACACGATAGTTCTCGATGCTATACTTCACATTCTTTATAGGAGTGTAAATAGAATCGGTGAAAATCGTTCCTAGAGGAGCATTGGCTTTCTTGTTTTCTTCGGCTGGAACATAACCTCTACCCTTTTCGATAGTGATCTCCATATTCAGGTTCACTTTCTTATCCATGTTGCAAACAACCTGATCTGGATTAAGGATCTGGAATCCTGAGATGAATTTCTGGAAGTGACCGGCAGTTAACTGCTCTTCTCCGGAAACTGAAATAGTAACCGATTCGTTATCGATCTCATCGATTTGTCTCTTAAATCTGATCTGTTTCAGGTTAAGAATAATTTCAGTTACGTCTTCCACTACACCTGCGATGGTAGAGAATTCGTGATCTACACCTTCAATTCTAACTGAAGTGATCGCGAAACCTTCCAAAGAAGATAAAAGCACTCGTCTTAAAGCGTTACCAACGGTTAATCCATAACCTGGCTCCAAAGGGCGAAATTCAAATTTCCCTTCGAAATCGGTTGAATCAATCATTATAACTTTATCGGGCTTCTGAAAATTTAGTATTGCCATATTTCGACTTCTGTGTGAATTATTATTTCGAATATAATTCGACTATAAATTGCTCATTAATATTTTCAGGAATCTGAACTCTTCCAGGTACCGAAACGAAAGTTCCTTCTTTCTTTTCTGAGTTCCATGAAATCCATTCATAAACACTGCTATTATTAGATAATGATTCCTGTATCACACCTAGAGATTTAGATTTTTCTCTTACTCCAACAACATCTCCTGGCTTCAGGTGGTAAGAAGGAATATTTACTAATTCTCCATTAACTGTGATATGACGGTGACCTACTAACTGGCGGGCCGCCCTTCTTGACGGAGCCACTCCCATACGGTACACCACGTTATCTAAACGGGATTCGCAAAGTTGAAGAAGCACCTCACCGGTAATACCTTGTGAACGGGTAGCTTTTTCGAACATGTTGCGGAATTGACGCTCAAGGATACCATAAGTATACTTGGCTTTTTGCTTTTCCATTAGCTGGATAGCATATTCAGATTTTTTTCCACGACGACGGTTATTCCCGTGCTGTCCCGGAGGGTAATTTCTTTTCTCGAAAGATTTGTCTTCACCAAAAATAGCTTCTCCGAACTTACGGGCTATTTTCGTTTTTGGACCAGTATATCTTGCCATTACTATAGTTGTTTTGAAAAGGGATTATGAATTAAGGCATTATTCCTTCGATAATCTAATTCCTCTCCTATTATTAAAATATAAATTAAACTCTACGTCTCTTAGGTGGACGACAACCGTTGTGAGGAAGCGGAGTAATATCGATGATCTCTGTTACTTCTATACCACTGTTGTGAATAGAACGAATCGCAGATTCTCTTCCGTTTCCAGGACCTTTAACATACACCTTTACTTTACGCATTCCAGCTTCATGTGCCACTTTCGAAGCATCTTCAGCAGCTAACTGCGCAGCGTAAGGAGTATTTTTCTTAGATCCTCTAAAGCCCATCTTTCCTGCAGATGACCACGCTATAACATCACCTTTCTTATTAGTAAGAGATATAATGATGTTGTTGAAAGAAGCAGTAACATGTGCTTCTCCGTTTGCCTCAACGCTAACTTTACGCTTTTTCTGAGCAGCCTTCTGAGCTTTTGGATTTGTCTTCTTTGCCATACTAATTACTATTTAGTTGCCTTTTTCTTGTTAGCAACTGTTTTTCTTCTTCCTTTTCTGGTTCTGGAGTTGTTTTTAGTTCTCTGACCTCTCAAAGGTAATCCGGCTCTATGACGAATTCCCCTGTAGCATCCAATATCCATTAGACGCTTAATACTCATCTGAACCTCAGTACGTAATTCTCCTTCGATTGTAAATTGACCTACGGCTTCACGGATACGACCAATTTCATCGTCGTCCCAATCTGAAACTTTCTTGCTCTCATCTACTTTAGCTTCAGCAAGTATCTTTTGAGCCCTGCTTTTACCAATTCCGAAGATATAGGTCAATGCTATAACTCCTCGCTTTTGTTTGGGTATATCTACCCCTGCAATTCTTGCCATAATTAGCCTTGTCTTTGTTTAAATCTAGGATTCTTTTTGTTAATTACGTAAAGGCGCCCTTTTCTGCGTACAATTTTGCAGTCGGCACTTCTCTTTTTTATTGATGCTCTAACTTTCATCTTATCTGTTTTTTATTCACAGGCAGAGATTTAACTCCTTCTGCGAAATTCGCCATCATAAATTTTTCAGAGTGCAAAAGTATAAAAAATTTATAAAAGGCTGAAAATTACTTTTTAGTATCTGTAAGTTATTCGAGCCTTAGTTAAATCATAAGGACTCATTTCCAGTTTGACCTTATCACCAGGAAGCAATTTAATATAATGCATACGCATCTTCCCGGAGATATGAGCCGTCACAACGTGACCATTCTCCAATTCCACGCGAAACATTGCATTAGACAATGCCTCAATGATTGTTCCGTCCTGTTCAATTGGTGGTTGTTTTGCCATAATTAAGCTACTGCTTTTCTGTTTTTACCTGTTTTCATTAATCCGTCATAGTGTCTATTCAGCAAGTAAGAATTCACCTGTTGCATAGTATCTATCGCAACTCCAACTAAAATTAGAAGCGAGGTACCTCCAAAGAACAACGCCCATCCCTGTTGTACACCCAACAGTTGAACTACAATTGCAGGGAACACTGCAA
>CAWGSM010000039.1:0-80380 GCA_963825045.1 uncultured Flavobacteriaceae bacterium | reverse complement strand
ATTTTCGGGCAGTCCCACCCATATTTCTAAAACAAATTAATCTTTCCGGTCCTGGTAAAATATCGTTAAACTAAGGTTAATTAACTTGATAATCTGGTAAATAAAATCATTGAATTTTACATTTGTGACTTCGCAAAAAACACCTTTTTTTGCCCTAATTCATTTTAGGAAACATTAAAAAGACCACATCCCTACCTCTGTGGTCTTTTTTATGGAATTTTCTTTTCTAATTGTAAGAGTGAGCTAGCATAAAGTAGAAAATCTCTACAAGACCGTGGTGTTTCAGTTTTATGACTCGTCCTGAAAAATAGACTGACTAAAAATTAAAACTTTCACAACTATAAAGGATGATGTAGAATAATCCTTCCTACAAAATTCTTACAGAAAAATAATTTTAATGTGACAAAGGTCACATTTTTACATAATACACAATCTTATATTTGATATAAGAAATTTAAATATTATGACCAAAATAATTAAAATATTAGGAACGGGTTGTCCAAAATGCCAATCAATGACAAGTGTTGTTAAAGATGTGGTTTCAGAAAATAATATTGATGCAAGAATTAAAAAAGTGGATGATCTAATGGAAATCATGAAATTCAACGTAATGTCCACCCCGGCATTGGTAATCGATGATGTTATTACAATAAAAGGCAGAGTTCCTTCAAAAGAAGAAGTATTGGCACTGTTAAACTAATTGAAACAAATCCATGGATTATCATATCAAAGCTTCATCCATTTCAAATCGGGATGCAGTGATTCATATCAAGGAATCAAATATAGATTTTGGAACGACTTCAAAAACTTCTGAAACCTTGCCAAATCCTGCCGAATTATTCCTGGGTTCTTTTGCTGCCTGTATGCTGAAAAACGTTGAGCGCTTTTCGGCTATGATGAAATTTTCCTATACCAAAGCTACGCTTGAAGTCAAGGCGACACGTCTTGAAAATCCACCCAGGATGGATAAAATAGTTTACGATTTAAGAATTTACAGCAAGGATAAAAAACTTAACACCGCCTTATTACAAAAAAATATTGAAAAGCATGGCACTATTTTTAATACCATAAAATTGGCCTGCACCATTTCAGGTACGATCAACAGGATGGAAAATGTTTGATTGGGTACAACAAATAGCAGACTGGTTTGTCTATGAAATCTTAAACCTGAACAAAGGGCAACATTTAGCAGAAGCCCTGAATTTCTTTATTTATGACACCACAAAGATTTTAATACTCCTTTTTCTCGTTATCTTTTTGATGGGCATCGTCAACAGTTACTTTCCCATAGACAAGGTTAAAAATTATTTGTCAAGAAATAAATTATACGGGTTAGAATACCTGATGGCAAGTCTTTTTGGCGTTGTAACGCCTTTCTGCTCCTGTTCATCAGTTCCATTATTTATAGGTTTTGTGAGAGGTGGAATTCCTTTAGGGGTAACCTTTGCATTTTTGATTACCTCGCCTTTAGTAAACGAAGTTGCCATTGGACTCTTTGTTGGCCTATTCGGAATTAAAACGACCGTTATTTATGTGATTAGTGGTGTATTATTAGGAACTATTTCGGGTGTAATTCTTCAAAATTTAAAATTGGAATCCTATTTAACACCCTGGGTAAAAAAAGTTTTAAAAACGGCGCAAAAAGAGCAGGATGACTTTATTGCGGAAAAACAAACCTTGAAACAAAGGTTGCCCATAATTTGGAAGGAAGTACTTAACATTCTTAAAGGTATTGTTCCTTATGTTTTGGTAGGAATCGCCATTGGTGGATTGATGCACGGTTATATTCCGGAAGGATTTTTTGAAAAATATATGGCCAAAGACAATCTGTTCGCGGTTCCAATTGCTACCATTTTAGCTATTCCAATGTACTCGAACGCTTCGGGTATACTTCCTGTAGTTCAGGTATTAGTAGCAAAAGGCATTCCTTTAGGAACCGCCATCGCTTTTATGATGGGCGTCGTAGGCTTGTCATTACCAGAAGCAATGCTTTTAAAAAAGGTAATGACCTTAAAACTGATTGCCACCTTTTTTGGAATAGTAACGCTCTGTATAGTAATTTCAGGTTACTTGTTTAATATTATTTTATAATCTTCCAAACCTAAATGGCCAGGGGATAACACTTTATAACCCAAATAGGTGGTACAATTTTAAAGAAAATAATTAACTCCACTCACTAACCAGACCTACGCTGGCGAGTCCGCCTTATTACTTCATCAACTTGCGCTAAGGGAGACTTCAGCCTTCATTATAGCAAACCAATTATAAAATTTTCAGAAGGTGATTAATATCATTATACCCTGGTAATAGATTGATTAAATTATCCTTTTATTTACCCCATGAAAAATTCAATTTTAATTCTTTTTATCGTATTAATGACTTTTAATTTATCAAGGTCTCAAGACGGAACACCTCTTCGTAAAATTGTAAAAACAGAAATTAACGGGATAACGAGATACCGGTTAAATGGTGAGAATTTCAATGGTTTTATTTATGAAAGTTATTCTGATGATAAACTAAAAACAAAATTTGAGGTTATGAATGGGGTAAGAGATGGTGTTTCAGAAATGTATTATCAAAACGGACAAATATTAGAAAGATTAACCTATAAGAATGGTTTGAAGGACGGCCCCTATAAAGAATACTATGAGAATGGACAATTGAGAGCAAAAACAAGTTATAAGAATGATAAACTGGAAGGCCCTTCTGAAACATACTATGAAAATGGCGCTTTACAGCAAAAAGGAGAATTCAGGAATAATAAACAGGAAGGAATAACTGAAGAATATTTTGAAAATGGGAAGTTAAAGCTTAAAGGGAATTATGCTAACGACAAGAAAGATGGTCTATTTGAAATTTATTTTGAAAACGGTAGCCTTTCTTATAGTATAATCTACAAAAACGACAAATTAAATGGAACTGTAAAACAATACTATGAGAATGGACACTTAATGAAAATTGCTAATTATAAAGATGGCCTAAAGGATGGGATTTTTGAAAACTATAATAAGAAGGGGAATGTAATAAAAAGAGAAGTTTTTAAAAACGATCTAAAAGTCAAAGACTTAAAATAACAGATAGCTTTTCAAAGAAAACATTTAACTTTATCCACCCTGGTGGCAGGTCCGAGCTCCTAGGTTTTCAACTTGTTAGCCGGGACCGTTGCAACAATTTTTTTTATTTTAAATCAATATGTCAAAACTTATAATTAATAGAAAAAATCAATGGTATGCCGGCCCCAGAGATTATAATATATATTTAGATAATAAAAAGATTGGCGAAATAGGAAATGGAGACACCAGGAAATTTATGATTGAAGATGGTGATCATGTTGTAAGCGCCAAACTTGACTGGTTCCAAAGTAGAAAAATTAAGATCCACTTGAAGAAAGAGGAAACTACATATCTCAAAATACAGAGTTCAAACCTTTCAAAATTTAAAATTCCGGCAATTATATTAATAACAATTTTAGCTTATTACCTAAAGGGAATTTACTTTTTAATATTAATTTCAATCCTTATACTTTTGCTAATCTATTCACTCACACTGGGAAAAAGTTCTTTTCTTGTTTTAAAGAAATAAAACCTTGCCAAAATTGTGACTATCGCCTTTACCCGATGAAATTTTAAACAAAATAATTAACTTGACCAACAAACCAGTTTAGCAGGAAATTGCGCCCCTTATCCCGGGACTTGCATCATATAATAGTTGACGGTAATTAATTTATGCAGGATGAAATTTATGGAGTTTTATTTTAAGCCTAAAAGGTATGAAAGCAGTGGCCCAATTTATGAGATTTAGGTGTTCGATTATTCAAAAAATTCCTAGTAGAACTAGGAAGGATGACCGGCCAAAATTCTTCCAAACCAAATAATTATTATTTATGGAAAAGAGATCTGGAAGGAATAAAAGCCTATGAACGTAAAACAAGAAATAATGAAATGATGCATCTGGCGGGTATGATAATTCCAGGAATAGGACTAGTCATGAATGGGTCTGATTTTAAAATGAATAAAATATTATGGATTGTTCTGATAATCAATATTCATCCTTTTTTGTTGCAGGGATATAATAGAATAAGATTATATAGAATTATAGAATTGAAAACTCCCTACAATAAAACCTAAAAAAATAGAATTGTGCGTTAGGCTAAATATGCGATCAATAGACATTTGAATTACTATGAGATGAAATAAATTTAGAATAATTTAAAAACTAACAATAAAAAAGTAAATTGCCCCTCTTTAAACCCAACTTATGAAATTCAACCCTTCACGCAGAGATTTTAAATTCTTTTTTCTAGGCTTTTTAGCAGCTTTTATTTTTATAACCATTTATGACTGGGAAGATAATGTAGAATCTTTCAAAAAAGGATATATAGAAGGTCGACGAGACTATAAAATATCCAGAGAAGAATAAAACTACTGGAGTATCCGGAGGAACCACCTTTTAATGGAAATGACAGCTCCCCAGATTTTTGAAAATTTTATTAAACCATACAGCCAGGGTAGTTGTATGCATTATTCCATACTTCAGCCTGAAATGCAATATTTTAAGCACGAATATGGATTAATTTCATTTATAAAAAAATATGGATCCCATTTTGTATTATCTGATCCTATATTTAAATATTCTGAAAAGGAATTCAGAATAAAACTAATAAAGGAATTTCTTAATAAGTATAATCGTGTTTCATTTGTCCAGGCTTCAAAAGAATTTGCAGAACTACTACATAATGAATTCAATTACTTTTCTACCCAAATTGGTAATGAAAGGCTCATTAAGATTCAGGAATGGCGAATTAGTGGAAAGAAAAAACAGGTAATTCGAACTTCTTATAATCAGGCAGCCAAGAAAAACATTAAAATTATAGAAAACCCTCTAGAAGAGGGTTTTGATGCAATATCCTCAAAATGGCTTAATACAAGACAGGTTAATAAACGTGAAATAAATTTTCTTATCCGCACGCATCCATATTTTGAAAAAGATACGAGAACTTTTTGCGCATATGATTCAGAAGGACTTCTGATAGCCTATATAATATTTGATCCCATTTTTGAAAATGGAAGCTGTGTTGGATATGTTCCGGATATATCAAGATCAAGCCCGGTCTTTAAACAAGGTATTTATTATGCAATAATGGTAGAAGCCATTCAAATATTTAGAACCGAAGGACTCCAATATATCAACCTTGGTTTATCTCCACTCATTCTATCAAATAATTCTGAATCCTACGAATCTGAAAAATTACGTTATGTTTTAAAATTAATTAGAAAGTATGGCAAGAACTGGTATAATTATAATGGGATTAATTACACAAAATCGAGGTTTGTAGATGAGTCTGCCAAAGCACATGAGGGATCTACTTATCCTGTATTCTTATGTCATAAAACGCCACTTCCTTTGTTCCAGGTAACAGCAATATTTAAAGCCTCAAATGTGATTTAGACAAGGTAAAAGCCTGTTTTCTAAATTTAAAAAGGAGAATCGAGGAGAAAAAATCAATTAAGAAAAACCAACTAATCCAAAAATATAATCAGCCTGAGAATTTGAATATGCAAGAGGGAATTGCAAAATGCAATATTTCGATTATACAATGTAATTTTTCATTCAGGAGGCTGCCTTATTTTTGTGTACACAACAATTTTAATTGCAAAATGGCTTTAAATGAAAATGTGTATTTTTAAAATCAGGAAACGAAAGAGTTAATCCTACAGTGGGTGCATCCCAACTTCAGCGATCTCCAGTGGCCGATACGCTTCAACTAAATATTAATCAAAATTTTGAAATACTTAAAAAAATCCTTTCTTACTTTACTTTTTGTTACAACTATAATGAGTTGTCACCAGGAAGAAGGTTTAAAAACACCCAAAGAAGAACTGGTTGCGAAATTCACTCAAAAACAACAAGATTCTCTTATTGAAATTTATCTTGAAAAGGGAGCCTGGAAGCATGATCCATATTCACAAGAATGGCAAAAGGAAATTGATAAAGGCCTTAAAGTAGATTCAACATTAGCTTATTTCTGGCAACAAAAAGCAATGCCTCTGTTTAAACAAAGTAAATATGAACTAGGAATGCCTTTTATTGATAAAGCGGTAAAATACAATCCAAAAAGATGGCAGGATTACAGAGCTTTTATAAAGTGTATCTTTTCAAAACAATATCAGGATGCAATAGATGATTTTAAAGATTATCAGGAAAAATATGGATATGGGTTCGTAATGGACCACTCTTACAATTTTTATATAGCATTAGGCTATTTGCAGCTCAATGAATTTGAAAAAGCAGAAAAGCTTTTTGCAAAAGATTACAAAAGAACCATACAGGAACATGGAAAAGGATGGTTACATCACCTGGATCTTTTTTACTATGGAATTGGCAAATACGAACAAAAAAAATACCAGGAAGCCTTAGATCTTTTCAATCAGGCATTGGTGATCTATCCCCAATTTTCAGATGTTCAATATTACAAAGCCAAAATTCTTTATAAATTAGGTGAATCAGCCCAAGCGGAAAGAGTTTACAGGAAAGCAAAAGAAAATGCGGATAAAGGCTATTCTATAAATGAGGATAATGTTGTTTACGAGAGATATCCTTATCAGGTAAGGTGGCCGTAAACCCTAGCATAACCATCAACAGATGAGAAAACTACTACTAATATTAATTATTTTTTTACATGTATTGGGATGTAAGAAAAGTGAACGAAAAGAGGAGTTAGAACAAAATGTACGGTTTTTAAAGAATCAAAATGATTCTCTCCTAAATCGAAGTAAACTACTTCAAAACAATTTTGATTCAATAAAAAAAGAATACAAGTTGCAAAATGATTTTTTATATGACTCTGATGTTGATGGGAATCAGTTTAAAAATAAGGGAATTAGAGCACCGAAAGAATTTGTGGAAGCGTCCTTAAGAGAAAGAACAGATCTAATTCCTCTAAAAGGAGCATTAGGAGGGAATATGCATTTCGGAAAAATTAAATTGATAGGAAATAAATGGTTAATTGCGGAATATGAAGACGGTCATATTTTTGGGAAATCTATTTATACGTATAGATTTAAAAATGACAAAGACCTGGAATTTAAACTATTGGATTCCTCAAAATATTAATAAACTAATATCCACAAGCTGTAAGAAGTCAAGCATGAAAAAAATTCCAATAATTCTAATCTATAGCAGAATATTGATCGCCATATTGGTGCTTTTCGCTGGATTGGGACGAATGGAGAATTATAAAGAATGGATCTCTTTTTTAATGATTGCCGGTTTAATTACCGATATTTTCGATGGCATAATTGCCAGAAAATTAAATATTTCAACTGAAAAACTTAGAATTCTAGACTCCAATGTAGATCAGGTTTTCTGGTTAACCGTTATTGCGACCATTTTTTATTTAAATAGTGATTTCATTTTAAAAAATATTTTATGGGTGTTTTTTATTGTAGCTTTAGAAGCGCTGGCTTATGTGATAAGCTACCAAAAATTTAAAAGAACTATTGCGACCCACTCTATTCTAGCAAAATTCTGGACAATCTCGTTAGTTGTTTTTTTAGTAAGTCTTACTTTAAATTCAACAAGTCACTGGCCTTTTTTAATTTGTATCGTATTAGGTATAATTTCAAGAATTGAGATTATTTTAATTATACTCAAGCTGAAAACCTGGACCACTGATGTTCCCTCCATCTTATCAGTTTCAAAGATCAATCAGGGAATTGCTATTAAAAAGAATAAATTATTTAATAGTTAAGACACCAGGGGACCGAGCAGGCTTTTCACAATAGATTGAAGGGGAGTTTTTCCTTATTAAAAGATGGAAAAATAGTAGAAAAATTGGGATTCCGTTCAACATATTCCGAATAGTTATGTAAATAATAATAAGATGTATAGGAACTTTTTTAAACAGTTTTTTCCATGAGATTTACTAAAAGAAAGGTCCTGACTTTAGAACATAAACAGGCAATACTCGCACTGTGGAATAATGAATATCCCCAGAATCTTCATTTTAATGATATTTTTGAATTACAGGATTATTTGAGTAAGATGAAAGATCAGAATCACATCCTTCTTTTAGATCAAAATGATAAAATTAAGGCCTGGTATACCGACTTTATTCGGGATGAGGAAAGATGGTTCCTGGCAATTCTGCACTACGAATTCCAGGGTAGAAAATTCGGAACAAAAATTATACAAATGGCCAAAGAAACCAATGTTGAGTTGAACGGATGGATAATAAATTCTGACAATTATAAAAAGACAAATGGGAAAGCTTACAAACCTCCAGTCGAATTTTACAGGAAACAAGGCTTCCAAATTTTAGAAGAGGTCACACTAGAAACCGACCAAATAAGTGCTATTAAAATTAAGTGGTCCAAAAAACCTTTTAATAGAGGAAAACGCCGCTTCTAAAGCAAACCCTCTGGAACCGAAACATTCGTTAGTATAGGATCCAGATTTCTAACCGAAGATACCACTATGAAAAAATTTAAGACTACTTTTTTCTTTAATCAAATAAGAATAACCCAAATCCTTTCCGGTCTTTTCGCTGTCGGATTGATCAGCTGCAATTCGGGAGGAGCAGATGACACTTATCCTGACGTTCGTATCTCGGGCGCCATGAAAAATATAATGTGGAAGGGGGAATTAGCAGGTATTATTAAACTCGATACCCTTAAGGATAAAAAAGGACTGTATGGACTTGGACCCCTGAGTTACCTTAAAGGAGAATTGCTAATCAACGACGGAAAATCTTATGTTTCCAGGGTAACTTCAGATTCAACAATGAGCGTGGTAAAAAGCTTCGATGTAACCGCACCTTTTTTTGTGTATGCCAGGGTAAATGAATGGCAGGAGATGGAACTGCCGGAAAATATAAAAACCCTAAAAAACCTCGAAAATTTTGTGGATGAAAAATCAAAAGAGCTAAACCAACCATTTGCCTTTATGCTGAGTGGTGACATTAAAAATGCGGTTATTCATATTCAAAACCTTCCTGACGGCAGTAAAGTTTCTTCCCCGGAAGAAGCACATGCAGGACAAACCACTTACATTTTAAAGGACGAAGAAGTAGATATAATTGGATTCTTTTCTACCCGGCACCAGGGTATCTTTTCCCATCATGATTCTTTTGTTCACCTGCATCTTATCACCAAAGACGAAAGTAAAATGGGGCATCTGGATGAAGCAGAAATCGGCAGGATGCGACTTTATTTACCAAAAAATTAGTTATCTTGTATACTTATAATCTAAGGCTCCCTTTACCTTCCATTTGATCTTCCCTATAACTTTTGCCAATTACTTTAATTATGAGATTTATAAAATTTCATATCGTCATTTTTATACTGTTAGGTCTGCTGGCTAGCCGGACTTATGCCCAGGAAATAGATCCCACCTCGCCTCCCTCTGATTTTGGCCTGATTAATAAGGTCACTCTCCCAATGTCCGCGGGTTATGTGAATGATTTTGAAGAAATATTCACCACTAAACAAATCGCGAAACTCGAAAAAATAATCATCGATTACGAAAAAAAGACTCACCGGGAAATTGTGGTCATAACAGTAAGTACCGTTGAACCTTATGATGATATCAAAGAATTCGTGGCGGCCCTTTCGTATCGGCTGGGAGTTGAAAAGCCTATCAAGGATGATGGTTTAACCATGGTCCTATGTACCACATCCAAAAATATCAGAATGGCGACTGGGCCAGAAACAGAAAAGATCCTTACAAAAGAGGTCCGTAAGCGCGTTATGGACGAGGTAATAACCCCAGAGTTTAAAAATGAAAATTATTATGTTGGGATTAGAAAAGGTTTATTAGAACTTATAAATAAATGGCAATAAAAGTAGGCTCCCAATACAAACAGGGACATAAATTGCAGCCACTCAGGACAAATAAAACTGTTTACAGAATCACCACAACCGGTTCCCTGCACTTTTTATGAGTCGCAAACGTTTTCGTATACAGATTTTAAAAAACCTTCTCTTTCTGTAAAAAAGAATTGAGATTTCCCGCGATCTCGAAACATCCGCTCACCTTAGATATACTATTACATGACCTACTATCGGGCCGGTAAGATTTACAGGTGAAATTAGAAAGGTCTATTTCACTGAATCCGGCGTTCATCTCGAGGCATTTTTCATAAAGTCTGTTGATATTCCCGTAATTTTCAGGGTCTATTTCATTCTTAAGGAGATAACCCTTCAAAAAGTTCTCGATAGCTACCTGTGAATGTTTACATACCAGATAAGACACAACATCCTCCTCGGGTCTGCAGCACTCTTCGTGGGCGGCATCCAGCTTTTTGAAAGCCTCTTCAAATAATCCTTTTGCTTTGGTTTCCATAATCCATAAAATTTAAGATGAAAAAAATACGTTTTTAGCTATACCTCTATGAAATCCCTTCTGAACATATAACTAAAAACGTATCTATCTATATTGGTTAATAATTCGTTGTATCTACATATCCCTATAAAGTTCCAGTCTTTCCCATTTCACTCCAACTTCTTCCTGGGCCTGTCTCAACAAGGCTTCACCCACTTCACCATTTTCCTTGGCCACCCGGGTAAAGCGGGTCTCATTGTACATAAAGTCTTTTAATGGAATCTGTGGAGGTTTGGAATCGAGTTTAAACCGCTTACCTTTTGGCTGTGCAGGATTGAATCTGAACAGTGGCCAGTAGCCCGAATTTACAGCTTTCTCCTGCTGGGCAGCACCGTGTTTAAGATCATAACCATGTTCTCCACAATGCGAATAAGCAATTATGATAGATGGGCCAGGATAAGCCATGGCTTCTTCAATAGCCTTCAGGGTTTGAAGATCCTTGGCGCCAATAGCCACCTGGGCTACATACACATTCTGATAGGATACGGCTTGAAGGGCAAGACTCTTTTTCGAGTTACGTTTACCCGAAACCGCGAATTTAGCGCTTGCTCCAAGAGGAGTTGCTTTAGACATCTGTCCTCCGGTATTGGAATATACCTCGGTATCCATCACCAAAATATTAATATTCTCCCCTGAGGCCAGTACGTGGTCTACTCCACCGTAACCAATGTCGTAAGCCCAGCCGTCACCACCGAGGATCCAGACCGCTTTTTTACGCAAATACTCACTTAACTCCTTCAGTTTTCTGGCATCATCACTATCAATTGTTGACAGGATAGATTTCAGTTTTTCTATCTGAGCAAGCTTTTCTTTCTTCTGAATTTCATTTTCTTCAGGATTGGCAATAATTGCTTCTACCAGTTCTGTTCCTACCTCGTGCTCAAGAGATCTAAGTAGATCTACCGCAATCTCTTCTTTCTTGGTAAGTGCCAGTTTCATTCCCAAACCAAATTCAGCATTATCTTCGAATAAAGAGTTCGCCCATGCAGGTCCCTGACCTAAAGAATTCTTTTTATAAGGCGTGGTAGGTAGATTTCCTCCATAAATTGAGGAACAACCGGTAGCATTCGCTATTAAGATCCTGTCACCATAAAGCTGGGTAAGCATTTTAATATATGGCGTTTCCCCACATCCAGAACAGGCACCGGAAAACTCAAACAATGGTTCAAGGAATTGAGAACCTTTTACGTTGGTGATCTGTAGCTCGGTACGATCGTAATAAGGCAGGTCCACAAAGTAATCCCAGTTCTTATTCTCTTTTTCAGCCACATCAAGTTTGCTGCGCATATTGATGGCCTTGAAGTTCTCGATCTCCTTACTTTCAGCCGGACAAACCGCTACACAAAGATCGCAACCGGTACAGTCTTCAGGAGAAACCTGGAGTACATAAGAATCGGTAGCACTGTTAAATGGTCTTCCCTTCGCAGGAACTGCTTTTAGCGATCCAGGAGCGTCTGCCAGTTCTTCAGTAGGAATCACTTTTGCCCTAATAGCAGCATGTGGACAAATCGCTACACATTTATTACACTGGGTACAAAGATCCTCTCCTTCCCATACAGGAATGAAGTCGGCAATGCCCCTTTTTTCATACTGGGTGGTACCTGTGGGGAAAGTTCCATCCACAGGAAATGCACTTACTGGAAGTTCATCACCATAACCTGAAAGTATCTTACCGAGCACTTCTTTTACAAATGGATCGGCTTCGCCAGTCATCATTGGTTTAAGTTCCCGATCGCTGGTGATTTGCTTAGGATATTCTACCTTCTGGAGGTATTCCAAAGATTTGTCTACCGCGTTAAAGTTCATCTTAACGATTTTTTCTCCCTTATGAGAATATGATTTAACGATCGCATCCTTGATCTTTTGAATAGCCTCATCTTTGGGAAGGACTCCCGAAATAGCAAAGAAACAGGTTTGTAACACCGTATTGGTTCGTTTTCCCAGTTTGGCTTCATGAGCCACTTTGGTAGCATCTACTACATAGAATTCAAGCTCGTTCTCTACGATCTCTTCCTGCATTTTCTTCGGAAGCTGATCCCAGATTTCCTCATTAGAAAAAGGTGCATTCAATAGGAAAGTCCCACCCTTCTTGATCTTTTTCAGAATATCATATTTCTCGATGAAATTGAACTGGTGGCAGGCTAGAAAATCTGCTGTATTTATAAGGTAACTGGAATCAATAGGTTCCGGCCCAAAACGAAGGTGAGACACAGTTTGTGCTCCCGCCTTTTTGGAATCGTAAACAAAATATCCCTGTACATAATTATCGGTTGTTTCCCCGATGATCTTGATCGAGTTCTTATTGGCACCCACGGTACCATCAGATCCCAAACCATAGAACATACAGTTAAACGTAGTCTTTTTGGTTTTGAAAACCGGATTGTAAAGCAGGCTGGTATGGCTTACATCATCATTGATACCTATAGTAAAGTGATTCTTTGGTTTTGGTTTATCCGACTCATCAAAGATTCCTTTTACCATCGCCGGATTGAATTCTTTAGAAGACAATCCGTAGCGGCCACCAACTATAACCGGAGTTTCTCTTTCGCTTTCTGCAAAGGCTGTTACCACATCAAGATACAAAGGTTCCCCGGTACTTCCAGGCTCCTTGGTACGGTCTAAAACAGCGATCTTTTTAACGGTATTAGGTATTTTATCAATAAAGTCTTCTTTGGAGAAAGGCCTGTACAAACGAACGAATAGCACTCCGACTTTTTCATCTGAATTTAAAAGTGTATCCACGGTTTCTTTTACGGCACCTTCTCCTGAGCCCATAATAACAATTACCTTTTCTGCTTCAGGATGACCCATATAATCGAATAGATTATAACGCCTGCCGGTATACCGGTAAAATTCATCCATCGTCTCCTGAACAATATTCGGAACTGCCTGGTAGTGCAGATTGGCAGCCTCCCTGGCCTGGAAGAAAACATCAGGGTTTTGAGAAGTACCGCGCACCACTGGAGAATCCGGATCCAGAGAGCGTTTTTTATGTTGCATGATCTTATCTTCAGGCATCATTGCTTTGATTACCTCATCAGGAATACTATCGATCTTAGAGATCTCATGAGAGGTCCTGAAACCATCAAAAATATTCAGGAACGGAACACGGGATTTCAGGGTCGCGACCTGTGAAATTAAGGCGAAATCCTGTGCCTCCTGCACTGAGCCTCCAAAAAGCATGGCAAATCCCGTTTGACGAGCCGCCATAACATCAGAATGATCCCCAAAAATAGAGAGCGCATGTGTGGCCACAGTCCTGGCCGCCACGTGAATGACTGTGGGCAACAATTCTCCCGCTATCTTATACATATTAGGAATCATAAGCAACAAGCCCTGTGATGCCGTAAATGTAGTAGTTAAGGCTCCAGCCTGTAGGGATCCGTGAACGGCCCCGGCGGCACCGCCTTCACTTTGCATTTCCACAATTCTTGGAACATTGTTCCAGATATTCTTTTGGTCTTTGGAACTAAAAACATCTACATGTTCTCCCATAGGAGAAGCCGGAGTAATAGGATAAATAGCGCAGACTTCATTAGTTTTGTGTGATACTCTTGCTACCGCCTCGTTGGCGTCACAAATGAGCTTAGAGAATTTTTCAGTCATCTCTCCGTATTTAAATTGATATCTAATCAGTTATTACCCGTGCAACCATTCCTTTTTCTCAAGAAGTTCCTCTTCAGATTCTTCATGATCTTCATCGGGAACACAGCAGTCTACAGGGCAAACCGAAGCACATTGAGGCTCATCATGAAAACCTTTGCACTCAGTACATTTTTCGGGTATAATAAAGTAGAATTCATCCGAAAGTGGCTCATTCTCGGCATCGGCGTCAAGCTCTTTCCCTTTTGGAGAGGTAACCGTACCGCTTAAAACGGTTTCATCAGAATAAGACCATTCCTGATCTGGTTCATAGATTGCGTTGTTTGGACATTCTGATATACAGGCATCGCAATTGATACACTCATCAGTTATAATTAGTGCCATAATCTTAAATTTTGATTTAAACTTCGCATAAATTTAGCCTGCTCCTTCCTGCATTAATATGACTTTCATCATATTTTCAGCGAAATGAAAAAAAATATTAAGTCCCTGAATCTTGGGCTAATATGACGACGATCATATTTATTGGTATACAGTGAATATAAATTTGAGACAGATATATATTAAAAATATCCAAATTTTCACTGATCTCTTCTAATAAGCCGAATCTATGATTACTCTAGAAAAGAAACCACAAGCTGAAACCCTGGACGCCGTCGTAATACGATTTGTTGGCGATTCGGGAGACGGTATGCAGCTCACCGGTACCCAGTTCTCGGATACCTCTGCAATGTTTGGAAACGACATAGCCACTTTCCCTAATTATCCTTCTGAAATTAGGGCTCCACAGGGAAGCCTTTACGGAGTCTCAGGATTCCAGGTGCATATAGGAAGTGTGGAAGTAAGCACCCCGGGGGATAATGTGGATCTTCTGGTAGCTATGAACCCCGCCGCGCTAAAAACAAATCTTTACGCTGTTAAACCAGGACATACTATTATAGTAGATACCGATTCCTTTACCAAGAAGAATCTCGAAAAGGCATTATATGAGAAAAACCCGTTAGAAGACGGAAGCCTTGAAAACTATAGGGTGATCCAGGTGCAGATGACCTCGCTTACCAAAGAAGCTCTGAAAGATGTGGAAGGCCTCGACAATAAAAGTATTACCCGTAGCAAGAACATGTTCGCACTGGGAATGGTTTACTGGCTTTACAACCGCTCCCCCGAGCATACTATAGACTTCTTCAAAAAGAAGTTCAAAAATAAGCCTCATTTGATTGAGGCTAATACCAAGGTTTTAAATACCGGCTTTTTCTATGCTGAAACTATAGAACTTATACCTAACTCCTATAGTATATCTCCAGCCAAAATGGAGAAAGGAACCTACAGGATCATTATGGGGAATACCGCTACTGCCTGGGGCTTCCTGGCAGCTGCCGAAAAATCTGGATTAGAACTGTTTCTTGGTTCTTATCCTATCACTCCGGCTACCGACATTCTACATGAACTGGTAAAACATAAACATTTTGGAGTAAAGGCTTTCCAGGCCGAAGATGAGATAGCAGGAATCACCTCTGCTATAGGAGCATCTTTTGCAGGAGATCTTGCCATTACCACCACCTCAGGGCCCGGGCTTGCTTTAAAAGGAGAGGCGCTTGGTCTTGCCATGATGATTGAATTACCGCTGGTTGTGGTGAATGTACAACGTGGTGGACCTTCTACCGGATTGCCTACTAAAACAGAACAATCTGACCTTTTACAGGCACTTTATGGCCGTAATGGAGAAAGTCCGGTGATCGTGATCGCCGCCAGCACACCATCCAACTGTTTTAATTATGCCTATGAAGCCGCGAAACTGGCAATTGAACATATGACCCCCGTCATTCTTTTAACAGATGGTTATATCGCAAATGGTTCAGGTCCCTGGAGAATAAAAACCGTTGAAGAAATGCCGGAAATCAGGAACCATAAGATCAAAGAAGTCAAAGAAAACTGGCATCCGTATGATAGGGAGCCAGAAACCCTTGCCAGAAACTGGGCTGTTCCGGGAACTCCGGGTTTAGAACATCGCGTTGGAGGCCTTGAGAAAGATAAAGTTACCGGAGATGTATCTCATGTGCCCGAAAACCATGAGGTCATGGTACGTACCCGGGCTGAAAAAGTGAAAAAAGTGCAGGACTATATTCCGCCAATCATGCCTGAATTCAATGATGAAGGTGACCTGCTGGTTGTAGGCTGGGGAGGAACTTACGGGGCATTACATTCGGCGGTGAAAGAATTATTTGAAGAAGGCCACCGTAATATTGGTTTTGCTCAATTCAATTACATTAACCCGCTTCCAAAAAATACCGAGGAGATTTTCCGCAGGTTCAAAAAAGTGATCGTTTGTGAGCTTAATGATGGACAGTTCGTGAATGTACTGCGTATGAACTTTAATGATATCAACTTCTTACAGTATAATAAAATACAGGGGTTGCCCTTTGCCAATTCCGAGCTTATTGAAAAATTTAAAAGCCTTATCTGATTATGGAAACTGCAACTGTCAAAAATAAGTATACCTATAAGGACTTCGCCAACGACCAGGAGGTAAGATGGTGTCCGGGGTGTGATGATTATGTGATCCTCCGCTCCGTTCAAAAGGCCTTACCCGAGATGGACGTAAAAAAAGAGGACGTGGTATTCATTTCCGGGATAGGCTGTTCCTCCCGGTTTCCTTACTATATGGGAACCTATGGAATGCATGGGATCCACGGCCGGGCTCCTGCAATTGCTTCAGGAGTAAAACTGGCAAATCCTGATCTTAGCGTTTGGGTGATCACCGGTGACGGTGATAGCATGGCCATTGGTGGAAACCATTTTATACATGTTTTAAGAAGAAATATTGACCTTAATATCATTCTTTTCAACAATGAGATCTATGGTCTTACTAAAGGACAATTCTCACCAACATCGCTGGTAGGTCAAAAAACAAAATCTTCCCCTTACGGAAACACTCAGCCACCTTTCTCCCCGGGAGAACTGGCAATTGGTGCCCATGGCAGATTCTTCGCCAGGATCTCTGGAAATACACCAAAAGAAATGACCCAAACCTTCGTGGAAGCCCAAAAGTTCAAAGGTACTTCTCTGGTAGAAGTCATGCAGAACTGTGTGATCTTTAATGACGGCTGTTATCTTAAATATACAGATAAAACCGTGCGGGAAGACAAACAGTTATTTTTAGAAAACGGCAAGCCTATGATCTTCGGAAAAGACCGCAATAAAGGACTGATTCTTAAAGGTCTTAAACTCGAAGTAGTCATCATTGGTGAAAACGGGATCACAGAAGAAGATATCCTCGTTCACGATGCCAAAGAAGAAGATCCAACCCTTCACCAGATGCTTATTCGCTTAGAATATCCTATGGTGACTGGAATCATTAGAAGTTTTGATGATGTAACCCTGGAAGAAAGAGAAAATGCACTTACCGAAGAGATCAAATCCACATCTTCTTTCCATTGCACAGACGATCTCTTTTTCGCAGGCGAAACTTATGAGGTAAAATAGGGAATAACTGATTTTGATCAGTTTCCGCCTGCCTGAATACTGCTAAATTTAATACGCAATTAAAGACTGAAAAAATGGGTTCAGAAGCCATCATAGTATTCTTTCTTGCCGGTGTGATTTTAATCGCCGGCGCGAATTTTATTTCAAAATTAATCTCCCCAAAATCAGATAATCCTCAAAAAAAGGAACCTTACGAAAGCGGTATGAAAACCATCGGGCCCACCTGGGTCCAGTTCAAGGTGGGTTATTACCTGTTTACGATATTATTTCTTGTTTTTGATGTGGAAGTAGCATTTTTAATACCCTGGGCGGTTGTCTTTCAAAAAATTGGCGGCACTGCTTTTATTGAAATTCTCATCTTCCTGCTAATCCTTGGATTAGGTCTGGCTTATGCGTGGAAAAAAGGAGCTTTAAAATGGGAATAGCTGTCAATAATAACAAGATCCCGAAGGATTTTCCGGGCGAAGTAATCCCCGCAGGAAATGGTGGAAACATTCTGGTTACTTCTCTAGATAAGATAATTAACTGGGGGCGTGCCAATTCGCTCTGGTCACTATACTTTGGTACCAGTTGCTGCGCTATAGAAATGATGCAAACCGGCGCCGCCCGTCACGATTATTCACGTTTTGGTTTTGAGGTTGCCCGGCCATCCCCAAGGCAGGCCGACCTTATTATCATTGCAGGAACTATTACTACTAAAATGGCACCGGTTCTTCGGAGACTTTACGATCAGATGGCCGAGCCAAAATACGTGATCGCCATGGGGGCCTGCGCCATATCCGGCGGACCCTTCTTCTACAACTCTTATTCGGTTGTAAAAGGTGCCGATCATGTGATCCCAGTAGATGTATACGTACCAGGTTGTCCTCCAAGGCCCGAGGCCCTTTTGGAGGGAATGCTGATGCTTCAGAAAAAAATAAAGACTGAACGCAGGCTTAAAAAGAAAAATCCTGTGGATGGTTTTGATGAAGGACTTTAAAATTAAAAGTCATGACCAATCAAGAACTTAAAGACCTCATTACCGGCTGGTTCAACGATCCCGCCGCAGTGAAACTGGAATTTACCGAAGAAGGCAATCAATATCCTCAATATCAGCATACACAAGGATTATCTGCATGAGCTTGATGTATTACCTTAAACTAAACCGTAATACAAGTTTTGACTATCTTTTCTGTCTTACCGGGGTGGATTGGGGTAAAGAACTGGAAGTAGTCTATCATCTGGAGTCTACAGATCACAGGCATATCATGGTGGTACGTTCAAAAATTGAAGATCGGGAAAATCCCGAGATTGAATCGGTACAGGATATCTGGGTAACCGCCAATTTTCATGAGCGTGAAGCATTCGATTTCTTCGGAATCAGGTTTAAAAACCATCCCAATTTAAAGCGGCTCTTCCTATATGAGGATTTTGAAGGCTATCCGCTTCGGAAGGATTTCACTGATGAAAAAAACATGGTTGTTAAATAGGAAGTTATGGAAACCGCAACAATAAATAACAACTTTAAATCTGAAGAATACTTCATCAATATGGGACCTCAGCACCCTGCAACCCATGGTGTACTTCGGCTTTTATTGACCATAGACGGAGAAATTATCAAAAAGGTGGAACCCGATCTTGGCTATATTCACCGTTCCATAGAAAAAATGTGCGAAAGCGATAGTTATCAGCAAATCGTACATCTCACCGACAGGATGGATTATCTCTCTTCCCATATCAATAATGAGGCAGTCTGTCTTACAGTGGAAAATGCACTTGAGCTGGAAGTACCAGAAAGAGTGAAGGTCATAAGAACCATACTTGACGAACTAACAAGGCTTTCCTCGCACTGTCTCTGGTGGGGAGTGATGGGAATGGATGTAGGAGCACTTACCTCCTATTTCTATGGTTTCAGAGATCGCGAAATGATCAACGACATCTTTGAGGAAACCTGCGGAGCAAGGCTCACCATGAACTATAATATTCCTGGCGGACTCATGAATGATATTCATCCAAATTTCGTGAAAAGGGTTAAAGATTTTATCGCTCATTTTAAAACAAAAATACCCGAATATGACCGTCTCTTGACAGGAAATGTGATCTTTCAAAAACGAACTAAAGGTGTAGGTGTTTTATCAAAAGAAGATGCTATTTCATATGGCGCATCGGGTCCTGTTGCCAGAGCTTCCGGGTATTCCTGTGATGTTAGAAAACACCATCCTTATAGTGCTCTGGATCGGGTGACTTTCAATGAAGCTTTACATACCGATGGGGATTCTTATGCCCGTTACCTGGTAAGGATCCAGGAAATGTGGGAATCTATCTCGATCATAGAACAGCTTATTGATAATATTCCGGAAGGTGACCACAAAGTTGCTACTAATGCTGTGATCAAGCTTCCTAAAGGAGAATATTACCAAAAAGTGGAAACCGCCAGAGGAGAACTTGGAGTCTATATTATTAGTACAGGAACCAAAAACCCCTACCGGTAAAGTTTCGCTCTCCGGGGCTTTCCAATCTTTCGCTGCTAAATCATATTACGGTTGGCGGAAAGATAGGAGACCTGGTAGCTACCATGGCTACCATAGATATTGTTGTACCGGATATTGACCGTTAAATATTAGAAAATGAATATATTCTTAATCATACATGACACATTCCTGGGCCTTATCCCTGCCGAAATTAGCAGGGCTTACACAAATGGTCTTGATCGCTATTACCTACCTGACTCTTTTTGCCGTACTGGGTCTATATCTCGTATTACTGGAGAGAAGGGTTGCTGCCTGGTTCCAGTTAAGGATCGGGCCAAACCGCGTTGGTTTCCAGGGAACGCTGCAAACCATGGCAGATGCCCTTAAACTACTATCTAAAGAACTTACCGGCACGGATAAAGCCGATAAATTCCTCTATAACCTTGCTCCTTATTTTGTGATTATCACCTCCCTGATGGCATCTGGGTATCTTTCCCTTTACCGAAAATCTACAGGCTTATGATCTCAATATCGGGATATTCTTTCTTATCGCCATTTCGTCAATAGGGGTAATTGGAATTCTTCTGGGAGGATGGAGCAGTAATAATAAATATTCTCTGATAGGTGCCATGCGAAGCGGAGTACAAACTATCAGCTATGAACTTTCCATAGGACTTTCGCTATTGACTATGGTGTTAATTACGGGAAGTCTTCAGCTTTCAGAGATCATAGAAGTACAAAAAAATGGCTGGCTAATCCTGCAGGGACATTTTCCTGCCATGATCGCCTTTATGATATATATGATAGCCGGAACTGCAGAAACAAATCGTGCTCCCTTTGATATGGTTGAAGCAGAGTCTGAACTCGGTGCCGGCTTTCACACCGAATATTCCGGGATGAAATTCGCTTATTTCTTCCTGGCAGAATTCATCAATATGTTCATTATCGCAGCCATTGCCACAACGGTATTCTTTGGCGGATGGTTATCGCCTTTTAGAATCACAGAATCTATTCCCTGGCTGGGTGTATTCTGGTTCCTGCTAAAAACCTTTGTGCTGGTATTCCTGATGATGTGGTTTCGCTGGACTTTTCCGAGACTTAGAGTAGATCAGCTGCTAACACTCGAATGGAAATACCTGCTACCCATTAACCTGGGAAATATAGTGTTGATGGCCCTGATCGTATGGCTGGGTCTAACCCTTCAACTTTAGGATTATGAGTTATTTTTCAGAAATATATAATGGCATAAAGACCCTGCTCACCGGGATGAAGGTCACCGGAAAATACTTTCTGCATTCCCGAAAAGGGGCCATCACCCAGAAATATCCCGAAAACCGTGACGACACTTAAAATGTTTGATCGCTTTAGAGGAGAAGTGGTAATGCCCCATGACGAAAATAATGAACACAGCTGTACCGGTTGTCAAAAATGTGAGATCGCCTGCCCTAATGGCAGCATAGAGATCATCTGGGACCGGATAATCGATGAAGAAACCGGTAAAAAGAAAAAGGTAATAGACAAGCACATTTACCATTTTGGGATGTGTACCCAATGCGGACTATGCATTGATGCCTGTCCTAATGATGCCATTAAATGGGCACAGAATTTTGAGAATTCGGTCTATGACAGAACTCAGTTAACCAGAAGTATTAAATAAACCAGGCTCAAATGTTAGGGCCGGCGTAGAAGATTAAGATTATGGAAAAAATCATTTTTTATCTCCTTGCAGCTATCATGGTCATTTTCGCTATCGCTTCGGTAAGCAGCCGGAAAATGTTACGATCTGTGGTTTACCTGCTATTTGTACTCATTGGAATTGCCGGTATGTATTTCCTGGCCGATTATAATTTTCTTGCCGCGATCCAGCTAACAGTATATGCAGGCGGGGTGGTTGTGTTAATCATTTTCTCGGTTTTACTGGTACATCATATAGAGATGGAACTGGAAGTCGCCAACAAGAGAAAGACAAATTCTCACTGCGATCCTTTGCATTGCAGGACTTGGGCTTTTCTTGAGCACTATTTATTCCTATCCTTTTAAGGTATCTGGAAAAGCGGTAACCACCACCACAGCCCAAATAGGGGAAAAGCTCCTGGATTTTGGGCCGGGCGGATTTATCCTTCCCTTCGAGGTGATAAGTGTACTCTTGCTGGCCGTGATGATTGGAGCGATTGTAATTGCAAAAGGAGGAAAGAATAGCGAGACCAGACCAGATCATAAAATTCCTGAAACGGAAAAAGAAGTGATCCTTCAGAGGGAACAGGAAATAGAGTTAAAAAAAATTCTTGAAGAAAAAGCTACGGTAGAAACCCAATAATAAGATTTAAATAATTATCAAATCAAAAAAGATATGATCCCAGGAGTTAGCATAACCGAAATTCTCACCCTCACTTCGATCCTTTTCTTTATTGGGATCTACGGGTTTATCACACGAAAAAATCTCATATCGATGCTTATATCGGTAGAACTGATCCTAAATGCCTCGGTTCTTAATTTCGTGATCATAAATAAATACCTCTTCCCAGATGTTTTGCAGGGAGTGGTCTATTCAATTTTTATCATCACCGTAGCAGCAGCTGAAACCGCCCTGGCGGTGGCAATTATCATCAACCTTTACAGGCAGGTGAGCTCTGTGGAAGTGAAAGACACTGAAGTAATGAAGTACTAAATTCTGGAAATTATGAACCTCAGCTATATTCTCCTGATTCCTTTAATTCCCCTGGCCGTATTTCTGATACTGGGAATTTTCAACCAAAAAATAAAACCTGCTGTCTCGGGTTATGCAGGAGTAGCCGGTCTGGCCATTTCAGCCATACTCTCTTATTACACGGCTTTTCAGTATTTCTTTGTAAGTGGAAAGGTTGACGGAATCTATCAAACCTTTGTAGATAAGATCGTTTGGATACATTTCACCGAGACTCTTCACATAGATATGGGCTACCTCGTAGACCCGATCTCGGTAATGATGCTGGTGGTGGTTTCTACAGTTTCTCTAATGGTGAATATTTATAGTCGCGGATATATGAAGGGGGATGAAGGTTATACCCGATTCTTCGCCTATCTTTCACTCTTCAGTTTTTCGATGTTCGGACTCGTATTAGCTACCAATCTCTTCCAGATCTATATTTTCTGGGAGCTGGTAGGGGTTTCCTCCTTTTTACTGATAGGTTATTATTATACGAAAACTTCAGCCATAGCGGCCGCAAAAAAAGCATTTATTGTCACCCGTTTTGCCGATTTTGGCTTCCTTATCGGAATATTTATAATGGGTTATTATACAGGCACCTTCGATTTCCAGGAACTTACAAATCCTGAAGGAGCTGTAATCCTTAATTGGGCTTCCACTTCCTTTATGGGACTTTCGGTGATCACCTGGGCGCTAATCCTAATGTTTATAGGAGGTGCAGGAAAGTCGGCTATGTTTCCACTACATATCTGGCTTCCCGATGCGATGGAAGGCCCAACCCCTGTTTCGGCCTTAATCCACGCCGCTACGATGGTAGTAGCAGGTGTCTATCTTGTGGCAAGACTATTCCCAATGTATTATCTGGTGGAAGATGGTTTTGCACTAAAGATCGTCGCCTATGTGGGTGCATTCTCCTCGATTTTTGCAGCGGTTATTGCCATAACCCAAACCGATATCAAACGGGTGCTAGCCTTCTCTACAATGTCACAACTGGGGTATATGATGATGGCGCTAGGTGTCTCGGGTTTCGATGGACACGAAGGAGTAGGTTTTATGGCTTCGATGTTCCACCTTTTCACTCATGCCATGTTTAAAGCCCTTTTATTCCTGGGAGCTGGTTCGGTGATCCACGCTGTTCAGAGCAACTACCTAAAAGATATGGGCGGACTAAGAAAATATATGCCAGTTACTAATATCACCTTCCTTATAGCTGCATTGGCGATCTCGGGAGTACCGCCTTTGGCCGGTTTCTGGAGTAAAGATGAACTCTTACTGGCAGCTTATGAAAATAGTCAGTTTATTTATTTAATTGAAGTTTTTGTTGCGGGACTCACCGCCTTCTATATGTTCCGGATCTATTTTGGGATCTTCTGGGGAAAAGAAAAGAAATATGAGCATGCCCCCCACGAATCGCCATTATCTATGACCATTCCTCTAATGATCCTTGCGTTCCTGACATTAATTGGCGGTTTTGTCCCTTTTAGCGAACTGGTTGCTGCCGATAAGGTAGGATTTGAATCTCATTTAAATCTTCCGCTTGCAGCTATTGCAGTAAGTGTGGGTCTTATTGGAATTATTCTGGCCTGGATATTTTACAAAAAAGAAAATGACCTCGCTACAAGATTCGCCAATGCATTCGGGGTATTCTACAAGTGGACCAGCCAAAAATTTTACTTCGATGAAGTCTACCTTTTCATGGCCCGTAAAGTTTTCTTTAAAAACGTAGCGGCGCCAATCGCATATTTCGACAAGAAATTTGTGGATGCCACTATGGAAGGAATTGGAAATAAAACGGTGCTGATCTCCCGAAAGATCAAAGGCATGCAATCGGGAAAAGTACAGGATTATGCCTTTGGTTTTATAGCCGGAGCAGTGATCATCGCCTTTGTATTTATTTATGTATGGACTAACTAATTAGTATTATGGACATTTTATCACTTTTCGTAATAGTTCCCGTCCTGGTCATCTTGGCCCTGGTCTTTTCAAAAGGTTTGAAGCAGGCTCGTATTATCGCCATGAGCGGAGGGATCATTCAACTGGGAATGGCAATAAACCTCATCTTTGCCTATACCAGGGAAAGAGCTGTGAACGATTCGATCATGCTTTTCACCCGGGATCTTACCTGGTTTGAGCAGTTAAACATTCATTATAGCGTTGGAGTGGATGGAATTTCAGTGGCTTTAATCACATTAACCTCTATAGTGGTTCTTGCAGGAGTTTTCATTTCCTGGATGATGGAAGACCTCCCCAGGGAATTTTTCGTTTCGCTCATCGTACTTTCTACTGGAGTGTACGGATTCTTTATTTCGATAGACCTGTTCACCATGTTTGTGTTCTATGAGATCGCGGTTATTCCCATGTATCTACTCATCGGAATCTGGGGTTCCGGACCCAAGGAATATTCGGCTATGAAACTAACCCTGATGCTAATGGGTGCTTCAGCCGTTTTACTGGTGGGGATCCTGGGCATCTATTTTAATTCTAATGCCGATGGCGGAGCGCTGACCTTTAATATCCTGGAGATCGCGAAAGTGAATATTCCATTTGAAGCTCAGAAACTCTTTTTCCCAATGACCTTTATTGGCTTTGCGGTCTTAGGAGCTCTTTTCCCTTTTCATACCTGGTCGCCTGATGGGCATGCCTCTGCCCCTACTGCAGTATCGATGCTACACGCCGGGGTTCTGATGAAGCTTGGAGGTTACGGAATTTTCAGGGTAGCCATGTATCTTTTACCTGCAGGTGCTCTGGAATGGTCCTGGTTCTTTATAATACTATCGGCTACAGGCGTGATCTACGGCGCATTTGCCGCCCTCCGACAAACCGACTTAAAATATATCAACGCCTATGCTTCGGTAAGTCACCTTGGAATGGTGAGTTTCGCCCTGTTAATGTTGAATAAGACCGCCTGGAATGGTGCCATTTTACAGTCGCTGTCTCACGGATTTATGACTGCCCTGTTCTTTGCCCTTATCGGGATGATCTATAGTCGAACCAATACCAGGGATATTACCAAACTGGGTGGCCTGCTTAAGGTAATTCCTTTCATATCGGCCATTTATGTGATCACAGGACTTGCACTTTTAGGCCTTCCCGGTTTCAGTGGATTTGTAGCTGAAATGAACATCTTTATGGGTGCCTTCCTGCACGACGATATGTTCCATCGAATCCTAACTGTTGTTTCCGTTTCGGCGATTGTAGTTACGGCGGTCTATGTGCTTCGTGTAGTAGGAATCATGCTGATGGGGCCGGTTAAAAACAACGCCTATCTAAACTTACCAAAAGCAACCTGGTATGAAAAAGCGGGAGTATTTCTTCTGCTGATCCCGATAGTAGGGATCGGCGTAGCTCCGCTATGGATAAGCAATATGATCATGGAAAGTCTCGAACCATTTATTCGGGGCGTTTTATAACTTTTAAAAAGAATTGCGATGGACCTTAATAGTTTTTTCCTGATGCGCCATGAGCTAACACTGCTCGCTATAATACTGATTCTTTTAATAGCCGAAATAATCATTCCGGCAAAGAAAAAGAGTCGTGTGGTTTCCCTGGCACTTATTCTATTCGGAATACATACGCTTTCCGGCTTTTTCCCGCTTGCTGAAAGCAAACTCTTTGGGGGAATGTTTAGAAGTAACGAGCTTATTCATTTCTTCAAGAATGTGCTTAATTTGGGCGTTTTGATCCTTCTACTGCAGTCTGCTGACTGGGTGAAGGATAAAATGACAAGCAACGATCGCGGTACTGAATTCTTTATCCTTCTTTTCGCTTCTTTATTCGGAATGTATTTTATGATCTCGGCCGGAGACTTCTTAATGTTCTTTATTGGCCTGGAACTTTCTACGCTTCCTGTAGCCGCTCTTGCCGCTTTTGAAGTTATGAAAAGAAAGTCCAGCGAGGCTGGAGTTAAATTGATACTTTCCGCGGCTTTGGCTTCGGGAGTTTCACTGTTTGGGATCTCAATGTTATACGCCACTGCCGGTTCTATCTATTTTGATGACATCATTTTGAATATCAGTATGGACCAGCTTACGCTGCTGGGATTCATTTTGTTCTTCGCAGGCCTTGCCTTTAAGATCTCACTAGTCCCCTTCCATTTCTGGACTGCCGATGTATATGAAGGAGCTCCAATAAGTATTGCCTCCTACCTTTCGGTAATTTCAAAAGGAGCCGCGGTATTTATTTTAATGATATTATTATTCAGTGTTTTGAAACCACTTATGGAAGTCTGGGAAAAGCTTATTTATGTACTGGCGCTGGCAACTATGTTCACAGGGAACCTTTTTGCCCTTCGCCAACAAAATATGAAACGCTTCCTCGCCTTCTCCTCAATTGCACAGGCCGGTTTTATTTTATTAGGATTGATTACCGGAACACAGTTAGGAACAGCCACGGTTGTTTATTTTGTGACCATTTATATCTTCTCTAACCTGGCGGCCTTTGGAGTGGTTCAGGCAATTTCACTGCAGACAGGACGGGAAAACATGAAGGATTATGAAGGTCTTTACAGAACCAATCCCAAACTCAGCCTGGTGATGATGCTGGCTTTATTCTCCCTGGCCGGAATTCCGCCGGTAGCAGGTTTCTTCGGAAAATTTTTCCTCTTTACCGCCGCGGCAAGTCAGGGATATTATTTACTGGTATTCCTTGCAGTAGTGAACGTCACAATCTCTCTTTACTATTATCTTTTAGTGATCAGGGCAATGTTCGTTAGGATGGGAGACGATCCGATACCCTTTTTTAAGAATAAAATCTATATGAGAATAGGACTTTTGTTAACCGTGGCAGGTATCCTGGCCCTTGGTTTATACAGTCCGCTATACGATTACATTTATAAGTTAAGTGGGATCTTTAATTAAAAAATTATGGCACTTGAAGGCAAACATACATTTGGCAGTATAGGTGAAACCCGCGTAAGCTTCATCGAAAAGAAGATCGATGAAAACCGAAAGAATTTTCTGGTACGCCTCCTTGAGCACAATGGCTTCGAAGTAATTGTGGACGAGGAAAAACGTAAAAGTGAGGAAGAACCCCAGCTTTATACCGTAGGAGTTACCGATATAACGTTTAACCCAGTGGTAGCAGTTTACGAACGCAAGCTGAAGACTTTCGATGGGCACAAAGTCACCCCGGAGTACTGGAACCAGGAAAGCGAAAACACGGCCCCGCAATACTGGGAAAAGAAATTATAATCTCTCTTTGGTCGGATCCTGTTAATACAGGTGATTAAGCTCTGCAGGTAATTCTGCAGGGCTTTTTTGTTTCTATTATTTAATTCCCCAATAGCTACTTGCTGTTTGGTAAATATTTTTCAGGGACCTTCTCCTTTTCGCTCTCATTCTTCCAGTACATGGTCAGCACCCACCATCGATTTCCGTCATTATAAAGCTGAATGCTTGCTACCCCTTTTTTAAATGGCTGCTCATCACTTTTACTTCTATAGGTTTTATAGGTACTAAAGACCTGGGCCATATTTCCGAATATATCTATCTCATTTTTCACATCCTTTTCATAAAGATCACTTTGCTTTAGACCCTCTCCAAACGTGGAAATATAGTCTTCCACAGAGTAAGAATAGATCCCGTGTTCACCTTCCTTATTTGTATAATTCAACATAAGCCTTGCTTCAGGATGAAAAATTGTCCTCATCAATTCCCAGTTTCGTTTCTCCCCCTTTTCCCCTGAAACCACTTCATAAATAGAAGAAACTATGTTTTCTATACTGCTGCTGTTCTCTTCAAACTTTTTACTGTTTTCCTGTGCTTCCGTGTTAAGCTGCATCAAGGAAAACAGCGATAAGAAAATTGTCAATTTCTTCATGATCTTTATTTTTTGTTATTAGAATTGTTTCGCTATTGAATGCATATTAGATTTTTAGGAAAATGGAAGATTCCTTTTAAATTATTAATAATCAAATGTCTATGCAAAAAAAAGATGAAAAAGGGGAAAAATCCCCTGCTTTGATTTTACTTCTGTTACATAATTCTGTAAGAATCGTTATAAAATAAAGTCGTTTATAAAAGTTTCAGATTTTACCATCTTAATTATCCGATTTTTACTGGGTTTTATCTTCTTTTCGTCAGGTCTATGCAAGCTTACCGACGGGAATTTCGGTCAGCTCAAAAAACTTTGTGACCTTAGTTTCAGAAAAAATATTTACCTTACGCAGGAAAGCATGTCTACCTCCCACCCTGCACCGGGATAACTACGACAGGTCTGTACCCTAATTCCACACACTTATTTTTACTCATAAAAATTGATCGTATCCTAATTTAGAATCGACTAATATAAAGGCTTGATTTATAAGGCTGAAATAGTTCTACAATGTCACTTGCAAATATTAATAACTACGAATTCAGGTATAATGAAATTGGTAATCACGATAATATTGTGGTATTTGTTCATGGTTCCGCCAGTGACTATCGAACCTGGGACGGACAAATAAAAGAATTTGGAAAACATTATAAAACCCTGGCCTTTAGCCGGCGCTATCACTTACCGAATAAAAAGATACTTCCCAAACAAGATTATTCCATGCAACAGCACCTGGATGATCTTGAGAAATTCATCAAACTTTTTAGTGACCAGCCTGTTCATCTTGTAGGTCATTCATATGGCGCTTTACTTGGTCTACTGCTGGCTATTCAAAGTCCCAAAACTATTAAAAGTCTTACTTTGGCGGAGCCCCCTGCAATTCGCTTAAATATTAGTAATTCACCAAAGCCACTGGAAATACTAAAGCTTCTATTTTCAAAACCAAAATTAGTATTAGCCATAATGAAATTTGGAGTTAAAGGTATCGGTCCTGCCACGAAAGCATTTAAAAGTGAGGATTATAACAGAGCATTGGAGACTTTCGGGAAAGCTGTTCTGGGGATAAGGACCTATGAGAATTTATCGGAAGAAAGACTTAAACAGGCACGGGGAAATCTTATAAAATCAGAACTGCTTGGGTCAGGATTTCTGCCTTTGGACAAAGAACAAATAAAAAACATACAGATCCCGACTTTGCTCCTCCGGGGTGAGAACAGTAAAGAATTGTGGCATTATTTACTGGCTGAACTGGATGAGCTGCTGTCTTCTTCCCAACAAAAAACAATCCCCCATGCCTCCCATATAATGCATGAGGACAATCCGGTATACTTTAATAAAACTCTGCTTACATTTTTAAAAGAACAGGATGAGCAATAGGTACGGCCTTCTTATAAAAAGGAAATAAATAGTTTCGCCTCCTATAAACGATAAGAGATCTTATAGAAAATTCGATTAAGTTTATCATTTTAACATATAAAATTAGAATATTTCATAAATAACCTGGATATTTTTTTATATTTCACCTCGATACCAAACCTGGAAGGATGAATAATGAATTCGATAAGATTTCCAACTACTGGAAATCTGAATATTCGAAGAATATTAAAGATTATAAGGCTTACAATACCTCAGAACAATTTAAACAGATAGCAAATCTATTTGCTCCAGGAAGATCTTTCTATTATGTCATGAATATGCATAATCTAGAAATAGATCATATTTCCATTTCTGTACAAAACTTTATTGGGAAGAAACCTGAATTAATTAGTATGAATGATTTGTTAGCCCTGGCACTCCCGACAGAAATAGAAGCGTTACAGTTAAAAGAAAAAGTGATTAAGGACTTTTTTTTAAATTATCTAAAGCCTGAGGAAATTATGGATTATAAAGTGATCTATACCTATCAACTTAGAGATTTTAAAGGAAATGTAAGAACTATGCTCCATCAGGCAACCGCGTTATCGGTTGGATCAAATGGTTTTTTTGAACATGTGTTTAGTGTTCATTCCGATATATCTCATTTAAAAGTAACCAGCATAAATACTATCTCATTTGTAAACTCAAAAGCAGGAGAATCCTATTACAATTTATCTATTGAAAACGGAAAATTTGACCAACAAAAAGGCAAGGAACAAAACAATTTTTCTGAACTGTTTTCTAAAAGAGAAAAGGAGATAATAGAAGAACTGGCAAAGGGATCCAACGCCAAAGAGATAGCAAGCAATCTGCATATTTCACCCCATACCGTAAAGACCCACCGTAAGAATATTCTCCAAAAAAGTGATTGTAGTAATACGGCACAGCTAATTGCCAGTTGTTTAACAGGGGGTGTTATTGATATTGCTTAACAAAAAGCCACTGGATTAAGTTTCCTTCTTTATAGATTCCGAAAGAAATAATTTATATAATAATTACTTCCCTACTTATTTTCCACTCTTAGTAGCCCCACTGATTTTTAATTTCTATTAAATCACTTCCTAATTTAAATACCGAAAAGAATTCTATATCCTGCGAATTGGAGCTAACAGGAATTAACATTCTTTTGCAAAAGCATTTAAAGTCTTATTAAATAACTTAGGGTTAACAGACTATAATTATTCCTTCCCATACATTAGCCTAACCAAAAAAAGTAATCATTATGAAAAATTTCAAGAATTTAAGTATAGTAGGTTTATTGTTATTATTTGTAACATTTACCAGTTGTGGACCAGGTAAAAATGGAACTGCTGACGATCTAATGACAGATGCGACAAAAGCGAAAGCTGCAATGGTACAGGCAGATGCTAATATCCAGGAACTATTTAATAGCTCTGCGGGTTATGCAATCTTTCCAAACGTAGGTAAAGGTGCTTATATTATTGGAGGAGCTTCAGGAAATGGGGTAGTTTACCAAAATGGTACGATGATAGGATATTCCAATTTAAAGCAGGTTGATGTTGGACTTCAGGTAGGTGGAGAAGCTTACAGGGAAGTTCTATTCTTCGAAACTCAGGAAGATTTAAATGATTTTAAAGATGGGGAATATGAATTATCTGGAAATGCAACCGCTGTTATTATTGAAAAAGGTAAATCTAAAACTATCAAATTTCAAGATGGTATTGCTGTAGCTACTATGCCAAAAGCAGGAGCTATGGTTGGGGTATCAGTTGCCGGACAGAGATTTGGATATACAGAGAAATAATCTAATAGATCTTTATAAAAATCAAGCCGACTTCATTGTCGGCTTTTTTATTTTATAAAGATCTAACAACCACCTTCTACTGGTTTTTTCTTTTTCTTTTTAACCGTAATAACTTTCTTTGCCACAGATATTTGAGGCTCTATCTCTACTTCTTTATTCGCGTTTTTAACCGATTCATCTATAAAATTTTGAACATTTGCTATAGGTTTTTCTATATCCCCTGGTTGCGTAATTAATTTATTTTGCAAGTACGTGTTCTTTATGCTTAACAATTTTAGGTTATCATAGCCTAATTGATATAATAAAAGGAAAGGAATGTTTGCCTCCTCTATGTCTTTTCCATATAAAACCGTTACTTTATCTGAATCCTTCAATTCCTCCAAAATTTCCTTGTTTTCTTCTTTTAAAATTTCCGGAGTAGAAATATTGATCGCATTTTCCAAATGCCCTTTCTCAAATTCATATGGACTTCTTATATCTACTAAAGCAATGTCGGGACTATTTATGTTATCGATGGATATAATATAATCATCAGTCGTTAAATTTTCCAGGGTAGTTTTAGTATTAACAGCATAGGTATTTTCGGGGCGTTGATAAGTGAGAACTCCTATTAGTACCGCCAAAATAAAAAGTGTGGAGGCAATTGATATTCGTTTAACTTTTTCTAATTCTTTCATAATAAAAGTGCTTATAACATTTTAAAAATCAGCAACCACCTTCTACTGGTTTTTTCTTTTTCTTTTTAACCGTAATTATTTTTTTTGGAGCAGGCTTTGGAACTTCCGCATCTTCAGCCATACCCTGATCTGGATACATAACCCCGAAATACATACTCGCAGCTTTTCTGGTAGAATACAATTCAAAATCTTCAGCAGCCATTTTTTCTTCTGGCACTGTGGGATTGATAATTGTTGTGTACCACTTATTCATGCCTCCATTTAAAACACGAAGATTTTTATACCCCAATCGGTTACACAATACCCAAGCCTGGTCAGCATAAAAATTATCATTTGAATAGAATATAACATCAAATTGAGTTTGGTTTAAATAAGCTTCATAGTCTTCATCCAATAAATTTGCAAAAGGAATATTAAGGGCATTAGGAAGCGAATAGTTGTTATAGTTTTCAGCATCCCTCACATCAACCAAAATGAATGACGGGTCCCGACTTATAATCTTATGGGCAATTTGATCTGTAGAAATATATCTTTCCTGACTAAGAACATTACTAAGTAGTTGTTCTACTTCTATTCCCTCCTGCTTTGGGGATTTTGGCAACAAAACCAATCCTCCCGCCAGTATAATGAGGATCAATGCCAAAATTTTATATCTAAACGATAAAAACTTTGCTACCTTTTTTTTAACCATCGTATTGTTCTTTAATTAGTAAAATACTTTTTTAACTCTTTTTCTTACCACATCAGCCAGGGCAAAAGCAACAATAGCTACAAGGGAGAAAATAAATATGACCCAATACGGATTCCACCCAAAAGTGTCCATTAAAGTAATATTTCCCATGAAATAACCGGTGTAAATGGGTTCAAAGAAGCTGTACAATTCAGAAAACACCAGTACGCCTATCATAATTCCTCCTACATACACCCAGGCATCCAGCTTACCAATGGCTACAGCACACAAACTGGTTCCGGGGCAAAATCCTCCCGCAACAAAACCAACACCCATGATAACGCCACCAATGATCGCTCCCCATAAAAATGTTGGGTGCACATATAGTTGAGTAATATCTAAATAGCCTAGATAATCCAGGTAATAAACACCAATAACAGAAACTACGGCTGCTGTGAAAAATACTTTTAACACTGCAAAATCATAGCCGTAAAATACGCCTGCCAATTTCCTGGATGAAGAAAATCCAGAAGATTCCAAAACAAATCCGAAACAAATACCAATGAAGATGGCAATGATACTATCCCATTCAATAGGAATTATACCGTTAGGAATTACAGGTCCCATAATTTTATCTTTTTAATTAATTAAATCCAATTTTTTCTGAAGAAATAGGCCGCGGCATAAGCTGAGCCAAAAATAGCCAGCATAGTTATAAAACCACCTACGGACAGTACCGCCATACCGCTTAAAGCAGCACCACTAGTACATCCGCGAGCTATTTGAGCTCCCAGTCCAAACAGTAATCCGCCACCCAGAGCAAAAGCCAGTCTTCTTTTACTTGTTATTTTTGGAGAATGCTGCACGCGCCACCTTATTCTACCAGCTAATGCACCGGATATAAAAGCCCCTATTAAAACACCCAGTGCTTCAAAAACCAACCAGGTATTCATTGGTGTATCATCATCACTTAAAAACATACTATAATAAGCATTGTTTTCAGCATGTGAATGGGAAACTCCATCCACAATAGCCACCACACTACTTTTCATAGCACCACTTGCTCCTAAACCTCTTCCTGTTAGAAAAAAAGTGGCAATTATTATAAGCCCCAACAAAAACCCACCAAAATATGGATTCCAGTACACGTGCCTATTTATTTTGTTTTTTGTTTTCATAATTATATAATTTAATATAGATATCGTGTTAATTGACCAGCTTCTATCATTACAAATCTAAAAACGAGTCCCCCAATAATTACCAGTATTGCCGGTACTATAACGGGTACTTTATAACCTATAAGTTCTATTGATTCCAATACTGCTGGTACTAACAAACCAAGCAGGACAACAAACCCAAAGAACATTAAAGTGAATTCGCCTCCTACCAGTAATTCCATAGCTTCAAGTTGCACTTGAGAACCTGCATAATAACCCATAATCATGTGGACGATCAAAGCCAGCTCAACAATGATCAACCCCAGATCTATCTTCCCGAATAAATGTTCTTCCTTTACACTTTTAGATAAAATGATGATTGCCGCAGCTCCTGTAGAAAGCCCGGAGGTTAAAAATAAGGGCCCCAAAATCGCATTATTCCAAAGAGGTCTTGCATTAAAGGCTGATAATAAAATACCGGTATAAACCCCTAATATCACTGATAAAGGAATCAAGGCATAGGCAATATTCATTCTGTTTTTGACAACAAACTTTTCAAATTTGTATAGGAATTTAAACCGTTCAAATAGTTTTAATCTGGACTCCACGTTTGTATAGGCTTCTCTATAATAACTAAATGTCCAAAGAAATGATAAGGGTGTCACAATCATTAAAACCCATGCACCCCAGGACATTGGAGATTCGATCCTGAAGGTGGTATACAACTGCCAGGTATAAAGCGGATGGGTTAAATCATAAACTAAAGCCAGCAATCCCAGTGATAAAGCTATTGGAGGAATAATAGAGGCTAATTTTCACAGCCGCAGGATACTCTTTATCCTTACCCAGGACATAAAATAAAGCTGCAAAAAATAAAATTCCTGCTGCTAAACCACCTAAAAACAAATAGAGAGCAATTGGCCAATGCCATACTTCTAATGAAGGATCTATATTAGGAATATTTCGCCCACTTGTAAATAATTCTTCTTGCATGATATTGCTACGTTAAGTTAAATAAAATACATGAGGATTAGTTCCCGCCTCAGGAGCTAATGTTTTGTACTTTCTATTTTTTAATAATTGTGAAACCTCGCTATTAGGATTATCTAAATCTCCAAAATACATACACTTTGTAGGGCATACAGATACACAGGCAGGAAGCTGTCCTTTTTCTAATCTGTGATGACAGAAGGTACATTTATCTACATGACCATCCGGATGTTGATAACGGGCGTCATAGGGACATGACTCTATACAGGCACCACAACCAATACATTCATCTGCGGTTACAAGTACAATACCCCCATCAACTATATGACTTGCTCCGGTAGGACAGCATCTTACACAAGGTGCAGTATCACAATGATTACATCTTTCTGATCTCAGTTCTAACTCTACATTTGGATATGATCCACTTACAGCTTCTGTAATCCAGTCTCTGCAATATCCATGTGGCACATCGTTTTCTGTTTGACACGCCACCACACAATCGCTACATCCAACACATTTTAAAGTGTCTATTACCATTGCATATCTCATATCTCTGAATTTTTATGTGGATTTTCGGTTAAAATTGAAACAAAATTGCCTCTAAGTCCTGTTCCACCCATAAGTGGATCTATGACCGTTTTTGAAATTAATTCGGTATCACTTATACCTTTACCAAAGGCTCTTGAGAGCTTTTTATTATTATGTCCAAAACCGTGATACATATACACAGAATCCCATCGTGTCCTTTCAGTAACTCTAACTTTTATTGAAAATGTAGACACAATATCATCCTGATTTTTCAACCAGACTTCCTGATTTTTTTTCAAACCCAGTATCCTGGCCACTTTAGGATTTACCCAAAGTGTATTTTCATCTTTTAAATCACTTAAATTTGGGTTATTAATGGTTCTACTAAACGTGTGCATAGGAGACCTTCCATAATTTAGTCTGTAAAAACCTTGAGGTGGCTCTGGATGCCTTGTATAAACCGGCATAGGATCAAATCCTTTATTTGCCAATTGTTGTGAGAAGAATTCTATTTTCCCACTAGGCGTCCAGAATTGATACTCCTGTCCTTCTTCTAAGAATAATGGTCCGGAAGTTCTTTCAAAATTCTTAACACCTATTTTTTTCATTTCCTCTAAAGAGGTTCCTAATTGATTTAGTTGCCATTCAATTACTTCTTCAAAATCATTGTAATCGAAATATTCACCTAAACCAATACGCTCTCCTATTTGTTTACTTATCCACCAGGCAGGTTTGGAATCGTACTTTGGTTTAACAGCAGGAACCCTGACCGCAATTGATGGTGTTCTGTTTGTAGCAGATCTAATGCCATCATAGCGTTCTAAATAAGTACACTCAGGAAGAACCACATCGGCATATCCAGTTATTTCCATTGGCATCGTATCAATAACCACCAGGAATTCAAGGGCATTAATAGCTTCAATGGTTTGTTCTCGTTGAGGGAGGGTGTTTATCAAATTAGTTCCGGCAATCATCCAGGCTTTTATTGGATGTTCATTATCTTCACTTTCTAAGGTTGCTTTTACTAATTCAGAAGTAATTCCCATTTGAGCAAATGGATATTTTTCTCCAATTTCTTCCCATCCCCATTTTGGTTCCGGATATTCGGGATGTGGATATTTGGGAACTTTAAGACTTTCTTTAAAATAAAATCCGCCCCTATTTCCCCAGGAACCTAATAACCCATTCAACATTGCGATAGCGCGTTCTCTTTGTGAATCATCTCCATACCAGGTCACGTGTCTTCCGGGATGAACAATTACGGAAGGTGCAGCAGCAGCCATTATACGGGCTGTTTTTCTAATTTCATCTGGTTTTATGGTGGTAATACCATACGCCCACTCCGGTGTAAAAGGTTTTACATGTGCTTTTAATTGATCAAAACCATAAGTATATTGTTCAACATATTTCTTATTGTACAAACCTTCCTCAATCAGCACATGCATCCACGATAATAATAAAGCGATGTCTGTTGCCGGTTTAATTGCTAACCAATGTTCAGATTTACTGGCCGCAGTCGAGAGTCTTGGATCTACTGTAATAATTGTTGCACCATTATCAATGGCATCAGACATTTCCTGAACCTGAGAATTATGCATATTCTCGCCAATATGAGCACCGATAAGCACTAAACATTTGGTGTCTCTAATATCTGTTGGTTCCGGAGATCCCACCCACGATCCAAAGGTTAATCCAAATCCTGTCTCTCTTGGACCTCTACATTGTGCATACGCAGGTTCTGCAATGGTATCTGATCCATAGGCCTTAAATAAATGTTCTAAATGACTTCCCGGAGATCCATGTTTAAGCAACGCAAAGGATTCTGCTCCATACTTGTCTTTTATTCCTTTAAATTTTGAAGCAATTAAATCAAGAGCCTCCTCCCAACTTGCTTCTCTAAAAGTTTCTTCACCATCAATAGTCGTTCTAATTAAAGGTGTTTTAAGCCTATCTTCATCACTATACATACCAACACCACCGGTTCCTCTTGGACAAAGCCTTCCGTTACAATGTGTGTCATCTTCGTTGCCTATAATCTTTTTGATATCACCTTCCTCATCTGTATAAACCCACCCCGCACATTTCCAAAAACACACTTCGCAATAGGTAGCAGATCTTTTAAATTTTTTGGCAATATTCTCCTTAACCGCTGCGTCTAAAAGAGGATTCATGCCAAACATATTAAATGCACCTGAAGTGGCTGCCAAACCTCCCAAACCTAAGGCAGAAATTTTTATAAATTTTCTTCTTGAAGTGGTCATAACTCTAATTGTTTTACGAGAGTAAATTTATTTGGAATTAACTCTTCATATTATGATAAATGTCATGTTATGAATGTTTGATTTGTAACAATTGTTACATATATGCTATAAAAAATCAGGGGTGAAAAAGGTTTAAATAATTAACATTTGAAAATATCGTAACTTTGATTTACAACTCATTTCATGAATAAAAAATACTTCCAATTTGGTGTTATTTCAGTGGTTATTTTACTGATTTTTATATTACTATATATTCGGAATAAAGACGTGGTGAATTCGTTTATTGAAACTGAAAATAACTATACAAATATTGAAGTTGGTAATATTGAATCCTGTCTCCAATGCCATCAAAACACAACAGGTTATTCCAATTACCATGACCCTGATCTTATAGGTTGCTCTAGTTGTCATTTAGGGAATATTTCTGCTTCTGATAAAACTGATGCTCATAATGGCATGATATTGATCCCTGGAAATCTGGCTGATGCTGAAGTAACCTGTGGAAAATGTCATTCAGAAGAATTAAAAAAAGTTTCTAATTCTTTAATGACTACCAATAGCGGTTTAGTTGCTGTGGACAAATTTATTTTTGGTGAAGCAGATAGTCCAAACTATCATTATCATATAAAGGACATAGAAAATTCTGCATCAGATAAACATATAAGAGATCTGTGTGCAAACTGTCATTTAGGCGCAGAAAAACCGGGTTATGGTGAAATAAATCAATTGAGTAGAGGTGGTGGTTGTATCGCCTGTCATTTAAATTATTCCAATCAAGCTAAATTTGATTTGGAGCAATACATAGCATCTGGCAAAAAGGAATTACCAAAATTTCATCCTTCAACAGACATATTTGTAAATAACACCCATTGTTTTGGTTGCCATAGTCGTTCCAGTAGGATCTCTACCAATTATGAAGGCTTGCAGGAAACCTTATTGGATGAAAACGACATTCCCAGCGAAAATGATTACTCTGTATTAGAAGATAAACGTGTGTATAAGCATATGGAAGAAGATGTCCATAATACAAAAGGTTTGTTATGTATAGATTGTCATTCTTCACACGAAGTGATGGGAGATGGTAATTTGTATTTGCATGAAGAAGATGCCGTTTCGTTACAATGCAGCGATTGCCATTTTAAAGAAAAACCCAATACCATACCCTATGATTCATTAGACAGGGAAAGTCTTTTAGTGTTTCTACATCGTGATTATGAGCATTATGATAAAGACATTATAGCAGCCAAAGAAGATGGTCACCCTTTAGTGAATACCTATGTAGATTCCACTGGAAATGCCTTTTTGATAAGTAAAAATGATGGTAGTTTACATCCTTTAAAACCTCAGGCTGAAGAATGCTCAAGAAACAGCCATCAAAATGTAAGTTGTAGTGCCTGTCATTCTTCATGGACCTCTCGTTGTATAGGTTGTCATAATCAATTTGATGAAGACGAACCAAGAGCTTTTGATTTACTGGATAAAATATATGTAAAAGGACAATGGAAAGAATATGTCGCTGAATTTTCATCATCCCAACCCGCATTAGGGGTTAGAGAACATGATGGTAAAGATATTATTGAACCTGCTATTCCCGGTATGATCTTAACCATCGACAAAGGAAGTTTTACAGGTAAGGCTGGTGAAGATATTTCATTCCACAGGCTTTATGCGCCTAATTCACCTCACACAACAACAAAACAAGTGAGAGATTGTAAATCCTGTCACTCAAATCCTGCTACCCTGGGCTATGGTATGGGATCTTTAGTCTATAATACTGAAAATAACAAAGGCTCCTGGGTTTTTACACCCGAATACGCTTTAAACAGCTATGATAACTTACCTGAAGATGCCTGGATCCCTTTCTTAAAAGAAGTGGACGACAGTGTAGTTAATTCTACCCGAACTAATTTCAGACCGTTTAATGTGGAAGAACAAAATAAGATGCTTTTAGTTGGCGCTTGTCTTCAATGTCATAAAGACGATTCTAAAGTTATGAAACAAACCTTAGAATTTGGACTACAACCAATAATGAAAAAATTGACCGAAGAATGTATTCTACCAGAAAAATAAACTATCCACCAATGGTGATCATACTTCTGTTTTGACTGTGCAGTTTGGGCTCCTGTAGTTTTTTTAAAGTATCCATGCCACCCCTGACCTTAAATTTACTTTGAACCGCTTTTTGAATTACCGGCTCAATTGATTTCCCTTCTCGAAGTGTGGTTAATAAATCTGATTCGGTTGATGAAAACAAACAGTTCTTTAATTGGCCGTTAGCTGTTAATCTTAGCCTATTGCAGGAATCACAAAACGGATTAGTCACCGAACTTATAACGGCAAAGCTTCCTTTATAAGCTTTAATCTTATAATTCTTAGCAGTATCATTTGGAGCATCCTGTAAGCGTTCAATTTCAGACTCTGCAAAAGACGTATTCACATGACTCATCACTTCCTGGTAAGAAACCATTTTAGTCATATCCCATTTATTACCATCAAAGGGCATAAATTCAATAAAACGAACAGAAATTGGTAAGTCTTTGGTTAGATTAATAAAATCTATAATCTCATCATCATTAACACCTCTCATCAAAACGGCATTTATCTTCACATTAAAACCTTCTTTAACCAAAAGTAAAATGTTACTATAAACAATATCAAAATTGTCTCTAAGGGTTATCTTCTTAAATTTTTCCTTTATTAATGTATCTAAACTTAGATTGATATTGTTGACCCCGTATAATTTTAAGGTATCAATGAATTTATGAATGATGACCGCGTTTGTGGTCATAGATAATTCAACAGGTAAGGAGGCTAATTTCTCTAAAACGAACGAAATATCCTTTCTAATTAATGGTTCCCCACCAGTGAGTCTAATTTTAGTAACACCATGATCTACAAATGTTTTTGCTATTTCATAAATCTCCTCATACGTCATTATATGGCTCCTAGGAGTCAATTGCACGCCTTCTGCCGGCATACAATAGAAACAACGCAAATTACAGCGTTCCACTAAAGATATCCTTAAATACGCATGATCTCTGCCATGTGAATCCTGTAATATGTTATTCTGATCTTTATTCATTTTAACTCTCTTTTTACACCTCCTTTCCGGGGAAATCAAAATTGCATTTTTGCAGTTTTAGGTAGGGCCTAATCGTGTCTTGCACCTTTTAATATTCTGAATATATGGAGAACCGAGGGAAAAATAGCATCCATAGATTCTTTAGCCCCGTTTGTCGAGCCTGGTAATCCCAGGACTAATGTGTTCTTTAAAGTACCTGCAATACTTCTGGAAAGCATAGAAAAAGGTGTTCTATCCTGTCCGTAATTACGAATAGCCTCTTCAATACCGGGTATACGTCTATCTAATAATGGTTCAAGCGCCTCAGGGGTAACATCGCGTTTTGATAAACCTGTTCCGCCGGTATAAATTATTAAATCGATTCCTTCTTCCTGAAAAGCTTTAGCTTTTTCCTGAATAATGTCTTTTTCATCAGGAATAATGATATAATGGGAGATCTTGACCTTAGAGTCTTCCAGTTTTTTATTTATAGCCTTTCCAGCTCGGTCTTCTTTTTTCCCGGCCGAAATAGTATCTGAACAAACGATCACAGCAGCTGTTAGATCATTTCTAAACCTATCTGTAAAATCTGATTTTCCACCTTTTTTGTTTAGCAGTTTTATTTGATGAATTTCAATCCCTTTATCTATAGGTTTTAGCATATCATACATATTCAATGCCACCACACTGGCTCCATGCATCGCCTCTACCTCTACTCCTGTTTTGTAAATTGTTTTCACAGTAAATAATACAGTGATCTCCAATCCATTTATCTCATATTCAACACTGGTAAACTCAATAGGTAGTGGATGACAATCAGGTAGAATATCGGGGGTGCGCTTAACACCGAGTAAGCCTGCTGCTTTACTCATTGCAAAGACATTTCCTTTTGGAACTGTATCATTTTGAATAGCTGCAATGGTTTCCTGTTTGCTCACCTTTACAACAGCTTGCGCAACTGCAGTCCTTAATGTGGTACTTTTATGTGTGATATCGACCATTTCTTTATGTTGATTTGCCTATTTGTTTAATCGTTTAACTCTGCTTTTCGTAACTGACTTGTTAGTCCGTGTTTTTCTTCCATTGATGTGTACTATCTTCAAAAATCTCTTTGCCAAAAATCGGTACCTTAGTTTTAATTTCTTCTACAATAAATTCCAGGGCTTTAAATACCACTTTTCGCCTTGGTGATGACACAAACACAAACAAACAAATCTCTCCTGTATGTACGGTACCTATACTATGATAAATATGCATACAGGTAAGATCAAACTTATCAAAAGCAGTTTCTCGAATTTCATGAAACTTAGCATTTGCCATCTCTTCGTAGGCAGTATATTCTATAGCTTTTACAGTCTTACCCTCAATAACATCTGCCCTTACCTGTCCCAAAAAAATATTATGAGCACCAATACTTGTTTTGGTTTGATGTTTTGCTATTGATTGACCTATAAATTCGGAAGAAATAGCGCCCTGAACAAAAACATTTTTAGGTTTCTTATCACTCATTTGTTACCTCTTTAGGTGATTCTTTTATATATCTATTAATTTCTGAAGCCCCCTCTTTTATACTATAACAATTATTAAAATTATGTTTCTGTAATATTGAAATAGCCTGTTTACTTCTAATTCCTGATTGACAGAATAAAGCTTTTTCTTTATGACTGCTTATTTTATCAAGGTGTTGTTCCAATTCGCTTAAAGGAATTTGTAAAGTACTAATATCTTCAACCTTTGGTTGCTCGTGAAGTTCTCTAACATCAATAAATTGAATCTTCTGCTTATTAAAAACATCTTTTATTGAAACCTCTATTATGTCAACTTCACAATGGGTATTTAATTCCTGTTTGACAAATTCATTACTTTTTGATAATACTTTCAGAATTTCAGCATCCTTCTTTTTAACACTCAGGGTTGTAGTTTGATTTGAAAGAGCATCATAACAAAGTAGTTTTCCTGAAAGCGCCTTACCGATACCTAAAATAAGCTTGAGCACTTCATTTGCCTGTATAGTTCCAATAATACCTGGTAAAACGCCTAAAACACCAACTTCTGAGCAATTAGGGACCGTATTCTTTTTTGGTTTATTAGGAAAGGCGCATCTATAGGTAGGACCATTATTATAATTAAAAACCGACACTTGTCCCTGGAACTTATAAATGGCACCAAATACTAATGGCTTATTGGTTAAAATGCAGGCATCGTTAATTAGATAACGTGTTTCAAAATTATCGGTACCATCCACAATAATATCATATTGATTGAATAACTCGAGTGCATTCTGAAAGGTTAATTTTTCAGGATATGCGTTTATAGTAATACTATTATTCAAATCGGTTAATCTGTTTTTTGCTGCTGTGGCCTTGTTTTGTCCTAAAGAAGATGAACCAAATAATATTTGACGCTGAAGATTTGATACTTCAACAACATCAAAATCAATAATACCAATAGTGCCAACACCGGCAGCCACCAGATATTGAAGAATAGGACAGCCTAATCCGCCAGCGCCAACTAACTAAAACTTTTGCTTTAGAAAGTTTATCCTGACCTTTTTGACCAATCTCTGAAAGTATAATATGTCGGTTATATCTATCCATTTTTTATCCACCTGCAAACGGTGGCAGCAATACAATTTCGTTACTGGTTAATTCATCTTCAAAGGACACTAATTCCTGGTTTTGAGCTACCTGAAAATCCTTATCTTTTAAATTAGAATATTTAGCGTGAAGAGTCTCTAACAATTCAGAAATATATATTCCGGAAAAATCAATAGTTTCTTCTTCGCAATTGGTTACTTCAGTAAGCATTCCAAAATATTTAATCGTTTTTACCATGTCCTAATTGTTTTTAATTCTTCAGGGGTATTGATATTGGTGGTAAAAACCTCCCTGTCAGAATTCAATTCTACATTTTTTACTTTAAATTGATCTAAGGCAACATGCAACCGGCGTTCCCCATTCTTCAAAAGTTGATGAAATATGGTTTCACAGCGCTTATGATACAATGCTATTAATGGCATATGTTTGCCATTACTCACTACTTGAATAATATCTGAATTCCCATCCTGAGCCTTAATTAGCTGTTCTAAAACTTCAGTTTTAATCAAAGGAATATCACAACTCAACACCAAATTATAATCGGTTTTGGATTCATTTAACCCAGTATATATCCCTGCTAAAGGACCAGCATCCTTAATTATATCCTCAACCCGTTTTAACTCAAAAACATCATAATCAGGATTATTTGAAATAATTAATGTTTTAGACACTACAGGTTCCATTGCCGAAATGCTATATAAAACAAATGGTTTTCCGTCCAGAGGTAAAAAGCCTTTGTCTGTCCCCATACGGGAACTTTTGCCTCCAGCCAGAATAATACCTGTTATGTCCTTTTTATCAATCATATTTACGTAAAAAATAGTTTTACACAGGCAATGGCAAGTACTACGGCCAACATATAACGCAGCCTTTGGTTATTTAATTTTTTGCTTCCTAAATAAGCTCCAAAAAAGCCACCAATAAGTGCTATAGCTACTAACATAAAAGACTCCTATACTTAAATTAATACCTGTACTCAATTGACCTATTAAACCTGAAGCTGAATTCACCCAGATAAATAAGGCTGAAACTGCAGCTGCTTCTTTCATTTTACCCCAGTGTAGTAATAAAATAATGGGGGTTAAAATAATACCTCCACCAATACCAATTAAGCCAGAGAAAAAACCAATAATCCCACCAACAAGGAGACCTTGCCATAATTTTACTTTTTTGATGGTATCACTTTCCTTCCCAAAAACATTCAACATCTTTAAGATAGCAAACACCAGTAAAAAGGCTAATATTTTCTTATATATTGAAGCGTCTATTTCTATAGTCCCTCCTAAAAAGGCAAAGGGGATAGAGGTAATTGCAAATGATATAAATAGATCTCTATTAAAATAACCTTCTTTATAGTAATAGTAAAATGAAATCCCCGCCACAAATATATTAAGCAAAAGCGCTGTAGGTTTCATAGTTTCCGGCGCAAATGAAAATAATGCCATTAATGCCAAATATCCACTGGCACCACCATGCCCAACACTTGAATACAGAAAGGAGATTACAGGCAATATCAGCAGAAATAGATATATGTTCTCCAATTCCAGCATAGTTTACAAACTTTTGATCTTTTCAAGTTGAACATCTAAGAAATCCCAGCATTTTTTGTTCATTTCATCAAAAGCAATAATTAAGGATTTTCCATAAGGCGTCAATTCTGTACCTCCTCCCCCTTTACCACCAATACTGTTTATAGTAACTGGCTTTTTTGTTGTTTTATTAACCGCATTCATGAGATGCCATGCTTTTTTATAGGAAATATTAAGAGATTTGGCTGCTTTTGACAGGGACCCCGTTTCATCTATGGCTTTTAAAAGCTGAACTTTCCCTTCTCCTAAAAATTCTTTATCATCTAATTCAATCCAGATTCTACTTTTAATTTTATAACTCATCTGTCCAAATTTAAATAGGAAGCAACATTACTTCAATCCTATCATCAACTCTAATCTGTTCAATATCTCCAGCCATTTTTACCAGGGCATTTGCCACTGCAAATGTTTGTAGCATTGCTGAACTTTGACCTTCCAAAATATTGACTTTCCCTTTTTTATAAATAGCCTTTAAAAACTGCGGTCTGTCTCCTTTCTTAATAAAATTTGAGGTAGAAGTTGCAGTGACCGTGGTTAAGTCGCTATTTGATCCAGTCATTATTTGCAAAGAAGCATATACATACATATAAAAACAGGTTAATGCGGCGGCGGGATTTCCGGGAAGTGCAAACAAAATAGTATTCTCATATTTCCCGAAGAAAAGAGGCTTTCCTGGTTTTTGATGGACTTTATAAAAAACCTGTTCTATATCTAATTCTTTTAATGCCTTTCCAACAAAATCATAATCACCAACCGATATACCACCAGTAATAATCACCATATCATTTTGGACAATTACATCCTGTAATTTATTATATGTTTCCTTATAATTATCTTCTACTTTATGAATAGAAATAGTGTCAAAACCCAGATCGAGTAAAGCTCTTTTTAGCATTACTGAATTGCTTTCATATATTTTACCGTAGGTTAAAGGTTGCCCGGCTTCAATAAGTTCATTCCCTGTTGTTATTATTGCAATAGATGGTTTTTTATAAACAGAAACTTCTGTAAGTCCTAACGAGCTTAAATAACCTATAGCTGCAGGTGTTAACTTAGTTCCTTTTTTTAAGGCTACTTCGCCCTTTTTAACCTGTTCACCCATTGGGCGGATATTGTCTTCTTTAAGAGGATTTCCCTGAACAATAATATTATCATCTTTTACAATTACCTTTTCCTGCATGATAACCGCATTTGCCGAATCTGGAACGGGGGCGCCAGTAAATATTCGAATAGCTTCTCCGGGGTTTAAGACTGGCTGGTGACCATCACCTGCTTTTACTTCACCAATTAACGAATAAGTTTCATTTTCGTGTAAATTAATGGCATAACCATCCATGGCCGACTGCCTGAAAGGAGGCATATCTATTGGAGAAGAAACATCCTGGAATAAAATTGCATTTCCGGAATTTTCAATGGGCAGATCAATTTCCAGTGAAATTTCTTTACTGTTTTTAAGGACTGCTTTTAAGGCCTCTTCAATGCTAACCATTTTATATTCGTTATGTCCTAACAAATATAACGAAATGCTTAATTAGTAAAATATGATATTTGTCATTTAGAAGAAATAGAATTTAGTATACCGTGGTCTTGTTCCTGGAATATAAAAAAAGGCCTCACGTGTTATGGTAGGAGCTTCTATTATCCTTCGGGCAACGGGTTCTATTTAAAGGTAATTGATTATGACAGTAATTAAGAGTGAAGAAGCAGCTATAATTGTTAAGCTAACAATTAGTATACTCTCTTTTGTGGCTAAGTATTCTTCTTTGAAGTCTTTGTCCTGTTCAATTAATTCTTTCATTGGTATAATTCGTATGAACAAATATATCATTCAACTACGTTTCATGCCATACCTTTATAAAGGTATTTTTTTTAGATATACTGCAATTGAGTTAATTTTATTTATCAGTCTATATCCATGTGGTGAAGAGTATACAGAACCTTTCTGAGACCAAAAGGCATAGAGGTTATCAGGATATGAACCTGGCATTTCGGAAGTTTTTATCCTTTTATTTCAAATAATGGATAGGTTATTGATTTTCCTTTCGAAGGAATTGGCGCAAAACATATTGCAATATTCCGCCATTCTGGTAATAATCTATTTCAATATTTGAATCCAACCTCGCGATAACCTGAAAGTTGAGAATTTCGCCTTTGTCATTTTCTGCAGAAACATTCAATATTTTTTGTGGAGTTAATCCTTCTGAAATACCTGATATACTGAATTTTTCTTCTCCCGTTAATCCTAACATTCCTGCATTTTCTCCTTCTTTATATTGAAGTGGTAACACTCCCAGGCCCACCAGATTACTCCGGTGAATGCGTTCATAACTTTCTGCGAGCACGCATTTTATTCCCAGTAAAAATGTGCCTTTGGCAGCCCAGTCACGTGACGAACCGCTACCATATTCTTTCCCTGCCAGAACAATAAGCGGCGTTGCATCTTTTTTATATTTTTGGGCGGCATCATAAACACTCATTTCTTCTCCCGAAACTAAATAGCGAGTATATCCGCCTTCTTTTTTTGCCAGTTTGTTCTTGATACGGACGTTGGCGAAGGTACCACGCACCATAACCTGGTCATTTCCGCGGCGGGATCCATAGGAATTGAAAGACTTTTCATCCACCCCATGTTCAATAAGATATTTTCCTGCTGCAGAATCTTTACTAAAAGCTCCCGCAGGTGAAATATGATCTGTGGTAATGCTGTCGCCAAGAACCAATAGAGCGCGGGCGTCTTTAATATCCTGAAAAGCTTCAGGTTTATCTGAAATATTCTTGAAAAAAGGGATTTCTTTGATATAAGTTGAACTTTCCTCCCACTTATAAACTTTTTCTTTAGGAACTTCAAGATTCCTCCAGATTTCGTTCCCCTCGAAAATCTTTCCATAATTTTTTTCAAAATCCCCGGGAGAAAGAACTTTACTTAATATTTCGTTGATCTCATCATTCGTTGGCCAAATATCTTTAAGATAAACAGGCTCCGAGTTCCTGTCATAACTTATGGGGTCATTGACCAGGTCAATATCAACTCTTCCGGCAAGAGCGTAGGCCACTACCAGCATTGGCGACATTAAAAAGTTCATTTTTACCTGTGGATGTACGCGGGCTTCAAAATTGCGATTTCCTGAAAGTACCGAGGCTACCACCAGATCATATTGCTCTACCGCTTTTGAAATTTTTGGTGGGAGAGGGCCAGAATTTCCTATACAAGAAGTACAGCCATAACCTACCAAATGGAATTGCAGAGCTTCCAGGTCTTTCATTAGATCTGCTTTTTCCAAATAATCGGTTACCACTTTTGAACCGGGTGCAAGGGAAGTTTTTACCCAGGGCTTAACGTCTATTCCATGTTCACGGGCTTTCCTGGCAACTAAACCTGCGCCCACCATCACAAACGGGTTTGAAGTATTGGTGCAGGAGGTAATAGCTGCGATAGCTACAGAACCATCTGATAACATAAATTTATCCTGCCCCTCCGTGATCCATACCGTTTTAAGTCGGTTTTGATCAACTTCTATATCAGAATCAGGTCTTTTGGAAGAAGCCTCATGTAAGGGCTGGTTTCCTCCTTCAGATTTCCAGCGGGCGATGGAATTTTCTACTTCCCGGTTTTCCTGATCAATATATTTCCTGCCAAACCCGGTGTCCAGCAAATCGATGAATTTGTTTTTAAATTCCTTTAACAGGATTTTATCCTGGGGACGTTTTGGGCCGGCAACAGAAGGCTCTATCTGAGAAACATCAAGTTCCAGCACAGAAGAATATTCTATTTTATCTTCATTTTGACGCCATAGCATATTGGTTTTGCAATATTCTTCTACTAAATTTATTTGCCTTTCATCCCGATTTGTCTGGCGCATATAATCCAAGGTTTTGTCATCGATAGGGAAGTAGGTAACAGTACAGCCAAATTCCGGGGACATATTTCCTATGGTAGCGCGATCGGGGACAGAAAGATAATTAAGTCCGGGACCAAAAACCTCTACAAACTTTCCAACCACTCCATGCTCCCGGAGTAAATTGGCAATATTTAAAACTAAATCTGTAGCTGTGGAACCCAGCGGTAATTTTCCCTTAAGTTTAAGCCCCACAACCTGTGGCATTAAAAAATAAATAGGTTGGCCTAAAATTGCAGCTTCGGCTTCTATTCCTCCTACCCCCCAGGCTACAACTCCAATACCATTTACCATGGGGGTATGGCTATCGGTACCCACCAGCGTGTCGGGAAAAACCTTTCCGTCTCTTTCCACCACTCCTTTAGCCAGATATTCAAGATTTACCTGATGGCAAATCCCCATTCCGGGAGGAACCACGCTAAAATTATCAAAATTTTGCTGCGCCCATTTTAAAAACTGGTAGCGTTCTTTATTGCGCTTATATTCCTCGTCCATATTCCGTTTATAGGAATAATTAGTCCCAAAATAATCTACCTGTACAGAATGATCTACCACAAGATCTACAGGAATAAGCGGATTTATACTGTCTGCATTTTTTCCTTTTCTGGCGACCTCGGCCCGCAAGGCTGCAATATCCACCACCGCCGGTACACCTGTAAAATCCTGCATTAACACACGGGCCGGTTTAAAGGGGATATCTTTTTCGGAGGCCTGGGGTTTCCAGCTCAGGAGAGTTTCAATATGTTCTTCGGTGACCGAAAAACCATCGTAATTGCGCAGGGCATTTTCTAACAAAATACGAATCGAAAACGGGAATTTTTTTATATCATGTCCTTGTTTTTCAAGTTCTGAAAGACTGAAATAGGTGAGACTTTTTTCTCGAAAATCTAATGTATTTTTAATTTTAAATGGATCATTGGACATAATTACGGGATTTATTTTGAACTAAAAATCTGATTGTACCGTCTTGAATTTAGGTTCATTAAGGTACCAAAATTTCATGTAAACATCTTGGCCTGATGCTGTTCTTTATCTTTAAATCTGAATATTGCAGCAGATCATTTTTATTATACTTTCTGAAAATTATATGATCCTTTAGGCTTTCTATCCTATTTGCAAGAATTATCTAGTGTTTCACTCACTCGAAGAAGGTTCCTTCTTTTTTTAAAAAAAGTAAATAATCTCAGCACTAGACCAATAACTAGTCAAACTCCGGTACCAAGACCTTGTAGGCGAGATATAAAAAAGATTCCGGTCCTTTCGGAGAATTTTTGATGGCTAAATGGCTGACATAAGTCTAAGGACTATGGAAGAAACAAGTCCCATTCTTAAGCCTTTAACATCTTATTTCATACCTTTGTTTAGATTAAATCTAAATAAAAATAACTTCTATAAAGAAATGAGCACCAAATCATTTATAACCAGTATATATTTCTTAATTCCATTTTTATTTTTTTCTTTCCTAAAAGTTTCTGCCGGGGAGAAGGATAATAATATCCAAAACGTGATTCACCTGCTCGATTACCTCTCAAAAGATTATTCCAGGGCAGTAAAAGATGGGGAAATATTAGATAAGGCAGAATATGCAGAAATGCAGGAGTTTAGCCGAAAAATATTCGACCTGGCACAAACTATAGATTTTCCTTCCAGGACCAGGGGACCTATTCTTTCAGATTTAAATAATTTAAAAGATCTTGTTCAAAAGAAAGGTTCAGCTAAAAAGATTAAAGAAGTAGCAGAAAAAGCAAAATGGGCTATTATTAAAGCGACCGGTTATAAAGTTGCTCCAGAAATTTGGCCTAACCTTGAAAATGGTCAAAACCTGTATATGCGGAATTGTTTTCAATGCCACGGAACTAAAGGTGGTGGGGACGGAAGTTTTGCAGCCGGTTTAGTACCCACTCCTACTAATTTTTTAGATGATGCTGTGATGGCAGATCTTTCGCCATTGGCCGCCTATAATACCATGAAATTAGGAGTGGAAGGTACCTCTATGAGGGCTTATACAGAACTCACCAACGAAGAAGCCTGGGATTTGGCATTTTACATCAAATCATTGCGCTTTCAAAATCAAAATATAGATTCTGCCGTCCTAAAAGAAATATTTGAGGAGGAAGTTGATAATGTTTCTTTAAAAGAGGTCTCCATTTTATCTGATGTGGAATTGAGGGACAAACTCAAACCGGAGGAACAAGCCGGAAAAAAATTAAAGGCTTTAAGAATGTTTTCCCTTTCAGAAGAATTAACATCCACCAGTTTGGTGGTAGCAAGGGATTATCTGCATCAAGCTGTCATAAGCTATAAAAATGACCATACAAGAGAAGCCCGGCAAAAAGCTTTAGCAGCCTATTTAGAAGGGATTGAACCCGTGGAAGTGCGATTAAAAGCCAATGATCCAAAATTTACTGCCCAATTGGAGCGACAGATGATGGAAGTACGTCAGGCTATTGAACAAAATAAAAATATAAGTGAGGTAGAAATTAAAGTAAACACTGCACTCTCCACCATTGACGAGGCCGAAAAAATAATGCAGGGAGAGAAACTTAATTACTGGCTATCCTTCTTTTTAGCAGCATCAATAATGCTACGGGAAGGTTTAGAAGCCTTTTTGATCATTGCACTTATTCTGGTGCTTTTACGCAGTACGCCCAGTGCAAAAAAAGCAATGTTTTATGTGCATAGTGGATGGATGATCGCGATGTTGATGGGAGTTGCAGGTTGGTTTTTATCAGATTGGATTATTGGGATAAGCGGTCAAAACCGGGAGGTGATGGAAGGAATGATCTCTTTGGCAGCAGTAATTATACTGACGTTTGTAGGATTTTGGCTGCATGATCATTCGCATTCCAAAAAATGGAAACAGTTTGTTGAGAAAAAGGTTGGGGCCCAAATCAAAGGTGAAAAAAAGATAGGGCTCTTTTTCTTTTCATTTATGGTAGTATTTCGGGAGGCTTTTGAATCTGTTCTTTTTCTTCAGGCAATTGGTCTGGAAACAAATCCGGGAGATCGATCATCCATAGGGCTGGGAGTGTTAACTGCTTTTGCATTAATCGTTGTGCTCGCTTTTCTCTTTTTAAAATATTCAAAGAAAATCCCCGTGCGGCAACTGTTTAGATATTCTTCTTGGGTGATAACTATTCTGGCGGTGATTTTGGTGGGTAAGGGAATACATTCTATCCAGGAGGCGGGCTGGATTTCAGTAACAGGTTTTCCGGTTTTTCTAAGAATAGACTGGCTGGGAATTTATCCTACTTTAGAAAGTTTTGTCTCCCAGTTGATTTTATTAGGATTTCTTTTGATGCTTTACTATTTAAGTAACCATAAAAACAGGATTATACCAGCGAAATAAAAGAAGTACTGCCGGTAATATGCCTAATTTGGAATCAGCAGTAAAATTTTTAAAAAGAGACTCCACACACCTGTTCCAAAAAGGTGAAAATAAGGGCCTATTTCGAAATTTCGGGATTTTTTTCGCCCTCTGGCCAGAGAGTTGGAAAGAACTTGCGTTGTTGATATTTTGGGTGCAGATATTTTTTCCATTCAGAACCACCGGTAGCAGCCTTGTTTTCGCCTTTTTTATCCAAGTAATGTTGGGCGGTATTTAAATGCACCATTGGCCATTCTACATTGTATAACCGGTCAAATTCCAGCAACGATTCTTTTAAAATTTTAGAAGGATTTTTTAATTGCAGAAATTTATCTTCCAGGGTTTTTCCCTGCACCTCTTTTGCCAAAGAAATAAAACCTTTCAGGTATTTTTCTTCAAACTGGCTCATGGTGAGTGTTTTTTCTCCTGTTTTTCGATTTTGACCAGCATCTTTCCAGTAAATATCTTCAAAATAATTTTCTACAGAGGGCTTTTCGGGCAAACGTTTTTTTCCTTCCTTGTTGATCAAATTTTTTAAGCGGGTACAGTAAATTTCAATATACCTGAATTGTGCACTTTGGAATCCGCTGGCAGGAGCCAGGGCAGTGCGAAAAATGCCATAATCGTCATAATTCATACCATCCCTCATAATATCAAAAGAGGTAATAAGCATGGTTACGTACCGGTTCATCCGGTTGATTTTATCCAGCCAGATTTCTTCAGAAAAATGCTCATTCTCAACCAGCTGTTTTATTTCATGAAGTAACATTTTCAAAATTAACTCTGTCACCTGATGATACATTATAAAGATTTCTTCATCTTTATAATTAGTCTTTGGCCGCTGAAGCGAAAGCAAAGTTTCCACTTCGATATAATCCCAATAATTCAGGGGTTTGGAATGAAAAAGACCTTTTAAATAGGTCTCTGGATTTTCGCCTAAATCTTGATATTTCCTGTCTATTTCTGAGTATAAATCCATTTTTTAAATATTAAGAAGTTTTACCCCAAAAATAAACAAACAGCCCACTTTGATGATTTCCATACTTACATAATAAAAATGCAGATAGGTTTTTGAAAGTTCTTCGCCGTTTATAGAACTTATCGCACGAACGTCTAAAGCCGGTAAAAGCCACAGGGTTTGCACAATGAGAAATAGGAATGGAATAAAAAAGAGCAAGTTTCGGGAAATAAAAATATCGCCTTTAATAACGACTAAATTGATGATTATTGCCAACGCCAAAATCCATTCTATTTTATTAAGTGAAGAAAAAACACGCCTGCCGATTCCCAAACCTAAATTTAAGGTTATACCCGGTGCTCTAAATTTTAGCCAGGATTCCATAAAACTAATGGCGCCCAAAAAACCTATCCACAGAAATGCGGCGATTAATGCCACCGGATATTTTATGGTAATCATATCAACGGAGTTGAGTTTTTGTAAGAAGCGATTTTAAGCTGGAACATCTCGGCCATTTTATTGGCACGCCATCTTGCTTCTTCAGCCTTTTCCCCTTCGAATAATTCATCGATGGTAGCAAAAAATAGTTCCAGCCATCGGTTGAAATGGGTTCGGGAGACGGGCAAATTTGCGTGCGGCAAAAACGGACTGCCGTAATAGGTGTGTTCTTCCAACAAAATGGTTTGCCAAAATTTGTACATTTTTTCCAGATGTTGGGGCCATCTGTCTTTAATGACATTATTGAAAATATCGCTAAGCAATTCGTCTTCCCTGACTTTATCGTAAAATGTGTTGACCAAAAGTTTTATATCCTCAATATTTATTATCTCTTTCTGCATAATTAAAAAAACGATTTATAAAGTTCTGGTTTTAAAAACATTACCAGGTAAAAAAGACTAAATGCGAAAATTACAATAATTAATGCCCAAATCCAGGAAGGGATGGCTTTGGGATTTTCGGAACCACGAATAATAAATTTATCTTTGGTTTCACTTCCGTAGGCATTAATAACTATAGGCGTTTGTGTATCAATTACTTCGTTATCCTTTAAACCTATAACAGAGATTTCTGGTCCATTGCGTACTTCAAATGGAATAATTTTTATGGCTTCCAGGCTGTCTGAAGATTTAGCCACAATTTTCAAAGAATGTTTTCCGTCGGGTATTTTTGTGGTATCCAGGACAAATTTTACCGGTGGAGTAAATTCTCCAAAAGCCTGGTCTTCATCATCCAAAAAGACTTTGATGATTCGTGAATCTTCTTTTTCTTCAAAATCCTTCATCTCTTACAATATTTTTAATGTGGTTAGGATCCTTTTCACCCGGCTTGAAAATATATTTTAAACTCATTATCAAGGTGAACAAAACGATAATCACCGCAATTCCAATGATTACCGCATCCATAAATCCCTTTGAATCGTCTGCGCCAACAGTACCTAAGGGAGACACCTTTTCACAAGTTAATTGTGCGAAAAGCGAGTTCTGAATGAAAAAGAACCAAACAAGAAGGCTAATTATTTTTTTCATTGTACATCGCTATTTAAGTCGGTGACTTTGAGTATAGAATCCCTTACCTTTTTAACATCTTCCACTTGTACTGCTGGTGCATTATTGCCCCAGCTACTGCGTTCGTGCGTCATAATGGCCGCAATTTCTGCATCAGTGAGTTGGTCACCAAATGCCGGCATGGGACCATAACCTTTCAGCTCGTTATAACCCTGTAAGATGATGCTAATCATTTTTGTAGGATCTTTGGCATTTACAATTTTACTTCCTTCCAGGGGAGGGAATGCTCCGGGCACTCCTTGTCCGGTTTTTTGATGGCAGGCTGCGCAGGTATTCATGAAAAGTTTTTCACCATCCAGGCTACTTGTGGTAGAGCTTTTTTCTGATTCCTGACCCTTGACATCTTTTTCGGAGAATGGAATAAATTCAGGCGTTGATCCTTCCGGTAATTCAGGTTGTTTAAGCGATTGTAGGTATGCTACCAGATTTATGGCATCTTGTGTGGCTATTATTTTCTTTCCCGGTTTATCGAAAATGTCTTTAGGCACTGCCACTATTACATCTGTTGTATCGACATTGGTGCTATCAACTTCCTTGAATAGCCAGCGAAAACTCGGCATTATAGAAGCTTCCACCACCGCCCGTGGATCGTATAAGTGAAGTAATTGCCAGGCAGCACCGGATTGTCGCTCCCCAACGCTTGTAAGATCGGGGCCGGTACGTTCACTGCCGAGAATAGAAGGAGTTTGCCTCCATACGTCTATTCGTTGTTTACTGTAATAATAATCTTCGGGTACCGAGGGCCTTTGTCCCCAGGTATTATCCATCTCAATATTACGAACCTGCTGGGTATGGCAGGCCACACAGCCTTCAGAGATAAAGACATGCTCGCCTTTTATTTCTGCGTCGCTCATTTTAGGTTGATTGGGAATAGCGGTATAACTCTCCATTTGATATGCCGGAAAAACTGCTACCCCGAGGCTCAGAGCCAGAAATACCCCAAATGCGGTTAGTATCAATGTTTTGTGATTCCTGTTAAAATCGAACATAATCTTTCTTTTAAATGTTTACGATTTCTCCTTTTACATCCTGGATTTCCGTTGGAAGGCCTTCAATCTTATTTCTTCTTTTAATCATATAATAGAAGTTATAAGCAAAGAAAAGATGAGATATGAACATTAAGGTTCCTCCCACTGCACGCCAGACCCAATAGGGCTTCATAAGTATTACAGACTCAATGAAAGGATTGCCGTCAATCCAGCTCAAGCCTTTCAAAGTTCCCCCAACCATAAGAGATACCATATAAGCGAAAAGACCAATGAATGCCAGCCAGAAATGAGCGCCAACAAATAATTGAGGTGGCTCTTTTCCTGTTAATTTCGGAATTATTGTGTAGATACAAGCCCAAAGAATAAAAGAAATGATCCCGTACATGGTCATATGTGAATGAGCCACATTAAAATCGGTAAAATGCCAGACAAAATTGGTAAACCTGAAAGCCTGAAGACTTCCCTGGGTAGAACCAACAAAATAAAATATCACCCCTACTAAAAAGAAGGGTAAAACATAACTTTTTGAAATATGACTAAAGCGTCCTTTCATGGTCATTAAAAAATTTGTTGTTCCTGCAACTACGGGAATTACCATTCCCCCACTAAATACAATAGCGGTAGTTTGGAGCCACCATGGCAATGGACTGAAAACGAAGTGATGCGTCCCTATCATGGTATAAAATAACATCTGGGTCCAGAAAGCGAGCACGCCCAAAGAATAAGAATAGATAGGCTTGTTAAGAGTAGCCGGCAAATAATAATAAACAAGTCCCAGGGTAAAAGTCATGAACCACATCCCTACTCCCTGATGCATATAATAACCCTGTATTACGGTTTCGCCCAACCCGTTCTGGTAAAAAGGGAGATACGCTATAATCGCAAGAACAATGGTCCAGATTAGGGAAGCTAGAATAAACCAGTTGGAAATATATATTTCGGAAATTTTTCGTGTTGCCACTGTTTTATAAAAGTTATAAAAAGTGATTATCAACCCAATCATAAAGAGAATCATAATCGGCCAGATATATTCCCTGTATTCCCCTCCGCCATTGTTAATTCCACTCATAAGCGCAATATTACCCAATAGCACAGTCAGGTTTATCAAAATCCAGGTAGTCCAGGCTTTTTTATAGCTATGGATCTTGTTGTTAGAAGTACGGGCGATCACAAAATAACCAAGACCTATCATAGCCAAAGAACCCCATCCCCAGAATACCGTATTGGTATGTACTGGACGTAGTCTTCCAAAAGAAAGCCATGAAACATGGTCAAGTTCAGGCCACACAAATTTTAAACCGAGGTATTCCCCAATAAGGGTCCCGAAAACTAACCAGAATGCAGCAGCCCCGATATAATAGATAACAATCTTTTTAAGTTCGGCCGGGGTCTCTATACTTAAAAGCGTCCTTTTCTTTTCTTCAAAAAAACTGTTATTCGGATCGCTTTGCACAGCCTGCACCAGCCCTTTTTTATCGATCACTCTGTTCTTACTCCCCAGTTCATGTCCTTTCAATTTATATTTTAAAGCGCTTTTTCGACTCTCCAGGATCTGATCAATTTCATCGCTCTCCATTGAAATTATATCTTCATTGAAAGCTATCTTGTTTTGCTGAATTTTCTTTTGTTTTAAGCGATCGAGATAAGAATTCATTCTAACCAATAAAATAAAGATACTCAGTACCAGAACAATGACCAAAAGAACCAGTGTGCCAATGACGCCCGGACTGGTGAGCCAGTCATCGGAAACATTCCCGGTATTTTGGGAGAAAGATTGTACAGGGAAAATTATTAGTATAGCTATGAAAGCTATAACCTTATTTTTTATGAGAAATTGATTCATTTACAGAAATTCATTTTGAAGGCTCTTAATTGATATCAGCCAGTGCTTTATTTCAAAAAATATAAAGAATAATGAAAACGGTATTCAGCATGACGCTTATCAATAAGGTGTTAAAGACTACTTTTGATTTTAGGTTCGCCAGCACGGTGGTATTGAATGCCATGCAAACACAGGTAATAACAAATAACTGGATCATTTCGGCTACATCATGTCCATGCATTAGAACTAACATTGCCGCGGCAGCTCCCAGGCAACTTGACAGGATAATACCCAGAGTAGCGTGCATATAAAACGACTCTTCGAAATCTGTAAGAATTTGATGATAAATTTTCACTCCGGTGTGTTTAAAGGTTCGCGCAAACCTAATCCATATTTCAGTCGTTTTTTATGACTTGAGTCATAAGAGAAAATGAGTCGGAATGAGAAGTATCTTAGAAATTTTATTTTATTTCATGCTATTTTCCTTTTAGTTTTGCTGGATTAATGCGAGAACGGGATTCATGAAAAAAAAGACTATAAAGAAGGGATATTACAGCCTCCTGATTGGTTCTATTGCGGTAGGTTTATTAGCTACTTTTTTGGGGTATTCCTTAAAAAGGATAACTGCCATTTTTGAGGAATTTTTTATAGAGGGGCTTGAATATTTTCCCCTACTGTTTATAATCGCTCCATTTATAGGGATCACTTTGATCTACTTCACGAGAAAATACTTGTTTAAGGGAAAGGCAAATAAAGGTATAAAGGAAATATTTCAGACCCTGGACCATCGCAAAGATGAATTACCCTTCTTTAAAGTGCCGTCACATTATATCAATGGTTTTTTTACCGTTATTTTTGGAGGTTCTACAGGAATCGAGGTTTCTACGGTGGTAGCAACCGCGGCTTTAGGGGCTTCGATTTACAGAAAGGATTCCATTGCGAATATCTATAAGGCCGAATTAGTTTCCGCAGGAGTAGCGGCAGGGATTACAGTGCTATTCGGGAGTCCTGTTGCAGGCTTTTTATTTTCTATAGAAGTAATTTCCAGAAGGATAACCCGAACCATGCTAGTAAGTTGTGCGGTTGCCGTACTTATCGCCTGGGGTTTTGTAGTCTTCTTTGACAATGCCCCCCTTTTCGATCTAAAAGTCTCTTACTATAGTATGAGTGCAATTCCTTACATGGTATTGCTTAGTGTCCTGGCAGGTATTATAGCAGTTTATTTTACCAAAAGCGTTATTTTTATTAAGGAAAAGTTTGCCAACATCTCTAATAAGTTCATCCGGGTAACCGCTGGCGCTCTTTTGGTGGGAATAGCAATATTTTTCTTTCCTGCACTATATGGTGATAGCTATCATGCTCTTGGACCTTTAATTTCATCTCTGGAATATACCAACCTTTCATTAGGAGCTGGGATTTCTCTTTGCTTGTTGATTTTACTGAAACCTTTGGCTGCATCCATAACATTGGGCGCCGGAGGTGACGGAGGAGTATTTGCCCCCAGTATCGTTACAGGGGCCATTTTGGGAATTGCAGTGGCGGTATTTTGCAACCACTTTTTTAATACTGAACTCATTGTCCTGAATTTTGCCATAATAGGAGCCGCGGCAATGTTAAGTGCGGCGATTCATGCGCCATTAACCGCCCTTTTCTTAACGTGTAATATCGTTGGCGGGGGGTTCATTCTTTTTATTCCAATATTAATAGGCGTATTTATTGCAAAACAAGTGGCCAAATTTTTATGCGATTATACAGTTTATACCTATCGCAGGAAAAAGAATGATATTTCAATCCAGATAAAATGATAGGGATTTTCATATTTCTGAAAATAATTTAACGGTACAGTTTTCGTTTTTTGATCTTCAATTCCTTTTTCTTTTCAAGATTTTTAGTAGCTCTGATCACAGTCTCCACCCTAAGCCCGGTAAGATCTGCAATCTGTTGTCGGGTCAATTCAATTTTGAATGAAAACGGACGCTCAAGTTTATAAATATCCTTCTTAAGATAATCCATAATCCTCAGAATGCGGTGTTCGGGTTCCTGGGACGATATTTCAGGCGCCATTATAGCCTTATAATGTAGCCTGGTGGCAAGCGCTTCTGTTATTTTTAGATGTATCTCCGGGTGTGAAATAAGCAATTTTAAGAAAGCTTCTTTTTTAAGAAAGATAATCTCTGATGCTGCGGTCGCCATGGCGTTGGCAGGATATAGGATATCGGCAAACAAGGGTGGTTCTCCAAAACTTCGGGGTGGTGCAAAAAAACTTTGAATAAATTCTTTTCCATTTTCTAGAAAATTATTCATTTTAACTTCACCAGATACTATCTGGTAATAATAGTAGGCTTTTTGGCCTTCTTTAAATATATATTCATTTTTTTCAAATTGTTTTTTTTCTCCTCCGTATTTGAACAACAGGTTTTCTGGAATCATATTTATATTTTTTAAACCTAAAAGATCCTTAAAAGGATAAAAATAGCAAATGCTTTTATGGTAATCTGTAAGGAGACCAAATATTAGATTGAATAATATCTGGAAAGATGATCGGGGCTTGAATAAAATTAAATTCTTAATCTCAGGGTGGACTCTCCCAAATGCCCAATATTATTTGGGCAGTTCGATGGCTCTAATAATCAAACTTAATCCTATTCTGTACTATGTGAAATAAAAAAAGGCTTCCGATTTCTCGAAAGCCTTGTCTTTTCTAGTAGCGGGAACTGGACTCGAACCAGTGACCTTCGGGTTATGAGCCCGACGAGCTACCTACTGCTCTATCCCGCGATATGTCATTCCAATATTTTTCAAACTTTCGGGTTATAACCCCGATGTGCGGACTTTATGCTGAGCCTGCCGAAGCATACTGCTCTATCCCGCGATATTGGACGGCAAATATAAGATAGAATTTAGAATTACACCAAACTTTTTTGCTAAAAATTTAATGGGAGATCCACTGGATTGCTAAAAGCCTGTCTTTGCGCTCAAAAGATTTAACTTCAGTACTCACAAAGAAATTATCAACATCCATAATGCCTCTTATCCAGTTAATATCTGTTACCATAGCCATCTTTCGAATCTTTTTGGAATGCTCGAATTTGAACTTAATATTTTCAAAAGCAAATCGAACAGGCACCTCTTTATGAGGTAGTATCTCACAGAAAAGATTTATGCTTTCATGCTCACTAAGCTTTTCCTCAATGAGCTTATGGATCACCTCAAGATATTGCTTGTCCAAATCCTTATCAACCATAATTCCCACTACGTTGCCTGCTAACTCAAAACTTATTGCCATAATTTCACAAAAACTAAAATTACGAAATAATTACTATAATGAAAAGTTATAGTTATTGCTCTATATCCCTCACTCCAAAAAAGATAAGTTCATTTTCTTCAAATCCCACATGAAATTCTATAGGCCGGCAGCAAACCTCACAATCTTCAATATAGGTCTGCTCACGAACTGAGGGATCAAGTAGAACAGAGATCTCTTCCCAGCAGTAGGGACATTGAAAAAAATGTTCATACATAATTACAATTCTACATTTAAAAGCTGGCCGGTTAGCTGTAGTAACTGAAGTTCAGCCAGTTTCGCATCGTATTTCGCCAGATTAAGACTGGTTCTAGCATCCAGCAGGTTTATCTGGGCCTGACGGAATTCTATAGAAGTGATCCTTCCCAGCTTGTACTGTTCTTCTGAGCGATTAAAATTATTAAGATTGGTAGCGACATTTTCTTCCTGAACTTTCAGGATATAAAGTTTATTTTGATAATTGCCGAACGCATTCGCGATATCACGATTAACTTCCTTTTCTATCTGTTGCTTAACAATTTCCTGGTTCTCATATCTTATTTTGGCATTCTGTATCTGTACGCGTGTCTTTCCGGTATCGAAAATATCCCACACCAGGCTTACTCCCGCTGAAAATCCATCGGTAGTGGTTGTAGAACCAGGAAAAAATGCGGTGGCCGCACTTCTGTTTTGATTCCAACCATAAGACCCATTCAAACCAATAGCCGGTAAATATCCAGATTTATTGATCTTTATATCATATTCGCTTATATTAAGGTTCTTTTCAATTTGAAGTAAAGAGACATTATTTGCTTCAGCTTTATCAAGAAATCCTTCCAATTCCATGCCTGAAATAAAATTAACCGTAGTATCTACGACAAACTCGTTTGCCGAGATCTCCCTGTTGAGCAAAACGTTAAGATCTCTCTTGGTATTCTTAAGCTGTTGCTCAACTTCAATAAGGGCAATACTATCATTATTCACATCCACCCTTGCATTCAAAACTACCAGGTTATTGGCCTGACCATATTCAAATTGATACTGAGCGCGTGTAACACGGTTCTTTGAAATGTCCAGGGTTTCGTGCAGTACATCCATATTTTCTGTAAGCCTGGCCACCTCATAATAGACACTCATGATCTGCAAGATGGTATTTTCTATGGTTTCTCTGGCATCCAGCTGAGAAAGATCATATTGTTCCTTTAAGCTTTTATAATTATATAGACGGCCAAGACCATCAAAGAGAGTATAATTTAGGTTTAGAGAAGCATTATATTGATTGCTTTCTATCCCATTTTGTTCCAGTGCATCGTCATTCTCCGGTTCTGTAATCCTGTCATTAATATCATAATTTGCTCCGGCACGACCCGTAAGGGAAGGCAGATAACCCGAATTGAAAATACTCTGGTTATTATCGGCAATTTCTATATCGTTTCGTGCGAGACGTATTCCAAAGTTCTCCTCAAGCGCCCTGCTAATAGCTTCATCTTTGGTGAGAAGCGGTTCCTGAGACCAGGCTACAGAAACAAACAGAACACTAAGGATAAAAATTATTCTACTCTTTGTTTGCATGTGCTTCTTCTTCTTTTTTCTCTTTGATAGCTCTTTCCAAATCTTCCCTCGGCGGTTTACTACCCGTCCTTAACCATTTACTTCCTACTTTAACACTATTACTAACCGATAGCAATAGTGGTAATAACAAAAGAGTTAATATGGTTGCAAGAGCGATACCATAAGATATGGAAATAGCCATAGGTTTTAAAAATTGTGCCTGTCTGCTCTTTTCTAAAAGCAAAGGAGCCAAACCTGCCACGGTGGTGAGGGAAGTCAGGAAAATTGCCCTAAAACGCGACCTTCCGGCTTCATAAAGTGCTTTTTTGAGTTCCATTCCTTCCCGGAGAAAACTATTATATTTCCCTATGAGCACCAGCCCGTCATTCACCATAATACCCACCAGAGCTATAATTCCTAAAGCGGAAAGAACATTAATTGGGAAACCATGTATCCAGTGTCCCCAGGCTACTCCTATAATACTGAAAGGGATCATGATCATAAGCAAAAATGGCTGACTGTAACTTCTAAAGGTAAACGCGATAGTGGCGTAGATAAGAAATAAAATAATAGGCAGCACTTTTTTAGCCGAATTTGACAATTTTGAAGCTTCCCGGTTTTGTCCTTCATAAGAAACAGAAAGACTGGGGTATTTCTCAAGTATAGGTGGCACTACATTTTTCCTAATATCAGCAAGGATATCAGTAGAACTTCCATTTGGATCTTCCATATCTGCAGAAACTCTCATTTCGCGCATGCCGTCCAGGTGGCTAATGGATTCTGTACCGCGAACGATCTCATAATTCGCGATCTCGTCAAAAGGTACACGATCCCCGGAAGGAGTGATTATTCGCATCTCATCAAGATCATTAATAGAAGATCTGTTTTCAAGATCATATCTCACCCAAACCCTTATTTCATCCTGTCCTCGCTGGAAACGCTGCGCCTGTGCACCAAAGAATCCGTTTCTTATCTGCCTCATCACTTCTCCAAGATCAAGGCCAAGAGCGTAAGCATTATCTTTCAGCTTAACGTTGATCTCCTTAATACCTTTAGGATCATTATCGGTAACATCTTTTAAGAGCGTATTGTTATCTAAACTTTCTTTTAATTCATCTTTTGCTGCTTCCAGCTCCTCCATGTTATTTCCGAGGAGAGAAACTGAAATAGGCAAACCTCCAAAATTCCCCCCGGAACCAAAAGTTAGATTTTCCACACCATACACAGGACCTGCTTCATCCCGTATAGCATTTGTGATCTCAGGCGACCCGAAGTCCCTTTCTTCACCAGGCAAAAGGTTCACCTGCAAGGAAGCCTTGTTATTTCCCGGTCCAACTCTTTTAATAATATTCTCTACTACCTGTTTGTTCCCAGTTCTGTTTTTCGGTGTATTCTTCATTTACCCGCCATGCGGCCGCTTCGACCATTGAAATAATAGAATCGGTCCTTTCTGGATTCACCCCTTCCGGCATCAAGAGATCGATACTCACCCGGTCACTGGCGATACTTGGAAAAAGAGTGACTCTGATTATGTTTCCACCAATCGCACCCACTGTTAAAATAAGCACGGTTAAAAGGATCCCAAAAGCCAGTATCTGCTGGTTAAGAATAAAACGAAGTGCCGGACTGTAGATTTTGTCGCGCATATAATTCATCATACGATCGCCTACTCTGTTGATCACGCGCATCTTTTCAAATAACCTTGAAAGACCTTTCTTAGGTTCTCCATTATGCTCATTCTTCCTTAAGGCTTTTGAATGAGCAATATGGGCAGGAAGAATAATAGAGAGCTTCCAGTAAGGATATCACCAGGGTAAGGATCACCACGGTTGAAACTTCACCAAAGAATTCTCCTATTCTACTATCGAGGAAAAGGAAAGTAGAAAAGGCCAGAACTGTAGTGATAATAGCAGACACAATAGCTGGCACTACTTCCATTGTTCCATCTAAGGCAGCTCGAATAGGACTTTTACCCATTTCGGAATGCTGATAGATATTTTCAGCGATTACAATCCCATCATCTACAAGAATACCTATCACGATAATCATCCCGAATAAAGAAAGAACATTTATAGTAACACCCAGCGAGCCTGCGAAAATGAACATTCCCAGGAAAGCTACGGGTAATCCGAAAGCTACCCAGAATGCAAGCCTGGTATTCAGAAATAAGGATAGAAATAAAAGAACCAACAACATTCCCATAAAACCATTATTCACCAGAAGTTCCGTTCTTTGTCCTAATGTGATCGAAGCATCACTTACCACATCCAGCTGAACATTGCTGTTTTTGCTGTTAAAATCTTCGATGTAATCATTTACTTTTTCAGCAGTCGCCAGAAGATCCTCACTACTGGTATTGCTAACCGAAATATTTACCGCCACATTTCCATTAAAGAAAAGAGCATTGGGTGTTTCTGAAAACTGATCTCTTACCGTGGCGATATCACCAAGTTTTACAATTTCCCCGGTGGTATTAGATTTCAGAACAATATCGTTAAGGGCATCGGCATAATAAGCCCTGTTATTAGCACGAATTAGGTAATCTTCAGCATCGGTCTTTATAGTTCCACCCGTGGAAAGAATATTTGAATTTCTAACCGCCTGGGCGACCTGCTCGAAAGTAAGCTTATAAGCTAGTAAGTCATTTTCACTTACCGCTATTTCAATTTCTTCCTGTGGAAAACCAGATATACTAATCTGGGATACCCCATCCAGCAATCTAAGGTCGTTTTCAATTTGCTGGCTTATACGCTTTAGGGTGGCAAGCGGAACATCATCACCACTAATTGCAAAATTGAGAGTCTCCCTGATGAATTCCTGCTTCGAAACTACCAAAGGCTCCATACCTCCCGGAAATGAAGGAACACGATCTACCGCATTCTTCACTTCGGTTAACATCACATCAATATTTTCGTCTCTATCGATCTCAACCGTAATAGAACCACCACTTTCGCGGGCTGTAGAGGTAATCCTGTCGATCCCCTCCAGTCCTTTTAAATTATCTTCAATTTTTAAAATGATCCCTTCTTCTATTTCTTCAGGAGCTGAACCGGGATAGGTGATATTAATATTTATAAGTGTGGATTCCTGTAAAGGAAAGAAGGAGGATTTCATATTCAAAATCCCAATAATTCCAAAGATCACAAAAGCAAGGATCACCACATTAACGGCAACCCCAAACTTGATAAAATAATTGATTAATTTTCTCAAGACTGTTCTTTTTTAAGAAGATCTCTTTGACCTTCAACTTTTACAAGCATTCCGGAATAGGCCCCGGGAACACTGGCAGAAAGTATTCTCGTTCCGTCTTTCAGTCCTTTTATTACAACAGTGTTGTTGGTAAAATAAACAGGCTCTACTTCCACAAGATTAAGCGTGCTATCTCGAACAACAAAAACTTTAGATCGCTCTACAAGCAATTCGCGGGGAATTTCAATAGCATTCTTTTCATTTTTAGCATCCAGTTTCGCTTCCAGATACATCCCTTCGCTTAATTCTGGATTGTCAATCTTAATGAATACACGAATACTTTGTGTTTCCTGATTCACTTTCCCATTGATACGGCTTACAGTCCCTTCATATGATTTAGACCCTTCCAGGTTCGATAACTTTACCTTTTCCCCAATCTGCAAGAGATCGCTAAACTTTTTCGCAATAGAAACCTCAAGTTCATAGACACTGGGATCTATAAATTCCCCAAGCTTTTGACCAGATCTTATTAAAGTCCCCTTATTCACCAGGGCTTCTGTAAGGATTCCATCGTAGGGAGCGACAATTGTATATTTATAGAGCCTTTCTTCCAGGTTCTTGACTCTGTAATAAGCTGAAACTATTCCCCGTCCGGTAATAAAGTATTTTTCCTGATCTGAACTGGTCTCAGGAAGGGCAGGCACAGCCTTGGTAATGTCGAAATTTTGAAGGTAGGTTTCCCATTTCTCAAAAGCATCTGGATAATCCAGCCTAAGATCTGGCATAATGGAAGTGATATTGTTATAAAGATCACTTTTAGCCGATTGCACACTGGCACGATATTCTTCTGAATCTATTCCTAGAAGAACCTGACCCTTTTTATATCGCTGGCCAGGACGAAAATCCTTGCTGGTATACCGAAAAATTCCCTGAACTTCAGAGTAAAGATCCAGCTTATGAAGTGCTGTGATGTTCCCATTTGCGGGGAGTACGATGGGCACGGTCCGGTTTTGAACCGTGTCTATAAAAACACTTTTGACTGTTTTCCTGACGGGTGGTTTTTCCTTTACATTACTGTCTATAATTAATTTCGCACCAAAAATAGCTGCAATTACCAGTATAATCCCAAGTACCGAAAGTATGATATTTCGCTTTTCCATATTATTAATAGGACTCTGAGAAGTCCCGTTGGTTTAATCGAGTAATAAAATCGAAAAAAATTATTTCATTTCTTCCAGATCAAGCTGAAGCTCTTCCCACTCCAGCATGAGTTTTTCGAGCTTCTTTTTCGATTTGTTATAATTAGTTAGAAAATCAGGTTTTGTCACTGTTTTCTCATAATTCTCAGCCAGTTCTTTATCCTTATCTTTTATTTCTCTTTCCAGTTTAGTGATCTTAGATTCAGTCTTGCTTAAGCGGTTTTTGAGCCTTTTGAGTTCCTTTTGATTTTCGAACGAAGGTTTTTCAGAATTAACCGATTTAGGTTTGACCGCTTTTACCTTATCACTTTTTTCAACAGCACGCATATCCTGCATTTTATGCTGTTCGAGATAATAATCAATATCGCCAAGATATTCAGTGATTCTATGATTTCTGAATTCATAAACCCGGCTGGTCAAATTCTGCAGAAAATCACGGTCGTGTGAAACGATAATCAGTGTTCCCTCAAAATTATTCAAAGCATCCTTCAAGACATTCTTCGATTTGATATCCAGGTGATTTGTAGGCTCATCCATCACAAGCACATTAAAAGGCTCCAGTAACATCTTACAAAGCGCCAGGCGGTTTCTTTCTCCTCCGGAAAGAACTTTTACTTTTTTCTCTACTTCATCTCCACGGAATAAAAAAGCACCTAACATATCCCGAACTTTAGTACGATTCTTTTCGTTTGAAGCATCCTCCATCGTACGAAGCACGGTTTTCTCACCCTCCAGATAATCGGCCTGGTTTTGTGCAAAATATCCCAGCTGAACATTGTGCCCAAGTTTCAGTTTCCCCTCATGCTTTATCTCTCCTATGATAATTTTAGCTAGTGTCGTCTTACCCTGTCCATTCTGCCCCACAAAAGCAATCTTGCTTTGTCTTTCTATAAGCAAATTGACATCCCTAAGTACTTTTTTATCTCCATAGGACTTTTCAAGATGCTCCGCTTCAATCACTACCTTTCCGGGATTTACCGAAACCGGAAAATTAACCGACATGACCGCATTATCATCTTCATCTACCTCGATCCTGTCAATCTTTTCAAGCCTTTTAATAAGCGATTGAGCCATCGATGCTTTACTGGCCTTGGCCCGGAATTTATCGATAAGTTTTTCAGTATTTTCAATCTCTTTCTGCTGATTCTTTTGCGCAGCAAGTTGTTGTTCCCTTAATTCCTTTCTGAATTCAATAAATTCTGAATAAGGTTTACGGTAGTCGTATATACTTCCAAGAGAGATTTCTATACTTCGGTTGGTAACATTATTCAAAAACATCTTATCGTGAGAAACCAGCATTACAGACCCTGCATAATTATTTAGAAAAGTCTCCAGCCAGATAATACTTTCAATATCAAGGTGGTTGGTAGGCTCATCCAACAGCAAGATATCGTTGTTCTGAAGCAGCAATTTGGCTAGTTCTATCCTCATTCTCCATCCTCCAGAGAAAGTTTCGGTAAGTTTATCAAAATCCCTACGTTCAAATCCCAGCCCCTGCAGCACTTTTTCAGTTTCTCCCTCATAGTTATATCCGCCAATAATTTCATATTGATGGGTGATCTCACTTAGATCCTGAATTAATTCACTATAAGATTCACTTTCGTAGTCGGTACGGGTGGCAAGCTGTTCATTAATTTCTGCCATTTTAGCTTCCAGAACTTTGATCTCTTCAAAAGCCTGATGGGCTTCATCCAGTACTGTACGTCCCTTTTCGAAGTCAAGATCTTGTTTTAAGAAGCCAATTTTCAGCTCTTTGTCTTTCGCTATCTGTCCGGAATCATATTCCTGTTCCCCCGAAATGATCTTTAATAAAGTAGATTTTCCAGCTCCATTTTTTCCAATAAGTCCCACTCTGTCCCCGGCTCCCAGCCTGAAACTGATTTCTTTAAAAAGATATTCCCCGGCAAACGAAACCGAAAGATTATGAATATTAAGCATTAACGCAGATTTTTTTGCAAAGATGCTTAAATTTGCTGTGCTAAAAAAATAAGATGAATTTCCTTAAAGGAACTAAAATTTACAGCATTCTAACCGGCACATGTCCTGTTTGTCAGGAAGAAAGCATGTATATAGATACTAATCCTTATAGATTACATAAGGTGTTTAAAATGCACGAGCGTTGTTCAAATTGTGGCACAAAATATAAGATCGAACCTTCCTTCTTCTATGGAGCCATGTATGTAAGTTATGCTGTTGGAATTGCCTTTTCAGTAGCCGCATTTATAATCGCTTACTTATTACTGAATGCCAGTATACTTGGTTCATTTCTGGCTATAATAGGCACCCTTATCATTTTTATGCCTGTTATTATGCGATTATCCCGAAACATCTGGATAAACTTTTTCTTTAGTTATGATAAATCAAAGGCAAAAACCTCTTAGGAATGGTAAAATTTAGCGGTGAATCTTTCCAGATCAATTTCCGGGTCCAGTTTTTTATTCTCTTCAATATAATCCATTAATTCCCTGGCCATATTTGGAGCAATGAGTACTCCACGGCTTCCAAAACCATTGCAGCAATAAATAAGATCTTTTCCAGGATGTTTCCCCACTACCGGGCGACGATCTGAAACCGAAGGCCGTATCCCAGCAACCTGATCCACCACTTCGAAGTCACAGCAAATGAGCTCTTTTAATTGTGTTATAAGTTTTTCCCTTGCTCCCGGCGTAGGTTCCGGACTCTTATCATAATTATCGTAAGTAGCCCCAACTTTGTAAAGGTCATTGCCCAACGGCATTATAAATATTGAGGATTTTATAGCAAAGTCCAACTTTAACTCTTCTGAATAAATAATGATGTATTCTCCTTTATTTCCTCCTAAAGGCAGATAATTGAAATACGGATTATTTTTAAGTCCAAAGCCTTCGCAAAAAATGATCTGTTTTGATTTCAGACCTTTATATTCCAGGTATCCATTAACCTCCCTGAGGTTCTTATAATTAAACTCTTCTTTCCTTAAACTTTGCGTTTCTTCCAAATAGTTCCTGTAGGTATCGAGAAGACATTCCGTATCCACATTTCCGGTTTCAGAAACTTTACCTAGCGAAAAATTAGTAATAAGATTGGGATTATCATTTTTTTTAAGGTGTGGGTCCAGAAATCTGGACAGTCGCGGTTTATCGGCCGCTATAAACCAGTCATTTTGCTCTTCGACAGAATGGAATCTGCGATAAAGACTCCATGGATTGAGGATTTTTATCTCGAATTTTTCCTCAAGCTTTCGATAAAATGGAATAGCGGTATCAATGTGCTCATCGGCTTTCCAGGCAAGGGTAAATCGTTTTAGAATTACAGGATTATATATCCCACCAGCAACATAAGATGATCGTTGAGAGTTATTCTCAAAAACCACAAATTTGCGGCCTCTTTTTTCCAGTTCTTCTACTACCGAAAGTCCACTTAGGCCTAAACCAACTACTATATAATCCAACATAGCTCAAAGATATTAAGGAGACTCTTAAAATTCAAAATAAAAAAAGCGCCCTGATGAGCGCTTTATATTTTCTCTACTATCAAATTAGTAACTCCAGACGTCCTGTTCAAAGTTTCTGATTTGTTCCTTTATTCTTTGTGATTCCAGCAACTGCATAAATGCATTTTCTGCTATATACTCATCGATCGCACGATCGCCCTGCACATTATCCTCTTTATAGATGAGTCCGTCAAATCTTCTGGCATTTAGAAGATGGTCAAAAGAAATAGTTTGAGAAGTATTTCCTCCTGTAAAAACCTTAGCATCATGAAGAATCTCTCTTGCGTCGGGATACCACACCCAGAATAACTCAACAAGATCTGTTTGTCCTGAATCAATAAAATTCACATCGGGAGCTACAGGAGCGATCCCAAGCAAGCGATACTTCAATTCAGCCTGACGCTTATCAAAATACCATAGTCCACGAATATGGTACTCCTGAATATCAGCAGCTCCAAGATCGCGACGATCTATAAATTGCTGATCTACTTCTTCTCCGGCATTGTATTGTTCAATACCAAGATCTGTAGTATCAATCTTAGATAAGGTTGCACGGATATCCTTTAATGTCCTTTTTTCAGTAAAGTAGGAATCTGCATAAATATCCTGGATCTTACCTTCTTTGATAGACTTAATAAGAACATCATATAAAGACCTGCGGGTACTTCCAATATTATTAGTATCAATTGGATAGTACAATGGGAAATTCACTCTTTCATCAAGATCAATGATCTCCCATGTTCCCTTGGACCAAAGAATATCACGATCTTCAACGTACCCATATTCAAGGGGTTTATCCTCTTCATCGACCATCGCCTGAGCCTCAGATTTTTTTCCAATATCCTCGGGCTTATCGGCATTCAGGATGTTTGCCTGCCCGAATGAGGCAGCGCCCACCATCATCATAAAACCATATACAAAAAATCCTTTCCAGCTCATCATAAAAAATTTTAATTCGTAAGCTCAATCACTACAGGAGCAACTTTTTTTAGCTTATAGCTTGAGTTTCCTGCTAAACTGGCTTCTATGTCAAATATTTGAACAGATTCACCTCTGCCGGCTCTTCTAAGAGCAGCTTTAGCTCGGTCGTCCAGTCTACCACCATTCACGATGATCGTTGGCTGACCAGGTACTTTAAATTTAAATCCGGTAACATTAAGTTTAAGATCAAAATCAAAATCTGGTAAGGCCGCACCTACTGTAGCAATTTCAAGACTATTACGTTGCATAGAAACCGCACCGTCTTCTCCGCGAATGGTTCCAACCGGTCTTGGAATATCTTTCACCCTAAAGGTCTTACTATCCGAAACGCTTTCCCCTCCAGGAAGTTTACCACTAACATTTATAGTGACTTCTCTTGCCTGAAGCGTTGTAACATCCATCATATAGCTTCCTGCACCTCCATCCGCTCTAAGACCAGGTGCATTTGCAGAAACATTTCCTACACCAGGGATAGAAATGGTCATTGGGTTTTGAACCCCTCGATAGACCACATTCATTTTATCTGCGGAAATTACCGCTGAATTTGGTTTTGGAATTACATTGTAAGTTCCTGTAATTTCTATAGGTTTAATTGAATCATTTTCTAAATATTGCAATTCTCCGGTAATCTTCTGTTCCCCAACATTTCCAGCAGGAAATTTCAGCATCACCTGTCCAGCCTGAGTATTATCAACTTCTTCACCATTTATAACTACCTTTTCGAATTGAAGGGTATTATCAAAACGACCTAAAACAACCTTACCTGTAAATTGCTCACCACTAAAAAAAGCAGGTTTATCGGGTATAACGATTGCCTGATAATTACTTAATGACACATCGCTTTGAAGCTGACCTGAAAGCATTGCTGAAAGAATCTCACTTTCAGTACTCTTAACATCTGCTTGAATTTGAGTCATTTTAGTTAACGAAGCAATAAGAGGAAAGCCTTGATAATGATAATCCAACCAAGGTTTTGTTACATTTTGACCATCAGTAACCTCCTGGGTAGCAAATTCATTTCTGACCTTTTGAGCAAGTTGAGGATATTTCTCATCAAGAATCCCAGAGACCTGTTCTCTAAAATTATCAATTTGATCTACAAACTCCTGACCCTTTGGAGAGACTCTTCCGCTCTGAAAAAACATTTCATCTAACTGATCAGCCCTATCCATTTCTTCATAATCCCATTTGCCATTATCCCCCTTTTCCATTTCAGAGGTTAACTCACTTTTAATGCCCTCTATATACTGATTTAGATTTGATGCTAATTCATCAATTTTATCAGCATTTGCCTTAATAGAAGTATATTTCGCCGGCTGCTCATCTGCCTTATCTGCCAATCCTGCCATGTACGCAGCATTGCGATTAGTAGCCGTAGCATTGGATGCCGTTAATTTTTCGTTCATAAGTCCAAAGGCCGTAAGTACTTCCTTGGACATGTTTAGTGCCATCATAGCGATGAAAACCAAATACATTAGGTTTATCATCTTCTGCCTTGGCGATTGTTTTCCGGATGCCATGTCTAATTAGTTGTTTTTGAATTAATATAACAGCTTAATTGAAAATTAATCAATTAGACTCTTGGTTTTCCGTTCATCGCAGTCAACATTCCACCATAAACATTGTTAAGGTTGGCCATGTTATTTGCAAGTGAATCCATTTGCATTTTTAATTTCCCGGCATTCTCAGCTACTTCCTGATTTACCTCAGCCTGTTTGGCCGCAGATTCTACCTGGGCTTTGTAAATATTGTTCAAAGTTTCCATTTGAGCGGCAGCAACACTTAGCTCCTCGCTATATTTCTTTTGAGAAGCCATGGAGTCAACGGTTGGGGCGATTCCTTTAGCTGCTCCTTCAAAATTCCTAATACTTTCTCCAAGGGAGCTCATAAGACCTGCATCTATTTTAGCTTCCTTCAACATTTCATCCAGCTTTTTAGATAATAATCCTTCTGATTCTTTTGCCTCGGCAACTGCATTTTCCCTTCCCATAGATTGACCTCCTGCCAGTTCTGGATAAACTAAAGACCAATCCAGCTCGTCGTCCACTGGTTCAAACGCCGAATAAGCGAATACCAGGGCTTCAACGATAAGACCAATAATTAACATTGCATTACCACCAGGCCAGTGCATGATTTTGAATAGAGCACCTAGAATAACTACAGATGCTCCAAGACCATACACCATATTGGTCACTTTTTTTGTTGCTCTTGAATTTGCCATAACTCTTAATGTTTAGATTTTCTTGGTATTAATTAAATAGGTTTAAGTTCTAAAGTTTTGTTTCTAACGGTTGGATTGATTCAATGTTACATCGGTTCCAAGGTAGTCCTGTACTGTTCTAAATCCGATATAACTTCTGGCTGAATCTGCATACTCATAATCTCTTGAGCTCACTTGAAGGAAATATGCCACATCTTTCCACGAACCACCACGCACTACTTTTCTTGCATCTTCAGGGTTATTAACCGTTGGGTTCATGGTAGACATAAATTCGTAGGAATTAGGGTCGTAAGAAGAGTCCACCCATTCCGAAACGTTTCCTGCCATATTATAAAGTCCGTAATCGTTAGGATCATAGGATTTCGCTTCTACCGTATAAAGAGCCTGATCTGCTGCATAGTCTCCTCTTAAAGGTTTAAAGTTGGCCATAAAACACCCACGGTCATTTTTGGTATAAGGCCCACCCCAGGGATAAGAAGCTCCCTGAAGTCCACCTCTTGCGGCATACTCCCACTCTCCTTCAGTAGGAAGTCTATAAGAAGGAACATTGGCATCTCCTTTGGCACGGCGAAAATCATTGTGGTATTTTGTTCTCCATTGGGTAAAAGCTCTTGCTTGTTTCCAGGAAACACCTACCACCGGGTATGCATCATAAGCGCTATGCCAGAAATAATCATTATGCATAGGCTCATTGTATGAGTAATTAAAGTCTTTAATCCATACGGCAGTATCAGGATAAACCGGAACAACTTCAGTCTTTATATATTCGCTACGATCGCCTTGATCCTTGGCGGCCGCCTGAATATCCATCCAGGAATATTTAAATTTTAATTTTTTTACATCTATGGTACGCTGTCCATTATACACTTCATCCATAGGAATATACATAGAATCCATTACTTCAGCGTAATACACATCGGGATAATCATCCGTATCCCAGTAAATATCCACATCGGTATTAAGCTTACGGTTCTCATAATCATCGGTTGGACCACCCTGCCCGTAAGTATTAAGCATATATTCCTGATAAGGAGTTAGATCCTCAGGATCTGCATCGGCAAAGGCAAATTCTCCTATACCACCATCTCCCGGGATAGCTCCCTGCATTTCGGCCATAATAGCAAGATTGACCCTAACAATAGAATCTCTTACATAATTAACAAACTGCCGGTATTCTGCATTGGTGATTTCGGTCTCGTCCATATAAAAGGAGCGCACAGTCACTGTTTTTGGTGGTGCGTTATTCTGACCTGCGATATCATCATCAGACTTTCCCATGATGAATGCGCCTCCTGGAATCAATGTCATACCATAAGGTTTCTCCGGATTCCACTTCTTCCCCTCCGCACCTACGAGCTGTCCACGATCGCCACGACCACAGCTTGAAAGCAAGGCCAGAACAGCAATGAGCGAAATATACTTCTTCATAATTATCTTAGGTTAAGACATTTTGATTTACGGCAGTAAACCTATCTAATTATTTTATAAAAAACAATAATTCAGGTAAAAATACAGTAAATCAAAATAATGCCTGAATAAATTTTAGACTTCGTTTTTTCGTTTGGCTTTATACCATCTTTCGGGAATTATCTGATTACAGGCTTCAAGATAATCATCCTCGCTGCAAGGTAATAACGTATGTCTTTTTAATTTAGTATTCGCATTTGCCAAAAACGGAATTTCTATCCACCATCTCCCGCTTAGGGGGCTTTTAAAGAATATTAAAATCTCGTCATCTATCGGCACCTGATACTTTATAAACTCTTTTTTTGCCGAAATAGTATTTTCGTTGGTACGATAATTTACTCCTTCTATAAAATACCAGACAATTTGAGCAACCAGCGTATTGGCAAGGCTTCCTAAATTATTTTGATATTCATAAACTCCAAAGGAAGAAACTTTATCGCTAATTCCCGGCATACCTGGAAAGAGCACAAATCTCTCTACCGTTAAAGCCATTAGGCGATTTAAAAAAAGAAGTATTAGCCGAAGCAGAATCCACAGAGCCGAGGTCCAGACCAACAAGATTTGCATTCCGAAATACCGGCTCCATAAGAGTAATATCTCCTGTCACTTCTCCCAATCTATAAGCTTCAAAAAACAATCTTTCCATCAACTCAATTTCTTCCTGAGAATTGAAATAAGTCTGAAATCCTACTGTAGAATAATTAAATAAATTATATGGCTTATCTACGACGATTTTTCCTACATATGATTGATTGCTAATGGATTTCTCCGCATCACCAAGATCAAATTTGCTATCAATATTAACAAGGTTAACCATCTGATCCAATTTATCATAAGCTCTGTACTGAGCATAAATAAGATCCTGTCCCCCTCCAATAATTATAGGTATTATATCGTGTTTTATTAAGGTTTCAACGATATTTTGAACTGCAAAATAAGTGTCTTCCACTGTTGCGCCCGGTTCCATATCTCCAAGATCTGCCAGTTTCAGTCTCCAGTTACCGGGAAATAACCGGTAAAATTCACTTCGGAATTCATTAAATTCGGGAGCTTCGGTTTTTTCAATAGCTCTTCTACTCTCCTTTACACCAAAAATCGCCACATTTACGCCTTCCATATCGGGAATGCCCGATCTTTCAGTGTGTAACTTAATATTAGCTCCTATGGACTGCTGATTCAAACGCTTGACCTCATCCAGTAGATCGGCATTTACCGGACTAAGAAAATCGAACTCCATATATTATTTCTTTTTCGTGGTTTTCTTTTTGGCTAGTTTTTTTCTTCGCAGCAGGCTTCTTCTTTTTCTTGGTATTCTTTTCTATAATTTCCTTTACCTCATCCAGTGTCAATTCCTCTGCCTTTGTAGTTTTAGGTAACTCGACCTTTGTTTTACCTTTAATTACATTGAATCTACCCCACCTGGCCTTCTCTACTCTAATACCTTCTTCTTCCCAATGCTGTATTAATTTGTCACGTTCTTTCTGAAGTTTGTCTTCAATAAGTTGCTCTATATCCTTATCGGATAAATTATCAAAATCGTACTTTTTATTTACGTTGATGAACATATTGTTCCACTTGAGATAAGGACCAAATCTCCCCACTCCCTTTTGAACAGGCATATCTTTATATTCATAGATGGGAGCATCGGCCTTTTCCTTTTCTTTTACCAACTCCATAGCCCTTTCAAAATCCACATTTAAAGGATCTTCTCCTTTTTCAAGAGAAACGAATTTCTTTCCGAATCTCACATAAGGACCATATCTTCCGTTATTCACTTCAACATTTTCACCTTTATATTCCCCCAGTTTTTTAGGTAACTGGAACAGATCCATCGCCTCTTCATAGGTAAGGCTTTCCATGTTTTGGTCAGGACTAAGGCTGGCAAATTTTGGCTTCTCATCATCTTCTACACTTCCTATCTGAACCATAGGTCCAAATTTCCCTAATCTCACACTAACAGGTTTTCCACTTTCCGGGTCTTCGCCTAGTATTCTTTCCCCCACTTCTCTATCGGCATTCTTAGCCACATCCTGAACGTGAGGATGAAAATCCTTATAGAACTCCTTCATCATAATAGTCCATTCCTCATTTCCTTCAGCAATATTATCGAAGCTTTCTTCTACTTTCGCGGTAAAGTTATAATCGAGAATATTTGAAAAATGATTTACTAGAAAATCATTAACCACCATTCCGGTTGCCGTAGGCACCAATTTACCCTTATCACTACCCACGGTTTCGCTTAGCGTTTTCTCTTTTACCTCATCACCTCCAGCCTGAAGCACAAACTGGGTGTAATTTCTTTCCGTTCCATCCACGGAACCCTTCTCAATATAATTCCTGCTTTGTATGGTAGAAATAGTTGGCGCATAGGTAGAAGGTCTTCCTATACCCAGCTCTTCGAGTTTTTTAACCAGCGAAGCCTCCGTATATCGATAAGGAGGACGGGTGAATCTTTCGGTTGCAGTTATGTATCTATTATTTAAGGCCTGTTGTTCCTTTAGCGCAGGCAACATTCCACTTTGTTCCTCATCTTCCTCATCACTTCCTTCCAGATAAACTTTCAGGAATCCATCAAATTTCAACACCTCTCCATTTGCAGTAAATTGCGGAAGTTCATCCTTCATTATCTTCTCAGAAAAAGGAAGAATATCTATCTTCACATTGGTTCTTTCCAGCTGAGCATCGCTCATTTGAGATGCGATGGCCCTTTTCCAGATAAGTTCATATAATCTTTGCTGATCACGTTCAGCCGAGATACTGTGTTTTTGGAAACCTGTTGGACGAATCGCCTCGTGTGCTTCCTGTGCTCCCTTGGCTTTACCTTTAAACTGACGTGTTTTCGAATATTTCTCACCGTAGGCCTTAAGAATCTCATTTTTAGCTCCTTTTCTGGCTTCATCAGAAAGATTCACACTATCAGTTCTCATATAAGTAATATGACCTGCTTCATATAAACGCTGAGCGAGGGTCATGGTCTTTCCCACAGAAAAATATAATTTTCTGGCAGCTTCCTGCTGAAGTGTTGAAGTTGTAAAAGGCGGTGCAGGATTTTTCTTTGCCGGTTTTGTTGTAAGTTCGGCTACTTTAAAATTAGCGCCGATACTATCTTTTAAGAATAGCTCGGCTTCCTCTCTGGTTTCAAAATTCTTTGGGATCTTTGCCTTAAATGATTTTCCTTCTTCTGTAGTAAATTCTGCATCAATCCGGTAAGAAGCCTGAGCTTCAAAATCCTGAATCTCCCGTTCTCTTTCTACGATTAGCCTAACGGCTACAGATTGTACTCGTCCGGCAGATAAACCGCCTTTAACTTTTCTCCAAAGAACCGGAGAAAGTTCATATCCCACTAACCTATCAAGAACACGTCTTGCCTGTTGGGCGTTCACAAGATTATAATCTATACCTCTTGGATTTTCGATCGCCTTTAAAATAGCAGGCTTTGTGATCTCGTGAAATACAATACGTTTTGTTTTATCATCTTTAAGTTTAAGTTCTTCTGCCAGATGCCATGCGATCGCCTCTCCTTCCCGGTCCTCATCACTCGCAAGCCATACCATTTCTGCTTGTTTCGCAAGGGCCTTTAGTTTCCTTACAACATCCTTCTTATCTTTAGATACAATATATTTAGGTGTAAAATCTCCCTCGGTATCAACACCAAGTTCTTTTGTGGGCAAATCTGCAATGTGCCCAAAACTGGACGCTACCTTATAGTCTGTTCCCAGAAACTTTTCAATAGTTTTCGCCTTCGCAGGAGACTCAACAATCACTAAATTCTTAGCCATAAATTTGTCGGTTTGTAAGTGCAAAAGTATATCAAATTTTTCTTCTCCTCGTTAAAGTTGCTTTAAAACACTCCTCTAAAACCATGGAACAACCTGTGTTTACAAGGTTTTAAAAATAAAAAAACAGTTTTTAAGAGCTTTTATTTTTTAGAAGTAAAAGAATTATTCGGTATAAAAATAAACCGAAGAAACACCGGAAAGATTATAAGTTAAATCGGGAGAAATATTACCGGAAGCGTTTCGGGCATTATTAAAAGCCAGAATCTTACCTCCCCCGTTGAGTTTCTCAGCCACAAAAATTGCATTATATGCTGTATCGTATACTATGTTCATCGGATTCCCTAACCTGGTCTTATTGCCAGCTATTCGCAACTGGCTCTCCAGCGAAACCATTCCAAGGTTAGTGGTACTGTTATATTTTGAATCAAAATCGGTAATAATATTCAATGCTCCGTCGCTATCTGAATTTACATCTCCAAGATCTGAGAGCACCATAGTCCCGTTTTCATAATCTAACCCATGAATGCTAACAATCCCATCAAAGGAAATTATTTTATCCGCACTAATTCCGCGAGATGTTTTGGAATCAAGGAAGTCTTTAAAAAGAGCTACTTTATTGGTATTCTTAACAGCCGCATAAAGGTCATTACCAGAGAAATCAATATCACCCAGGCTGAAGTTGGTGATCAAAAAATTTCTCAGCACAAAACCTGAGGATCCTTTTCTGTAAACATACAACACCCCGTTATTTGTGGAGCTATCGCCGTCTACATCGGTATTATCTGAGACCACATAAAAATTATTATTCACCGCCAACGCCACCGAATTTTTAAGATCCTGGGTCCCGGAATATTCAAGATTAAGATCAAGGATAGAGTTTCGATCCACTGTACCGGCTCCTGAATATAACTGAAGTTGTGATGAAGATCTGGAAAGAAGCGTAAGAAGGTCCCCTCCTTCGTAAAAAACGCTTCCGGCATCCTCCGCAGTTGTATTAAAAGTGATCTGGTCTCCGGTATTGATATCATATCGTTTTACAATTCCGCTATTTGTAGAAGCGTATAAATACGCATTTTCCGAAGTTTGTACATCACTTCCAGATTCATCAGATTTACTGCAAGAAGCAAAAAATAATAGCAAGATCAAAGAGCTCAAAATCTTTAAAATATCATGGAATCTTCTTTTCATAAGTCTTTAAATGGTGAATCTATACAACGTTCATAAATAAGGGAAAAGTGTCTTATAGAAAAACAACAAGGTAAATTTTAACCTTTCATTATTATTTCTGGCAATAAGATGGCGCATCAGTTAATGATGTGTTATTTGAAAATTTCTTAACGTCTTCGAGATTATTCCGAAGATCCATATGCAAGGCTTTACCTTAAGGGCTAAGCCGGTTTTACTAAAATAAATCCGGAAGTTGCAGTTGAGCTATGCCGCCTTTATTGATCTATACTGATAAATATCAGCTCTATTCTATTTCTTTAATCGTAACTTCATCGATGTATTAGCACCCG
>CAWGSM010000038.1:0-39991 GCA_963825045.1 uncultured Flavobacteriaceae bacterium | reverse complement strand
CCATTGATACTTTTTCTCTTGGGTTAATCCTAATCCAAGCCTTTTACAAGGTCCTTTAATGTATATTTTAATAGGCTGGGTACATCTTTTTTTCGGTGTTGGATATTTCTTTCTATCAATTTTCCTAAGATCGATTCTTTCAATATCTTCCATTATCTGGATCATTATTTCAAGGGATGTTAATATTGGTCTTTGTGGAATCTGGTTATTCATAATATTCAGTTGTAATTTAGTTAGACTTCAATCCTTTCTTTTTTCGTGCAGAACTAAAAAGCCTGGAAAATCCTGAAAAAGACGTATATAAAACGCAGTGGCTTTATGCCGTCTTCAGGATTTTCCAATCTAGTTTTGCTAATGAAAAAAGAGGTGAAGTCGATCTAATTAATCTGAAAAACTATGAATATTTGAAAAGTGAAATCCGGCAAAACTAAAAGGTAGATAAGTTTAAAAAGAGTTCGAGGTAAAGAATTTTTATAAAATCTCAGTTTATCATTTTAAAGCTTAATTCATTCCAAAAAAATATCGTCGCAAATTAAGGTTGATTTCTAAAATACATCTATGTATGAGAAATTTCTCAATTGATCAAGTGCTTCCTCTGAAGTTTTAACAGGCTTTTTACAGGTTCGTTCTTCACAAACATATATATAGGTTTCATCTTCCATATAACGTTGCTCAAAAAGGGGTTCGCTACTCGAAGCTTTGGTCCCAACAATAAGCGTATTAGGAATATAATTTTGATTTAATTCGCTTATAAGTTTACCCGCCTCTTTTCCAACGACCGCAATTTCGTAATAAGGATAGACCAACTTTAGCAGATTTGAATTCCATTTGCTATAATTGCTTGGATCTTCTTTAAGGTACGGTAACATGGAAGTTACCATGGATTTGGCTTTCTGGAGATATTCAGTGTTATATTTTATATGGCCCAATACCAACAGGTTTTCTGCCATTGTTGCATTTGCTGACGGTTGAATACCATCATTTGTTTTAATGATCTTGGATATGAGTTTTTCATGATTATTATAAGTAAACATGATACTTTCTTCATCTGAGAATTCTGTAAGTACGATCTCGTTCAGTTTTTCAGCAAAATCTAAATATTGCTCATCCATGGTAATTGAATAGAGCTTCAAGGAAGCTTTCTCCAGAAAAGCATAGTCTTCCAGAAAACCATCTATTTTTTTACTATTTGGCTTGAATGAATGAACGAGCTTATCATTAATAAAGGCTTTCGATCTTAAAGTCTCGAAGGTTGAAATTGCCAGCTTCAAATAGTTTTCATCCTCAAAAACAGTATATGCTTCTAATAAACCGTTGATCAAAAGTGAATTCCAGGAAATAATGATCTTATCATCTATTCCTGGCAATGGTCTTTTATTACGGGCGTCCCGAAGGTCTTCCACCCAGTCCTCTTTCAAATCGTAGAGTTCCTGTTCAGAAATTTGATTCTGAGCTATAAAATCCAAATCTTTTTGATCTTTGAAAAGATGGAATTTACCTTCTTCTAATTTGTAAATATCCTCTACGTTAAAATATGTCTGAAAAAGCTTATAATCATTATCGATTATCTCCCTGAGATTCTCTTCTTCCCATAAATAATAGCCTCCTTCCTCTCCCTTATAGTCTGCGTCTAAGGAGGCATAAAAGCCTCCATTAGGGTTCTTCATTCTTTTGTTTAAGAATTCAATCGTCTCTATTACTACTTGTTTATACAAGGGATCTTTAAAAACTTTATAAGCTTTAGAATACAAGGTAATCAACTGAGCATTATCATAAAGCATTTTTTCAAAATGAGGCAATTGCCATTTTTCATCCGTACTATATCGAAAAAATCCGCCTTCAACATGATCATAAACGCCTTTAAGAGCAATATTGTCCAGCGTTCCCTTTAAATGATTTTCAACCTCTTTATTACCTGAAAGGATGCTGTAATCCATTAGAAATTCCAGATTTACCGGGAGCATGAACTTTTGTGATCCTAGATCACCTCCCCATCTTCTATCCCATTTATCTTTCCAGTTTGTAATGCTTTTTTCTACAAGTTCCTTCTTAAGATCACCTGTTTCCGTTTTTGATTCAATAAGGTTAACCTCCTGGATACCTTTGGCAACATTATTCGCATATACCTGGGCTTTCTCAGGATCCTCCTGATATAATGTGCTAATCTGGGATAAAACCCTATTCCACTCTTCTTTAGTATGATAAGTCCCACCATATAAAGGTTTTCCATCGGGAAGAGCGATAATATTTAGAGGCCATCCGCCGCTTCCCTTCATTAACTGCAGCGCTGTCATATATACCTGATCTAGGTCTGGACGTTCTTCCCGGTCAATCTTAATATTGATGAAATTTTCATTCATCACTTTAGCCACTTCTTCATCTGCAAACGTTTCTTCTTCCATTACATGACACCAATGACAGGAGGAATAGCCTATGCTAATTAAAACCAGTTTATTGTCCTTTCTGGCTTCATCAAGGGCTTCCTGACTCCATGGCACCCAGTTTACTGGATTATGTGCATGTTGTAATAGATAAGGACTTGTTTCATTTATTAGAGCATTGGTGTATTTATGATCCTCCTCCTCATTCTTATTTTCCCCGCAGGAAAAAAGAAAAAGCATCCAACTTAGTATAATTATGATTGCTTTCGGAAACCGAAATCTTTTGGTCCTTTGAAAAATGTTATGCAAATAAAGTGGCATTGTAAAAGTTTGGAAAAGGAATTGCGTTTTTAATTGGAAATTAACTTAAGAAATATAATTACACCAAGATAAGTAGTTTGCCCAATCAAAAACTCTGAAAACATGTTTATTTCAATATTCTGAAGAGTTTTCAATTATTTAGTACTCCTGCTTCAATAGTTTTCTATAAGTTCATTTAAAAATTCAACAGGCGGCGCTGTGTAGAAAGGAGCACTGAAAGATTCCGAATAAGATCGCTCCTTTTCTCTGGAGATCATTCGATCATATATTTTTTTCAATACAATATGCTTATATTCAGAAGGAAGACAGCCAAAATGTTTTTTAAATAATTTTTTAAAATATCTGTAATCGTTGAATCCAACGTCCAGGGCTACATCTACCATCTTTTTAGGTTTTTTTTCCAAAATAATCCTTGCGGCATTTTTCAGCCTCACAGACCTAATAAATTCTGTAGTAGACAAACCGGTATGTGCTTTTATTTTTTTATACAGAGAGGATTGACTCATGTGTAATTGATCCATTAACGAATTCAAACCAAACTCGCTATTGTCAATATTCTCTTCTATTAAGAGAATAGCTTTCTCAACAAACTTATCTTCTGCATCGCCTGCTTCAGAAACTATCAGTTTTGTTTCAAATCGTATTTTGGTTTGAAAGCATTTTGGCAATTTTTTCTGTTTTTCCAGGAAGGTTTTAAATTCTAGTGTCATTTCTTCTCTGTTTTTTAAAGTTTTGATCTAATAGAAACTATCAAATACTAGCTGTAATTTATCGGGGGGGTCTTTTCTTATTCCTTATCAGGATAGCCCAATCTGAATTTTCATTTGATGGAGGATTTCCGATTTCAGATTTACTTCCACCCTTTATATTTTGAACCGAACCTTTCTGCAGTTCTCCTCCTTTCCTGGGATCAAACCACAATACCTCGTATTCACCTTCCTGGTCTTCCATATTTAATACTGCCTTTCCTCCGTGAATAAGATATATCAAATAGAGATCACCTTCTTTTCCGAAGCAATAGCCCCCTTCACTCTCTAGTTTATTGTCTAAATTGACCATTTCTGGATATGGCAGTGTTTCAAAAAAGTTTTTGGCAATAGCCGACTGATTCCAAACCTTACTCCGGCTACGTAAATCTTCAGCGTTTAAATCGTTAGGCGGTTTTAGCCAACCAAAATACCATTCAACTCCTGCCCCTCCGGCAGTTAGAGTAGACCATAGAACATGTGTACGAAGTGAATCCAGACGTTTATTATTTGCATCATTTGGGGTTCCCGTATGCCAGGGTCCTATCTCGTCCATGCTAATGATCCATCGCTTCTCTGATTCTGATTGCTCTGATAGTTCAATCCATTTCTTAATATCATGGTGAATATCTGTGATATTGCCAATTTGCATGGAAACACCGTCCAGTTTGTCAAATCCAATAAGCTTTGTAAGAATAGGTTCCCTCATTTCCTCTTCTGGCAGGGTGTGAATAACTACTGGATTTTTATAAGGATCGGTATCTTTTATGTATCGGATCATAGCATATCTCTGCTGATCATTCTGACCATGAGGCCACCAGGGCGCAGATCCATTTTCTTCACCCATATTCCAAATTATATTCTTGTGGTGCGCAAATCTGGCTATAAGCTCGCGATAGTATAGTTTACGTTCGAATCCTGTATCACCATCATCAAGAATCAGTTCATTTTCTTTCTCCTGAGTCACAAGTTGAACTATAATTCCCAAATCTTCTGCATGAGATAATATAATATCCCATTGTGCTAATTTGCTCACATCGTACCGTAGAAAGTCACTTTTGTTATGACTTAGGAATGGCCAGATATCTCTAGCATCCCCTTCAATATTTAAGGTTAAGGCATAAATGGAATTCATTTTTTGCGAAGCCAAATAGTTCAGCGCTCCAATAATTCCTTTTCCTTTTCCGTTCTGCCAGGTAGGATCACCTTCCTTCCAGTCTTTTACATGAGGTTGCCAGGTTTTGAGGTATTGCTTCTCAGGATCGTAGGAGTAAGTGCTGTCTATATCTGCGTAAGCCAGAAAGTTTTCCGGTGAATTCGTTCCGATTTTCAATACTGGTTGTCCATCTTCAGTATGAAAGTAACCGCTTTTATGATATTGTAATCTGCCTCTTTCAGCAAAAAAATTTCCATTTGATCTAGCTGGTAAAATTTTCAGAGTTCCCACTTTTCCATCATGTGGTTTAACGGGAGTGCCAGAGTACAAATCTCTCGAGATTGCAATATTTGGACCCTTTTTAAAAGAAACCCGATATTTCCACTCCCCGGCCTGACCAGGAGCGAATTTCACCCTCCAGATACCACCGGAAGTGGCGCTTGTTTCCGCGGCGTTGCCATCGGCTGCATAATATCCCGGAACCGAAAATTTTCCGTTTCCGTTAGTGAACTCTACCTGCAATCTATAATCTGTAAAAGGATTATCGGCAGCAGTTTCGTTTGTGAAAGCAATAGGAAAATCTAATACTAGTGGTTTATTCTGATGAAGATCATCCGTCTGCCCGAATGAGGTAAAAGAAAACCATATATTTAGAATTATTGTGAAAAAAAAGTATTGCCTTTTCATAATTTTCATTCTTTAATGAATTTTATATTTTAAAGCTTCAAGAGCGATAATTTCATCAAGCTCTGCACTCATTGTTCCTGCAACAGCAATCCCACCCAATACTTCACCTTCAAAGAGAATAGGATGACCGCCTTTGAGTGGAATATATGCATGGGAAGTTGCACTATCTAACATAAGCATTGGACTACGGCCCTTTAGAATGGTTTCTTCTATATCCTTTGTTGGTCTCTGAAACGCAACTGCAGTTGCTGCTTTTCCAATTGCAATATTCGAAGCAGCATGCATAGTACCGTCGAGCCTTTCTAAAGCCATCAGATGTCCACCCTGATCAACAATAGCTATTGCTCCAGGTGCTCCATGACTTTTAGTGGCTTTTATTGCCAGCGCCATTATTTCTTTTGCCATATTGTAATCAAGGCTCAGTAGTTTCCTAGGCATAATTAGAGTCTATAAATTTCTTTACGTACCAGTTTCATTAAATCCATATGTTTTTCTTCCTGCATGAGCTTGCGGTACTTTTTTCTATCCAGTTTTTCAACGAGGTTCCAAAGTGCTAGATTCATTTCAGCATGTTCGGTAAAGAATCCAATCATATCAAATATCCTTGGAGAGGCATCAGCGGTAAAATATTTATCATATCCATATTCCTTAGCATAAAAAAGAAATTCAACAGTATGAAGAAAATTTCTGGAGCCAGAAATAAGATCCCAATCAAAATTGAAGTCGTTGTCGTTGGTATGCAGATAATAATCTGTATTTGTTTCTTCACAAAGAGCTAATACCTGTGCAGGGTTTTCTTTTGCCAGAAGTGCATGACCAAAATCTATGGTAACGCCCGTGGCCGAATTCCCAACATCTTTTAAAAACAAAATTGTTTTTGCACAATTATCCAATTGTGCATGGACACGAGTTTCATTGATCTTATATTCGATGAATAAAGGCATTTCCGGCATATAATCGGCAGCTTCAGCAACGGCCTCTACCATATTTCTCCAGGCTCTTGGATAATCCACCTGAAAAAGATTGTCATAACCATCTGATAATGGACAACAGGTTACTAATGGAGCACCTACTTCTTTAGCATAATCTTTCGCTTTTTTGATAATTTCAATAGCACCTTGTCTTAGGTTTTTATCATTCCTGGAAAGCGCGCCGGGAACCCATTGCTCTTCTTTTTTGATATTAGCATTAACTGCCGCAAAACTAAGTCCTCTGTCATCGAACATCTTTTTAGTGGTTGCTGCTTCTTCGGTTTCGTAAGGATAAACTATTTCCACACCGTCAACTCCAGGAATTTTAACTACCAGATCTAATCGCTCTTCTAAAGAAGTGGGTTTTTGATATTCGGAAAACCTGTCCTGGGTCCTGCCTAAAAAGGCTGTGATTATACTTTGTTTCATACTATTTCTATTATTTAATTTTAATTATTCTATTACTGTATCTCTTACAATGTTGGGATCTGTGAATTTGTCCATCAAATCGGTTACCTTAGTTGAAAATGAATACATTACGGCACCTCTTTCACCCGCCTGAAACCAGTGTTTAGTGCCAGGTTGCAAAATCAATTGATCTCCTGGTTCTATAACGACCTCATTTCGCATCGTATAACATTCATCTTTTCCCTTAACGATAAAACCTTTCTCAAGGGTGTTGGGTCCAGGAATGTAAAAGGTTAAATCACCCCATATTCCTCTTATCACTTCTTCTTTCCCAGGATCATCTCCCACAGGAGGATGCCAGTGTTCCGGTTCTGTTTGGTATGGAAGTAGGACTAATATTTTGGCTGCCATCCTATTCGTATCGAAAAGAGTTAATATTTGAATCCCTTCTTCTTTAATCTTATTCAATCCAAAATCTGCCGCAGTAATTTTTTTCTTATCATCTTCAGAAATATAGATACCGGCAGCCTCAATCATTTGGATAGACTTTTCGCATACATACTTAAAATCCTCTTTTGTTATCATATCAACTCTAATTTTTTATTTCTAAAGGTTTCTGTGGTTTGATTCCGGTCCATAGGAAAATTGCCAAAGCATTTAAACCAGCTGCCAAAAAGAAAAAAGGAACTTCAGAACCCGTCAAATCAAGCATATATGGAAAAGCCAAAGCAGTTAGAAAGGAGCCAATATTTCCAGCCATATTCATGGTACCACTAACAGCACCGGAAAACTCTTTTCCTATATCCACACAAGTTGACCAGGACGGACTCAAAGTCATATCTGCACCAAAAACCGCAATAGAAATGAATATAATTGCGGAAGTTACCTCCTGCATATATATACTCGCGACAATACCTATTGATGCCAGTAAAAAACCAATAATAGCAGGTATTTTACGTGAGAGTTCCCATTTATTTCTTTTATAAATAAAATCAACTAAAAAACCGGAAAACCAATTTCCTAAAGCTCCACATACTAAAGGAGCTGAAGCATAGAATCCTGCCTCCAAGGCATCCAGATTATACTTCGCCTTCAAATGAGGAAATAACCAGGTAAGGCAGAAGAAGAAAGTAAAATTACTTGCCAAATATTGCCCCATCAGCAACCACATTTGAGAAGATTTAAAGAGCTTATTAAAATCGATGCTAGGCTTAGTTTCTCCGGCAATCTCTCTATTCGTATTTTGCTGGATGTGAAGCACTTCTTCTTCAGGCATTCCTGAGTGATCTTCAGGGTTATCTCGAAACCACCAGTACCAGATGCCCCCCCATATAATGCCTACGCAACCTAAAATCACAAATGTCATCCTCCAGCCTACCCATTCAAGGAGTAAGGCAACCAATGGCAAGGCGAAAGCAGCACCTATACGACCACCAGAGAAATTAATACCATTTACAATACCTCTTTCCTGGAGTGGTATCCAACTATATATAGCCCTGGCCATTCCTGGAAAAGCACCGGCCTCCCCTGCTCCAAAGAGAAATCTTACTATAAGCAAAACAGCATAATTCCACACTGCCCCAGTTAAGGCCGTAAATAAAGACCAAAGTCCAACTATAGCAGTTAAAACTTTCCTGGGTCCGTATTTATCTGCAAGCATTCCAGCTGGAGTTTGAAATAGGGCATAACCTAAGGCGAAAATACTCATTGCCCACCCCATTTGCTTATCACTAAGATTCAGCGAATTTGCCACGGGATCTTTCGCTACAGAAAGTAAAATTCTGTCGAATAAAACGATAGTTGCCAGGATAAACGTGGCAAAAACCATTTTAAAGCGTGTAGGAAATAGAGTTTTAGATCTCATCCTTTATTTTCTTCCTAATAAGTCTTTTAGAAATTTCCAAATGTTCTTTAGCGAGTTTACTGGCGGTATCCGGATCCCTTCTGTTAATGGCATCAATAATTTCTAAATGTTCTTTAAGTGTTTCTTCCGGTGGACGTATCAAACCAATCAGATCAATACAAACTAGCAGATTTCCTTTTTGAAATAGATTATACAGGAATTCATTCCCGCACTGGCTAATTATATTTTCATGAAATTGGCTATCTGCCTTTTGGTATTTATCTAAAAATATTTTTGAAGAACTCAAAAAAGGCTTGAAAATATTGGAAAGGGCGTCTATTTCCGATTGAGTAGCTTTTTCAGTAAAAAGACGTATAGCCATAGTCTCGAAGGCGATACGGCAATCGAATATATCTATCATTTCCCGGTCTGAAAATGCCTTAACTATTAATCCTCTCCTGGGTAAAGGCTCTATCATAGACTCATTTTCTAGCATCTGCAAGGCCGACCGCAGGGGTGTTCTACTTATTCCAAGTTCCTCTGCCAGTTTATCCTGTACAATTTTTTGCCCGGGTTTTAAGTGTCCGGTCATGATCATATTTTTAACCTCTTTATAGGCCTGAGTGCTTAATTCCTCATTTGATATCTTCATAACTTTGATTGCAAGGTTTAATTATTCAGACATGTAGATGGCGAAGCTTCTTTATAGGCATCCGTTGGAGTGTCCTCATGAAAAAGAGCCATTTTATCAATACTGAAATCTTGTGATCTTCCACTAATATGCAGGGTATGTTCTCCTTTATCCAAGTAAAATTCAGAATCAGAAAAAACATGATCGATATCCTGCTGCGAATTCCAATCCCAGTTGTTTACGGTATGATTAAAGTTCTTTCTCCAATCACCATCATCCATTTTCACAAAAACATCGTTACATTCAGTGAAGTCTTCGCAGGAGTGATAGTTCCTGATCTTAAGGGTATAAGTACCTGGTTTGGTAATATTGAATTTATAACTCAGCAAACCCTGATCGTTAGTTTCAATTATAGTGCTATCTCTCCAGGTTATATAGCCCTCCCCTGTATAGTTCTGGACGTCGTTTTGAAGAGCCCAACCATCGGTCAGGGAGATACTTTCGGCTTCAATTAGCACTATTCCATTTTCTTCCTGAAAAACTCCATTATCACATTTTTTGCTCTGCTGTGCGCAAGCTCCAAGAGATAAAATAAAAGAAAAGGCTACTCGAAATATTATTAATCGCATAATAAAGATTTTATCGTATACGGTATACCGTATACAAACAAAAATAATTTATATATTTATATTGACAAATTTTTAGGAGATTAATTAACGAATTCTAACCTTAACACCCTGTTTGATTATTAAATTATTAATAATTCAAAATTGAATTTATAAATTGATCCATACTTGCAACAGCATTAATAACTAATTAGAGTTAATTACCCCTACTGGAATTTTGTTACAAATGATAGCTAACTAAACTTATATAGGAATGAATTTTTCTTTAAGATTACTGATACTTTGTCTTTTTCTTTATAGCTCCTTGGGAGTATCACAAAACATAAATGAAAAAGAGATTAACTCTTTTTCTAGTGATTGGCCCTCGACGATGCCGTGGTGGAAGGCTAATAATCTACGTTTGATCCAAACTAACTTGCCAGCTTACGAAGCTGGTCTGGATGTAGATTCTCTAATTGTAGATTTACAACGTTTTTCAGCTAATGTCTTATTAATTAATGCTGGCGGAGTAATGTCCTTTTATCCTACGGACTTAGATTTTCATTATCAAAATCCTTATATGAAACCAGGTATGCTAAGTGATGTCATCAAAAAGTGTCATGATCTTGGTATTAAAGTCATGGTTCGCTTTGATTTTAGCAGGATACATAAAAGCATTTTCGAAAAAAATCCTGACTGGGCATACATTTCTCCGAAAGGTGAAAGAATATTAGATGACGATATGTATACTGTATCGGTCAACGCTCCTTATGTTCAGGAAAAATCGCTTCGAATTGTTGAAGAGGTGATTAATAAATTTGACATTGATGGAATCTTTATAAACATGCCGGGCTATCATACTCGTAATTATTACCAGGATAAATATTATGGTATAGATCAAAACCCTTATGACAAAAAAAGATTCGCTTCCTATAGCAAAGACATGGAACTGCCTACTGAAGAGGATCCTAACAACAATGTCTTTAAGAAATACGAAGAATTTAAATCATTCACGGTAAGCGATTGGATAAAAGGCTTGCACGAACTAGTAAAGTCCAAAAACGATCAAATAGCGATTTGCACTTACAGTGATGATTATGTAGATATCATAAGACATGAATCGCAAGCCCATGGATTACCTTACTGGCCATACGTAGCTTCAGATAATGTAAACAACACATCACATTCAAACCCAAATCATATTGTGAGTAACGCTAGTATACAGCAGATATCTTTCAAATCTCGTTACAATGCTGTAGAGCCTGAAGAAATTGCGATTCGATTATATGAAAATATCGCAAATGGTTCTGGGCTGGACATAAGTACAATGGGAGATTTTAGAGATTATGAAGATGAGCGAAACTATGAAATGATTGAAAAGATTTATGCTCATCATAAAAATTTTGAGCCTTATTATGGTAATTATAAATCTGTTTCAGAAATACTCGTGATATCTCCTCAATTTTGGCCAGGAGGTGAGTCAGCTGAGGAATACAGAGGCATACAACTCATGCTAAAGGAAGCCCATATACCTTTTGACATCATTGAAAAATCTAAAATTGAAGATCTGGCAGAAACGGTAAAGGCATATCGGGTTATTATATTGCCGGAAACTGACTACCTCTCTGATGCGGGAATTAAGGTTTTAAAAGAGGCCTTGAAGGAAGGAACACATATAATTGCCACAAATCGCAGTTTGAGTCATCACCCAGAGGCCTTAGAGGAAATTTTTGGAGCAAAAATCGTCAATAAAAATTACGATGGAAGCGGCAATTATATAGCTCCTAATAACAAGGCGGTTTTTAAAAGCTTTGATAAACAAAGTATGTTGTTTTGGGAGTATAACCTGGGGCAGTATAATTTCCCTGGGGCTGATCAAACATTTCTACCAATATTAGCCAAAGGAAGGCCAGGCCCACCAGAAAAAATAGGTGGCCATGATCCTACTGGCTATTTTGGTATGGGACTTAAGGAATATCCAAAATCCAAGGCTGTATTATTGCCCATTAATATTGGCAGGCTTTATTACCTAAAAGGATATGAGCAACATAAAAATATTGTTCTGGATGTTCTTGATCATATATATCCCGAATCTGGAAGTATAATAAAAACAAATGCTCATCCTAGAGTTGAAACAGTTTTAAAGGATTATACCTTAAACACGCCGGAGAATGCTAACAAGGCGACTAATGATGGCAAAATCCTTCATTTGGTAAACCTCACAGGGTTTGGTGGCACTAGCTATTTTGACCCATTACCCATATCAAATATCGACTTCAGTATTCAATCAGATTTTAGGCCTAGTAATATTTTTTCCCTAAAGGATGATGAGTCGATCCCTTTTACCTATAAGGATGGATACATTCATTTTACAGTTCCAACTCTTGAACAATACAAAGCCATTGTCATTAAAAAATAAGGAGAATTAAAGTTTATTTTATTAAGCCCATGAAAACTATTTAAACATGAAACAGCGACTTCTAATTATTGACCCAAAAAATAAAGGGATTATACTTTTTTTAATGTTAATTCTTCAGCCTCTATTGTATGGGCAAGATTCAAAAAATACAGTTTCACATCCCGCAGATGATTTACCTCCCTACATAAAAATCGCCAGCGGGTTTGGTGAACGCCCGGATTGGTCACATAATAGTCAGTTCATACTATTTGTAGATAAACCTATGGGGGAAGTTTATGAATTGGAGGTGAAAACAGGAATAATAAGGCCTAAAACAAGGCATTTTAACCATTATGGTTTTACCCGTGCCATGTATCTTGCTAATGGAGATATCCTGCTTTCCGGACCAAATGAACCCTTTGACCCCACAGATATAAATGAAAGGGAGCGTGCACGTGACATGTGCTGGTTATCTGTAATGGATAAAAATGGAGAAAAAGAACCCGTTCCATTAAATACACTTTGTGCAGAAGGACCTGCTGTCTCAAGAGATAAAATGAAAATAGCCTGGACGCTACGTGACAGGCAATTACCTGAATTAGGTAAAAATCGGGCAAAACTGTTGATGGCTGAAATTATTTATGAAGAGGGTATTCCTAAATTAAGTAATGAAAGGGTCATTTTTGATTCAAAACAATTACCATTTGAACTTGGTAATTCAAGTCTGGAAACTCAAAGCCTTGTTCCTCCGGAAGATATCCAGGTAACATTTTCAGCTTATACCATCAATAATGGTAAAAATACTGATGCCTATGTCGTAAATAGTGAAACAGGTGAATATAAGGCCCTCACCCAATCTGACTGCTGCTATGATGAGCCAGAAGGTATTTTTCCAAGCGGAGAATATACTACCGTAGAACATGGCCTTAGCGATAAGACAGCCTGGCCACTACTCGATCTTTATAAGCTTAAGATGGATGGATCTGGAGAAATGCAAAGGCTTACACATTTTACTGACTATAAGGGATTCAAGGCTAACCAGGGTATAGTTTCAGACGACGGAAAATATCTATGCTTTCAGATAGGAAAAGATGATCAGGAGGCCGGTGTTGGTTTTGGGTTCTTCATCATGGATCTTGAAGAAGCGGAAAAGCACCTGGGTGAGTTCAAATCATTCGACAACAAATAGTTTTTTGGCTTTAGACCTCATTTTACTCCTTTAATAAAATTCTAAACATGGATTATTTAAAAAGAATTCTTCTAAAATATAAGCGCTTAAATAACTTTTTGATTGTAATTATAATACCGCTTTATATTTTGGTTGGATGCGAGGACCAAAAAAACGAGAACACCAGTAAGGTCGAAATTAGGAATGTTAATGGGATCTATAACTTTTATGTCAATGACAGTTTATTTGAGATTAAAGGAGTAGGTATTGGATTTAGAACAGAGCAAAGCTTTAAAGCACTAGCGGCAGCTGGAGGTAATTCATTTAGAACCTGGAGTACAGATCGTGGCAGTGAAGATCTAGAGGCAGCTAAGAGACATAACTTAATGGTGGCTATGGGTATTAGCATGAAAAAAGAGCTTCATGGTTTTGATTACACTGATAGTATCGAAGTAAATGAACAATTTGAACGGATTCAGAAAGAAATTTTAAAGTATAAGGACCATCCCAACCTTTTGTGCTGGGTCGTAGGAAATGAATTAAATCTTAAGGTAGATGAGGATGGAAATTTAGATCAGGTCAATCCAAAGGCATACGAAGCTCTCGACAGGATCGTGAAATTCATACATAAGGTCGATCCTTATCATCCTGTAACAACCACTTTTGCAGGCCTGAAGAAAGAGCATGTCCAGGCAGCTCTAGACAAATCTCCTCATCTTGATTTCCTATCCTACCAGGTTTATAATGATTTGGAAAATATCAATGCCATGGAAGAAAAAAATGGCATTAATATGCCTTACATCATTACAGAATATGGTCCTAAAGGACACTGGGAAATGCCTAAAACCAGTTGGAACAGAGAAATTGAAGAGAATTCGACACAAAAAGCCGAAGGCTTAAAAGAAAGAATTGAAAAAGGCCTAATATCCGATCCCACAGGTAGAAATATGGGTGGCTATGCATTTTTTTGGGGTCAAAAACAGGAAAGAACCCCTACATGGTATGGAATGTTTAACAAAGACGGAAGAGCAACGGCAGTAGTAGATGAGTTGACCTACTATTGGAAAGGCAGCTATCCCAACGACAGAGCTCCGCAGATAAAATCTATGACTTTAGATGCAAAATCTAGCACTTCAAGTATACATTTGAAACCTGGTGGAATTTATACTGCAGAGGTAGAAGCTTTTAGTCATGACAATGACAGTTTAACCTTTGAATGGAAACTAATGAAAGAGGTGATAGACAGAAGTAAAGGAGGGGCTAAAGAACAAGAACCAGAGTATGTTGATCTAGAAATCATTAATGATAATAATGAAGAAATTAAATTTCGAACACCTTCTGAAGAAGGAGAATTTAGGCTTTTCTGCTATATCTATGATGAAAAAAAGGTAGCTAACGCTAATATCCCTTTTATGAATAAATAATGTTTTCCAAAATATATATTAATCAAGTTTTCAGCTATTCAACAAAAACAAAACTTTGATTTTGGGTCCTAAAACCATCCATTAGGTAGTTTAAACACGTATTGAAGAAGTCATTACAATACTTCATGATTCAAAAGGAAAACTAATTCCACTTTTTTCTCTTATGCTATCAACTAATCCCATAAGCTCCATTGAATTTTGATGGCTCCATTTTTCACTTTCAATTTTTCCTTTACTTATACAATCATGCACTTCCATAACCTCATGCGTAAACCCTTTTCCTAAGGTAGGTAGTTCGTAAAATTGGGATTTCCCATTTTTAATTAATTCAAATCCCTGTGCCTCAAACCAGAAAGGATGAATATAAATTTCTCCTTCTTCTCCACAAATTTTAGCCTTCATATCGGTATCATTTGCAAAACCACTATAGAGCAAAGCCTGAGCATTTTCATATTGAAAGATCATTGAGGTTTGAATCTCTGCACCCGTTTTAAAAAATTGGGCCCGGGCAAGTATTTCTTTTGGAATACCTAAAAGCAGATAACTAAGAAATATTGGGTAAACCCCCATATCTAATAGGGAACCTCCAGCAAGATCAACATTCAATGACCTGGATTCAGGATCGTCATCTAATTTATAAAAAGTAAATTCCGCATTTATATACCTAAGCTTTCCAATAGCTCCCTGTGAAATAAGCTCCTGAATTTTTCTAATTGAAGGATTAAACCTGGTCCAGAATGCTTCCATGAAAAACACGCTGTTTTTTCGGGAAATATTGGTCATTTCAGTTGCCTGGTCCTTATTTATTCCAATCGGTTTTTCGCATAAGACATGCTTGCCATGGTTCATCGCCTCAATACTAAATTCACAGTGCGTGTTATGAAGGGTAGCCACATACACGACATCTACATCAGGATCATTGAACAATTCCTTATAGGAAGAGTAGGCCTTGGAAACATCGAACTCCCTTGCAAAATCACCTGCTCTGGTAGCATTGGTAGAAGCTACCGCAACCAATTCTGCCTCTGCAACAAGTTTTAGATCTTCGGCGAATAGCCTTGCAATACGGCCAAGCCCGATAATCCCCCACCTGATTCTATTATTTTTTACCATGAAACCACCTACTAACCTCTTTCTTCAATTACCTCTGATGTCGAAAACTTATATTTCATATTTCTATAGACACAGATATCTGTAATGTCTTCCGGAGTACCTTTTGGGACAGCCCTAAAATTTGAAGATATTCTGTCTGATTCCACAGGCATTACCCTATGAAAACAATGGCCATGCAGAAATATCACCGTTCCTTTCTTCGGTTTGAAAACCACCTGCCCTTCAATATCCTCGTTTGGTTTTCCTACTGGAAGTATACCAGCTTTATGAGATTCAGGCATAATTACAATAGCCCCGCCCGTTTTATCGGTAATATCATGGGTATAAACAAGGCGGTTGAGATTAAATTTTAAAGGATTATCGGGCGGACAGTCCTGATGCCAGGATTGCCCCTTACTTCCCGCTTTAGAAAACATCATCATACAATATAGATTTTCCCATTCCTCTCCAAGAATAGCTTCGGTAATTTTATTGAATTTTTCATCCTTGTCGATTCCATCAAAACCACCTTCTCCCTCGCGATAGGGGAACCAGGGAATAACCTCAGCAGAAGATTTTTCAATAAATTCTTCATCGTGTTCCCAGGCAGGGTCCACCCCGTAGTGTTCTTTAATTTTTTCGTTATAGGAATCCATTAGGTCATCATCAAAAAAATTCTCTAAAATGACATATCCCTCTCTCCAAAAACGTTCTTTAATTTTTTTGAGTTCCATAATTTGAATTATTAGTTATGGGAAAAATTTTCTTTAGAATTTATAATCCTGCTCAATCAATATAGGGATTTTTCCCGTCTCCCTCATTATGTTGTCAGTTGTGCCTCAAGCTCTTCCAGTGACTTCCCTTTTGTTTCCGGTAGGATTCGGTATAAAATAAAAAATCCTGTTAATGCAATTAATCCGAATATCATAAATGTGTTCGCATTACCAAAAGTCGAAAGTTCCCAGGGAAAAATTTGCTGAACCAACCAGCTGGCAAATGAATTTATAAACCCTATAAACCCAATGGCCAGTCCCCTGTATTTATTCGGGTACATTTCAGACAATAACACCCACATTACCGGTCCCAGTGAAAAGGCAAAACAGGCCGTGAATCCTAAAATTCCCGCAAGTATTAAAACAGCATTCATTTTACCGGCAAGTTGGAGTATGGCACCTTCATTTTTCGCGTAAACTTTAGACCCTAATGCGCCAATCATAGCTTCTTTAAACTCAATATCACTGTTAAAGGTCTTTCCAGCAATAGAGTTTAATTTTGACTGATCAAAACCTGAAAATGAATCTATTTCCTGCTGGGTTAGACTATAAGTGGCATTATTAAATCCATAAGAACAAACGAGCAGACTAATTGCTATCCCTGCGAGGCCATATAATAGCAAAGGTCGTCTTCCCAGTTTGTCTATAAGGAAAATAGCAGCAATTGTAAATATTATTGTCGTAAGGCTTAAAAAGATACCTGAAGCGAAGGCGGCATTTGTGCCTATACCAGTTTGTTCAAAAATAGATGTTGCGTAAAAATAAATAGCGTTTATCCCTGTGATTTGCTGTAGCACACCGATGGTGAGGCCTACAAAAAAAACAAACCTCAACCTGGGTTTAAGCAGATCCCAAAGCCTGCCCTTTTCCTTATTATTTTCTTTGGAAATATTCTTTTCTATTGCATCAATTTCAATCTGGGCATTAGCTGGGCCATGCAAGCGGTTCAGAATTTTTTTCGCTTCTTCTATTCTATTTTTTAGAAGTAACCATCTTGGGCTTCTTGGAATAAAGAACAGCATTCCTAAATAGAATACGGCCGGCACCAGTTCTACGCCCAACATCCAACGCCATACCGTTCTTTCGGTTAAGAAACTTGTCCCTGAGGTATAAAAGTCATTTAGATAATAATTGCACAAAAAAGCCGCAAAAAAGCCAAATACGATATTCAGTTGCTGGATAGAAACCAATTTACCCCTGTCTTCAGGGACTGAAATTTCTGCGATATAGGTTGGCACAAGTATGAGAGCGGCCCCAAAAGCAAGGCCTCCAATCATTCTTGCGACCCACAGCATGGTAAAAGTTGGTGCATAAGCCGAGAGTATAGCCGAAAGAGCATAAAGAAAAGCCACTACCAGTAAAATCCTTTTTCTTCCTAATCTATCACTTAACTTTCCCGAAATAAGCATGGCAAACATCGCCGAAAAGGTCGGAGAACTAACTGCCCATCCAGATTGTATATCATTAAGGTCGAATTGAGGCTCTACATAAGCCATTACGCCGGAAATAATTCCCGCATCAAACCCGAACAGAAACCCACCCAGCGATACTACAAATGTTATAAACCAGATCTTTTTAGGTGTATTGTTCATAGGCCTTAAAGCGTCGATATTTTTTTTATAAATCTAACTTTCATTATATCTGGGTTTCTTCAGAAGTTATTACTCATTCCATAGATCGGGAATAAGTTCATATCCAACAGCCCCTTTAGGCTTCTGGTCATATGGCTCCAATTTCTCGGCATGCACGTCATATAACCTTTTGGCTGTTGTTTTGATTGCGTCTACCATATGTGGGTATGGTCTATCGGTAACATCTACAATACCGCAATTATAATTTTCACCGTCATAACTTCTTCCAGTTAAATCCTGATCTGCCCATTGAAAATATCCTACTCCAATTAAACCGGGATGATCAAAGGCATGCTCTGTATAATATCTATAAGCAACCCCTCGTTCTTCCTGATTATCCACCTGTACAAGCGCCTGGGCCATTCCCCTATTTACAGTTCCGGTGTGATACTCTCCTATGACCATTGGTAATCCGGTAACCTCAGCAATTCTATCCATGGTCTCTTTTGGCGGCACTAACTCATAACAGTTAAAACTAAAAACGTCGAAAACATCCTTACAGATTTCCAGAATTCCGTCTTCGGGAAGATGCCCAAAACGGATGCCCAGAGTTAGGTGATTAGGATCATTTTTTCTTACGGCGTTTTCAACTGTCTGAAGAAAAGTCTGGAAACTGTTATAAATAAATGTTTTACGTCTCGCTGGTGTATCTCCTTCGGCTAAATATTTTTTTAAAGCTTGTTTTATAGGCTTTTCATCATCTTCTGCCAGGATCAAATCACATAATCTGGATTCCTGTCCTAACCATGAGGGTTCATTACCGGTAAAATAACCAATTAACCAGGGATTATTTTTATATGGTGAAACGTTCTCTTTTACTACCTCGTCTATCTTCTTTTCAAAATTCGGGGCATAGACATCTACTAATCCCATAACTCCTTCGCCTATACCCAGTCCGTTCAATTGGAGCATAAATGGCTTTTGGTTCATGTCTATAACCTCTTTACTACTCCAGTTGGCGATGGTGTTAATTCCCCAATTAGACATTCTGTCTATAACCATCTCCCTGGATTTGGCAGGATATTCCTCACCAAAACGACGGTATAAATTCCATGTTCCGTAGGAAACGGAATTTGGATTATCAGGATCATATCCAATACCTTCCGGAGGCAATTGCTTTAAAAAATTCGAGCGCTTATCTAACCGGTTAACCTGTCCGCCCCTTCCTGGCCCTATGCAGTCTACTCCTAACGATAGAAACTGGTAGCCATCCGGATCTACGAACCACCATTTTCCATCAACCTTTTCAGTTCTGAAAAATCCTGTCGCCTTAACTTTAGCATTCAAATATCCTCCGTATTTTGAATAGTTAAAATTTTCTTCTTTGCTAAGATTTGCTTCTTCAGCTTTCCATTCTGATTTTAACTGCTCCAGAGAATCGATTTTTTCATTGAAATCAACCAGATTAGATTGTCCAAACTCATCTACCACCGGAGGATCCCCAAGATATTCATCCCCTGGATCTTCTTTATGTAAACTTATAGAGCGTATTTCAAAAGTCTGGTCACCAATTGGTGCGTGTATTCTTATTCCAATAGAATCCACCCCTTTTAATTCGCCCCTTTCACCACCTAAATTAAACCAGCCTGTATAACGAGGCTGATTCATAGTTCCAGCGATATCGTTCGCTGCATCGGGTAGCTCTCTATAAAATCGTAATGGAACGGCCAACTTTATCCACTCTCCGGGAGCGTAACTCATTACCCGAATTTCGTTATATCCGGTATCTGTAGTGAAACCAACCTGAAACCTCTGTGGTGTACTGATCATCATTTCAATTAAAGCAAAATTATAATCACTCCAATCTTTCTCCAGCCCAGGACTTATATCTTCGATAGCAAACTTTTGACCAGAGACTTTTTTGCTACTATCGAACTGGATTTGAAAACTTTGTTTTGAATCCTCAGATTTGTTCTCACATGATTGAAAAATAAAGCTCAAAAGGACGAGATAGCAGATTCGGATAAATGGGCTATTTAAAAAGTTCATTATTAAGTTATTTAATAATTTAAAATTTCGTGATTTAAATTGATTCAGTGGCTGCCCATAAATTACTGGCAGATAGCTCAATTGCTTTAGACAGATGCTCTTTTGCCAGAGTATTTTCTCCTAATCCCTTATATCCTAAACCAATAAGGGTATGAGCTTTTGACATTCTAACATTCTCGGACTCTTTTTCACCGAAAATGGTAAAGAATTGATCAGTGTCTTTTTTCTGGGTAATCATTTCCCCTTCCTCTATCATATTTCGGAAAATATTTTGGGCCTTCTCTTCCTTATTTAATTCTGAATAACTCTTCCCTTTATAATAATTCATGATTCCAGATCTATTCGAGGTTTCTTCGTTAACGGCCAGATTAAAGTAATTGTTTGCCTTATCATTTTCGCCAAGAGCTTTGTAAGCCTGCCCTATCAAATAATTTACCTGTATATCTCTATTTCCATATCTGGCACTTCCAGCTTCCTCATCGGGAACCTGTGCCATTATAAATTGATCCAGTGCTTTCTCATATTCATTTTGCTCCATGAATTCAAGCCCCAGCTGCAAATGTGCATCAATGATAACTTCTCTTACTCTGGAATTTCCTTCCCGATAACTAAACTTTTTACCTTCCAGGAGATCAACAGATTTTTCAGGCTTTCCAGCAAGGGTGAGAACAGTAATTTGACGCACGAAAGCATCATCGCGTTCACTAACTACATCTTCCTTACCATCAAAAATTTCAAGTCTTTCGGCGACCGGACTATTGTTCAATTCGTAGAGTTCATCTAATTCGGTATAAAAAATCGCTTCCTGATTATTTAAACTGATCGCCTGCTCATAGTAATTAATCGCCTTTTGATAATCATTATAATGCCTGTAATATCCCCAGCCTAAATTTCGGTAAGCCATAGCAAGATCCGGTTGTCGTTCTACAGCTTTTCCCCAGTATTCTATGGCTTCTTCCGGCTGTTTATTATAAAGAATATTGCCAAGGTAGTAATTTGCCTTGCCGTCTTCAGGATTATAATCGAGGGCGATATTTAATACTTTGATCGTCTCAAGCCTGTATGGAAATACATAATCTGTTGAGAGTGATGTTGCCTCATTGAAAAGGCTTCTAGCCTTTTTTTCATTGCCTTTTTTGTGTTGGATATATCCGAGGTAATAATCTATAATTGGATCCTCGTCATTATAGCGTAACAATACATCCTCAGCCTCTTCAAGTAAACCATCATTAATATATTTTACGGCAAGCTCAAGGTAATTCTGGTTGAAATCCCTGGCCATTTTAGTAAACGAAGCTAATGATTCCTCGGCCTTTGAATTATTATTTGAGGATTTAGCTATCAAATACTCCTCATTAGCCAACCTGAAATTAAGAGGGTCAATATCCCTTACTGTCTCCAGGATCTGTTGGGCTTCTTCAATATCTCCCAATTTTCGGAGTAATGAAATTTTTAATCCGATGGCTCTGGTATTTCTGGTGTTGGTGCTAAGTGATTCATTTATCTCCTGAAGAGCTTTCTGATAATTTTGCTGCATAGATGAAATCTGTGCGAGCTCGAAATAAGCTGCAGAATGGTATGCCTGGTCCCAGGTCGCACGGTATAAAGTGTCTATGGCTGCCTCATAAAGCCCAAGTGCTTTTAAAGTTATTCCTTGTAAATAAAGAGGTTCAGCATCTTTTGGTCTTATGTAATCTTTAGTAATTCGTTTGATGGCAGTTGAAAAATGTTTCCTGGCATTATTATAATCGCCGTCTTTTAGATCCTGAAAACCTAATGCTGTATGTGTACGACTATGAGTAGGATCACGTTTTAAAACTTCCTGGTAATATCTACCTGGGTCTTTGTAAAATTGCTCCAGTTTACTTCCGGCAAGGAAAAGTTCTTCTACCGTTTCAATCTCTTCAGGATCTCGTGGTGGGGTAACTTCTTTCGGTAAAATTTCAGGAGTTTCTTTTTTAACCGGTTGGTACGAGATCACAGTTTCACTGGTCTTTGTATCTACTAACTCTGTATACAGGTCTGTAATATCAAAAGGCATTTCCAGATCAATCAATTCGGTAAAGGCCTTTTTCGGAGAAATATTTACTTGCTTTCTAAAAATGATCTCATCTCCTCTTTTCAAAAGAACAATGGCCTGTTCCAGAACTTGTGTAGAATGATATCCAAGGAAAACCTTATTACCATCTCTTTTTTCAAGATTTACTGCTGCATCGATATTAGCATTTTTAAAACCTTCAATATCTTTTACTGGATACCAATATTGTTTCCATCTTTTAACCTCATAAGGTTTGATCCAGGTATAATCTGGCTGGTTATCTGAATAAGCTCCAGACATTATTTCAACATAAGGACCACTGGTTTCTGTTAATCTCCCTTCTGTAGCCTGGCCTACTGGCCCTGAACCCCACTCCCAGACTTTAGCTCCTTTTACAATATTATGATCACCTATGTGTACGGTTCCTGTATTAGATCCATGATCGTAGCCACCCATAAAATCTTCCTGTAAATCCCAGGCAAAAAAGGAAGCAGAACCCTTTACATTTTTCCAATAGCTTATATCGACTCCATCGGTAAAATCCTGACCTACATATTCCTCTGTAGAAATAGGCCATTGGGTAAAATCATTTTTTGAATGAAAAGTTGCAAAATCAACGCTTGGAGGAAAAATGGTTTGAAAGTTTTCGTTGGTGTGAGCCGCTACGTTTGCCCAATAAAGAAAGGTGTTGGTATACGGCGTTGGGTTATAAACACTGACTTCAGCCTCAAAATAAGATTTATCGGGATGAACGGTAACACCCACGGTCCAGCGCATTCGGTGACGAGGTTCAGTTTCCCCTACATAAATTGTTTTGCTACCATCTTCATTTTCTGAAGTACTATAATCTATGGGGATCATCGTTGACGGGCGGTGGTGATGAAAAACACACCATTCTATACCCCCGGATACCCAGGCTCCGGTCATTCCTATATTAGAAGGTTTAACCTCATTATTTTTATAAATGAAATTATAATCGTTGGATTTATCGGTTGCGTAATATAATTTACCTCCAATCTCCGGGGTAACACCCAGTTCGATAAATTCGTTTTCCAGTCTCAGGGTCTTCCAACCATGCATTTCTTTCTCTTTAGAAATTACATCATTTAAAGCATAGGGATAAATAACCTTCCGGGCACCCTGGTAACTTTCACCTGTAAAGAAAATAGGTGCTTTTTCAGCCTGCTCAACCTGGTAGGTCGGCAACATCCATGATTCCTCTTTCAGTGTTACCTGTGCGGAAATATTTTGATCAAAAAGAAAAATTCCTATAGCTAATCCAAACAGTCGGCATTTAAGTTTTACTTCCATGATAACCGGATTTTGAATTAATTTATTTGTTCTAAATGAGCTTCACTCCAGATATGGGATGGATAGTTCTTCAAGGCTTCTCTAAATTCATTTTCCGCATTTGATTCGTTCCCCAGTCCTTTGTATGCCAATCCAGCAAGATAATGTTTAGTAGCGGCCTCGTATTCTTTAGACTGGCCACCTTCAAATTGGGTGAAGAATCGACTATCATCTGAGCTTTCTGCATAATCTAATAGCTTATTGAACATATCTTCAGCCGCTTTTTCCTGTCCGATCTTTTTAAGCGCCTGGCCCTGGTAAAAGATATATTCTGTGTCAGAGCCACTCATAGGTATATTCATCGCTGCTGCTTTATTAAAGTGCTCGCTTGCTTTCTCTTTCTCGCCCATCTCTTCGTAGGTTACTCCTAAAAGATAATTGAACTGTGCCCATCGAGCCCTACCAAATCTTCCTACAGGATACTCCGTGACAAATTTAAAATCGTCCTCAGCTTTCTTGAGAGAATCATCCTCAAGATATTCCATCCCTCTTAAGGTATAGGCGTTTAAATAGGTATCCTGCATCTCACGCTCTCCTTCTAATTGTGGAAAGGTGTTATTTTCAATAATATCTATTGCTTCAGTATAATTACCTACTTCCACAGCTCTTGTAGCATACCTTAGTAAAGTCTCTGTACGTTCACCTGCAGTAGATTTATTATCTTTTAGTAATTCATATTTTTTATTTGAGGCAACTTTGTTTTGCTCGAAAATCCTGTCTAGCTCGAAGAGCAATCTGGGGTCGTTTGGATTAAGGTCAACTGCCTTTTCATAGCTTTCCATTGCCTTTTCCTCGTTTTCAAGAATTTCATTATAAGCTAAGCCCAGATTACGATGCACGATATAAAAGCTGTTGTCTATTTCCCGGGATCTTTCCCACATCTTAATAGCTCTTTCAGGTTGGGGTTCATAAAATAAATTACCCAGATAATATGGAGCCATAGCGTCATTTGGATTTACTTCCATAGCATGCTCAAGAGCTTCGATCGATTCTGCTCTGTAAGGGAAAGTATAATCATGTGGCATTGTTGGAGCCATATTATAGTAATCTGAAGATTCTTTTTCTTCATCTAAAAGGTGATTGTAATATCCCAGATAATAATAAACCAGCGGATAGGTTGTACCTGTCTTTTCTATACGTTTTAGGATCTCTTCAGCTTCATTAACCAGCCCGATATTACTATAGTTAGTTGCCAGTTCAAGATAGGCCTCCACTTCGTTACGCATAATAGAATTCAATCTATCCGAAGTTTCTTTTTGGTTGTCTCCATTTGTTTCTTTCTGGACAAGCATTAGTTCATTTAGCGCCCAATGATTCAGCAGATCTTCAGAGATTAGTTCTTCGAGGCTTTTCTTCGCTGCATTGTAATCGCCTCTTTTTCTCAATAGTATTGCTTTTAAAATCCGGGCGTTAGTGTTGGAAGCATTGGTAGACAGGGATCTGTTGACATGATCCATGGCCTTGTCAAAATTTCCAGCCTCGCTATCCATTTCAGCAAGTTGATAATAAGCGGCCGGATGCCATGCAGAACTCCAGGTAGCCCTATAAAGATTATCATATGCCTCTTTATCCTTACCGATCGCACGTTGTACAACCCCGAGATAATAAAGAGCTTCACCATCTTTAGGTCTGGTATAGCTCATAGTAATCCTGTCTACTGCTTTCTGAAGGTAAGATTCTGCCTCATCCCAGTCCAGGTCTTTTATTTCTAATATTCCTAATTGTGTATTTACACGATAATCGTTAGGATCACGTTTTAAAGCTTCCTCATAATAGGGCATAGGGTTGGAAGCATTGTAGAATTGGTTTAGCCGAAGTCCTATTAAATATAATTCTTCTATAGTCTTCACGTTTTCCGGTGCTGCTGGCGGTTCCAGGGATTCTGGCATACCTTCCTCAGGCGGGTGATGGTTTTTCGGAACAAACCGTAAAATTGTTGCGCCGTTTGCGTCCTTTAAAGAAACTATCAGGTCGTCTTCCGTGGTATTCTCAGAAATATCTACATCGTGAGAAAAAGGTTTGTCGGGACCAATATAGATCTCATTTTCATAGAGTGTTTCGCCGTCTTTCGTAAGGCTTACCACCGCTCCTTGATATGGAGATGTAGTATTCATTCTTATTTTGGCTTTAGCATTTGCCACCTCGAGGTTAAGACCTCCTTGTTTGTTAGCATATTTTAATCCACCTAATTCCCTGATAGGAAACCAGGTCATAACTCCCAGCTTTGATTCATAAGGTTGTATCCAGCTATAATCCGGCTGATTATCTGTGTAGAATCCAGCCATCAATTCTATATACTGTCCGGAATCATCTGTGAGACCTCTATTTATCCTTCTTCCCGCAGGATTGTTTCCATCTGCCCAATATTTCATTCCGGGCATAATGTGATGGTTTCCTATCCAGGCAGTACCTGCTTCCTTTCCATGATCATAACCACCAAAATAATCTTCCTGTGGTTTCCAGGAAAAAAATGAAGAGGGTACACCAACATTTTTCCATTTGCTTATATCAACATTAGTATAATCGTAATGATTGTAGTTTCCATCTGCAATTGGCCAGGTCGTCATTTCTCTCTTGGCGTGTTGAGTCACATACTGTACTGAAGGAGGGAAAATCACCTGATAGGTGGTATCTACATGAACAGAAGGATTTGCCCAGAATAAAAAAGAATTTGAGATCGCTGTTCTATTTTGTGGCTTAATGGTCATTTCTACCCTTGAAGATTGGGGATACACCGTATAACCGACTAAGACTCTCATCCGGTGTCTTTTGTCTGTATTTGCAACCCAGACTGTTTTACTGCCATCTTCGTGCTCTTCTACCGTATAATCCATGGGTTTAACGGTATTGGGACCATGATGGTGAGGGAAGCCCCAGGCATTCGACCCGGAAATCCAGTTACCAACCATTCCTATAAGAGAAGGCTTTACAACATCATTTTTATAAAACCACATGTAATCATTGGTTTTATCCAAGGCGTAATAAATTCGACCTCCTAGAGACGGAACGATACCCATTTTGATAAATTCGTTCTCTACCGTTACAAAATCGTAATCCTTATCTTCCTTTTCTGTAGTCAAATTATCATCCATAGGATAAGGATAGATCCTACGTTGAACACCCTGATGAGTTTTGCCCTCATAGTATCTGGGCATAACATTAGGATCCTCTATTTTATAGGTAGGAAGGGTGATCTTTTCCTCGGTAACTGTAACCTGGGCATAAGATGAGGTCTGCAATCCTATAATTATAAAAAGGACAGTGGCAGCATTAATGAAGTTCAGCTTATTCATATTCCGTTAGTTTTTATCTATTAATAAATAAATGGTACAATGACTTGTAAGAGAAAGCCATCATTGAATTCCAGAAGTTACCCGCAGCAAATTTTAATTTATGCAGGTTAAATTCTAAATCTTATATAGATATTGGGTCTACCGAAACCGGTATAAAAACCCAAATTTTATTTAACTATTCGGTGCAAGCTTACAGCTTCATTGTTTAGAGCCGCAATTAAATAAGTATCATTACCTATCGTAATCTCATCAATTTTTTTGCAGTCTCCTTTTATAAACAATCCGCTTTCTGAAGGTTTTTGAGCATTAAGTTCAGTCATATCCTCATTAAATGAAATCAAGCTTCCATAACTTGCATCATTTCTTGTGGTTTCAACTTCTGAGGTATATAAATTCCCCGCTACTAGTATTTCCTTTTTTCCGTCTTTATTGAAGTCATCTATTAAAATATCGTTGATAGATGAAATTTGCGCATAATTAGGCAGCTTAATTTTTTCGAAACTTCCCTTCTCATTTTTCAGGATGTATGAAGAGAAAGTACTGGCTCTCAATTCGAGGGCATCTTTTAGCCCCATATCTGAATATATATCCTCTACATCGGCCGTAGCAAAGCTTTCATAATCCTTAAACTTTTCTTTTAACCCAGGTAACTGTTGAGAGGAGCATTGTTTCCCTCGAACCGGATAGTAATTATCTCCCTGCGGATAACTTAAAACAATATCTGTATTTCCGGAGTTATTAAAATCCTTGGCAAAAACCTTAAAAGGCTTTTCTACGCTTGCCCGATATTTGTAATTATCTCCCAGATTCCCCAGAACAAGGTCCATATCTCCATCATTATCTAAATCTCCTTTCTCCACAGAATACCACCAGCCAGACATGTTCTCCAGGCCTAAATTCTCATTCGCAGTTTTATTGAATCTATTAGATTCCTGCATAAGCACTAATGGCTCCATCCATTCCCCTACAACTACCAAATCTGTTTTGTTATCTGAATTAAGATCCACCCAAACAGCATCGGTAACCATTCCGGTATTCAGTAATTCCGGGGCAATATTTTCGGTAACATCCTTGAAGTTGCCATTTTGATTTTCATAAATAAAACTAGCCTGTGATAAAGGATAATTGTGAGGGAGATGCCTTGTTCCCACAAAGAGATCTGGATCTCCATCGCTATCATAATCAAAGGATTTCACCACGCTACCACTTGTAGTATTACCTGGTAATTTATTAGAGCCGTCAATAAACTCTCCTTTTCCGTTATTAATGTATAATCTGTCCCTGTAATTTGAGTCATCGGGTTTAAATTCATTACCACCAGATACCACATAAATATCCAGATCGTTATCCCCATCGAAGTCGAAAGAGATAGCATCTACATCTTCATTTGTTTTGTATTTTTCAAAAAGGACATTGTCCTGTTTTTGAAACTCACCGTTTTCCAACTGAAAATATAGCATGGCTTTATTGCCCGAGCTTCCACCAAAGAAAACATCCTCTCGGTTATCACTATTAAAATCAGCCACGACTAATGCCGGCCCGAATTGTGACATTTTATGTGGTAATAGGATCTGAACATCAAAATCATCAAATTCATTTTCAGTATGAACAAGTTCTCCTAGTTTATTTTCATCGGTTCCAACCTCCTGGAACATTGCTACTTTTGAAGAAGATTCCTGAGCCTGATTATTTGCATCCTTATGATCAAAAACAATGGTTTGGTTCCCTTTTATATTGGTTTTGACAGATACTTTCCCATCTGGCCAGGTCACCTTAAGAGTATCTACATTGTTATTATTACCTAATCCAAAATGCAAAATATTGGATACTGTAGACTGAAATCCACGTACAGGCATTTGATCAAAAGTCTGAGTGCCTTTTTCACTAACCAGCTTCAGCCTGCTGCCTATACCATCAGTATTACCTTTCTGGCCTTTAAGTTTAATTTTGAGGTAATTGGAACCTTCTAATCCTGAAGCATTATTTTCATAAACAAATGCTTCCTGATCGATATTATTAATGATTACATCCAGGTCACCATCATTATCTAAATCTCCATAGGCCATCCCATTAGAGAAACTAGGCTGGTCAATTCCAGAAGTTTGTGATATATCTTCAAAATTTAAATCACCATTATTCTGAAACAGGTAATTAGAGATTGGCTCTGAAGGAATTTTTTTAGATTCCTCAAGTTTTCTTTTTGGGGTTGCAAAGTTTAGACCTTTAGTAAGATTGTTGAAAAAATCACGATTATTAATATCTCTCCTGGTGCCATTTGTAATAAATAGGTCCTTATGAGCATCATTATTAACATCTACCGCGAGGACAGACCAACTCCAATCTGTAGAAGAAATTCCAGCCAATTGAGAAACATCACTAAATTGAGGAACTCCATCTTTAATTCCTGAATTTAACTGCAGGACATTATGCATATATTGATAGTGCAGACCATTATCTACCTGCGCCCAGAATAATGGGATATTCATGCTGGCCATATTCACCTTATTCCGGTAATTGTCCGGTGGATTCATATCCAGCTGAACAAAATCCATTAATCCATCTCCATCAAAATCTGCCATATCAGACCCCATACTATACATGGCGGTATGATTAGTAGCCTGTTTTGCAACCTCTCTAAAGGTTTTGTCGCCATTATTTAGGTATAGAAAATCAGGCGAACCAAAATCATTATTCAGATAGATATCCTGAAGCCCGTCATTATTAAAATCGGAAACACTTGCACTAATGGTAAGTCCAAAATTGGAAAGACCTGCATCACCAGTTTTATCTATAAATTTTCCATTTATATTTTCGTAAAAATGATCTGAATCAGCTTCCGTAGCCTTTTCCATTTTACGCTTGTAATATTCCGGCTGAGCCCTGAATTGAGTTGGCGAATAATTAATTACCAGTAAATCCAGATCCCCATCTGCATCGTAGTCGAAAAAAGTACCCTGATAACTATAGCCTTCGTCTGCAATTCCATATTCCTCTGCTGCTTCAGTAAAAGTTAAGTCACCATTATTGATATATAGTTGGTTCTTCTTATTACCAGATAAACCTGCTACGGAAAGATAAATATCCAACCAGCCATCAGCATTAATATCGACCACAGAAACACCGGTATACCACCTATCATCCCCTTTTAGATTTGCGTTTTGAGTGATATCTTCAAAATTAAGATTGCCTTTATTTAAAAAAAGCTTGTTAGAAACCTGATTTCCGGTAAAAAAAACGTCTTCCAATCCGTCATTATCAAAATCCCCAATTGCTACTCCTCCACCCATAAAGAGATATGGGTAAGTAAAATAATTTACCTTTTCAGTTTCTTCAATTTTATTAATGAAAGATATTCCGCTTTCATCAGTTTCTAACAAATTAAATAATTGAGGAGACGCAGTTTCATCTTTAGGGTTTTGACATCCAGCCAGGGCTATCGCTGCAATTATTAGGGCTTTAAACTTCATGTTTTAGTAAAATCAAGCCTCCAAATAATTCCGATTTTGAAAATATCTAGAGGCTATTGATTGGTAAAATTTAAATTATTGTTCTCACTCTAAATTATCATTTTCCGGATAAGGAGCAAAAGGATCAGCTTCTGTTAAAGTGGGATTCGGAACAATCTCCGCTGGCTCTAAAGGAGACCGTAGTGCAACAATTTCATCTAATGTTTCAGTCCTTACGATGTCATACCATCTGGTCCATTCACCGGCCAACTCCCAGGCCTTTTCCCACACAACATCTTCCCAGGTTGCGGAAGAGAGATCTTCAAGCCCCGCTCTATTTCTAACAGCATTTAAAGCTGCTAATGCATCTGGATCAGAATTGTTACCGGTACTTCTAATCTGTGCTTCTGCATAAATTAAAAGCAATTCTGCATACCTTAAATAATTAATGTCCTTATTTACATTCGCAAAATCCTGTTCTCCAAACTTTTCTAGGGAATATAAAACTTGTCCGGTCTCACTAGTATCAAAAGTAAATTCTTTCCGTGGTCCTTCAGGAAACATATCATGAAATGTAATTTCAACCCATAAATCCCCAAATAAAATAGCTTCTGCCTGATAATTACCGGCATCCCATCCATCTAATCCCTGGTTGGCGGGTAAAGCTATAATAGCCTCTGTATTTCCTTCGGCATTCAGGTTATTCGATTGACTCCCCATAATACCTCCTAATTCAGGTTCTAATGCAAAAACCCCACTATCAATAATCTCCTTGGCTTCTGCCGCCGCTAAAGCATAGTTTGCCGTATTCTTTAAAGGAAAACCAGCAGTAGTTAAATATACATTTGCTAATAAAGCCTGGGCCGTCCATTTAGTCGCTCTATAAATACCATTTACAGGGGTTGGACCTAAATTCTCTTTAGCAAATTTTAAATCTTCAATAATTTGAGCGTATATATCTTCAAAAGAAGCTAGAGGTTCCTCTCCGGTGACTTCTTCCTGAGAAGTAAGAAGAGGTACTTCACCCCAGGTTCGCACCAATTCAAAATAGGCTAAAGCTCTTAGATATCGTACTTCCCCTACTGATCTATCTAGATCTACCTCAGAGTTACCCTCTGAGATTTGCCTCATACGGTCTTCATTGTCTAAAAATGTATTAGAAGCTCCAACTATTTCCCATAATTGATTCCATTGATTATTTTGCCAGGCATTAGTAGACAAGGGATCTAATACATCAAATTGTAGATAAAAAGCCTTGTTTGAGCCTGTAGCCGCTGTTCTATCATCTGCAGCCCAAAAATGGCAGTAGTTTTCACTTTTCGCAAATAACCTATCCGATAAAATTGAGTACACCCCGAGAGTTCCGGTTTCTATATCTTCTACACTATTGTAGAATGCTTCTGCTGCCAACTCTCCCTGGACATCTGTTGGTAGATCACTATTACAGGAAATTAAACTTCCTGCAAACAGAGAAGCGAAAACTATTCTCTTCGCTAAATTTCTCATTTGTTTTCCATTTTTCATTTTTCTAGAATTTTGCATTTAAGCCTATAGTGAATGTTCTTGAAGTTGGTAATGCTCCAATATCAACTCCAGCAAGCCTGTCATTTTGCCCACCATTATTTACTTCCGGATCCAGACCTGAGTAATCTGTAATAGTAAACACGTTTTGACCACTTACGTAAAGTCTTAAAGACTCAAGACCAATATTTTCCAGCGCAGAAACATCCTCAAGGCTATAGCCTAAAGATAAGTTTTTAAGTCTTAAAAATGAACCATCTTCAATAAATTCTGAAGACTGCAACTGAGTATTAGTAGCATTTAGTGATGGTAATGGAGCCGAGGTATTATCTGAAGTCCAGGTATTTCTAAGATCAACCGAGGTTCCAAACGGTATTCTACCGTCCCGACCTATAATAAGTGATCTTGCTCGATTAAAAACATCATTACCCTGAACCCCTTGGATAAAGAAGTTCAGATCAAAATTCTTGTACTCCAGAGTGTTGTTGATACCATATGTGAAGTCCGGATTAGGATCTCCAATTATATCCTGCCCTTCGGCATAAATCGCATTACCATTCTCTGGGTTCACTCCCTCGTATATAAAACCATAAAAAGAACCTATAGGTTCACCTACTCTAACAATAGATGGCGCTGGTATGGAGGGCCCCACAGTCAAACTCGGAAATATTTCATTTTGATCACCAATAAGACTTAATATCTCGTTTCTATTTCTGTTAAAATTGGCATTCAGATCCCATCTGAAGTTTTCAGTTCGAATTATATCACCACCTATAGTTAAATCAATACCTCTGTTCTCAACTTCCCCAGCATTCACAACCTGATCTACACGTCCGGTAAAACGAGGAAGACTACGAATAAGCAGCAGATCTTCCGTTGTCTTCACGTAGTATTCGAAAACCAGATTAAATCTATTATTCAAAATTCCTAAATCCAACCCAATATTTGTTTGTGTGGTAGTCTCCCAGGTAAGATCTGGATTAGCAAGTCTGGTTCCTGGCAGAATTGCAGTACTTCCTGTACCACCACCATTAGGAATCCATGGATTATTTCTTAATAAGTTAAGGGCATCAGTGGTTTGAATAAGCTCATTACCTGTTTCACCCCATCCAGCACGCAATCTTAGGGTACTGAAAGTTTCAGAATTAAAGAAGTCTTCATTGCTAATATTCCACCCAAGGGCAAAAGATGGAAAAACTGCGCCCTGATCCTTTATAAATACACTTGATTCGTCATACCGGACCGAAGCTGTCAATAGATACCTTGAATCATAATTATAAGTTGCTCTACCTATAAGCGATCTTAGCTTACGCTCTTCATAGAAACTCCCAATGGTTTGAAGATTTGCAATTCCAAGATTATCAAAGCCGGTAGTCGGAGTAAAAAATTCTCTCCCGTCTGCGTTAAAACCTTCAGATTTGTTATACCTCTCTTCATATATTGCCGTAGCATTCAAACTGTGCCTTTCATTGAAGGTATTATCGTAAGTCAACCTGAATGCATATTGTGTATTGTTACTATTTATAGTATTCTGTCCCGCAACTATAGGTGCTTCTGAGTTTGACGGCGGAATAAAAAAACCGTTCGTAATATTGGCGTAATCTATACCACCGCTAACATTAAAATCCAAGTGTGGAAGTAAGTTATAATTTAACTGCATGTTAGCCTGAACTCTGTTCGAAGTATTTTGTTGATCTGTTTCGTTAGCCTCATATACAGGATTCGTAAGAACTGATTCCTGAATTCCCCCTATAACTGTAGTTTGCCTGTTATATTCTCCATTTGCATTAAAAATTGGAGTTGTAGGATCAAAACCAACAGCCCCTAAAGCTAAAGTAGCTCCAAATTCTGGATCATTATTTAATCCTTCCTGACGTATTAAGTTTAATGAAGTACTTAAGCTCAACTTATCAGATAAATCTGCATTGATATTTGACCTTAAAGAATATCTTTTATAATTTGTATTAATAGCCAGACCTTCCTGATCCAAATAGTTACCAGAAACAAAATAATTCACGTTTTCACCACCTCCTCTGAATGATAACTGATAATTTTGCGCAACTGCCGTTCTATACACCTCATCCTGGTAATTAACTGAATTGGCTATTGCTTCATCGATTTTGGCCTGAGAATCAAATACAGGTATAGGATTTCCACTAGCAGCAATATTCTTGGTATTAGCAAATTCAATAAATTCAGATGCACCTAAAAGATCAATGGTATTAGATGGATCAGAAAAACTTACATAAGTACCAAATTCTATAACAGGCTTCCCTTGCACACCTTGTTTTGTTTTAATTATAATTACCCCGTTAGCAGCTCTATTTCCATAAATTGCAGATGCACTCGCATCTTTCAAAACACTCACCGATTGAATATCGTTCGGGTTTACAGAATTAATATCTACATCTACAAGTCCATCTACCACTACTAAAGGCGAGTTATTCCCAGTGATAGAGTTACTACCCCTAACACGAATTTTAAATCCTGCCCCGGGAGCACCAGAACTCTGAGTGATTTGAACTCCAGCAGCTCTACCCTGTAAAGCCTGATCTACATTAACAAGCGGAGTTTGTTCAATGTCAGCAATTCCTACAACTGAAACTGCACCCGTTAAATCTTCTTTCCTGGCAGATTTACCATAGCCCAGAAGAACAACCTCCTCAAGTAACGCGGGATCTTCTACCAGTTGAATGTTCAGGAAATCCTGTCCTGTATACTCTACCTCCTGAGTATTATACCCCATAAAGGAAATCACTAAAACATCTCCAATTTCCGCAGAAATTTCAAAATTACCTTCAAAATCGGTTACAGTCCCTGTGGATGTACCCTTCACCAGAACAGATGCACCTGGCACTGGTCCTGTAGCATCAGTAATAACACCACTAACCGTCGTGGTCTGAGCATAAAAAATACTTCCAAGACAGAGAAATACCGGAAGTATTAGCTTTTTTAATAAATTGTTTTTCATAATTGGATAGTTAGAAATTGCCAATAAAATAATTAATTTATTGTGTTATTGGTTGACAAACATAGAAATGTAATGTATTTATTTTAAAACCATTAACAATTATAGCGGAATTTAAAAACCAGGAGGGGTACAAAATGATAAAATTATATTTTCCAGGTGTAAATAATATATAATCGTCAATTCCAAATTTCAACAGGACTTTAAAAGAAATCAGACATTATAAACTTGAGCAAAATAACTCAGATCTATCCAGGATAGCCTTAATCAGTAAATTATTCTCCATTTTGAGTGGTGAAAAAAGTGTAGGAAATTTGCCACCTGAAGGTTTGACCCGGATCAATTTTAATTTTAACAAAAGGCTCAGGACAGATAGTTTTATACGATGACCAGAAGGCAATTTTAGATAATGCGCGATCTCCTTGTATGATAACCCCTGCTTCGCTATCCTGATTAATAATGGTGATCTTGTTATCCTTTGCCCCATTCCCAAATCCATTTATTTCTGAATAATATGCTTCTTCATTTTTCTCCAGATCCCGTAGAAATATTATTTTGTTCTCCTCTACTTTCATTAAATCAGAATTCCCATGCTTTACATCTGTAACTCTAAACGGAAATTCTGTAATATACTCAGAACCTATTGGTTGTTTATCGATCATGAAAAAGTTATGATTATAAACCGAGGTCTCTATCCTTTTATTACCCGTATTTTTAAGTGAATGCTCCAAAAGCATGATCGGCTTTTCGGTTGGCAATCTTAGCGTTTTTGTGTATTCGTAGGAATATTCCTTATCATCCAGCTTTTGGTTAAACACAATTTGATCTGGTTTCCTCTCTATTTCCCATTTACCATAATTCAATATTTGATATGGATACCGAAAAGAGTATGGAGAGTCATCAGGCTTTCGAAGAACACCTATTCCTATCTTTACAAAACTTCCTCCAGGTTCAGCTTCTTCAAATCCTAGTGGTGAAAAATCATTTACAGGCCCCATAATAGCATCATGAATTTTAGGATCATATTTCTTAAACCATTTGCCAAAAAATGAATGCCCATTATATTCAAGATGGGGAATTACCCCAGACCAATCGAACCTAGCACCCTGATAGTAACCTTTCACAGAGTCCGGAAGATAAACTCGAGCATTTATTAATCCGTTGGAAATTTCTGCCTGGGGAAATTTCGAGGAAGAACCGCAGCCAATGCCAAAACCAAATAATCCTATGATCATTATGAATTGAAAAACCTTCATAATTTAAAATTTTTAATTGTGCCCTGATTCTTTCCCCATTATTAACTTCTTAATCATTTCTGATTAAAATTGAAATATGATAATTCCGAGATTATCCCAATTTTAACTGAATTTAATACGTACACGGGGTACAAATTGATTAAAACGCAAAAAAGATTCAATTAATTGATACTTACCAACACCTTTAAATAATTAATTCTATTTTGGTGAAATTCTGTTTTATACTAAAAGAATCATGATTTATGAGATCGAACAAAGTTCTACTCAGCCTGGTTAAAAAAAATGCCCCATTAAGTATATATGATATATTTATTGTTATATGAATACAAAAGCATTTCTTAAGTCCCTCTTTACAGTGAAATTTAGTCCTGAGAATAATGATCCCAGTGAGGCCAAATTATTTATAAAAGAAGGAATATCTAAAAATGAACAACCAAAAGAGATTAATCTGAAAGGCAATTAGAATTGACCTACTTGGTAAAAATGAATTTATAGATTATTAGAATTTTAGATATGTATTATTTAGGGATAGATTTAGGTAGTTCTTCGGTAAAGCTTGCTGTGCTTAATGCGGAAACAGGCAAAACAACCGTCTCGGTTACTGTTCCGGAAACAGAAATTAGAATCGAGGCTTTACAAAATGGTTGGGCGGAACAAGATCCTGAAATTTGGTGGAAATATGTAAAAGAAGGATTAGCCAGAATTAGTAAAGATCAACATTTTAATCTTACAAAAATTCAGGCTATAGGTATAGCATATCAAATGCATGGATTGGTATTAACTGATGAAAGATTGAACTCTATTCGAAAATCCATTTTATGGTGTGACAGCAGAGCAGTTGAAATAGGCAAAAATGCTTTTCAAAAAATTGGAGAAAATCGTTGCCAAAAGATGCTACTTGGCAGCCCAGGGAACTTTACTGCTTCTAAACTTAAATGGGTTAAGGATAATAATCCGACCATTTATGATAAGGCTCGTTTTGCAATGCTTCCAGGAGACTTTATCGCTGCTAAACTATCTGGAGTGGCACAAACAACAAGCTCAGGATTATCAGAAGCGGCTTTATGGAATTTTAATAAAGGAGGAATAGCTTATGAAGTTCTGGACGTAATGGAAATAGATAAGGACCTAATTCCGGAAATTGTACCCAATTTTGGTTTCCAGGCCCGCATCGATCCCAGCATTGCAAGAGAATTAGGCTTAAATCCTGAAGCAAAAATAACCTATCGTGCAGGTGATCAACCCAGCAACGCCTATTCACTAAACGTCCTCAACCCCGGAGAAATAGCGGCTACTGCAGGTACATCGGCCGTAGTATATGCGGTAAGCAATAAGGATATATTTGATAAAAAAAACAGAATAAATAGTTTTTTACATGTTAATAATTCCGAAGAACATAAAAGAAATGGGGTGATGCTTTGTGTTAATGGTTCTGGTATTCTATATCAATGGTTAAGAAAGCTCATATCCACCGGTCAAAACAAAATGATAAGTTACGAGTTTTTGAATTCTGAAGCTAATAAGGCTGCGCCTGGAAGTGAGAACTTAAGATTCTATCCTTTTGGTAATGGGGTAGAAAGAATTTTTAGTAACAGAAAAGTAAATTCGGGAATAGAAAACCTGAATTTTAACATTCATAAATCAGAGCATATAGTACGTTCAGCCTGTGAAGGAATTGTCTTCGCTATGAATTATGGCTTCGACATAATGAGATCTTTACAGATATCTGGAAATACCGTGAGGGCTGGAAAAGCCAATCTTTTTTTAAGTCCGGTATTTAGAGAGATCTTTTGTAATACTACTCAAACAAGTCTGGAACTCTATAACACTTCCGGAGCAGAAGGTGCTGCCCGAGCTGCGGCTTTTGGAGATGGATTTTATAATGATCAGAATGAAGCCTTTCGCAATTTAAAGTGTGTGGAAAGGCTCGATCCCACGAAAGAATTAAGTAACAGGTATCAGGATATTTATGAAGACTGGAAAGAGAAAATTAGAATAGAAAAAGATTAAGCTATTAGAATCCTAATTCTTTAAATTTAATTATACCATTTAACCTAAATATTAAATTTGAAGAGGAGTAGGAAGATTTTAACTCTATAGGCTACTCCCGCTATTGTTCATTTTCAATGAAGAGAACCATTTTATTCATTGATTTCATCTTCTCCTATGTGCATTTTATAGAATTTCCAGACTTCTTTAGCTACATCTCTTCCTAACTCCAATCCGGCTACATTATCAGCCTGAATATGATAACCACCCAAAACTCTGGATATCCCGGCCATCTCTGCAGTTTCGGTAAATGTTGGAAATTTCAGGGTAATAGTATCACCCAAATTATCGGGCTCCGTCATTGCTCCAGCAACTAATTGTTGCTTCAGAACCAAATTCATCGCTGCCGGTCCACAACTTTAAAGCTTCGGCACAACCTCCACTTATGGTACTATGTCCCGATACATAACTGGGAAAAGGAGGGCATAAAAATGTATCCGGTGAATATGGTCTCCATTCCTCACCATTTATCTCCATCATTCCTTTTCCTTCGCCTCCCCAGGCCTTTATCTTTTGTTTACTATAATATTCATGTACCAGAGCAAAAGGCCTGGCATAGTCGTAAAACATCTTTGAATCCCAGGAAGCAATGAAAGCATCCATGGCCACCACCTGATTATAAAAATACATTTTCACATCCTGGTCTAAGGTGTGTTCATCTCTTCGAGATACATCCTGGGCAAATTTTAACCAATGTCCTGCCTGCTGAACTGATTGCGGACCATCTCTCATAAATTCAACCAGTGCTTTTTGATAGTCGGTTAAATTAGCCTGCATTTCTATAACTTCTTTTACTTCTGCCTTCAATTGATCTGAACCTATCATTGGAGGTGGATCTGGACGAAACTGGTCACCCGATTTTAATGCCACTGGCTCTACCTTATCCCAATATGGTGTCAAACATTTAGGAGCATATTTACCTCCATTATCATCAGAAAAGTATTTAGGTTGCCAGCGATTTGGATCAACATTTTCATCGGCATGAATTTACCGGCTGATACAAAGTATAATCAAAATATGGCTTTCCATTAGACCCATTTTCCTCGCCATATTGGTTGGCACCATCTCCTTTTCGAGCTTCTATAACCGCTTTTGCAGCCAAATTACCAATACCTTCAGGAGTATTTGGATCTAAAGACTCATTTTTGGGATCCAACCCAAGTTCTCTCATAAAGTCTGCAAACAACTCTTTATCAGAATAATAATATTCGCTCATCGCTCTAAAAGCAGCATAGCTAATAGCTATTTCTTTATTTTTTAAGGTATGTTCACTTTCTGGTTTCCTTCTAACATTATTAAGATAAACAGGGATAGCTTTTTCATCATATCTTGACCAGGCATCAAAAACTGAAACGAATATCAATGCCAAGATATCGGGAAGTAATGGTTGGTCTGGGTTTAAACTTTTCGGTATCATTTGCAGTTGCCTCTAATGCCATACTGCCCCATTTGTAGGCTATATTTTCAACACCTTTTGGTTCAGTACAAGAAGTATTATTTTCTCCCTGAGCCGAAAGCTGACTACCGCATAAATAGAAGGTGATAAATAGAAATAAAATGTTTTTACCCATAACCAAAATATAACTGAAGTTGTAATCATTAAATCTTTAACAACATAGCAAGATACTATTACAGAAAGGGGTACAAATTAATAATTTTTAATAGCCCTTAGAAGCAATCCTCCATTATTTATATTTTTTCATTCTCTGCTTAAGGCTTCGCCAGATGCTAGCACTTGAATACTATCCATTACTATCTCTAGGGTCTTTAAATTAATAAAAGTGGTCCCTCCTGTCTTCCTTCGACTGCGTTAAGGATAAACTTCTCCACCTAAATATTTCACATA
>CAWGSM010000037.1:0-234875 GCA_963825045.1 uncultured Flavobacteriaceae bacterium | reverse complement strand
TGAAACTTCCCGGGTAGAAGAAGTTATTGGTGATTTTGTTCAATTGAAAAAATCGGGAAGCAACCTTAAGGGATTGAGCCCATTTACCGATGAGCGAACTCCCAGTTTTATGGTATCCCCGGTAAAACAGATCTGGAAAGATTTTAGTAGTGGAAAAGGAGGGAACGTGGTGGCTTTTTTAATGGAGCACGAACATTTCACCTATCCTGAAGCTATTAAATATCTCGCGAAAAAATACGGGTTAGAGATCGAGGAGACTGAGCAAAGCGATGAGCAGAAAGAGCAGGCGAATGAAAAAGAGAGTATGTACCTGGTATCAGAGTATGCTAATAAATACTTTCAGCAGTCGCTGCACGAAACAGAAGAGGGAAAGGCAATAGGTCTTAGTTATTTTAAAGAAAGAGGATTTACTTTAGAAACCATAAAAAAGTTCGATCTGGGATACTCACCAGATAAATGGGATGCTTTTACCAATACCGCCCTGGAAGAAAGTTACCAGCTGGAATATCTCGAGAAAACCGGTTTAACTATTGTTAAAGAGGATAAAAAATTCGACCGGTTTAAAGGCAGGGTAATGTTTCCAATACATTCCATGTCCGGGCGTGTTCTCGGTTTTGGAGGGAGAATCTTATCAAATGCCAAAAAAGCTGCGAAATACCTGAACTCTCCCGAGAGTGAAATCTATCATAAAAGCAAGGTCCTATATGGGATCAATTATGCAAAACAGGCGATAGCGCGGGAAGACAATTGTTATCTGGTGGAGGGATATACTGATGTGATCCAGTTTAATCAAAGCGGGATCGAAAATACCGTTTCCTCTTCAGGAACGGCACTTACTTCAGACCAGATTCGGCTCATCAACCGTTTGACGAAAAATATAACCGTCCTGTTCGATGGAGACGCTGCCGGAACGCGCGCTTCTCTTAGAGGAATCGATCTTATCCTTGAACAGGGGATGAATGTGAGGGTGTGTACTTTTCCCCAAGGAGAGGATCCCGATAGTTTTGCAAGAGCAAATTCAGAAGAAGAACTTAGGGAATTTCTGCAGGAAAACTCCAGAGATTTTATCAGTTATAAGGCTTCTCTTTTAATGGAAGAAGCTAAAAGTGATCCCGTAAAAAAGGCGGAACTGATAAGAGATATGGTAAACAGTATTTCCAAGATCCCAGATAATATTCAACGCGAAGTTTACTTGCAGGAATGTTCCAGGATTATGGATATTTCTGAAAATGTCTTGTATTCAAGCCTTGCTCAAATTCAGAATAAGGATTCTAAGAAAAACTCTCCGGCCAAAAAGCGGGAAATGGAGGTGGTTCGGGAAGAATCGGCCCCTAAGACCAGGGTGGACCATCTTTATATTCTTGAACGGAATATTATAAAAATTTTAGTGCTATACGGTAATAAGGAAGAAGATTTTGAAGATTTATTACTAAAGCAAAATGAGGAAACTGGAGAACTAATGCTTGAGCCGGAAATTCAGACTTCCAAAGTTTTTGAAAAGATCTTTCTCGATCTGCAGGAAGATGAGATCGCATTTTCTAACCAGGATTTCAGGAAACTTTATACCCTTATAATTAATAAACTTAATAGTGAAGAGGAGTTCGCTGTTGGGAATATCATTAATGATCTGGATACTTCCGAGGCCCAGGAGGTTACGGATATTCTAATGCAGGAAGAACAGTATGAACTTCATAGCTGGGATCGTCATGATATTCCGGTAAAGCAAAAAGAGCAGACAATTAAGCAATTTGTGAGTCAGACGATATTAAACCTGCGCAGACACCTGATCGATTGTAAATTGAGTGATCTTTTAGAAAATATAAGGCTAGCCGAAACTGAAGACGAAAAGACCGATATCAAGAATGAAGTGGTAGGGTTTAATAAACTACGAACGCTGTTATCTGAAAGATTAGGCCGGGTTATGTAGTATTAAGTTGAAGTAATCTTGATTGAGTAATAAGATCGGCAACATTATCCACCTTAAGTTTTTTAAGTAATCTGGTCTTGTAAGTACTAACCGTTTTCTCATTAATATCAAGTGCTTCCGCGATATCCTTATTTCTCTTTCCTGAAGAAAGAAGGTTTAAGACTTCTGATTCCCGGGTTGAAAGCTTTTTAAACTTTGTAATCAAACTCTTACCTCTTGAAATTCCCGAGTTTAATTTTTCGGTGATGCTCCTATTGAGATAAATACCTCCACGTGCAACCTGATAGATGGCTTTTTCTAAAGTTTCATTGTCGGTATGCTTGGAAATATATCCTGCAGCTCCTGCTTTTATAGCACTAAGCGCATACATTTCTTCCGGATGGGAACTAAAAATAAGTGTTTTGATTTCTGGAAATTCCTGCTTTATACGCCGGATAGCGTTTATTCCGTTAATTTGCGGGAGATCCAGTTCTATGATTAATACATCGGGAGCCTCTTTCTCCAATTGATTGAACAATTGTGTCCCGCTGCTTACTCTTCCTGTGACCTGCAGCGCCGGATTATTCCTTAAAACGCATTTTACGCCTTCACAGATGATGGGGTGGTGGTCTGCAATTAAAACTCGATACATGATTATAGATTAAAAAACAAGCAGGGGGTAACTTGCTGAATATCGTTTTGTTAACCTAAAATAGTGCTTTCACTATTCAAAATGTAAAAGTCTTTAACATATTCGATAAGATGCCTATTTCTTTAGATGAACGGGTATTTCACAAACAGGAATCGGGAGCATTTTATGTTTATTCGCTGTATTCAGTCGAGTGTAGATTTCAAAGACTTTTTTCTCTCTTCCTGAAAAATCACTCGCTTTTTTACCAAGATCTGCATTCGCCATAGCCCATTCCAATTCATCGTAATTGGCTCCTAGCTGATCCTCATCACTTCGGCTGTCTCCAAATAAACCATCTGTAGGCGCCGCTTGTTTTATCTCATCAATAATATGTAGATATTTACCCAATTCAAAGACCTCACTTTTCACAAGATCTGCAATAGGGCTTAAGTCTACCCCTCCGTCTCCATACTTTGTGTAAAAACCTACTCCAAAATCTTCGATTTTGTTTCCCGTACCGGCAACCAGATATTTATGCAAGCCCGCAAAATAATATAAGGTGGTCATTCTTAGCCTTGCTCTGGTGTTGGCCAGACTAAGGTTAAGATTGGCAGATTCCGGCTCTTTTGGTAAAGTCATTTTAAAGCTTTCATAAGCAGGAGTAAGATTTACTTCCAGGCTGGTTACATTGGCAAAGTTATGCTTCAGTTCTGCAATATGTTTTTGGGCCCGGGTTACCTGATTCTTATCCTGGTGAATAGGCATTTCCAAACACAGCGTTCGCAAACCTGTTTTCGCGCAAAGTGTCGAAGTGACCGCAGAATCAATCCCTCCGCTAACTCCAATAACGAATCCATTCATTCCCGCCTGGGTGACATAATCCTTGAGCCAGTTGATGATATGATTTGCGACTTTTTCGGTTTGCATATTTTTGGGTGATTAAGTTTGTAAGTAATACCTTTGCATCGCAAATCTAAGATTTAAACCCAATTTTTGAAAGAGAGCTGCGTTAAAGCCTTCATAATAGCTGATTATGCTGAAAAAAATATGTTTTGTATTATTTCTTTTAAGTGTTCTTTCCTGTAATGAGAAATCAAAGACTGAGGCTGAAATTGAAAAGATCGATGTGAATTTTGAACTTATTAGATTTGATCAAAAATTTGCTAATGCCACCAAAGATTCCCTGCCAAAATTAAAAGATGAATATCCTTTTCTTTTTCCTGGACAGTATCCCGACAGTGTTTGGGTGCACAAACTCTCGGACAGTATCCAACAGGAATTGAATACAGAAGTAACGGGCGTTTTTCCTCAGTTTTCGGAAGAAGTAGATGAGCTTCACAGTCTTTTTCAGCATGTGAAATATTACTTCCCCGATTTTCAGGTTCCCAATGTTATTACGATCACTTCGGAAGTAGACTATAAAAATAAAGCACTCTATACAGGTGATTATCTCTTTCTTTCCCTTGATACCTATCTGGGGGAAGACCATAAATTCTACATGGGGATCCAGGAGTTTTTGAAGAAGAATTTTAAAAAAGACCAGATACTTCCCGATGCCGCTGCTGAAATTGCTAAAAAATATGTTGCCGAACCTGATTCGAGAACCTTTCTTTCTCATATGTTGTATTATGGGAAAATCCTTTATCTAAAAGACCTTTTTATACCTGATGCCTCAGATGCTGAAAAAATAGGTTATACTCAGGAAGAAATGAGTTGGGCTGAAACAAACGAAGACCAGATATGGAGATATTTCATTGAGAATGAAGTGATCTATGATACCGACTCAGAACTTTATTCAAGGTTTTTGTATCCCGCGCCATTTTCTAAATTCTATCTTCAACTGGATAGTGAATCTCCCTCCAGACTGGGGCAGTATGTAGGCTGGAATATCATTAGATCTTACATGGAAAAAAATGAAGTTTCCGTTAATAAAATGCTGAATACTTCAGCAGAAGAAATATTTAATAAAGCAAATTACAAACCGAAGAAATAATGGCTAGTTACAAGAAATCTGAAATCAATATAGAAGTAGTTACCGATGAGAACCATGTTCCGGAGGAAATCATATGGAGCGCAGAAGATGGTAATATCTATAAGGAAGAATCTAAAGCACTTATGCTTTCCGTATGGGATAACAAAAAACTTGAAACGCTTCGCATTGACCTTTGGACCAAAGACATGCCTGTAGATGAAATGAAAAAATTCTTTCATCAAACTCTTGTTTCTATGAGTGATACCTATTACAGGGCTACACAGGATGATAAAATGCGGGATACCATGAAGGATTTTTGTGATTACTTCGCTGAGAAAACCGAGATCAAAAAACAATAATTGAAAAGTCTCATTTTTGTATATAACGTCAATTCCGGGAAAGCGAATTCTTATCTGGATGTGATCCATAAAATATTCAAACCGTCTACTTACGCTTGCGATCTGTGCAAGCTTACTTATGGAACATTTTCAGAAAGATCTGAATGGAAAAAATTCAGAGAGAATCTGGATGTGGAAACAGAATTCCTCCATAAAGATGAGTTTCAAAAAGAATACGCATCCAAGTTTGGTTACAAGTTTGAATTTCCTATTGTACTTTTTAAGGAAGACAGGGGAATGGAAGTATTGGTATCTAAAGAGGAACTAGCAGCACTTGAAGGACCTGCACAACTTATTGATCTTCTTGATGAAAGGCTTAAGTGAATTAAGAAGCTTTGATCTCGTTATTGATGGCTTCTATATAATCTAAAATATCATCTTTACCCAGTTGAGAGGTGGCCGAGGTAATAAAATATTCAGGCATTTCGGCCCAGGTTTCAAGCATTTCTTCCTGATAGTTATTAATATTTTTCTCCAGGACCTTAGGCTTTAGCTTGTCGGCTTTTGTAAAAATGATACAGAAAGGAATTCCATTTTCTCCCATCCATTGCATAAACTCCATGTCAATTGGCTGAGGTTTGTGGCGTGAATCTATGAGGACAAATGCACAAACCATCTGGGTGCGTTTTTCGAAATACGCGGTAATGAATTTCTGAAATACCTTTTTTGTTGATTTTGAAACACGTGCATATCCATAACCCGGTAAATCCACCAGATGCCAGTTCTTATTGATCAAAAAGTGGTTTATAAGCTGAGTTTTTCCGGGGGTGGCGGAGGTTTTAGCCAGTGATTTACGGCCTGTAAGCATATTGATAAGGGAAGATTTTCCCACATTACTCCGGCCAATAAATGCATATTCGGGCAAGGTGCTTTTTGGGCACAGATCCACTTTGGAATTACTTACCACAAATTCAGCCGAGTTGATTTTCATATTTTCAGCTTAATAATTTCGCTTTTTCAGCCAGCTGTGAAGTATCTGGTTGAATTCATCTGGATGTTCCATCATAGCCGCGTGACCACATTTATCGATCCAGATAAGATCTGCATCGGGCAGAAGTCGGTTGAAATCTTCGGCAACTTCCGGAGGGGTGACAGTATCATTTTTACCCCAAATGATGCAGGTGGGAGTTTGCATATTAGGAAGATCTTTGGCCATGTTATGTCTAATGGCACTTTTTGCAATGGCCAGGGTTTTTACTAGTTTGTTTCGGTCACTAACAGTTTCGTAAACATCATCTACAATCTCTTTTGTGGCAACTTCCGGATCATAAAAAACCGCTTCGGCTTTTTTCTTGATAAAATCGTAATCGCCACGGCGGGGATAACTTTCTCCCATGGCATTTTCATAAAGTCCAGAACTACCTGTTATAACTAGGGCTTTAACTACTTCAGGAAACATTTTGGTGGCCAGAAGAGCTATATGTCCGCCCAGCGAATTTCCTAAAAGGATTACGTTATCGTAACCTTTAAAATCTATAAATTCTTTCAGATATCGGGCAAAAGTGCCGACACTGGTTTTTAGTAGTGACATGGAGTAAAGCGGGAGTTCCGGAATAAGTACTTTATAGCCATTTTCCGGGAAATAATCTACAACGCCATCAAAATTACTCAGGCCTCCCATGAGTCCGTGAAGGATTACAATTGGAGTTCCTTCACCTTTTTCCAGATATGTAAATTTTCCCTCTTTCCTTAAGTGATCTTTCATTGATTGCCTTTGCGGTTAGCAATCGCAAATATAGCGATTTCGATACAAGTATAATCATTTTTGCGTAACTGCAAACGCATTTCCTTGAAGTGGGAAATTTGAAATCTAATGTTTTTTTTGAATCATATTATCCACAATTCCCCACTCTTTTTCAATTTACTGAATCCTAAGCAAATAGGGCTATTTCAAAGGTTTTCAATTACATACAAGGGTAAAACTTATCAACATTGTGGTAAAAAGTGGTAAATTGTGGTAATATTTTCAATATATTTGGCTCTACAAAGCTTGAATGTGGTAAATCTCATTGGAACATACGAATGTAAAGTAGATGCAAAAGGCCGGTTAATGGTGCCTTCAGCATTGAAAAAGCAATTGGCTCCAATGCTGCAGGAAGGCTTTGTGATCAAAAGGGCTGTTTTTCAAAATTGCCTTGAGCTATATCCCATGAGCGAATGGAATGTTCTTATGAACAGGATGAATGGATTGAACCGCTTCAAGAAAAAGAATAACGATTTCATTAGAAGATTTACTGCCGGAGTTAAAACTGTAGAGGTTGATGCGAATGGCAGGCTATTGATTCCAAAGGATCTTACTGCATTTGCCGGAATAGAGAAGGAGATCGTTCTTTCTTCGGCAATTAATATTGTAGAGATCTGGGATAAAGATAAGTATGAAAACACCCTTGATGCTTCTTCCGATGATTTCGCTGATCTCGCGGAAGAGGTGATGGGAAATGATGAAATGGATGGAATATCATAATCCTGTTCTGTTAAAAGAATCGGTTGATGGTCTTGAAATAAAACCTGACGGAATCTATGTGGATGTCACTTTTGGAGGTGGCGGCCATTCCAGGGAAATTCTTTCGAGACTTGGTGAAAAAGGAAAGCTCTATGCTTTTGATCAGGATAAAGACGCTCTTGAAAATAAGATTGACGACCCGCGCTTTACGCTAATCAATGAGAACTTCAGATTTCTGAAAAGGTTTTTGCGATTTTACGCGGTAAAGCAGGTGGATGGGTTACTCGGTGATTTTGGAGTTTCTTCTCATCAGTTCAATGAAGCCGAAAGAGGTTTTTCTACCAGATTCGATGCGAAACTGGATATGAGAATGAATCAGGGCGATAAGCTGAGCGCATATGAGGTGATCAATGAATATAGTGAGGAACACCTGAAGAAAATGTTCTATGAGTATGCCGATCTGAAAAATGCGCCTAAGCTTGCAAGAGTGATCGTTAGTGAAAGAAAGAATCATCCTTTGGAAACGAGTGAGCAGTTAAATGAATTGCTTAAGCCTATACTGTTCAAAGCAAAAGAAAATAAGATCCTGGCACAGATCTATCAGGCAATAAGGATAGAGGTGAATCAGGAGATAGAGGTTCTTAAAGAATTTTTACTGCAAACAGAAGAAGTGGTAAAACCAGGAGGAAGGTTGAGTTTGATCTCTTATCACTCCCTTGAAGACAGGTTGGTGAAAAGATATATAAGAAGTGGTTTGTTTGAAGGAGAACCGGAGAAAGACATGTTTGGGAATATATCGGTTCCTTTTAAAAAAGTAAATGGGCTGATAGTTCCTTCTGAAGAAGAAATAAAAGAGAATAACAGGGCCAGAAGTGCCAAGCTCAGAATAGCTAAAAAACTTTGATCATTAATGAAAAAAGGTTTCTACAATCTGCTTAAAGCAAATTTCCTGATCAGCAATGATGCTGTTAAGAACTGGCGCTTTATAGTTTTTTGTACGATCCTGGCCATTATTATGATCGCGAGCTCTCACAGTGCGGAACGAAAGGTTCACCAAATCGCAAGATTGAATCAGGAAGTTCTGGCTTTAAGAAGTGAGTTTCTGGAAGGTCGTTCAGATCTAATGAAGATTAAGATGGAATCGACTATAACAGAACAAATGAAGACGAAGGGAATTGGGCCGTCAGAAATGCCGCCCAATAAAATAAAAGTGGTAATAAAAGACTAAGCTGCAATGGCAACAACCGAAAAAAGCATCCTAAACCGAATGTACTTCGTGGCTGCCTGTCTCTTTATTTTTGCCATAGCCGTTGGAGTAAAATTACTCAATATTCAGTTTGTTCATGGAGATTACTACAAAGAACTTGCTGAAGAACGCACTATTCGAAACTTTAAAATTCCGGCTAACCGGGGCAATCTTTATGATGCTAACGGGAGTCTTTTAGCGGCTTCGGTTCCTAAGTATGATATACGTTTTGATGCCGTTACCGTTTCAGATAAGAATTTCGAAGAGAATATAGGACCCCTTTCAGAAAAACTATCAAAAATGCTGGGTCAGCCTGCTTCCTATTATTCTCAAAAATTAAGGACTGCCAGAGCCCATAAGCAAAGATACCTTCTTGTCGCCCGTAATCTTGGGTATTCAGATTATATGAAGATCAAGGAATTTCCCATGTTTAATCTTGGTGCCTTTAAAGGAGGGATGATCACGGAACAAAGTACCGTCCGGGAGCATCCACTTGGGAAAATGGGGGAAAGAACGGTTGGTTATGAAAGAATGGACGAAAATGGCTATTACACCCGCGTAGGTTTGGAGGGTGCTTTCAGTAATTATCTGAGAGGAACCGATGGTAGAAGATTAAAACAAAAGATAGCTAAGGGGCAGTGGAAACCCATAAGTGACAATAATGAGATGGAGCCCAAAGATGGCTACGATGTTGTTTCTACTATAGATGTGAATATTCAGGATATCGCCCATCATTCATTGCTTCGTCAGTTGGAACATTTTGAAGCTGATCATGGTACGGTGGTGGTCATGGAAACAGCCACAGGAGAAATAAAGGCGATGTCTAACCTGGGCCGAACCAAGGAGGGTACTTATTTCGAAAAAAGAAACTATGCGGTATATGAGGCTCATGAACCGGGCTCTACTTTTAAACTAATGGCTATGGTCGCCGCTCTGGAAGATAAAGTGGTAGATACTAGCCAGATAATAGATACTGAAAAAGGAGTTGTAAGATTTTATGGAAGAGCAGTGAGAGATTCTCACCATGGTGGATATGGAGAAATTTCTGCCGCCCGTGCTTTTGAAGTTTCATCTAATACAGCATTCACTAAAATGATTACCGGTGCTTATAAAAATGATCCTGCGAAATTCGTAGATCGACTTTATAGCATGGGACTTAACCAGAAGATAGGTCTTGAGATTAAGGGTGAGGGATCCCCCCGAATTCCTCACCCTCAAGACAAAAGTTGGAATGGTTTAAGCCTTCCATGGATGGCATTTGGATATGGTGTAGCTATTACGCCACTGCAAACACTCACCTTTTATAATGCGATCGCCAATGATGGGATGATGGTGAAACCAAGATTCATCCGTGAGGTTAGAGAGCGTGATAAGTCGGTGATCACGATGGAAAAGGAGGTTATGAATCCTTCAGTTTGTTCTGTGGAAACGGCGCATAAAGTTAGAGAGATGATGAAAAATGTGGTGAAGCGTGGTACCGCTGCTAATATCTATACAGAGAACTTTTCCATGGCAGGAAAAACAGGAACCTGCCAGACGGAATACTGGATAGAGCCAGGAAGATACATCGCATCATTCGCTGGTTATTTCCCAGCTGATAATCCAAAATATTCCTGTATAGTGGTGATACATAAACCTAAAAGAAGTAAAGGTTACTATGGGAATATAGTGGCGGCACCTGTATTTAAAGATATCGCCAGAAAGATATATACAGATACTCCGGTAATGGATGAGCTTGAATCTTTGGAGATAGACGATAAAAGAGTAAAAACAGATTTTGAAAAATATTACACCAAGATCCAGGGTGAGAAATTACTGATGCCGGATGTAAGAGGAATGCCGGCTATGGATGCGGTTTCTCTGTTGGAGAATTTAGGTCTTGAAGTAAAAATCAAAGGTTCTGGAATCGTAAAAAGACAATCGGTGTCTGCCGGACAGAAAATAAAAAATAACCAAAAAGTAAATCTGGAATTAAGTTGAGTATATTAAAAGACATACTTTATAAGGTAAATATGAAGACGGTTGCCGGAGATACCGGTGTGACCATCAATAATATACATTTCGATTCCAGGAAGGTCCAGTTAAACGATGTTTTTATCGCCATTCGCGGAACTGTTTCTGATGGTCATGATTTTATTAAAAAAGCCGAAGATCAGGGAGCGCTGGCAATTGTATGTGAGGAGATCCCAAAAGATAAGATTAATGGGGTTACCTATATAGAAGTAGAAGATTCCAAAAAGGCCCTGGCATATATTTCAGCTAACTTTTTTGAGAATCCTTCTGAAAAACTCAAGCTGGTAGGAGTTACCGGTACTAATGGGAAAACTACCATAGCTACACTGCTTTATGATCTTTTTACCAGGGCAGGTTTTAAATGTGGTCTTTTGTCCACAGTGAAAGTGATGGTAGGGGAAGATGAGCATTCGGCAATAAGAACGACACCCGATTCTATCACGATCAATTCGTATTTGAAGGATATGAATGATGCCGGAGTGGAATTCTGCTTTATGGAAGTGAGTTCCCACGGAATTGATCAGCATAGAACTACCGGGTTGAAATTTGAAGGGGGGATCTTTACCAATCTCTCTCACGATCATCTTGATTATCATAAAGATTTTGCAGAATACCGCGATGTGAAAAAACGCTTTTTCGATGAGCTTCCTCCATCGGCATTCGCATTGGTGAATATTGATGACAGGAACGGACTCGTAATGCTTCAGAATACAAAAGCAAAAAAACATACCTACGCTCTTAAATCTTACGCCGATTATAAAGCTCAGATCCTGGAAAATCAGTTCACGGGATTACTTCTGAAAATAGATGATCAGGAATTATGGTCGAGATTGATAGGGAATTTTAATGCCTATAACATCCTGGCTATTTATGGGGCTGCCGATCTTTTAGGATTAAAAACATTAGAAATTCTACGTCATATAAGTGAGCTGAACTCAGTGGATGGAAGGTTCCAATATGTGATCTCAGAAAAAGAAAAGATTACTGCGATCGTGGATTACGCTCATACTCCCGATGCATTGAAAAATGTATTGGAGACCATCAACAGCATTCGTACGAAAAATGAAAATCTTATTACTATAGTAGGATGCGGTGGGGATCGTGACAAAACAAAGCGACCAAAAATGGGGCATATCGCTTCAGCGCTTAGCAGTAAAGTGATCTTTACAAGCGATAACCCGCGAACTGAAGATCCTGAGAAAATTATTGAAGATGTGGAAGCAGGTGTAGAGCCTCAGAATTTCAAAAAAACAATGAGTGTTACCAATAGAAAACAGGCGATCAAAACAGCCTGTCAAATGGCGGGACCTAAAGATATTATTCTAATTGCCGGGAAAGGTCATGAGACCTATCAGGAAGTAAACGGAAAAAGACTTGATTTTGATGATTTCAAGATCGTGAATGAATTTTTTAAACAACTGGATAAATAATGCTGTATTACTTATTTCAATTTTTAGAAGATCAGTATCAGTTGCCCGGTGCCCAGCTGTTCCAGTATTTGTCATTCCGTTCCGCTATGGCGATCATTTTATCGCTGGGGATTTCAACAATATATGGTAAGAGAATAATTAATTATCTCCTAGCAAAACAGGTAGGCGAAAGTGTTCGTGATCTTGGACTAAGAGGTCAGAGCGAAAAAGCTGGAACACCTACTATGGGAGGTGTTATTATTATCATTTCAACGCTTATCCCGGTTTTATTATTAGCAAAACTGGAAAACATTTATGTGATCCTTTTAATAGTGACCACCCTGTGGATGGGAACTATTGGGTTTATCGATGATTACATCAAGACATTTAAAAAAGATAAAGAAGGATTAAAAGGAATATTTAAAGTGATTGGTCAGGTTGGTTTGGGATTGATCGTAGGCTGTACCATGTATTTTCATCCGCAGATAACTACTAAGGATGTAACTACCGAAACTGCTCCAACCGAAAATGTTATTGCAAGAGCCGAAGTGGTTGATATGGGGCCCGAAGAAAAGAATACCACGACGACCATTCCTTTTGTGAAAAATAATGAATTTGATTATGCAGACCTGATTTCTTGGATCGATCCTTCTATCGCTAAATACGCGTGGCTGATTTTCATCCCTATCGTGATCTTTATAGTGACTGCAGTTTCAAACGGCGCAAACTTAACAGATGGGATCGACGGGCTGGCGGCAGGTTCTTCGGCCATCATAGTGCTCACACTGGGTATTTTCGCCTGGGTTTCCGGTAACATTATTTTCTCTGATTATCTCAATATAATGTATATCCCAAGGTCTGGTGAAATGACCATTTTCATTACTGCCTTAGCGGGTGCACTGGTCGGTTTTCTATGGTATAACACTTATCCGGCACAGGTGTTTATGGGTGATACGGGAAGTCTTACTATTGGTGGGATTATAGCTGTGATCGCAATTGCCACGAGAAAAGAATTACTGATTCCTCTGTTATGTGGAATCTTTTTGATAGAAAACCTTTCAGTAGTAATGCAGGTTTCATATTTCAAGTTTACCAAAAGAAAACATGGTGAAGGCAGGAGGATATTTTTAATGTCTCCGCTTCATCATCATTACCAGAAACTGGGACAGCATGAAAGCAAGATCGTCGTACGGTTCTGGATTATTGGGATTTTCCTGGCGATCCTGACCATCGTGACCCTGAAGGTGAGATAAACAGAGGAGCATGGCTAAGAAAATTGCAATTCTGGGAGGTGGAGAAAGTGGAGTTGGAACGGCAATTCTCGCTAAAAAAAATGGATATGAGGTTTTTCTTTCCGATAGGGGAAAGATCAAAGATAAATACAGAGAAGTTCTTAAACATATTGAGATCGAATGGGAAGATCAACAGCATACCGAATCAAGAATATTTGATGCAGATGTTGTGATGAAAAGTCCCGGAATTCCTGATTCAGTCGATATGATCAAAAGGCTGAAGGAAAAACGTATTCTGGTGATTTCTGAAATTGAATTCGCTTCCTGGTTTTCTGATGTCCCGGTAATAGGAATTACCGGAAGTAATGGAAAAACCACCGTGACAAATCTGGTTCAGCATGTATTAAAAGAAGGCGGGACCAATTCGGCAATGGGAGGAAACGTTGGAAACAGCTATGCAAAACTCGTTGCCGAAAAAGTTCATGACTGGTTTGTGTTGGAATTAAGCAGTTTTCAGCTAGATGGAATTGTAGATTTCAGGCCGAAAATTGCAATTCTCACGAATATCACCCCGGATCATCTGGACAGGTATGAGTATAAACTTGAAAATTATATAGCATCAAAATTCAGAATAACGAAAAATCAAACCGAAGAAGATTATTTCATCTATGATGCAGATGATAAAAACATTACAGGCTGGCTTGAAGAGCACCCTATAAGATCCCAAAAACTGCCATTTTCACTTGAAAATAAAGTTGAAAACGGCGCATATATAGAAAACGAAAATATTGTTGTAAAAATTAAAAATAACAAATTTACTATGCCAACATCAGAACTTGCCCTGCAAGGCAAACATAATACTAAAAATGCCATGGCTGCTGCAACCGTAGCACAACTACTCAGAATTAGAAAGCAGACAATCAGAGAGAGTATGGCTAATTTTCAGGGAGTTGAACACCGTCTTGAGAAAGTGCTTAAGATTAATAATGTGCTTTATATCAATGATTCCAAGGCTACCAATGTCAACGCGACCTTCTATGCTCTTGAAAGCATGGAAACCGAAACCGTCTGGATCGTTGGAGGTGTGGATAAAGGCAATGTGTATGATGAGTTACTTCCATTGGTGAACGAAAAAGTGAAAGCTATTATCTGCCTGGGAGTAGATAATGATAAGATCGTAAATGCCTTTGGGAATATTGTGGAAACCATGGTTGAAACTTCTTCTATGGAAGATGCGGTGCAGATCGCTTACAGGCTTGCTGAGAAAGGAGACGCTGTTTTGCTTTCTCCTGCCTGTGCAAGTTTTGATCTTTTTGAGAATTATGAAGACAGGGGAAGACAGTTTAAAAATGCGGTAAGAAATTTATAAAATAGATATGGCGTCAAGCTGAACTCGTTTCAGCTTCTTCTACAATTAGATCCTGAATCAAGTTCAGGGTGACGGGAAAATAAAAAGCAATCAATGAGCAATATTTTTTCAAATCTTAAAGGAGACAAGGTGATCTGGGCGGTAGCCGGCTTGTTGGCAATATTTTCATTTTTGCCGGTTTATAGCGCCAGTAGTAACCTTGCCTATCTTCATGGAGATGGGAGCACCTTTGGCTTTTTGGTGGTGCATTTCTTTCACCTGCTTCTTGGATTTTGTTTGCTCTTCGCGGTTCATAAAGTACCCTATCATTATTTCCGCGGAATATCAATTTTATTATTACCGGTAGTTATTGTTCTTCTTGTATTCACAATGGTACAGGGTACCACGATTGATGGTGCTTATGCAAGCCGTTGGATACAAATTCCGGTGCTAAATGTTTCTTTTCAATCTTCTACACTGGCCGCTGTAGTTCTTATGATTTACGTTGCCAGATACTTATCCAAGATCACTGATAGAACAGTCACATTTAAGGAAACAATTCTTCCGCTTTGGTTGCCGGTTTTCGCTGTTTTAGCCTTAATTTTGCCAGCCAATTTTTCCACTACAGCGATCATATTTTCCATGACGCTGATCCTTATGTTTTTAGGGGGATACCCAATAAAATATCTCTTAGCAATTGTGGGAGCAGGGATCGTTATGCTGTCAATTTTTGTTCTAACAGCCAAAGCATTTCCTGGGGCTTTACCAAGTAGGGTAGATACCTGGACGAGTAGGATTGAAACATTTTTTAACGATGAAGAGGGAACAGAACAATACCAGGTTGAAAAAGCTAAGATCGCGATCGCACAGGGAGGCATCACCGGTGTGGGAATTGGTAAAAGCGTTCAAAGAAATTTTTTACCCCAGTCTTCTTCAGATTTTATCTATGCGATTATTGTTGAAGAGATGGGACTTATAGGAGCATTTGGCGTGATGCTGACATATTTACTAATCCTTTTCAGAATAGTGATCGTTGCGACAAAAGCGAATACGGTTTTTGGAAAACTTTTAGTAATGGGAGTAGGCTTGCCGGTAGTATTCCAGGCACTCATCAATATGGGGGTGGCTGTAGAACTATTTCCGGTAACCGGGCAAACCCTGCCGCTAGTAAGTAGCGGAGGTACTTCCATCTGGATGACCTGTATTTCGCTGGGGATCATTTTGAGTGTAAGTGCAAAAAGAGAAGAAATTAAAGAATCTGAAAATAAAATCATGGAAGGTGAAGAGGAGAATCCTCTTGATATTCTTAGCGAAGCGATATGAAAAAAGATATACGCATCATATTATCGGGCGGTGGCACAGGAGGGCATATCTATCCTGCCATTGCGATCGCAGATGAGATCAAGCGGCGTTACCCTGATGCCGAAATTCTTTTTGTGGGCGCTAAGGATCGCATGGAAATGGAAAAGGTGCCTCAGGCCGGATATAAGATTGAAGGTCTTTGGATCAGTGGGATTCAGCGGAAGTTGAGTCTTAAAAATCTTTCCTTTCCATTTAAACTTATTAGTAGCCTTTCCAGATCGAGGAAAATTATAAAATCGTTTAAACCGGATGCGGTGATTGGAACCGGAGGTTTTGCAAGTGGGCCGCTTTTAAAAGTAGCTTCTTCCAGCGGTATTCCCTCATTGATTCAGGAACAGAATTCTTATCCCGGAATTACCAATCGCATTCTTTCAAAATATGTGGATACAATTTGTGCAGCTTATGAGAATGTAAAACGCATTTTTCCTGCTGAAAAAACTATTATAACCGGGAATCCTGTAAGACAGGATCTTCTGGAGGTGAATCAACTTCGGGAGGAGGCCTTAAAATATTTTAATCTTTCTAAAGAGAAAAAGACGGTGCTAGTTCTGGGAGGAAGTCTAGGTGCAAGAAGGATAAATAAGCTTATCGAAACCTACCTGAGAAAATTCGATCAGGAGGGGATCCAGCTTATCTGGCAGATAGGAAAACTTTACTATGGGGAATACAAAAAACATGAGTCGGAGAATGTTCGGGCTAAGGAATTCATTAACCGAATGGATCTCGCCTATGCGGCGGCAGATCTGATCATCTCCCGGGCAGGAGCCGGAAGTGTTTCTGAATTATGTATTGTAGGGAAACCGGTATTGTTTATCCCATCGCCAAATGTTGCTGAAAATCATCAGGCAAAGAATGCTTTATCGGTTACAGAAAAGAATGCGGCGTTAATGGTCACCGAGGGTGAGCTTACCGAAAGATTTGAGCCTTGTTTTTTCAGTCTTATGAAAGATGAGGCGATGATGAAAAGATACGGGGACAATATGAAAAAACTTGCACTGCCAAATGCGACTTCAGATATCGTGGATGAAGTTGAGAAACTAATAGAGAATAAGAAATAAGTGAAAGATACTAATCACATACAGCATATTTATTTCATCGGGATCGGTGGAATTGGGATGAGTGCCCTTGCCAGGTATTTTAAGGCTAAAGGGAAGTATGTGTCTGGTTACGATAGAACTCCTTCAGAACTTACGGCAAAGTTAGTTCAGGAAAATATTCCTGTGATTTATAAGGATTCGGAAGAAACTATTCCGAAAGAGATCCTTGAGAATCCGGAAAATACCCTGATTGTTTATACTCCGGCTATTCCTGAAGATCACAGACAATTTGAAATTCTTAAGGAAAAGAATTTTGAATTTATCAAGCGAGCCCAATTGCTGGGGGTAATATCTCAGAATAAATATACACTGGCGGTTGCTGGAACTCATGGAAAAACCACAACCACGGCTATCTTAGGTCATCTTTTGAGAGAGACGGGAGCGAAAGTGACAGCATTTCTTGGAGGTATAAGTGAAGATATTCAGTCGAATCTTATCATGCAGGGAGACGATGTGATCGTGGTGGAGGCCGACGAATTTGACAGATCTTTTTTAAATCTTTCTCCAAACCTGGCGGCCATCAATTCTATGGATGCCGATCATCTGGATATTTATGGTGGTAAGGATGAAATTGAAAATTCTTTCCGTGAATTCGCAGGAAGGATAACCAAGGGAGGAAAGCTTTTTATAAAAAATGGTTTGCCTTTGAAGGGAATTACCATCGGCCTTGAAGTTAATGCCGATTACTCAGCGAAAAATATAAGAATTGAAGAAGGAAGTTATGTTTTTGATCTAAAAACACCTTCTGAGATCATTGAAAATATAATACTTAATCTACCCGGTCAGCATAATTTGCTGAATGCTATGACAGCCCTGGCGATGGCGATTGAATATGGTTCCCCAACCAGCGAACTCGCCAGGGCTTTATTTAGTTTTAAAGGCGTAAAACGCCGGTTTAGTTATAAAATAAAGACAGAAAACCTGGTGCTTATAGATGATTATGCCCATCATCCAGCAGAAATTTCAGCAGTTCACCAGGCAGTTCGTGAAATGTATCCCAATAAATTTATCCTTGCGGTTTTTCAGCCCCACCTGTTTAGCCGTACCCGCGACTTTGCTGAAGATTTTGCCTCCAGCCTTTCAGATTTTGATAAGGTGTTCCTTTTGGATATTTACCCCGCCCGGGAACTTCCAATGGAAGGCATAACTTCAGCGTGGTTGCTGGATAAAATTTCCAATCCAAAAAAGAAACTGGTTAGCAAGAAAGATCTTGCCCGGGAAATTCTCAGAGAAAAGCCAGAAGTCGTTGTAATGATGGGTGCGGGAGATATAGGAGAAGAAGTAGATAATGTAAAAAATGTCCTTTTAAATGAAGCGTAGTTTGGAGTACATAAAAGCCCTTGGATTGATCGCGCTGGTATGCTTCTTATTCGGTTTTGCCGAAAAAAGACATAAAGGGCGAGAAATTAAGGAAATAAAGGTGCAATTCACCGATAATGAAAACCTCTATGTGACTGAAGAAGTGGTTAATAAATTGTTAATACAAAATAAAGCGACCGCCTCGGGCATAGATAAAGAAACTTTAGATTTGAATAGGGTGGAATCCCTTTTAAATGGGCATAAAATGATTGAAAACGCAGAAGTTTATCTTACGATTGATGGTAAACTGGAGGCGGAAGTAAGTCAGAGAAAACCAATAGGAAGGGTAGTAGGAAACAAATCGTTTTATCTTGACAGAAATGGGGAAGTGATGCCACTTTCACAATTTTATTCGGCAAGAGTCCCGCTTTTGGTCGGTTTCAATGAAAAGAATATTTCAGAAGTTTATACGATCGTAAAGCACATAAAAGATGACAAATTTCTTACCCGTCATATAACGGGAATCCACAGGCTTCCTTCGGGAAGGTTTGAAATGGAGCTCAGAGAACTTGATTTTGATGTCTATTTTGGAGATTCTGGCAATGTGTCTTTAAAATTTAACAATTTCAAGGCTTTTTATAAAAAAGCGCAAAAAGATAAAAAATTAGATACCTACAAAAAAGTGAATTTACAATTTGGAGATCAGGTTGTGTGCACGAAAAAATAGTTTATGGAACAAAACGATATTGCAGTAGGATTAGATATTGGAACAACCAAGATTGTGGCCATGATAGGCCGCAAGAATGAGTATGGGAAGGTAGAGATTATCGGAATTGGTAAATCTAAATCCCTTGGTGTTCATCGTGGGGTGGTTAATAATATTACCCAGACCATCCAGTCTATCCAGCAGGCAATACAGGAAGCAGAGGCCGATAGTGGCCTGAAGATTAGTGAAGTGGTAGTAGGAATTGCAGGCCAGCATATTAGAAGCCTTCAGCATAGCGATTATATTACCAGAAGAAATCCTGAAGAAGTGATCGATGCAGATGATATTCATACGCTTTGCAACCAGGTTCATAAACTGGTGATGCTTCCCGGAGAAGAGATCATACATGTGCTTCCGCAGGAGTTTAAAGTAGATGGACAGGCCGAAATTAAGGAACCTATTGGAATGTACGGAGGTAGGCTTGAAGCCAATTTCCATGTGGTTGTTGGTCAGGTTTCTTCTATTAGAAATATTGGAAGATGTGTAAAGAGTGCCGGATTAGAACTTTCTGCTGTGACCCTGGAACCACTGGCTTCGGCTAATGCGGTTTTAAGTCAGGAAGAAAAAGAGGCGGGAGTGGCGCTTATCGATATTGGAGGGGGTACTACCGATCTTGCGATCTTTAAAGACGGTATTATTCGCCATACGGCGGTGATTCCATTTGGAGGTAATGTGATTACCGAAGATATCAAAGAAGGATGTTCGATCATTGAAAAACAGGCCGAGTTACTTAAAATCAAATTCGGTTCGGCATGGCCTGGCGAGAATAAGGATAATGAGATCGTTTCGATTCCCGGACTAAGGGGAAGAGAGCCAAAAGAGATCACCCTGAAGAACCTTTCCAAGATCATTCATGCCCGTGTCGTCGAAATTATCGAACAGGTATATCTCGAAATCAAGAATTATGGTCATGATGAGCAGAAGAAAAAATTGATCGCGGGAATGGTGCTTACCGGAGGTGGAGCACAGCTCAAGCATTTAAAACAACTGGCTGAGTACATCACCGGAATGGATACCAGAATAGGTTATCCTAACGAGCATCTCGCAGGAACTAATGATTCTGAAACTACAAGTCCGGTATATGCCACCGCCGTAGGTTTAGTGATGAACAGCCTGGAAAAAGAAAATAACAAGTTTCAGGAAGAAGCCGTTCTTTCAGGTGGTAAGGCCGGTGATGAAGCAGTAGAAGGTGATTCAGGAAATGAAGCAGAAGAGGAACAAACCTCGAAAAAAGTAGCCCGAAAGAGCATTTTTGACAAATGGGCGGAGAAATTTAAAGATTTTTTAGACAACGCAGAGTAATTAAGATACAACCAGTAAAACAGAGTTTATGAGCAGTAAAGAATTTGGAGACATCTCATTCGATTTACCGAAAAATCAATCGAACGTCATCAAAGTGATTGGTGTAGGAGGAGGAGGAAGCAATGCTATTAACCACATGTTCCAGTTAGGAATTAAGGGGGTTGATTTCGTTGTGTGTAATACCGACTCGCAGGCGCTTGAAAATAGTTCCGTTCCCAACAAGATTCAGTTGGGTGTAACCTTAACTGAAGGTCTTGGTGCGGGAGCCAACCCTGAGATCGGGGAAAAAGCAGCTGTAGAAAGTTTTGAGGAGATCAAGCAAATGCTTGATTCTAATACCAAAATGGTATTTATCACGGCCGGTATGGGTGGTGGTACAGGAACCGGAGCAGCACCAATCATTGCTAAACAGGCGAAGGAATTAGACATTCTCACGGTTGGTATTGTGACCATCCCCTTTCAATTTGAAGGTAGAAACCGAAATGAACAGGCTCAGATAGGGGTAGAGAGACTCAGAAGTCATGTAGATTCACTTATTGTGATCAATAATAATAAGCTTCGGGAAGTGTATGGAAATCTTGGTTTTAAAGCCGGTTTCTCTAAGGCCGATGAAGTTCTGGCTACCGCTTCACGAGGTATTGCTGAAGTTATTACGCATCACTATACGCAAAATATTGACTTGCGTGATGCGAAGACTGTGCTTAGCAATAGCGGTACTGCTATCATGGGGTCTGCTCAAGCCTCTGGTGCCAGTAGAGCAACCGATGCTATTATGAAAGCTCTTGACTCTCCGCTATTGAACGATAATAAGATCACCGGTGCCAAAAATGTTTTACTGCTAATTGTATCTGGCAACGAGGAGATCACTATTGACGAAATTGGTGAGATCAACGATCATATTCAGGCAGAGGCCGGTCACTCTGCTAATATCATTATGGGTGTAGGGGAAGATGAGTCTTTAGAAGATGCGATCGCTGTAACTATTATTGCTACGGGTTTCGATGTTGAACAGCAAAATGAGATCACTAATACCGAAACAAAAAAGATCATCCATACGCTGGAAGATGAACAAAAAGCTGAGCATAAGCTTACCACCAAAAATTCGGGTTCTATTATAGAAACTACCAGTAAGCCTGTTAGTGAGGAACCTGAAAATGAAGTAAAAACTCCAGAATCAGAGAATGATGGAAAAATAGTTCATACTCTTGATGAGTCGGCCGAAGAAGTAGATGAAGTAGGAAAGATTCAGAAGAAAGTGGACGATATGCTAAAAACCCCTGATTTTGCCCGAAAGTTAGACGTTATCTATGAAGAAATAGATCCGGAAGAATTCATTATCAATGATACTACCGAAAAGGCAAAAGAGATGGAAGTGAATGAGCATGAAGAAGTGCAAATTGAAAATGAAGAACAGTTTATGTTCACTTTTGATATTCCACTTAACAAACAGGAAAACAAAAATTCTCCTTCTTCTAAACGCGAAAATGTTACGAGACATCAACTGGAGGAAGAGCCAAAAGAGCATAAGGAGACCAATGAGATTGAGGTAAATGAGCCAGTTGAGATCATACCTGTAACCGAAAGTTCTGCTAAAGGAGTTAAGCGATATAGCCTGGACGACTATATGGAAATAGAGCAAAGGCTTCAGGATTCTAAGGCACCTAAAAAGGAAGAAGAGAAAGATGAGACAATAGCTTTTGAAAAGAAAACAGTTGCACCTGCTCCTAAGAGAGAAAATGACGCTGATAATCATGATCCTTTTGATAATCCTATTTCTTCTGAAGTGGTAAGACAACGTACCGCTGAGAGAAAGGCGAAAATGAAGGAATTCAATTATAAATTCAGGACCGGGTCTGCTCAGATCGATGAAATAGAAAAACAACCTGCCTATAAACGGGCAGGAGTTGAGCTTGATAGTAATAAGCCCGGAGAAGGGAAGCTATCCAGAACAAGTATAGACCAAGATGATAATAATGACCTGCATTTCAGAAAGAATAATTCATTTCTGCATGATAATGTAGATTAATTTCAACCTATCCAAAGAAAAAGGTGCTCATTTGAGCACCTTTTTTATTTTAAGAAGTTTAGGTTAATTATGGCTCTCTGCCTGTACTTCATCTGTATCTCTACGGTACTTCAACATACTTATTCCGGCTATAAAGAATACAAAGCCAAGAATAGTAAGAGCCCAGGGGCTAAGCATAAGGGCAATACTGCCAAATAATCCTAATACTCCCATAATAAGCGCAATGGCGCCACCAATGGTCATAATAAGTGCTAAGATTTTAATCATAACATACAAATATTGGTTATGGATTAAATGTAGCTAAAGAATTCAAAGAGAGAGGAATATTAACAAATTTTACAATTTCCCAATGCGGAATGAATCTTAAAAATAAGAGGGTTTCAGAATCGTTTAATCCTGAAATTAGTAGTCTTAACCAGAGAATTAGTTCAAATAAAAGGTCCTTTTTAAACTTTTTCCGATTGGATATTTTTTAAGGAAATATTATTAATTCCAGTAGATCATAAAATATTTGATCCTGGCATTATCAGGAATCTGGGAAGCCATTATCTTACTATCAGTATCATACCGAAGACTTGACGGCAGCTGGGTTTTTTCAATAGTGATGTAAGCATTTATTTCATCTAGGAAAACCACCGCAGAATTGATTGTATTTTCAATCCTAGAGATATTGTAGTTTTCCATCACTTCTTTAAAGGTGCTTTTGATGGTGAGTCCCTGTTTGGTCTCGTACCTTGAATCCAGAATCCTAATATAGCCAACGGTACTTGTAGAATCGAATTCCTGAAGAGGCTCAAGGCTTAGAAGCGCTGTACCGTCTTTGTCGTAAATTTTGATTTCATCTGTAGATCGAAGGCTTTCTGGTCCACTGGTCTGTCTTACAATACTATCTTCTTTAAATATGGAATCAAGCTGATTGATCTTTACCTCTTTGTTAAGTGCTCCTACACGATTAGCCGTAATTAGAAATGGATTCTCTTCATCAGTAGCGCAGGATATCATCACTGAGCATAAACCAAATATTATTAATGCCTTTTTGTACATTTTTGGGTTGTTCTATTTTAATAATTTATTCATGATCCCTAGAACGCCTCTTATAAAAGTAGCACTCGTAAGAACTTTTATCACTGCTCCCTGAGTTGTTGATGAACATTTCCGGGAGCTTTTCCGGTTTATTTCTCGTCTTTCGGATTTTGCCTTTTGTTTAGCCTCTTCTTTATCTGCAATTTCAATTTTTCTATTCAGAATTTCATAAGCACTTTCTCTATCCAGCTTTTCATTATATTTTAAAGCCAGGCCTGAGTCTTTAATAAGTCTTTCCAGTTCAATGTCTGAAAGTATATCCATCCGACTCATTGGTGCTCTGAGCATGGTAGCTGCCAGGGGAGATGGTCTGCCTTTTTCATCCAGGGCAGAAACCATCGCTTCTCCTATACCTAACGATGTGAGCATGTTTTTGGTATCGTAAAATTGAGATTCAGGATAATTTTCTGCAGCTAGTTTTATCGCTTTCCTGTCTTTTGCTGTAAAAGCTCTAAGCGCATGTTGAATTTTTAATCCTAACTGACCCAATACTTCTTCAGGAACATCTGCCGGATTCTGGGTGACAAAATAAATCCCCACTCCTTTTGAACGAATCAATTTTATAATATTTTCAATTTGATCCTGCAAAGCATCAGAAGCTTCCTCAAAGATAAGATGAGCCTCGTCAATGAACATTACAAGTTCCGGTTTGTCACTATCTCCTTTTTCGGGAAAGGTAGTATAGATTTCCGCCAACAGGCTCAGCATAAAGGTTGAAAACAATTTAGGTCGATCCTGGATATCGGTAAGTCTTACAATATTTATAAAAGCAGAACCATCGCTGTTTTTTCTGAGAAGGTCTTTTACTTCAAAAGAACGCTCCCCGAAGAATAGGTCTGCACCCTGTTGTTCCAGGGAAACTATTTTCCTGAGAATAGCTCCAGTAGATGCGCTGGAAATTCTTCCGTATTCCTTTTCAAATTCTTCTTTTCCTTCCTCGGTTGAATACTGAATGATCTTTTTAAGATCCTTTAAGTCCAAAAGTGGAAGCTGATGGTCATCACAATATTTAAAGATAACGGCAAGTACTCCTGTTTGGGTAGGTGAAAGATCCAGAATTCGAGATAATAAAACCGGTCCAAATTCACTAACGGTAGCACGTAAGCGTACTCCATCTTGCTCTGAGAGACTCATGACTTCTACTGGAGAAGCTTTAGGAGTAAATGGAAAATCAAGTTTTTTATGACGTTCGTCAATAAACTCGGCTCCTGCTGAAGGCTGTGCGATCCCACTAAGATCTCCTTTGACATCCATCAAAAGCACAGGAACTCCTTTTTCAGAAAGGTTTTCGGCGATGATCTGTAAGGTTTTTGACTTGCCCGTTCCCGTGGCTCCGGCGATCAAACCGTGCCTGTTCATCGTTTTGAGAGGGATCTTTACCGCCGCTTCCGAAATTACTTCCCCTTCATACATTCCTGCTCCTAAATAAATATAGTCACCTTTAGATTGGTATCCCTTTTTTATATTTTCAACGAATTCTTCTTTTTTCCCCATTACTCATATTTAAATTACTGCTTTTTCAAGTAATTGAATCGTTCCTGATTCTGCATTTATTTCTGCTCTTATTCCATTGGGCAGTGTGATGTTATCGTCAATATGTCCGATCATTGCACCGGTAAATGCAGGGATTTCCAGTGGTTTAATATAATGGTCTATGACTTCTTCCATCGTTAGTGAACCATAACCGCTTCCTCCCGGATCGCAGCCATTACATTTTCCAAAGACAAAGCCTGAGATCTGTTCCAGAACTCCACCAAGTTGTAATTGGGACATCATTCTGTCTACTGCATAGATCTTTTCTCCAATGTCTTCTATATAAAGGATCTTGTTCTTCCAATTTTCTGGGAAGTAAGGAGTTCCCATTACTCCTGTAAGTACCGATAAGTTTCCCCCCAATAATTGTCCCTGGACACTTCCTTCCCTTATCGTTCTAATGCGATTGCTGGTTTGTGTAAGTTCATTCCCTTTTGAGTTAGGATTTTGATAAGTAAGTTCTTCGCCGTTAAAAATTAATTTTCTGAAATAATCGTAGCTAAATGGATTCCAGCTTGAAACAGCTACCGGGCCATGAAAGGTTACCAGTCCTGTCTTTTCAAAAATTGCCAGGTGTAAAGCAGTAATATCACTGTAGCCCACAAAGATTTTCGGATTATTTTGAATAGCATTATAATCAAGTTTATCCAATAGCCTTGCCGAACCTGCTCCCCCTCGAAGAGCTATGATACCATTTACTTCTTCATCCAGGAACATGTTATTTAGTTCTTCGGCACGCTCCTCATCGGTTCCCGCGAGATGTCCATACCTGCTTTTGGTGTATTTTCCAAACTTCACCTTTAGGCCCATAGCTTCAAAGGATTCCTTTGCAATCTCGTAGGGTTCAGATTCAAAAATCGCACTCGCCGGACTTACGACTCCAATGGTGTCACCTTCTTTAAGTGCTTTAGGTTTAATGATTTCTGCAGATAATGGCAGATCGCTAAAACTACCTGAAGGGTTTCCGAAGGAAGTGAAGGGAGTAGCCAGACCAGCCACGCCTAACTGGAAAACGAAATTTCTTCTTTTCATAATTAAATCAATGCTTACCCGAAATTAGGGAATATTTGGCAGTTATGGAATTTCAAAATTTATTTCTCACCTCAATTAGCAGGCTTTCCATCTCTTTTTTCAATTCTTCGGAAGCCACGGTGGAATTAATATTCATAAAACTAAAAATAAGCCACTTACCTTTTTTGGTGAGAATATAACCGCTAAGGTTATAGGTATGTCTCAGGGAACCGGTTTTTGCAAAAATAAAAGCTTCCTCCTTTTTGAACATATTTTTTAAAGTGCCTGTGCTACCTCCGGCTGGAAGAAGCTCCATTAATTTCTCCCTGTTGACTTCCGAATTAATCCTTCTTAGAACCTCAACCATATCTGCCGGGGTAATAAGATTGTATCGGGAGATTCCGGAGCCGTCGACCCAAAATATTTCATCAGGCACATGCTTAAAATATTCTTTTTGAACCTTATCTATGGTGATTTCAGTTTTTAGGGTATCCGATATTTTTTGTGAGATCATTAGCAGGATCTGTTCTGCGATAAAATTATCACTGCTTTGTAGCATTTCTTTATACAGAGAATCGGCAGGAATGCTGTAAATTATTTTTTCTTCAGACTTTTCTATTTTTTTATTCTGAATCGAAATGGGCTTTTTAAGTGTGTCCTTTAATAAAGCAATGCTTAATTCTTCGGATGTGAGAAAAGGAATTTTTCTATCAAATGGCCCTGAATTCTGAGAATAGGTAAACTGATTTTTATTCGGAAGTCTTTTAACGGAAGAAGCAATGTCAGTTTTAGATATAGAGTCCCGGAATAAAGAAGGCCTGGCTTTAATATTTTCATCGCCAGAATACTCAATCTCTAACAGATTCCCATAAACCGGAAAAGCAGACTTTTCTGCAGCAAAAGAATAATTATAATCATCCCAGGCCCATCCCGAACCAAGTCCATTGTCCTGCCAGTTAGATTCGAGGTAAATTAATTCATTGTCGGAATCTTTTAGAAAATCAAACGCCACAGTATTTTTAAATTTTGGATTTAAAAAAGATGGATCTCCAGTGGTTGTAAAGAATAGAGAGTCTCCTTTGATCTTATATTTTAAGGCGGGTATAGAGTTTCCTAAATACTTCAAGCCGGAGTAATAAGTTAGTAATTTAGTATTGGAGGCCGGAGTAAAGTATTTATGAGGATTATGTTCAAATAAAGTTTTGTTTAAGCTGGGGTCGTAAATCATCAATCCAGAAAAGGACTTTTTAAATACTTCATTCTTTTTAAAATGTCTTTTAAGGGAAGGACTGCAAGATCCTAGTAAAAAGATAATAGTACTTGCCATGCAGGCTTTGGGTAGAAAGGATAGTTTCAAATTGTTTAAAAATTTGAACTAAATATAGCAGGAAATAATTGTAGTTTCCAAGAGTCGAAGGTCTTTATATATCTTAATGGTTAGGATTATTTCACCTGAAAGATTATAGTTATCTTTGCGCGCTATGATTTCAGAAGAGACAAAAGGGCTGGTGAGTAAAGGAATAATGCTTCCCTTGATGGAAGAGTTTTATACCATTCAGGGAGAAGGATTCCATAAAGGAACGGCTGCCTATTTTATTAGAATTGGTGGTTGTGATGTTGGTTGTCACTGGTGTGATGTTAAGGAAAGCTGGGATGCAGAATTGCATCCGCCCACCCATATTGGGAAAATCGTTGAGAATGCAGTTAAGTTTAGTGAAACTGTAGTGATAACAGGAGGGGAGCCGCTTACCTGGGACATGACCGCACTTACCGAAAACCTCAAAAAACAGGGAAGAAAAATTCATATCGAAACTTCCGGCGCTTATGATCTTACGGGTGTTTGGGACTGGATTTGTCTTTCGCCTAAAAAGATAAAATTACCTAAACCGGAAATTTATCCACTGGCTAATGAGCTTAAAGTGATCGTATTTAATAAACACGATCTTAAATTTGCGGAAGACCAGGCGGCCAAAGTAAGTGATAATTGTATATTATATCTTCAGCCCGAATGGAGCAATCGCGAAAAAATGATTCCGCTTATCGTAGATTATGTAATGAAAAATCCCAGATGGAAGGTTTCTTTACAAACACATAAGTATTTAAATATCCCATAAAAAAGCCCTCGAATGAGGGCTTTTATAATTTTAATGCGATTTTTTTACTTTACGTTTTTGAAAGGAACTTTTACATAACGGTCATCCCATCCAATTAACAGGTTTGTACCATTATTAGCTTCTTCAAAAGCCATAGACAAAGATTCAATAGTATTGGAAGTCTCTCTAACCGGTACATTAATTCTCACTCTGTCTTCTTTATCTGTATATTCGTAAGCTCCCCAGGTATTTGTTCTGTTGTTTAAAATAACGGTCCATTCCTTTTCTCCAGGAATAGTATATAGCGTATAAGTTCCAGCTTTTATTGTTACATCTGCAACTTTCATGTCCTTATAAAGAGTAAGCTCGGTAGCCTCATTAGCTCCCGTTCTCCATACTTTATCAAAAGGAACCAGTTTTCCGAAAATATCACGTTCTCTTTTTTGGGGTCGGCTATAAATTACTCTTGCGATCGGTGTTTCATTTTTATCCCGGTATATGACCAAATCCATTGGACTTGCATCTAGTTTTGAAAATTCAGGAGATCCTTTATCTTGGGCATTGATCGTATTTGTGGATGTGATACAAATAAGGGTAAATATTCCTAAAAGTAGTTTTTTCATTAGTGAAAATTTTGATTATAAATTATAAGTTAAAGATAAGGGAAGGTCTTAAGTACAATTGTTAAAATACTATTTATATGCTGTTAAATTTTAAGTCTTTTACATATGAAAGATTTTAAGTGCAAAATATAGTTGTTATGTTTTAAATAATATTTATTTTAGAAGATATACTATATAAAAATAAGCACTATTGCCTTTTTAGTTTTATGTAAGTAAGTGATACTTCATATTTGTATTGAATTAATAAAACAAAAAGTCATGTGTGGAATTTTAGCAGTTATCGGAAAAGATCTTGAGAAAGGAAAAATAAGAGACCTTTCAAAAAGAATGTCTCATAGAGGACCCGATGAAAGCGGATTAAAAATTACAGAAGAAGGATATGTGCTCGCTCACAAACGTCTTTCTATTGTAGACCTTACAACAGGGATTCAACCAATTCAGGGAACCAATTCAGCCTGGATGATTCATAATGGTGAAATTTATAACCATATGACTTTGAAAAATAATGAGCTTAAGGGTCATAGCTTCAGAACCACTGGTGATTCTGAGGTGATCGTACATCTATATGAAGAATTTGGTTATGATTTTGTGGATATGCTCGATGGAGTGTTTTCGTTTGTGGTTGTGGATGGAGAAGATTTTATAGCCGGAAGGGATCCAATTGGGGTTAAACCACTTTATTATGGAACCGATGAATCTGGAGCTTTGTGGTTTGTAAGTGAAATGAAAGCACTTGCCGATCATTGTGTAGAATTTGCAGCCTTTCCTCCGGGACATTATTATACTCCCACAACCGGATTCGTGAGATATTATAAACCGGAATGGTTTGATGCTGAAAAAGCCGTACAACCTGAAGATCTTACTAAATTAAGAGAGAGTCTAATTGAAGCTACCCGCAAACGATTAATGGCAGATGTGCCCTTAGGAGTTTTGTTAAGTGGAGGTCTTGATTCTTCATTAACTTCTTCTATCGCAGCGAGGTTAATCGAAGGGACAGGTCAAAAATTACATTCATTCTCTATAGGACTTGATGCTGAAGCTCCCGATCTTGTAGCCGCTAAAAAAGTTGCCGAATTTTTGGGTACTGAGCATCATGAAATACATTTCACGGTAGAGGAGGGGATTGAAATTTTGAGTCAGTTGGTTTGGCATCTTGAGACTTATGATGTTACTTCAATAAGAGCCAGTACTCCAATGTATTTCCTATCCAAGGCTATTGCTGATAAAGGGATTAAGGTGGTACTTTCCGGGGAAGGCTCAGATGAAATATTTGGAGGTTATCTTTATTTCAAGAATGCACCGTCGCCAGAAGAATTTCAGAAGGAAACCATCAGAAGAGTACAACGACTCGCCACAGCCGACTGTTTAAGGGCAGATAAATCAACTATGGCCCACGGGTTAGAAGCCAGGGTGCCCTTTCTTGATAAAGCATTCCTGAAAACCGCTATGGAAATGATCCCGGAATCAAAAATGCCGGTGACCTATGACGGAGTTGAGAAATATGTGCTAAGAAAGGCATTTGATACACCGGAGCATCCTTTTTTACCTGATGAGGTTCTATGGAGGCAAAAAGAACAGTTTAGTGATGGAGTAGGTTACAACTGGATAGATCAGCTTATAGAATACGCTTCAACGCAGGTAAGCGATGTTCAGATGGCCATGGCAGAAGCAAGATTCCCGGTGAATACTCCTGCAACTAAAGAGGCTTATTTTTACAGAGAATTATTTCAGAAACATTTCCCCCAGGAAGCTGCAGCAAAAACTGTAAAACGATGGATCCCGAAATGGCAAAAAGATCTGGATCCAAGTGGAAGAGCCAACGAAACTCATGTGGCTCCCGGCCTTAAAAAGGAGCTTATTAAAGCTTAAATTGTCCATCTTTATTTTTTATTACCCGAAGTGTAAGAGAATTCTTAAAACACTTCGGGTTTTTCCACATAATTTGTTGATAACTTCAGGGCTTAGAGGTTTACTATAACCTGTTAAAAATATGCGAATTGTTATATTTGTTCGTTATCCAAAAGAGACAAAATTAATTAGCAAATTATGAGCGAAGAAGCTAAGAAACATAAATATTCTGCCGATAGTATCCAGGCGCTGGAAGGGATGGAGCATGTTCGTATGCGGCCTTCAATGTATATTGGAGATACTGGGGTGCGCGGGCTACATCATTTAGTATATGAAGTTGTTGATAACTCTATAGATGAAGCTCTTGCCGGGCACTGTGATAAAATAAAAGTTACCATAAACGAAGACAACTCCATTACTACCGAAGATAATGGTAGGGGTATACCGGTTGATCTTCATAAAAAAGAAGGAGTTTCGGCATTACAGGTGGTAATGACCAAGATTGGTGCAGGGGGTAAATTTGATAAAGATTCTTATAAGGTTTCCGGAGGTCTTCATGGTGTTGGGGTTAGTTGTGTAAATGCACTTTCTGAACATTTAAAAGCTACTGTTTACCGTGATAATTTAATCTGGGAACAGGAGTACGAACTGGGAAAACCATTGTATCCTGTAAAATCTGTTGGAGAAACTGAGCTTAGTGGTACGGTGGTTACATTTAAGCCGGATCCTAGTATATTTCAGCAAACACTGGAATACAGTTATGATACGCTTGCCAGCCGTATGCGTGAGCTTTCTTACCTGAATAAAGGGATAGAAATTATACTTACAGATAAAAGGAGAAAAGAAGACGATGGTGAATTTGTAAAGGAAAGATTCTATTCAGATGAAGGTTTAAAAGAATTTATCCGTTTTCTGGATGGAAATCGTGAAGCTATTATCGGCGATGTGATTTCCATGGAAGGTGAAAAGAATGATATTCCGGTTGAGGTTGCGATGGTTTATAATACTTCTTTCAACGAAAACCTTCATTCTTACGTAAACAATATTAATACTCATGAAGGAGGAACGCATCTTTCAGGTTTCAGAAGAGGTTTAACTACCACTTTAAAGAAATACGCAGATGCTTCGGGGCTTCTTGATAAGGTGAAATTTGAAATTACTGGAGATGACTTCCGTGAAGGTTTAACCGCTATTATTTCTGTAAAGGTGGCTGAACCTCAGTTTGAAGGTCAGACGAAGACTAAGCTAGGTAACCGTGAGGTGACATCGGCTGTGTCTCAAGGGGTTTCTGAAATGCTTGAGAATTACCTGGAGGAAAATCCAAATGATGCCAAGACCATCGTTCAAAAGGTAATTCTTGCTGCGCAGGCCAGAAATGCTGCGAAAAAAGCCCGTGAAATGGTCCAGCGTAAAACGGCTATGACCGTTGGAGGATTGCCCGGGAAACTATCAGATTGCTCGGAGCAGGATCCAACGCAATGCGAAGTATTTCTTGTAGAGGGTGATTCTGCAGGGGGTACCGCGAAACAGGGGCGTGATCGAAAATTTCAGGCTATTTTGCCATTAAGAGGTAAGATCCTCAATGTGGAGAAAGCCATGTCACATAGAGTTTTTGATAACGAGGAGATCAAAAACATCTATACCGCACTTGGGGTTTCTATAGGTACTGAAGATGATAGTAAAGCCTTGAATCTTTCAAAGCTTCGTTATCATAAGATCGTGATCATGTGTGATGCCGATGTGGATGGTAGCCATATTGAAACATTGATTCTCACTTTCTTCTTCCGTTATATGAAAGAGTTGATTGAAAATGGACATATTTATATTGCCACACCGCCTCTTTACCTTGTGAAAAAGGGACAGAAAAAGCGTTATGCCTGGAATGAAAAGGAAAGGGATGAAATTGCCGATAGTTATAGTGGAGGAGTCCAGATTCAGCGATATAAAGGTCTTGGAGAAATGAACGCGGAGCAGCTATGGGATACAACTATGGATCCGGATCATAGAAAGCTTAGACAGGTAAATATTGATAATAGCGGAGAGGCCGACAGGATTTTCTCTATGCTGATGGGGGATGAAGTGCCACCAAGGCGTGAGTTTATCGAAAAGAATGCCAAGTACGCAAATATCGACGCTTAATTTTTAAGCAGAACATATACATTTTAAAGGACCCACACGTTTTAAGTGTGGGTTTTTTACATTAAGATTAAGAAGTCCACTGTATAATTTTATTATTTTTATCCCAACTTAAACCAAATCACCATGAAAATTTTAAAGGTATTATTGCTTTGTTCTATTGGATTTATTAGTAGTAAAGCAGTTGCTCAATTGCCCGAAGACGCAAGGCAGACAGTAAACGATTTGTTATTCCTTGCTGATGGGTTTGCCAGTCCAGCTTCTAATAGTGCAGCTTATCAAGCTACCGCTGGATGGTTTAGTTCAGCAGCATCGTTAGATGAGTGGAAAGTAGATGTTTCTGTTCATGCTAATGCATTATTTGTACCTTCAAGCAAGCAGGAGTATACTGTAAATGCCGGAGATTTTTCGGTCTTAAAGATAAATGAAGGGCAGAATGGAGCTGTAATACCTACCGCTTTTGGGAAACAATCAGATGTTGTTTTTAATGGAAGTGTAATGGGAAATGAGTTTAGCTTTAATGCTATAGAAGGTATAGATAAAAGTGCTTTAGTGCATCCTTTTATTGAAGTGGCTGTTGGTCTTCCTTTTGAAACTGAAATATCCGTGAGAGCTTTGCCGGAGCTAGATGTGGATGGTTCTAAGTTTAGTACTTACGGAGTAGGAATTAAACATAACTTAAGTCAATATTTTAGATTTAATGAAGAAGAAGATCTTCAATTGGCCGCTATCGCTACTTATAATATTTTCGATGTAAAATATGAGTTCACTCAAATAAGCATTCCTGATCTTGTAAACCTTAATCTTATAGATGTTAATGCTAATGTATGGATGGCAGAATTTATGGCTTCTAAGCGATATGAAAATTTTGAAATTTTCGGCGCTCTGGGTGTGGCTCAATCAAGTTTTGATTATCAATTTGATGGTAGCGGAATTGGATTACCAATTATAAATACTGAATTAGAGGCTTTAAGTGATCAAGAAGCACAATTTAAAGGAGATATAGGATTTAATTTATATTTCAATAAATTCAAGATAAGTACTATGGCAACCGCCGGGAATTTTTTCAATATAAACCTGGGACTTCATTTTCTATTGTAATAGTGGCATTTAACCATTCCTTATTATTATTCCTGCCTCATTATTTGTAATTTCGCAGGTACTATTAATAGAAATCAAATAATATTTTAACATGAAAGTTACTATAGTAGGAGCGGGTGCCGTTGGTGCCAGCTGCGCCGAATATGTTGCCATCAAAAATTTTGCTTCAGAAGTAGTTTTACTTGATATAAAAGAAGGTTACGCTGAAGGAAAAGCAATGGACCTGATGCAAACAGCCTCTTTAAATGGCTTCGATACCAAAATCTCCGGAAGTACAAATGATTACTCTAAAACAACTAATAGCGATATTGCTGTGATTACTAGCGGAATTCCAAGAAAACCAGGAATGACCAGAGAGGAATTAATTGGAATTAATGCCGGGATCGTAAAAGAAGTTGCTACCAACCTTATTAAACATTCTCCTGATGTTACTCTAATTGTTGTAAGCAACCCAATGGACACCATGACCTATTTGGTACATAAAACAACGGGTCTTCCAAAGAACCGTATCATTGGTATGGGGGGGGCACTTGATAGTGCACGTTTTAAATATCGATTGAGTGAAGCACTGGAATGCCCTCCATCAGATGTGGACGGGATGGTAATAGGAGGTCATAGTGATACCGGAATGGTGCCTCTTGCTAGACTTGCAACCAGAAACAGTGTTCCTGTAAAAGCATTTTTATCTGAAGAAAGGTTGAATCAGGTGTCTGAAGATACTAAAGTTGGAGGAGCGACGCTTACCAAACTTCTTGGAACCAGCGCATGGTACGCACCGGGAGCTGCCGTTTCCGGATTAGTCCAGGCGATTGCATGTGATCAAAAGAAAATGTTCCCATGCTCGGCTTTACTAGATGGAGAATATGGACTAAGCGATCTTTGTATTGGTGTGCCCGCTATTCTTGGAAAAGAAGGACTTGAGAAAATTGTGGAACTTCAGCTTGATGATGCCGAAATAGCCAAAATGAAAGAGAGTGCCGAAGGGGTAAAAAAGACCAATGGTTTGCTTGAAGTTTAAGTTTTCAAAAGAAATAATATGATATTGAAAGAAAGCCACAGTTTTTGTGGCTTTTTTGATGGATTTAAAAGTTAAAATTATCCAAAAAAAAATATTGGGATTTGAATTTTGAAGCCCTATATTTGTCCGTTTTTAAAATAGACCTATAATCAATAATTTGAGGAATAATGCAGAATAAAGGACTGATTAAAGTTTTTGCAATTTTGTTTGGGCTGGTATGTCTTTATCAGCTGTCTTTTACCTTTATTACGAATAAAGTTGAGACTAATGCTGAGGAATTTGCCATACAGAAGGTTGGCGAAAATGTTGAAAATTATTCAGAAAAGCGTGACATAGCAGAAGCCAGGTATCTGGACTCTGTTGCGAGCGATGAAATCATTGCTGGAATTACCTACTCTGATGCAAAAGACAAAGAACTTAATAAGGGGCTTGACCTTAAAGGAGGAATTAATGTTATTCTTCAAATTTCGGTTAAAGACATTTTAAGTGGTTTAGCGAATGATTCTAATGACCCGGCTTTTAGAAAAGCCCTGGCAGAAGCCGATGAGGCTCAGACTGACAGTCAGGAGAACTATGTGGACCTTTTCTTTGAAGCCTTCAATAATATCCCGGATGCAAAACTAGCGTCTCCTGATATTTTTGCAAATAAGACTTTAAGTGACGATATCAACTTCAATATGACCAATGATGAAGTTGAGCCCGTTATTAGAAGAAAAATAGACGAATCTATTACTTCGGCTTTCGAGGTTCTTAGAAAGCGTATCGATAAATTTGGTGTTACACAGCCAAATATCCAGCGTTTAGGAAATTCAGGAAGAATTCTTGTTGAATTACCTGGCGCCAAAGATATCAGCCGTGTAAGAAACCTTTTACAGAGTACCGCTCAGTTAGAGTTCTGGCACGTATATAAAAATAACGAAATAGGAAACTTCCTTGTACAGGCTAATAATAAGCTTATACAAATGAAGCAAACCGAAGAGGCTTCTGCAAAAGAAACAGAAACCGATACTACCAAAGCTACTTCAGGTGATGACGAGATAGATGAGCTTCTGGCCGATGCTGAAGATAGCACGCAGGTTGAGACTGGAAATAATCCTTTATTTGATCTAATGGTTTCTCCGGGTAATCCGGCAGGTCCAGTTCTTGCTACCTTTAAAGTTCAGGATACAACGAAGGTGATGGATTATATCACTAAGCCTCAAATTCGTTCCTTATTGCCATCTGAAATGCGTTACGCGAAATTCGTATGGGGCGTACCAGATGAACAAACACAATCTACTGCTCTTTATGCTTTAAAAGGAAATCGTAACATGGAGCCGCCACTTAGTGGTAGTGTGATTACCGATGCACAGCAAACTTACGATCAGTTAGGGAGAATTGCAGTAAGTATGCAGATGGACGGTACCGGAGCTAAGATCTGGGAAGACATGACAGGAAAAGCTTCTCAGCAACAAAGCCAGATTGCAATTGTGCTTGATAATATTGTTTATTCTGCACCTGGAGTTTCCAGCGGTGCTATTTCTGGCGGTAGAAGTGAGATCACTGGTGATTTTACCATTACTGAAGGTCAGGATTTAGCAAACGTATTTACGTGCAGGTAAACTTCCTGCTTCTGCAGATATTATTCAAAGTGAAGTTGTGGGACCTTCTTTAGGTCAGGAAGCTATCGATAGTGGTATTAACTCATTTGCGATTGCACTTATACTTGTGCTTCTATGGATGATCTTTTACTATGGTAAAGCGGGTGTTTTTGCCGATGTTGCTCTGGTAGTAAACATTCTTTTCATCTTTGGTATCCTTGCGGGACTTGGAGCTGTTCTTACGCTTCCTGGTATTGCTGGTATCGTGTTGACCATTGGTATGTCGGTAGATGCGAACGTACTGATCTTTGAACGTATCAAAGAAGAGATGGCAAAAGGGAAGATTCAGCGTGATGCCATTAAAGATGGTTTTAATAATGCACTGTCCTCTATTCTTGATGCGAACATTACAACCGGATTAACAGGACTTATTCTTTTCATTTTAGGTACAGGTCCTATTAAAGGATTCGCGACTACCTTATTAATTGGTATTGCAACTTCTTTATTTACCGCAATATTCATTACGAGATTATTTATTGATGGTTACGGTAAAAAAGGAAAAACAATAGATTTTGCCACTTCTATTACCAGGAGCCTGTTCACCAATATGAACATAAACTTCCTTAAAAAGAGAAAAGTTGCCTATATCATTTCTGGATTATTTATCGTGATCAGTATTGGATCTTTATTTGTAAATAACTTAAATCAGGGTGTTGACTTTGTTGGAGGTAGAACTTATACTGTTCGTTTTGCCGATGATGTAAATCCAACTGATGTACAAAAAGATCTTGTTGCTCAGTTTGGAAGTGCCGAAGCTAAAACATACGGCCCTGACAATCAGCTTAAGATTACAACAAAATATCGTGTAAATGATGAAGGTGCGAAGGTTGAAGAAGAAATTCAACAAACGCTGTTTAAAGCTTTACAACCTTATCTTCCGGCCGATATCACTTATGATGAATTTGTAGACGGCTCAGATGCCAAAGCTGTAGGAATCATGAAGTCTATGAAAGTTGGTGCTACAATTGCCGATGATATTAAGAATGCATCCTTCTGGGCGGTAATAGGATCCCTAATTGTAGTATTCTTATATATTCTTTTACGATTTAGAAAATGGCAATTTAGTTTAGGAGCTGTTGTGGCTGTATTCCATGATGTTCTTATGGTACTTGGGATTTTCTCACTTCTTTATAAGATCATGCCTTTCAACATGGAGATCGACCAGGCTTTCATTGCGGCAATTCTTACGGTTATTGGTTACTCCCTGAATGATACGGTGGTTGTATTTGACCGAATTCGGGAATACGTAAATGAACATACCGCGTGGAGTCTTAGAAGAACCGTGAATGCTGCCTTGAATAGTACTTTAAGTAGAACGCTGAATACTTCGTTAACTACCTTGGTAGTATTGCTTGCTATCTTCATCTTTGGAGGAGAAAGCATAAGAGGATTCATGTTTGCTTTGATCGTAGGTGTGATTGTAGGTACTTATTCTTCTCTATTCATTGCAACACCGGTAATGTTTGACAGTGTGAAGAAAAAAGGTACAGATGAACTTAAAAAAGGTTCCAAGCCAAAAGCAGAAGAAACTGCAACTGTCTAGTTGTGCACATAAATTGACTTAATAAAAAAGGCTTTCCAGATGGAAAGCCTTTTTTATTTTTGCTCTATATTTTATTCTCCTATGAAACCAGTGATTCTGTGCTAATTTTATTCGGTTTTGGAAAAGCTTATTTTGTCGCCTTTTTCCAGTCCTAATTCATCAGATAATCCCGCATTTACTTCAAGGATATATTGGGCAGGACCTTCAGAAGGCAGAGAGGTTTCATCTCGCGGAGCCGCATTTTTTTGAATACTAACCAAAGTACTGTCACTAGCATAATATATAATATCAAGAGAAAAATAAGTATTTTTCATGTAAAAGCTATGTGGATTTTCAGTTCCATAAACGAAAAGCATGCCCTGGTCTTTTTCCATTCCATCACGATACATTAAACCTGTTTGATGCTCGTAATCTGTTTCAGAAAATTCGATATCGAGCTTTTTTAAAGTATCTCCTGATTGCTTGATAAGGTACAGTTCTCCTTCCTTCTCGAAAGTAATTGGTTCGGTATCTATGCTTTTTTCCTTGTTTTCATCATGACATGAAGTAAACGACAAACTAAGGAAAAGTGATAATCCTGCAACACTTAAAATCCTTTTATTCATAGGGTTGTTTTCTGTTTTTTAGGACGATACATAAAGTAAAAACCTGCAATAATAAATGGGATGCTTAGCCACTGTCCCGTATTAAATAGCCAGGTGGCACGCTCTTCTACCTGTGCTTCCTTAATGAATTCAATAAAAAATCGTACGGTCCAGAGCAGCACAAGGAATACCCCGAAAATATAGCCTATTTTAAAACGTTTTTCAGTTTTCCAGTACAAATACCATACTACTATAAATATTACTAAATAGCATGCAGATTCATATAGTTGAGCAGGATGCCTTGGGAAATCTTCACCAAGTTTTTCAAATATCACCCCATAGTCTGAATTTGTAGGTTTTCCAATAATCTCAGAATTGATGAAATTTCCAATCCTCACGAAAATTGCTCCACTAGCAACCGGAATTACAATTCGGTCTAGGATCCATAGGACGGGTTTTTGTATAACTCTTTTGGAATAAAGATACATAGCAATGATGATACCTATTGCAGCTCCGTGACTTGCCAGCCCACGGAATCCGGTAAATTCAAATTCAGGCTCGAATCTAACCGGTAGGAAGATCTCCAGTAAATGATGCTGAAAATATTCCCAGTCATAAAAGATCACATGACCGAGTCTGGCACCAATAAGTGTTGCCAATACGGTGTAGATAAAAAGCGAATCCAGATCTGCAATAGAAATACCTTCTCGCGTATAAATGCTTTTCATGATATACCAGCCAAGTCCAAAGGCAATAAGAAACATAAGACTGTAGTAGTGAAGCGTAAGAATTCCTAAATCCAGTCCTTCAGACGGATTCCAGCGAATAGCATTAATAAGCATATTATAATATTTGTTTAGGCGTAAATATACATATTTGCCATTTCTTTAATGGTCTTTATGAGTCGATTTTCCGGGAACTGGATCATAACCGCTTCCACCCCATGGATTACACCGTGCTATTCTTTTAATTCCCAACCACGTACCTTTAAAGGGGCCGTAGGTCTGAATGGCTTCTAGCATATAGCTGGAACAGGTAGGGGAGTACCGGCAGCTGGAAGGGGTAATAGGGGAAATGAAATTCTTGTAGAACCGAACCATCGCTATCAATATTTTACTTAAGCCGCGGTTCAGCATCTTATCTTTATTTTACCGAAAACGTAGTACCTTCTTTTCCATCTTTCAATTGAATTCCCATTTCCTGAAGCTTATCCCTGATTTGGTCACTTAAAGCGAAATTCCGGTTATTTCTGGCTTCCGCTCTTAGCTGAATGAGTAATTCGATGGTACCTGCAAGTTTATCACTGTCATTTTCTGTTTCTGAAGCCGCATCTAAAAGTCCAAGAATATCAAACATAAAGGCACTCATGTTTGATTTAAGTTGTTCTTTGTCATTTTCAGAAATAGTTATAGACTCTTCCTTGATACCATTGATCGTTTTAACCATATCAAATAAACGAGCGATAAGAATAGGGCTGTTGAAGTCGTCATTCATAGCGTCATAGCAAGACTGCTTCCAATCGTCAAGATCAAAATCAGATTTTTCAGAAACAGGGAGCTCATCAATAGAATGATAAGCCTCCATTAAGCGGTTAAATCCTTTTTCACTTCCTAGTAGCGCATCACTCGAAAAGTCAAGTATGCTGCGGTAATGTGCCTGTAATATGAAAAATCTTACAACATTTGGCGAAAAAGCTTTGGTAAGCACATCATTATTGCCTGTAAATATTTGCTCAGGTAAAATGAAATTACCGGTACTTTTAGCCATTTTCTTACCGTTAAGAGTAAGCATATTGGCATGAAGCCAGTAATGTACGGGAGATTTTCCAGTAGCGGCTTCCCCCTGCGCAATTTCACATTCGTGATGAGGGAACTTAAGGTCCATTCCACCACCGTGAATATCAAATTCTTCACCAAGATATTTAGTGCTCATTACGGTACATTCTAAATGCCATCCAGGAAAACCGTCACTCCAGGGAGATGGCCAGCGCATTATATGTTGTGGTTCGGCTTTTTTCCAGAGAGCAAAATCCTGCGGATTCCTTTTGTCGCTTTGAGCGGCAAGTTCACGGGTATTCGCGATCATGTCCTCAATAGCTCTTCCGCTTAATCTGCCATAAGAATGTGCTTCATTAAATTTTAAAACATCAAAATATACCGATCCGTTGGCTTCATAAGCGAAACCATTGTCCAGAATTGTTTTGATGATTTCAATTTGTTCAACAATATGTCCCGTGGCAGTAGGTTCAATACTGGGAGGAAAATTGTTGAATTTTTGAAGGATATTATGGAAATCTACAGTGTATTTTTGTACAACTTCCATTGGTTCTATTTTCTCTATCCTTGCTTTCTTAGAGATCCTATCTTCACCACTGTCGGCATCATTTTCTAAATGCCCGGCATCGGTAATATTTCTCACATAACGCACCTTATAACCCAGGTGTTTCAAATACCTAAAAACAAGGTCAAAAGAAATGAACGTCCGGCAGTTTCCCAAATGAACATTGCTGTAAACCGTGGGTCCGCAAACATACATCCCAACATGTCCTTCATTAATAGGGATGAAAACTTCCTTCTCACCACTCATCGAATTGTAAAGTTTCAGGCTTTGTTCCTGGTATAGCGCCATGTAATAAAGGTATTTTGAATTCTTAGAACGAAGTGTCTAATTTAATATAATCCAGAAATTCTCTTCTAATTTCTTTTTGTTTAAAAGCTCCGCCAAATTCACTTGTTACGGTACTGCTTTCTATATCGCGGATTCCCCGACTGTTCACACAAAGGTGTTTGGCATCTACGACACAAGCTACATCGGGTGTGCCTAAAACATTTTGTAACTCCTGTACTATTTGCATGGTCATACGTTCCTGTACCTGTGGTCTCTTGGCAAAATAGTCTACGATTCGGTTCATTTTAGACAAGCCTACAACGGTGCCATTTGAAATATAGGCCACATGTGCTTTTCCTACTATAGGTAATAAATGATGCTCACAAGTTGAATAAACGGTAATGTTCTTTTCCACGAGCATTTCGCCATATTTGTATTTATTCTCGAAAACCGAAGCCTTAGGTTTTTTGTTGGGATGAAGGCCTGAAAAGATTTCATTAACAAACATTTTGGCTACTCGTAACGGAGTTCCCTTTAGACTGTCATCAGTAAGATCCAGTCCCAGAGTTTCCATAATACTGCGGACATCTTTCTTGATGAGGTCAATTTTTTCAAGATCACTTTTCTCGAAAGCATCCTCCCTTAATGGCGTTTCTGCACTGCTACCGGCATGGGCATCACCCATTTCCTCTATTTCATTTAAAATTTTATCTACTTTCATGCTTTTTGCAATAATAGTCGGTTAAAACCGTATTGGCTTGCAAAGATACATATTTATAAGGTTTTAGCCGTATTGAAATTAGATAGCCTTCTTATATAATATGATCAATATTTCATATTTTGCACAGAATTAGGTGAAGCAGACACATGCATTGCAATAAGTATTTTTTATTAATTTTAATAAGCATTTTAGGTTCGGTAGTTACCAGTGCTCAAAGTTCTTTTTGTGATGAAATTGAACCTTTTTGTGCGGGAGATGAACGATTGACATTTCCTAATTCTAATTATCAAAACAGTAACCAGACCAGTGGAGAATTGGGTCCAGATTATGGATGTCTTGATGAGCAGCCTTATCCTGCCTGGTTTTATCTTCAAATAGAGCAGCCGGGTGATCTTATTTTTACCATTTCTCAATATACTAATCAGGATCTTTCTGGCTCTGCCCTGGATGTGGATTTTGTGGTATGGGGGCCTTTCGATAAAGGGGAAGAATTTTGCTCAGGAGAAGCTTTGTCTAGTGATAAAATAGTAGATTGTAGTTACCTGCCTGCTGCTGTAGAAACTATGGTCATTAATGGCGCTCAAGCCAACGAGATCTATGTAGTGTTGATCACTAATTTTGAAATGGATCCGGGGTATATAAGTCTACAACAAACTAATACCACTGATGGGAATGGTTCTACAGATTGTTCCATCCTGGACAGTACTTTGGGGGATGATATTGTAGTGTGTGGACAGGATGAATATTTGCTTGACGGCACTTCAGATGAAGCCGATGTTTTTGAATGGTATATCTATAATAAAAATACCAGGCAGTATGACCGCATTCCTGGAGAGGATGGTCCAACTTTGACTATTAATGAATCTGGGGATTATCGTTTGATATTGAAAGATCTCCTTTCTGATAAAACCGATATGGATGATGTAACGGTGACCTTCTATGAAAATCCTGAAATTGGTGAAGCTTCTACTTTATATACCTGTGCCGCAGAAGCAGATACAATAGATCTAACCGAAAATGATTCGGCCTTAATAGCTCCAAATTCTAACCCTGGCCGATACCAGGTTGTATATTATAGCAGTCTGGAAAATATGAATAATGAAGAATTTATCACTCAGCCGCAGTCCTTCCCATTTGAAAATGGAGCCACTATTTATGCCAGAGTAAAAAGCCTAAAGAGTGGTTGTTTGTCTGAGTCGGTTGATTTTGAATTGAAATCCTTTATTTTTCCAGAATATTCTATATCAGAAATCACAAATTTTTGTGTAGACTCAAACCGAAATTTATTAGACCTGGTAACTATCGGGAAAGATCTGGGGGATGAGTATACCTATCAATGGACAGTAGGAAATAATATCCTAAGTGAAGACGCCATCCTGAATTTAAATTACTTTCCCGACTTTTCAGAAATTAAATTAAAAGTAACGCATTTGCCTACCGGCTGTGAACTGGATTTGATCACACAGGTGGTTCCAGTTTCGGCTCCTGAAAGTTTGAGTGCTGAGATTTCAGGATCTGACTTTGGTGATGGATATATTGTAACCGGAATGGTTGGAGGAGGGACTGGAATAAGCACCGGCGAATTTGAATATCGTATTGATAATTCTGATTGGCAGACGGAGAGCGATTTTGAAAAAATATCTGCAGGCTCTCATATTTTAAGCGCCAGAGAAATTCATGGTTGCGGGGAAATAGTGAAATATGAATTTCAGTTAATAGGGTATCCCAGGTATTTTACACCAAACTCTGATGGATATAATGATACCTGGAATGTGATTAACGATGGAAATCTGAGTATAAAACAGCTATATGTATTTGATAGATATGGGAAATTACTCAAACAGTTAGATCCCAATTCTAGTATGGGGTGGGATGGAACTTATAATGGTGAACCACTGCCGGCAGACGATTATTGGTTTAGTATTGAATTCGTTGATCAAAAATCTGGGAAATATCAGAAGTATATGGCCAATTTCACATTGATAAGATAAAAAAAGCGCCAATTGGCGCTTTTAACTTTATAAACCGAAACTCAGCGAAACCACAAATTTAGATAAATCGCGATCCAGTTGTATAGGATCGGTTAATCCTGCATTGAGGATAGGATTGCTTTCGTTATAATCGGCTAAACTATAGGCCAGGTCAACATTTATACTCCCAAAATTATATCCTATTCCGGCAGAATAACCTGTTAATTCTCCTTTTCCAGTATTAGTTTTAAAAGGACTTTCTTCATAGCGATAACCGGCTCTTAGGCTCACTTTTGAAATTCTGTATTCCCCTCCGATCCGGTAGCTTGAAGCTGACTGCATATTATCTTCAATTTCATTATTCAGAATTTGGAAATCCAGATCATTTGTTGGCTTGAATTTCGTAGTTGAATAATCCTTTCTGCTATAATCAAAACTGATCAAACCTTGTTTACCAAAAAGATAGGCAATGCTTCCTGTAAGCTTAGCCGGAGTTTGTAAAGTATATTCCGGATAAACATTTATTATAGAAGGAGATACCGATACAAACTCATCCTGAGGTGAATTAGTTTCCAGATATTGCGTGGTTTCTTCTCTCAGGTTATACCAAATAGGAGAATCATAAGTCAAACCAAGTCTTACATTTTCATTGATCTTCGCAATTCCACCAAGCTGAAAAGAAAAACCATCTCCATTTGTACTCAGGGTGTTTCCAAAATATACTTCGGTAGTTTCACTGCCAGAATTATTATTTGTTTCAGCTATTTCAGTAGCATTTTCATAATTGATAAAATGAGAATTCAAATTCAGTCCTAAATAAAGGAAATCTTTATACTGGGTTCCAAGGTTAAAGCTGAGTTTTCCGTTTAGTCCGGTGGCATTATAACTATAGCGCTGATCGAAAGTTCCCGGCGCAATTAGTGAAAAATAATTGGTATTATCCGGATCATCCATTTCGGCTTCCAAAACATAGGACTGATATCCTAAAAAGGCCTGTTGTACACTAAAACCATGATTTTCACCCAGGTACGAGTAGAGGTCTGAAATACTTTCATTGTCCCTTAACTGTAACAGATCTAATGGGACACCATTGGTGTAATTAAGAAAATACTGATCCATGGAATTTGAAGAAGTCCCTCGCGCTACATAATTATCATCATACAAGGCACTGGAACTATAATTGATTCCCAAAGAAAATTTTCTCCAGTCTTTGGTGTTATTTCCGGTAAAAACGAACACACCGCTTAGATTTCCGAGATCCAGATCTGAGTTATCACTACTGGTCCTGCCGTTATTATATGAAATTTTGGTATCCATTGCGCGGTAGTCCATGCTTACAGAAGCAGAACTGGAAAGAAAAACTGCGGAAGAAGCAGGATTCAGGGCAATGGCTGATAAATCTCCACCAAGCGCCCCAAAGGCTCCGCTCATACCAATATATCTGGCGGTTCCTGTTAGCTCTTCTGTAGAGTAACGGTAAGCATCTTTTAGGTCCTGAGCGGTTACCACCGAAATACCGCTTAAAAAAAACAAAATCGTAATTAATCTTTTCATAATTCAATTTTTTTTATAAAAAAACCTTACAAGCTGATACCTGTAAGGTTCATTATTAATTTTATAGCCTCTTATATTCCTCCTCTACCACCACGAGATGATCTACTGCTTCCACTGGAGCTTCTAGTAGTTCCTGAGCTCCTGCTAGGGGTGCTTGAGCTACGAGTACTAGAAGATCTTGTGGAGGAACTTCTTCTTGGACTAGAAGATTCATAAGATCTCCTGCTGGAGTTTTGATAAGTCGAATTATTACTTCTAGAGTTTCGATTATATTCATAAGATCTAGCAGATTCTGTCCTTCTATTGGTTCGGGTATAGATCTGCCTGTTATCATTACTGGCAGCACTACGAACTCTAGAAGTTCCATAGTCTGAAGAACGGGAATTTCTAATGTCCCTTATACTTCTTGAATAGGATGAATTTCTTGAAGAACTAAGCCTTCTGTTCTCTCCATCTGAATAATAAACTCTGGAGTTTCTTCGACCTTCATTATAGGCTATATTATTATTGTAAAAATGGTTATATCCTCCATTATAATAATAGTAAGGATAGGAATAATAAGGATTATAGTATCCTCCGTAACCATTCCAGAAAGGATATCCAAAACCATATCCAAAGCTTATACCCCAGGATGGTCTACCATAACCATAGCCATAACCATATCCGTACGACCAGAACGGATCATACCAACCATTGGAATAATAAGGATTTCCCCAGGCATAACCAAGATAATATCCTCTTCTCCATGGTCCATATGGGCCATAATTATCTAAATACACATTTACAGTATATGAATCTGGGTCCTGTCCCCAAGGAGCATTGCCAGTTATATAATTCATGTCTCCCTCTTCCTGATAGTCTCCTTCACCATTTGCAGAGGAATAGCTGTCTATATCCGTAAAAACATCTCCTTCAAGAATCTCCCCATACATTTCAGATTGTTGAGCGAATAGATTCTTATAGTAGGAGCTGTTATTATTTGGTTTAACCTCGTTAGCCTGTGGTTGTTGTTCCTGTTCCCAGATTCCGGGTCTGGATTCTCCATAGATACCATCAGCTTCATATCCGGAATACTGATAGGAACCACATGACACCAATGCCAAAAGCATTGCAGGCGCCAGTAGGAGACCTAGTTTGTTTTGTATAAAGGAATAAATTTTCATTGGTAATTCTTTTTATTGTTGGGCAGCTTAAAAATAGTTAGTTTTGCCCGAACGGGTTAGCATTATCCGAGTAAAAAGATACAAGTTTTATGCCAAATAACAAATAATGGGGAAGAATCTAACTACGAGAAGCGAAGACTATTCTAAATGGTATAATGAATTGGTAGTTAAGGCCAATTTAGCCGAGAATTCGGCAGTTCGAGGTTGTATGGTAATCAAGCCCTATGGGTTCGCAATCTGGGAAAAAATGCAGGCGGAACTGGACAGAATGTTTAAGGAAAGCGGCCATGAAAATGCTTATTTTCCACTTTTTGTACCAAAGCATTTGTTTGAGGCGGAAGAAAAGAATGCAGAAGGATTTGCTAAAGAATGCGCTGTAGTGACCCATTACAGATTAAAAAACGATCCTGAAAATCCCGGTAAACTTGTGGTGGACCCCGAGGCTAAGCTGGAAGAAGAGTTGGTTGTTAGACCAACTTCTGAGGCTATTATCTGGAGTACTTACAAAAATTGGATTCAATCTTATAGAGATCTTCCTATAAAAATAAACCAATGGGCCAATGTGGTACGGTGGGAAATGAGAACTCGTTTATTTTTAAGGACCGCCGAGTTTCTCTGGCAGGAAGGACATACAGCCCATGCTACCAGACAGGAAGCTCTTGAGGAAACTGAATTGATGAATGATATTTATGCCGAATTTGCCGAAAACTTTATGGCTATTCCGGTTATAAAAGGAACAAAAACTGAAAATGAAAGGTTTGCGGGTGCCCTAGAAACCTACTGTATAGAAGCTTTAATGCAGGATGGTAAGGCACTTCAGGCGGGAACTTCACATTTCCTGGGTCAGAATTTCGCAAAAGCTTTTGATGTGAAATTTGCAACAAAAGAGGGTGGTCTCGAATATGTTTGGGCTACCTCATGGGGGGTGTCTACCAGGTTAATGGGAGCTTTAGTTATGACTCATAGTGATGATAAAGGGCTTGTGTTGCCTCCAAATCTGGCACCTATACAGGTAGTGATCGTTCCAATATATAAAGGAGAAGAGCAGCTGGAGCAAATTTCTGAAGTTGCAAATGAGTTAGTAAAAAACCTCAGAGCCGTAGGGGTTTCGGTAAAATATGATGATCGTGATACCCAGAAGCCAGGCTGGAAATTTGCGCAATATGAGCTGCAGGGAGTACCGGTAAGATTGGCTATTGGGCCCAAAGATCTCGAAAAAGGAACGGTGGAGCTTGCAAGAAGAGATACACTTACCAAAGAATTCGTAAATAGGGAGGATGTTGTTGCAAAAATTAAAGGTCTTATGAGCGAAATTCAGGATGCCTTATTTTCAAAAGCCAGGACTTTTAGGGATGAACATATTACAGAAGTAGATTCTTTTGATGAGTTCAAAAAAGTGCTAAAAGAAAAAGGTGGTTTCATATCAGCTCATTGGGATGGTACTTCCGAAACAGAAGACAAGATAAAAAACCGGACCAAAGCGACAATAAGATGTATTCCATTTAACGGAAAAGAAGAGGCCGGAAAATGTGTTCTAACAGGTAAAGATTCGCCTCGCAGAGTATTATTTGCAAAGGCTTACTAAAAAAAATAAAAAATTTTAGTCAACATTTGCGGCATTGAAAAATAGTTGTATTTTTGCATCCGCATTTGAAAGAATAATGGTCCGTTCGTCTAGGGGTTAGGACGCCAGGTTTTCATCCTGGTAACAGGGGTTCGATTCCCCTACGGACTACGAAGAGTAACACTGAAAAAGTGTGAATTTAGAGCAACTGTTTAGTTGTATTTTGAAATAGATTATGGTCCGTTCGTCTAGGGGTTAGGACGCCAGGTTTTCATCCTGGTAACAGGGGTTCGATTCCCCTACGGACTACTTTTAAAAAACTTTTAAATAAAATATAATGGCAAATCATAAGTCAGCGTTGAAGAGGATTCGTAGCAATGAGGCAAAACGTCTTAGAAACCGCTACCAGCATAAAACTACAAGAAACGCAATTAAAAAATTGCGTGATTCTGATAAGAAAGAAGCTGAAGGGATGCTTCCTTCTGTAGTTTCGATGATAGACAAATTGGCTAAGAATAATATCATTCATGATAATAAAGCTGCTAACCTAAAGTCAAAATTGACTAAGCACGTCGCAGCACTTTAATTTTAGCAGTGTTCAATTTATAAAGAAATGCTTTCCGATTTCGGGAGGCATTTTTTTGTTATCCCGGTAATTAAAATACCGAGACTCCGGTAAGGGTGGTAAGTCTTTCCAGGGCTTTCATTCCAAGTTCGGAATTTCCCTTTTCATTTAAGATCGGGCTCCATACGGCTACTGAATAATTATCAGGATGTATAGCTACTATTCCGCCGCCAACACCACTTTTTCCAGGTAAACCTACCTGAAAACTGAATTCCCCGGCTTCATCATAAAATCCACAGGTTTGCATTAGAGCATTAATCCTTTTAACTGTTTTAGGTTTGAGGATTTCTTCTCCTGTTTCCAGGATATTCCCTTTATTGGCGAAAATCATAAAGGCCTTGGAAAGTTCTTTACAAGTCATGGTGAGGGAACATTGGTGGAAATAAAAATCTACGATAGTATCTACATCGCACTTTATATTGCCCAGAGCTTTTATATAATTTACAAGGGCGACATTCCGGTACCCGTTAGCTTTTTCAGAATCAGCTACAGCCTGGTCATAATCGATAGCTGGATTTCCGGTTATTTTTCTTACAAAATTCAATAATTCCTGTTTGGGGTTTTCTAATTGATCTATAAGAATATCTGAAATCACCAGTGCGCCAGCATTGATAAAGGGATTTCTCGGGATACCATGCTCATATTCCAGCTGGGTAAGACTATTGAAAGGATCTCCCGAGGGCTCAACGTCTACCCGATCCCAAAGAGCTTCCCCCATAAGTCTCATAGCCATGGAAAGGGTAAATACTTTTGAGATACTTTGAATAGAAAATTTCTCGTCACTGTCCCCAAAACTAAAATGTAATTGATTACCACAGTAAACATGCATCCCGAATTTTCTTCGGTCTACTTTAGCCAGTTCGGGAATGTATGATGCTACTTTGCCTTTTACATCCCTATAGCTCATTTCATTATAAATAGTATCTAGAATTTTTTGGTAATCCATTTAATTTAAATCGGTTAAATCGCTTTCAGACTCTATTTCGAAAGGTACTTTATCCTTTTTGAAAATACGAGCCTGCGGTTCTCCTTTTAACGTAATTTTATTATCCTTTAATTCCAGCCAGCTTCCTTCCCTTAGACCAACCACAGGAGGAGAATTTAAACCGTGAAATTCTTTTATCCTGGTCTCCCTGGTCTCTCCCTTATGTTCAGAATTTGGATCAGGATCCAGATAATGGGGATTAATGTTGAAGGGAACTATGCCTAGGGTCTTAAATGAAGGTGGATAAACGATAGGCATATCATTAGTGGTTTGCATGCTCAGGCCTCCAATATTGGTTCCTGCACTTGTACCCATATAAGGAGTCCCATTTAGAATAGCATTTCTTAGAGGCATCATTACCTTATTACGATAAAGCTCAGAGACCAGCAAAAAGGTATTTCCGCCACCGGTAAAGATTCCTTCAGCATCCGCTATAGCTTTAACAGGATCCTCAAATTCATTCAAACCTTTTACTTTAATTCCTGATTTAGAAAATGCTTCCAGAGCTTTGGTAGTATATTCTTTATGGCTAATCCCTCCAGGCCGGGCATATGGAATAAAAACTATAGTTTGGATATCGCCGTATAATCCTTTTAAATGCGGAATAAGATATTCTAAATATTCCTGGTTATGAAGTGTGGAGGTGCTCGCTAATAAGGCTCGGATCATTGTTTTTTATGGTAAATTTATGGAATAGCTGCCTTTAACAAAAGTTTATAGAGATTAATAGGCGAAAACGTGATTTTTAAACGTTAAGTGAAAACCACAATACTAAGCAACAGACCTTGACTCATAGCTACTTTAAGGGAGTGATCCCTATATTCCTTTTTTTCTTTCTGGTATTTTTTCAGACGAAAGCGCAGGAAGTTAAAATCTTACATGGACAAATACTTACCGATAGCTTATCTCCAAATAATATTCATATAGTTAACCTAAGCTTGAAAAAAGGAACCACAAGTAAGAGTTCTGGAGAATTTGATATCCCGGTTCGTGTCAATGATAGCATTCTATTTTCATCTATTCAATTTCAAAATAAAACTATTAGAATTAAAGAAGAAATGATCAATTCAGGTAGAATGGAAATCAAGCTATACCCGGCGAATAATGAACTGGCAGAAGTTCAAATTAGTGACCTTAATCTAAGTGGAGTGCTTTCCGAAGATGTTTCAAAGCTCAGGATTTTTGAACGGCAGAAATTTGGAATTCCATATGCGGTTGAACCTATAAGCCAAACCGAAAGGCAATTATATACTGCAACCCATTCCGCTGGTGGAATTCCTTTAGACCTTCTTTTGAATACCCTTAATGGTAAAATTAAAATGTTGAAAAAAGTAAAGGCAAATGACGATCTTGCCGCAAATGTTGAAAAAGGAATGAATATAGTAGGGATAGAATTTTTTATCAAGGAATTTGGCCTTAAGGAAAATGAAGTTGAAAATTTTGTCTATTTCTGCGCAAGAGACCCGAAGTTTGAAGAACTTTTGAAATCTGGAAACAATTTAGGTCAAATAGAATTTTATAAAAGCAAAATTGAAGATTTCATCAATCTAAGACAACTAAATGAATCATCGAAGAATTAAAATTCATCATATAAGTAGCTTTATTTTATTACTTATTTGCTATCAGAACTCAAAGGCTCAGGAAAGGCAGGTGCTGGATGGTAAAATACTTACAGACAGTATTTCTAAAATTTCTGGAGTGCATGTGATCAATTTATCTGCTGAAAAAGGGACAACTACCAATAATAATGGGAAATTCAGAATTTTAGCAAAACCTGGTGACACTTTATTTTTCTCATCTATTCAGTTGGATCATAAAAAGGTGGTAGTAAAAGAATCTTCATTTAAAGATGTTCTTATTGTTAAAATGAGAGAGAAGTTTAATGAATTGGATGAAGTACAATTAGACAATATTAAACTCTCAGGAGTTCTTTCTAAAGACATTACGAGAATGCCTAAATCTATCTATGAAAAAATGGGGATTCCGTTTCCTAAGCCACGACGCACAAGTCTGGAATTATCAATTCAATCTGCAACGGCCGGTGGTCCCTTGATTTCCATTTTAAACACCCTTAATGGAACGATCAAGCAATTAGAAAAAGCTAACGAAAATAATGAGCGCTCAATTTTGGTTAATAAGGGACTTAATCTTGTAGGGAAATCTTTCTTTATAAGCCAGATGAAAATAAATGAAAATGAAATTATCAATTTTCTTTTCTTTTGCGTTGATGATCCTGAGTATACAGAATTCGTGAAGAAGGAAAGTGTTTTGAAATTAATTGAATTCTTTGATACTAAAATAGATTCCTTCAAAGAATTACGAGAACTGGATTAAAATTGCTTTTTTTGTAAAAACATTAAAATCATCATTCATAAAATTTATAATTTGAGATCAATATTCAGCATAAATAAAAGGCTTTTGTGGCTGGTTCTATTTGTATGTCTTTTAAGTTTATCTGCCACTGCTCAGGATTCTGTAATACTTAAGGGAACGGTAAGAGCGAATAGTCCGGATATTGAGAAAATACATGTAATCAATCTAAATCTTGAAAAAGGAACCACTACAGATGAGTATGGAGCTTTTGAAATAATTGCCAGAGAGAATGATAGTATTTTCTTTTCTTCAGTGCAGTATGAAAAAATAACGATTCTGGTTACTGCTGGAATGTTGAATAAAGGCACTTTGAAGGTAAAACTCTCTGAACAAATGAATGAGCTTGCAGAAGTGATGATTGACGATATTAAACTTTCCGGCTATCTAGCTAATGATCTTGCTAAAATTTCTATTAAAGATTACGAGATGAAATCCAAACTTATGATGAATTTGGGTGAAGCAATTAAATGGGACCGGAAAATGCATCCGGTTATCAACCCAAATCCGGGAGTTGATATTAAGAAACTTGTCGGCATCGCAATTAATAAATTAAGTAAGCCCCAGGGCCCTCCAATTGATAATTCTCCTGAAACTCTTGCAGTTAAAAGCATCGAGATTGTAGGACAGAAATTTTTTAATGAGACCTTAAGTCTTAATGATACTGAAGTAAATAATTTTCTTTATTTCTGTTCGAATGACAGCCGCTTTAGACAACTCGTATTTACCGAGAATACATTTGCTTTAATTGAATATTTGCAAAGCCGTATTGAAGAATTTCGTGATGTAAGGGGAGCTCTTTTAAATAAAACAAGAGAAATACCCGGATAGTTTTCTGTTCCATTTTAAACTTTTTTACTTTTTAATAGTCCTAAAAAAGAAGCATTAAATCGGTGTTTGGTTTAATCTTTGCTTTATAGTAGTAAAAATTAATATGAAAAAGACCCTTTTTCTTCTTTTCGCAGTTCTAGTACTGTCCTCTTTTACCGCAAAAATGCATAAGACCTATCTTAGTGTTACGGAGATAGAATACAGTAAGGAAGATCAAAGTCTACAGATCGTTTCCCGGGTTTTTATTGATGATTTTGAAAAAGTGCTCAATAAACGATATGGGAAGGAAATCAGTCTTTCGTATAAACAGGATCTTAAAAACCATAAAGATCTTATGCAAAAATATCTGCAGGATAAACTTCATATAAAAATTGACGGTAAACCGATTTCTTTTTATTTAGTGGGAAGTAAGTTCGATGCAGACCAGATCGTCTTGTTTATTGAAGCAGATAAAGTAAAAGACTTCAAAAAGATACAGGTTGAAAATCTTTTACTAACAGATCTTTTCGATTCTCAGAAGAATATCGTGAATATAAAAAAGGACTCAACTATAAAAAGTATGCTTTTGATGAGGGATGCCGGGGAGGAAACCGTGATTTTTTAAAAAAGACTTTTTTCAAAGAATAGAAAATAATTACTTTTAGCAATCTTAAAAATTAAAACAACATAAATGAAGAGATTAAACTTGTTATGCTCCGTGTTTCTGATGTTTGTTTTTGCTGGGTTATCTGCTCAGGAAACCGAACAGAAGCCCCAGGAGGGACACACAAACCAAAACAAATTCAGGCAGATGTATATGGAGTTTTCCACTCCAAACCAGTACAGAACTGCTTCAGGTGCACCAGGTCCGGAATATTACCAGAATGAAGCCGATTACAAAATGGATGTGGTTCTTGATGATAAGAATTCTACCTTAACTGGTGAAGAAACAATTACTTATCATAATAATTCGCCTCAGGATCTTGAATATCTTTGGATTCAGTTGGACCAGAATATCCGTAAAAAAGACTCTCCGGCGCTTAAGCATGATGGTGACGGGATCGCACCGGTAAGTACAGCGGGGCGATTCGCGAATAAATGGCTTGAAGAACCATTTGATGGTGGTTTCAATATTAAGGAAGTTTCTAAAGGCGGAAGTCCCTTAAAGTATACCATTAATCAAACAATGATGCGTGTAGATATGCCTGAGCCTTTAAAGGCTGGTGAAAGCTACTCCTTCAATATTAAATGGTCTTATAATATTAATAACCACGTTACAAATCGTGCAAGATCTGGATATGAATATTTCCCCGAAGATGGAAATAAAGCCTACCAGATCGCTCAGTTCTTCCCAAGAATGGCAGTTTACAACGATGTGGAAGGATGGCAGAATATGCAGTTCTGGGGAAGCGGTGAATTTGCTCTTCCTTTTGGTAATTATGAAGTGAATATTACGGTTCCTGCAGATCATATTATGGAAGCTACCGGTAAACTTCAAAACCGTAAGGATGTATACTCAAAAGAAATGATGAATCGTTATGAAAAGGCTACAAAGTCTTTTGATAAGCCTGTAATCATTGTTACTCAAGAAGAAGCTGAGAAAGCTGAAAAAGGTTTTTCTAATAAAACCAACACCTGGAAATACAAAGCCGAGAATGTTCGTGACTTTGCATTTTCTACTTCAAGAAAATATATTCTTGATATGATGGCGACAGACGTTATGGGGAAAACTGTTATGGCTGTCTCTTTATATCCGAAAGAAGGTAATCCACTATGGGAAAAATGGTCAACCCGTGTGGTAGCCAGTACAATTCAAAGTTATTCAAATCATACTTTCCAGTATCCTTATCATAAGGCCATCTCTGTACATGCAAAGAATCAGGGAATGGAATATCCTATGATTTGCTGGAACTATGGTCGTCCTGACGAGGATGGAAATTATAGTGACAGAACAAAATTTGGAATGATGAGTGTGATCATACATGAAGTGGGACATAACTTCTTTCCTATGATTGTAAATTCAGATGAGCGCCAATGGGGGTGGATGGATGAAGGTATAAACACTTTTGTTCAGTATATGGCCGAACAGGAATTTGGAGAAAAATATCCGGATGCTGTTGCACCTATGGAAAACTATCCTTCCAGAAGAGGGCAACCTCATAAGATCGTTCCTTATATGAAAGGTAATCAATCTTACATTTCTCCGATAATGTCCAATCCTGAAGAAGTTTATCAGCTTGGTAATAATGCATATGGTAAGCCGGCAACAGCCTTAAATATTTTGAGAGAGACTGTAATGGGTCGTGAACTTTTTGATTATGCATTCCATACCTATGCACATAGATGGATGTTTAAGCATCCAACTCCTGAAGATTTCTTTAGAACAATGGAAGATGCATCAAGTATCGATCTGGATTGGTACTGGAGAGGATGGTTCTATTCTACAGATAATGTAGACATTGGAATTAAATCTGTAGATAAGTTCTATGTAACGGATACTCCCACCGAAAAAGGTAAAGAGATGTTGAAACGTTACGGAGCATCCCCAGAAGATATGAATGCGCTTTATGTAGTTAAAGAAGAGGATCCTGAATTTACTGAAGATCTTAAACAGAAATCTCTACTGGAAAGTTCTCCTAGTCTTCAGGAATATGTGATGGATAATTTCACCGCAGAAGTACGACAAAACCTTAAAGCTCCTAAGTATTTCTATCAGGTGGTTTTTGAAAAGCCAGGGGGATTGGTAATGCCATTGATAATTGAAGTTACCTATGCAGATGGGACAAAAGAAAAAATTACTTATCCCGTTCAAATCTGGAGAAAGAATGATGACGCGGTTAGTAAAGTTATTCCTTCTCAAAAGGAAATTACCAAGATCGTTGTAGACCCTGATCTTGAAACAGCAGATGTAAATCTTGATAACAACAGCTGGCCTAAAACTGATAACAAAAATGAATTTGAAGAATTCAAAGAAAGTCAGGACTAGGAGTAGTTAATAATTTTATTTAAGCCGACTTTAACGAGTCGGCTTTTTTTATGCTTAGATTTGTATTTATATTTGTGTTGCTATGATAATGTTACCTTTATTTATTAGTGGAGCCGAAATTGCATTTATCATGTTTATACTGGTAATGGTTTTTGGAGCCGATAAGATTCCTGAAATAGCCAGAGGCCTGGGACAAGGTATGAAGGCAATTCGAAATGCTTCCAACGATATTAAAAGCGAAATTCAGAAAAGCGCTGAGAAACAGGGTATAGATACCGACTTTACCAAAGATGTCCGTGGAGAGATCGATAAGGTTAAGGATGATATTGAGGAAATAACCGGTTCTGTAAAACGTCGTCCTTAATATCTGAGTGAATGTGGGAACAGGTTGAGCAATGGGATAGAGAACTTTTTGTATATCTTAATAACCTTGGAATTGAACAATACGATGCCTTTTGGATATTCGTAACAAATCCTTCACATTGGATTCCCCTTTATATACTTTTCTTTCTATTATTTTTTCTGGTCTTTCATTGGAAAAAAGCTTTTTTCTCTCTTTTATTTTTGCTGGCTACAGTTTTTGCGACCTGGGGTTTTACCAATCTTGTAAAAGGTTTGGCCTTAAGGCTAAGGCCCAATAATAGTCCTGATCTGGTTGATCTTATACGTGTCTTGCAAGAACCCACCAATTATAGTTTCTTTTCGGGACATGCCTCTACATCTTTTGCCGCTACAACCTTTGTCGTCCTGGTGATTAGGGAAAAGACCAATTGGATTTATTTGGCCTACATCTGGCCTGTAATTTTTGTGATGAGTCGTATTTATGTGGGGGTGCATTATCCCGGTGATATCCTGGTGGGAATGATCGTTGGGATTATTTTCGCACTGGTATTTTTCAAACTTTATCTTCGTTCCGGGAGAAGACTTTATTAGAATTCCTTTCTTCGGCTTAGCGTAAGACCGTCTCTAATTGGTAGGATCACCGATTCAATTCTAGAATCTTCCGCGAGCATTATATTATATTTTAGTAGTGCCTTAGTAGATTCATCGTCCCTATCTATCTTTTCAACTACCTTTCCGGACCATAATACATTATCAGAAAGTATAAGTCCTCCAGGATTCATTTTATCAATGATGAGTTCAAGATATCTGGGATAATTAGGTTTGTCTGCATCAATAAAAACAAGGTCAAATTTTGTTGACAGCTGCGGGATGATCTCGATAGCATCTCCCAGATGCTGCTTTATTTGTGATGCAAAATCAGATTTTTTAAAATATTTTTTCTGAAAATCTACCAGTTCCTCATTGATGTCTATAGTATGTAGAATACCATTTTCTTTAAGACCTTCAGCGAGACATAATGCTGAATATCCCGTGTAAGTACCAATCTCCAGGATAGTTTCAGGAGTTTTTATTTTTGAAAGTAAACTTAGTACCCTACCCTGATAGTGGCCACTAAGCATTCTGGGCTGTAGTATCTTCTGATTGGTTTCCCGGTTAAGCTGTTTTAGCAATTGGGGTTCTTTCGCAGAATGTGCTACGATATATTCATCAATATCTTCCGGTATGAAATGCATAGTTCTATTTTGTGGTAAAATTAAAGATTTTCATGCTGCAAATCACAGGATGTCTTTTAAAACGAAATTGTATTTTTACCAAAAATTCAGCTTATGGAGTTTAAGAATAGCCGGGAATTTGCCCAGGAACTTGATATCGAGGATCCATTATCAAAATATAGGAATGAATTTCTTTTTCCGAAGGTAAATGGAAAGGAGGTAATTTACTTTGTGGGTAATTCTTTGGGACTTCAGCCTAAAAATGCACAGAAATATGTGAATGAAATAATGAAGGATTGGGCTGAACTTGGTGTGGAAGGTCATTTTTTTGCTGAAAAACCCTGGTGGGATTATCACGAGAGGTTTTCTACAAAGCTGGCCAAAGTGGTGGGCGCGAATCCTTCTGAAGTTACCGTAATGAATACGCTTACGGTGAATTTACATTTGCTTATGGTTTCGTTTTATCGACCTTCGGGAAAAAGATTCAAGATCATTTGTGAAGAAAAAGCTTTTCCCAGTGACCAGTATATGATCTCCAGTCAGGTGAGATTTCATGGATATGACCCGAAAGATGCCATTGTTGAGATCGAAAAAAGAGAGGGAGAAAACAATTTTAGATTAGAAGATATTCTGGCGAAAATTGAGGAAGTAGGAGAGGAATGCGCTTTGGTTCTTATTGGAGGTGTAAATTACTACACCGGGCAGGTTTTCGATATGGAAACCATTACAAAAGCGGGTCATGAGGTTGGGGCCCTTGTGGGCTGGGATCTTGCCCATGCCGCAGGAAATATTGAATTGAAATTAAGTGAATGGAATGTAGATTTTGCGGCATGGTGTAGTTATAAGTATATGAATTCGGGGCCTGGAAATGCATCAGGTTGTTACATAAATAAGAAATATCATAATAAGAAAGATATTCCACGCTTTGAAGGCTGGTGGGGACATAATAAGGAAAGACGTTTTCTAATGGAGCCGGAATTTCAACCAGAACCAGATGCTGATGCCTGGCAAATAAGCAATGCTCCGGTTATTGCTATGGCTCCATACCTGGCATCTCTTGAAATGTTCGATGAGGTTGGTATGCCCGCATTGATTCAAAAGAGGAATAAAATTGTAGCCTATCTAGAATTTATACTCCACAAGATAGATAAGGAAGTAGAAAGTAGTTTTGAAATTATCACGCCATCAGATCAAGATCAAAGAGGGACACAATTATCAGTCTTTCTTCATGGAGAAGGTAGGGAACTGTTCAATTATTTAATGGAGAACGGTGTATTCACCGACTGGCGTGAACCAAATGTGATTCGCCTGGCACCTTCACCCTTTTATTGTTCTTATGAAGACATGTATAATTTTGGACAGATATTAAAACGAGGAATACTTTATAAGCAAAAGGTAGATTAAAAAAGGAGTCCATTTGGACTCCCTTTTGTTTTGATGCACTATTTCTCTACCGAAATGTCAGAGAAAGATAGTTCAAAAGTACCGTCTTTAGATTTATGAGATCTGGCGATCTTTACTCCGTCAAAGTCCCCGTAATCTTCCCAGGTGGTTGCCATATTCCCACCGCCTCCAGAAGGTTTGTAAACCCATTCCTGGATCATATAATCATCATTAAAGTAAATATCATAACTATCTCCGGGAGTATAACCTCCTTCAGTTGGATAGCTAACGGTTAACATTTTCATTTCTTTTCCACTAATAGGCGCTTCTGCCATCTTTACTTCACTAAAATCTGCATTAGACCATTTCAACTGGTAAGGGAATAAAAGCCAGTAGGAATCATTGACAAATTTCTGATCGATCATTTTCTTGTCTTCAACAATACTATCTTTTTTTACGTAACTCATTACGCTATCTTTTTCAGTAAGGCTAATTTTATCTGATTTTGTATCCCAAACCCATCTCCTACTTGAGCGTAGAGAATCATTCACTTTAACATTAAAAGTGAATTTGATCTTGCTAATGCTGTCAAATTCCTCAAGTCCGTTAGCCATAGCGATCTTCTCATAAGTCTCCATATTTTTTTCTTCGGAAACCTCAGGGTCTTTATCATTCTTACAGGAAAATAATATGACGGTAAAAAACGTAAGTAATAGCAATTTTTTCATTAATGTAGTTTTTAGTTAGAAGTAATTAAAGATACTAAATTATTGAATTATAGTGCATGGATACTCATTCCGCCCTCTGCAATTATATTTTAACCTGTTCTATAAGATGACCATAAATCACTAAAATGAAAAAACCCCTTTGAAATATCGAAGGGGTTTGAGAATATTATATAAAAATCCTAAAGGCGTCTTCCTGTTAATAATTTGTATAGAATTAGGATTACGGCTAAAACTATCAGGATATGAATAATGCTTCCAATATCAGGAAATGCAAAATAACCGATAAGCCACCCAATAATTAGCAGTACGATAATAAGCCAGATTAAATCTCTCATAATAAATCATTTTAAACAACGCATAGTTGTCTTGGTTAATAGTTAATTTTAGTTAGGTAATGTTGATTAAACACACACTAATTTAGATAATACCTTCAGGTAGAGGTCTTCATTTAACCTTGATTTAACTTTAAATTATAGATTTGAAAGGCTTTTTCAAGAGTATTCCGGCTATTTATTTATCAATTTCGGGACTAAAAAATGATTTTACTTCCTGACCCGGTCTGGCGTAATGAAAACGATCAAGAAGATTTGGGAGTGCATAGCCATCGAGTCCATTTATGGCTATGGTACTGGCATCGTCAAGCCTCAACCAGCCATCGGGGGTTTGAATTCCTTCATCGAAATATATATGTTCAATGGCTGCGACTACAAGAACGGTGTCATTTTCTTTGATTTTGTATTCATTAAGATATTTACAACCAATTCTAATCTCAGATTGCTTTACATAAGGAGCAAAAAAACCATCCAAGTATTCCTCTTCCAATCCTGTTTTGTGAAATTCTGAGACTTCTTCTTCATACTTCGCGGCGGTTTGGTGCGCCTGTTCGATCATTCGTTCATGAATATGATTAACTGTGAAATACGAAGTTTCTTTTATGTTTTTATAGGTGTTCCTTGCGACTGAAAGGGGTCGGGTTACAAAACCTATCAAGGCAGGGTCGCTTCCAAGATGTGTTACAGAACTAAAAACGGCAACATTTGGGTTACCGTTTTTAGATTTTGTAGCTAATAAATTAGCCGATTTATACCCTGTACAGCTATTAATAAGATTTAATCGGAATATTTTTTCCATTTTCCTGATATCATCAGAATTTATACGCTTCATAAAATAGCAGGTTTATCAGTTTACATACTTTAAATATCCTTAATCTTGATTTTCCATTTTATTGATCCTCATTTCATAATCTTCCATAGCCTCACGAACCGCGTCTACATTGTCAGAAGCCTTTTGATGGGCATCTTCCATGGTTTTCTCGAGTTCCTTATCTGGGTGTTGAAAGAGATCTGTGATCACATGATTAATTTTGTCAAGAATACTTTCCTGACTGTTTTTAATATCTTCAAGCTTACTTAGTGTAGACCTCATTTGGTCAAGCTTTTGTTGATCCATAATATTTAAGTTTTAATTACTCTAAATTTAATTTTTGTTAAACACTACCCGTAAATCCTTAACAGCATTTATAATAGGTTTATGTAAATTTTAAGAAATCTCCTCCTCTTCATGGGGCGGGTAATCTGTGTAACCTTTGCTTCCGGGAGTATAGAAAGTATCATTGTCCCACTCGGTTAAGGGCCAGTGATTACGAAATCTTTCTGGGAGATCGGGATTTGAAATAAAGAGTTTTGCAAAAGAAACCAAATCTGCATTTCCTTCTTGGATCACTTTATTTCCACTTTCCTGATCAAACTCAGCATTGATCATTAATGTGCCCTTATAGATTGGCCGGTAGTGCTTAGCTATTTCGGTTTCCAGGTATGGAATATCGCTTACATCTGTAAATGGTTCTGAAAGGTGAACATAGGCCAGGTCATATGCGTTTAATTTATCAATAATATAGTCGAATGTTGCAATGCTCTCATCGGTAGCGGTGATCCCAAAAGTACCGTTAAGTGATGGATTGAACCTGCAAGAAACGCGGTTTTCAGGCCAGACTTCAAGAATCGCGTCAAGTACTTCGAAGAAAAATCTTGCTCTGTCTGGTATGCTCCCTCCATAATCATCGGTCCTGAGATTCGATTTTTTATTAAAAAACTGGTGAAACAAGTAACCATTAGAAGAATGGATTTCTACTCCATCGAAGCCTGCTTGTTTGGCTATAGTTGCCGCATGACGAAACTCCTGAACAGTTTCCTGGATCTCCTGAATGGTCATTTCCTTGGGATCTGTTGTTTGTTCGAATCCTTCAGGCGTATATACTTTCATGTTTGGGTTAACCGCACTTGGAGCAAGGGGTTTTTCTCCATGATGAAATATAGGATGTGAAACCCTTCCCACATGCCATAACTGAATGAATATCTTGCCGTCTTTTTCATGTACCGCATCTGTTACCTTTTTCCAGGCAGCTCCCTGCGTATCGGTATAGATGCCGGGGGTATTTATATAACCAACACCTCTTTCAGAAACCTGGGAACCTTCAGTTATGATTAATCCTGCTCCTGCGCGCTGTGTATAGTATTCTACATGCATTTCTGTGGGCGCATGGTCTGTATTATCTGCACGGCTTCGTGTCATAGGTGCCATAACCACTCTGTTTTTAAGGGGAATATCACCTATTTTATAAGGCTGTAAAAGAGGCTGGTCGTTATCTTTCATAATTTTAAGCTTTGTTTCTCCTTTAAAATTACCGGATATAGGCGTTTACACCTGTTAATTATATTATAAATGAAAGAAAGAGAAAGAAATTGGGGTGATATCTACGAATTCAAATAGGGTTTAATTATTATTAAGTAATTTCGCAGGCAGAATTAAACAACTCTTCCATTTTTATTATCTGGAGGAGATATTTCTTCAAATTAGTACATGCAGGCACAAAAAAATGTAGCTATTGTAGGATCGGGACTTGTGGGATCTTTATTAGCAATCTATTTAAAAAAACAAGGTCATAAGGTCACAGTTTTTGATAGGAGGCAGGATGTTAGAACAGTGGAGTTCTCAGGTCGATCAATTAATCTTGCTATGTCCAATAGGGGATGGAAAGCTTTAAGAGAGGCTGGAATTGAAGATGAAATAAGAAAACTGGCATTACCTCTGGATAAAAGAGCGATGCATGTTAAAGATCAGCCTGTCTATTTTCAGAAATATGGAGAAGAAGGAGAAGCGATTTATTCTATTTCACGGGGTATACTTAATAGAAAAATGATAGATCTGGCGGAGTCTGCCGGAACCAGGTTTAGGTTTGAAGAAAAGGTGTGGGACGTAGATATGCCCAATGCTAAACTTTATACCGGTGAATCTGAAAAAAGTGTCTGGAAGGAATATCAATTTGATCTAATTTTTGGAGCAGATGGTGCATTCTCCAGGATAAGGCATAAAATGCAGCGACAGAGTCGTTTTAATTATTCCCAGCATTTTATAGATGTTGGTTATAAAGAGCTAACGATTCTTGCTAACGCCGATGGCTCACATAAAATGGATAATTCCTCTTTCCATATTTGGCCACGGGGCAATTTTATGCTTATTGCCATGCCTAATTTAGATGGTACTTTTACCTGTACTTTATTTATGCCTTTTGAAGGTGAAGTTTCTTTTGAAAGTATAAAAACAGAAACTGAAGCCGATAATTTCTTTGAGAATCATTTTCCAGATATAAAGGATGAGATTTCTAATTTGAAGAAAGATTTCTTTAGGAATCCAACAAGTGCGATGGTGACTATAAAATGTTTCCCCTGGTCTTATTATGATAAAATAACCCTGGTAGGAGATTCAGCTCATGCTATAGTACCTTTTTACGGACAGGGAATGAACGCCGGATTTGAAGATATTTCTGTTTTAAATGAGAAGATAAACAAGTACGGGAACGACTGGGAGCAGATATTTGAAGAATATCAAACCGAAAGAAAACCAAATGCCGAGGCCATTGCTGAACTAAGTTACCGCAATTTTATAGAAATGAGCCGTAAGACAGCCGATCCTTTGTTTCTTCTTCGGAAAAAAATTGAAAAGAAATTTGCAAATGCACATCCTGAACTTTGGACTCCTCTTTATTCGCGCGTAACATTTTCAGATAAAGCCTATTCTGAAGCTCTTAAAATAGGGGACAGGCAGCGGAGTATTATGGATGAAGTTATGAAAATGCCAGATATCGAAGAAAAATGGGAAAGTGAAGAAGTAGAAAAAAAGATCCTTAACCTGGTGAAAAAATAAAGAAAAAGCTGCCAACGGCAGTTTTTTTTAATGGGTGTTTTCTTTTAAGAGTTCAGGAAACTTCGCCTTAAATCTATTGATCCTGGGAATCGATACATTCTGTATATAGGGATTGTCAGGATTATTTCTTTCGTAATTCTGGTGGTAGTCCTCCGCTTTCCAGAACTTTTGAAAAGGCAGTATTTCTGCAGCAATAGGCTTGTCGTAGTTTTTGGCCACTTCCTCTTTCACCTGATTGATAGTTTCCTTTTGCTTCTCATTCTGATAAAAAATAATGGATCGATAATGAATTCCTTTATCGGGTCCCTGCCCGTTTACCTGTGTGGGGTCCTGCGATCCAAAATATACTTTTACAAGCGTTTTATAGCTGACGACCTTTGGATCATAGATTACCTCTACGCTTTCTGCATGGCCATCACTATTTTCATAGGTAGGGTTTTTCATTTCTCCTCCTGAGTAACCAGAAACAGCTTCTTTAACCCCTTTTACACTTTCATAGACCGCTTCCACGCACCAGAAACATCCACTTGCAAAATAGGCTCTTTCAAGTCCGTTTTGAGCCGGCACCTCAACAGGATCGGCATTCGCGACTTCAGCCGTGGTGGCTGATTGTTTGTTGTTAGCATTTCCGCAGCTTAATAATAGCAAACTGAGGACGTTTATAAATATTGTTTTCATTTTATTGTTTTTTGTAAGTCCCTTCAAGGGTTTTCTTGCCAAAAAGGGCATAATCTACCGCGATCTCACCATCAATGGTGAAACCTTTCCAGTCTAATTTTAAACCACCATCTGTTGTTGGATTCAATACAGCGATGGGGATATTGGTTTCAAATTTATCCCAGGGCAAATCTTTATTTGAAGTTTTTTTGGATTTACCTGTGTAATAAATATTTAACTGATTTTGATTCCCTGAATAACGCACATTAATATAAAGCTCATTTTTAGAAAGACACAATTCACTCGTGCCACCCATAGTCACCGTAACACAGTAACAGGAGCAATTTGTATCTTCAGTATGGTTGGTTTTTATATAACGTCCGGAAATATCACCGGTATAACTTTCTTTAGTTTTAGTATCGTTAGCTCCAGGAGTTTGTTTATCTGTTGAATTTTGATCTATAGGTTGATCGGGGACAGATCTTTCTGTTTCGTCTTTTGGCTGGATATTTTGATAGTCTTTCTGTTCAGAATTGATATTTTCATCTGACTTTTCCTTCTTGTTTTCACAGGAACTAAAAATCACAGACAGGCAAATGAAGAGCAATCTAATTTTCATAATACTAACGAATTGGGTTAGTTAAAGGTAACTTTTTAATCGCTTGTTTGTGTGAAAGACTTGTTAATCCACCTGGAAGGCGGTCTATAAAACATATGCATAAAAAAACTGCCCGGAAAAATTTTGTTTCAGATCATTCAATCCTACTATTATTTTCCAGGCAGTTTAATATGTAAATTTAAATAGTTTAGAACTTTTTAAACATTCCTTCCATTTTTTCCTGTTCTTCCTTCGCTAATTCTTCATCAACAAGGATACGACCACTATGTTCATCTGTGATGATCTTTTTTCTACCTGCAATTTCCATGATCACCTGAGGTGGAATCGTGAAGAATGAGCCTCCAGAAGCTCCACGTTCAACGGGTACAACGGCAAGACCGTTCTTTACATTACTTCTAATTCTATTGTAAGCCTCCACAAGCCTGTCTTCAATATTCTTTTCATATTCTTTAGACTTATTGATAAGTGCCTGCTCTTCCTTTTCAGTTTCCTTAAGGATTTCATCAAGTTCACCTTTCTTGTGTTTAAGGTGCTCCTGGCGTTCAGAAAGTTTTTCCTTGGTTTGAGTAATCACCTCTTTCTTCTGCTCAATTTTCGCCTTGTATTCCTTGATGTGCTTTTCTGAAAGTTCGATTTCTAATTCCTGGAATTCAACTTCTTTGCTTAATGCATTGAATTCACGGTTATTTCGAACATTTTTCTGTTGTTCAGAGTACTTTTTGATCGCAGTCTTAGACTCTTCAATCTGGTTCTTCTTGTTTTTGATGTCATTATCAATGACTTCTATGTCCGCATCCAGTTTTTCCAAGCGTCTGTTTAAACCTGCTACTTCATCTTCCAGATCTTCAACTTCTAGTGGAAGTTCACCACGTACGTTTCTAATTTCATCAATTCGCGAATCTACCAATTGAAGGTCGTACAGTGATCTTAACTTCTCTTCTACAGTAACATCGTTTTTTTTCGCCATATTATAAATAATGTATTGGATTGGTATTTGTATCTGCTAAAATAAGTGCAAAACTACTAATTTTTTTGCTAAGAAAAGAATATAGTAAATTTTTTGTAAACTGTTCACTTTCATAGTGGCCAATATCTGCCAGCACCAGTTTTTTCTCAGCTTTATAGAAATCGTGGTACTTGAGATCTGCGGTTATGAATATATCTGTTCCGGCGGCTTTTGCATTTTCAATGGCAAAGGCACCACTTCCGCCAAGGACGGCTACTTTTTTTATGGGTTTTTGTAGCAGTTCGGAATGTCTTATGCATCCACATAAAAAGGTTTCTTTTACCTGGTTTAGAAACTTTACTACCTCAATTTCTTTCTCTAGTTCTCCTATCATTCCTATTCCTAAATGTTGATTTTTATTTTCCAGGGAGTGAATTTCGTAAGCTACCTCTTCATAAGGATGAGAATTTAAAAGATTCTGAAGGATTTTTGCTTCAAAATGGGCGGGATAGGTAATTCCTATTTGAACTTCTTCTTCAAAATGAATTTCCCCTTTTTTTCCTATTACGGGATTGGATTCTTTGTTCCCTTTAAAACTTCCTTTTCCAGAGATATTAAAGCTGCAATCGTCATAATTGCCGATACTTCCTGCTCCAGCTTCAAATAAAGCTTCTCGAACCTTATCTGCATCTTTAATTGGGACAAATGTGGTTAGCTTCTTTATGGAGTCCTTTTTTGGAATGAGAATTTTTCTATTTTTCAGGTTAAGTTTTTCGGCGATCATATCATTAACTCCTTTATATTGATTGTCGAGAGCGGTATGTATTGCGTAGATCGCGATGTCCTTTTTTATAGCCTTAAGAACGGTTCTTTCCACATAATTTTTTCCATTCAGTTTTTTAAGTCCTGAAAAAATAATGGGATGAAAACTTATAATGAGATTACAATTTTTCACAATGGCTTCCTCAACCGTAGCTTCCAGGGTATCCAGGGTGATTAATGCACCTTTAACTTCTGTATTCGCATCGCCTACCAACAGACCAACATTATCAAAATCCTCAGCATATTTTGTAGGAGCGAAATCTTCTAGGAGATCGATGACTTCCTTAATGATCATAATTTAATATTTTAGCCTTCAGTTTAAATAACTGTGGAATAAATATGAAAGTGTTGAATAATGTGACAGTTTCTTCTATATTCCAGAATCTCAAAGATAAATATTATAGAAAGCCTTTCATGCCGAATCTAAGAAAATTACTTTTTCCCTTTTCTGTGCTCTATGATGGAGTCACCCGGCTTCGAAATAGTCTTTATAGTAAAGATCTTCTCGAATCCCGCTCTTTTGAGGTGCCGGTGATCTGTGTAGGGAATCTTAGTGTAGGCGGTACCGGAAAGTCTCCTATGGTTGAATATCTCCTGAGATTGCTTCAAAACGATTATAAGATAGCTACGCTCAGTAGAGGTTATAAAAGACAAAGTAAGGCTTATCACCTGGTAGAAATTGAGGATTCTGCATTAATCTCTGGGGATGAGCCGCTTCAGTTTAAGAATAATTTTCCAAAGGTTAGAGTTGCTGTGGATGCCAATAGGAGGGAAGGGATCAAAAATCTATTGATTTATTCTCCGGATGTGGTTATTTTGGATGATGCCTTTCAACATAGAAAGGTGAAAGCTGACTTTTATATTCTTCTTACAAGTTTTGGAAACCTTTATATTGACGATTTATTGTTGCCTGCGGGGAATTTACGGGAATCGGCGGCCGGGGCGAAAAGGGCAGATCTCATCGTGGTTACTAAATGTCCTGCAGATATTTCTGAAACTAAAATGGAGGAAATAACGCGTAAATTAAAACCTCAAAAATACCAGAAAGTTTTTTTCACCAGTATAGAATATTCTGAAAATATCGTTTCCAGCTCGAAAAAGTTTCCGCTGGAGACATTAAATTCTGAAGAATTCACCCTGGTTACGGGTATTGCTAATCCACAACCTTTAGTAGACTTTCTGCATTCCAGGAATTTGAAGTTTGAGCATATCAAATTTCCAGATCATCATATATTTTCTGACAAGGAAATAGCTTCCTTAAAAAAACAGAATTGCGTTCTTACTACACAAAAGGACTATATGCGGCTGAAGGAAAAAATATCTTCTGAAAAGCTTTTCTTTATACCGATTGAAGTTGCATTTATAAAAGAACAGGCGACTTTTGATGAAAAAGTCAAAAGTTTTATAAATAAAAAATGAGGTGTAGAGACACCTCATTTTAATTTTGGCTAATTCAAACTATATAAGTATCTATCTTTATATAATCCTACTAAGCTTTTTCTTTGCAAAGCATATGCCAAAAGCTCTAAACTGCTGTTTCTCTGGCTGCTAAGTGTTTGTTAATTTTATGGAAGAACTCTTCGGTTTTGTATGGTTTCGGGATAATATCATTAAAACCATTCAAATAGAATTCGTCAAGATTTTCATCGAGAGTTACCGCGGTAAGAGCTATTATCGGGATCTCATCATTAAATTTTCTTATTTCTATAGTGGCTTCAATCCCGCTTATTCCAGGCATGTGAATATCCATTAGAATGAGATCAAAATGATTCTTTTGTACCTTTTCTACAGCAATACTACCGTTATCTGCCACATCACAAATCACATTGTTTTTTTCCAGGATCTTACGGGTGATCATTTGGTTGATCTTGTTATCCTCTACCACAAGGATACGCTTGTTTTCCATGATGTCATTTGTGAGTTTGGATTCATCTATTTGAGGCTGGACTGGAGCTTCAAGAATTTCACTCTCCGGAACTTCAAATTTAAGATCAAAAGTAAATTTGGAACCCTTACCTAATTCGCTTTCCAGGTCAATTTCGCTGTTTAGAAGACTTAAAAGATTTTTAACAATTGAAAGACCAAGTCCTGTTCCTCCAAATTTCCTGTTAATCTGGGTAGATCCCTGTGTAAAGTTTTCGAAAATTGCTTTCTGCTTTTCTTTACCAATGCCTTCTCCATTATCCTTTATTTCAAACTCAAGATAAATATTTTTCTTTTCGTGTCTTTTTTGCTGAACGGATATCCAAATATCGCCATCCTCAGTAAATTTTATGGAATTACCAATAAGGTTGATTAGGATCTGGGATATTTTAAGAGGGTCTCCAATTAATTTCTTAGGTATATTTTTATCGAAATCAAAGTGCAGTTTGGTTTTCTTCTCATCTGCTGAATTCTTTAATGCGATAAGTACATCAGACATTCGTTTCTCCAGGTTGAAGGTAGATTCTACGATCTCTACCTTGTTAGCTTCCAGCTTGTTGAGGTCTAGTATATTATTGATAAGAGAAAGCAAATACTCTCCAGAAAACTTTAAAGAATTAAGATGCTCTTTCTGACTTTCTGTAGGGCTTTCTTCCAGTAATAAGTGGGTGAGCCCGGTTACGGCGTAAAGCGGTGTTCTTAATTCGTGAGTAATAGTGGATAAGAACTGAGCTTTTGCCAGCGATGCTTTTTCGGCATTTTCCTTAGCTAAGGTGAGCTCAGAATTTTTTTTCTGTAATAATTCGTTAGCGCGTGCTCTTAAATTGTTGTTTTTGTAAAGGGACAAAGTAAGTAATGAAAGAATAGTGATCAAAGCTACACTAAGAATAGTAGTTAGTTTGTTCACTTTTAAGGTTCTTTCCTGTTCGGCATTCTGAAGGGTTAATTCGTCTACCGTACTTTTTAAGGCATCCATCCCGAATTTCTCATTCCTTTCATTAGCCAGCGCATCTTTGTTCATATCAAAAACGGCTTCTCTTATTTCATTGGCTTTATGAAGATAATCGAGGGAGGCCTCATAGTTTTTGCGTGTTTCGGCAATAGAACTTAGTAGTTCATTGGTGTACATTCTCATGCCTATATAACCACCATCTTTGGCTAATTCGAGTGCCCCTTTAGCGGTTTCTTCTGCTTTTTCATAATTCCCTTTAGTCATTGCTAAACGAGCCTCATAATAATGAAGTCTGGAAAGTTCATATTGATTTTTACTATCTTTTAAATATATATCGGCATTGTCTAATAATGATTCGGCAAAGTCCTCCTTGCCGCCCATGCCCATATAAACAATAGCTTTATTAAGGGCAATAATGCCTAATTGTTCCTTATCTTCTTCCTTGTTATAGTAATCCTGGGCCAGGTCGAGATATTTTATAGACCTATTATACTCCTGCTTCGAATAAAAAAGTTTTCCATATAAAATATAGGAATAGGCAAGGCCGGCATCATCTCCAATTTCTCTTTGGGTGGCTATAGCCCTTTCAAGTTGGGTTATACCTTTATCATATTCGTGTTGAACCTGATACATTCTAGCCAATATGCTACTTGCTAAAGCGATATATCTTTTTTCGTCAATTCGTCTCGCAAGTTCCAAAGACTGATTTAATTGTTCCTGAGCTTTATCAAATTCCATTGTATTGATGGAATTTTCTGCCTGGGCTAGAAGTTCCCCTATTTCCTGAGGACTGGGTTTAGTTTGATTATTTGCCGGGTTCTGAAATCCGAAACTAATAATGCAGCAAAATATTAATAGAAAAGTAAGCTTAAAGTTCATCATTTGGGAAAATAGCTAACAGCTTTAATGTGGTTAAATATAGCTATTTATCGTTAATGAGTGAAATTAAATCGATAAGACGGCTGGAATAACCAATTTCATTGTCATACCAACCTATTAATTTTACTAGTTTTCCACCAATTACCGAAGTCATTTGGGCGTCGAATATACAGCTATAACTGCTATTAATAATGTCTATGGAAACTATGGGGTCTTCTGTATATTCAAGAATTCCTTTCATAGAGGTTTCAGAAGCCTGTTTAAATATGCGATTGACCTCCTCAATATTAGTTTCCTTTTCCACATTCAATGTCATATCGGTTAGGGAGCCATTTGGAACCGGTACACGAATCCCGCAACCTCCTATCACTTCGCTAAGGTCTGGAAAAATACTTGTTAAAGCTTTGGCCGCTCCTGTGGTGGTGGGAATAATAGACTGGGCGGCCGCGCGGCTTCTCCTCAGATCTTTGTGCGGTTTGTCATGCAGGCTTTGGTCTGAAGTATATGAATGCACCGTTGTGATATATGCCTGGTTCACTTTAAACTGATCATGGATCACTTTAAGCATGGGGGCTGCATTATTTGTAGTGCAGGAAGCATTCGAAATTATCCTTTCTGATCCGTCCAGGATATGTTCATTTACACCCAGCACCACCATCTTAATATTTTCATCCTGAGGAGGAACCGATAATATTACTTTTCGAACTCCTTCTTTTAGATGACCTTTTAAAGATTCCTCTGTTTTGAATTGGCCTGAAGATTCAATTACATAATCTACATTAAAATCGTTCCAGGGAATTTCTGAAGGAGTTTTAAAATTTAAAAGAGGTATCTTATTTTGGTCAATGATAATGGAAGAATCGCCATATGTCACATTACCTTGGAATTTCCCATGAATACTATCGTATTTTAAAAGATGGGAAAGACTTTTGGCATCATGAATATCATTGATTGCGACAACCTTTATCGAAGGATGTTCGAGAAGACATCTAAAAAGATTCCTTCCAATTCTGCCAAAACCATTAATGGCAATATTAATAGTGGCAGCCATAGGCAGGATTAATTGATATGTTTTTGAGCTTTATAAGAAGATCTAACCAGTGCGCTGCTTTCCACATGTCTAAATCCAAGACTAAGGCCTATTTCTTCATATTTTTTGAATTGATCTGGCGTGATAAACTGTTTTACCGGCAGGTGTTTTTTACTCGGTTGGAGATATTGACCAATGGTAACTACATCAACACCGGCCTCACGCAAGTCCTGAAGTGTTTGTATCACCTCATCTTCCTGTTCTCCAAGACCTAACATGATTCCAGATTTTGTTCGGTTTATACCACTGTCTTTAAGATATCTTAAAACAGCCAGACTACGATCGTACTTAGCCTGAATGCGCACTTCCCGGGTAAGTCTTTTTACCGTTTCCATATTATGAGACACTACTTCTGGCATTACTTCCACAATCCGGTCAATATTCCTCTCATTTCCCTGAAAGTCGGGGATAAGAGTTTCAAGAGTTGTTTCAGGGTTCATTCTCCTGATCGACTTAACGGTTTCAGCCCAAATAATAGAGCCCATATCTTTAAGATCATCCCTGTCTACGCTTGTTATAACCGCGTGCTTGATCTTCATAATTCTGATAGACCTGGCAACTTTTTCAGGTTCGTCCCAATCAACTGTATCGGGTCTTCCGGTCTTTACACCACAAAATCCACAGGAACGAGTACATACATTTCCCAGGATCATAAAAGTAGCTGTACCTTCACTCCAGCACTCTCCCATATTGGGGCAGCTTCCGGAAGTACAAATCGTGTGCAGATCATATTTATCTACAATACTTCTTAATTCTGTATATTTTTTTCCGGTAGGAAGTTTTACTCGAAGCCATTTAGGTTTTGGCTGTCTTTCAGTCCTTGATTTTACGGGCGCAACGTCTGTATTCATAGCAAAAATCTGTGGTTCAAAGATACAATAATAAGCTGAACTGCATAAATTAGACAGGCTAGCTTTTGATTCCTTACTTAGGAATTTCTATTGGAAATAATTTCTGCAAGTAATTTCTTGGCTCTAAGTAGCTTAACCTTGACATTATTCATGGGTTCATGCAAGGCGTTGGCGATCTCCTTGTATGATTTTTCTTGAAAAAACCTCAAATTGATCACTTCCTGATAATGTGGCTTTAACTGTTTGATATCGGCAAGCAATTGCTCCAGATGTTGCTCTTTTATGAGCTTATCTTCAATACTGGGAGTTTCATCGGCAATATGATAAACTCTTTCCTCGTCGTGCATATTAGTTTTAGATCTAATAGAGGCACTTTTTTTTCTAAGTAGATCAACATGAATATTCTTCGATATGGCTATAAGCCATGTGCTGAAAGAATAATTTTCATCAAAGGTATCGATCTTATCAAAGGCTCTGGAGAAGGTTTGGATGGTTATATCTTCAGCCTCATACTCATTCCGGGTCTTTTTTAGCTGAAATCCGTATACATCATTCCAGTAATTATCAAGCAGATAATTGAAAGCAGGCTGACTTCCTTCTTTGGCCTCTTTGATCTTCTTGAGAAGTTGATCAGGATTTATTTCCAATGCCGGGGTTTTGAAATAATATTATTAATAAAGATAACCAATTGAATCAACAATAGAAATAGATCGAAAAACGGAAATAACCAGGCCACATCAGTTTCGTTAAGTTTTCTTGAAGATTTAAAATATACAAAGCCTTCAATTAGTAATTTAAAGCCTAGTATGGCTAAAATTATTTTAGGATAAACCTGTAAGATGAGCAGTGTTGTAAAAAGGATCCAGAAGAGTAACCTGAATAAATAAAAAGCTCCCAACAGGAACTTATGTTTAGATTTATATTCCCCTGCCACCGATAGATGTCTTCTTTTTTGATGAAACCATTCTTTAAAGGTAGTTTTGGGCACACTCCTGGTAATGGCGTTGGGATTAAAACAGATCGCTGTATTTTCGGCATTTGCCGCTTCGTTTACAAATAGGTCATCATCACCCGATCTTAAATGCAGGTGGCTGGCAAATCCCTTTTGCTCATAAAACTGGGTAGAAGTATAAGCAAGATTTCGCCCCACGCCCATATATGGAGATCCAAGCCGGGCATATGAAAAATACTGAATAGCGGTTAGTAAAGTTTCAAAACGGATCAGCTTGTTTAAGAGCGATCCGGTGTGTTGGAAATAACCTCCATATCCTAATATAATGGATACTCCAGGCTGGTAATTACCGGCCATTTCTCTTATCCAGCTTTTAGACTGGGGTGCGCAATCGGCATCGGTAAATAGCAGATGTTTATGCCGGGCTTTTTTTATGCCAAGGGTGAGGGAATATTTCTTATTTGCCCAGAAGGCTTCGTTATTTTGAACATCTACACATCTTATTCGCGGATCTATCTTCTGAAATTCCTCAATGACATCCAGAGTTTCATCTGTAGAGGCATCATTAATAATAATCACTTCAAAATCTGGATAATCCTGTTCAAGAATAGAAGGTAAAAAGTTCCTGAGATTCTCTGCTTCGTTCTTGGCACATATAATTACCGAAATAGGGACTTCGGGATGAAGGTGATTCTTTTTTCCCGCAGTAGCAAAAGAAAAGAAAGAAAAAAAATATAGGAAATTAATAAGGGTGACGAGAATAAAAACTCCCAGTAGAATTGTTCCCATTCAGTTTAGCTGGTCTTAGCGGGTTCAGAACAATCTCTAGTTTCATCTGGCATTTTTCCGCAGTAGCTGCAAGGTTCTCCAGATTCATTCAAAAAAGGACTCTGGCTTGCACAGGTTCCTGCAAACTTACCATCTTTTTTACTCCATATTTTAATTGCGATTCCAGCGAAAGCCAACGCAAGTAGAACAATACTTATAACTAATAATTTCATTTTTCTATAGATTCTGGTACAAAAATAACAATAAATAGGTCTTCATAAAAATAGGACGAATTATTAGTATAATCTTTACACTCTTTAACTAAAGTTTAATTTTAGTTAGAACCGTAAATGCCTTTCTGTCAGTATATTGTGAATTAATAAATTTAAAAAATTATGAAAATGAAAGTGTATTTAATAATGTTTGCTCTTTTGACAGGTTTTTTTATTTCCTGTAATGATAATAAAAAAAGTGAGCAGGATAATAAGGAGGAGATGGAGCAGATGGAAGCAGAAAGACAAGCCGAACTCCAGAAAGAAAAAGAGAAAATGGAAATGGAAGCTAATAGTATTGCTGCAAAGGCAAAGGAAACCGATACCTTAAGTACCCTGGTTAATGCAATGAAAAGTGCTGATCTGGCAGATATGTTTACAGAAGAAGATGGTCCTTTTACGGTATTTGCACCTACCAATGCCGCATTTAGTGAGGTAGATAAGGCCACTCTGGATACCTTGATGAAACCTTCTCACAAGCAGGAATTAAGTGATCTTTTAAAGTATCATGTAGTTGAAGATAAGATCACCTCTCAGGACCTTGTGCAAATGATCAATGATAACGATGGAGAATATACTATTACAACCGCAGGTGGTGGAGAATTAACTGCCAGTATGGATGGTGATAGTGTGATTCTTACAGATGAAGCTGGTAATAAGGCTAAAATTGTTCAGGTGGATATCGATGCTTCAAATGGTGTTATACATCTAATCGACGCCGTTGTAATGAAAAAGTCTTAAGTAAAATAGAGTTTTAGAAAAAAGGAACTGCTTATCGCGGTTCCTTTTTATTATAGAATATTTACTTCGGGCTCCAATTCGATCCCGAATTTTTTTTGAACCGTATTCTGAACTTTACGGGCAAGTTGGAGGATTTCTTCTCCGGTAGCACAACCGTAATTTACCAGGACTAATGCCTGATTTTTATGTATACCGGCATCTCCATCCCTATAACCCTTAAGACCGGTTTTATCTATTAACCATCCCGCCGGGATTTTATATTTTTATCTGATACAGGATAGCAAGGAATCTCGGGGAATTCTGATTTTAAATTTTCAAATTGTTTTTTGGAAACAATTGGATTTTTGAAGAAACTTCCGCTATTTCCGAGCTTTTTTGGGTCTGGTAACTTGGATTGTCTAATAGCGATCACCGCTTTAGAAATATCATGGATCCCTGGCTTTGAAATCTCCTGTTTTTCAAGTTCTGCCTTAATAGCACCATAATCTGTTTTGAGATGATGGTTCTTTTTTGTCAGTCTAACGTCAACGGCAGTAATAATATACTGATTCTTTAACCGGCTTTTAAAAATAGAATTACGGTAGTCAAATTTACATTCTTTAAGACTGAATTCTCTTTCTTCCAGGGTTTGAATATTCATGGCGTGGCAACTTACAAAGTTGTCTTTAAGCTCCACTCCATAAGCACCAATATTTTGAATTGGCGCTGTGCCAACATTTCCGGGGATAAGTGACAGGTTTTCCAGACCTCCTAAGTTCTGTTGTAAAGTCCAAAGAACAAATTCATGCCAGTTTTCCCCGGCTGCTGCTCTTACTATAGCCTCATTTTCATCCTCTGAAATAATTTCTTTTCCTTTGATCCCAATATGGATTACGGTCTTTTGAATATCGCTGGTAAGAAGCATGTTGCTTCCACCCCCAAGAATGAATAATTCGGAAGAATATGTTTTTCGCAGAATACTCCTAAGGTCTTCAATGTTTTCAATTGAAATAAATCTTTTGGCTCTCGCATCGATTCCAAAAGTATTATAGTTTTTTAAGGAAAAATTCCGCAGGATGCGCATTAATTCTGACTGTTATATTGCTTTAAGGCTTTTTCCAGAATCTCCAGAGAACGTTCCAAATCCTCTTTTTTAAGGACGTAAGCAATTCGTACCTGATTCATTCCCGTATTTGGGGTAGAATAGAAACCGGCTGCAGGTGCAACCATTATTGTCTCATTGTCATCCTCAAAACTTTCAAGCAGCCATTTTGCAAAATCATCGGCATTTTCAACAGGAAGTTCAGCAATACAATAAAAAGCACCTCTGGGCTTGGCAACCTTGACGCCTTCGATCTTTTGAAGTCCTTCTACGAGTAAATTTCTTCTAAAGGTATATTGTTCTATAACATCATCGAAATATTCCTGAGGAGTGTCTAAAGCAGCTTCACTCGCAATTTGGGCAAAACTTGGCGGACTAAGTCTGGCCTGAGCAAATTTCATGGCAGTAGTCATTAATTCTTTATTTTTTGATACCAGACATCCAATTCTGGCCCCACACATGCTGTAGCGCTTGGATACCGAGTCTACCATGATAGCATTTTCTGAAAGTTCAGGAAAGCTCATAATAGAGTGATGTTGGGCCCCTTCGTAAGCGAACTCACGGTATACTTCATCTGAAACAATAAAAAGATCATGCTTCAAAGCAAGATCAGCCAATTGCTTTACTTCCTCTCTGGTGTAAAGGTATCCTGTTGGATTACCAGGATTACAAATAAGAATAGCTTTAGTTTTATCGGTGATCAGTTTTTCAAATTCCGCAATAGGAGGTAAGGCAAAATTAGTATCTATCGTAGACTCAATAGGTTTGATGGTCACACCAGAAGAGGTGGCAAATCCATTGTAATTGGCATAGAAAGGCTCTGGAATGATTACTTCATCGCCAGGATCCGTAATACTTCCCATGGCAAAAAGAAGTGCTTCTGATCCACCTGTGGTAATAATAATATCTTCTTTTTCTATGGGAAGACTGTTTTTTTGGTAATAATTGGCCAGCTTTTCTCTGTAACTCTCGAAACCGGCAGAATGGCTATAAGAAAGTACTTCGATATTGTTGTTTTTAACAGCATTAAGTGCTACTTCAGGAGTTTTTATATCGGGTTGCCCAATATTTAACTGGTATATTTTCTTCCCCTTTTTAACTGCAGCTTCAGCAAAAGGAACTAATTTTCTTATGGGGGACTCAGGCATTTCCAGCCCTTTATTCGATATCTTAGGCATAGATGTTTGTTTGTGGATTGCAAAATTGCAAAATTAATGCATTAAACAATAAAAATAGCTAAGTAATTATGGGGGATTTTTTGTAATTTAAGATATGATTCATCGATCAAAATTATTGTTCTCGTTAATCATTTTTTAATTATTTCTCCCTTATTTTCTCAGAATAAATTCGTCATAGAGAATAATAAAGGAAAATCTAAGCAGCGATTTAAACTGATTAATGATCTGGTAATTGTTCCTGTAGAACTCAACGGGCGGGAGTTGTCTTTCCTTCTGGATACAGGGGTTAATTCTACTATTCTTTTTAGTTTGAGTGAAGAAGACACTACTGTATTGAATAATCTTGTTACGGTTTACTTAAAGGGTCTGGGTGGTGGCTAACCTTTACGAGGTTTCTAATCCAGCCATAACAGCTTAAGAATAGGTGATATCGTCGCGAAAGATCACAGTCTTTATATTATTCCAGGGGATGTGGTAGGTATATCGAACCGACTGGGGGTAGAAGTGAATGGTATCCTGGGATATGATTTCTTTAAAGATTTTATTGTAAAATTTAATTATAAGAGCAAAAAGATGAAGGTATATGAGCAGGATGCTTATAAATATAAGAACTGCAGGAGGTGTGTGGATCTTCCTCTTTATTTTTATAAAGGCAAGCCCTATGTAGAGGTGGAGATTTCAGAAACAGGCGAGTTTCCTAAAACGGTTCGATTGTTGGTTGACAGTGGTTCCGGGGATGCTCTTTGGTTATTTAAAAATAGTAATAAGGATATTGACATTCCTGAAAAATCCTTTAAAGATTTTTTAGGGTTTGGTATTACAGGTAGTGTATATGGTGTTCGATCCCGTATTGAAAAATTATCAATAGGGAAGTATGATCTTCGGGAGATCACCGTTAGTTTTCCTGATAGCTTATATCTTCAGGATATTAATGCTTTTGAAGAGCGTGATGGAAGTATTGGTTCCCAGGTACTCAGAAGGTTTCATTCGGTTTTAGATTATAAAAAAAAGAAGTTACGTTTAAAGCCAAACAGAGATTTCAAAGATCCTTTTGAATATAACATGAGTGGAATTGTTGTGGAACACAACGGATACAATATATTAAAGAATGCTCAGGGTTCTGATCCGGTTTTTATCCTTGATTCAAATGATAATGAAAATCAGGGAACGCAGGTGTATAAAAGTACCTATCAAAAAGTATATTCATTGGAGCCTAGTTATGAAATTGCCGAAATAAGGCCTAATTCACCAGCTCAGGAATCTGGTTTAATGATAGGAGATGAGATTGTGAGGCTTAACGGAAGGCCTATATATAGATATGGTCTGGAGAAAATATCGAAGATATTTTCTTCCAGGGAAGGAAGAAAAATCAAACTTGAAATTCTCAGGAAAGGTGTTCCTTTGGAAATAGAGTTTAGACTTGAAAGAATTTTATAAAAAAAAGCCTTCCAAATGGAAGGCTTTCGATCTTTTAAATAAATTGGACCTAGCTTTCAGATTCACCTAGAACCGTCCCTTTTATTTTTAAGGCCTTAACAGCTTCTTCGGCGTTGGAATATACTGTAACGGTTTTACGTATAGGCCCAACACGATTAGTGTCATATTTTACTTCAATCTTTCCTGTGTCGCCTGGCATGATTGGTTCTTCAGGTTTCTTAGGGACCGTACACCCACAACTGGATTTTACATCTTCTATTACCAGGGGTGCCGTTCCGGTATTGGTAAATTCAAATACTCTAATCCCGTCACTACCTTTTTTTATTTCGCCATAGTCGATTGTTTCTGACTTAAATTCAATTTTTGCAGCTTTCTGAGCTTGCGCTATAGAGATACCCGCAAAAACAAATATGGCAATTGCAATAAGTTTTTTCATAATTCAAATTTTAAGAGGAAAAGTAAAGATAAGACGAAATGCTTCATTTCTCAAAAATTTAATTCATTTCATCAGCTTTCATAATCCTGTATTAATAATTACTTTTGCCAATATTCAAAAATCAGACCAAAGAAATGGCAATTCCTGCGCAATATAACGCTAAAGAAGTAGAAGATAAGTGGTATGACTACTGGATGAAAAATAATTATTTTCATTCAGAGGTTGATGAAAGAGAGCCTTATACCATTGTAATTCCGCCACCTAACGTGACCGGAGTACTGCATATGGGACATATGCTGAATAATACAATTCAGGATGTATTAGTGCGCCGCGCAAGGCTTAAGGGTTTTAACGCCTGTTGGGTACCGGGGACAGATCATGCTTCTATTGCTACAGAAGCAAAAGTTGTTGCTAAGCTAAAAAGTGAAGGCATTGAAAAAGATAAATTAAATCGGGAGGAATTTCTACAGCATGCATGGGACTGGACCCATAAGCATGGTGGGATCATTCTGCAACAGCTTAAAAAGCTTGGAGCATCCTGTGATTGGGAGCGTACGAAGTTCACCATGGACGATAATATGTCGGCTTCGGTTATAAAGGTTTTTATTGATCTTTATGAAAAAGGCTTAATTTATCGTGGTTATCGAATGGTAAACTGGGATCCCCAGGCCAAAACAACCTTATCTGATGAGGAAGTAAATTACGAAGAACGGAACGCTAAACTTTATTATCTAAAATACAAGGTAGATGGTACAGGTGAATATCTAACCATTGCCACTACAAGGCCCGAGACTATACTTGGCGATACCGCCATTTGCATTAACCCAAATGATGAACGATTTGAACATTTAAAGGGGAAAAAAGCAATTGTACCCATTTGCAATAGAACTATTCCTATTATCGAAAATGAGTACGTAGATATGGAGTTCGGGACCGGCTGTCTAAAAGTGACTCCAGCCCATGACGAAAACGATAAGAACCTTGGGGATAAACATGGCCTTGAGGTGATTGATATTTTTAATGATGATGCTACTCTCAATAACTATGGTCTTCATTATAAAGGAAAGGATCGATTTGTAGTAAGAGCTGAAATTGTTGAGGAACTAGAACTTTCAGGTTTTGTTGCAAAAGTTGAGGATTACGTAAATAAGGTAGGAACAAGTGAGCGCACAGGGGCGGTAATCGAACCTAAATTAAGTGACCAGTGGTTCCTTAAAATGAAAGAACTGGCTCAACCTGCTTTAGATGCAGTTTTGGGAGATGATATTAATCTTGTTCCTGATAAGTTTTTAAATACTTATCGGCACTGGATGGAAAATGTGAGGGACTGGAATATTTCCCGTCAATTATGGTGGGGACATCAAATCCCAGCCTATTATTATGGACCGGGTAAAAATGATTTTGTGGTAGGGGAAACTCCGGAGATAGCTCTTGAAAAGGCAATAGAGATCACCGGGAATGAGGATCTTACAGTTTTAGATCTCACTCAGGATAATGATGTGTTAGATACCTGGTTCTCCTCATGGCTTTGGCCAATTAGTGTCTTTAACGGAATACTTGAGCCTGAAAATAAAGAGATCGAATATTATTATCCCACCAATGATCTAGTTACAGCACCAGAAATTTTATTCTTCTGGGTGGCTAGAATGATCATGGCCGGATATGAGTATAGAGGAGAAAAACCTTTCAAGAATGTTTATCTCACAGGTATTGTTAGGGATAAACAAAGGAGGAAAATGTCTAAATCTCTCGGTAACTCGCCAGATCCTATTGGTCTTATAGAACAATATGGGGCAGATGGAGTGCGCGTGGGGATGTTATTGAGTTCTCCTGCCGGAAATGATCTTATGTTCGAAGAGGATCTTTGTAAACAGGGGAGTGCCTTTGCTAACAAGATTTGGAATGCCTTTAGACTGGTAAAGGGATGGGAGGTTTCTGAAGAAATTGAACAGCCTGACACAGCCAAAATTGCTGTAGAATGGTATTTATCTAAATTCCAGAAATCTTTAAAAGAAATTGAAGATCATTACTCCAAATACCGAATGAGTGACGCTTTAATGGCTACTTATAAGCTTATCTGGGATGACTACTGTAGTTGGTTTCTTGAAATGGTAAAACCGGGTTATGGTGATCCTATTGATGCAAAAACGTATAATGAAATTTTAAGCATACTGGAGGATAATTTAAAGATTCTTCATCCTTTTATGCCTTTTGTTACTGAAGAAATCTGGCAGCTTATTGCTGAACGCTCTTCTGAAGAGGCTTTAATCATTTCAAGATGGCCGGAGATAAAGGACTTTGATAAAAAGATCATCAGTGAATTTGAACATTCGGCAGAAGTAATTACAGGGATAAGAAAGATAAGAAAGGAAAAGAATATCGCTTTTAAAAATGAGATTGACCTTCATATAATGAATAATGAAAATACTTCCCGTACTTTTGATAGTGTTATTTCTAAAATGGGGAATATCGCAACATTGGATTATGTGGAGGAAACTGTAGATGGAGCTCTTTCATTTAGAGTAAGGTCTAATGAATATTTTATTCCGGTAACCGGTGCGGTAGATGTGGAAGCCGAGAAGAAAAAGATAAAGGAAGAACTAACTTATACCGAAGGTTTCCTGAAATCTGTAGAAAAGAAGCTTTCTAATGAAAGGTTTGTTAACAATGCACCTGAAAAAGTAGTGGCAATTGAGAAATCTAAAAAGGCTGATGCTGAAGCTAAAATTGAGGCTTTAAAGGCTAGCCTGAAAAATCTGAATTAATTTTTCAGATTATAATTAATAAAAAAGGGCCTTTAAAGGCCCTTTTTGTTGTTGTGATCTTTAAACTTATTTATTCGGGAATTTCTCCAATATGATTTTCCACAAGTTCAATATATCTTTCCTGAGCTTCCGTTTTGCTAAGATCCTTTACCTGCACCAGCGCATTCATTTTAAAAGCTCCTCTGAGATCTCCCTGGTGATTAGAAGGAATATAGAATCCATTCTTTTCGGTAGCTCTTTTGTAAAGGGCATAAAAATGCAACAAAACGTCCGGAGGGAACTGCTGGTTGGTACTACTCGCCATTTCATAGGCTTTTAGAAACTTATTAATGTTTTCTTCTGCCATCACTTATTTTAGGAATTGATGTCGGCTATTACGCTAACTCCTCCTTTGACTTTTTGATTAATTTCTACATTTACCTGTGTTCCTACAGGTACAAACACATCTACGCGGCTTCCAAACTTAATGAATCCACTATCGCTGCCCTGGATTACCTCAGCGCCCACTTCTGCATAATTCACAATTCTTTTAGCCATTGCACCGGCAATTTGCCGATACATTATTTCTCCTGTGGTTTCATTTTCCACTACCACCGTTGTTCTTTCATTTTCTTCACTGGATTTAGGATGCCAGGCAACTAAAAATCTACCGGGATGATATTTACTAAAGGTCACTTTTCCGCCAATTGGATGTCTCGTGACATGTACATTGATGGGGGACATAAAAATAGAGATCTGTATCCTGTTATCCTTAAAATATTCTTTTTCATACACCTCTTCAATAGCCACAACCTTACCGTCCACCGGAGCAATAATATGTTTGTTATTTTGAGTTGTTGATCTTTTGGGATTTCTGAAAAACTGTAGGATTAAAACAAAAAGTACTACAGATGCTGCTAAAACAGCAAACCTTACCCAGTAGATATTTATTAAACTGTAAGAAACAATATTTATTGCGATCAGGATGATCGCAGTAATTATCATTATTTTATATCCTTCTTTATGAAACATAATTTAGTAAATATAAGTAACCATAAACAAAAGGGCTCGCAAAGATAATACTATCCAGTCTATCGAATAATCCTCCATGCCCCGGCATTAGTTTCCCGCTGTCTTTTACCCCAGCCTGGCGTTTAAATTTGGACTGGATTAGATCACCAAGGGTACCAAAAATACTTAATATTACCGCCAATCCCAACCAGATTGGAAGTGTAAGAAAATCTGAGTAATACCATATAACAGCACTCATTATTAGAGAGAATATAAATCCGCCCAGAAATCCTTCTATTGTTTTATTTGGGGATATTTTCTCGTATAACTTTCTTTTACCAAAATTCTTACCTATAAGAAATGCAAAAGTATCATTGGTCCAGATAAGTAGAAAAATACCTATTACCAGCCTGGGTATAAAAACACCTTCTATGGTAGGTATCAAAGTCAGGAATATCGTAGAGGAAATTAGGTAAAATATAATGATGATGTATTTTTTCTTTTCAAAAACAGGGATCTTTTTAACAATAATGAGATCCTTCACCAGGAATAAGTTTACAAAAATAGTGATTAAAAGTAGTAGAACAGTGGCGTTCTGGTTGAATTTCAAAAAGCTGAAAAGATAAAAAAGAACCGCCTGTAATATATAGAGGGCATAACTTTTTAAACGAAGCAGTTTTTGCATCTCTATTAAGCATACCAGGCTTAATAGATAAAACAACAGAATAAATATAAGTTCTGAAGAGAGTATTGAAGCAACCAAAATGGAAGTATACAACAATCCTGATACAGCACGAATTATGGTTTCCCTCATAAATTACAGATCTTCCAGAAGCAGCAAATATAAGTTTTTTGTGCTACTTCCATAACTCATAAAATCACCCTCTTTTTGAGTTTCAAAATTTTTAATAGTGGTAATGTTAGAAGGGATATGTTGTTTGTTCTTAAATTTAATTCCTCTTAAGCCTTCTCCTATAGTATCAATTAACTGGCTGGTAGAGGATAAGATGATGAAGTTTGCAGGTAATTCGTGAAGTTTGCGTTCCTTGATCTGGTTGGATGAAATTAGAATTGAGCCGTCATTAGCTACCAGAAATTCACAAGTTGATAGGTAAAATTCAGCATTGGCCGATTTATTGAAGTCCAGGTTAAAACCTTTGAATTTTTCCTTCAAACTGGGATCGAAGCAACAGCATTCCTTTTCATACCAGTCATTTTCCATTAATATATTGTCAAAGGCTTCACGGATTTCTGAATCATCTACACAGTAAAGAAACTTCCCCCCGTTATTTTTAAAATTAAGCATGAACCTTTCGTCAGTAGGTAATTTTACCTCCGGCATATATTTTCCTCTCTCGGCGTTTTCAGGGATATCCTGATCCTCGTCTGATTTGAACTTGGGATTAAGGAATCTCTTGAATAGATTCATAGAGTTTTGGGTATAATTCGTACTGTCATTTTACCAAAGTTAAAAAATCTGAAATTAACCATTGTTTAATTTCAGATTTTTTAGTTTGATTTTCTACATTATTTATTAACCGAATCGTTCTCGGTTAATTCTTCCTCTCCATCTGTACTTTTATCTTCGGAAGGCTTTACTTCCTGCCCATTAGCAGTCTCTTTGTTTTTTTCTTCCAGGGTGTTTTTCTCCTTGACCGGTTTTCCTTCTTCTTTTTCCTTATCAAAAGGACGTTTTCCGAATATTTTTTCCAGGTCATCTTTAAAAATCACCTCTTTATCCAGAAGTATTTCTGCAAGTTGAGTCAACTTATCTTTATTATGATCAAGAAGGTCTACAGCTCGTTTATATTGCTCTTCTATGAGGTTAGAAATCTCTTTGTCAATTAATTCAGAAGTTTTTTCACTATAAGGTTTAGTGAAGTTATACTCACTTTGTCCTGAAGAATCGTAATACGTAAGATTTCCTACAGCTTCATTAAGTCCATAAATAGTAACCATGGCTCTTGCCTGCTTGGTTACTTTTTCCAGGTCGCTTAAAGCACCTGTAGAGATATTATTAAAAATTACTTTTTCAGCGGCTCTACCTCCCAGTGCGGCACACATTTCATCCAACATTTGTTCAGGACGTACAATTAGACGTTCTTCCGGTAAATACCAGGCCGCTCCTAAAGACTGCCCACGTGGGACAATAGTAACTTTCACCAGGGGAGCAGCATGTTCCAGCATCCAGCTAACAGTGGCATGACCCGCTTCGTGGAATGCAATAGCTTTCTTCTCTTCGGGAGTAATGATCTTATTTTTCTTTTCCAGTCCTCCTACGATACGGTCTACCGCATCAAGGAAGTCCTGTTTTCCTACCGCTTTATTTCCTTTACGAGCAGCTATAAGCGCCGCTTCATTACAAACATTGGCAATATCTGCACCTGAGAATCCAGGGGTTTGTTTAGCAAGGAATTCGGTGTCAAGTTCATCGGCCACTTTCTTAAGAGGGCCTAAGTGAACTTCAAATATTTCTTTTCTTTCTCTAAGATCCGGAAGGTCTACATAGATTTGACGGTCAAAACGACCTGCTCTCATAAGGGCTTTATCCAGTACATCTGCACGGTTGGTAGCGGCGATTACGATGACATTCGTATTCGTTCCAAAACCATCCATTTCGGTAAGTAGCTGGTTAAGCGTATTTTCTCTTTCGTCGTTCGAACCTGAGAAATTATTTTTTCCCCTTGCTCTACCGATAGCATCGATCTCATCGATGAATATAATAGAAGGAGATTTTTCTTTAGCCTGTTTAAAAAGGTCTCTTACACGTGATGCTCCAACTCCTACAAACATTTCCACAAAATCGGAACCTGAAAGGGAGAAAAATGGAACTTTCGCTTCACCGGCAACTGCTTTTGCAAGTAAAGTTTTACCGGTTCCGGGAGGTCCTACCAGAATAGCTCCTTTTGGAATCTTACCTCCTAAAGCTGTATATTTATCCGGCTGCTTAAGAAAATCAACGATCTCCTGTACTTCTTCTTTTGCGCCTTCCAGTCCGGCAACATCTTTAAAAGAAGTTTTAACATCGGTATTCTGATCAAATAATTTGGCTTTGGATTTTCCAATATTGAAGATCTGTCCGCCAGCTCCTCCACCGGCACCAGAGCTCATTTTTCTCATAATGAATATCCATACCCCAATGATCAGGATAAAAGGGAGTAAAGCCCAGAAGAGCTCTCCCATGACATCACTTGAAGTATCGTAAGTAACAATGGTATCAAGATTATCTTCCTTCTTGATCTCATTAATGTCATTTTCAAAATTCTGAAGATCCCCAAACTGGAAACTATATGCAGGAGTTTCCCCGGTTGGAAATAGTTCAGGGTCAATATTCTTTTTATGTATTTCTTTTTGCTTTGGCTTCTTCGGTAAGATAGACCTTAGCCTGGTTGCGGTTGATGATCTCAACTTTTTTCACATCACCATCCCTAAGGAATTGTTTAAATTCGGCAGGATTGGTTTTTGCGGGTTCAGAGAAACCTCCTCCTCCAAAGAAATTTATTCCTAAAAATATAATGATGATCGCCGCATAAATCCAGTAGGCGCTGAATTTAGGCTTTTTGGGATCCAACTTTTTTTTCGGTTTTTGATTCGCCATTCTGTCGTGCTAAAATTTAGATTTTAATAACTGCTTTCTATGGATGTAATTTTTGCATCACCCCATAGGCTTTCAATATCGTAAAATTCCCGGATATGTTTCTGAAAAACATGAACAACTACGTCCACATAGTCCATTAAAACCCATTCGGCGTTTTCACTTCCTTCAATATGCCAGGGTTTATCTTTCAGGTTTTTACTAACTATTTTTTGGATGGAATTTACTATGGCGTTAACCTGCGTGTTGGAAGTACCGTTGCAGATAATAAAATAATCACAAACTGTATTTTCAATTTCTCTAAGGTCCAGGATATCAATGTCATTTCCCTTTACTTCCTCTATCCCTTTTATAATATGTGCAATAAGTTGATCGCTGCTCGTTTCCTTTTTTGCCATTAAATTTATTTATTTACGCAAATTTATCATTTTTTTGCTCTTTTACTGAGAATGTTAACACAAGATTTAACGCCTCATTTTCTTTCTACTATTATGCGTATAATCAAAGTTAGTGCCATTGATTCCACTAATTCCTTCGCAAGGAAATTTTACGAAGGGGATCCAGATTTTGAACCTGTTTGTGTGCAGGCTTATCACCAAACCAGAGGGCGGGGACAAAGAGGAGCGGGCTGGGTGTCCAAACCGGGTGAAAACCTCACTTTCAGTATTCTTTATCCTCAAAAGAAGCTTGCCGTATCCAGGCATTTTTTACTGAGTGCGACAATATCCCTGGCTGTAATAGAAAATCTTGAATTATTTTCTATTCCTAATCTCAAGGTGAAATGGCCTAACGACATTCTGTCAGCTAGAAAAAAAGTGGGTGGAATACTGATAGAAAATGTTTTAAAAACCGATAGAATAGTAGCCAGTATCATTGGAATAGGCCTTAATGTGAATCAAACGAATTTTGAAGATCTGGAACAGGCCGGTTCCCTTAAAACCGTTACTGGAAAAACATATTCTTTAGATGATCTCCTGGAAGAACTAGTTCAGAATATTGAGAATAAACTGCAGGAATTTACATGATTCTGATCAGGCTGAAATTCTTGAAAAATATTCTGATAATATGTTCAGAAAAGATGAAGTTTCGGTTTTTGAATTTCCAGATGGTAAAAAGATCAATGGTATTATCAGAGGAGTATACCCACGAGGGTAAATTAAAACTGGAAAGTGAAGATTCAGTTTTTAATACTTTCGATTTGAAAGAGATCAAGATGTTATATTAAAAAAGCCGGAAATATTTCCGGCTTTTTTTCTTAATATTCTATCCTTTTAGAGTTTTGAAGCGTTCTCGCTTAAAGTATTGATAAATTTCTGAAGTGGACCTTTGATCATCATGCTCATCATGGCATTAAATTTTCCTTCAAAATCCATAAATAATTCACTCTGATTTGCTCCGGCATCAGCTAATATGTACATTTAGGCTGAAAGGAAATTTTTCTGAGGTAGATCCTAATCGCACCAGGTCAGGTTCCTGAACTTCTGTGATCTTCAGTCTTATTTCCGGCATTCCTTTTAACTGGAAATGAAAGGTATCATCTACTAATTGCTTCAAATCTTTCAATATTTTCAGGCATTAGTTGTTCGTAGTTCTTTACATCTGTCAAAAACTCAAACATTTCCTGCTGGCTTTTTCCAGCAGTTACTTTTGGACTTTCTAATTTCATATTTAAACTTTCCAGTTTGCCGGATCTTCATGCCATTTTCTTAACACTCCAGCTTCATCTGCATTTATATAATTTGTGTTTTGCGCCGTCTCAATAAGATGCTCGTAATTGCTTAAAGTGAAAAGTTCAACTTCCTGCTTCTTAAAATTTTCTTCAGAAGTATTAAAACCATAGGTGAATATGGCAAACATTCCTTTGACTTGTGCTCCGGCTTCATTTAAAGCTTTCACGGCATTTAAAGAACTTTTTCCAGTGCTTATAAGGTCTTCAATAACCACTACCGTTTGGCCCTCTTCAAGATTTCCTTCTATTTGATTCTGGCGGCCATGTCCCTTTGGCTCAGGTCTTACATAAGCAAAAGGAAGGCTAAGATACTCTGCCACAAGCATTCCTATTCCTATAGCTCCTGTGGCTACCGCGGCAATTACATCGGGCTTTCCGTATTTCTCCTCAATCTGTTTTGCGAAATGTTCTCGTCACGTAATTTCGTATCATAGGATAAGACAAGGATTATTCTGTTATCGCAATAGATAGGCGACTTCCAGCCGCTGGCCCACGTAAAGGGTTCTTGTGGTTCTAATTTTATTGCTTTAATTTGCAATAAAAGCTCAGCAGTCTTTTTTGCTGTTTCTTTATTCAAAATCATAGCTGCAAATGTATAAAGTTTTTGTGAATGATATTCCCATAATTCTTTCCACGCAAAAAGATATTGGAGAAAAATATACTTCTTTCCCTATTAAAAAAGTCCGACTTAAAAAGGTGATTAAAAGAATTATTAAAGGTGAACTTATGTACGTGAACCTTTATCATCCTGAGGAAGAGAAGCTTCTTAAATATCTGTTTAAAAAAATGAAAGTGATTACTGCAGCTGGTGGAATGGTGGTAAATCCAAAAAAAGAAATTCTCTTCATCTACCGAAACAGGCGTTGGGATCTTCCCAAAGGTAAAACTGAAAAAAATGAAGGTATTGAAACCTGTGCTATCAGGGAGGTTGAGGAAGAAACAGGCGTACGAAATCTTGGAAATAAAAAGGTTTATCACAAAGACTTACCATGTATTTAAACGCAAAGGGAAGCTTAGGCTAAAAGAAACCTATTGGTACGAAATGTATACCGAGTATGATGGTGAGCTTATTCCTGAGGAAAGTGAAGGTATCAAAAAAGCAAAATGGAAGGACTATGATAAAACCCAAAAAGCTCTTAAAAAGTCCTATGCAAATATTAAAATGTTATTCCCAGAAAAATACTTAGCGGGGGAGTCTAAAGACTGGGTAGCGTAAATGCGCTTTCTCGTAGTGATCAGAATGTTTGTGTAACCAGCTCAATTGGGCATACCAACTACTTCTAAAATCGGCATCGGCACTTTTTTTCTTTTCAAACTCTTTCTTTAAATCGGGATCTTCTTCCAGTAATTTCGCGGCTATATCTTCAAAAACATATGGCGAGAAACCTTCTTTTTGCTGTAAGGACGGTATCAAAAAAGTTCCAGTTAAAAAAGGAATCAACGGCTGATGGCTCCAGGGTTTCAAGTAAGTATCGCGCTCCGTCCTGAAAGGTGGTGATTAAATAATCCCCTTTTCGAAACCGTATCGATTTGGTAGTCTTACTAAACTTCGAGTCTCTATGTAAATAATGTCCTTCATAAGCAGTCTCAACGGTTTTATAGTCTTCCACATGATATACTTCTACCTTAATAATGGTGTCTCTTTCAAGAGCCTCCATTTTAATATTATTCAACTTAAGTCGATCTATTACCTGCCACCAGCCCTGGGGGATTATATAGGCACGTGGAATTTCAATTTCTTCCGTTACTTTAAAATTATCATAATAATCGACTTCCTTAGTAAATGGTTTATCCCGGTTATATTTCAACCGTTGTTGACCTGTCACTTCACTGGTTACTTTTTCTCCTTCATAACCTTTAAATTCTCTTTTTGATGGATTTTCCTTATCCACCTCGAACTTTAGATTATAATTACGATCGGTGAGATATTTTCTTTTAGCCTGGGCTCGCAGGTCTTTAATTACCAGAGTTTGATCATCGGTAATATTGATCATAGATCTCATGAGTTCATAAGTACCCTTTACTCTTTTGTCATAAGGTTTGAGCATATGGGTTTCTACCATCATTCCCAGTGTATTCCATAAACTTGTGTAGCCTGTAGAATATCGTGGATAATCCATGAATTGAGAAAAGCCGGAATCTGGAACTTCATTGAATACATTAACATAAGGAGTGATATCCCAGTCTTTAGCTTTTAACGAGTCTTCTAAGGCTGGCATCATTTTTTGTTGAATGTATTTCCCAAGATTCCCACCCAGCTTGTCATGTTGGGTGAATAAATGTGTCAAAGTGTATTGATAATCTGCGCCGTTACTTACATGATTATCTATAAAAACATCAGGATTCAGATAATGAAAGATCTTATAGAATGACTGAGCGTTTTTAGTGTCGGCCTTTATAAAGTCCCGGTTTAAGTCAAAATTTCGTGCATTTCCACGAAATCCATATTCTTTTGGACCATTTTGATTGGTTCTTGTGCTAGAATTCCTGTTTAAAGCTCCGCCAACATTATAGACAGGAATAGTTGCAATAATAGTGTTTTTAGGAGTAGGTATTGAATCGCCGGCCAGATCCCTGAAAAGCATCATGGTTGCATCGATTCCGTCACTTTCACCTGGATGGATCCCGTTATTAATTAGAAGAATGCTGTGATTCTTTCTAATTTTATCGATATCTGCTTCTCCACTGGTATTGTAAATGGCAAGGTGGAGGGGAAGACCACTGTCTGTTTCTCCAATATCCATTAAGCTTATGCTGGGATAAGCATCTGCAAGTTGCCTGTAAAAATCAATGACTTCATCATAAGTAGCGGTTTCAGTACCACCAGACTTTTCGAATTGCGTTTCGAAATCATATTCCTTTACCAGCCTGTATTTTGAAAAATCGCAGGATACAAGGCTGATTACAATCCCCAATACCAACCAGAGTTTTTTCATCTGTTTCTATTTAATTTTATTATTGGTCAGATGCAATTCGCCAGAAATAATTCCCTTGGGAATCAAATTTTAGTTATGGCTCATTTCATAAAATTTTCTGAAAATCTTGCTGTAAACTTAATTAAAAAGTCTGAAATCAGCCAGAATAGAAGGATTTATCTCATAATAGGGTTTAGTTAATAAGAATATAATTTTGTTTCTACCCCTATATCTTCATTTTAGCTTGATTTTTCTGAATCTGCCGTATTATGTTTACTTTCGAAGTAAAATAAAAAATTGGAGAAATACTTAATATCTGGTCTTTTTGCATTTTTATTTACGATTACTTCGCTGGCTCAGGATTTTAGAGGGAAAGTGCTGGACCAGGAAAATGATAATGCACTTGCTGATGTGGTAGTCACGAATCTGAATTCAGGAAAAAATACGGTGACAGATGCATCCGGAGTTTTTAGGTTCAAGGCCGTGGATTTTCCGTTGAAACTCGAATTTTCAATATTAGGATATCAAAAATTCATATTATCTTTTCAGGATACAAAGGATGAAGTGCTGATATTTTTGAAGCCTGAAATAGGTCAGTTATCAGAAGTAGTCTTACGCAGTACAAATATTCCGCAGAAAATTATAAATATTCCCGCCGCGGTAAGCCTTATTTCGGAAAATGACCTAAATCGAAAGGATAATTTCAATCTTCTTCAAACTATTAATTATATGCCTGGTGTTTATGTGAATCAGGGAGCGCTGAATACTAATAAGATCAATATTCGAGGCATAGGCAGCAGAGCTCAATACAGTACAAATAGAATAAAAGCCTATATAAACGGAATTCCTTTAACAACCGCTGAAGGTGAGCTCACACTGGACGATTTTGATCCTGAATTGCTGGACCGGGTAGAAATCTTTAAAGGACCTGTTTCTTCAGTTTTTGGTGCCGGGCTTGGTGGTGCAATAAATCTTTACACCAGAAAAGATCGGCAGGATGAAAAGTCGGTTACCGGTGAATTTAATTATGGAAGTTTTAATACCCGAAAATCCAGGGTGAATATTAGTTATATCCAGGATAGTCTGGACCTTTCATTCAATTACAATAATATAAGTAGTGATGGTTATCGTCAAAATGGAAATTATGACAGGATTTCACTTACAGGAACGGCTGGCCTTCTGGATAAACGCGGGAATTACTGGTCTTTATTCTATTCTTATACAAATCTAAAAGCTTATATCCCGAGTTCCCTCAATGAAAATGACTTCAATAATAACCCAAACAAGGCCGCCTATACCTGGTATCAATCTGCAGGCTATGAGTCATACAGCCGCAATATCCTTGGGCTTTCTTATAAACATCATTTTTCTGAAAACTTAGAGAATCGAACGGCAGTTTTTTATAATTCCCGCGATGGTTATGAACCAAGACCTTTCGATATTCTGGATGATATGAGGGAATCTTTAGGTGTTAGAACCAGGTTTAACTATGAGACTTCATTCTTTGAATTACCATCTGAAATAAGCTTCGGAGGAGAAGGAATGCTAGAAAACTATGAAACGGGGACTTTTCAAAATCTATATAAAACTGCTGAAACCAGAAGAAGTATTTTGGGGGATCGGCTGAGTATGAGTGAGCAAGACAGGAATTATATCAATGTTTTTGCACAGATGAATGTGGACCTAACTTCAAAATTGATAGTTGAAGCTGGAATTAATTTTAATACAACTTCTTATAAGCTGACAGATAAATTTCCTGATGATGAGTTAGACCAGTCGGGAGATTATAGTTTTGATCCGGTTTTATCACCCAGACTGGGCTTAAGCTATAAAGCATTTCAGGATAAAACTTTCTATGCTTCTGTTAGTCATGGATTTTCTACTCCAACTGTTGCTGAGACGTTGACGCCCGAAGGTCTAATAAATACTGAGCTTAAAACTGAAACCGGCTGGAATTATGAGGTTGGTTTTAAAGGCAACTGGCTCAACAGGAAATTATATACCGAACTGAATTTATATACTATCAAGATCAGGAATCTTCTGGTAGCAAGAAGAGTGGGAGAGGACCAGTATGTAGGAGTGAATGCGGGAAAATCTAGTCATAATGGGATAGAATTCACTTCTTCCTACCGCAATAAGTTGACTGATAAATTGAGTTTAAACTGGTTTCTGAATTCAAATATAAATTTCTTCGAATTCGACAAATTTGTGGATCTGGGTGAAAATTATTCTGGAAACGAAATCCCCGGCACGCCAAAATATATGGTTTCACCAGGTGTGGATGCGACTTATAATAATCTTAAGGTCAATCTCAATTATCAGGCTTTCGGGGAAATGGCACTTAATGATTCCAATTCGGTTTATACTGATCCGTATCAATTGCTGAATTTTAAATTGAATTATAACTGGCAATTAAGCAGTCAGTTTGATCTTGTCTTTAATTTTGGGATAAATAATATCTGGGACGAACATTATGCGGCGAGTGTGGTAACCAATGCCATTGGTTTTGGTGGATCGGCACCTCGTTATTATTACCCGGGTAATCCACGAAATTTTTATGGCGGAGCTAGGTTGAAATTTAATCTTTAAAAGACGTCATCCTGAACTTGTTTCAGGATCTAAATTTTGAGATTCCGCACTTCGTTCGGAATGACCAACAAATACTACTTTTTCCTCACCACATCGGGTACCATAAACTCATAATTCCCGCCATGATGGATTACATCTCTAACCACTGTAGAGGAAATATGGGATTTTCCAGAACTGGAAATCAGGAAAATACTATCGATCCCAGACATCTTGTAATTGGTTTGCCCGATCGCTTTTTCAAATTCCAGATCCTGACCGTTTCTCAATCCGCGAAGGATAAAACCTGCATCCTGAGATTTACAAAAATCCACAGTTAGGCCTTTATAAGTTTCAACTTTCACCTTGGGTTCATTTTCGTAGGTCTTTTTCAAAAAATGCAATCGCTCCTCAAGACTGAACATATACTTCTTGCTCGAATTGGTTCCAATTGCGAGGATGATCTCATCAAATAAAGGAAGAGCACGATCAATAATATCGGTATGTCCAAGAGTAAGCGGATCGAAAGATCCGGGGAAAACTGCTTTTTTCATCATGCGGTTTTTTTTCAGGTAAAAAGATAAACAGAAAAAATTGATTTACTTCTTCAAAGCTGTTTCTATCGCACTTCCAAATAGCTCTTTCAGACTAATTCCAGCTTTTTCCGCCTGCTGTGGGATGATACTCGCCTGGCTTAATCCCGGGTTTGTGTTGATCTCAATAAAATGAGGTTCATTATTATGAAAAATAAATTCGGCTCTGGTAATTCCTCTTAATTTGAGCTTTTTATAAATGAATTTTGAAATATCCTGAACCTGCTTGGTCTGTTCTTCAGAAATTCTGGCAGGAGTGATCTCCTGAGATTTACCTAAGTATTTAGCTTCATAGTCGAAAAATTCATTTTCCGTAACTATTTCAGTCACCGGTAGAGCCAGTACTTCACCTTTATAAGTAATAACGCCTACAGAAACTTCTATTCCATCAAGAAAAGATTCAATGATCGCCTCATCATCTTCAGTAAAGGCTATTTTGGCGGCCGGAATCAGTTCTTCCTCGGTTTTCACTTTAGTGACTCCAAAACTACTGCCAGCACGATTGGCCTTCACAAAACAAGGCAGGCCAACTTTATCCACAATATCGGCCGTATTGATCTCTTCATTTTTATCAAGAAAATAGTTCCTGGCGGTCTTAATCCCATACGGTTTAAGTACACTTATAAGATCTCGTTTATTGAATGTAAGGGCAGATTGATAATAATCGCAACTGGTTTGAGGGATCCCGATTAAATCAAGATAAGCCTGCAAAAGCCCGTCTTCTCCCGGAGTTCCATGAATAGTATTAAAAACACAGTCAAAAGAGATCTCCTGATCTTTAATGGTAACAGTAAAATTGCTTTTATTGATAGGGTACGGAGTGTCGTCGTCTGCTACTACAAACCACTCACCTCGTAAAATATGAACCCGGTATGGTTCGTAAAGATCACGGTCAAGGTTTTTGTAAACTATGTTTCCGCTATTGATGGAAATGCGATATTCACTCGAAAATCCACCCATTGCAATGGCAATTTTTTTCTTCATATTCAAATATATCCGGTTAGAAGTCGTTAAACAAAAATATCACTTAAAAGGGCACACACCAAAACCAAAGGGTTTTATATCTTTGCCCATTATCTTTAAACTATGGGATTATTTCGATTTATATTCAGCAAGACATTTTTAATTCAACTGGTTCTTGCCGCAATTGTTTTAGTAGTACTTGCATTTTTAACGATGCAATGGCTGGATTATTCTACAAATCAGGACCAAAGAATTGAAGTTCCGGATCTGGCAAAAATGAATCTGGATGTGGTTGAGGACAGGCTGGACGAACTTAATTTAGATTTTGAAATTCTTGATTCGGCTAATTTTAATCCAGATTTTCCAAGATATTCTGTAATCGATCAGGTTCCGGCTCCGGGAAAATTTGTTAAGGAAGACCGGAAAATATATCTTACTTTGAATCCTTCTGGATATAGAAAAATCGAGATCCCAAAAGATCTTATCCGCAAAACCCGCAGACAGGTTGAGCCTACACTAAGGTCCCTTGGCTTTGAGATAGGAGAGATCTCTTATAAACCGGATATTGCTGAAGATGCTGTCCTGGAAATCAGGCATGAAGGGAAGCTGGTAGAACCGGGAGATAAACTAATGAAAACTTCAGTAATAGATCTAGTTCTTGGAGACGGTAGTGGCCGGTATAATATTCAGGAAGATGATACTATTGAAGAAAATGAAAACGAAGTAAATGAATTCTAATAAAGACAGGAAAGAGGAGATTGAAGAGCAGGAGCAGGATGAAAGTCTTTATGAGCATCATAAGTTTGTAGCTGAGGTTGGACAGAAACCTTTACGGGTAGACAAATACCTGATGAATTTTATTGAAAACGCTACTCGTAATAAAATTCAGAAAGCAGCCAAAAGCGGAAATATCTATGTAAACGGCGAAACCGTTAAGCAAAATTATAAAGTAAAAGGCGGCGATACCGTGCAGGTGATGTTCGAGCATCCACCTTATGAATATCTGTTGGTCCCGGAAGATATTCCGCTAGATGTAATTTATGAAGATGATTTTTTGCTCGTGGTGAATAAACCCGCCGGCATGGTGGTTCATCCAGGACATGGGAACTATAGCGGTACCTTAATTAACGCTTTGGTCCATCATTTTGATAACCTGCCAAATAACAGCAGTGATCGCCCCGGGCTTGTACATCGTATCGATAAGGACACCAGTGGGTTACTTGTTATAGCCAAAACAGAGCAGGCGATGGCTCACCTTTCCAAACAGTTCTTCGATAAGACCAGCGAACGTGAATATGTTGCGATCGTTTGGGGAAATGTGATAGAAGATGAAGGAACTATCGAAGGAAATATTGGTAGAAATCCTAAAAACCGACTCCAGAATATAGTTTATGAGGGTGATGATGCCGATAACGGAAAACCTGCGGTAACCCATTACAAAGTAATTGAACGTTTTGGTTATGTGACCTTGGTCTCGTGTAGACTGGAAACCGGGAGGACCCACCAGATCCGTGTCCATATGAAACATATAGGCCATACTCTCTTTAATGACGAGCGTTATGGGGGCGACAGGATTCTAAAGGGCACCACTTTCACCAAATACAAACAGTTTGTAGACAATTGCTTCAAGATTCTTCCACGGCAGGCTTTACATGCTAAAACCCTCGGCTTTACCCATCCTGAAACCGGAAAATGGATGAGCTTTAACTCCGATCTTCCACAGGATATGGTAGATTGTATCGAAAAATGGCGTGGATACGCTAAAAATCAAAAAGAAGTTCTGGATAGTTAGGCTGGCTAAAAAATAAGATTTTGGGTCGGGCTTTCGGCAGTCGCTGCCCCCGCTTAAGCAGGGCGAGCCTGCCGGAAGGCAGGCAGACTCCAACAAAGCCTCAATCCCTCACGCGAAATATACTTTATAAATGACTTCTATAGATTCATAAGAAACTAATTTCATAGATTTTACGGTTTTTGAACTGATGGCTTATCTTTGAAAGAAATTAACCGAAAAGAAATGAAAATTGTTGTTTCGCCGGCGAAAACGCTGGATTATGAATCAAAATTACCAACTACCAGGGGAACTCAGCCAGAATTTCTTGATACGGCTGCAAAACTTAATCGAAAACTTTCCAGGCAAAGTAAGAAGGAGATCTCAAACCTGATGAGCATCAGCGACAAGCTGGCCGATCTTAATTATATGCGCTATCAGGAATTTGAAGAAGAGCATGATAAAAAGAATTCCCGTCCTGCCATGTATGCCTTTAATGGAGATGTTTATACGGGTCTTGATGCATACACAATACCCACTGATAAACTTGACAGGCTGCAGGATAGCTTGAGAATACTTTCAGGAATGTATGGCGTTTTACGTCCGCTGGACCTTATTCAGCCTTACCGATTGGAAATGGGAACGTCTATTGGCATCGAAAGAAAAAAGGATCTTTACGGTGTCTGGAAAAAGAAGGTGACAGAATATTTGAATAAAGAACTGGAAGATGATGAACTTTTTCTGAATCTTGCCAGTAATGAATATTTTAAGGCTGTAGATACCAAAAAATTAAAAGTGCCCGTGATCTCCCCTGTTTTCAAGGATTTCAAAAACGGAAAATTAAAGATCATAAGTTTTTTCGCGAAGAAAGCTCGTGGCTCTATGGTTCGATACATTATAGATAAGGATTGTAAAACTTTAGATGATGTAAAAGGCTTTGATTATGACGGATATCGCTACAGTGAAGAACATACTAAAAATATGAATGAACCAACTTTCATCAGATAAAAAATACACGCTTAAGGCTTAGGGCTGAATGCTTAAAGCTAAAACATGGACCTTTTCCACCACACCCACCCATATAAACCATTTATTCCCGAAAATGCCACAAAACTGATCGTAGGCACACTTCCGCCGCCAAGGTTCACAAAGAGGCAGCTTCGTGAGGATGATGTGGATTTTTGTTATGGTAGTGGTGATGGACTTTTATGGATCATTCTGGACCGGATCTTTGAGCTGGGGCTAAAATTTGAAAATACTGAAAAAGCTGTAGAGCAGCGTAAAAAATTTCTTCGGGAAAGAGGTATAGGCATCTGTGATGTTGTGGAAAGTAGTCGCCGTGAAAAGATCGATGCTTCCGATATTGGAATGCAAAAGGTTGAGTTGCGGGATATGATCAATATTATGCGAGAAAATCCTAAGATCGATACTCTTCTCTTTACCGGTGGAAACTCCAAGAATGGACCTGAGTATTTCTTTAGAAAATACCTGAAAGAGTCCGATCATGATATCCGGTTAAAAGTCATCTCCAACAAGTCGCCGCGAATTCATCAATTTTTACTTGATGGGCGACTTATCAAAACCGTTTCTTTGATCGCTCCGTCCGGCGCCGCAAATATCGCGGTTGGGAGTTCCCAATTGTATAAAGACCTCAAAAAGAAAAACCCTGAATTCAATACGATTGATTTCAGGGTCCTTCAGTATAAAGAATTTTTCTAGGTGTTACTGTAATTCTTTTTTCTCCTGGTCGGCCAGGGTAGTTGGCTTGATCTTAAACTTTTTACGTTTAGGCCTTAACTTCCCATGTGTGCCGATAGCGATTTTACCTCTTTTGGTCTTTTTATCACCTTTTCCCATGAGTTACTTTTTATTCTGTTGATTTTTGATGGTTTTTTCGTCAATATCAACTTCATTAGTTTGTTTATCACGATTGCCAATTTCGTTCATTGGGTTTTCGTCTTTCTCTTTTCTTTCTCTGTGTTTATCTTCAATTGGTCCTCCCATAACTTTTATTTTTATGATTCACTATCTAAGATAGGAAGGATAAGCCTAATAACCTGCCAATTGCATGTTAGATTTAGGTTAAAGCTTTAACATTTTTGACGAATGAACCCAGGTTGGAGGTGCCGTTCTCATTTAGATATTTTATGAAGGCACTCCCAATAATCGCTCCTTTGGCGTATTGAGTTGCCTGATCAAAAGTTTCTTTGTCCTTTATTCCGAAGCCAACGATCTGTGGATTCTTAAGCTGAAGATCATCAATTCTTTTGAAATATGATTTCGTCTCTTCTCCAAAACCAGTGGTAGACCCAGTCACGCTAGCACTGCTCACCATATAGATGAAGCCGTTAGAGACTGAATCGATAAATCTGATGCGTTCATCTGACGTCTGGGGTGTAATTAAAAAAATGTTTCTTAATCCATATGCCTCAAACAACTTCTGATATTTCTCATGGTAAACATCTACCGGAAGATCAGGAATTATAAGTCCGTCAATTCCTGTTTCATGGCATTTCTTACAAAATTCCTCAACTCCGAATTGAAGAATAGGATTAAAATAGCCCATGATGATCAATGGGATTTTAACCTTATCTCTAATACCTTCCAGTTGCTTGAATAACTTTGAGGTAGTCATTCCCTTTTTTAGTGCTTTGGTGGAACTCTCCTGAATAGTTGGTCCGTCGGCTAAAGGATCACTAAATGGTAGCCCAATTTCAATAAAATCGACTCCGCTTTTTTCAAGATCTACAATGATCTTTTCAGTATCCTCAAAATCGGGATATCCGGCAGTAAAATATATGGATAGCAGTTTGTGATCTTCCTGCAATTTTTTATTGATTCTGTTCATATTCTTTTCTTCTGCCACTAATGCACGAATGTTCTTCGAAAATTATTAGTGCAACCGTGGCGATTTTAATTATAGATTAAAATATTCGATATAGGTATTCAGGTCTTTATCACCGCGTCCTGATAGGTTCACTACTACAACATCATCTTCCTTGAATTTCCTGTTTTCAAAAATTGCCAGAGCATGAGAAGTCTCTATGGCCGGTATTATCCCTTCGAGTTTTGCCAGTTCCAGTCCGGCTTTCATTGCGTCTTCATCGGTAACACTTATAAATTCACCTCTTCCGCTGGTAAATAGATTAGCGTGCATTGGTCCAACACCGGGATAATCCAATCCGGCTGAAATTGAATAAGGCTCCGTAATTTGTCCGTCTCCAGTTTGCATCAACAAAGTTTTGCTTCCGTGGATAATTCCTGTTTTACCAAGTGCAGAAGTAGCCGCACTCTCACCCGAATCAATTCCTTTTCCTGCCGCTTCCACTGCTATAATCCCAACATCGGGATTATCAAGATAATGATAATAGGCTCCGGCAGCATTGCTTCCGCCGCCTACACAGGCAACTATATAATCAGGATCTTCCTTACCTTCTTTTTCTTTAAGCTGAACTTTGATCTCTTCTGAGATCACCGCCTGGAATCTCGCTACCATATCGGGATACGGATGTGGTCCAACTACAGAACCAATGATATAATGTGTATCCACCGGGTTATTGATCCAATCTCTTATGGCTTCATTAGTGGCATCCTTCAGGGTACGGCTTCCCGATTTTGCTGGTATTACTTTTGCCCCAAGCATTTTCATTCTGGCGACATTTGGAGCCTGCCTGTCAATATCGATCTCGCCCATATAAACGATACATTCCATCCCCATAAGTGCGCAAACAGTCGCTGTGGCCACTCCATGCTGACCGGCTCCTGTTTCAGCTATAATCCGGTTTTTGCCAAGTTTCTGCGCCATCAGGATCTGGCCTATAGTATTATTCACTTTGTGAGCACCGGTATGGCAAAGGTCTTCTCTTTTCAGGTACACCTTTGTACCATATTTTTCGCTGAATCTTTTCGCGTAATAAAGCGGAGTTGGTCGTCCCACATATTCTTTTAGAAGTTCCCTGAATTCCTTCTGAAAGGATTCTTCTTTCATTATGTCCAGGTAGCGTGAACGCAATTCCTCGACATTCGGATATAACATTTCCGGAATGTAAGCACCGCCAAATTCCCCGTAATATCCCTTTTCATCAACCTGATAGCTCATTCTATGAATTTATCTGTGTTTTGAAATCTTTCAATTCCTTTAATTTTTTTAATCCGGGCTTTAATTCAAATTTACTGTTCACATCCACCGCGTAAAGCAGTCCTGGTTTTCCTATTCTGAAAAAATGATTTTTTAATTCTGAAATAGCCTCTCCATGTTCTGGTCCTATTCCACCACTTAAGAAAAAAGGCGTGTTGGATGGATATTCTTTCAGGATCTGCCAGTCAAATTCTTTTCCAGAGCCGCCTCTTAGATCTGTTTTTGTATCAAAAAGAAAATAATCTACAATCCCTTCAAATGGTTTTATTTCCTGAAAATCGAAACTTTCTCCCACAGAAAATACTTTGATCAATTCCGGAGTATTTCCCAATTGCTGAAGTTCAGTTTTCAGGTCTTTACAAAATCCTGCCGATTCATCCCCATGAAACTGAACCGCATTCAGATTATATTTTATCACCTTTTCAAGGATATTTTCCTGAGTAGAATTCACAAAAACCCCTGTTTTCTTGATTTCCGCTGGAATTTCGGGAAGTTCATCGTTAAAGTAACGTGGGGATTTATCATAAAAAATGAAACCCATATAATCCGGCTGAAGTTCGGCCACCTGAATCATATTCCCGGGCTGTTGCATCCCACAAATTTTAAGGCTTAAACCTGAACTTTGCCCCGATGCCGGTGTGATCAGGGTTTTTTCTTTCATGTTTTCTTGATTCATTTTATGTTATCGATTTTAATTGCGTAATAAATTCCCTGGCTGCAGCTCCCGGATCTTTCGTTTTCATAAAATTTTCACCGATCAAAAATCCTTCGAATCCATAGTTTTTAAGATCTGCAATGGCTGCCGTACTGCTTATTCCACTTTCAGAAACCTTAACGAAATCATTTGGAATAAGACCTGAAAGTTTTTTAGAATTAGCGATATCCACTTCGAAAGTTTTAAGATTACGGTTATTCACCCCAATCATATCTGCATTCACCTTCATGGATTTTTGTAATTCCTCTTCATTATGAATTTCCAACAGGACATCCATGCCCAGTTTTTTTGCAGAATCTGCAAGGTAAGTTAATTGTTTTTCAGTTAAAACCGCAGCGATCAAAAGGATGGCATCGGCACCATAAGCTTTGGCCTCTAAAACCTGATATTCATCTATCATGAACTCCTTTCTGAGAACAGGAATGTTTACTGACGCTCGCGCGTAAAGCAGATCTTCAAGGGAACCGCCAAAATATTTCCCGTCGGTGAGCACTGAAATTCCTGAAACTTCAGCCTCTTCATAACCCTTTGCCACATCCTGAACATTCAGACTCTGATTGATCACGTCTTTTGAAGGTGATCTTCTTTTATGTTCTGCAATAATACCAGAGCCGATCCTTAAATTTTCAGCAAGAGAAATACATTTTCTGTTGAATAATACCGAGTTCTCAAGCTGGGAGACCGGGATCAGTGATTTTTTTAATTCAACTTCTTTGAATTTATCTGCTATGATCTTATCGAGGATATTCATTTAATACCATTTTGACTTAATTCCTGTAATTTTTTGAAACTCTCAAATGCTTTTCCAGATTCTAACGATTCCTTTGCTGCCTGGAAACCATCCTGCGGGCTTAATTTTCTTGAAGTCGCAATAGCCATTCCAGCATTGGCGCACACCACATTATTCTGAGCCTCGGTTCCTTTTCCTTTAAGAATATTGGTAAGAATTTCAGCTGAACTTTCAATAGAGCCACCACCGGCAATTTCAGATTGTTTTAATTCTGAAACTCCAAAATCTGAAGGTTTTAATACTCTTTCAGAATTATTACTGATGCTCTTAGTTTCCCCGGTGAGAGAGATTTCATCATATCCATCCAATGCGTGCAAAATTGTATAATTCTTATCGGTATTTTGATAAAGGTATGCATACATTCTTGCCAATTCGAGGCTAAAAACCCCGACTAATTGATTCTTTGGGAAAGCCGGATTCACCATAGGTCCCAGCATGTTGAAAAAAGTCTTCACTGCCAGACTTTTTCTAACGGGTCCGACATTTTTCATTGCCGGGTGAAATAGGGGAGCATGTAAAATGCAAATATTGGATTCATCTATGCATTTTTCCAGAAAACCGGCATCATTGCTGAATCTAATGCCAAGGTATTCCATCACATTGGAACTTCCGCTAACCGAGGAAACCCCGTAGTTACCATGCTTGGCAACTTTTACCCCCGAGCCTGCGGTTACAAAAGATGAGGTAGTGGAAATGTTGAAGGTGTCTTTTCCATCGCCACCGGTTCCGCAGAGATCCACCGCTTCGTAAGCAGAAAGATCTACTTTAATACATAATTCCAGTAAGGCATCCCGGAAACCCTCCAGCTCCTCAATTGTAATGCTTCTCATCATATAAACGGTGAGAAAAGCAGCGATCTGGGTCTCATTATATTTTCCTTCAGAAATATTGAAAATAACCTGTTTAGCCTCGTCTTTGCTTATGGTTTCGTGGCTGATCAGCCTGTTTAATAATTCTTTCATTTTTATAATATCTTCTCTGCGTCAAGCTGAACAGGATTCGGCTTCTAATAGATCCTGACCTCTCGACTCCGCTCGAGGTGACAATCAGGATGACGATTTTAGCAATTTTACTGAATTGGTTTTTCTGATTTTGATATTTCCTCTTTTTGAGCATTCCCTGAAACAGGACCATTTACCCAGTTCCTGATCATTTTCTTTCCTTCAGGAGTAAGTACAGATTCAGGATGAAACTGAACTCCGCGAACATCAAATTCCTTATGTCTGAGAGACATGATCTCTCCTTTTTTATCATAACTCGTGGCCTGAAGAGCAGGAGGTAAGGTTTTCTCGACAACCCAGGAGTGATATCGTCCCACCATCAATTCATTTTCGAGACCATTAAAGATATATTCATCATCAACAAATAGATCGATCTTCGTGGCTACCCCATGATGAACTTCATCAAGATTTAATAATGTACCGCCAAAAACTTCTCCAATTGCCTGCATTCCTAAACAAACTCCAAGAATACTTTTAGTAGCTGCATATTTTTCGATAATCGGTTTTAGAAGTCCTGCTTCGTCAGGAATACCCGGTCCTGGTGATAATAGGATTTTGTCGTATTCCTCGGGATCATCAATATGTAACTGGTCGTTACGTCTTACCACAACTTTGCAATCCAGTTCTTCCAGGTAATGAACCAGATTATAAACGAAAGAATCATAATTATCTATTACGAGTATCCTCTTTCCTGTGATTTCTTCCTTTATGAATTGATCTTTATTCATCTTTTCTTTTTTAAGCCCCTCTCAGAGGGTTTTGGGGAGATTTAAATTTCTTCAGCAATTTCAAGGGCTTTGGTTAAAGCTCCTAACTTATTATATACTTCCTGTAGTTCATTTTCAGGTTTAGATTCAGAAACAATTCCTGCGCCTGCCTGATAATGTAATTCATGATTCTTACTCACAAAAGACCTGATGATGATGGCGTGATTAAAATTGCCTTCAAAATCCATGAATCCGATGGCTCCGCCATAAGCACTTCTATTCACGTTCTCAAATTTCTCGATCAATTTTAGAGCCATAGGTTTTGGCGCTCCGCTTAAGGTTCCTGCCGGGAAAGTATCAGCAACTATTTGAGGAGTAGATACATTGGGGTCTTTTTTCCCGGTAACCTTACTTACTAAATGAATGACGTGAGAAAAGAACTGAATTTCACGATAATTTTCAACTTTCACATCGCTTCCGTTCCTGCTGAGGTCATTTCGGGCCAGATCTACCAACATTACATGTTCAGAATTCTCTTTTTCGTCCACCGCTAATTCTTTGGCGATTTCAGCATCCTTTTCATCATTTCCGGTTCTTTTAAATGTGCCGGCAATAGGATGAATTTCGGCCCTTCCTTTGTCAACAACCAGTTGAGCTTCAGGGGAGCTTCCAAAGATTTTAAAGTTTCCGTAGTCAAAATAGAACAGGTAAGGGGATGGATTTACATTCCTCAGAGCACGATAAACATTGAATTCATCGCCCTTAAATTTCTGAGAAAACCTTCTTGAAAGTACCAGCTGGAAAACATCCCCCCGGTGGCAATGATCCTTGGCTGAATCTACCATAGACTTATATTCATCATCCGTCAAATTCGATTTTGGATCGTCGTTGCGGGTGAAATTATAGGAAGCAAAATTCTTAACCTTCAATAATTGCTCAATTTCTTCGATCTTACTTTCTGAATCATAAGAGTGATCAAAAATATAAGCTTCGTTCTTGAAGTGATTGATGGCGATGATATTCTGATAAACGGCGTAATAAATATCCGGAATCTTAAGGTCTTTCTCTTTCCGGGTTACCTCTACATTTTCAAAATATCGAACTGAATCATAGGCGATATATCCAAAAAGGCCATTATTGATGAACTTGAAATTAGAAGAATCTGTCTTGAACATCTGGGAGAATTTCTGAATTTCCTGGGGTACGGAAACTTCCTTATCAATATTTAGCTTTTCTGAACTTCCATCTGGAAAGGTGGTGGTAATTACCTCATTTTCTATTTTAAAAGAAGCGATCGGGTTGCAACAGATGTACGAGAAACTATTATCACTCGCATGATAGTCACTACTTTCCAGCAATAAGCTGTTCGGATATTTATCCCTTAATTTCAAATAGATGCTTACCGGGGTAATAGTATCGGCCAGGATCTTCTTGTATTTCGTATTTAATTCAAACATTGAATTTTTATTTTTTGTAATAAAAAAAGGCTTGTCGTGAGACAAGCCTTTGTAATTTCTATATTGGAAATAGCAGTTTAGCTCACGAAGTTTGACGTAAGTTATTCCACCACCAGTTATTTCTTTTTATTTTAAACATGACTTCAAATATAGAGATGAAATTTTTCTAAACAAACATTTTTCAAATAAAAATCCCGGACGTAGGGTTCCGGGATTTCCAATTTTAGAACTTAAGGTTTACATCAAGTTCAAAATTATCATATATAGTCTTGTCTCCAAGATTGTCAAAGAAACTTCCTGATCCATATCTTACGTTGTAATCTGAACGATCGATAGTTAATTTGGTAGAAGCAGAGTCTCCGTTCATATTAAGATCAAAAGTTATCGGATGGGTTTCATTCTTGATAGTAAGATCTCCAACGATTCCATATTTTCCATCTCCCTTTGCTGCAGCGCTGGTAATTACCAGTTTCGCAGTAGGATGTTTTTCAACTCCAAAGAAATCTTCCGATTTAAGATGCCCTTCAAGTTTACCTTTGTTTTCACCAGAAAGATCGGTTACAGTGATACTGCTCATATCCATTACAAATTCACCCCCAACGATTTTCTCGTCTTCCAGCATTAGATGTCCGCTTTCAAGTTCGATAGTGCCATTGTGCGACCCTGTAACTTTCTCCCCAGTCCATGTTACTGTACTCGACTCTACATCTACTTCTTTTTTAGTGTCGGTAAATGCTACTGTTGTTAGGAGGATTACTGAAGCAATTCCGCCTTTTAAAAATCTGTTTTTCATAGTTCTCAATTTTTATAATTTATAATATGGTATATAATTCTGATTTACTTTTTCTTACCTTTTCCTGGTGCTGAACATGGTCTTCTTCACTACGGTAACCAACTGTTGCTATCACTGAAGAAGTGAGGTTTTTCTCTTTCAGATTCAGGATCTTATCGAATTTTGCATTATCAAAACCTTCCATCGGGCAGGTGTCGATTTTGAATTCGGCAGCCGCCGATAGAAGATTACCAAGAGCAATATAGGTTTGCTTAGCTCCCCAAATCCTTTGTTCTTCTTCTGTGTAAGAAAGAATTGTATTCTTAAGCATGTCCTCCATACCTTTTAAGGACTCCCTTGTGGTATTTCTTGATTTGGCAATATTGTCCAGGTAGGCATCAATATGTACTTTCTCAATTTTTCTAAAATTTGCAAAAACGAATACGTGAGAAGATTCTGTTAGCTGCGGTTGATTCCATGCGGCCTCTCTAAGTCTTTGCTTAGTTTCAGAATCCTTAATTACGAAGATCTCATAGGGTTGAAGCCCATAAGAAGAAGCGGAAAGATGTATACTTTCCAGCAACTTCTCCAGGTCTTTTTCACTAAGTTCTTTTTTGTTATCGAATTTCTTGGTGGCATAGCGCCAGTAAAGATTGTCGATATATTTTTCAGTCTTAACTTCTAAGTTCATTCAAATTTGTGTTTAGGGATAAAATTTCCTTTTCATTTATTTTCTTAGCAATATCATTTTCAACTTTGTCAATAACAGGATCAAGCTTTCCAAGTAATTCATGCCCGTTTTTTGTTATTCTTATTTCAATCTTTCTGCGATTGGAAGGACAAACAATTCTTTCACAAAGATTTTTATCCACCAGTTTATCTACCAGTCTTGTTGTGTTACTCATCTTATTAACCATTCTTTCCTGAATCGTACTAAGATTGGCTGGTTTTCCTTTTTGTCCTCTCAGGATCCTAAGAACATTAAATTGCTGACTACTCACATCAAATGGCTTTAAGGCTTCTGCAAGTTTTTCATTAATGTGGTTTGCAGTAACTATAATATTAAGTACCAGCTTTCTTGAATCCGGTAATCTGTCACTTGTTTTTAATAATTCCTCTATATTCATTTGTATGAACAACAATTGTATGTACAAATATATAGGTTTAATAGGATCTAAAATTTAATTTTTTGTTAAACTTTTCAGAGAGTATTTCTGAGTTATCTCAGAAAAAAATTTAGGCTATATTTACAAGCATTAAAATTTAATGATATTACTATGAAAGAATTAAGTCAGAAAGAATGGCAGGAAAAGCTTAAAAATGATAAAGATGCCGTAATTCTGGATGTTCGTACACAGGAAGAAGTCGATGAAGGCTATATACCAGAGGCTAAAATTATTGACATTTATAAAGGTCAGGGCTTTATTAACGAAGTCGAGAAACTGGATAAGTCAAAACATTACTATATATATTGTAGGTCCGGAAAAAGAAGTTCACAGGCATGCACTCTTCTGGATCAAATGGGATTTAGCGAAACCTATAACCTTTTGGGCGGCTTTTCGGAATGGGAAGGTGCCAAAACCACCGATTAAACCTGATAAAAGAAATAAATTAAAAGCTATCATTTATGATAGCTTTTTTTATTGCGTAATTTTAAGTTTAACTTGAAATTATTTGCATTTTATCTATAAAAGCATAGATTTAACCGATCTATTAACCTTTTTTTTAACCAAAACATTTTAATAAATGAAATTAACTAAACTTAAAACACTTGGTGTAGCTGTCCTTACGGCTACTTTTTTATTTTCCTGTAACCAGGACTCTTCTGTTCCAATGGAGGAGGACCAAACAATTTCAGAAACACCTTCTGATGCCAATCTAATTCCGGGTCAATATATTGTAGTTTTTAATACAGATGTGACGGGAAACGATTCAAAACAAATGTCCAGCTATAGTAAAGCTCAGCAACTAGTAAAATCTCAAACTGCTAAGTTTATGCAGGAGGTAGGAGTAGATGCTGAAATACAAACTGTTTATAGTAATACTATTAATGGTGCAGTAGTATCACTTAATCCTAAACAAGCTGATCTACTTAGAAAAAGAAAAGAAGTCTCCTATGTGGAACAAGATCGTTTAATGATCCTGGCTCCTCCATGTGGTACTCCAAAAAATCCTTGTTCTGGCGGAGGTGGAGGTGGAGGAACTTCCGGTCAAGAGGTTCCTTTTGGTATTAGCCGTGTTAATGGGGGTGTTGCCTATACCGGTAATAATGTTGCCTGGATAATTGATACAGGAATCGATTTAGATCATGAAGATTTAAATGTAGATGCTTCTCGTGGATTTAATGCATTTACTTCAGGAAGAGATGCTAAATCACTTGATGATGGTAACGGTCACGGGACACATGTATCAGGTACAATTGCAGCTTTAGACAACAATGTTGGAGTAATTGGGGTAGCATCCGGAGCAACCGTAATTCCTGTAAAGGTATTGGACAGCAGAGGTAGTGGCTCTTATTCCGGAGTTATTGCTGGTGTTGACTATGTTGGTGCAAATGGAAATGCGGGAGATGTAGCAAATATGTCTCTTGGAGGACCAGTTTCTCAAGCTCTTGATGATGCTGTCTTTGCCGCTTCTGAGAATGGAATTAAATTTGCGCTTGCAGCAGGAAATGAGACGGATGATGCTAATAATCATTCACCGGCTCGTACTAACGGAGCAAATATTGTTACTATTTCAGCTATGGATGAGAGCGATGCCTGGGCATCTTTCTCAAATTATGGAAACCCGCCGGTAGATTACGCCGCTCCTGGAGTAGCAATTAAATCTTGCTGGAAAGGTGGAGGATATAACACCATAAGTGGTACTTCTATGGCATCACCGCATGCTGCTGGTGTTCTTCTTTTGGGGAATGCTTCCACCGATGGTACTGTAAATGGAGATCCAGATGGAAATTCTGATCCAATTATTGTACACTAAAACTAACTTTATATAGATCTGGAAAAGCACCAATATTTTGGTGCTTTTTTATTTTTTAGATACTCAGAAAGGAATTTTTACGTTAAAAACATATACTCTAATATTTGATTAGTTTATTTAATTGATATATTTAACCCCGAATGTCCGAGATTTTATTCTATTGATTATGAACAAAAAGATTTATCTACTTATCCTTGGCTTATTGTGTTTTTCCATATCTCAGGCCCAGGAGTATAGCTTTGGTATTAAAGGAGGAGCGAATTATGTGATGGGTGGCCAGATCACGGGAAACAGTTCCAACGGACTTTATTTCGATGGTACCGTGGATGCTGATTCCAAGATTGGTTTTCACGGAGGTGCCTTTTTTGAGATTAGATTCGGAAAATTCTTACTTAGACCAGAGTTTATTTACAGTGCAATGGAGACAGAATTTCCTTTTCCAACGGCTCCATCAATTTATTCCGTAGACAAAATTAGTGTTCCTTTATTATTTGGATATAATGTATGGGGGCCGGTTGATATTTATGCGGGTCCTGCTTATCAAAATGTTCTGGACTCTTCTCTGGAAGGAACTGAACCTCCCAACCAGGTTATCGTTTCTCAGAATACCCCATTAGCTGCTCAGGTAGGAATTAAGGCTGGGTTTGGTAGATTTGAAGTTGATCTTCGTTATGACAGATCCTTGTCATCTAAAGAAGAAATGGAACTTGATATAGTAAATAGTGATTATGGTATAAATAGAGCTACCTTTAATGATACCAGATTGAACCAGATATTATTGAGTTTGAGTTTTAAAATCTTTGATAGTAAATCAAATGGTGGTAGAAGAAAAGGTGGTTGTTATTTTTAGAAATCACTTTTCGATATAGAAAATTAAAAAGCCGGATGTTTCAAAAACATCCGGCTTTTTAATAGGGATTTAATAGTTTATTTAACCATTCATGGAAATCAAAAACTCTTCGTTGTTTCGAGTATTTTTGATCTTATCATTAATGAATTCCATTGCTTCTATTGGATTCATATCTGCCAGATATTTACGAAGTACCCACATTCTTTGAATCGTGGTCTCGTCAAGTAGTAGATCATCTCTACGGGTACTTGAGGATACAAGGTCGATAGCCGGGAAAATTCGTCTATTGGATATTCTGCGGTCTAACTGAAGTTCCATGTTACCGGTTCCTTTAAATTCTTCAAAAATAACCTCGTCCATTTTAGAGCCTGTTTCAGTAAGAGCAGTTGCTATAATAGATAAAGATCCTCCGTTTTCAATATTTCTCGCCGCACCAAAGAATCTTTTAGGTTTATGTAGAGCATTTGCATCTACACCACCACTTAATACCTTCCCGCTGGCAGGTTGAACTGTGTTATAAGCCCTGGCGAGTCTTGTGATAGAATCCAGTAAGATTACTACATCATGACCACATTCAACAAGTCTTTTAGCTTTTTCGAGTACGATATTCGCAACTCTAACATGTTCATGTGCTTCTTTATCAAAAGTTGAAGCGACCACTTCTCCTTTTACGTTACGTTGCATATCGGTAACCTCTTCAGGTCGTTCGTCTATTAAAAGAACGATCTGATACACTTCAGGATGATTCGCAGCAATTGCGTTGGCGATATCCTTAAGCAACATTGTTTTACCCGTTTTGGGCTGGGAAACGATCATCCCACGTTGTCCTTTTCCTATAGGCGCAAAAAGATCCATTACCCTGGTCGACATTGAACTTTGCTTTTCGGCAATGTTAAATTTCTCTTTTGGGAATAATGGAGTAAGGTGTTCAAAAGAAACACGATCTCTTACCACTTGTGGGTCAAGACCATTTATCTTATTGATCTTTATTAATGGAAAATATTTCTCTCCTTCTTTTGGAGGTCTTATTTGTCCCTGTACCGTATCACCTGTTTTTAAACCAAAAAGTCTTATTTGGGACTGAGACACATAAATATCATCGGGAGAAGTAAGGTAATTGTAATCTGAAGATCTTAGAAAACCATAATTGTCCTGCATGATATCCAGAACTCCTTCGCTTTCTATAATAGCGTCGAATTCATAATCTGGCTCGCGGTAGCGGTTTCGATTGTCACGGTTACCGTTGCCTTTTTTATTGTCATTACGATTATCGCTGCGATTATCGTTACGATTGTCATTGCGGTTACTATTCTTATTGTCCCCGCGATTATCATTACGATTATCGTTCCGATTGTTCTTGTCGTTATGGCTACGATGGTCTTTTTTGCCAGAACTACTTCGGTTACTCTCACTTTTCCCAGTATTTCTACTATCATCTTTTTGGGATGATCTCGAGGAATCTTTTCCTGATGATTTAGGGTGAGATGTCTTGGTAGATTGAGAAGATCTTGCTGGCTTTTTGTCGCTGCCTATTTTACCTGATTTTTCAGGTTTTGTTTTTTTCTGCCCTTTTGCCTCATTTTCATCGGTGAGTGCTTCTTTGACTTTAGAAGGGTTTGATGCCTGATAATCAAGTATTTGATAGACCAGGTCTAATTTTTTTAAAGTCTTGTACTTAGGAACGTTGAGCGTTTGAGCTATTTCCTTAAGTTCAGGAAGCTTTTTAGCTTTTAATTCTGAAATTTCAAACATGTATGCGTAAAAATAATTTTTTGTTTGGATTGATTTTAAAACTTCTCGAGGAAGAACAAAAAGTTTTGGAGACTTAAGTAACCAACATTGAATGGGTTACGAAATGTTCTTGCAATAATACAACTTTATTTTAAACTTTTACACAGGATTTCTAAAAAGAATCTTTTATTTTTGTGCGCGAAACAGTAAAAAAGTATGCTTCAAAGAATACAGACTATTTACCTGTTATTGGCGGTGATCGTTAGTGCCGGACTTATTTTTGTGTTTTCTATCTGGGAAAATTCAGCAGGAGAAGATGTTTTTGCACAGGACCAATTGCTTATATTTGGAATGTTTTTGGCATCGGCAGCTATTTCAATGGTAAGTATATTTATGTTTAAAAATCGCCGGCTCCAGTTCGTTTTGGGAAGGCTTAATATAATATTGAACTTTTTTTTACTAGGAGTGTTTGTTTATTGGTCTCTAACTTTACCTGGAGAAATGGATATTTCGGAGAAAGGTATTGGGATGGTTCTTCCTATTATTTCTATCGTTTTTCTTGTTTTGGCTAATAAAGCCATCAAAAGGGACGAAGATCTCGTAAAATCTGTAGATCGATTACGATAAGCCTATCATCTTAGTAGTATTAGTGCGTGAAAAACCCGGAGTAAATGCTCCGGGTTTTTTGATTATCCAAATTCTATAACTTCCAGATCTTTTATCTCTTTTCCGTCAATTTTAAACCGAAGCATGGTCCTTTTCTTATGAAACCCTTGTTTTCCGACGGCACCCGGATTCATATGTAAAAGTCTCAAATTTTTATCGTTCATTACTTTTAGAATATGGGAATGTCCCGAAATGAATAATTTGGGAGGGTTTTGTTTGATCTCTTCTTTTATGGCAGGCGAATACTTCCCCGGATAACCTCCAATATGAGTGATCCAAACATCTACTTCTTCACAATAGAAACGTTGATTCAATGGAAATTCTTTTCTTATGGTAGCGTTATCAATATTTCCGTATACTGCAATCACCGGCTTTTTCGTTTTCAGTTCATCGGTTACGTTTAGACTTCCAATATCTCCGGCGTGCCAGATCTCATCAGCTTCCCCTGCGTAATGCAAAATACGATCATCTATATGCCCATGAGTGTCACTAAGAAGCAAAATCCTTTTCAAAATAAGTCGGTTTTTTTAAAATTGGTTTAACAAAGGATGGCGAGGGAAAGCTCTTTTCCTTCTTATAATTGCCTTATCTTTGCATTTCGCTAATATAAAAATAAAGCGGAGCTTGAGGTATTTTATAGAACTCTCATATTTTGGAAAGGCCTATCATGGTTGGCAGAATCAGCCTCATTCCATTAGCGTTCAGGAGGTTTTGGAAGACAGGATGAGTAGGGTCTTAAGGTCTTCTATAGAAATAGTTGGGGCGGGGAGAACAGATGCCGGTGTTCATGCAAAACAAATGTTCGCGCATTTTGATTTCGAAACGGGAATAGATGAAAGGGAACTTCATTATAAACTGAATTCCATGCTTCCAAAGGATATAGCAATTGCAGAGATATTTCCGGTTAAAAAAGATGTTCACGCTAGATTTGATGCTGTAGCCAGGAGTTACGAATATCAAATAATTCAGGAAAAGGATGCTTTCAGTTTTGATCATTCATGGTTGCTCAAGAAAGAACTGGATTTAGATAAAATGAATCAGGCGACTTCTGCATTAAAAGAATATTCCAATTTTAAATGCTTTTCACGCAGCCGGACTGATGTGAAAACATATAATTGCAGAATTGACCATGCAGAATGGAAAATTCAGGGGAATAAGTTGGTTTTTCATATTACATCCGACAGATTTCTTAGAAACATGGTGCGTGCGATCGTGGGAACCTTAGTAGAAATAGGACAGAATAAATATCCTGTTGCTCATATTCATGAAGTGATTAAGAGTAAAGACAGGGGAGAGGCCGGTGCATCGGTTCCGGCTCATGGATTATACTTAACCAGGATTGAATATCCTGAAAATATAAGATTAGACTAAATGGCTTCAAAAAGTGGAAATGCTTTTGATATGGATTTGTTTAAGCGTTTGCTTAAATATACAAATCCCTATAAGAGAATCTTTTATTTTGTGGGAGTAGCCGCTATTCTGGTTTCTTTTTTCGCTGTCTTAAGGCCAATTATACTTCAGGAAACAGTAGATAATGCATTGATTTCTGCCGATTTCGATAATCTGGTTTATTACGTTAGCCTAATGCTCGGGGTTTTGCTCCTGGAGGTTATATTCCAGTTCTTTTTTATTTACTATGCCAACTGGCTGGGACAGGAAGTGGTAAGGGATATTCGGGTAAAGCTTTTTAAGCACATGATTGGCTTTAAAATGAATTATTACGATAAATCTGCTGTTGGTAGACTTGTAACCCGTGCTGTTAGTGATATTGAAACTATTGCGAGTATTTTTAGTCAGGGTCTATTTATGATCATAAGTGACTTGTTAAAAATGATAGTGGTGCTTGGGGTTATGTTCTATAAAAGCTGGGAACTAACTTTGCTGGTTTTAACCGTACTTCCATTTATTCTTTATGCCACGCGGGTTTTTCAAAAGAAAATGAAACTCGCATTTGAAGAAGTACGTACTCAGGTAGCTAATCTTAATACCTTCGTTCAGGAAAGGATTACGGGGATGAAGATCGTTCAGCTTTTTACAAGGGAGAAAACTGAATATGCAAACTTTAAAAAGATCAATGATAAGCATAGAAAAGCCTGGGTTAAAACTGTTTGGTATAACTCTATTTTCTTTCCTATTGCTGAAATGTCAACTTCTATAACCATTGGACTTATTGTATGGTTTGGAGGATTAAGAGTGGTGGCGGGGGATGAAATGTCACTGGGGATTATTGTTGCTTTCATAGAATTATCCCAGATGCTTTTTAGGCCCCTGCGTCAGATTGCTGATAAATTCAATACTTTACAAATGGGGATGGTTGCGGCGAACAGGGTCTTTGGAATTATAGATACCGAAGCCAGTATTGAAGACAGTGGTGATATTGAAGTGACTGATCTTAAAGGCGAAATCGAATTCAGAGAGGTACATTTCAGCTATATTGAAAATGAAGAAGTTCTCAAGGGGGTTTCATTCAAGGTAAATCCAGGGGAAACTGTTGCCATAGTGGGAGCAACCGGTGCAGGGAAATCTACAATCATCAATCTTCTAAATAGGTTTTATGAAATTGACAGTGGTACAATTTGCGTTGACGGCACCAATATTAAAGATATAAGACTAAAGTCTTTAAGGTCGCAAATAGCAGTGGTTCTTCAGAACGTTTTCCTTTTTGCCGATACGATCATGAACAATATTAACCTGGATGATCCCGATATTACAGATGAAGATGTAATTAATGCCGCCAGGCAAATTGGAATTCATGATTTTATAAATTCTCTTCCTAATGGTTATTATTATAATGTAAAAGAAAGGGGAGCCATGCTTTCTTCGGGACAGCGACAGCTAATTTCCTTCCTTAGAGCTTATGTAAGCAACCCAAGTATACTGGTTCTAGATGAAGCTACTTCTTCTGTAGACTCCTATAGCGAACAACTTATTCAGGATGCAACTGATAAAATTACACAGGGCCGTACTTCTATTGTCATTGCACACAGATTAGCTACCATTAAAAAGGCTGATAAAATTATTGTAATGGACCAGGGTGAGATAGTTGAGATAGGTAATCATAAAGAATTACTTAAAAGAACAGATGGCTATTACAGGAAATTATATGAAGTTCAATTTAAGGCTGAGGAGGCACTTTAATTCAAATCCTCTTTCATCTTTTCCACCAGTTCTTCCATGGTTTCAAACATCACGAATTGTCCATCTTTTATGTAAGAAGTTTGCCCTGTTTCTTCACTAACTACAAGTGCTAAAGCATCTGTTTTCTCGGTGATCCCCACAGCAGCCCTGTGTCTTAATCCAAATCTTAGCGGAATTGATCTGTCATTGGAAACCGGTAGGATTACACGTGTGGCAGTGATCTTGTTTTCTTCTATGATCATAGCACCATCATGAAGCGGACTGTTTTTAAAGAATATAGACTCAATAATAGGCTGATTAAGCTCGATCTTCATTTTGTCTCCAGTATTCTTTATAAAGTCCAGTTTATTGCTTTTTTGGATAACCATCAGCGCTCCAGTATAGCTCTTTCCCATAGCTTCACAGGAATTTACAATGGCCTCAACATTGGTATTAGACTCAAGGTCATCACGATTGAATTTGAAACTTTTGAAAAATCTTCCCTTTTGAGTGAAATTAGTAGACCCGATCATAAGAAGGAATTTCCTAATTTCCTGTTGGAATACAACGATAAGTGCAAAAACACCCACCCCTATAAATTCTCCTAACACGCTGCTTAGGAGCTCCATTTGAAGCAATTGGGTGAGCAGGAATGCCAGGTATATTAAAACTATCCCGATAAAGATATTAACCGCAGCAGTTCCCCGTACCAGCTTGTAAACATAGTACAATAGGAGGGCTACAAAAACAATGTCGAGGATATCGAGAATTCGAAGATCTATGATGTCCAAATTGCAGGGGTTTTATGTAAAAATAGAAAATCTAAAATTAGTTTATCAATTCCTGTGTTAATTTGATGCATTCTACTGCCTCTTTTACTTCATGAACTCTCAGGATTTTTGCTCCATTTATTAAGGCGAAAGTGTTTAAAACACTAGTTCCATTAAGAGCTTCTTCTGGTGAAATATTTAATTTTTTATATATCATGCTTTTTCTGGATAGTCCCATTAATATTGGCAGGTTAAGGTTCTCGAAAAGTTTTGCCTTAGAGAGTAATTCAAAGTTCTGATCTATATTTTTCGCGAAACCAAAACCTGGATCGATGATAAGATCATTTATTCCAAACTCTCTTGCCTCCTTTATCCTTTCTGAAAAAAAAAATAGAACCTCACTCAAAAGATCTTCATATTGGTTAAGATTCTTCATCGTTTGCGGTGTTCCTTTCATATGCATCATAATATAAGGGACTTGATATTTGGCAATTAACGGAAGCATATTTTCATCTAGTTTTCCAGCTGAGATATCATTTATGATCGTTGCTCCGGCCCGGATGGCTTCTTCAGCAACCTTTGACCTGAAGGTATCTATAGAAAGGATGGTATTGGGGAAATCTTTTAAAATCATTTCTATGGAGGGAATGAGTCTTTCCATTTCCTCGTCCGGAGAAATATCCTTTGCACCCGGCCTGCTGCTATATGCACCAAGATCTAAAAAAGTTGCACCTTCTTCCTGCATTTTTTTAGCCGTTTCCAAAATGTCAGCTTCAGAATTCTTACGGCTTCCGCTATAAAAAGAATCAGGGGTGATATTAATGATTCCCATTACCCTGGGTACCGAAAGATCGATTAAATTCCCTTTGCAGTTAATGAACATATTAAAATCGAGGTTTGTATCAGTAGGAGAAATAACTTTGACTATCTGAAATATTTGCCCGAAATTTACGCAAATTAGATCTACTTCATGCAGGATACCTCAAAACAATACGACGCGGTGGTTGAAGTTTGCCGCAGTTTGTTTCTAAATAAAATGAAAGATTATGGCTGTGCCTGGAGAATTTTAAGGCTGCCATCCCTTACCGATCAAATCTTTATAAAAGCACAGCGAATAAGAAAGCTACAGGAAAACTCTGTAAGAAAGGTAGATGAGGATGAGAAATCTGAGTTTATAGGAATTATCAATTATTCAGTCATGGCGCTCATACAGCTAGAAAGAGGTATTGCAGATCAGCCGGACCTGAATCCTGAAGATGCCATAGGTTTATATGATGAGAAAATTGCTGACACCAAACAGCTCATGATGGATAAGAATCACGATTATGGAGAGGCCTGGCGTGATATGCGTATTAGTTCTTTAACCGATCTTATCATTCAAAAGTTGTTAAGGGTAAAACAAATTGAAGACAATAAAGGTAAAACCTTGGTTAGTGAAGGTATTGATGCCAATTACCAGGATATGATCAATTATTCAGTCTTTGCGATGATTCATTTTCAGGAAGCCGAAGAGAAAACAAAAGCATAATTCTTAAATATGAAAGCAATTGTAGGTATAGCCAGAGCTCTGGTAGGGATTCTTTTTATTTTTTCAGGATTTATAAAACTCAACGATCCGGTTGGCTTTTCATACAAACTTCAGGAATATTTTAGTGAACAGGTACTGGATATACAGTTTCTTATTCCATTCGCGTTAATCATCGCGATCGTGCTGGTGATCTTTGAATTAGTCCTGGGAATAATGCTTTTAATAGGATATGCGCCTAAATTCACCTCCTGGTGTTTATTGTTGATGATCCTATTTTTCACATTTCTTACCTTTTATTCTGCCTATTATAATAAAGTAACCGATTGTGGGTGTTTTGGGGATGCAATTCCGTTAACACCCTGGGAATCTTTTTATAAAGATGTCGTCCTCTTATTGCTTATTCTGGTTTTATTTTTCAACCAAAAATATATCAAACCAGTTTTTGCGCCTGCCTCTCACCGCTGGATCATTTTTGCTTCATTCATTGCCTGTTTTGGGTTTTGCTATTATGTTTTGATGCATCTTCCGCTTTTTGATTTCAGACCTTATAAGATAGGAAATAATATTCCTGAAAAAATGAAGCTTCCTGAAGAAGCGAGAAAAGCAGAAGTGATTTACAGCTGGAAATTTAAGGTGAATGGAGAAGAAAAGATAATCAAGAATAATGGCGCTTATCCGCAGGTGGAGGGTGAATTCATTGGAGTGGAAACTTCTCAGGAAGGGGAAAATGAATTGCCGCCAATACATGATTTTGTTATTGAAGGAGAGGAAGGAGATATCACACAGCAAGTTCTTGCTGCTCCAAAAGTTTTTTTGGTAATTGCCTATAATCTCAGATCTACCGAGTTGGACGGATATAAAGCCATACAAGAACTTAGTGAAGAAGCCAAAGAAAAAGGTTATATGGTTCTTGGCCTCACGGCATCGGGAAATAAACTCCAAAATAAATTAAAGAAAGAATTTTATCTTAATTTTCCTTTTTATCAAACTGATGAAACCGCACTTAAGACCATTGTGCGCTCAAATCCAGGGATTCTTATCCTGAATAATGGAACCATTACTCAAAAAGTTCACTGGTTCGATGCATCTGATATCGAATTATAGATAATTTCAGAAGATTATTGAAAACTTCTAAAATCGATAAGGTTTAGCTTGGGTTTAAGACTTAATCCGTCCTCCTTTATTTATATTTGTTCTAATGCCGAATCAATAACATTCGAATATAACTATTCAACCAAAAATTAATATCCATGAGAAAGAATATTGTCGCCGGTAACTGGAAAATGAATAATGATCTTGCCGAAACAGAAGAGCTTATAGGTCACCTGAAAAATCAAATGGTAAAGGATCCAGAAGCTACTGTAATGGTAGCTCCTTCATTTCCTAACTTATATCCGGTTTTCCAGGCGTTAAAAGACACACCTGTGATTGTGGCTGCACAGAATATGCACCAGAGTGAAAAAGGTGCTTTTACAGGGGAAGTATCAGCTGCAATGCTTAAAAGTGTAGGAGTGGAAACAGTTATTCTTGGGCATAGTGAACGCCGCGCCTTGTTTAATGAAACAAACGAACTCTTGAAGGAAAAAGTAGAAGCAGCCATAGAAAATGAAATGACCGTCATTTTTTGTTTTGGAGAAGAACTGGAAGACAGGAAAAATGATAAGCATTTTCAGCTTGTAGAGAACCAATTAAAAGAAAGTCTTTTTCATCTTCCAAAAAGTGCATGGGGTAAAATAATTCTTGCCTATGAGCCGGTTTGGGCTATTGGAACAGGAGAAACAGCAAGTCCCGAGCAAGCTCAGGAAATGCATAAATTCATTAGAGAACAATTAGCTAAAAATGTGGGATCAGAAATAGCAGATAACACCTCTATTCTTTACGGGGGGAGTGTGAAACCAAATAATGCTAAAGAGATTTTCGCAAAAGAGGATGTAGATGGCGGACTTATAGGGGGAGCAAGTCTGAATGCGGTAGATTTTGTAGAGATAGTTAATTCATTCTAAAATGAGCGGCAATTACCTGGAATTTCATTTTAAGATAGAACCGGTCCAGCCGGCTTCTGAAATTCTAATTGCAGAACTGGGATACCTGGGCTTTGAGAGTTTTATAGAAAATGACGATGGAATCACAGCGTATATTCCCGTGGAGGAATATGAAGAAGATATCCTGGCCGGAGTTCATATTCTACAGTCTGAAGCATATGAGATTACCTATGATATTACTGAACTGGAGCGGCTCAACTGGAATGAGGAATGGGAAAAGAACTTTTCTCCAATTCTTGTAGAGGAGAAATGTAGTGTAAGAGCCCCTTTTCATCCTAAAACCGATACAGAATTTGATATTGTAATAGAGCCAAAAATGTCCTTTGGGACTGGTCATCATGCTACAACACACATGATGATCCAGCATATTCTCAAAAACGATTGGGAAAATAAAAAAGTACTGGATATGGGTTGCGGCACGGGAGTTCTTGCTATTCTGGCTGCTTTAAAAGGAGCATCGGAGATCGATGCTATAGATATTGACAACTGGTGTTATATAAATACGCTTGAAAATATTGCCCGAAACGCTTGTGACCATATAAACGTTGAAGAAGGAGGAGCAGAATTGCTTGATGGTCGTGAGTACGATATGATTCTTGCAAATATTAATCGAAATATCCTTTTAAGGGACCTTCCGGAATACGAAAAATGTCTATCGCCAAAGGGTAATCTGTTTCTTAGTGGTTTTTATGAAAAAGATTTACCGGTGATCAGGAAAGCCTGCAATAAGTTAGGATTAGACTTTGTTGAAAATTTTCAAAGGAGCGACTGGGTCGCCGCAAAGTTTTCACGCTGAAGGTTTTATCATAATTTATTACCTTTGGATCAAGTTGAAAGAGAAAAATATGAAGATGAGCACAAAAGAAGAATTATTAGAAAAGGTTGAAACAAAGACAAAAGATAAGAAGCAAAATGAGATCGTTCTCTATAATGACGATCATAATACCTTCGATCATGTTATAGAATGTCTAATCTATGCTTGTGATCATACTCCGGAGCAGGCCGAACAGTGTTCCCTTCTAGTTCACTATAAGGGTAAATGTACTGTAAAGACAGGGCCTTACAATGAACTCAAACCCCGTTGCACCAAATTACAGGAGGAAGGTTTAAGTGCCGAAATAATTTAGTCCAAAAATCCTATTTAAACTTTTCAGATTTTAAAATAAACAATATATTTGCACCCGCTTTATAAAACACAGAGCGGGTAATAAAAGGCCTCGTGGCGCAACTGAATAGCGCACCTGATTACGGCTCAGGAGGTTACAGGTTTGAATCCTGTCGAGGTCACAAAACAATCATTAATAGATTGAAATAAAGCAAGCTAAATAACATAGCTTGCTTTTGTTTTTTAATGCAATAAGTTTCTTTTGTTGATCTTCAAAACGGACCTTTGCCAGGACGGTCTTCAAAACTCCTGAAAAGAGCAACTTCAAAAATTATAATTGAATTAAAAACCCTTTAAATTATTGGATTTTCCGGGTTTTTGTTTTTAGAGAGCTCATTCGATTTAAATTGTCGTCAACCGAAATTTTGATATTTTTTAATCTTTTTTGTATCGAACTTCTGAAAAAACCTTTAGTTATAAATTTCAAAAGGAAAGAATTAAGGATCAAGCTTTCTAATTTCTTATTGATCTTAAGATAGAGTCTGCATATAAAGATCAATAATAATTTGATTTTCAGAAATCTATGCATTTTAAAAATAGAAAAATGCTAGGGTAGAGTGAACATAATAGGAAAAAAATTATTAAATTTTAGAAAAATTTAGATCATGGCAGAATTCAATGTAACTATCAATGGAAAAAACCTTTCGGTTGACGTCGATCCCAAAACTCCTTTACTCTGGGTTTTAAGAGACCATTTGAAATTAGTGGGAACCAAATATGGTTGCGGAATTTCCCAATGTGGTGCCTGTACGGTACATTTTAATGGTTCTGCTGTGAGATCATGTCAGCTTCCTATTTCAGCAGCTGCAGATAATGAGATCACTACCATAGAAGGTCTTTCCGAAAATGGAGACCATCCGGTTCAAAAAGCATGGCTGGAGCATGATGTCCCTCAGTGTGGATATTGTCAGGCAGGACAGATCATGACGGCTTCGGCATTACTTAAGAGTAATCCAAGCCCCAGCGATGCGGAAATTGAAAATGCCATGAACGGTAATATTTGCCGTTGCGGAACTTACACGAGAATAAAAGCTGCGATCAAAACAGCTTCAAACTCCCAGATATAATCGTCAGTCTAACTAAAACACGGAAAAATGAGTATAGTAAAAACAGGTATAGGCAGAAGATCCTTTATAAAAAGTGTTTCCATAGCCGGAGGAGGACTGATTATTGGCTTTAACTGGCTGGCATGTAAACGTGCAGCTGAAGCGGAAGGAACAGAAGAAGTAGCCATGCAAATGCCCGACGAGTGGTTTGAACTCAACGGGTATCTTAAAGTAGGAGATAACGGTATTGTCACTATATATTCACCAAATCCGGAAATCGGTCAGAATGTAAAAACTTCTATGCCCATGATCGTGGCCGAAGAACTGGATGTGGACTGGAACAATGTGATCGTTGAGCAGGCTCCTTTGAATACAGATATTTTTACCCGTCAGCTTGCAGGCGGAAGTCAGTCCATCCGTCAGGGTTGGGAATCTTTAAGAATGGCTGGAGCTACGGCCAGGCATATGTTATTAACCGCTGCTGCAAATCAATGGGAAGTTCCAATAACCGAACTTACAGTTGAAAATGGAATGATCAACCATAAGGGTAGTGATAAAACTATCGGCTACGGTGAGGTTGCCCAAGCGGCTGCCCAGGTTGAAGTTCCAGAAGAGGTAGAATTAAAGGATAATGATAGCTTTAAAATAATTGGTACATCTCGTAAGAATGTAGATGCGAAGAAAATAGTCACAGGTAAGCCTCTTTACGGTTTGGATACCTATAAAGATGGTATGTTGATCGCGATGGTCGTGCAGCCTCCGGCTTTTGGTATGCAGTTTAAGTCTATGGATGCCGAAAAAGTAAAAGACATGCCTGGCATCAAGGATGTATTTACCATAGATACTTACCCTGAAGACATGGAGAAGGAATGGAGTGATGTTGCGGCATTTTCCAAACTGGTGGTTGTGGTTGGTGAATCTACCTGGCAGGTGATGCAGGCAAAAAAAGAATTAAAAGTTGAGTGGGAACTAAACCCGGAACTTATCGAACAAATTCAAATTTTAGAAAAATCTGCAGGTTTAGAGGATGCCACAGGTTTGGAAAATAGTGATATTCATACTACCCTGATGGCAGAAGCTGGATCTAAAAAATCTGAAGTCGTAAGAAAGGATGGTGATCCTGAAAAGGCTTTTAAGAATGCGGCTAGGGTAATTGAACGTTCGTATACCTGTCCTTTCCTTGCGCACAATTGCATGGAACCGATGAACTTTTTTGCGGATGTAACCGATGATAAGGCTGAATTACTCGGCCCTGTTCAAACTCCTGAATTTGCCGAAAAAAGTGTTAATAAACGTTTAGGATTTGATCTTGAAGATATAGACATTCAAATGACCCGGATGGGGGGCGGTTTCGGTCGTCGACTTTACGGGCACTTTCTTGTAGAGGCTGCTGTAATTTCTCAAAAAATGGGTACCCCCATCAAGCTCGTTTATAGCCGGGAGGACGATATGACCAATGGGGTTTACCGTCCTGCTTACCACGTGACCTATCGCGCTGCTTTAGATGGAAATAATAAACTTACCGCTTTTCATGTAAATGCCGGAGGAATTCCTGAAAGTCCGCTTTTTGCGAATCGTTTTCCTGCGGGGGCGATCGATAATTACTTAGCTGAAAGCTGGACGCTGGCATCAAATATTTCGGTAGGAGCATTTAGGGCACCAAGATCGAATTTTATCGCCGGTGCGGAACAGTCATTTTTAGATGAGCTGGCTGAAGAAATGGGTAAAGATCCTATTCAGTTCCGTTTGGATATGCTGGATCGGGCCCAAAAAGATCCCGTTGGTGACGAAAATGATTATGATGCGGCGCGTTATGCAGGAGTCCTTAAAATGGTTCGCGATAAATCCGGATGGAATAAGGGTAACTCAGGTTTAAACCGGGGAGTTTCTGCTTATTACTGTCATAATTCTTATGTAGCGCAGATCCTCGATATGACGCTAAAGAATAACGAACCCATAATTGATAAAGTTACTTGCGCCGTAGATTGTGGTATAGTAGTAAATCCAGATGCCGCTAAAAATATGGTGGAAGGAGGTACTATTGATGGAATAGGTCATGCGCTTTATAGCGAGATGAACTTCAAAGATGGAAAGCCTCAAAAGAGCAATTTTGATAAATATAGATTAATACGTCACCAGGAAGCGCCAAAAAGTATTGATGTTCATTTTGTTGAAAATGGAATAGATCCCACGGGATTGGGAGAACCACCGTTTCCTCCTATAATGGGTGCTTTGGCAAATGCGCTGTATAAAGCTACCGGAAAAAGGTTCTATAAGCAGCCGTTTATTAATGAGATGAAAAGTACTGAATTTAAGACTTGATAATACTTTGATTTAATATGAAAAAGATCAAAGTTAAATGCTGGGTTGAGGATGGTGAGGAAAAGTTCTATGGACCTGGGCCAAATGAACTTATAAAGCGAATTCGAAAAGAGGGTTCGCTTTCAAAAGCTGCCGGACAAATGCATATGTCCTATAAAAAAGCCTGGGATATTATCCAGAGGCTGAACCAGCATTCCGAGGAACCTTTGGTTATTCTGAAAAAAGGTGGACAGCATGGTGGTGGGGCCGAAGTTACTCCCCATGCGTTAAAAGTGATTAAAGAATTCGAGGACCTGCAGAATAAAATAGATGAACTGGTAAATCAGCAGGAAGAATTGATTAAGGTTTTAAAATAGAATAAAAGGCTTAAGATTAGTCTTTTGCCTTTTAAATTTATATATCGATATATACATAAATATATAACGCTTTTTTTGAATGCATCCTAAAAAGAAAATCTATCTGGACTACAATGCCACAACTCCTGTTGATCCCCGGGTGGTGGATTCCATGTTGCCGTATTTTACCGAAAAGTTTGGCAATGCCAGTAGTGACCATATTTTTGGGTGGGATGCCGGGGAAGCTGTGGATATTTCGAGAGAACAGATTTCAAAATTACTGAAGTGTAAACCCACCGAGATCACTTTTACTTCGGGAGCTACCGAATCCGCTAATCTTGCCCTTTTTGGTTTTTGCGAAAGAAATAGAAGTAAAGGAAATCATATCATTACCTGCAAAACGGAACATAAAGCCATTCTGGACACGATGGATGCTTTAAATGTTCAGGGGTTTAAGATCACTTATTTAGGTGTAGATGCTGAAGGAAATATAGATCTAAAGGAATTGGAGGATTCCATAACTTCTGAAACGATTCTTGTATGCCTTATGCTGGCGAATAATGAAATCGGCCTCATACACCCGATGAGAGAGATTGAAAAAATCGTACATAATCAAGGTGTGACCTTAATGAGCGATATTACACAGGCCGTAGGGAAGATTCCGCTTATTCTGGATAATTTGAATCTAGATCTGGCGATCTTTTCTTCTCATAAGATCTACGGACCCAAAGGTTGCGGCGCTATGTATATCAATAACAAAAATAAGCTGGAAGTTGGTCCTAAAATTTTTGGCGGGGGGCAGGAAAAGGGATTACGTCCCGGCACATTAAATGTTCCGGGAATCGTTGGTTTTGGGAAAGCTGCTGAAATTTTGATTACTGAAATTGAACAAGAGTCGGCCAGAATAAAGGACCTGAGAAACAAAATGGAAAACTTTCTATTAGAAATTGATGAGGTGAAGATCCATTCTAAGAATGCCAACCGACTTCCAAATACCACGAATATTTCTTTTAAAAATATTGCTGGCAACCAACTTTTAAGAAAATTAAATACACTCGCTATCTCTCGTGGTTCTGCCTGTACTTCGAATACGGTTGAAGCCTCACATGTTTTAAAAGCAATGGGACTTAGCGATGAATTGGCGCTTTCGTCCTTACGGATCAGTTTGGGAAGAAACACTACAGTTTCTGAGATCGAAGAGGCTGCTGCTAAAATAAAGAATACAGTCAAACATTTAAAAGCAACTTTTGTATGAGAGAGCTGGATGCTATCATAGCTGAATATGAACTGCTAAAGAGCAAGGGAACAGAAAGTATCCTCGCCACTGTAGTTCACGTAGAAGGTTCCTCTTACCGTAGAGCCGGTGCCAGGATGCTTGTGGATGAATTCGGTAATATTACCGGAGCGATCAGTGGTGGATGTCTCGAAGGAGATGCACTGAGAAAGGCTCTTCATGCCCTGCATCAGCAAAAAAATAAACTGGTTACTTACGATACCAGCGATGAAGATGATGCGGTGATCGGTGCTCAGTTGGGTTGTAATGGGATCATCCAGGTATTGTTTGAGCCATTAGACTACCAGGATCAGTTGAATCCTTGTGACTTGCTAAAAACGGTGACCGCTCAGAATGATCCTTTAGCTATCGTGGTGCGGTTTAATTTGAATAAATCAAAAGAACAGCCGGGGACCACACTGGTAATTAATGAAAATTTCGATCTAAGGGGTAAGCAACCGGACAAGAAATTGTTTGATTTGATTATTGAACAATCTCAATGGACGTTTAAAAATAATAAACCTCATTTCGCGGAATTTTCGGTTGAAGGAGAGACCCAGCATGTTTTTATTCAGAATTATCAGCCACCGGTAAACTTGATTTTAGTGGGTGCTGGGAATGATGCCCAGATCCTTGCGCGGCAGGCTGATCTGCTTGGCTGGAAGGTGCTAATTACCGATGGCAGGCCTACTCATGCAAATAAAGAACGCTTTGCGGGATCCTGCAAGGTCATAGTTTCCAAACCTGATGAGACACTGGAAAATATCAAGATCAACAAACGGAGTTGTTTTGTGTTGATGAGTCATAATTATAATTATGATCTGAGGGTATTAAAGCTGCTTTTAGGAGAGGAAATGATTCCATATATAGGAATATTAGGGCCGTTAAAAAAATATCAAAGAATGCTTATTGAACTGGAAGTTGAAGGATACGACCTGAAAAAGGAGATTCTGGATAAAATTCACGCCCCGGTGGGGCTTGAAATTGGAGCTGAAACCCCTGCGGAAATCGGGCTTTCTATTTTGGCCGAAATTCAATCTGTGTTAACAAAGACCGGGGCCAGACCACTAAGGGAAAAGTCGGAGCCAATTCATGAAAAGCAGACTAATGAATTTAAAGAGGTGAAGCTTTGATCAATAATGCTAAAATAGGTGTAGTGATTCTGGCTGCGGGTTCTTCCAGCCGACTCGGTTATCCGAAACAATTGGTGACTTTCAGGGGCAAGGTTCTTCTACAGCATATTATTGACGTTGCTAACTCCATAGCTTTTGATTCAAAAGTATTGGTGTTAGGAGCAAATTCAAGTGAGATCAATGAAAAGTTGGAGCTCAGAAATTTCGAGGTTGTTCTTAATAATAACTGGCAGGAAGGTATGGCTTCAAGTATTAGGGAAGGCATTGAAAAGTCACTTATACTGAAAAATGGTCTGGAGCATCTGCTGATCCTGCTTTCAGATCAGCCGTTTGTAACCAGCGAGAATATTCAGAAATTAATAAAAGTTCAGATGAAAAGTAATTCTCAAGCGACTTTTTCAGAATATGCCAGAAATGTTGGCGTTCCAGCGATTTTCTCCAGTGAAGCCTTTTTAGATTTGCAAAAACTCGAAGGAGATCAGGGGGCTAAGAAATTAATTTACAAAGCAAATTTTAATTTTCAGACCGTAACATTCGAAAAGGGAAATTTTGATGTGGATACCGTCGAAGATGTTGAATTATTAATGCAAATGGAAAAAGAATGAAAGTAAGCATAAAATATTTTGGAATGATTGCGGAGTCAGCCGGTAAAACAGAAGAGGTTCTGGAACTAGAGCAGGGAGCTTTAGTAAAAGACCTGAAAGAACTGCAACTTACGAAATACAGGATTTCTGATTCTGATTCGGTACAAATAGCGGTGAATCATAATTTAGCTAAAGAAGTTCAATTAAAAGAAGGTGATGAGGTGGCATTTTTACCCGCATTCGGGGGAGGTTGATGGGATAAGATTGGTATTCCCCATCAGGATAAAATCCATGAAGCCATTGTCTTGACTTCGGTACATGCAGTCACATTTCATCTAAACTATAATTGGTCTTTAAACGGATTATTGTAGTTATGCTGGCTGTAAGCATGGAAAGACTTATAATTATAACTGAGACGTTAAAATTTAGCCAAGTGTAACCTTTATTACTGATTTCCTTTCTCGGTCTTTTTATCTTTAATCTGAATATAAATTATAAGTTATGAGCTATTATTTTAATAAGACAGTAGAAGGTAAATTTGACGACGTTATACAAAAAGTTACAGAAGAACTTGAAAAGGAAGGCTTTGGTGTGCTAACAGAGATTAATGTTACCGAAACTTTCAAAAAGAAACTTGATTTAGACTTTAAGAATTATAGAATTCTTGGCGCCTGTAATGCCCCTTTTGCTCATAAAGCCTTAGAAGCTGAAGATAAAATTGGTGCAATGCTGCCCTGTAATGTGATTGTTCAGGAACTAAAGAATGGACAAATTGAGGTTGCAGCAGTGGATCCTAGTGCTTCCATGCAGGCTGTTAAGAATAGGGAATTGGAAGGAATTGCAACGGAGATCGGCAATAAACTAAAAAAGGTGATTTCAAAAGTTTAAATACCTGTCTTCTTAAAACCTATATAGGTAAGTATCAGAAGATGATGGATTCATTTAAAGCATAGTTCACTCTGAACGGAGAGCGCAATAATAGTGCTTAATAGCTTGCTTTATAGGAATTTTTTGTGAGACATTTTACCGCATGACTGGTTATACCCATGTTGATAAGGGAGGAAGGTATATTTTCTTCTTCCATCCCCAGGCTGCGCATATGGTCTATAAGATTTTCCTTTACACAGCTTTCAATATCTGAAAGTCTCACCTTATAGCACGCCTTGCGAATATACATATCATCATCATCAAAGAGTTTTGTGGTGATATCAATATCGATCAGTTTTCCATTCACCCTACTAGACAAATAATAATTAAACTTGACATCTTTTTTTCCTCGTAGAGGGGCGCCTTCTTTAGGTGGGAGATATATAAACTCCCCGAGCTTTTGATACTTCATTTTGCGTTGTAGTTTATGGATTAGGTCTTCATTAAATATATAGATTTATGGTTTGATTTGTTAACTCTATTCAATTTATGATGAATGCAATAAGTTGATCTTCAGAAGCTGAAATTCCTAAAGTAGTTAACTCTATAAATGCCCAGGAGGGGAATGAATGATTATATTTTATAAGTATTGAGGCCTGTTTAAACCGAAATCACCAAAAACAACAGTTTCTTCCTTTCATTTTAATATCTTTAAAATAAAAAAATGAGCTTTTCAAGATTATTTGAATTCCTTCGGGAACTAAATAAGAATAACTCTAAGGAATGGATGGATGCGCACCGTAAAGAATATCACGAGGTACGGGATTTTTATATTCGATGGCTTAATGAACTTGATATTCAACTCTCCAGGATAGATCCCAATTATTCACCTACAACGGGAAAAAAGGCGATCAACCGAATCAATAATAATCTTATGTTTCAGCCCAATAAACCAATCTATAAAGATCATTTTGGGGCCGGCCTTGACAAAGAAAAAGGAAAGGGAGATTTTTATATTCATATTGGCATCAACGAAAATTTTGTCGCTGGCGGCTTCTACAGACCTTCTAAAGACCGACTTGATAGCATACGGGCAGGAATAGATTATGATGGCGAAAAGCTAACAGAAATTTTAAACAAACCCTCTTTTAAAACGAATTTTGTAGAGCTTATAGACGATGAAAAACTAAAAACTGCACCTAAAGGATATTCTCAAGATCACCGCCATATTGATCTTTTAAGAAATAAGAGTTTTGCGGTAAAACATGATTTAACCCAAAAGGAAATTATTAAAGATGATTTTCAGGAAAAGCTAATCGAAATTTATAAGGAAATGTTACCATTCAGAAAGTATTTAAATCATACAGTGACCGTTTAATTTATGAAGAATTTAGATCAATATATAAGAGATATACCCAATTTCCCAAAGAAGGGAGTAACCTATAAAGATATCACCCCACTGTTATTGGATCCTGAGGCTATGAAGCTGGCGGTAAACTTATTTCTTAAAAACTTAGGAGACCGGAAAATAGATAAAGTGGTTGGGATTGAATCCAGAGGGTTCTTCTTCGCCACGCTTCTGGCTGAAAAACTGGAGGCCGGATTTATACCCGTAAGAAAGCCTGGGAAATTACCGCACAACACTCATACTGAAAATTATGAATTGGAATACGGCACCGATACCCTGGAGATCCATCAGGATGCCATACAGAAAGGTGAAAAGGTATTGTTACATGACGATGTGCTTGCCACGGGGGGAACAGCTGCTGCAACCTGTAAGCTTATTGAAAGATGCGGAGGCGACATAGTACAGTGTAGTTTTCTTGTAGAACTGGAGTTTCTTAAAGGAGCCGATAGGTTAAAAAATTATGAGGTGGCTTCCTTAATAAAATACTCTTAATCCAGCGAGTTTTTAGTGACCCAGAGTTTCCATCCAATGATGGCCATTTGTAGTTTACTGGCCTTTTGAAGATCCAAACCCTTTTTTGAATAGCTGGGAAGAACGGCTTTATTAAATTTAGACAAAGCTTTAAAAAGTTTCTTTTTCATTTTAGGTCGGTTTATTCAAATATATCGAATAATTAAAGATCAGTTAGTTATAAATAAACAAAGCCGCTTCAATGGAAACGGCTTTTTCTGTTTTTAAAGGATTATCTATTTTATCTTATTACTGGTAATGACTAAATTATCCTTCTCGGTAAATCCTATCAGGATATGTGGAATACCATCAGAATTTTTAAATGTTGCTGAAGCTTTTTTATTATCGGCAGATACTGCATTGATTTTAATAGAGGTGATTAGTCCTTCCGAATTTCTTTCTATTTCAGAAAAATTTACATCAAGTTCCAGTTTCTCCATCATTTGAGTTTTCATACTTTCCAAAGCTTCATCTGTATATTTAGAATTAACAAAAAAGAGGTTAGATTCCACAGGACTTGAAGTATCACCCATATAATCTTTAGTGAAAATCTGTATAACACCATCTTTTGCTTTTTCACCATATTTTTCGATAGCCAGATCTCCTTTTAGAACATTTATTTTTGCAATATTGGCGGGTTCTATTTCTTTAGCAATAAAATCTTCCCCCTGTATTTTGTCGTTTAATACATAAATGGGTTTGTTCCGGCTCATAATTACCACATTGGAATTCTCCATATTTACTGCGGGAATATCGCCAGCAGATTCAAAAGTAAATGATCTGGAATCGGTCTTAATGAATTCATATTCAGCCGGGGCATTGGATTTCTCAAAATCTTTCGTTTCGATAATAATCGCTCCATTTTTCCCTGCTTTTCCATATGTTTTAGTTGCTTGTTTGTTTTTTAGAACATATACCTGTTCCACGTTCTCAGGGTCGGTTTCAGACTTCCAGTTGTTACTTTTTACCCTTTCTCCATTTATTATAACCAGCGGCTTATTTTTTGAACTGAAGTTCTGAAAGGTGGCATTTATACTTTTCCCAGGTTCTTTAGTGGTGTTAACAGTAAGAAAATTAGGTTTTCCCTGGTCTCCTACCATAATATATTTGCCACTAAAAGAGGTAGTTTGTTTATCAAGTTCCTTCATGCGTTTATTAAAATCTCTTATAATATGAGCTTCAGGAATGATGACCGCGCCATTTTCAGCTTTTTTACCGAAACGTTTTACAGCTTCAGACCCATCCAGAATTTCAATTTCCGATTCAATTGCTATGAATTTATTTTTTAAACGGGAAGCTTTTAATTCTTTTCCATTGATGATGTAAAGAGGTTCAGGGCCTAAATCTGAAAAAGAGGTAGCCGAAGAAATATTTTTCCCGGAAGAAGAAGTAAAGACTTTTTCATTTTCAATTCCCCCAACCCCAATTTCGCCATTTGATTTCCTGTAGAATTTAAAAGGTTTTATACCCTTAGGGTCATTTCTCTTCATCATTCCTTTATTTCCTGTAGTTTTATCGAGAAAATTAAAGATTATGGAAGTTAAAAGGCCCTTGTTATAGGATACATTATCAAGATCTATCTCTATATCTCTTTCCTTCAGAAAATTAGTCATTGACTCTAAAGCTTCTTTGGTCGTTTCCTTATCTATTGTTATGGACACTTCCTTTTCCTGAAGCTTAACTTGAGAAGTTTGCGGCTCATCATTTTCAATAATTTGCGCTTCAGTTTCCACATTAAAAAGAAGCATAAAGCCAAATATAATAGGTGTAATAAGACTAATTTTCCAGGCAGGACTGTGAGTTGGTGTTTTAGAATTAAGCATAAGTATTCGTTTTTTGATAAATGATTGATAAAAATGATTAGTGAGTGCCGGTCTGAGCTCGGCTATGGAGACTTTTACAAGCGCACGCTGATATTCCTTAATTTCAGCTTTATTAGAAACTGTTTCCCGGTCTGCAATAAACTCCAGGTTCTGTTCGATAGTTTTTTTATAGAACCAGGCGAAGGGATTAATCCATAAAATGCTTTGTGCCAGGTTGGCTAAAAGTATATCTGCAGAATGTACCTGTCTTGAGTGCACCTTTTCATGCTCCAGAATAAGCCGAAGATCTTTTTTGGAGTGGTTCTCTGGATTATATACAATATAGTTGAAGAAGGAAAAGGGGAGGTGGGCTTCTTTGGTTTTAATAAACTGAAATCCTTCCCGGCTTTCCTTTTTGTGGAAAATAATTATTCTTAATACAGATATGAGTTGGAGTAGAAACCTTAGCATAAAGAAACCAGTGATCGCCAGGTAGAAATATCCTGAAATAGTCCACCAGTTCATAGTTGCTTCTGGCTCCAACACTGTTGTAGTTGTGGATGAAGAGATGAAATTTACGGCTGTGGCAGGAGCTTCTACAAAAACGGTCCTGGTAAAATAGACGGCAGGCAGAATAGCGGAAGCGAGAAGTCCACCGAAAAGGAATTTTCGGTTGAGTTCAAAACTTGTTTCTTTCTTGAGAAGCAGAACGTAACTCAAAAAAAAGATTCCTACCAATGCCGATGCTTTGATCAAATAAATTAAAAGATCTTCCATTATTTCTTCCTGTTTTCTATGATCTCCAGGATCTCTCTTAATTCCTCTGCACTTATCTTTTCCTCTTTAGCGAAATATGAAACGACATTCTTATAAGAATTATCAAAAAATCGCTTGGTTGCCATATTCATGAATTGTTTCCGGTACTTCTCCTTGCTTACAACAGGAAAATACTGATGGGTTTTACCATAAGCGGTATGGGAGACATATCCCTTTTCTTCCAGGTTCCTTATAATGGTAGAAACAGTATTATAATGTAATTTTTGGTCTTTTAGTTCGGCTAAAACTTCTTTGACGAATGCTTTATCCAGTTCCCAGAGAACCCGCATTATTTCTTCTTCTTTATTGGTTAATTTTTCCATCTATTTCGACTCTAAAAAATTCATATATTCAAATATAACGAAAAAAATAGTTGGTAAACTATAAAAATAGTTAGATTTTTAGTTTGGGTATAATTGGAGCATTTCTTCTATCTTCGTCAAAAATTGATCTATGAGTATAGTCTTTTTACTTATTGGTTTCGTTTTATTGGTAGTAGGAGGAGAGTTTCTGGTGAGATCCTCAGTCGCATTATCTTTTAAAATGGATATTTCCAGAATGGTAATTGGACTTACTGTGGTATCTTTTGCTACCTCCGCACCAGAATTACTGGTAAGTCTGCAGGCTGCTATTAATGGATTTTCAGATATTTCACTGGGAAATATTATTGGTTCTAATATTGCCAATATCGGCCTTGTATTGGGAATCACAGCGATGATCACTCCTCTGGTTATAGATCGGGATTTTTACAGGATCAACTGGCCTGTCATGATGGTGTTTTCAATTGTACTTTACTATTTTCTTTCGAGCAAGGGGGAGATAAGTAGAATTGAAGGTTTGCTCTTGCTTGTAGGTCTTGCGATATACCTTTTTCTTTTAATTAGAAGGTCAAGAAAAAAAGATGAGATTATCCTGGAGGAAGTAGATGAAAGCCTGCGAACTGTCTCCAATTTCAAAATGATCATCTGGTTGTTAATTGGAATTTTAGCGCTTTGGGGTGGTTCTGAATTACTGGTAAAAGGAGCAGTGGAACTTGCGACTCAGCTAGGGGTAAGTGAACGGGTTATATCGGTAACCATAATCGCTGTAGGAACGAGTGTGCCCGAACTTGCTGCTTCTCTTATTGCTGCATTGAAAAAGGAAAAAGCAATATCACTTGGAAACCTGATTGGTTCTAATATTTTTAATATTGCCTCGGTTTTGGGGATTACTGCGCTAATTCAGCCAATTGTTCTCAAATCTTCTGAGATCCTATCGAACGATATGATCTGGATGCTTGCTATAGCTTTTGTTCTAACACCTTTAGCATTTCTTCCAAAGCAACTTGAGATAGGCAGATATAAAGGATTTTTGCTTTTCGCGGCCTACGCCGTATTCGTATCTCTGACGTTTATTAATTAAAAAAGTCAGCTTTAAAATCACACCTTAATTTTTCAAATCCAGGCCAGAAATCCTGATCTTCCTTGCTAGTCGCGATACCATGACCTGGATGTGGGCTACTATCTGCTTATAAAACTTTCCAGATTTCGAGATTTGTTGAAAATTAGAATAATAAATACAGAGTTTAATATACATTTTGAAGGCTGAGCTTTTGCCTCAATGGTTGAAAATCCTTCAAAAAGAAGCCTTTGCAACCTCCCCTAGCTTTTCTGAAAATTTACTTGGAAGCTTAGATTCTGAGTGGCACTACTTACTCCAAACAGATCTACTTCGGTTTAAATTAGCTTGTAATTAATTATTTTTCCAAAATTCCTAATTAGTCAATTAAAACATCTAAAATATGTAACACCCTCAAAAAATAGGGGTGAAAATTTATAAATTAATAAATATTGTAATTACACCCCTGTTATCAATAGGGGATTGTGTTTTTAACTTGTAATTTTTATGGGAAAATTTTGTAATTTCTCATTGCAGAATATTATATTCGCATTTCAAAGTCGGTTAAATAGTATATAGACCGACTTTTTAATTAGAAAAATTGAATTTATAAAGGTAAAATGTTCAATATCAAATTTTAAAATCAACAACAACACATATGTCAACTTTACGATTTCAAGCTTTAAAAGAAACTTTAAACCGCAAGCCTGTTAGGATTGATGAGCCCGGAAGAAGATCAGAAATTTTCTCCAGTAACGTATTTAATGAAACTGTTATGAGACAGTTTCTTACTAAAGAAGCTTTTGAAAATGTGACTGGAAGCATGAAGTACGGGCAAAAAAATTGACCGGAATGTAGCCGATCATATTTCCACAGGAATGAAAGAATGGGCGATTTCTAAAGGAGTAACACATTATACTCACTGGTTTCAGCCATTAACAGGAGCTACTGCCGAAAAACATGATTCTTTTTTTGAACCATTAGGGGAGGAATGGCAATTGAAAAATTTGGAGGAGGCCAATTAGTGCAACAAGAACCTGATGCTTCCAGTTTTCCAAGTGGAGGAATCAGAAATACTTTTGAAGCAAGTGGCTATACCGCCTGGGATCCTACTTCTCCAGCTTTTATATGGGGAACACTCTTTGTATTCCTACGATTTTTGTTTCCTATACAGGTGAAGCCTTGATAATAAAACTCCTTTGTTAAGAGCATTGCAGGCAGTTGATGATGCGGCAACAGATGTTGTGAAATATTTTGATAAAAATGTTAAAAAAGTAAATGCTACATTTGGTTGGGAGCAGGAATATTTTTTAATTGATACTGCTCTTGTCGCTTCAAGACCTGATATTACTCTTACCGGAAGAACTCTTTTAGGGCATTCACCGGCTAAAGGTCAACAATTGGATGATCATTATTTTGGATCTATTCCTCCAGAGCGATCGCTTTTATGAGGGATCTTGAAATAGAATGTATGAAACTGGGTATTCCGGTTAAAACACGTCATAATGAAGTGGCACCAAATCAGTTTGAACTTGCTCCTATTTTTGAAGAAGCTAATCTTGCGGTTGATCATAATTCATTGATCATGGATGTGATGGAAAAAGTTGCGGAAAGACATAATTTTAAGTGTCTTGTTGCATGAAAAACCATTTGCCGGAATCAATGGTAGTGGTAAACACAATAACTGGTCTCTTGCGACCAGATACAGGTATCAATTGTTATCTCCGGGTAACACCAATGAAAAATCTTCAGTTTCTTACCTTCTTTATCAATACCATAAAAGCGGTTCATGATTATGAAGATTTATTGAGAGCATCTATCGCAAGTGCCTGTAATGATCACCGATTGGGAGCAAATGAAGCACCTCCGGCAATTATTTCAGTATTTATTGGTTCTCAGCTAACCAAGGTTTTGGATGAACTTGAAAAAGTGACCGATGGTAAACTTTCGCCAGAGGAAAAAACTGATCTTAAACTAAATGTTGTTGGTAAAATCCCTGAAATTCTTCTTGATAATACCGATAGAAACAGAACTTCTCCCTTTGCTTTTACAGGAAATAAATTTGAATTTCGAGCGGTTGGTTCACTGCCAACTGTGCCAATGCCAATGACTGTATTAAATACTATCGTGCCAAGCAGCTTAAAGAATTTAAAGTAGAAGTAGATAAGCTTATTAAGGATAAGAAAATGAAGAAGGATGATGCCATCTTTAATGTTCTTAGAGAATATATCAAAAAATCTAAAAATATCCGTTTTGAAGGAGATGGTTATGGTGAAGCCTGGGAAAAAGAAGCTAAAAAACGTGGACTAAGTAATAATAAAACTACACCAGAGGCTCTTAAAGCACAGGTATAGTAAGAAAACTATTGCACTTTTCAAAGAATTGGAAGTTATGAACAAGATCGAGATCGAAGCTCGTCATGAAATCGAACTGGAAGAATATGCGATGAGAATTCAGATAGAAGGACGTATTCTTGGGGATATTGCCAGAAATCATGTGATCCCTACGGCTATTCGTTATCAGAATATCTTAATTGAAAATGTACGCGGACTTAAAGAGATTTATACAATGATTTTGCAAGACATGCGAAAGAGCAACTGGAGATTATTGAAAGTATTTCGGCTCATATTGCAAGTATCAACTCTAATGTTAATGCGATGATCGAAGCGAGAAAAGTTGCTAATAAGATCGAGGATGCTGAGGAAAAAGCATTCGCATATTGCGATGATGTGAAACCTTACTTCGAAGAGATAAGATATCATTGTGATAAACTTGAATTTTGTGGATGATGAACTTTGGCCATTGACCAAATATAGAGAGTTGTTGTTTACAAGATAATTTTATGTAAAAAGGAATATTTTGAAGCCACGCTGAAAAGCGTGGCTTTTTTATTTAAAATTTCGCAGAATTTACCAGAACTGTTTAAACTAATTATCTTTGATACCTCTAAGTAAAATCTCATGAGTAAAGAAGTAAGCAAGCGATATTCAGGACGGGGTGTTTCCGCAGGAAAAGAAGATGTCCATAACGCGATCAAAAATGTGGATAAAGGCCTTTTCCCGAAAGCATTTTGCAAGATTGTACCTGATCATTTGACCGGCAGTGATGAGCATTGTTTGATCATGCATGCCGATGGCGCCGGCACCAAATCTTCCCTTGCCTATATGTACTGGAAAGAGACCGGAGATCTTTCGGTTTGGAAAGGGATCGCTCAGGATGCGCTTATTATGAATATCGATGATCTTGCTTTGTGTGGGAGCTACAGATAATATTCTTCTTTCTTCAACTATCGGAAGAAATAAAAATCTAATTCCGGGCGAAGTGATTTCAGCTATCATTAATGGGACTGAAGAACTTATTGCCGAATTGAAGGATTTTGGGGTCGAAATTCATTCTACCGGAGGGGAAACTGCCGATGTGGGTGATCTGGTGAGAACTATTATAGTAGATTCCACAGTAACCGCAAGGATCCGAAAAGATAAGGTGATCAATAATGCCAATATCAAACCCGGAAATGTGATTGTTGGTCTGGCTTCTTTTGGACAGGCTACTTATGAAAAAGAATATAATGGCGGAATGGGAAGTAATGGATTAACCTCTGCCCGTCACGATGTATTTTCGAAAATACTTGCGGAAAAATACCCGGAAAGTTTTGATAGCTCTATTCCCGAAGAATTAGTGTATTCCGGAACTAAGAAACTAACCGATAAAGTTGAAGATAGTCCACTTGATGCAGGAAAGCTTGTACTTTCTCCAACCCGGACCTATGCGCCAGTGATTAAAAAAATCCTTTATGATATAGGAAGTGAAAACATACATGGAATGGTTCATTGCAGTGGTGGAGCACAGACGAAGATCCTTCATTTTATCGATAAGCTTCATATTATTAAAGACAATCTTTTTAAAACCCCGCCTCTTTTTAAATTGATTCAGCAGGAAAGTAAAACCGACTGGAAAGAGATGTACCAGGTATTTAATATGGGACACCGGATGGAATTATATGTTGCTCCGGAAACTGCTGAAAAGCTCATCCAAATATCGAAATCTTTTGATATTGATGCGAAGATCATTGGTAGGGTTGAGGAGTCAAATACTAAAAAACTAAGCATTAAAAGTGAACACGGGAATTTTGAATATTAGAAATTACTGATATATCCTGCTGTTTTTAATTCTTCCAGACCGTTAATAGGTTTTGTGCAACCATCTTTAAGTAAATAAAGCTCATCGCAAATTTCAATAAGATCTTTATACAGGTGGTCGGTCAAAAGTATCGCTTTGTTGTCCTTTTCGACCAGGATTTCATTTTTAATGATCTCCTTATAAATAGGGGCAAGATGAGTAAACGGTTCATCGAGCATGACAAAATCTGAAGGACTTTTTAAAATCAGCCAGGTAGAAAGGATTCTTTTCTCTCCTCCCGATAATTTTTTTATTGTTTCGTCCTGATAGTTCCTGAAAGATTCAAACTTTAAAATAAATTCATCCCAGGATACCCGGCAGTACTTAAAAAGTGTTTTCAATTTTATGCTGGTGGGAAGAAAATCGGTCTGGGCTAATAATTGTACTTTTTTCTTTGAATACAATGGTTTGAGAGTTCCTTTTCCGTCTATTCGTACCAACTTGTTATTGCATACTAAACTTCCAAAAAACACCTTGAGAAGACTTGTTTTACCACTTCCGTTAGGACCCATAATTCCTGTGATTCTGCCTTTCTCTGCTTTTAGGTAAACCCCATAGAGAAGGACTTTCCCATCAAAACCTAATTCTACGTTGTCAAGTTCAAAGATCATTGAATAAGGTTAATAATTTTATACATCAAAATGCTCAGTACCAGATCAAGAAATACGGTATAAATAAAAAGGTTCAGGGGAGTGATCCCGAAATTCTTATAAAACAAAAGTTTGTTGTTTGTATCCAGGTATTTATATTCTGCAAAAATAAGTCCTATCAAAAATATCTTTATGAGGAGCGTTGATTCGATGGGATTCTGAAGAAAGATAAGCAAGAGGTTGAGTCCGGCCGAACTAATCCATAGTTTTTTGTAGAAATGAAATCCTACCCTGGCTTTAAGAAAGACATTCTTAATTCTAAACATTTATGAGATTGAGCAGTTAAAATATATGATTAATTAATAAAACCTCCCGAAACTTTCTTTTTTTTGCAAAAAAATAAATGTTAATATTCTGATTATTAGTGGTATTTGTAAAATAAAGTAAGCTTACTTAAAACCACTTTATCTACTTTTACGTAAGTTTTTTGAACCAATCAAAAAAATTAATGCCTTTTAAGTCTTTCTTATTGATCGCAACGGTACTGTTGCTTTTTACAAATTGCTATGTCATTTTTGAATATGATCAGGATGCAAGCCGCTGGGCAAGGTTAATTAGTACCAGTATATTTTTTGGTCTTTTGCTATGGCGAGATTCTTATAGCCGTAAGATGATGAGTGTTTTTATTTTATTCATCATTGCCGATGTACTATTGTTTTATTATGAATATGCCTGGGTAAATACATTTACTTTTCTGGCCCGAATTTCAGCATATACACTATTGGTGCTTGCCGTTATACCCGAACTCAAAAAATTAAAAACCAACCTGTTTCAGAAGATTATCTTCGTCCTTGTATTTGGCCTGAATCTAGCCATGTTGTTTATACTTCTTGATATGGTGCCCGAAAAATTTGCGTATCCTTACCTGGACTCCCTTTTCTTTATATATGGGATAGTGATGATCGCAATGGTTATAGCCTCAATTTCATACAGTAACCGTTATGCTAATAAAACTTCTTTTTTCTTTACTGCCGCAACCTTATGTCTGGTATTTTCTGATATTACCTCTTTTATTGCCTATTACCTTGAATTCAATGAATTCTATTTTCCCGACAGATTCTTTTATCTTTTGGGGATAGCCGGGCTAGTGAAATTTGCAGGTTTCAGTAGAAGTCATGAAGCTGTTCCCGAGTTAGAAAGCCTTTAAAGCTTTCTCTTACAATTCACCTAAATTATCGTAAATTTGCTATCCTAAAATCAGTAAGATTATATGATTGAGAAACTTAATATCGTAAAACAAAGATTTGATGAGGTGAACGATTTGATTATTCAGCCGGATGTAATATCAGATCAAAAGCGATATATTGAATTAAATAAGGAATACAAAGACCTCAAGGCCTTGATGGAGGAGAGGGAAAAGTATATGGAACTTACCGATAATTTAAAGGAAGCCGAAGAAATAATTGCAGACGGGAGCGATCCTGAAATGAGCGAAATGGCTAAACTTCAATTGGAAGAGGCTAAAGAACAATTGCCTGAACTTGAAGAAAAGATCAGGATGATGCTTATTCCTAAGGATCCTGAGGATGCCAAGAATGTGGTCATGGAGATTCGTGCCGGAACCGGTGGGGATGAGGCCAGTATTTTTGCAGGAGATTTATACCGTATGTATACCAAATATGTAGAGAGCAAAGGCTGGAAACATAATATTGTCGATTTTAGCGAAGGAACCAGCGGAGGTTTTAAGGAAATGATCTTTGAAATTTCGGGGGAAGAAGTTTATGGGACCATGAAGTTTGAAGCCGGTGTACACCGTGTTCAGCGTGTTCCGCAAACAGAAACTCAGGGACGTGTTCATACTTCTGCAGCTACGGTGATGGTTTTGCCTGAGGCAGAGGAATTCGATGTAGAGATCGATCCAAAAGATGTGAGAATAGATTACTTCTGTTCGTCTGGTCCCGGAGGTCAGTCGGTAAATACCACATATTCTGCAGTGCGTCTTACTCACGAGCCTACAGGTCTTGTGGCCCAGTGTCAGGATCAAAAATCACAACATAAGAATAAGGAAAAAGCTTTTCGTGTACTTCGTTCAAGATTATACGAACAGGAACTTGCCAAAAAGATGGAAGCCGATGCAGCCAAAAGGAATTCCATGGTTTCCAGTGGGGACCGAAGCGCGAAAATCCGTACGTATAATTATGCCCAAAGCCGGGTGACAGATCACCGTATCAATCTTACATTATATGACCTGTCCAATATTATCAATGGTGATATTCAAAAGATCATTGATGAATTGAGACTGGCCGAAAACACCGAAAAACTGAAAGAGAATTCAGATATACTATAAGTTCAAAGTTGAAAATTGAAAATTTTAATTAAATCTTTTAAAGTACGATTTAAATTTTTAACTTCTGATAACTGATAACTGATAACTGATAACTGATAACTGATAACTGATAACTGATAACTGATAACTGATAACTGATAACTGATAACTGATAACTGATAACTGATAACTGATAACTGATAACTGATAACTGATAACTGATAACTGATAACTGATAACTGATAAATGACTTCACAAGAGCTGACGCAGCAAATCTTCAAAAAAAAATCTTTTTTATGTGTAGGCCTGGATACCGATCTTGAGAGGATGCCAACCTATTTACTTTCAGAAGAAGACCCTGTTTTCAGCTTTAATAAGGCTATTATAGATGCGACACATAAGTATTGTGTGGCTTATAAACCAAATATCGCTTTCTATGAGGCCATAGGAGTAGATGGTTGGATAGCTCTTAAAAAAACCATTGAATATTTACATTCTGAATACCCCGAGATCTATACGATTGCCGATGCCAAACGCGGAGATATTGGTAATACCTCCCGTATGTATGCGAAAGCTTTTTTCGAAGATCTTGGATTTGATTCGATTACCGTAGCACCCTATATGGGAAAGGATTCTGTGGAACCTTTTCTCGAATTTACTAATAAGCATACCATATTACTGGCATTGACTTCCAACGAAGGCGCTTTCGATTTTCAAACGCTTCAAACCGGGGGTGAAGATCTCTATAAAAAGGTAATTAGAAAATCAAGGGAGTGGAATAATTCAGAGAACCTGATGTATGTTGTGGGAGCGACTAAAGCCGAATATCTAGCCGATATTAGAAAGATTATTCCTGAAAGTTTTTTACTGGTTCCCGGTGTCGGGGCTCAGGGTGGCAGCCTTGAAGAAGTTTGCAAATATGGAATCACTAAGAATGTAGGCTTACTTGTAAATTCTTCCAGAAAGATCATTTATGCTTCAGATGCTGACAATTTCGCAGAAATAGCAGGAGCGAAAGCCGAAGCTCTTCAAAACCAGATGGCAGCCGAACTGGATAAGCTTTAATTAGATATGGAAATCAGGGATCATTTAGACCGAAATTTGCAGCTGAATGATATTCCCCGACGTATAGTATCCCTTGTTCCCAGCCAGACTGAATTATTAGTGGATCTTGGGCTGGAAAAATATATTATGGGAATTACTCATTTTTGTATTCATCCTGCTTTTCTGAAACAGATTAAGACCAGGGTAGGAGGTACGAAAAAAGTCAATCTGCGCAAGATTAAAGAACTGGAACCGGATATCATCCTTTGTAATAAAGAAGAAAATACAAAAGAAATGGTCGAAGCGCTGGAAAAGATAGCGCCAGTTCATATTTCTGATATTTCCGATCTTGAAGACGCTTATAAACTTATGGCCGACTACGGAAAGATCTTGAATTGTGACGAGCTCGCAACCACAATGATAAATTCGATTCAGAAAAAAGCCGATATATTACAAAAATTAGCTAAGACTTCCCGCAGGCGGAAAGTAGCTTATTTTATCTGGAATGAACCTTTAATGGTAGTTGGAAATGGCACTTTTATTAATGCAATGCTCGAATTGAATAATTTTGAGAATGTCTTTTCTCAAGAAAGATATCCCACTACATCATTTAGCGAATTAAAGGATAAGCAAATTGATTTATGTATGTTGTCTTCAGAGCCTTTTCCTTTTAAGGACGAGCATAAACAACGGTTTATTGAGTGTTCTAAAAGTGTGAAAATTGTAAACGGAGAGTATTTCAGCTGGTATGGCAGCCGATTAATGGAGGCTATGGATTACTTTAAAGAATTTCACTAGGCTTCTACCAGGGAACAATTCATTCTTTTTAACTCCTGAAGAATTTTCTTCGCCCTCGAATTGAGTCGATCGCTTTGTTCTTTATCAATTAAGGCTGCTTTATACGCCCGTTGCATTAAACTGCAATATTTGGCACACAGCCTTTCCTCTTTTGTTTTGTTTTCAAAAATTCTGAACATGATAGTAGGGTATTTTCTTTTGCATAAATCTTTCTACACGCATACAAATCTAAGAAGTGGAGTACTTACATTTTAATAATTGGTAGTTAAGCTTATTTTAAAATAGAGGTGAATTGTAAGAAGAATTGTTAAAAAATTAGAATATGTAAGAAAAATCCTATCGATCTTGAACAGCGAATACTCTTTGTAGAAGATCTGTAGTTCTTGCTGCAACGCGGTTCCTGATATCTTTTTCCTCCTGAGCGATCATGACAAAGACGCCATCCAAGGCTTCATTAGTTACATAATCGGGTAAATCTGGATTTACATTCGAGGTGACGGGTAATGAATTATATTTATCAATAATATTTTTCCATATTTGGGTGGCACCTACTTTATTAAGGGAGTTGGTGATAATAGGGTTGAAACGACTATACAATTCTTGCTCAGTTTTGTTTGTAAGATATACTGTAGCGGCATTATCGGCACCCAAAAGAATATTACGAGCGTCGGCAAAGGTAATTCCTTTTACGGCATTGGCAAACACTGGAACAGCTTCACTTACAGCATCTTCGGCAGCACGATTCAATACTTTTAAACCTTCATCGGCTAAAGCGTCAAGTCCCAGATCCCGTAAGGTATTATCTACTTTTTGAAGTTCTGGAGGTAAAATAATACGTACCAGTTCATTTTTAAAGAATCCATCTTCTTTCGCAAGCTTTGTAACTTCTTTCTCAACTCCAAATTCAAGAGCCTGTCGAAGTCCTGAACTTATTTCGGCATCGGTTACGCCATATTCAGAAGGAATTTGAGATGCGATTTGCTGCAGTTCAGAGCAGGAAGAAAAAATGATTAGAGCTGCAAGAGTAATTAATTTTTTCATAAAACTTATTTTTCCAAATATAACCCCTAATAAGCCAATTTTTTATCACTAAAAGTTATAATAATACTAAAACAATCAATTTTGATTATGGGAAAGAAGTATTAATTTTGTGCAAATTATCTTGACCTACCTAGTAGTTGGAAAAATTGATTGTTGAGGGTCTGTATAATTAAATATTTCTGAAAATAAAGAATCAAACTTTCCAATAGAAAAAGCCATCTCCCCCAAGGTGGCTTTTTGTAATTTCTATAAGATTTTAAAATCTCTTTTTCCTTGTGATTTTAGTAAATTGCAACACCAAAATTCAGATATCTTTAAAAATGGAACAACAAAGTCCGTATAAACCTAAAAATAAAATAAGAATTGTAACTGCAGCTTCTTTGTTTGATGGCCATGACGCAGCGATAAATATTATGCGTCGTATCATTCAATCAACGGGAGTTGAAGTGATACATCTTGGACACGATCGCAGTGTGGAAGAGGTGGTGAATTGCGCTATCCAGGAGGATGCTCATGCGATTGCGATGACTTCTTATCAAGGAGGTCATATTGAATATTTCAAATATATGTATGACCTGTTGAACGAAAAGGGAGCCGGCCATATCAAGATTTTTGGTGGTGGTGGAGGAGTGATCCTTCCTGAAGAGATCAAAGAACTAATGGATTACGGCATCGATCGTATCTATTCACCCGATGATGGACGGGAGATGGGATTGCAGGGAATGATCAATGATATGATCAAACAGGTAGATAATGATGTTCCATGCCTTAAGGATTCAGATAAGGTTGCTAAAAATTTAAAGAATAAAAACGTAAATACAATTTCCAGACTGATTTCCCTGGCTGAAAATCGTCATGAGGAATTCAAGAAATATTTCAATAAGGAGAATTATAAAACTGAAAAAACTCCGGTGCTGGGAATTACCGGTACAGGAGGTTCGGGTAAATCCAGTTTGGTAGATGAACTGGTACGGAGATTTTTAACAGATTTTCCCGAGAAACATATAGGGATCGTTTCGGTGGATCCTTCAAAAAGAAAGACCGGTGGAGCTTTACTTGGAGACAGGATCAGGATGAATTCTATCAACCATGAGAGGGTTTATATGCGTTCACTGGCTACAAGACAGTCCAACCTGGCCTTGTCAAAATATGTGTCAGAAGCCGTGGATGTTTTAAAAGCGGCCAGCTATGACCTTATCATTCTTGAAACTTCAGGAATTGGCCAGAGTGATACAGAGATCCTGGAGCATTCAGATGTTTCACTCTATGTAATGACACCCGAGTTTGGCGCAGCTACTCAGCTGGAAAAGATCGATATGCTTGATTTTGCCGATTTAGTAGCAATCAACAAATTCGATAAAAGAGGAGCCCAGGATGCCTTACGGGATGTAAAGAAACAATATCAGCGCAATCACCAGTTGTGGCATTCAGATGCTGAAACTCTTCCTGTATTCGGGACTATTGCCTCTCAGTTCAACGATCCGGGAATGAATACACTTTATAAAAGTATTATGGATGAGGTTGAGGAAAAGACCAAATCCGGACTTTCGTCTACCTTCGAAATTTCCAGTGAGATGAGCGAAAAGATCTTTGTGATCCCGCCAAAACGTACTCGTTATCTTTCTGAAATTGCTGAAAATAATCGTGGTTATGATGAAAAGGCCAATTCTCAGGTGGATGTGGCGCAAAAGCTTTATGGGATATATAAGACCATAGAAACGGTTGCGGGAATCAAAACTGAATTCGGAGAAGATCAGCATAAATATTTAGACAAAAACGGAATTGATCAGGATGAAATTTATGAAGTAGCAGAAGATTCCCAGAACGATTTTCTGAAATTGCTTTTTGCTGAATTCGATAAAGTAAAGATGGATCTTGATCCTTATAACTGGGAAATGATCCTTTCCTGGAACGATAAAGTGACGAAATATAGAGAACCAGTCTATAGTTTTAAGGTTCGTGATAAAGAGATCAAAATAAATACTCATAGCGAGTCCCTTGCTCATACCCAGATCCCAAAAGTGGCATTGCCAAAATATAAGGCCTGGGGAGATATTCTTTTATGGTGCCTTCAGGAAAACGTGCCTGGAGAATTCCCTTATACGGCTGGATTATATCCCTTCAAAAGAACTGGTGAAGATCCAACGAGGATGTTTGCCGGTGAAGGTGGGCCCGAAAGAACGAACAGGCGTTTTCATTATGTAAGCCAGGGGCTTCCTGCAAAACGCTTATCTACGGCTTTTGATTCGGTGACTCTTTACGGTAATGACCCGGACCACCGTCCTGATATCTACGGAAAAATTGGTAATTCAGGAGTTTCCATTTGCTGTTTGGACGATGCCAAGAAATTGTATTCAGGATTCGATCTTGCAGATGCGATGACTTCGGTGAGTATGACCATTAATGGTCCGGCGCCGATGTTACTCGGATTTTTTATGAACGCTGCCATCGATCAGAATTGTGAAAAATACATCAAGGAAAACGGACTCGAAGATAAGGTTGAAGCAAAGCTGAAAGAACTTTATGATGATAATGATATAGAAAGACCTAAATATCAGGGAGAACTTCCGGAAGGGAATAATGGTCTTGGACTGATGCTTTTAGGCCTGACTGGAGACCAGATCCTGCCGAAAGATGTTTACGATAAAATAAAAGCTGAAACGATCAGTGTAGTTCGCGGTACGGTTCAGGCAGATATTCTGAAAGAAGATCAGGCGCAGAACACCTGTATCTTCTCTACTGAATTTGCTCTAAGACTGATGGGAGACGTTCAGCAATATTTTATTGAAGAAAAAGTAAGGAATTTTTATTCGGTTTCTATTTCTGGCTATCACATTGCGGAAGCAGGAGCAAACCCAATAACTCAGCTGGCTTTCACCCTGGCGAACGGATTCACTTACGTGGAATATTACCTGAGCAGGGGGATGGATATCAATAAATTCGGACCTAATTTATCCTTCTTCTTTTCCAACGGGGTAGATCCCGAATATGCAGTGATTGGCCGTGTTGCACGAAGGATCTGGTCTAAAGCATTAAAGCATAAGTATGGCGCTAATTCCCGTGCTCAAATGCTGAAATATCATATTCAGACTTCAGGCCGATCGTTACATGCGCAGGAGATAGACTTTAACGACATTAGGACGACGCTTCAGGCGCTTTACGCGATCTATGATAACTGTAACTCATTACATACAAATGCGTATGATGAAGCGATCACAACGCCTACAGAGGCTTCTGTAAGAAGAGCGATGGCGATTCAGTTGATCATCAATAAGGAACTAGGTTTAACGAAGAATGAAAATCCTATTCAGGGATCTTTCATTATTGAAGAATTGACTGATCTTGTAGAAGAAGCGGTACTCACAGAATTCGATAGAATTACCGAAAGAGGAGGTGTGCTTGGCGCTATGGAAACCATGTATCAGCGTGGGAAGATACAGGAAGAAAGTCTTTATTATGAGACTTTAAAACATAATGGCGATTACCCTATTATTGGGGTTAATACTTTTTTAAGTTCAACCGGTTCTCCAACAGTTACTCCGGGTGAAGTGATCAGGGCAACCGAAGAAGAGAAAGAACATCAGATAAAAACTTTGGAAACGCTGCATAAAGCGAAGGAATCTAAAGCCGATGAAACTTTGGCCAGGATCCAGAAGGCAGCCATTCAGAATGAGAATCTTTTCGAAGAATTAATGGAAGCCACTAAGGTTTGTTCCCTCGGACAAATTACCCACGCTTTGTTCGAAGTAGGAGGACAGTACAGAAGAAATATGTAAGCAGATCGCCGAATCTCGCCAGCTTGCGCAGCGAGATTTGTGCGAGTCGCTTATCCCGACGAGCAAGGCGAAATCGGGATCTCTTATGAATTTCAACCTCTAATCGAGCACCTGCCAAAAGTCAGGCAGTCAAAGGGTTTTTCCTGAAAATTAGTTTCAGGAAATCTTTCAACCGCTAAAAATCAAAGGCTTCTTTAAATTGCAATTATTAGCCTTTTTAAAGGCAGCCGTTATGATAAATTGTTTGTCGGTTCAAAATTACAATCTTCCTGCTTTGCAATAACTATTTAAATCACTACTTTTCGCTATCCCTACGATTTTAAGCTAAAATCTGAGATATCTTGTGAATTTTAAGAATTACTTTAAAGAATTAAAACGTCGCAATGTCATCAAGGCGGGATTGGCCTATTTGGTAGGCTCCTGGATTATTATTCAGGTGTTTTCCATCATCCTTCCTGCATTGCGTGTTCCCGATTATTTTTTACGATTTGTACTTATCGTGTTGGTAATCGGTTTTCCATTATGGCTGTTGTTTTCCTGGAAATATGAGATCACCGAAGAAGGCATTAAAAAGACTAAAAATGTAGATCCTAAAGATTCCATAAGTCACCAAACCGACAGCCAGTTAAATAAAGTTATTATCGGCGCGCTGGTAATCGCTATAGTTTTACTGGGAATCAACCTTTTTTATAATGTTTCCGAAGTTAATCCTGCTGTTTCAGATACCCAAAAAAGTCCCTCTACTTCGGATAAACAACTTCTAGCCCAAAATAAGGCTCCCGACAAATCCATCGCCGTTCTGGCGTTTGAAAATATGAGTTCAGATGAAGATCAGGAATACTTTGCCGATGGTATCAGCGAAGAGATCCTGAATTACCTGGCTAAAAATCGGGACCTGGAGGTGATCAGCCGTACCTCCTCCTTTTATTTTAAAGATAAGGAAGCCACCACTAAAGAGATCGGGCAGAAATTACATGTGAAATACCTGCTGGAAGGCAGCGTACGAAAAGCGGGAAATACGGTCAGGATAACTGCTCAGCTTATCAATATTTCCACCGGTATTCATATCTGGTCGGAAACCTACGATCGTAAACTCGACGATATCTTTAAGATCCAGGACGAAATTGCGGCGGCGGTAAGCAAAAAACTGGAAGTGAGTTTGCTGGGTAAAAAGTCAAAAGAAGTAGATACAAAAGCCTATACGCTCTATCTAAAAGCAAAACATTTATGGGAACAATCAACCAGTGAATCTATTGAAAAAGCTTTGGATTTACTGAAAGAGGCTAATGCCATTGATCCCAACTATGCTCCTATTTGGGAGTTAGAGAGTCAAATTTATAATTATCTAGGATTTAGCATTGCTAATGAGCTCAAAGAGGAAGCCTATAATTTAGGAATGAGCGCGGCACAAAAGAGTATTGAAATTGATCCTGAATATGCCAAGGGGTATATGGAACTGGCTAGATGGGCTATGGTAAAATTTGAATTTGGAGAAGCAAAGTTAAATGCGGAAAAGGCATTTGAACTGGAACCTGAAAATGCGGAGATTTTGAGAAGAAAAGGATTAATGACCTTTGGTTCTCTCACTGAATTTATTAGGAATGATAAAAAGGCATTGGAATTGGATCCTTTATTATATATCAATCATTTAGTATTGGGTGTTGATAATTACTGGAGGGGAAATAAAGAGGAAGCATTAAAACAAATAAATATTTATGAAGAATATCAGCCGGGTACATTAGCTACCAGTAGCTTCAAAACTATGATTCTACTGAGTTTAGGAAGAACGGAACAAGCTATGCAGGAAATAGAAAAAGAACCTGATCCATTCTGGAAACCCTATGGAAAAATTAAAGCGCTTTACCAGGCCGGGCAGAAAAAAGAAGCCTTAAAGATGCTGGATAATTTAATGAAAAATTATCCGAAAGAAGCCGCCGATTTTGCCGATATCTACGCCTTTATGGGCAACCGGGAAAAGACCTTTGAATGGTTGCATAAAGCATTAGAAATAAAGGATCCTACCTTAACTGAAGCCGTTTATTACCCTACATTTAAAAAATTTCATAATGATCCCCGCTGGCAACAATTACTGGAAGATATGGGCGTTCCGGAGGATAACGGGATTCCGGGTTATAAAAGATAGTTATCTAAAGACTTAACTTCCAGGTACGCTGGAGTTTTCTAAACTTTTGCAATTCGGTTCGGAGGATCTTTAAAAACTCACGGCCATTGCTGTTTACATATTCCAAACGCTCACAGGCATTATATAATCTTTCAGTTAATTGAGCTACACTGGTAACATACTTCATGCGGCTATCCTGAAAATATTCACTTTCAGCTTTGTCAATATTAGTTACCAGGGAGTGAGAGTGTCTTATGATATCCCCTGTGAAGTAAACATTGGTATCCTCGGTTCCACGATCGTTTAATATGGCCAGATCGGGTACGAGATAATCAGAAATTCGTCTGGAGATGCGCATGATCTCCTGGGCTTTAAAGTATAAAGCTGATCTTCCTGATCTTCGGTTTCCTGAAAAATAGTTCACTGGTTGCAATTTTCCACTAATGTAATACGAGAAATGCGGAAATTAATTTTAAAAAAATTGTAGAATTAATATTTATCTTTAATTTTAAAAGAAATATAATATAATTACTTTAAATATGGTGGATCAATTAAACTGGGCAATCCTGGAGCAGCTTCAGCAAAATGGAAGAATTTCTTTTTCTGAAATTGGGCGAAAAGTAGGACTTACTTCACCGGCGGTGGCCGAACGGGTAAAGAAAATGGAGGACGCGGGGATCGTAAGATCTTACCATACTCAGTTATCCCCACAAAAACTGGGATATCATTTAAAAGCGATCATTACTCTAAGGGCATTTACCGGAAGACTAAAAGCCTTTCTGGAAACAGTAACCAGCTTTAAGGAGGTGATCAATTGTTACAGGATCACAGGGAATGAAAATATTATAATGGAAGTTATTCTTCATGATCAGGCGCACCTGGAAAAGCTCATAGACAAACTTATTACCTATGGAGAGACCAGAACGCATATTGTGCTTTCCAATGTCATTGAGAATGCGCCGGTTACTAAAAAAATAATTAGCATTTGACTTCTTAATAAATCTGAACGCTCAACTTTTTCCAGCTCAATATCCTGTTAAAAAGTCTGTGCCTGAAGCCCTATTATTAACACATAGTTATCAAAGAGTTTTGTTTTAGTTAAATTGATTTTAATTGTAATTTCCTTATGAAAATTTCGTCTCATATGTAACTAGATTTGTTTTAAAATTGAACAGGAAGTTATGAAAAGAAAGACGTTATTATTTTTAGTGCTTGCATTGGTCACAGGCTTAGTAGGATTTACCGGGCTATCGTTTTATGGTATTGAAGTAATTAGGGTGATGTTCCTGATCTTTACCGATTTACTGATAGTTTCTCTTATGGCGAAATTATTTTTTCCAGAGAAACCTGAGATGCAATATCAAAGAGTAGATTCTTAATAGCAATAATATTGATAAAACCGCTTAAGGCTCACATAGTACTATGTGGGCTTTTTTTATGGAATGATTCATGATACAATTCATTATCTTTAAGCATATATTCTCATTATCTATGAAAAAGTTCCTATTCTTATTTATAGCTTTATTTGTGTGCGGTCTTTCTCCGGCTCAGGAATTAAGAGTACTCCGTGGAGCTGTAACCGACTCTTTACCTATAGCCGGGATCAGCGATATAACCTATTCGGTTTATATCCCATCCAATTATTCCGGGGAAAAAGCATGGCCTACTATTTTTGTTTTTGATCCTCAAGGAAGGGGCAGGAATACAGCTAATCTTTTTAGAACTGCCGCCGAAGAGCAGCAATACCTTGTTGCGTCTTTGAATATGGATTTAAAATCCAAACCTATAGACAGTATAGTGAAAACAGCTACTGCTATGATAAATACGGTAATCACCAATTATCCTGTAGATCAGAAACTTATTTATTCAGCCGGGATGGCAGAAGGTGCTCAGGTTGCTTCGGCTTTACCTTTAATATATAAGGAGATGGCGGGGATCATGGCTATTGGAAATTCATTTGTAAATCCCAGGTATATTAATAAAGAACAGCCCTATATGTTTATAGGTCTTGCCGGGAAAAAGGATTATATGGTCTATGAAATGGAAGAATATTTAAGGTTTTATGATGATCTGGATTTTCCCACAGATATCTATTATTTTGAAGGTAAGGAAGATCAATGGCCTGAAACTAAAGTGGTTTCAAACGCAATGAAGGGTTTTACCCTGGAAGCCTTAAGAAAAGGCCTGAGGCCGGCTGATGAAAATTTTATACGAAAGCTTTATGAAGATGAGATTGAATATGTGGAGACCTTAAGACGCTCTCGAAATTATTATCAGGCGTATGAAAAGCTTGACCGAATGAAGGAAAAATATGAGGACTTTGGTTTTGAAGATGCTATCGAAGATCGTATGAAAGATATTAAACGAACCGATGGTTTTAAATCTCAGCGGCGCAATTTTAAACAGGCAATTTATTTTGAAAAGGAGCAGCAGGATGAGTATGAATATTTACTTAGATCAGATATTATGGCTGCCAATTTTAATAATATTGGCTGGTGGGCTTATCAGGTGGATGAATTGGAGAAACTTAAAAATAGTAATGAACAGGCTAAAGCAAATGTAGCTTATCGATTGCATGGTTATCTCGATTCTGTTTCGGAATTTGAGTTTCGAAATATTATGAAAGGGAATTATTCTATAGACACCAAAATATTTATTAGTGTTCTTCGAACTGCCATTAGGAAGAATGATCCAGAGGCTTACCTTAAGATCATTTCCCTGGCCGGTGGAGACGGAGATTATGAAACTGCGCTATTATACCTGGAAGACCTTCTTAAAACAGGCTATTCAGATATTGATGCTCTTTATAATATTGACGGAATTCTTGATTTAAAATTTACTAAAGAATATAATGAAATCATTTATAAATATCTGGGGGAAGCCAGGTATTATGATGAAAAGATCGAAAACAAAGATTAAGTATTTTCCCTCTGCAGTAGCGATTTCAGTAGAATTAATAATAAACAGGCCACAAGAGCCAGGATCATCATCGTGTTCCAGGTGAATTTATATCCAAAATGGTTAATGAGCTGCATACCAGAGTTGTGTCCAAAAATATGACTTATCGAAAAAGCAATACTGTAAAGGGCCATATATGAACCGCGTTTTTTTCCATCAGACCGACTAAGAGCAAAACTGTTTGAGAATGGGAAAGCGATCATTTCACCTACCGTTACCAAAAGCATCCCAACAATTAAAATCCCGGTCCAGTCGGTTAGGTTTATCACCAGAAAACTGAGGGCGGTTAATAAAAGTCCTAATATCACATAACCGGAAGCGGAGTGGTTTCGAGATTCCAGAAATTTTATAAGTGGCATTTCAAACAGGAAGATAATAAGTCCGTTTAATCCCAGTAAAAGTCCTATTTCACGTTCGTCCAGCATATGATAGTTTGCATAGAATAACGGCATGGTCGAGAAATACTGAATAAAAATAAGTCCAAATAAGATCATGGCGGCTATAAAAAGAAGGTATAACCTGTCGTTTATTGCAGTTTTTGCATTGGTGATTATATCTTCTTCCTCAGCCTGGGAACGTTTAGGATGCAAAAGTTTTAATAATAGAAGTCCTGCTATTAAACAGGTAATTCCATCTACCCAGAAAAGTCCGCTATATCCGGCAGTTGCAATAATTAGTCCGCCAATGGCGGGTCCTGAGGAAAACCCGAGGTTTATAGCAAGTCTTATAAGGGTCACCGATCGTGTTCGGTTTTGAGGCTTACTGTATGCATTAATAGCCACAAAAACCGCCGGTCTAAAAATATCGGCAACGGTCATTACCAGATAAATACCCAGGCATATACCCCAGAAAGAAGTTGGAAATTGTAACAGAACAAAAAGAATAGAGGAACCAATAAGACTTCCGACCATAGTCCTGTAATGTCCAATTTTATCAGTAAGCTTACCGCCAAGCCATGAGCCTGTAACCGATCCGAGACCAAAAAAAGTAAGGATCCATCCTACCTCTTCCAGGCTAAAATTTCGACTTTTGGTAAGGTAAAGAGAGAGAAATGGGATCACCATGGTACCCGCACGATTGATCAGGGTGATCAAGGATAACAGCCAAATTTCTTTCCGCAGACCGCCGAAGGAGTCAAAATAAGATTTAAAAATTTTTTGCATTGGTCGGTTTGTGCTTCAAAATTAAATTAAATTTTAAGTGTTTAATGATTAATTTTGAAAGCTTCAGAAAAGAATATAAGTATGCTTAAAAGTATTCTATCATTGATAATAATGATTATTTGTTCAGCTTTCATTTCGATAAATGCTCAAACTTCAGAAGAAGAGACTGCTGAAGAATTTCAGGAAGGATTAAATAGGGAATATGAAGATCCGGAGAAGTCACCTTTGGATAAGGATGATTTGAAAAGTTTTGAAGAGCTGGAATTTTTTGAAATAAACCCCGAATACAGAATAAATGCTGAATTTGTAAGAACTCCTGCCGAACCTCCTTTTGCCATGAAAACAAGTACGGACAGGCTTCCCATATATGTTAAATACGGAGAATTATATTTTACTTTAAAAGGCAGAAAGTTTAAACTGAATGTTTATCAAAACCAGGAACTCACCCAGGATCCCGAATATTTTGATTATCTGTTTTTGCCTTTTACAGATCTTACTAATGGAGAAACAACCTATGGAGGAGGGAGATATATCGATCTGAGAATTCCTGAATCAACAGAGGTAATTTTGGATTTTAATAAGGCATACAATCCTTACTGCGCTTATAGCGGCAAATATTCCTGTCCCATACCTCCTGAAGAAAATGACATAGATATAGAAATATTTGCCGGTGTAAAATCATATGATAAGCACTAGAATCTAGAATGCATAAATGGCCGCAACTAAAAATGAAGCAAGCTCATTTGATGGATCAAGGTTCTTGTCCAGAAATGCCGGATAGTCGTCTGAAACACTGTCTATTCTAAATTCAGGTTTAATTATTAATCCTCCGGTCTGGTAGCTTCCGGTAAGTGTAAATGCGGTTACGCTGGTATCTGCATCATACACGATCCCACCATCTTCCAGTTCCTTAAAATATTCTGCTCTAAGTCCTATCCCGAAACTGTCGGAAAGAGACAGCTGAGGATATAAAGCGGCTCCATAAAAACCAATGCCTTCGGTATCCTGATAGGTGGTGTTAAAACCTAAATAGAATGTCTCAGTAAGATCCCAGCCAGTTGTGAGATCAATCTGGAATAGTGCATCGTCTGAAAGTGATTGTTCACCATACAGGAGATTTAGATATGCACTGCCTGAATCATTGGAATAACCAACCTGTCCTCCAAAAGAATATTTTCCTATTGGGTTGAATTCGGTATAATCTGTAGGATTCATAATTGCCAGCATCCCTGTCCAGTTATCATCAAAACTGAAATCTGCTTTCAGCCCTGTATGAGAAAATGGCCCGTAAGAAAACATATAGGAGGTGGAATAGTTAAAATTCGCTGCCGGCGATATAACCTCATAGCCAAGAAAAGTATTCCAGTTACCAAGGGTGAATTTCAAGGCATCATTCACTTTATAGTAAGCATATAATTGGTTTACTATATTGGTGGAGGCTGCCGATAAGAATACCGCATCTTCACCACGTGGCCCAGAAACAAGGTCTGCAACAAAGCCTACTTTATCTCCTTCATATCCTAAAATTATATTGGCCATCCCAATGGCAAATCCTGGATCATTGGCAAAAGAAGTTGCAGGCGCAGCCGGGCTAAGTGTTACCTCGTCCCCACCTAATATATTCTGCGATTTATTTAGGCCGTTAAAATTGGTCCTAAAATAGGCGTCCACACTACCGCTGATAGAAAATTTTGGTGATTCTTCTTCTTCCTGGGCAATAAGCGTGGAGGTTATTAGGATTATTGGTAGAAGGAACAGAAATTTTTTTAATTTTGAGTTTGTAATTGCTTTCATAACGAAACAGGGGTTAATTAATTGATTAATAAGTTTAGATGCTTAGATAGATCAGATTTACACCGATCGTTGAAGTGATTATGATTTTTACGGAGCGTTCCGCCAAACGCTCCGTTTTTTTATTATTTATCGTTTCCGAATTCCGGATAAGAGTCCACGCCATGCTCATGGATGTCAAGACCGCCAAGTTCTTCCTGCTCACTTACTCGCAGACCAATGGTCTTTTTGAGAATATAAAGCACAATAAAGGTTGCGATCATAGCCCATGCACCAATGGCTACAACTCCAACGGCCTGAACTCCAAGTTGTCCGAATCCGCCGCCGTAGAAAAGACCCCCATCGGTGGCAAAAAGCCCTACACAAAGGGTACCTACAGCTCCAACAACACCGTGAACTGAAATCGCACCTACCGGATCATCTATTTTAAGAACCTTATCTACGAATTCAATGGAGAACACCACTACAAGTCCGGAGATAATTCCTATAATAAATGCGCCAAAAGGGCTAACCGCAGCACATCCGGCGGTAATACCTACCAGCCCGGCCAGGGCACCGTTGAGTGTCATGGATATATCTGCACGACCATACCGAATCCAGGTAAGGAAAAGAGAGACAATGGCTCCAGCCGCAGCAGCCAGGTTGGTTGTAATAACAATACCAGAGACATTATAAGCACTATCGCCAGATATTGCCAGTTCTGATCCCGGGTTAAAACCAAACCATCCAAGCCAAAGGATAAATACTCCTAAAGCCCCATAAAGCATATTATGACCCGGGATCGCATTTGATTTTCCGTTAGTATATTTCCCAATCCTGGGTCCAACTAAAGCGGCGGCTACAAGAGCGGCCCAGCCTCCCACAGAGTGAACTACCGTAGAGCCCGCAAAATCTATAAATCCTAATTTGGTTAACCAACCGTCTCCCTGCCAAACCCAGTGTCCCGAGATTGGATAAATAAGAGTGGTTATTAAAAGAGAAAATATCAGATAGGTTGAAAATTTTGTTCTTTCAGCAATGGCTCCAGAAACTATAGTGGCAGCAGTAGCACAAAATACTGTTTGGAAAAACAGGTTATGCATATCTTCACGGACATTATAAAATAGGCTTGGCTGACCAATAAAGCTACCAATTGAGTCACCATACATAATGGTGTACCCAATCATCCAGAACGCGATTGAACCAATAGCAAGGTCCATAAGGTTCTTCATTATTATATTTGCAGTGTTTTTTGCTCTGGTGAATCCTACCTCAACAAGTGTAAAACCGGCTTGCATAAAAAACACCAGTATTCCACATACGACGATCCATAATAAATCTAAAACAGCATTAGCTTCCATAATTTAATTTTGTTAGTAGGGTTAGAGGTTTAATTCAAGGATTCGGAACCTTTTTCTTTGGTTCGTATCCGATAGGCTTCTTCTACAGGCATGACAAATACTTTTCCGTCGCCAACAGAGCCTGTATAAGCGGATTCCAGAATAGCTTTAACAGTTTTTTCCAGAAATTCATCGGAAACCACTACAGAAATAATCCTTCTTTGTATATCACTGGTGCTATAAGAGACACCACGATATACGTGTCCTCGCTTTTCGTTACCAACCCCGGTAACATCCCAATAGCTGAAGAAATTCACTTCGGTTTCGTGAAGTGCTTTTTTCACCGCGTCAAATTTTGACTTACGAATAATCGCTTCGATTTTTTTCATAATTAAGTATTAAATATTGGTCAAATATTGCAAAAAATAGTTTACACCCCTAAAAAAATAGGGGTGTAATGATAATTTTTATGGAATAAAAAATAAAGACCCCTATTTTTTTAGGGGTCTTTATTTATAACTCATAAAATTTTTGAATTCTTTAGAAAAAAGATTGAGTTAGAAGAGCTTAGAAATGAAAATTCCGATAATTATGGATAATATCCCTATCAATAAACTCCCAAAAAAGTATAAAAGGAATGGGAGATAATCACCTGATTTCAAAAAAGCATAGTTTTCAAAGGAAAAGGTAGAAAATGTGGTAAAGCCACCACAAAAACCAACACTAATAAGAAGATTTACGGGAGTATTAAGATTATTTGTTCTAATTGCCCAACCTAGTGCTATTCCCAGGATAAGGCTCCCACCTATATTGGCTATTAGAGTCCCGTAAGGTATAAGCGTTGAGGCATTTAAATATTTGCTCAGTATATATCTGAATCCGCTGCCCAGGCCTCCGCCAATAAAAACAAGTAGAAAATTTTTAAGCATTATCTTTATTTGATGCTTCTGTTAATGGAATATAGATCTGGGTTACCCATTCAGCCGGATTGGCATGATCATTTGGTCCTGTAGGATATATTTCAAAAGGCTTGGCATTTTCATCAACGATTAATCCATTGCTTTCAAGGTATTCGTAAGCTTTATCCCAGGCTTCTTTTAAATTTCCATAATCGCCCTTAAGACTAACTCTTAAAGTTCGTTGCTTAGGCATATAGCCTGTAAGGATAGCACTTTCAGAAGGAGTGACCACCTCACTGGGGGTGAAAAAGCCAGCCGAGAAAATTGCCGTCCCCTGATCTTCATCCCATTGATTGTATATTACAAAAGGTTTGCCTGCTTTTTCTATAGAATTTTCATCCATATAACGAGATACCTGTTTGATCATATTCGCCATTTTTTCCTGTACCTGGCTAATTTTACTGGCTGTGGCTGTATACATATAATAACCACCACCATGCTGCGTAACCCCATCTACATTAATGGAATAAGTTTCCATTTTAGCTTTTATAGATCTTTCAAGATTATCGAGACCTTCTTTAAACATGGGTTGCATCATATCTGTAAGACTTTCCTCCTGAAAAGTAAAAGCCACTTTCTCCATAAAACTTTGTTCGCCTTTCATTCCCCAGGTTACCAAAGTACTATCACCTTCCTGAGTAAATTGCCAGTATACATGGCTTGAACTTTCACCAAACGGAGTTTTGAAAGTTATTTGCTGCTCCAAACTGCTAAATGGATTAGCCTGGGTAGTAGTAATTTCACCATCCCCCATTTCTTCACTGTTCCACGAATAAGACGCTCCTTCTCCTTTGGTCTTATCCCCATAATTAATAATCATGTCATCACTTTCCTGAGACCATGGTTCCCAGTTTTTCCAGTTTCTGTATTCGTTCACTTCATTAAAAACTACCTCCTGAGGTGCCTTCATTAATTGAGTTTGCTCAATCTGAAATTTACCATCCTTGGTGGCTATATAAATAGAGGCGCCAATTATAAAAATAAGCAGGAGGAAAAAAAGATATTTGAAGATTTTCATTGAATGTTTGATTGGTTATGCTAATATAGGCAATTTACAAAATAGCCTGAAGGAAGTTTCCTTCGTTATTAATGGTTTAGCTGTGTTTTAATAAAAAACAGCATTAGAATAAAAAGAATAAACCCTATCAAAACATAAATACTGCCTTTATAATATTTCCGGTGCAGTTTGGTATCTTTCCTGTAACTAAAGATCATTATAATAATAAAAGCAATAAGGAAGAATCCGGCAAAAATGAGTTGTCCCGTAGAAAACATTTTGATTATTTTTATGCAAAGTTAACTTTAAAAGCTGGAAACTATGAAGAAAAGAATTGCCGCCGTTAAAGAATTTCATTCTGCATTTGGACTTGGAATAAAAGAAAATCCTGTTGCCGATCTTGGAGAAGCCAAAAATTTGCTGAGGTTCAATTTGATGAAAGAAGAGAATGAAGAATATCTGGAAGCGGCCAGCAATAATGATCTTACCGAAGTCGCTGATGCTCTTGGCGATATGCTATACATCCTTTGCGGTACTATCATTGAACATGGGATGCAACATAAGATCGAGGAGGTTTTTGATGAAATACAGGCAAGCAATATGAGCAAGCTGGATGAAGATGGCAAACCTGTTTACCGGGAGGACGGCAAAGTTCTTAAAGGCCCAAATTATTTTAAACCAGATTTCAGTAATATTCTGAATGATTAGGATTTAAGTGATTTTGAAATAATCTAGATTCACTTTTTTATTTTCCCAAGAAAAATGAGGACACTAATTTTAATTCTTAGTTTACTTTTTTGCATTTCCTGCAGGAATGATACAAAGGAGAAGGTTTCTCAGCAGGAAAAGGACTCTGAAAAGTTAAACACAAATTGGGAACAGAAATTAGAAGAAAAAGAGCAGGAAGCCGGAAAAATTAAATATCAGAATAAAAAATGGAATTTCTCTTTTAATTATCCTGAGGGATTCCAGGTTTTGGAATCGGAACTTTCTGGTGGACCGGTTATTAATATTTATTCCCAAAACGATAGTTTTAATCCGCCGTTTGGTATTCATGAGGAAGCTGAAAATGCTTACCTGGCGATCCTGCCCGAGGGTCTGGCCGTAGATGGTCCCTCGGGAGAAACACGAAATTTGAAAGAATGGGATGGGGAGATTCCCAATTTACCAGCTCTTAATATAGAAGAAAGCAATGTGTATCTTTTGAACTCTGGAGAGGCCTGGGCTTTCTTTTTTAGGTTTAAAAATCCACCGGCGAATTGGAAGGATCATGCCGTGATTTTTGTTCACTTTCCGGTTAAGAACTTTGATGCAAGATGCTTTGATAAAGATGGAAACGAAAAGACTATGCAGGATTGTCAGGAACTTGGCGGAGGTGACCAGGTAAGGTATTATGGCGAGTTGGAGGTCGCTTTAGGACGTAAAATCTTAGATATTCTTGAGTCCTTCAAATTTGAAAATGCTAATAATAGAGAAATATCAGATTTGATAAGAGTAGAAAGTCCCTTACCCAATATTGAAATAACATCTCCTTTAAAAGTCAAAGGGAAAGCCAGAGGTTATTGGTTCTTTGAGGCCGATGCTCCTATAGTGCTGCTTGATAAGGATGGCAAAAAACTTGGTGAAAGTTTTATTACGGCTAAAGGAAGCTGGATGACCGAAGATTTCGTGGATTTTTCTGGAAACATCCAATTTGATGCTCCCGATGATGAAAGAGGATACCTGGTTTTTAAGAGAGCCAATCCATCAGATAAAACTGAGAATGATAGGGAATATAGAATCCCAGTATTATTTCCTCCTAAATAAAATCCCGGCTAATTTAAACCGGGATCTGTTTTATTAAAAACTGAATTTTTCTATTTGACTTCGTATCTCCAGCCAAATTTATCTTCAGCTTCATTATACTGGATCTTCATCAATTTATCTTTGAAGAATCGCCCGTAAGAATCTTTCATATCAGGTAATTCAAATCTCTCATTTTTAAAGCCAAAACCTGAAATAGGATTAATTACAGTAGCAGTTCCCGAGCCAAAGATCTCTTTTAATTCGCCACTTCTCGCCGCTTCAAGAATTTCTTCAACACTTACTTTTCTAACTTCTAGTTCAATATTGTATTCTTCGGCAAGTGTTATAACGCTTTTACGTGTAACCCCGTCCAGAATCCTGTCACTAATAGGGGCCGTAATGAGTTTATCTCCTACACGGAAGAAGATATTCATGGTGCCCGCTTCCTCTAAATACTCATGGGAATGAGCATCTGTCCATATAATCTGTTGATACCCTTCTTCTTTGGCAAGATCGGTAGGATAGAATTGAGCTCCGTAATTACCGGCTGCTTTTGCGAATCCAACACCACCATCGGCGGCCCGGCTATAATGATCTGAAAATTTCACCCTAACTTCACCGCTATAATAAGCCTGAGCGGGAGAACAAATGATCATGAATTTATATTCCTTGGCGGCCGAAGCCGATACTCCAGCTTCTGTAGCTATTACAAAAGGTCTTATATAAAGACTGTTTCCAAAACCTTTCTTGATCCATTCGCTATCAAGTTTCAATAACTCCTCAAGAGCTTCGAAGAAATATTCTCTTGGGAATTCAGGAATAGCAAGTCTTTTACTGGATTTGTTTATTCTTTCAAAATTTTGATCGGGACGAAATAACCAGATTTTATCGTCTTTATCTTTATATGCCTTCATGCCTTCAAAAACGGCCTGCCCATAATGTAAAACTCTGGCTGAGGGAGCTATACTTAAAGGTCCATAGGGTTTTATAACTGGTTTTTGCCATTCTCCGTTCTTGTAGTCACATTCCATCATATGATCTGAAAAAACCTGCCCGAAAACGAGATTGTTAAAATTTGTGTTCCTAATTTTAGAATTGGGAGATTTTTGTATTTCTATCATAGATATGTGATTTTTATATAACTCCGCAAATTTACCGAATAAAAAACAGAATCAAAATCTAAAGTTTTGGTAAATTTGAAGTCAATTGCCCATAATTACTATCCTTATGAAAAAATACATCTATGTTTTCGCTTTATTAATAGGTTGCCTATCCTGCAATGAGACCCACAAGAGCGATAAAAAAGATGTAGTAGCTGAGGCTGAACCTCAGGAAGAATATGAATCTTTTGGTGCGAAAATAAGTCCGCAAGGAACTTTCTCTTCGTCGGTGATGCTAGAAAAATATGGTAGTTTACGAAGAGGAGACACTATCAATGCGAAATTTAAAGCTAAAGTGAACAGCGTTTGCGAAATGAAAGGTTGTTGGATGGTTTTAGATTTGCCTGGAATAGATGATGCAATGGTCAAATTCCTGAACTATGGTTTTTTTGTTCCCAAAGATATTGTAGGTAGAGATGTAATTGTTCGCGGTAAGGCATTTATTGAGGAAACTTCTGTAGAAGATCAAAAGCATTATGCTGCAGATGCCCGGAAAAATGAGGAAGAAATAGCTTCCATCAAGGCACCTCAAAAGAATTTCGGTTTTATTGCTGATGGTGTTTTAGTAAAAAATTAATTGGAAAGAAAGATTATAAAAACAGATGACGGCTCGGTGACCATTCACCTTCCAGAATGGGATGAACAATATCATTCCCGGCATGGAGCTGTGCAGGAAGCCCGACACGTTTTTTTAAAAATGGGCCTTGAATATTTCCTCGAAAACAATAATTCTTCAGAGATTTCAATTCTTGAAATTGGTTTTGGGACGGGTCTAAATGCTTTTCTGACTTTTCTTGAAGCTGGGAAACTTCAGCATTCTATCAAATATACAGGCGTAGAAGCTTATCCTGTTTCAAAGGAAGAAATTTCACTTTTAAATTATCCCGAAGCTTCGGGAGCTGCAGATAAATCAGAATTTTTTCAGCAAATACATGAAGTTGAATGGGAAAAGGAGGCCATTATTTCTGAATATTTTAAACTAACCAAACAGCAAAAGAAATTTGCTGAAATTGATGATAATGAACTTTATGATCTTATATATTTTGACGCTTTTGGGGCGAGGGTTCAACCTGAACTTTGGACAGAGACAGTTTTTCAAAATATGTACAGATCCTTAAAAACGAATGGTGTTTTGGTTACCTATGCCGCCAAGGGAAGTGTAAGAAGAGCCATGCTGGCTTCAGGTTTCCTGGTGAAAAAACTTCCGGGACCACCAGGAAAGAGAGAAATGTTAAGGGCTGTTAAAAAATAAGAGATAGCCCGTTAAACCTCTAATAAAATTCAGCAGGGACTTTAATACTTGCGTATATTGAAAATAAAAAATGCGGGTATTAATTACAGGTGCTACGGGAATGATTGGTTCGAAGGTCACCAGTTTATGCCGTGAAAAAGGAATTAAAGTCAATTATCTTACTACTTCTAAATCCAAAATTTCAAAAGAAGATGATTATAAAGGCTTTTATTGGGACCCTGCTGAAGGCCAGATTGAGAAAGCTTGTATCGAAGGTGTAAAAACCATTGTCCATCTTGCTGGAGCAAGTATTGCAGAACCCTGGTCCAACTCATATAAGCGAACTATAATACGAAGTCGTACCCAAACAGCAGCCTTATTGTTAAAAACACTGAAAGAAGAAAGCCACGAGGTGGAAAATTTTATTTCTGCCAGCGCCATTGGTATTTATCCGAGTTCGCTTCAAAAACTTTATTTTGAAGATGATAAGCTGGTAGCCGACAATTTTCTTGGCGAAGTAGTCGTAAAATGGGAAGCTGCGGCAGATGAATTTGAAAAAGAAGGTTTGGATGTGGCAAAGATCAGGATTGGCCTTGTGATGGCTGAAGAGGGAGGAATGTTGGAAAAGATAAAGAAACCGGTTTCCATTAATTTAGGAGCTGCGCTGGGTAGTGGCAAACAATGGCAATCCTGGATTCATATTGAGGACCTAGCCCGAATATTTCTGTTCGCCATTGAAAATAACCTGTCAGGCATCTACAATGCCACAGCCCCTAATCCAGTGACCAATAAAGAACTTACAAAGGAACTTGCGAAACAAATGAATAAACCGCTCTGGTTGCCTAATGTGCCTAAAATAGTCCTGAAAACATTATTGGGAGAAATGTCACAAATGGTACTTTCAAGTCAGCTGGTAAGTAGTGAAAAAATTGAAAGTGCGGGTTATGATTTTAAATATAAGAATCTTGCCCGGGCTCTCGCAGATCTTTCCTAAACAAAAAAAGACTGCGTATAAGCAGCCTTTTCATTCTATATTTTCGATTTAAATTAAGCTTTGGTGGCAATAACTTTAATTTTAAGCTGCACATCATCGCTAATGAATTTGTCGCCAAGACCTTCAAATACAGATTTGGATCCATAGTTCACTTTCCATTTGGTTCGGTCTATAGTAAATTCTTCACTGGTAATTGTTAATTTCCCACCGTCCTGAGAGACGGTTACAGGAAAAGAAATATTTTTGGTATCTTCTTTAATACTTAGGTTTCCCTGCATCATTGTTTGATTGTCTTCTTTAGAAAGCCCGGTAAGTTCAAAGCTAGCCTGTGGGAATTTATTTACATTAAAGAAGTCCCCTTCCTTACCTTTCACAGTTCCTTTTAAATGAGACTCAAGATTCACTTTTTGGTCACCTTCCAGATCATTTACAGTAATACTTTTCATATCTATCTTAAAAGAACCGCTTTCAAGTGTGCTATCATTATAAGTGAAATATCCTTCAGCAACATCGATGGTTCCGTGATGTTGGGCGGTAGGTTTTTCACCCATCCATTCAATAACTGTTGCAGCCGTATCAACTTCATATTTAACAGCTTCATGAGATTCGGATGCTGCTTCTTTGGCTTCAGCAATTTCAGCTTCTTTATTATTTTTGCACGAGGTGAAACTTATTGCTAAGAAAGCCACGAGTAAAGTGCTTCGAAATATATTTTTCATTTGGTCTTAATTTTATTGATTTAAGTGCCGAAATTAAAACCTTTATCGATGATGTCTTCCCAAAAAATTACTAAAAGATCTTGTGACATTTTGACATTTTGAATGAATTGGCAATGAATTTGACCTTAGGTGGCTGAAGAAAAATTTAAAAGAATGAGCCGTAAAGAAGATAAAAATCAAAATCAAAATAAAGAGGTGAAAGACCAGGTGGAAGAGGCTATTGATAATGCTATCGATGAAGTGGAGGATGCTAAGGAAAATGCTGATGACCAGCCTGAAAACAGGGAATCTGATCTTACCGAGGAAGAACTTTTAAAAGAAGATCTTCAAAAGGAAAAGGATAAGTTTTTAAGGCTTTTTGCCGAATTTGAAAATTATAAGAGACGTACTTCCAAAGAAAGACTCGAATTGTTTAAAACTGCCAATCAGGAAGTCATGACAGCCATGTTGCCGGTAATGGACGATTTTGACAGGGCGATGAACGAATTGAGAAAATCGGCAGACGATAACCTGCTACAAGGAATTGAGCTGATTCATAATAAGCTTAGAGAAACCCTTACAAGCAAAGGCCTGCAGCGAATGCCGGTAGAGCAAGGGGATGACTTTGATGCAGAGATCCATGAAGCGATCACTCAGGTTCCAGCCCCTTCTGAAAAACTTAAAGGCAAGATTGTTGATGTTGTAGAACCAGGCTATAAACTTGGCGAACGCATCATCAGATATCCAAAAGTGGTTATCGGCCAGTAAGAAAGCTTTTGCAAAATTTGTAAAAACCCAACATGAAAGAAGATTATTACGAAATATTAGGTGTAAATAAAAATGCTTCCGGACCTGAAATAAAAAAGGCTTACCGTAAAATGGCGATTAAGTATCATCCAGATAAAAACCCGGGAGATGCTAATGCCGAGGAAATGTTTAAAAAATCGGCCGAAGCTTATGAAGTGCTCGGGAATGAGCAGAAAAGAGCAAAATACGATAGATTTGGTCATCAGGCCTTCGATGGAGGAGGATTTGGTGGTGGCGGAATGAATATGGATGATATCTTCAGCCAGTTTGGTGACATCTTTGGTGGTGGCTTTGGTGGAGGCTTTTCCGGTTTCGGAGGAGGCTTTGGCGGAGGACAGCGTCGCACCAAAGGAAGTAATCTGCGTATTCGTGTAAGCCTTACCCTGGAAGAGATCGCTAATGGATGTGAGAAAAAGATCAAGGTAAAACGGAAAGTTACCGCACCTGGTACTACCTATAAAACCTGTACTACCTGTAAGGGTACTGGACAGGTTACCCGGGTGACCAATACAATTTTAGGTAGAATGCAAACCGCTTCTCCCTGTGGTACCTGTAGTGGAACAGGACAGATCATCGATAAGAAACCGGAAGGTGCGGATCCCCAGGGATTAATGATGGAAGAGGAAACAGTTTCTATTAAAATTCCGGCAGGAGTTGAGGATGGAATGCAGTTGAAAGTTTCTGGAAAAGGAAATGATGCGCCGGGGAACGGAATACCCGGAGATCTTTTGGTGGCTATTCAGGAAAAAGAGCATGCCACTCTGCAAAGAGAGGGAGATAACCTGCATTATGATCTTTATATAAGCTATTCGGAAGCAGCGCTAGGAACTTCCAAAGAGATAGACACCGTAAGCGGTAAAGTTCGGATTAAAGTGGATGAAGGAGTCCAGTCTGGAAAAATATTAAGATTAAGAGGGAAAGGTATTTCCAGCATTAACGGATATGGAAAAGGAGACCTTTTGGTACATGTAAATGTATGGACGCCGAAGACCCTTTCGCGCGAGCAAAGAGAGTTTTTTGAGAATATGGCCGATGATGAGAATTTCAGACCAAACCCTGAGAAAAGCGATAAATCCTTCTTTGAGAAAGTTAAAGATATGTTTTCTTAGAAGTCCTCTTTTAAGAAAAAATTTATATATTTGAGAATCACTAAGTCTTTTAGTGATAATTTTTCTTTTTCATAGCAATTTTTTTCCCATCCTTAATTAAATTTAAGGGTGGGTTTTGTTTTTAAGGAAAGGTAAAAATTATAATTTCTTCTTAATCCATCTTCACTCTCTACCTATTTATATATATTTAACATTCGTATAAAAAGCTCTATGGAAAATCTTTTGGTTGCAGAAAATATCTATAAACGCTTCGGAAATTTTACTGCACTCAACAATGTTTCGATCGATATCCCCAAAGAAAGTATTTTCGGTTTATTAGGACCTAATGGCGCGGGAAAAACAACCTTACTCAGGATTATAAACCAGATTACCATGCCCGATGAAGGTCGGGTGTATCTTGAGGGTAAGCCATTACATCCCGATGATATTGTGCATATAGGTTATCTCCCGGAAGAACGTGGTCTTTATAAGTCTATGAAAGTGGGAGAGCAGGCGTTGTATTTGGCTAGACTAAAAGGCTTATCCAGGGCTGAAGCCAAGGAACGACTTGAGTATTGGTTTAAAAGACTGGGAATTGAAGGTTGGTGGGATAAAAAGATCCAGGAACTTTCAAAAGGAATGGCCCAAAAGGTACAATTTGTAATTACGGTATTGCACCGTCCCAAATTGCTTATTTTTGATGAACCCTTTAGTGGGTTTGATCCTGTTAATGCTAATCTTATAAAAGATGAGATTCTTCAGTTAAAAGAAGAAGGAGCTACCATTCTTTTTTCAACCCACAGGATGGAAAGTGTAGAGGAATTATGCGATTATATTGCACTGATTCATAAGTCTAATAAACTCCTGGATGGAAAGGTTTCAGAAATTAAAAAAGAGTATAAAGCCAATACCTATGAAGTAGGTCTGGACGCCAGGGATGAAGCTGCATTAAAGCGAGAGCTGGAAGAAAAGTTTATCATAGGACCGGCTAAGTTTAAAAGCATTAATGAAGATTTAAAACTTACTATTAAACTAAAGGATAACGAGCCTTCAAACGACTTGATCCAGTTTTTGCTGTCCAGGGCCAGAATAAATCATTTTGTAGAAGTGATCCCTTCAGTAAATGATATTTTTATTAAAACAGTAACTCAAAATGCGTAATCTACGTTTAATTATCCAACGTGAATACCTGGCCAGGGTTAGGAATAGGACTTTTATAGTAATGACTTTTTTGAGTCCGCTTATTTTCGTAGGAATGATTCTGCTTATCGCATATTTAAGTATGCTGAACAGTACAGATCAAAAGATTATTGGTATCCATGATGAAACCGGATTGTTTGCTGAAGAATTTAAAGATAAGGAGCAGGTCCAGTATCTGGATTTTTCGAATGAATCATTAGAGAAAGCCACTCAGACGGTATTGGATAACGAATATTTTGGATTGATCCATATAGGCAGTGCCGAACCCGGGTCTTCAAAACCGGCACAGGTTGAGTTTTTTGGAAAGGAAACGCCTGGTTTTGGGACGGTGGAAAATATAGAAAAGACCATTTCTGATAAACTCACCCGGGAACAGCTTATTGCGAAAGGAATTGATGTTTCGGAGATCGATAAGGCGAGGGCAAAAGTGAATATTGAGATCCAGAATTTTTCTGGAGAACGCAGTTCTAAAATGTCTAATTATATCAAGATGTTCTTTGGCGGCGCGGCCGGGTATCTGCTTATGATGTTTATTATCATTTATGGGAATATGGTAATGAGAAGTGTCATCGAAGAAAAAACAAACCGGATCATAGAGATCATAGTTTCCTCGGTAAAACCTTTTCAGTTATTACTGGGAAAAGTGCTTGGCACCTCCATGGCAGGAGTTACCCAGTTTGCGATCTGGATCATATTAGGATCATTTTTATTATTTGGAATATCTTCCTTTTTAGGGATAGATCCTTTTGCGGCTCAACCGCCTGCTGCTGAAATGGTAGATGGAGCTATGAAACCAGAAATGAATCAACTGGTAATTGATATTCTTAAACTGCCTTATGCCAGTCTTCTAATTTTCTTTCTTATTTATTTTATAGGGGGGTATTTTCTTTACAGTTCTATTTACGCGGCTATTGGGGCTGCTGTAGACAGCGAAACCGATACGCAGCAATTCATGTTTCCTATAATTCTACCTCTTATTCTGGGTATTTATGTAGGATTCTTTTCTGTGGTAGAAAATCCGCATGGGACGGTTTCAACTATTTTTTCACTTATTCCGCTTACATCGCCCATTGTGATGTTAATGAGAATTCCATTTGGCGTTCCGTGGTGGGAAATAGCCATATCAATAAGTATTTTGATAGCTACAAATTTTGGAGTTCTATGGCTTTCAGCAAAAATATATCGAGTAGGAATTCTTATGTACGGTAAAAAACCAAGTTATAAGGAAATCTATAAGTGGTTAAAATACTAAAGAATGATATTACTACAGGATCAAACAACTAAAGATAAGGTTACCCAGGTTATCGAAAAGGATATCTGGGGAACTATGAAAGATATCTGGGAGTTTGGTTATTCATTTCCCGTTGGTAAAGATGAAATCACCATTTCGGTTGGACTTGTTGTAATTGTTGTCCTTGCATTTATAGTTACAAATCTTGTTTTAAGGCTTATAAGATCGTTTATCACCTCAAAACTTATGGATGAGGACAAGATGAAATTCATCAGTGTCTTTAAGTTCATAAGATATTTTGTATATGTGGTGGTCATTCTTATCACCTTAAGTTCAACAGGGGTTGATATCACGATACTTCTTACCGCATCGGCAGCACTTTTTGTAGGTCTTGGTCTGGCCTTACAGGAGTTGTTTCAGGATGTGATTGGTGGAATTTTTATTATTCTTGATAAATCACTGCTGGTAGGGGATGTGATCGAAATGGAAGGTCGTGTAGCCAGAGTCTTTGAAATTAAATTACGAACTACCCGCGCGCTTACCAGGGATGATAAGGTGATGATCATTCCAAATCACAAATTTATAAGTGATACGGTATATAATTATACCCAGAACCACAAAACTACCAGGGAAGTGGTAAAAGTAGGAGTTTCCTATGGCAGCGATGTGGAAAAGGTAAGGGAAGTACTATTGGAATGTGCACGTGAACAAAAAGGCATTCTTAAAAAACCGGAACCCTTTGTACTATTTGAAGATTTTGGAGATTCAGCCTTGTTATTTGGGCTTCATTTTTATGTGTCTGATAGCTTCGTGGATCCCAAAGTGAAAAGTGAACTTCGATTCAAGATCAATAATAAGTTCAGATTAAACGATATAACCATCCCTTTCCCTCAAAGAGATGTACATATGTTTTATCCTCCTGAAATTAATTTAAATGACGATGATGAGAATTAAAAAATTTTCGGCTTTAATGTTATTTTTTCTGGGATTCTCGGCAGTTTCACAGAGTACCGATCTTGCTCGCGTGGAATTCACTTATTTCCCACAGTCTTCTTCTGATAATTCCTTTAGAAGATTTAGAGCACAGGTAGCATATCCCATAGAACTTAAAGAAGGGAGTTATCTTGTTCCTGGTTTGGAGTATCGCTTTGTAAGCTTTGAATATGAAGATCCTGAAAATTTTCAAACCAATGATCTCAATCATTTTCAGTCGTTTACGGCCACTTTAGGATATACCTTCAAAATGAATGAATACTGGCGTTATGGTATGGAAGGAGGAGTAAAGGTAGCCTCCAATTTTACTACAGGAAAAATTATCAATAAGGACCTTATATATACCGGTGCCGTCTATTTTATTAAGATAAAAGAAGATGAGCGCTATTATGAACCATGGAGACTTATTCTTGGATTAAAGTACTCTACTACCACCGGATTTCCATTTCCCTTGCCCATCGTTAATTACTATAAAAGGTGGAACAAAAACTGGTCTTATATGGTTGGTACCCCAAAATCCAATTTAAAGTATTATTTTAATGACAAACATGCGGTCCAGGCTTTTGTAACTCTGGACGGTTTTTTTGCCAATGTGCAGGAAGATTTTGATGTCGCTCCCAACGATCCGGAGAATAATAAACTGGCAAGGAGCATTTCTATGACCGTTTTGCTAAGTGGTGTAGGATATGAATATAGTATCTCAGATCATTTTAAATTTTACCTGTACGCCGGCAATACTATTTTGAACGACATCCGTTTAAGGGACCGTAAGAAGAAGAGTCTTTTTACTATAAATGATACCAATTCTTTTTACGCGAGAAGCGGACTAAAATTTACAATATTCTAATGGCAAAAATATTATTGATAGAAGACGAGGCTTCAATTAGAAGAGTACTTACTAAGATTTTAACAGAAGAGAATAAGGATTATTCTGTAATGGAGGCAGAAGATGGTCTCGCTGGAATGGACCTTGTAAAGAATGAGGATTTTGATCTTATTCTCTGTGATATTAAAATGCCGAAAATGGACGGCGTTGAGGTACTGGAAGCGATCAAAAAAATAAAACCTGAAATCCCGGTGGTGATGATCTCTGGTCATGGTGATCTGGATACCGCGGTAAATACCATGAAAATTGGAGCTTTTGATTATATTTCAAAACCGCCGGATCTTAACCGACTTTTAAATACGGTTCGGAATGCTCTGGACCGCAAAGAACTGGTAGCTGAAAATACAAGGCTTAAGAAAAAAGTCAGTAAGAATTATGAAATGATAGGAGAATCCGAAGCGATTCATAATATCAAAGAAATGATCGAGAAAGTAGCGCATACAGACGCCCGGGTACTTATTACCGGTCCAAATGGAACTGGGAAAGAATTGGTTGCACATTGGGTGCATGAAAAAAGTGATCGTTCCAAAGGCGCTATGATAGAAGTGAACTGTGCTGCGATTCCTTCTGAATTGATAGAAAGTGAATTGTTTGGACACGTCAAAGGCGCTTTTACTTCAGCCAATAAAGACAGGGCAGGTAAATTTGAGGCAGCTAATAAAGGAACCATTTTTCTGGATGAAATTGGAGATATGAGTCTTTCGGCGCAGGCCAAAGTTTTAAGAGCTCTGCAGGAAAGTAAAATATCTCGGGTGGGGAGCGATAAGGATATTAAGATTGATGTACGTGTAATTGCGGCGACAAATAAGGACCTCAAAAAAGAAATTGAAGAAAATAACTTTCGGGAGGATCTTTATCACAGGCTGGCTGTAATCCTTATCGAGGTACCTTCCTTAAAGGAAAGAAAAGAGGATATTCCATTATTAGTGGACTATTTCAGTGAGAAAATAGCTCAGGAACAGGGCACTCCTAAAAAGGAATTTACCAGTAAAGCCATAGATCTTTTAAAAGAAAATGAATGGCGCGGGAATGTTCGCGAATTACGAAATGTTGTAGAAAGGCTCATTATTTTAGGTGGTAAGGAAATTACCGATGAGGATGTTAAACTTTTTGGAAGCCGCTTCTAAGGTCTTTTATTCCTGGGATTCTTTGGGTTGTACTTTAAAAAATACATGATGTCACCACTTGGATGCTCCCATTCATGAAAAAGCTCAAAACCAACCCGTTGGTAAACGATCGCATTTGTTCTTCCACGGGTTTCTGCATATAACTCCAATCCGGTGTCATGCGCGGTCCTAAAAAAAACATCCTTCATTTCCTTACCTACCTGAGTATCTGCTCCACGGAAATCTTTCAGAATTCCCCAAAACCAGCAGTATAGATATTCTCCTTCCTGAGGACGTTGATTCTTGATGTATTTTTGCGTTTTTAGAATTTTCAGGGCATTCTTAACTCCTGTGACATTAGCAACAAGTTTTAGCTCAGACCATAGATCTTTCCAGATATTATCGTCTTTCTTACTGGTTTTAAAAAGAATTGCAATTCCCTGGCGGTTGTCAGAAACGATGAGCGCGTCTTTTTCAATCGCTTTGTCTACCATGTGTGTAGCCAGATAATCAAATCTTCTATCCCTGTTTCCTCCCTTTTTCACAATATCCATGGAAGTTGGAATTTCCTTTAAAAGGGTGCTAACCTTATCTATTATATCTTTTCTTTCGAGTTTGTCCAAGCTGAAAAATTATTTCCTGCGAAGATAAAAAAATTAATTCTCTTAAAGATCGTATATTTCATATCAAAACCTGTTGATATGAGAGATATTAAGCCTTCCCAATTCAAAGTGGATTCTCGAATAAAACTTTCTGAGAGAAAAACCTTCGTCGATTTACATGCTAAAGAAGAGAAAATAGAAGATGAGCTTCAGAATATTAGAGAAGATCTGGGGGATTGGCAGGATACCTTATATGCCTATAACAAATATGCAGTCTTAATATGTCTTCAGGGAATGGACACCGCGGGAAAAGATAGTCTTATTCGTGAGGTTTTTAAAGATTTCAATACTCGGGGAGTGGTAGTACATAGTTTTAAAACTCCTACTTCTCTGGAATTAAAGCATGATTTTTTATGGAGACATTATATAGCCCTTCCACAACGTGGGAAATTTGGTATTTTTAATCGTACTCATTATGAGAATGTGCTGGTAACAAGGGTGCATCCGGAATATATTCTCAATGAAAATATACCGGGGATTGAAAAAGTGGAAGATATAGATGATGAATTCTGGGAACAACGTTTTAAAGAAATACTGGATTTCGAAAAACATATTGTTCATAATGGAACCATTGTTTTTAAATTCTTTTTACATCTTTCAAAAAAGGAGCAAAAGAACCGACTTCTGAGAAGGTTGGATAAGCCCAGCAAAAACTGGAAATTTTCTCCTGGAGATCTTAAGGAAAGAAAACTGTGGGATAAATATCAGGAGTGTTATGAAGATGCTATTAATCGAACTTCTACTCAGGAAACACCATGGTATGTTGTCCCTGCTGACGATAAGGCAACAGCACGATACATTGTAGCCAGTATTTTACATGAAGAACTTACCAAATATAAAAATGTAAAGGAACCTGAGTTGGAACCGGAAATTCGCCGGAATATTGATGAATACAGGGAACAGCTTAAAAAGGAATAGTTTTTGAATTAATCCTTTTTAAAAATAAATTTTTCCTGTTATTTAGCACCCAAAATTGCCATATATGAAGTCCGTATTTTCTTTTTGTCTCATCCTGTTTTCAGTCCTATCAATATCCGCCCAGTCTCAGTATAATCAGGACTCCCTTAAAATTAGAAGTATATATGATATGTCGCTGCTTAATGGGAAAAGTTATGAGTGGCTTGATTATTTATCGAATGAAATTGGAGGACGGCTTTCAGGTTCTTACGAAGCCCAGCAGGCAGTAGAATATACAAAGGTTCAACTTGAAGAACTTGGCTTGGATAAAGTATGGCTTCAACCTGTGATGGTGCCAAAATGGACCCGGGGTGAAAGGGAATTTGCTTATATCCAAACAGGTCCTGGTGAAACGCGTAATGTAAATATAACCGCTTTAGGAGGATCTGTAGCTACTCCGGCTGGAGGGACAAAGGCTAAAGTTATAGAGGTTCAAGGTGTCGAACAACTTAAAGAATACGGTCGTGAAGCTATTGAAGGTAAGATCGTTTTCTATAATCGCCCTATGCGAGCAGACCTGATTCATACCTTTGAAGCTTATGGTGGCTGTGTGGATCAGAGATATATGGGAGCTCAGGAAGCAGCAAAATATGGTGCGGTAGGCGTGATCGTTAGGTCTATGAATCTACGAATGGACGATAATCCTCATACAGGTTCTATGAGCTATGGTGATCTACCCGTAAATAAAAGGATTCCTGCAGCCGCAATTTCTACCAATGATGCAAATTATCTAAGCAGTTTACTTAGTATTCAAAATGACCTGGAGCTTTATTTTAAAATGAATTGTGAGCAACATGAAGATGTTCAGTCTTATAATGTAATTGGTGAAATTACTGGTTCAGTGTACCCTGATGAAATAATGGTTGTGGGTGGACACCTTGATTCATGGGACCTTGGAGATGGTTCTCATGATGATGGAGCGGGTGTGGTCCAGTCTATGGAAGTACTTAGGTTATTCAAAGAGCTTAATTATAAGCCCAGGAGAACAATCCGGGTAGTGCTGTTTATGAATGAAGAAAATGGTTTGCGCGGAGGTAATAAATATGCTGAAGTGGCAAAGGATAAAAATGAGAACCATGTGTTTGGTCTGGAAAGTGATTCTGGTGGGTTTACGCCGCGGGGTTTTAGTATAACCTCTAATGATTCTCAATTTGACCAAATTCTTTCCTGGCAAAAGCTTTTTAAACCTTATCTCATCCATTACTTTGAAAAAGGTGGGAGTGGTGCCGATATTGGACCCTTAAAAGACGAAGGTATTGTGCTGGCTGGGTTAAGACCAGATTCACAACGTTATTTTGACTATCATCACGCGGCCAACGATACCTTTGATAAGGTAAATAAAAGAGAACTTGAATTGGGTGCTGCTACTATGGCATCTTTAATGTATCTTGTTGACCAGCACGGTTTTAGTGGGATAAATACTGAAAATACTTCCCTGCCTGATTGATTTTTTAAAGAATTATCAGTTTTCAGTACTTAAAAATCCTAAACCTATACCTTTGCTGACTTAAATTTAAGTTTTTGCAGTTATCCAATTATACCAAAGAATTCGGTAGAAATCTGAATATCGCCTATCCCGTTATGCTCGGTCAGCTGGGTCATGTAATGGTTGGGTTGGTTGATAATTTAATGATTGGAAGACTGGGAGCCGCACCTCTTGCGGCCGTTTCACTAGGTAATGCACTCGTCTTTATTGCCTTGTCCCTGGGAATCGGTTTCTCTTTTGCTATTACACCACTTATTGCTGAAGCAGACGGAGCAGAAGATCTGGAAGGCGGTAGGAGTTATTTTCACCATGGTCTTATTCTTAGTACCATAAACGGACTCCTGCTTTTTTTAATGTTACTGGCCGCCAAACCTGTTCTTTATTATCTGGATCAGCCCGAAGAAGTAGTGGAACTTGCTATCCCATATCTAAATATCGTCGCGCTGTCTATGCTGCCTTTAATGGCTTTTCAGGCCTTTAAACAGTTTGCAGACGGACTTTCTCAAACAAGATATGCTATGTATGCCACTTTGCTGGCTAACCTCGTAAATGTGGTATTTAACTATTTTCTTATTTATGGTATCTGGTTCTTTCCGCGCCTTGAACTGGAAGGAGCAGCCTGGGCCACCTTGATCTCCAGATTTTTCATGTTATGGTTTATATGGGAGATTTTAAAACGTAAATCTCAATTTTTTGAATATTTTAAATGGTCGAGAAAGGAAATGCTGAAGCTTGATATTTTCAAGAGACTTCTTTCCTTAGGATTTCCCACAGCCTTGCAAATGTTATTTGAAGTGGCCATTTTTACAGCTACCATTTTCCTGGCTGGAAATCTGGGGACTAATCCCCAGGCAGCAAACCAGATAGCTCTTAATCTGGCCTCCATGACCTTTATGGTGGCGGTCGGTCTCGGGGTAACGGCCACCATAAGGGTGGGGAACCAGGTTGGGCTAAAGCAATACAAGGAGTTAAGGAGGATAGGTTTTTCTATTTTTCTGCTTGTTTTTATAATTGAAGCGGTTTTCGCCGTGCTCTTTATTTTACTGAAAGATATTTTACCCGCCTTTTACATAAATAACTTGGAAGTAATTGGTTTGGCATCTCAATTACTAATCATAGCCGCCCTGTTTCAGTTGAGTGATGGGGTGCAGGTTGTAATTCTTGGTGCCTTACGCGGATTGCAGGATGTAAAAGTACCCACCTTGATTTGTTTTATTGCTTACTGGGTCATAGGTTTCCCGGTTAGTTATTATTTTGGCCAGGCTGACCGGCTGGGGAGTATGGGTATCTGGCTGGGTTTAATGGCTGGGTTGACATCCTCGGCAATATTATTGTATTTTAGATTCAATTATTTAAGTAAAAAACATATCCTCAAAAGGAAAGAACTAACAGTTTAAAAAGAATATACTATATGCAACTGCCAAAATTTATTTTAGGAGATAATACAGATCTTCCTGATTCAATTTTTGTTATACATACTGAATATCCAAGGTTTATTATTAATCTGGAAAATGATGAGGTCGAATGGTTTGAGGATTTTGATAAAGAAGATGAAAAAGAACTTTCAAGTGAAGCTGAAGCACTCATTACCCAGGCCAATGAATTTTACGACCGGGAGGTAAGCCGATACGAAGACGACTAATGGAAAAGTTAGCCGAATTAGACAGAGAGCTATTTCTGTTTCTCAACAATTTAGGTTCAGATAACTGGGACTGGCTTTGGGTCGCAATTAGCGATAAATGGATGGCGATTCCTCTGTATGCCATTCTGCTATTTCTGCTTTTTAAGAAATTTGGTTGGAAACCAACGGTGGTTACCATAATCGTAGTTGCCCTATTAATAACCGCTACAGATCAGCTAGCTAATCTGTTCAAACATGGCTTTGAAAGACCTAGGCCGTGTGGTCAGGAAGGAGTAAAGGAATATGCCAGAATAGTCGCGAATCGCTGTGGCAGGTTCGGCTATTTCTCAGCTCATGCAGCTAATTCTACCGGCGTCGCTGTTTTTTTGAGTCTTATCTTCAGGAAAGTTTATCCTAAGCTCTTTATTTTTCTTATTTTCTGGGCTATAATTGTCTCTTATAGCCGAATATATCTGGGTGTTCACTATCCGGGAGATATTATTACAGGCTGGTTCTTTGGAGCATTGCTAGGTTATATTTTCTTCAGGTTGAGGGAATTTTTAATAGCCCGATTCATCAAAGGATCAACCGAGACGTAAAAGGTGTTTAGCAGCGGCAAAGGCAGTGGTCTTGTTTTCTTCTATAAGCTGTAGTTGCTCTTTTAAAGCGGTCTTTATTTCTTCCTTTTCATAGAAGCGACTTTTCAAATAGTCATTTATAGTTTGAAAGAGCCAGAATTTGTTTTGTTCATGGCGATTATGTTCAAAAAAGCCGATGGCCTCTGTTTTCTTCTGAAATTCTGAGATCATAGTCCAGGTCTCTTCTATTCCCGAATTATATAAAGCACTGCATAACTTCACCTTAGGTGTCCACTCACTTTCTTTAGGAGGATATAAATGAAGTGCCCTCTTAAATTCCAATTTTGCTTCCCTGGCTGCTTTTTGATTATCCCCGTCGGCTTTATTGATCACGATGGCATCTGCCATTTCTACGATGCCACGTTTAATTCCCTGCAGTTCATCCCCGGCACCTGCAAGTTTCAGTAAAAGAAAAAAATCGGTCATACTGTGTACTGTGGTTTCACTTTGTCCAACTCCTACGGTTTCAATCAGGATAACATCAAAACCCGCTGCCTCGCAAAGAATAATACTTTCCCTTGTTTTCCGGGCTACACCGCCCAGCGATTCACCACTTGGTGACGGCCTGATAAATGCATTTTTCTCTTTTACGAGATTTTCCATTCTGGTTTTATCTCCCAGAATACTTCCCCGGGAAACACTACTGCTGGGGTCCACCGCCAGAACTGCAACTTTCTTTCCTTTAGAGATGAGGTAAGTGCCCATGCTTTCAATAAAAGTACTTTTTCCCACTCCGGGTACGCCTGTAATACCAATTCGTATAGATTTATGTGCATTAGGTAAAGCGCCTTCGATAATAAATTCGGCCTTCTGTTGATGAGCTTTCTGGTTACTTTCTACAAGGGTGATAGCACGACCTAAAGCAGTTTTGTTTCCCTGCAGCAATTCATGTAGCAGTTCTTTTTCAGAAAACTTATTTTTTCTGAAATTCCTGATATTTTTTGCAGATTCTGCGCTTACATTTTTTGAGGAAGGATTGTTGTCTGTTTCGCTCAGGGCTGATTTTTGCTGCTTTTTACTCAAAATTGAATTAATATTTATGACAAATTTATGAAATACTGCTTTGAGGCTTCCTTATTTGCTTGGTATATTGAAGCAACCTAAATTAATTAATTAATTCAAGCCATGAAAACATTATATAAAGCTAAGGTTACTACAACAGGAGGACGAAAAGGACATACCCGTAGCGATGATGGAATTATCGATATGGAATTAAGTATGCCCGAAAGTATGGGAGGTGAAGGCGGAAAATTTACAAATTCTGAACAGCTCTTTGGTGCCGCGTATTCTTCCTGTTTTGGAAGTGCTCTAGAGGTCATAGCTGAAAAACATAAAATAGATCTGGGTGATTTTAGTGTCAAGGCTACTGTAAAAATTGGTGAAACCGAAGAAGATGAATTACAGCTTGCCGTAATCCTGGATTCTTATTTACCGGGAGTACAGGATATTGAAAAAGGAGAGATGCTTGTGAATCAGGCCCATGAGATTTGCCCTTATTCACGCGCAACAAGAGATAATATAGATGTTACTTTAAACTTATTATTGGATGAAGATTAAATTGACATTTTAATAATTTAAGGAAACAGAGGTACCGTTTGGTGCCTCTGTTTGTTTGATAGGTATTGTAATACTGGTTTTGTCCCAGGCTAAAACCATATTTACAAATTCTCCTTCCTCTTCAAAAAAGATAGTGAATTGTTCCAAAGTAGAATTCAGTTTATTTACCGGTCTCTCCATCACCAGAGAGTCGAATTTTGGGTCCCGGTAGGCTTCCTTGTCTAAATTAATCCCCCAGGGATACATTTTTGAATTGAACATCACTTTCCAGCTATCTTTCATAGGAACCGTCCATAAAGTATACTTCCCGGCTCTTAAAAGACTTCCGTCAACCAGGATATCCTGATTCGTTTTAAAAGTGGTCGCTTCATTGGCCCCTGTTCTCCAGACTTTATTATAGGGAACGAGTCCACCGAAGATCTTACGGTCTTTTTTATAGGGACGATTATAAAAGACTTCCATTTCCAGCGTTTTCCCGGAATAGGTAAGCGTTTCCTCGGGACTGTGAGCTTTCGTATTGTAGTGAATTATAAATAAAAGGATCAAGGCAATGGCTATAATTGCTCCAAGAATCTTCAGTATAAGTTTTGAGGTCGTACCCATAATATTTGAAATTTTCAAAAATCAGACCATTATAAATCTATTTTTGAGGTGAAAAACCTATTAAAAGTAAGAATATTGGACGAAATAGAAATTTTTTCGGAAATTTTGCAACGTGAGACTTTTTATTTCGTCTTTAAAGTGAACTAACCCATCAAAACCGAAATTAAATTGATACAGCATAAGCTAATAGAAGCTTGTAAGCAAAACAGCCGAAGGGCACAATTAAAGCTGTATAACCAGTACTGTGACGGGATGTATTTTGTTGCATTAAGGTTTTTAAAAGATTCAATGGAAGCGGAGGATGCCATGCAGGAAGCTTTTATAAAAGCCTTTACCAAATTACATCAGTTTAACGGAGAAGTAACCTTCGGAGCCTGGTTAAAGCGAATTGTGATCAATAAGTGCCTGGATAAGCTTAAGGCCAAAAAAATGGAATTAGTAGCCATTAATGAACAGATCCTGGGGACCGTAGATGAACAGGAAGACTGGCAGGTGGAAGATGGAATAGGAATCGAAGAGGTGAAAAATGAGATCGAGCGTTTACCCGAAAAATATAAATATCCTCTGATGCTTTTTTTAATAGAAGGATACGATCATGAAGAAATTAGCGAAATACTGAATATCTCTCAGGTAGCATCGCGAACTCTGGTGCACAGAGGCAAGAAAAAATTACAGGATGAACTTAAAACCATAAGCAATGGGACAGGATATTAGAGAAATGTTCCGCAACCAGGAACTCAGTAATAGGGAAAAGATCAGCAAAGGGCATCAGAAACGATTCGAAAGCCGTTTGGATGAAGCTTTGCCCAGAGAGAAGAAAAATAACAACTATGGTTATCTGCAAATCGCAGCGGTGCTGGTGGTGGCTCTTGGAGTCGCAGGTTTTCTTTTCTTCGGAAATCAGAATGAGACTGTGGTTCCGGAAAATCAGGTTGTAGAAACATCTGTAGATCAGGAAACCAAAGAGAATGTTCCATCTACAAATTACAGGTTGAGCAATGATTCTCCTGAATTTAAAAAAATAGAAGACTATTACATGGCGAGTCTTAATATACAGTTGGCTAAACTGGATATGACTCCCAGGAATAAAGAACTTATAGATGCATTTATGAACAAACTGGAAACCTTAGATCAGGAATATACAGCCTTGAATGCTGAGATCGAAAATTCCGGTTTAAACGAGGAGACCGTGGAGGCTATGATCGCGAACCTACAGTTAAGACTGGATCTTCTCAAAAAATTAAAAAACAAATTAGAAGAACTTAAACAATCCAAAACTAACAGTTATGAAGACTCTCAGGCTTAACTATATATTGCTGGTACTGCTATTCATCGGGGCAGGATCCATTGCTCAGACTAAAAAGCTGAGTAAGAATTACAAGACCTCTGCAGAGGTGAATGTGGAGATAGATTCCAGGCATACTAATGTGATCATCGAAAACTGGGATAAGAACGAAGTAGAGATCGAGGCTTATCTCAATGCAGAAGGTGCCAATAAAGAAGAGACTAAAAAGTTGCTGGATTCCTGGGATCTGGAAACTTCTTCTTCAGCAGGAGTGGTAAAGATCAATTCTTCGGGAGGGATGAACATGAATATGAATTTCGACATGGACATGGATATGAGCGCTCTTAAAAGCCTTGATAAATTACCTGAAATGCTGCAGCCATTAATGACAGACCTTGTGGGACCTATCCTGGCTAATATATCTGAACATCCTTTACCCCCTGAATTTGCTGAAAATATGAAAGATATGAAGTTTGATTATGAAGCCTATAAAAAGGATGGAGACAAGTATCTGGAAAAATGGGAGGCTAAATTTGAGAAGAAATTCGGAAAGGATTTCGAAGATAAGATGGAGAAATGGGCCGAACAAATGGAAAAAGATTCTGAAAAATTTGAAAAAGATTATGAAGCGAAAATGGAGGTCTGGAGTAAAGATTTTGAAAAAGATATGGAGGCCTGGGGTGAAGATTTCGGGAAGAAAATGGAAGCCTGGGGCGAACAGTTTGGAAAGCAGATGGAAGCGCAGTTTGCCAATGGAGACTCCAATGTGATTGTTATTGATGGAGAAGGAGTAAAATCTAAAAGAACGATCAAAATAAAAGTTCCTAAAGACGCCAAACTGCATTTAAATGTACGTCATGGCGAACTAAAACTGGGAAGTAATTTTAAGAACCTGAAGGCCGACTTATCTCATAGTCGGCTTTCGGCCAACCAGATCTCAGGTAAAGCTACCAATGTTAAAGTGGCCTATTCTCCTATTAATATTGGAACCTGGGAATACGGAGTACTTTCTACAGATTTTGTTCGTAGTTGTAAAATAGGGAAAGCGGTAAGTATTAAATTAAATTCCAATTCCAGTGATATTGTTATTAATGAAATTCAAAAGACCGGCGTACTTTCCGGATCTTTTGGAAAATTGAATATTAATAGGCTTGGACCTGGATTTGAAACACTAAATATAACTCTGGAAAATAGTGACCTGGAATTGGCCCTTCCTCAAACCGCTTTTAATTTTACCTATAATGGAACCCAAAGCTCTATAAAATATCCAAAAAGTTTGTCTCTAAAGTCTACAAAGACTTATGACAATGAGATCCTCAACGGATATAGCAGATCCAGAGATGCGAATGGAAATATTAGTATTAAAGCTAATTTTAGCGATATATTGGTAAATTAGATTACAGGGATTACATTTGGCTTTTTCAAGCTGAATGGTATGCAAAGTTTTTCAGATTTTTTAAGCGGAATTACTTCCGGATTTACGCCGGTAATAGGAGGAGATTTTAAACGTGAAGATTTTACGGCAATTGATCTTTCTGAAAATAATCCTGAATTATTGAAACTTGAGGTTGCTTCTTCGGAGGCATTTTCTGTTTTTATAACTGAATATCTGAAGAACAAAAATGCCCGGGCAGCCTACGGAGGATATAACGAACTTCGTACTTTATATAATCGATCTCAGCTTTTCAATAATCCCAAAATTAATAGAAATATACATATTGGTCTGGATATCTGGGCACCGGCTTATTCTGAAATTATAGCACCTATCCAGGGAAAAATTCAAGCGGTCAGGGATAATGATAGTTTTGGAGATTATGGGCCTACAATTATTCTGGAACATGAAATTCAGGATCGCATATTTTATACACTTTACGGACATCTAAGTCGTGAATCGCTTGAAAATATAACCCTTGGATCACCAATTGAGAAAGGTGAAAAGATTGGAGAACTGGGTGATTTTCATGAAAATGGGGATTATGCCCCTCATTTACATTTCCAGATAATGGAAAATATGCAGGGAAATTTAGGAGATTATCCTGGAGTTGTAAAACGAGAGGATCTTGTAACCTACCTGCGTAATTGTCCCGATCCTAATTTATTATTGAAGCTGTAGTTTACTCTTTTTGAATAAAAGAGTGATAAAAATAAACAGGCTTTGCTAAATAATAGATTTCTCCTTAGGCTTTAAATTACTTTTTTTAGTGATTAGATTGTAGTTATTTCAAAGGAGCGATGCGACTATGAAATCTATTTCTTTCTTAAAACCAGGGCCACGATCGCAGAAGTGACGGTTCCCATTCCAAGAGCGGTAAAAAACCCCTGTAATATATAGGATTTCATATTAAAAAATCCTTCGGCACTCTCCAGGCTCATCCGGCCATTTTCAACTGCATAATCTATCGCATTTGTAAAATAGTCCGGAGAAATAATTTTAGTGGAAATATATTGAACAAGTGGAGAAAGAATGGCTACAATCGCACTTAGAATAATTCCTGAAATAAAACCCTGGGTCCAGGTCATCTTCCCATGAAAGAAGTTTTTTCTTTTATCCCAGATCGCTAATACATAAATTGCTATAGCCACTATGGCAAAAAAGTTCGTGTAGATCGCCTGTTTCGCTATAAGTTCATCATGCCATCCCAGAGACTTTTCCATAAAAATCCAAAGGAGGGTGGCGATACTAAAGATGATGGCCCATTTAATTTCGATCGCGAATTTTTTCATTTGTTGGAATGATTGGTTAGCGGAATAAAATTAAGAAAATTACAATTGGCAACAGCCTAAAATAAAAAATCCCGGACTTATGTCCGGGAACTGATGAATTTTAGAAAATACTAAGCGTCCTCGTTTAATTTTTTCGTAGCGAAAAAACCTGCCAGTAATCCCAGACCGGCCATGAGGAATATTGTACCGGGAAAGGCTACGTCTTCTTCCACCCCCATATTATAGCTAAGGATGTTGGCCAGAAATATTCCAAAACCTATGCCTACAAGTAGAAGGCCAAGGTTCAAAATAATAACCTTCCAGATAGGAGTTACATGTTTTTTCTTACTGTAAAAAATACTGGCGTCGGCTCCTTTTTCAATTAAAGCGAGTCGTTCGCGGTTTCGGGCAGATATATAAAGGTAAAACATCCCAAAAATAACACCGAAAATGATTGGCATAATAATTACTTCAGATCCCATAGTTTTTAAATTTAAATGTGAAAATAAATGTTCGTTTTATATTAGGACGCCCGTTTTTCAAAACCGGTTACAAAAAAATGTAAATTTATTTGAAAATCTTTTGTAACCAGAAACTCAAACCTGTCGTCTTATGTAATAATGATCAAGCACACTGACCAAAATCTGATCGATAAAATCCTTACCGGTGATACAAATTCCTTTGGGGAATTGGTAGATCGATACCAGAATTTTGTTTTTACCATTGCAATAAGAATTTTAAAGAACAGGGAAGAAGCAGAGGAAGTGTCGCAGGATAGCTTTATAAAAGCTTTTGAATCTTTAAGAAGCTATAGGGGAGAGGCTAAATTTTCTACATGGTTATACCGGATCGTTTATCATAAGTCGTTGGATAGGATCAAAATGAATAAAAGAAGACAGACCTTTGATATAATAGAAGAGGTCACCGATGATAGTCTCGATCATATAGAAAATGGATTGGAAGCGCTGCTTAGCCAGGAAAGAAGTGAGATCATTAGTAAATGTATAGATAAATTACCCGCAGAAGAGGCTGCTATTATAAGTCTCTATTATTTTGAAGAACAGTCGGTAAAAGAAATTGTGGAGGTTACAAGTCTGACAGAAGACAATATTAAAATAAAATTATATCGTAGCAGGAAAAAGCTATTTTCGTTATTGCAGAGCTACATTAAACCAGAAATAACCAAAAGAAATGGAAAAGCAATCTAACCGAGAGGAGCGGCTCATAAAGAAATTGCTGAATGAAGTGGGCACCGAAAAACCTTCAGCAGATTTCAAAAGTAAGATCATGATGGCAGTGGAGAGAAAAACAGCTCCAATTCCTCCATATAAGCCACTTATTCCCCAGGCTGTATGGTTTATGATTACAGGAGTTGTCATAATTGCGATCGCCGGGCTTTCTTATATAAATTCTGATCTGTCTATCGATCTTTCCGCAAATATCAATATCCCAAAATTTGATATGCCTGAGCTACATTTTTCGAAAACTATGCAGTACGCTATAGCATTTGTGGCGCTCTTCTTTTTGCAGATCCCATTTTTGAAAAAGTTCCTGGATAGCCAGTATAGGTTGTAAAGATGGGATCATGGTATGATCACGTTCGTTTAGTTTCGGCCTTCGACAGGCCCATCCTTCGACAGGCTCAGGATGGCATGATCTGGAACACTGAGCCTGTCGAAGTGTGGAAGCGGTGGTGGTATTTCTAAAATCAAAAAAAATCCTGAAGTTTTACTTCAGGATTTTTAATTTTGCCTAACGCCTAACGCCTAACGCCTAACGCCTAACGCCTAACGCCTAACGCCTAACGCCTAACGCCTAACGCCTAACGCCTAACGCCTAACGCCTAACGCCTAACGCCTAACGCCTAACGCCTAACGCCTAACGCCTAACGCCTATTCATCTACCAGCACCCAGTCTCCCTTATCTAAAAGAGGAATGGCCTGTTTGTATTTTAGTGTTTTATTCTCACCGCTCATTACGTGCTTGATGGTAACCTTATCGTTTCTTCCTATTTTTGGTCGGTCTCTAACGATGGTCTCGATAGTTTCAGGCTGGCGTTGAGTTTGTCCTGCGGCACGGCTTTGTGCTGCACGCTCATCCATATTAGGAATTTCTTCCTTCTTGGTTTCCATTTTTTCTTTTTGTCTAACCTGCCGGGCCTCATGAATACTAGGGGCTCCGCTTTGGGGAATTTCTCCCTTGAATAAGGAAGGAGATCACATCGCGGTTAACATCTTCAATCATCTCTTTGAATAATTCAAAAGCCTCGAATTTATAGATAAGTAATGGATCTTTTTGTTCGTGTACCGCCAGCTGAACACTCTGTTTCAACTCATCCATTTTACGCAGGTGAGTTTTCCAGGCATCGTCAATAATGGCAAGAGTAATGTTCTTTTCAAAATCCTTAACCAGTTGCTTACCTTCACTTTCGTAGGCTTTTTCCAGATTGGTAACTACCTGAAGGGTTTTATTACCATCGGAGAAATGGAACCGAAATTCGTTCGAAATTATTTCTCTCATCCTCATAAACCTGCTTGATCACAGGGTATGCACGCTCCGCGCTATGCTGCATTTTTTCGTCATAATGCTTATAGGCGGTCTTATAAACTTCACCGGTAAGCTTCTGCGTATTAATAGTTTTAAATTCTTCTTCCGAAACAGGAGAACTCATGGAGAAGTTCCTGATCAATTCAAATTCAAAGTTCTTAAAGTCTTCCGCAGCTTTATTGGTTTCGGTGATCGCTTCAGAAATATCGAAGATCATATTGGCAAGATCCACTCTTAAACGTTCTCCAAATAACGCGTGATAACGACGTTTGTAGATCACTTCACGCTGAGCGTTCATCACATCATCATATTCCAGCAATCTTTTACGAACCCCAAAGTTATTCTCTTCAACTTTCTTCTGGGCTCTTTCTATAGATTTGGAGATCATGGAATGCTGGATAACTTCGCCTTCCTCAAGCCCCATACGGTCCATAAGTTTAGCGATCCTCTCAGAGCCAAACAGACGCATCAGGTTGTCTTCCAGCGAAACATAGAACTGAGAACTTCCCGGATCTCCCTGACGTCCTGCACGACCACGTAACTGCCTGTCCACACGTCTTGAATCGTGACGTTCAGTACCTACGATCGCAAGACCGCCGGCTTCCTTAACTTCTTTACTCAGTTTAATATCCGTACCACGACCTGCCATGTTGGTAGCGATGGTTACAATCCCGGAATTACCCGCTTCTGCAACAATATCTGCCTCCTTTTTATGAAGTTTTGCGTTAAGTACGTTGTGTGGAACATTTCTCAGTTTCAGCATTCGGCTTAATAATTCCGAAATTTCCACCGAAGTTGTACCAATAAGAACCGGTCTTCCCGCCTGGGAAAGATCTGTAACATGATCTATGACCGCATTATATTTTTCTCGTTTGGTCTTATAAACCAAATCCTCTTTATCATCACGGGCAATGGGTCTGTTGGTTGGAATTTCCACCACATCAAGCTCGTAGATCTCCCAGAATTCACCTGCCTCAGTAACCGCAGTACCCGTCATCCCCGAAAGTTTGCGGTACATTCTAAAATAATTCTGAAGGGTTACGGTTGCAAAGGTCTGCGTAGCATCTTCGATCTTCACATTTTCCTTGGCCTCGATTGCCTGGTGTAAACCGTCGCTGTAACGACGACCTTCCATAATACGTCCGGTCTGCTCATCAACGATCTTCACTTTGTTGTCTATAACAACATATTCGGTATCCTTTTCAAAAAGGGTATAGGATTTTAAAAGCTGACGTAATGTGTGAATACGTTCACTTTTTACGCTATAATCTCTGAAAAGTTCTTCTTTTTTCTCTGCTTCCTCTTCTTTGGAAAGACCTTCATTCTCAATCCGGGACAGTTCCATTCCAATCTCCGGCATTACGAAGAAGTCCGGATCATCTTTTCCGGAAAGGAATTCAATACCCTTATCGGTTAGATCTATCTGGTTGTTCTTTTCTTCGATAGTGAAGTACAATTCGGCATCAACCTTAGGCATTTCACGGTTGTTGTCGGCCATGTAATGGTTTTCAGTCTTCTGAAGCAATTGCTTCACACCTTCTTCACTAAGGAATTTAATAAGTGCTTTATTCTTAGGTAAACCACGATAAACTCTCAGTAACTGAAAGCCTCCTTCTTTGGTATCACCTTCCTTGATAAGTTTCTTAGCGTCTGCAAGAACCTTGGTCAAATATTTTCGCTGAACCTCCACAATATTAGCAATTGCAGGTTTCAGTTCCATAAATTCATGAGTATCTCCTTTTGGAACAGGACCGGAAATAATAAGGGGAGTACGGGCATCATCGACTAATACTGAATCCACCTCATCCACGATCGCGTAATTATGTGGTCTTTGTACAAGGTCATCCGGGGCGTGAGACATATTATCTCTCAAATAATCAAAACCGAATTCGTTGTTGGTACCATAAGTAATATCTGCATTATAGGCCTTTCTACGAGCTGCCGAATTTGGTTTATGATAATCTATACAGTCCACACTAAGTCCGTGAAACTGAAATATAGGGGCCATCCACGCGCTATCACGTTTGGCAAGGTAGTCGTTTACGGTAACCAGGTGAACACCATTTCCGGTAAGTGCATTCAGGTACATGGGGAGGGTTGCCACAAGGGTTTTACCTTCACCAGTCTGCATCTCTGCAATTTTACCCTGGTGCATGGCCACACCACCAATAAGCTGTACATCATAATGGATCATATCCCAGGTAACCGGTTTTCCGGCCGCGTCCCATGAATTATTCCAGATGGCATAGTCGTCTTCAAGTCTCACATAATCTTTTTCCGCTGAAATTTCACGGTCAAAGGTGGAAGCTTTTACTTTTAATTCGGTGTTATGAACAAATCGTTTCGCTGTTTCCTTTACGGTAGCGAAAGCTTCAGGAAGGATCTCATTTAATACGGCTTCAGACTGCTCGTATAACTTTTCCTTTAAAGCATCTATTTCAGCATAGATATCTTCCTTACGGGTAATATCATCTATTTCGTCTGCTTCTTTATTTAATTGTTCAATTTGTTCTTTTACATCTTTGGTAGCGTCGGCGATCTTTGCTTTGAATTCGGAAGTCTTTTCGCGAAGTTCATCAATGCTTAGAGCCTCAAATTGCGACTCCAGAGCCTTTATTTTTTCTACTATAGGTTGTATTTCCTTTACATCTTTCTTCGACTTGTCGCCTACGAAAACTTTTAATACAGAATCTAAAAAACTCATTTTGGTTTTTTGTTTAAGGGGTTCAAATTTAAGCAAAAAAAAAGCCTCATGAATGAGACTTTTCCCTATTTTTTGCGCGTTGTCAATTTAATATTCATCCTCATTCCAGAGGTAATCATCATCGGTAGGATAATCTGGCCAGATTTCCTCGATAGAATCATAAGAGTCTCCCTCATCCTCAATGGCCTGCAGATTCTCTACAACCTCAAGCGGAGCTCCGGTTCTAATTGCGTAGTCTATTAACTCATCTTTGGTGGCCGGCCAGGGGGCATCACTTAAATAGGATGCTAATTCTAAAGTCCAATACATTGATTAATCGGGTTTTAAATTTTGGCAAAAATAATTTTTTTGCCGTAATAGCCAAGAAAAAAATCTATTTATTACTCATTATTGATAAGAACATAAGAAAAATTTTAATTTTTTGCGGTATTTGCACTTAAAATTTTTGTTCAGCTAGAAATTCAGGACTTTTTAGGAATCCATTGTATTTCTTCGGCTTGTAGTTCTTTAGACAACTTCCGTGCCAGCACAAAGAGATAATCAGAAAGTCGGTTTAGATAGATCAAAACTTTATCGTCAAAAGGCTGAATATCATATAATGCGGTGGATAAGCGTTCAGCGCGACGGCATACGCAGCGGGCTATGTGACAGAATGACACGCTTTGATGTCCTCCAGGTAACACAAAATGTGTCATCTCGGGAAGTTCCTCATTCATTTTATCAATAGATCTTTCGAGGTCTTCGATGTCTGAATCTGATATCTTCGGAATAGTAAGTCTTTCTTTTCCGTTTTTTAAAGTAGCCTTTTCAGGGTCGGTAGCCAGAATAGATCCTATCGTGAACAGCCGGTCCTGGATATTAATAAGAATCTCTTTGGTTTCCTCACCTGTTTTCTGATCTCGAAGGAGTCCAATATAGGAATTGAGTTCGTCTACCGTTCCGTAGCTATCGATCCTGATATGATGTTTGGGAACTCTTGTTCCGCCGAAAAGTGCGGTAGTTCCTTTATCTCCTGTTTTTGTATAAATTTTCATGCTTTACCTTTCCGCTAAAATACAAAGTTTGAACCAGGTTTCCTGATTGAGGTATGGGAGATTGGTTTTGCGTTGTGTGTTGTGTGGGGAATTTTGAAAAAACCGGATAATTTAAAAATTTGCTTACAGCATACGGCTTATGGCTTACAGCTTATTGTTCACTGCTTTCCTGTTTTCTTTCAAAATATCTTCTTCTAAAATTTCGATTTTTCCTGTGCTTTCTTAATTTCTTAGATCTTCGGGAATTATAAAGGAAATAAATTAAGAATGAAGCAATTAAGGCGAGATAAATCCAGGTTTCCTGGTCTAATTCAATCATTTTAAGTGACTTATAGATGCAATATAGAAAAGATTATTAGAAGTTCAAAGTTTGAAGTTTGAAGTTTGAAGTTTGAAGTTCGGAGTTCGGAGTTGAAAGTTGAAAGTTGAAAGTTGAAAGTTGAAAGTTGAAAGTTGAAAGTTGAAAAACAACCTATTAAAGTACGAATTATTTTTTCACTTCGCCTAACGCCTAACTAACGGTCATAGTCTTCTTTTCATCACTCGCTACGGTACCATCCATTAATCGTATAATACGATGAGCGTGTTTGGCGATATCTTCTTCGTGGGTCACCAGGATCACCGTGTTACCTGAAGCATGAATTTCATCAAATAGGTTCATGATCTCTACGGAAGTTTTAGAGTCCAGGTTTCCGGTAGGTTCATCGGCAAGAATTATGGAAGGTTTGTTTACAAGTGCCCTCCCTACTGCAACCCGTTGACGTTGCCCTCCGGAAAGCTGATTGGGTTTGTGGTCCATACGATCCCCAAGTCCAACACTTCTAAGTACATCTTCTGCTCGTTTCTGACGATCAGACTTTGAAGCTCCTGCATAGATCATAGGTAAAGCCACATTATCCAGAGCGGTTGTTCTGGGAAGGAGATTAAAGGTTTGAAAAACAAATCCAATTTCTTTATTTCTTATTTCGGCGAGTTCATCATCACTCATCTGGCTTACATCCTTGCCATTAAGAATATAAGAACCGGAGGTAGGAGTGTCCAGGCACCCAAGTAAATTCATTAAAGTAGATTTTCCCGAGCCCGAAGGTCCCATAAAAGCTACATATTCTCCGCGTTCAATTTCCAGGTCAATTCCTTTTAAAACCTTAACCGTTTCCTGACCTAAAGGGAAATCACGGGTGATATTCTTTATTTCAATTACTTTACTCATGAAGACAAAATTTCATTTGTATGACGTGAATTTAGTTTTTTTGTTACAAACAATTTATCTTTCACGGGAATTCTTAGATTTACTTTTTAAAATTTTCTTTTGAATAAAAAGCTTTCCATTTTAATTCCTGCCTATAATGAGGCATCTACGATCATAGATATTTTAGAGGAGTTACGTAAACTTGATCTGGGTCTAGATCTAGATAAAGAGATCATTATTGTTGATGATAAATCTACCGATGATACCGTTGAACTTGTAAACTCTTTTATCGAGGCAAACCCTGCCCTGGAAATTTCCCTGTATAAACAGGAGTATAACCAGGGAAAGGGAGCGGCACTTCATAAAGCGATTTCCGTATGTACCGGAGATATTAGCGTTATCCAGGATGCAGATCTTGAATATGATCCCAATGAATATATAAATCTACTTAGGCCCATCATTTCGGGGCGGGCCGATGTGGTGTATGGTTCCAGGTTTATGGGAGGTTATGCCCATAGGATTTTATTTTTCTGGCATTCTTTAGGAAACAAATTCCTTACGACTTTAAGTAATGCCTTCACTAATTTAAACCTAACCGATATGGAAACCTGCTATAAGATGTTCAGGACAGATATCCTTAAAGGTTTGGATTTGAAAGAAAAGAGATTCGGTTTTGAACCTGAAGTCACCGCCAAAATAAGCCGTATCAAAGGGATTAAGATATATGAGGTAGGGATTTCTTATTATGGCAGAACGTATGCCGAAGGCAAGAAGATCAACTGGAAGGATGGGATGAGGTCTATCTGGTGTGTATTTCGATACAATATTTTTCGAACGTGATGGAAGAATTAAAAGAAATGGATCAGAAAGGGAAAGAAATCTTAGAATCTATTAAAATTGCAAATGAATTCAATCGATGGATGTATGATACAATTCGTCCTTATTTGGGTTCAAAAGTTTTTGAAATTGGCAGTGGAATTGGAAATATTTCCGAAATATTTCTTTCAAACAATGATGGAGAAATTATGCTGTCCGATCTAAATCCGCAATATTGTAATTTACTAAAGAAAAAGTTCGGTAAGAATAACCAATGTCTGGGTGTTGAATCTATCGATCTTACTTCTGTAGATTTTGAAAAGAAATACAGTGGTTATTTCAATAAGTTCGATACAGTTTTTGCTCTCAATGTAATTGAACATATTTCAGATGATAAATTAGCTTTGAATAACGCAAAACTACTGCTCAAAGAAAGTGGAAATTTAATAATTCTGGTTCCATCTTATATGTTCTTATATAATGATGTTGATAAGGAACTTGGTCATTATAGAAGATATACTGTAAATTCATTAAAGAAAGTTTTTATGGATAACGGTTTAAATGTTATCCATTCACAATACTTTAATTTTGCTGGGATGCCTGGCTGGTATGTTAATGGTAGGATTTTGAAAAATGACAGTATTTCAAAGTCGAAAATGAAACTGTACAACAAAATGGTTCCTTTTTTTAAGTTAACCGATCAAATTATTCGAAACAAAATGGGTCTTTCAACTATAGTGATAGGTAAAAAAATCAATCAGTTTGAATAGATATCTAGTAATTCTGTATGTTTTTATTACGGGTGCGGTTCTCACCTATAATTTTAAAGTAGCATATGAAAATAGATATCAGTTTGGAGGTGATGCCTCAGATTTTATTCACTTAGGATTGACTTTGGCCAAAACAGGGAAGTATGGTCATCTCGATTTATCACATAAAGAACTAGTTGAGGGGTTCAGCAATAGTACACATGCGGAAAATTCTTATGAATTTACCGGCTATACTTCTTTTCGACCTCCTGTTTGGCCATTTATAATAGCCGGAGGTTTTATAATTTCTGGTTATAGTTTGACATTTATAATTGTTATTAAATTTCTTCTGTTTCTTGCAGGAGGCTGGTTTTTCTATAGGATTCTGAGTTATTTAGGATTATCGAAATTTTGGATATTTACTGGCTGCTTTCTGTATCTTATTAACCCGGCCTGGCAACTATATTCCAGAGTCTTTCTTTCTGAACCTCTCACTTTGTTCTTTATGACCATTTATATTTGGTCTTTGATACGTTACTTAAAAACTGAAAAAGGTTTTTGGATGAATGGGCTTTTAGGAGGTGTATTAATACTTTCTCATCCATATTATTTATTTCTTCCCTTTTCTATCTGGTTTTTCATGTTTTTGAATAAAAAACTTCACTTTCGAAAATTTCTACTCATAAGCATTCTTGCAACTGCGGTAGTATCAGTCTGGATGATCAGGAATAAGATCGTTTTGAATGCTGATAAATTATTGATCACAACCTCTTCAGGTGCCGTGATGGCGAAAGGATGGAATTCCAAAGTTCCCGAATTACATACTAATACCAAAGGTGATCTTGCAGATGAAACTTTAGTACTCCGGGATTATGAATATGATAAATCTGATTATTCAGGAGAGGTTGGAGGGATGGAGCTATATCAGGATGCGACCATTAATTTCATCAAATCCAATCCAGATATGATCTTGCCTGTTATATGGGAAAAGTTGGTAAGTGCGTTCAATCCTTTACCTGAAACCCCTCGGCCGGGTGTTTTGGAGACGGGGAGGGTAATTTATCAGGTCATGGCTTTATTCGCTTTAATTTTTATAATTATTATGGGTTCCCGAGAAATGAGGCCCCTGGCCTTAGGCCTGCTAGTTTCTACAATTTTAATAACTATAATTACGTATTCCGGCTTTAGATTTCGGATGCCTCAAAGTGCTCTGGAAATATTGTTTATAATAGTCGCGATCAATTCAATAATAGAAATTATATCGAAAAAAAGGCTTACACGCGTATCCTGAAATCCTGTTTTGCCTGTTCTTTTCTGAAAAATACTAAACCCCACTGAAATGTATCTATACTTAGCTGCACCGCAGGGTGTTCTTTTATATCTTCCCAGGCTTCTTCCATTTCTTTGGACCAGTGGATATCATCAAAAATAAAAACAGAATCGTTATGAGCCGTGGGCAGTAATTTTTCAAAATATTTCAGGGTAGGCTCCTTCTGGTGATTGCCATCAAAATAGACCAGGTCGAATGCCGGTTTATCTTTTAATATCATATCCAGTTCCTTATCGAATGGCCTAATTTTAAGATCGACATTCTTAAGATTATATTTTTGAAACTGCTCTGAGGCAATCTTTGCAGTTGCCGGGCAGCCTTCAATAGTGCTAAGCTTTGTTCTTTTATTAGCTGAGATTGCAGAAGCGGCAATCCCCAAAGAGGTGCCGAGCTCCAGAGCTTTTTCTATTTTTAAATACCTGATGAGTCTATAAAGTAATTTCGCTCTATGCAGGGTGATCCCCGCGTTTTTTGCAATCCCATAGACAGGGCGGATATTCGATTTAAAAATCCGGCTTCCGGCTCCAAAATCGGTTACTTCAATTAATTTCTTATTCCTTAAAAGATCGTTCCGGTAATTTTTGATAAGTTCATATTCCTCATGATCACTTTTATCGTAAAAGCATTTAGTTACCAGGTCATAAACAAAAGGGGAGTGGAGGCCATGTTGGTTTTGGCTTTTTGAAAGGAATTTTAGATAGGAAACTATTTGAAAGATCATTAAGTCGTTTTAGGTTTTCTATTTTTGAGTGGAGAGAGGAAAGTTGGAATAATATTAATTTCTTTTCTTATTTTTCAAGTAATGCTGAAGACTCCTTATCATTTTGAGAAGTTCTAGTAAAACGCTGCGCGCTTTTTTATTTTCTTCATTCGTAATATAGTCTCTGCGAAATGCGATAGTGGAACAGGTAACACATTCTCTTACGGAACCCTCAGCAATTTGAAGAAAGCGATGAAACTGAGGATCAGAATCTCCCGATCCTTCCGCAGTATTTAGAGCAATAGAAACAGCTGCTCTGGTAAATTGCGAACTCAAGCCATACTTCTCCCTGGCCGGGAATTTTGAGGTAAGCTCATAAACAAAGTCGGTGAAATCAAGGGCTTTTCGATAAACCTTTAGATCTTCAAAATTAAACTTTACCTCTTCCATAATTTTTTATTTTCTTTCCACTTTCCACTTTCCACTTTCCACTCTCCACTTTCCACTCTCCACTCTCCACTCTCCACTTTCCACTTCCCACTTCCCACTCTCCACTCTCCACTCTCCACTTTCCACTTTCCACTTTCCACTTTTCTCTTCCCTATGATTCCATCTTTTCCATAAGTTCAAAATATCGCATAGTTTTTTCTTCAATCTTATCTTCGACTGATTGTAACTGAACGGAAGTTTTATTGATCTCCTCTCCGCTCAGGTCTTTTAAAAACTCTTTTTGAATTTTCTCTTTTTCTTTTTCGAGCTGGGTGATTTCCTTTTCCAGTTTTCCGAACTCCTTTTGTTCTTTATAGGTCAGGGTGGATCCGGTTGAGTCATCCCGCCAGGTATTCTCCTTTGGCTTTTTTTCGGATATATTGGTATCTGACGCTTTTTTACTTTCAGAATATTCCCTGTAATCGCTATAGTTTCCTGGAAAGTCCTGTATTTCGCCTTCTCCTTTAAAGACAAAAAGGTGATCTGTGATCTTATCCATAAAATACCGGTCGTGGGAAACAACGATGATGCATCCCGGGAAGTCTAAAAGGAAATTCTCAAGCACATTCAGCGTAAGCACATCCAGGTCGTTAGTGGGCTCATCCAGGATCAGGAAATTGGGGTTTTGAATGAGAACTGTACACAGGTAAAGTCTTTTCTTTTCCCCACCACTCAGTTTTTCTACATAATCATATTGTTTCTTCCGGTCAAAAAGAAATCTTTCGAGCAGCTGTTCGGCGGAGATCTGACGCCCTTTTTTCAGCGGGATATAATCACCAAATTCACGAATGACCTCGATCACTTTCTGCCCGGGCTTGATCTTGATCCCTTTCTGCGTGTAGTAACCGAATTTTACGGTTTCCCCAATGACTATTTTCCCTGTATCAGGTTCTAAATTACCTGTAAGCATATTCAGAAAAGTAGATTTTCCGGTACCGTTTTTTCCTATGATTCCTACTCGTTCTCCTTTTTGAAAGGTATAACTGAAATGCTTCATCAACTCCTTTCCGCCTAATTCCTTAGAGATGTTATGCAGCTCCACGATCTTGCTTCCCAGGCGTTCCATATTAAGCTCAAGCTGAACTTTATGGTCAAGTCTTCTCTGGCCGGCCCGGTGTTTTATCTCGTGAAAATCTTCGATACGGGATTTAGATTTGGTAGTTCGCGCTTTGGGCTGCCGCCGCATCCAGTCCAGTTCTTTCTTATATAATTGCTGAGCCTTTTCAGTATTGGTTTGTTCCAGCTGGTGTCTTTCTTCTTTTTTATCCAGGTAATAGGAATAATTTCCTTTATAGGTATAAAGTTTTCCATCTTCCATTTCAATGATCTCGTTACAGACCCTTTCCAGAAAATAGCGGTCGTGGGTTATCATGAAAATGGTGAAATCTTCTTTTTTAAAGTATTCTTCCAGCCATTCGATCATATCCAGGTCGAGGTGGTTCGTAGGCTCATCCAGGATAATAAAATCAGGTTTCTTGAGCAGCATTCTGGCCAGAGCCAGCCTTTTTTTCTGCCCACCCGACAGATTCTTTACCTCCGCGTGAAGATCTTCCAGGTTTAGTTTGTAAAGCACCTGTTTATAGGTAGTTTCAAAATCCCAGGCATTATTCGCTTCCATGGCATCCATAGCCTTTTGTAATGCATCTGCATCTTCCGGGTTTTGTAGCGCTTTTTCGTATTGTTCTACTACCTTCAGGGTTGGGTTGTCGCTGGAAAAAATGGTCTGTTCAATAGTTAAATGAGGGTCAAGATCAGGCTCCTGGGAAAGAAAAGCGACTCCTATGTCATTGCGATAGATCACCTGTCCCTCATCGGGGGAGTCGGTTCCGGCCAGAATATTTAGCAGGCTGGTTTTTCCCGTCCCATTCTTGGCCACGAAACCAACCTTCTGACCTTCATTGATCCCGAAACTGATATTTTTGAAAAGCTCCAGCTCTCCGTAAGATTTTGCTATATTTTCTACTGAAAGGTAATTCATGTTTTGTGTTCTGAGTTCTCTGTTATGCGTTGTCAGTTAAAAGTTTGACGGCTTAACCGCAGCAAAGTTATCAGGAATAAAATAATAACAGATAATTTTTGAAACACTTTCATTTATATTTACCATAAACCACAATGAACAATTGGGTTCTCTGTGGTGTGTTTTTGACGTGCTAAATGCCATACTGAGCCTGTCGAAGTATGAGCTTTTTCGTCGTGCTGAACTTGTTTCAGCATCTCATTGTTAAGTCCCTGAAATATCCCGATAGCTATCGGGACAGGGTGACGCGAGCATATTTCTCAATCGCTTCGCTTCTTCGAAATGACTTTGCGAATTACGAACCACACTTCGACAGGCTCAGTGTGACAGGCTCACTTCGACAAGCTCAGTGCGACAAGCTCACTTCGACAGGCTCACTTCGACAGGCTCACTTCGACAGGATTAGTGTGTCAGGAAACGGAACAGTCAACTTATAAGATTAAAACCCACCACCCACAATCCACCACCTACATCCCACTACCCACAACTGACAACTGACAACTGACAACCCAAAACCATAACTTTCCACTTTCCACTCTCCACCCCGAACCCCAACCCCAAGACAACAGATAACATAATTCCATTCTAAAGTTTTGATATTTGCCCGTAAAAACTATATTTGTTAAAACTATGTGAAGCCCTCTATGCGATTTAAATCATATTTGTTTTTACTCGCTGCAATACTAGCCTTAACCTCCTGTGTTTCCACTAAACAGATGTCCTATCTTCAGGAGCATGACGAGAAAGTAGACAGCATTATGCAGGTGCAGAGATTGCGCAAGCCTTATCGTATACAAACAGGAGATCTTTTAAGTATAAGGGTTAAAGCCCTGGATCAGGATATTGTGGGGATGTTCAATCCAATTGGTAGTGGAAATCCAAACGCGACTACTGAAGAGGCTGTATATTTTGACGGTTTCACGGTGGATGATCACGGGAATATTCGCGTTCCAACTATGGGGGAGATTAATGTACTCGGGTTCACAGAGAAGGAGGTGAGAGAGAAAATTGAGAAAAAACTTCTGGAAGAATATTTTAAAAAGGAAGCGAATATATTCGTGACCGTAAAACTTGCCGGGATTAGGTATACCACTTTAGGAGAAATAAGCCAGGGAAGCCAGGTGGTTTATAAAGATCATGTCACCATCATGGAGGCTATTGCCAATGCAGGCGGTATAAGTGATTATGGAGACAGGGAGAACGTTCAAATCATCAGGCAGTATCCGCAGGGGGAGGAGGTTTATACCATCGATGTGACAGATATAAATGCTTTAAATAGCCCCTATTACTATATTCAGCCTAATGATATGATAATCGTAAATCCTTTGCCGAGAAAAGCCCTTGGTTTGGGTACGACAGGACTTGAAGTATTCAGGACCGTCACAAGTCTGGTGACTTTAGCAACTTCAATTTATTTTATAACCACGAGATAATGGCGCATGAAGATGATCACATATCAGATGTAGGTTCCACCTTTGATTTTAAAGGTTTTCTGCTTAAAGTATTAAGCTACTGGCAGTTGATCGTTTTATCAATTGGAATAAGTCTGGGAGTAGCCTATTATAACAACGTTAGAAAACTGCCGGTTTATCGTCTGGATAATATGATTTCCATAAAGGATGATCAGAATCCTTTTTTTACCTCCAATACCAGTTTGACCTTTAATTGGGGAGGAACCAGTGATAAAGTCAATACAGCTATAACTATTTTACGATCCAGATCTCATAATGAAGAAGTTGTAGAAGAATTGCAATATTATATCAACTATCTCGAAGATGGTGAATACCAGAGAGTGGATGCTTATGGCCAAACTCCTTTTAAAATTGAAGCAGATACTTCTGCCTTTCAGGCTAATAATGTGACCATGACGGTTTCGATGGTCGATGAGAACACATTTAATATAAATGCCAAAATTCCTGCAAATCTTTCCAGAACAAATTATAGTACTAAAGAGACAGATAACCGAGTGATGGAAGCCGGTGAATTTAACCGGAATTTCAATATAGGAGAACATATACGGCTGCCATTTTTTTCAGGAATTTTTCAAAGAACAGATCAAGCCATACAAATAGGTAAAAAGTTTTATGTGAGCTTTGGTGGATTTGACGGAACCGTGGGTAGATATAGAGGTGTTAGTGTGGCACCTGACGGAAATGGGTCCTCTGTTCTAAGGTTAAGTATGGTTAACCTTAATAAGTATAGAATCGTTGATTACCTGAATGGATCTGTGGAAGTTCTCAGTGATAATATGCTGGAAAGGAAAAATCTTTTCGCTACAAAGACCATTAGATTTATTGATAGCACGCTTAGTGCGCAACAGGATACGCTTAAACTAGTTCAGGCAGAACTGAATGCTTTTAAAAATGCAAACTCCTTAACCGAGATCTCAACGGAAAATGGTCAGCTCTCTAGTAGATTAGCGGAATTAGATCTTAATAAAGAACAGGTACGAAGACAGATAAAATATTATAATAATCTGGAGGATTATCTTCAAACGAGAAATGATTACTCAAATGTTCCGGCACCTTCGGTTGCGGGAATTAATGAAGGAAGTATTGCAGGGGGCGTATCCAAAATAATCAGTCTGGCAGAAGAGCGTCGTAATTATCAATATACTTTAAAGGAAAATTCCCCGGTCTTTGATGATATTGACAGGCAAATTAATTCGATAAAAGCTATTCTCCTGGAAAACATTCAATCTTCCAAAGGTTTACTGGAAGGGGAGATCAGGGATATCAATTCACGAATAGCCAGGATAGAATCTGAAGTCAGGAAATTACCCAAGGGAGAGCAGGATCTCCTGCGAATTCAAAGGAAGTATGCTATAAACGAGCGTACCTATAATATGTTCCTTGAGAAAAGGAGCGAAGCCGGATTGATTAAAGCTGCCAATGTAAGTGATGTTCAAATCATAGATAAGGCAAAAGATACAGGTGGGGGAAAAATAGGACCGGATACCCAGTTAAATTATGTGATGGCGGTCCTTACCGGTGGGCTTGTTCCTTTAACCTTTGTTTTTTTACTTGTTTTCCTAAATACAAATATCCATAATGCCCAGGAGATAAGCAGGCTTTCGCCGATTCCTATCATTGGTTTAATAGGTAAAAATAAGATGCTGAGTAATCTGGCGGTATTTGAATCTCCAAAGTCTTCTATTTCTGAAAGCTTTAGAGGCCTGCGATCAAGTCTTCAGTTTATGTATAAAAGGCAGGGGGTAGTGGGTTCAAAAACGGTACTTATTACTTCTTCAGTTTCCGGGGAAGGAAAGACTTTTTGCGCGATGAACCTTGCTACTGTATTTGCCTTAAGCGAAAAGAAAACAGTACTGGTTGGAGTCGATCTTAGAAAGCCGAAGATCTTTGATGATTTTGAATTGAATAACGATCACGGGATTGTAAATTATCTAATCGATCAGGCATCGGCGGAGGAGATCATTCAGACAAGTAAGATCCCTTATCTGGATGTGATCACCTCCGGACCTGTACCTCCAAATCCATCGGAATTACTTTTAACCGAAAAAATGGATGATCTAATTAGTGAATTAAAAAAGAAATACGATTATATCATTTTGGATAGTCCACCTATTGGTATGGTGGCCGATGCATTAAACCTGGTAAAATATGCCGACGCCACATTATATTTAATAAGGCAGGATTATACTAAACGGGGCATGCTGGAGACCATTAACCAGAAATACGCCAAAGGAGAAATAAAAAACATCAGTTTTGTCCTCAACCATTTTGTGCATAGCGCCAAATACGGTTATGGCTATGGCTATGGTTACGGTTATGGCTATGGCTATGGCTACAATAGATATGCTAAAGGTTATTACGGGGCTGCACCTTCCAAAATTTCACAAATTAAAACTGCATGGAGAAAATTTATGAGAAATTTTGAATGATTAATTTTTTCAAGATTTCTAATTTTTTATTCTCCCACGCTACTTCATTTCCTTTAAATATTTTAAACCTTTTATACAGTCTGTAAATAAAGGTTCTTAAATGATGTTCTTTCAAATATTTTTCTCGGAGTATTCCGCCACTATAATGCTGAATATAACTATCCTCTCTCAATTCAAAATTATTGTTCCACAAACTAGGGTCGATAATTTGAACATCAGGATTATTTTTCCCAAAATGGATAACATGACCATTTTCATATAATGCCTGATCTTCATTAGGCACTTTCTCATAGCGGTGGTTAATTACCTGGTTTAGAAAGTTTAAAGCCGGAGAACCATTTTTTAAAAATATCACGCCAGAATTTATCCTGCCCGAGAATCCTTTCGCCATAAATATGCTGGCACTGGGGTGAGAATTGACCATAAATTGGCGAAAATCAGGAGCATGATTTCTTATTTCGCAATCGGCATCTATAAATGCTATCCATTTAAAATCCATCGCAATTGCCTCCCTTAAAAGATAGAGTTTAAGCCAGGCAGAATCCTCATTGGTCAGTGCATAAGGTGTTTTTTGGACTAAGGAATAATTATAACCAAATTTTCTGCAATACTTTTTCTGGGATTCAATACAATTTTTAAAGAGAAAAGAATATCCGTTTAAGGCAATTGAAAAAACCAGCGTATTTTGCATTCAAAAAGTCTTAATTTGTTTAATAGCGATAGGTTGGACGCAATTTAATTAATATTTATTTTAAAATTCTATATTAGTACAGTCCTAAAATCTATATGAATAAAGATCTACCTCCAAAGCTTGCCTTATTTATCCCTTGTTATAATGAAACCGGGCGACTTAAAATTATAGATTTCCAGAATTTTATATCAGAAAATGCGAATTTTATCGATTTCTATTTTGTAGATGACGGTAGCGATGATGGTACCTCGTCGTTCCTGAGCAGCCATTTTAAATCTTATAAAAATTTTAATCTTATAAGCTTCAAAAATAATAGTGGAAAGGGGAATGTGCTGCGGCAGGGAATTTTTAGAATTGACCTGCAGAAATATACTTATTTAGGTTTTATAGATGCCGATCTGGATATTCCGCTTGAGCAGGTACTAAAACTATATGAAAGCCTTGAGCAAAGCGAGTATTTAATGGCAATTAGTAACCGACAATTCTCAGAATCTTTTAATTTTTACAGGTTACGATCTTACATCAGCGTTCTGATGGTGGGAACGGCCAATTTGTTACTGAATTTTGATCCTCGAATTAAGGATACGCAATGTGGGTGTAAAATGTTTAGATCAGAAATTGTTGGACCCTGCTTCCAGCCAGTTTTCGTTTCAGATTGGTTATTTGATATCGAAGTTTTTCTTAGATTTAAAAAGAAATATCCTAATTCGAGAAATAAAATAATTGAAGTGCCTTCTAAGCTGAATAAAAACAATTCTAAATCTGCATTGAAAATTCTTGCGATGCATAAAATTTTGTTTCGGTGGTATCCTATAACTCCTCAGTACAATGAAAGAGCATAAGTGGATTCAGGGATTATTAATAATATCTCTTCTTGCAATAATTTTACCTGCCCTCTGGTTAATCCAATACACCCATTTAAGGCTGGATGATTTTTGTAGATTTGATTCGAGTTTTACAAATTATTTATTTAATATTCAATCCTGGTACTTTACACTTAATGGTAGATATATTAATAGTCTGCTGTCTCATCTTCCTGTTTATAACCTATCAGTTTACAGGTGCATCCTATTATTTCTACTTATAGGTTTTAGCTTATCGAGTTATAATTTTTTTAAAAAAATTTTCTCCTTATTTGGAGTTAAACAGGATAGCCTTTCTATAGTATTATTATCCTTGTTTTTTCTAGTTGTGATATTAAGTATTCTTCCTTCCATAGATGAATTTTTTTACTGGTATGCCGCGGCGAGCGTTTACCAGGTATCCGCAATATTTTTTATGTTCTTTTTAATTCATATCCTTGAATTTTGGATTTATGATAAAACGAATTTTTACGTTCTGGCCATTCTTATTATAATATTGAATGGAAATAGCGAGCTATTATTAGGTGTTACCAATTTCCTTTTGCTTCTTTTACTTTTAAAGGATCTTTATTACAAAAAATGTCTGAAATTAAGTTTGATCATTCTCAATATGCTGAGTTGGTTATCCTCCTTGATAATGATAAATGCTCCAGGAATGTCGCTAAGACGCAGTATGTACGATAATGGGGGCGACCTCTTGGTCTCTGCTAAGGTTGCATTGATCTATGGAACAAAATTCATTGCGTTAAGCCTTGCCGATCCTTTGGTGATCCTTTTTATTGTTTTTTTATTTTTGTTTGTCAGGAATATTAAAATAGGTTCAGAGATACAGCATAGGAGGATCAACCCAATAATTTTGGGGTTGGTTTCTTATATATGCATTTTAAGTATGGTTTTTATTATTTTTTATGCGACGGGTAGTTTTTTTAGTTATAATACAGGAAGGGCAGGGAATCTATTACTGGTAGTTCTAATGTTGTTCGTCATTATAAACCTTATTAATATTATTTTTTATTATAATTTACCATGGATAGATTATCGTATATCTTATATAGTAGCTATACTATTTTTTGGAATGATCTTTTTTTCTGAAAATAATACTCAAAGGCTTTTTCGGGATATGATTTATTCTGAAAATAGAAAATATGCGGATGATTTTGAGCAGCGTCAAAGATCTATTGTACAACAGGAAGGTGATCTTCTAATACTGAAGCCTATTAAGGACACCAGAATTTTAAAATCGGGCACTAACAATCTTAAAAGACAATCCTGGGTGAGGGGCTGCTATCTGGATTATGTGAATATGAAGTACAATAAGCATTTTAAAACCCTGAAATTTAAAGCTCTTAGCAACTAATTTAGATGAAAAAAACATCCTTATTTTGGTGGAGTGAGCATAAAATCCGGAATAAAACTTTCGAGAATTATGGCGACTTGCTTTCTAAATATCTTTTTGAGAAAATTACAGAAAAGGAAGTTGAGTGGATACAGCCCCGGAAGCTACCCTGGTATAAAAAATATAAAACACATTATTTAGGAGCCGGGAGTATCATACATCATGGAATTAATTCCAGTATAATCTGGGGTAGCGGGATCATCGCCCGGGATAAATTGATTCCGAAGGCGACTTATAAAGCCGTGAGAGGACCAATTTCCAGAGAAATGATATTAAAAGCCGGATTGGAATGTCCTGAGGTATATGGTGATCCGGGCTTATTATTGCCTTTGTATTTTAATCCGCAGATTCAAAAAAGAAAAAAACTTGGAATAATTCCCCATCATACGGAATTTGAAATGGTGTCTGATTTTTATAAAGATGAAAAGGAAATTGCCGTAATAGATCTGAAAACTATGGATATAGAGAAAACAACAGAAGAAATTCTGCGTTGTGAAGCTACGATCTCATCATCCTTGCATGGCCTTATAATTTCTCATGCGTACGGTATACCATCAATATGGGTAGAATTTTCTAAAGATCTGTATGGGGACGGAGTGAAATTCTTAGATTACCTGGAATCGGTAGGTCTTACTATTTACAATCCCCCGTTTATCAATAAAGACACCAATATATCAACTATTGAAAACTTGTTTAATAGAAAGGAAACTGTACCAGATTTTAAAGTAATTAAAAATATTCAGCACAAATTACTGGAAGCATTTCCACTTTAATCAATGAATGAAAATATCTGTAATCATGGATAATGATGACTTAAACCAGGAACAAAACAGACTTCATTATGAGAAGATCTATTCACGACATTCTATAAAAAATACACTTTACTGGCTGGATAATCTGGATAATTATCTTGATTATACTTTAAATACCGAGACCAGTTGGTATGGGATTTATCAGTATGGATTAAGAGAAAAACTTAGAGGAAAAAAAGTTCTGGAAATGGGTGCCGGTGACTGTTTGAATGCGGCAGTAATGGCAGCCCTGGGTGCAGAAGTCTTTGCTAATGATATAGCATCGGCAAGTGGAGAAATTGTAAGAAAATTAAATGAGGCCTATCCTTTTAAATATCCCATTAAATTTGTAGATGGAGATTTTTTAAATAATAAGCTGCCTTCCCATAGCTTTAATTTTGTAATAGGAAAAGCATTTTTACATCATCTTAGTATTCCCCTAGAAAGAGAATTTTTAAGAGAAACAGCGAGGCTTCTGAAAAAGGATGGGGAAGCACGGTTTTTTGAACCTGCAGTAAATAACAAGTTACTTGATGCTATACGCTGGCATTTGCCAACCCAGGGGAGACCGTCTAAATTTCAGAAAGAAGCTTTTAGAAAATGGAAAGAAGATGATCCGCATCCGGACAGGAGTTTTAGTAGTGAGCATTTTCAAAAGGGTGGATATGAATTCTTTGAAGAGGTTGAGATCATCCCAATAGGAACACTGGAAAGATTCAGCAAACTACTGCCCTTAAATAAGAAACAGATTTCTTTTAGGCAATGGGCTTATAAAGTTGAAAAGAAACTCCCAACAAAATTAAATCTATCTTTAGCACGAAGCCAGACGATCATTTATACTAAACCCAGGAACATTGAATAATAGTATTCAGTTATTGCTTCAGTTAGGTAATAGGTATTCATTTTTTTGGACTTGTTATTATAAGTTAACTCAAAAGCAATTCCCTCATCGTAAATACTAGCATAAACAATCTCAAACGTCATTAAAAAAAAATTAAGATACAAATTCTCTTGTGTGCTGGACCACTCGCCGGTCATGGAGCTCCAATCCAAAATATGGCTGAGAAACCTCTTATCTATTGGAGTGAAGCCTTCGGATATTTATATACATCTTATTGGAAAGATACCTGAAGCCTATGAGAAATATTTAATTAGTTCAGGCATAAACTGTGTTTATAAGGAAGTTTTCGATAGTCGCAATAAGTATTGCAACAAACTTGTGCAGCTGGAAACGTTTAGAAATAGGTTTGATTTTGACTTTGTGTTCTTCATGGATTGTGATACCGCTATTGTTTCTCTGGAGAATTTTCAACCAGTAGGATCCTGTTTTGCTAAAGTTGTTGATTTCCCTAACCCGCCACTTAACCTATTAGAAAAGATATTTCTCAAGGCCAAACTACCCATTTACTACACTGAGACTACTTATGAGTGGGAAGGCTATAATCTTACCGACTGGAATAATTGCAACGGGGGTGTTTATGTTTTTTCGGCTAAATTTTTAAATATTTTTGAACCTTACTGGAAGGATTACGTGCATTGGTGTCTGGATCATAATGATTTATTTTCTTCTAAATACATTCGCCATGCAGATCAGGTTGGATTCGCTCTTGCAATGGGAAAGCTTAACCGAAGAGTTTCCCATTTAGGTATAGAATGGAATTTTCCCACCCACCTGCCGGTAAAGATCACAAATGTTAGACCGCAAATCATTCATTTTCACCAAAAAGTAGATAGCGAATCCCAAATTTTAAAAACCGGGGTGACAAAGATAGATGAGCAAATTTCTATAGTTAACAAACGGATGATGGAGTAAAGGAATTTATTATAGATAAGAAGCTTGACTTTATCCACTTCTCCAAATAAGTTTTTTGTACTTTTCTGCCGTAAAACTATTATAGATGATGGATAGCCAAAATAAATGGCTTTACGAAATATCCCCCAAAAGAAAGTTTATAGATTTGAACTTCCGGGAGATCTGGCGATATAGAGATCTATTAATACTGTTTGTAAAAAGGAATATCGTTACTGTTTATAAACAAACCATTCTGGGGCCCTTATGGTATTTTATACAGCCCTTGTTTACGGCCATTACCTTTACGCTGGTATTTAATAATATTGCTGATATCCCTACGGGGAATGTGCCACCTTTTCTATTCAACCTTACCGGGATTACCGCCTGGAATTATTTTAGTCAGTGCTTTACCGGTACTTCAAATACCTTCAGGGCGAATGCGGGAATATTCGGGAAAGTATATTTCCCAAGAGTGATCATGCCTCTTTCGAATGTGATCACCAACTTATTTAAATTTGGTATTCAACTCGGGATCCTTATTTTAATTTACGCTTATTTAGTGTTCGATGGCTTAGCGATAAGCCCTAATCTTAACCTCTTTCTTTTTCCGGTATATGTACTTATGATGGCTCTGTTGGGGTTAGGGTTGGGAATGACCATTTCAGCCTTTACCACAAAATACAGAGATTTAACTGTGCTGGTTGGATTCGCCACTTCTTTACTGGTTTATTTTTCCGCCGTACCCTATCCGCTAAGCGAAGTCTCAGAAAAAATGCCCGATTGGGCGTGGCTGGTAAAATATAATCCACTCACCCAGATCATAGAAGGTTTTAGATACATGATCCTTGATACAGGCATTTTCACCTGGACCGGATTTTTCTATACTTTAATCATATCTGTTATTCTTTTTCTTTTTGGTTTGGTTATTTTTAACCGAACGGAAAAGAATTTCATCGATACAGTGTAGGAAAGTGGAGAGTAAACAGAGGAAAGAAGAGAGAGGAACATGGAGGTAAAAGGGGAAAATTTAAAAAAAACCTATAGCAAATGCTTACCGTCTAAAGACTAAAGACTAAAGACTAAAGACTAATGACTATTTTAAAAGCTGAAAATATTTCCAAGCAGTATCGTCTGGGAACCGTGGGTGCCGGCACTTTAGGTGATGACCTTAAGAGATGGTGGTACGGGCTAAGGGGAAAAGAAGATCCTTTTTTAAAGGTGGGTGCGGTAAACGACCGTAGCAGCCTGGCAAATGAAGATTATGTATGGGCATTAAGGGATATTAATTTTGAAGTAAAGCAAGGAGAGGTGCTGGGAATCATCGGCAAGAATGGAGCGGGGAAATCAACGCTGTTAAAATTGCTTTCCAGGGTAACCTCGCCCACTACAGGTAGTATAAAAACCAGGGGCCGTATCGCTTCTCTATTGGAAATAGGCACCGGTTTTCATCCCGAGCTTACGGGAAGAGAAAATATCTTTATGAATGGCGCCGTACTGGGAATGACCAAAACGGAGATCAAAAATAAACTTGATGAGATCATTGCGTTCTCCGGTTGCGAAAAATATATAGATACCCCTGTAAAAAGGTATAGCAGCGGGATGACGGTTAGACTGGGTTTTGCAGTAGCAGCACACCTGGAGCCGGAAATTTTGGTAGTAGATGAAGTGCTGGCGGTGGGAGATGCCGAGTTTCAAAAAAAAGCCATTGGAAAGATGCAGGATCTTTCTACCGGCGAAGGCAGGACCGTGCTTTTTGTAAGTCATAATATGGCTAGTGTTAAGAATCTTTGTGACAGAGCAATAGTTTTAGAGAATGGAATAATTAATTTTAATTCTGATACTGATAAGGCAATTAATTATTATTTGTCAAGTGATAATAAAGTGATTCCTAAGGACCTATCAGTCATTGATAATAGAAGTGGAACTGGACAGGTGAAATTTAAGAGCTTTCATTTGGAGCACTCCAACGGTCAAATTATAGAGAGTATACTTAATGGCGATGATGTTGTATTTTGTTTTAAAGTAATGGCAAACGATATTTCTCATATTTCTCAAATAGATTTAGGTTTCTCAATTCATACTCCAGATGAAGAATTAATAAGCGTTTTATATAACTCGTATCAAAATAAATCTTTAGATGTGAATGAATCTGGCGAATATGAAATTAAATGTGAAATATCAGATATAGCATTAAATGAAGGAGATTATATTGTAAAAGGAAGAATTGAATGCAATCAACAAGAAGCTGATTGGCCAAAGGTTCCTCTAGGAAAATTTAATGTCATTAAAGGTGATTTTTATCGCACTGGTAACACTGGATTTAGCGGTAAGTCTAAACTTCTAATAAAAGGAAAATGGGATTTAAAGGCCTAAAGAAAATTATATTGAAAATCACACCTGATAGAGTTCAAAATATATTTAGGAATGCAAGAGTATATGATCCTCCGAAAATTGATTCTTTTTCAACCTTATCATATTCCCAGGAAGGAGAGGATTTAATTCTTAAAAGAATATTTGAAGGACAGGAAAATGGATTATATATAGATGTTGGAGCACATCATCCTAAAAGGTTCTCTAATACTTTTTTATTTTATAAAATGGGATGGAAAGGCATAAATATAGATGCTAATCCTGGAAGTATGGCAGAATTTCGAAAGATTCGACCCAGAGATATTAATTTGGAAAAGGCAATTTCAGATAAAGCAGAGTCTTTGAAGTATTATGTTTTTAATGAGCCAGCTTTAAACACTTTTTCATTTTCTGAGGCTAAAAAGAAAAATGGATTAGGTGAGTATAGGATTGTTGAGGAATTAAAGGTACAAACATTTCAATTATCTGAAATATTAAAAGAATTTATTCAACCTGGCCAAAGAATCGATTTTCTAACTATTGATGTGGAAGGTTTTGATCTTAAAGTTTTAAAATCTATGGACTGGTCTATTCTTCAACCTTCAGTTGTTGTAATAGAAGCTCTTGGTCTAGATGTAGAAAATTTAATGGGAAATGATATCTATAGGTTTTTAAAAGAGAAATCATATAGATTGATTGCAAAAACGTATAATACTTTAATTTTCAAGAAAGAAGAGTGAAAGATTTAGCACCAGTCATATTATTTGTTTATAACCGTCCCTGGCACACCCGGCAGACTTTGGAAGCGCTTAAGGCGAATGATCTTGCAAAGGATAGTGTTCTTTATATTTTTAGTGATGGACCAAAAAAAAATGCAAATCAGGAAGACCTAAAAAAAATTCAAGAAGTAAGAAAGCTAATTAGGGATGAATACTGGTGTGGTGAAGTTAAGATTATAGAAAGAGAACAAAATTTGGGATTGTCCGAATCGGTTATCTCTGGGGTAACTGAAATTATAAATATACATGAGAGGGTAATTGTTCTGGAAGATGATCTTGTGACCGGAAAGTTTTTTCTAAAATTCATGAATGATGCTCTTGAAATTTACAAATCTGAAACCAAGGTTTTTGGTGTCTCAGGTTATAAATATCCTTCTGAAAAGAAGATATTAGATTCTACTTATTTTTTACCAATAGCTAGTTCGTGGAGTTATGCGACATGGAAGGACAGATGGATGAAGGTGAATTTCAATAGCACTGAGTTAATAAAAATGGTCGAAGCTGGCGATTTTCAAAAAGAACTTGATTTTGGAGGGAATGCGTTCTATGCAATGTTGGAAGATCAGATTCAAGGAAGGAATGACTCATGGGCCATTCGCTTTTATGTATCAATGTTTCTAGAAAGGGCTTACTTTCTTTATCCAAGTGTATCATTGGTAACAAATATTGGATTTGATAATAGTGGTACTCATTGCAGTAAAGATGATTATTTTTCAAAGGTATTAGCTGTAAATAAATATGTTGAAGTTAAAAAAATACCTGTTGTAATGGATAATGATATCATTAAAAATTTTTCTGAAACTTTTCTACGCAGGGTGAAAAATGGAAATTATAAAATTTTTTTTAAAAAAGTGGTTTTAAGATTTTCAAAGCTGAAGAGATAATTCATTAAAATTTACTTTTGAATATTATGATTAAAAAAATAAAAAGAAAAATCACAAATCTTACTTCTAAGAGTTTACAATTTATTATTTATGATATACAAAAGAATAAAAATTTAAGCAAGGAGATATTAATCCAAAATGGGAAAATTTGGTCTTCGCTTTTAAAATCAAAAACGATTGAAACTTTAAGCGAAACTGAATTTAAAGTTTTTTCACAGTGGGGCGATGATGGTATAATTCAATATCTTATTAATTATCTTGAGATAAATAATAAGACTTTTATTGAATTTGGAGTGGAAGATTATAAGGAAGCTAACACTCGCTTCCTGTTAATTAATGATAATTGGTCCGGTTTAATAATGGATTGGGGCAATTCTAATATTGAGAAAATAAAAAAACATGATATTTTCTGGAAATATGATCTAAAAGCGAAGGCTGCGTTTATCACTGCAGAAAATATTAATCAGCTTATCGAAGAAGAAGGCATATCCGGTGAAATTGGATTGATGCATATTGATATTGATGGTAATGATTATTGGGTTTGGAAAGCCCTGGAAGTAGTGCAACCGGTGATAATGATCGTTGAATATAATAGTGTTTTCGGAAATAAAAAAGCCATTACTATTCCCTATGTTGATAATTTTCAACGAATTAAAGCTCATTATAGTGGCTTGTATGCAGGAGCATCATTGCCAGCCTTATGTGACCTCGCTGAGGAAAAAGGATATGTTTTTATAGGAAGTAATAGTTCTGGTAACAATGCTTATTTTATAAAAAAAGGATATTCAAAGGATTTACAAATTCTTGATCCGGATACGGGTTATATAGAATCGAAATTCAGAGAGTCCAGAGATAAAGAGGGAAAGTTAAATTATAAAAGAGGGAAAGAAAGAATTGACATTATTAAGGATATGCCTGTTTTTAATACCAGAACTAACCAATTAGAGAAATTATAATGGGGAACTTAAAATATCCAGTTTATCAGCCTAGTTTAAATGGTAATGAAAAAAAATATGTCAATGAATGTTTAGATTCTACCTGGATATCGGGCAAGGGTAAATTTATTGATAAGTTTGAAAGGGATTTTGCCAAATATATTAGTTGTAGTTATGCAACAGGTGTTTGTAACGGTACTGTAGCATTACACTTAGCTCTGGAAGCATTAGGGATTGGAGATGGTGATGAGGTAATTGTACCTACTCTTACCTATGTAGCATCAGTGAATGCTATAACTTATACCGGTGCTAAGCCAGTTTTCGCCGATTCTTTAGAGGAAACCTGGCAAATTGATCCAGAAGATGTCAAATCAAAAATCACCACTAAAACCAAAGCCCTCTTATGTGTTCATTTATATGGTCACCCCTGTGAGATGGAAAGACTAATAAAGATATGTAACCAGCACAACCTGTTTTTAATCGAAGATTGTGCAGAGGCCATAGGCTCAAAATATAAAGGTAAGCATGTAGGAAGTTTTGGAGATGTTGCCACTTTTAGTTTTTATGGAAATAAAACCCTTACAACCGGAGAGGGAGGGATGGTGGCTACAAATGATGAAACCCTTTACGAACGTTTAGTTCATTTAAAAGGGCAGGGACTCGCAAAATACAGGGAATACTGGCATGATGCTATAGGTTACAATTATCGAATGACAAATATCTGTGCAGCAATTGGCCTGGCCCAGTTAGAAAGAGTGGATTCTATAATAGAAAAAAAAGTAAAGATTGCTGGTTGGTATCGAGAAGAATTAAAAGACACACAAATTCAGTTTCATTCAGAAGCAGAAAATGTTTTTCATTCATATTGGATGTGTACGATCCTTTTACCTGAAGGTATAGATAGGGATAAGTTAAAGGTGTTTTTGATGGAGAACGGTATTGAGACACGTCCCATGTTTTATCCAGTTCATACCATGCCTATTTATGCACAGAAATATGAAAAGCATAAAATGGCCGAGGCTTTGGCAAGAAGAGGAATGAATTTGCCAAGTTATCCTGGTTTATCAATTGAAGATATAAAGCAAATTGTGAACTGCTTGAAATCCTTTAAAAATTAATTCTGGATGAGCGCTAAGGTTTATATTATTGGGGCCGGGGGTCATACACGGTCTGTAATTTCTTTACTAAAGGACCAGAACTATGAAATATTAGGAATATATGATGATACCTATGAGGTTGGCAAAGCAGAAATCATCAATTCTATAGAAGTTATAGGGACTATAGCAGATTACAAAAGACAAAATAATATTATTTTATCTATCGGTGATAATTTTAAGCGGCAGAATTTATTTGAAAAGTTTCAGGATAGTGTTTTTATGGAAAATATTTCTCATTCCCTTAGTTTCATTGAAAGTTCATCGAAATTAGAGAATGCGAATCTAATATTTGGCAATGTTTTTATTAATTCAAACGTAAAAATAGGAACTAACAATATTATTAATACAGGTGCAATTATAGAACATGAAGTTATGATTGGATCTCATAACCATATTTCAGTGGGGTCTATAATCTGTGGAAGATCATCTATTGGTAATAATTGTTTTTTAGGTGCCGGATCTGTAATAAATGATTCTATTTCCATTTGTGATAGAGTGTTGGTTGCATCCAATTCCACAGTGATACATTCAATAAAAGAACCTGGTATTTATGCAGGACAACCGGCAAAAAAAGTTAAGTAGTGAGAAAGAATATTTTGTTTGATATTCCAAATATTTCAAAAAAGAACGGTGGTACCTACCAGTATTCTATTGCATTATTAAATCTTATTGGTAAAAACCTATCAAATTTCAATTTCTATGTTTATTCTATCGAACCGGAGGAGGATATCCAATTAATTATTGAAAAATATTCCCATTTAACTTTAGTCCAAGTCCCTAAGCCTACTTATGCCATAAAAGAAAGAATTAAGCACAGGTTTATTCAAGTGGTCCAAAAAACTACTGGCTTCAGCCGAAAATTATATACCAAGGACATCTATAACTCAATCATAGAAAAGTACAATATTGATATTGTGCATACTCCTTTTCAATCTTTGGTTAGGAGACCCGGAATTAAGTCTATTACAACCTTACATGATGTACAGGAATTATATTTCCCTCAGTTTTTTAGTTCAGCACAAAGAGCATATAGGGCAGTGAACTTTAAAAAATTTGTAGATGGTGCCGATGCTGTTATTGTTAGTTATGATCATGTGAGAAATGATATAGTGAAGTTTTTTGATAAACCTTCTCAAATGGTTCATACTATCCTGCTCAATATGGAAAATCTGTGGTTTAAGGATTTTGAACAGTTAAATTCTAACTCGATTGATCATTTCGGACTCCCTTCAAAATTTCTATTGTATCCTGCTGCCACATGGGAACATAAAAATCATTTAAGGTTACTTGAGGCCATTAATGAATTAGAAATCAATGATATTTTCTTAGTATGCACAGGAAATAAGACCGATTATTATTATAAAAAAATAGAACCACTAGTAGAGGAATTAGGATTTAAAGAACGAGTAAAATTTCTAGGGATTGTTTCTGACGAGGAGCTGTTTAATCTTTATAAAAAGTGTCAGGCAGTTGTTGTACCAACATTATATGAAGCAGGTAGTTTTCCTCTAATGGAAAGTATTATAATGAATATTCCAGTAGTTTGTTCCAATGTTACCTCCTTACCTGAAACCATAGGGGAAAAAAAATACACATTCGATCCCTATGATGTAAAAGATATCTCAGATAAAATTGAGAAAATATGGACAAATAAACAATACAGGAATGATAATTTAGTGGTTCTACATAAACAAGCTGAAATATTACAAAATAACGATGCAGCAAATAAATTAAAAAGAATATATCTAGATCTTTAGGTTTAATTATTTATAGAATGTAATATCTCTATAACGTATAATCTATATTTTCATTGATTAATCCATAAATTGTCTGAAAATAGACTTCCCTCATGAAGAAAGCACTTATCACAGGAATCACAGGCCAGGATGGTGCCTATCTTGCAGAACTGCTGCTTGAAAAAGGCTACGAGGTGCATGGCATTAAGCGAAGAAGTTCTTCTTTTAATACCGACAGGGTGGATCATCTGTACCAGGACCCGCATGATAAAAATATTCGTTTTAAACTACATTATGGCGATCTTAGTGATTCCATGAACCTTACCCGCATTATTCAGGAGGTGCAACCCGATGAGATCTATAACCTGGGAGCCATGTCTCATGTAAAGGTAAGTTTTGAAACCCCAGAATATACCGGGAATGTGGATGGTCTGGGAACACTTAGGATTTTAGAGGCGGTCAGGTTGTTGGATCTTACTGAAAAAACGAGAATCTACCAGGCATCGACTTCTGAGCTGTACGGAATGGTTCAGGAAGTTCCGCAAAATGAAAAAACACCATTCTATCCCCGCAGCCCCTATGGCGTTGCCAAACTGTATGCTTACTGGATCACCGTGAATTACAGGGAAGCCTATAATATGTTCGCCTGTAATGGGATACTTTTTAACCATGAATCCCCCATAAGAGGGGAAACATTTGTGACCAGAAAGATCACCAGGGCCGCCGCAAGGATAGCTCTTGGGATGCAGGATACCTTGTATTTAGGGAATCTCGATGCCAGACGTGACTGGGGGCATGCAAAAGATTATGTGGAAGCAATGTGGCTGATGTTGCAGCAAGAAAAGCCTGATGATTACGTGATAGCAACGGGAGTAACAACCTCGGTAAGGGATCTGGTCATCATGGCTTTTGCCGAATTAGGAATAGAACTTGAATTTAAAGGAAAAGGAATCGATGAAACGGGAATTGTAGTTTCCTGCACAAATGCAAATTACAGTCTGGAAGCAGGGAAGGAAGTAATCAAAATAGATCCTGAATATCACCGGCCTACCGAAGTAGATCTTTTGGTGGGAGATGCCAGCAAGTGTAAAAAAGTACTCAACTGGACTCCTAAATACAGTCTTCCCGAGCTGGTCAAGGAAATGGTGAAAGCTGATGTAAAGCTTTTTCAAAAAGAGAAGTATCTAAGAGATGGAGGGCATGAGACGCTGGATTATAATGAGTAGTTAATGATGGAGAGTGGAAAGTGGAAAGTGAAAAGTGCAAAGTGGAAAGTGGAAAGTGGAAAGTGGAAAGTGAAAAGTGAAAAGTGCAAAGTGGAAAGTGGAAAGTGGAAAGCGGAAAGTGGAAAGTGAAAAGTGGAAAGTGGAAAGTGGAAAGTGGAAAGTGGAAAGTGAAAAGTGCAAAGTGCAAAGTGGAAAGTGGAAAGTGGAAAGCGGAAAGCGGAAAGTGAAGATTTGAAAATAAGTTGACTATTCATTTTATAGCTTATAGCTTATAGCTTATAGCTTAGAGCTTAAAGCTTAAGCTTACCTGAAAATTGTATATTTGAAAAAGGATTTCAAAATAGTCTGCTATGACGACAATTATCAAAAAAGGAACATCACGTAAAGAAATAAAAAAAAGATTGGAAGCTGTGATATCTAAATTTCCTCAGCAGGATATATTGAAATACGCCGGAACTTTAAAAACAGACATCGATCCGCTGGAGTACCAAATGGAATTGAGGAATCTTAAGACTAGCATGACAAAATTTGTATCTTTACAAGACTTAAAATATGGTTATGAGCACAGCGGAAATAAAACAAGAGCTTCATAAATTTGTAGATACGGGTGATGCAAAATTTGTAAAAATATTTTATGAAATGGCCAAAGCTTATATGGAGCAATTGGAGAAAGAACGAATGATCTTAGAAGGGGAGGAAGATATTCAAGCCGGAAGAACCTATAGTTTAAAGGAAGCAAAAAAAATGCTTGACTCTTGAGCCAATCTATAAAACTGGTAGAATTAACATCAAGGGCGATAAAGGATTTAATAAAACTAAAATCCTTTAATTCTAATTTATACGGAGATGCCAGAGCACAAGAGATCATTGACGAGATTTTCGCAGTATTGGAAACCCTGGAAAACCCCAATTATGATTTTATTGAAATAGGAGAAGTAGATAAAGATTTTGAGCATTTAAAATACTCCTATAGAAAACTAATAGTACCTCATTGTAAAATCACCTATCGAAAAGGAAAAACAAAAATTTACGTGGTCAGAATTTTTGATACCCGGCAAAATCCAAAAAAGAATAGATAACCTATTTGGCTATTCCCAATAGGTTTTTGTGGTTTTCAATTAAAGGCAACTAAATTCTTAAATGGAAACAAATTCTAAAATATATGTTGCTGGACATACCGGGATGGTGGGATCTGCCCTGGTCAGGCTTTTGAATTTAAAAGGTTTTCAAAATCTGATCCTGCGCACTTCTGCTGAGCTGGATCTTACTGATCAGGCTGCTGTAGAAGATTTTTTCAAAAAAGAAAAACCGGAATATGTTTTCTTAGCGGCGGCAAAAGTAGGGGGGATTGAAGCTAATAATACTTTCCGGGCTCAGTTCTTATATGAGAATTTAATGATACAGAATAACGTGATCCATCAAAGTTATGTTCACGGAGTAACTAAATTATTGTTTCTGGCCTCTTCCTGTATCTATCCAAAATATGCTCCGCAGCCAATAAAAGAAGAATATCTGCTCACCGGTGAACTGGAGCCTACCAATGAAGCTTATGCTATAGCCAAGATCGCTGGCCTTAAATTATGTGAAAATTATAACCGGCAGTATGGCTGTAATTTTATATCGGTCATGCCTACCAACCTCTACGGTTCAAACGATAATTATGACCTGGAAACCGCTCATGTGTTACCGGCCTTATTGCGTAAATTTCATGAAGCAAAATTAAAGATGGAAAATTCCAGTAATGAAGGTCCTGGTGAGCCTGTCGGTAGTGAGCCTGTCGGCAGTGAGCTTGTCGAAGCCGGTAGTGAGCCTGTCGGCAGTGAGCTTGTCGAACTGTGGGGCACCGGGAAACCAAAGAGAGAATTTCTCCATGTTGATGATCTGGCAGAAGCCTGTTTCCATTTAATGAAAACCTATAAAGGAAATATAAGCGTGAATATTGGTACCGGTAAAGATATTTCTATTCATGACCTGGCAGAATTGATAAAAGAGGTAGTTGGTTATAAGGGTGAAATAAAATGGGATACCAGTATGCCTGATGGGACGCCAAGAAAGTTGCTGGATGTTTCATTGATTCATAAATTAGGATGGAAGCATAAGTTAGAACTGGAAGAAGGTATAATTAAAGTCTATAACGAAAATTTCCAAAATGAAAATGGCTAAAACGCCTTTGTTATCTATAATTACGGTAAACCTGAACAATCTTGAAGGTCTCAAAAGAACCGTAGAAAGTGTGTTAAGCCAGACCTGGAATGATTTTGAGTTTATTATTATCGATGGTGGCTCAGTTGACGGTAGTAAAGCATTTATTCAAACTTTAGACGGGAAAGTAGATTACTGGGTGAGTGAGGAAGATAAGGGTGTTTTCAATGCAATGAATAAAGGAATATTAAAATCTAAGGGTGATTATATTCTATTTCTCAACAGTGGAGATTCGCTTCACACCAGTAACACAATGAAGATAGTAGTTCAAAAAATGGCTACTAACTCTGATATATATTACGGGGATATTCAAAGGTTATACGAAAATGGTGAAACAAATATTAAAAAATTTGATTCTAAATTAGATTTTAGTTTTTTTATCAAATCTTCTCTTTCCCATCAGGCCTCTTTCATAAAAAGAAATCTTTTCTATGAAGTTTTTTTTTATAATGAAAATTATCAAATTTCAGCTGATTGGGAGTTTTTTGCCTGTTCTATTTGTTTGCATAATGCCCGCACGCAATATCTTGATTTCATAATTACTGATTTTGATATGAGTGGTATGTCAAACAAAGCTGAATATAAAACACTTCAAATAGAGGAAAGGGAAATAACTCTTTCAAAAAAGTTTACACATTTTAAAAATGATTATGAACTTTTAGAAAGGTATAAAGAATTTCTTAACTCGAAAAAGACAAAACTATATTTAATAGTTGAAAGTACTTCTATAGGATCAAAAATGAATTATATCTGGCTCAGACTCCTGAATTATTTAATTAAATTGAAATTTTTGATAAGAAATAAACTCTTAAGAAGATAATTGGAAAAATCAGGATTGGATATAAGCATCGTAATATGCTGCTATAACAGCGCAGATAGGATTAAGCCTACTTTAAAGCACATTGCTTCTCAAAAAAAAATTTCAAAATTTTTTTTTGAAGTCATTCTAATAAACAATAATAGCACTGATAATACTGGTGCTGTCGCATTTGAATTTTGGAAAGAATTAGATTCTTCAATTGAATTAAAAATTTTTACAGAGATTGAACCTGGTTTGGCCCATGCAAGAAGGCGAGGCATTGAAGAAGCTTCAGGTAAATACATCTTGTTTTGTGATGACGATAATTGGTTGAATAAGTATTATTTAAGAAATTCATATGCAATTCTCGAGGCGAATCCTAAAATTGGAGTGCTTGGAGGATTAGGAATTCCTAAAATCGAAGGTGAAAAGCCTGATTGGTTCAAGCAGTATTCAAAATATTATGCCACCGGACCTCAGGCGGGAATAGATGGAAATATAACCCAATCTAAAGGATATGTTTATGGAGCCGGTAGTATATTCAGAAAAAAAGCACTTCAGGTCCTGGCAGAAAAAAACTTTCAACCCTTACTCAGCGGTCGAAAAGGAAAGCGGTTAATTTCGGGTGAAGATAACGAGTTATGCTATGCAATAGCCTTCTTGGGTTATGAAATTCATTATAGTGAAGACTTAAAATTTCAGCATTTTATCCCATCCGGCAGGTTAACCTATAACTATTTAAAAAGATTTAGAATAGGGCAGGCATCATCTTATGATATTATTAGGAGCTATGAAACTATATTATTTTCTGAAGGAAGGATCAGGAGAAGCAAATATGCACGTAAAAATGAATTACGTAGAATTACTCCTGAATTAGCCAGTTTGCTTATAAAAAGGTTACAAGGCAAAATAGACAGAGCTGAATATATTTTCAACTATTTTAATAAATTATATATTATAAAAAACTGCCTGAGCAATTGGACGTATTTTATCGAAACGGAAAAAGAGATTTTTGAACTATATAAAAAATTAAGTTCGCATAAGCTTACAAAATGAAAAAGAATCCATTTTTTTCTATTATCATTCCCACCTATAACCGGGCAAAATTTTTAACTCAGAAAATTAAATTCTTTCAAACAAACTGGTATTCTTTTTAATTTTTTGCGATAATGATTTATGAAAAACTAAATAATTCCACTCCCAAGTGGAGTAGACTTTTTTATCAAAAGTAAATTTATCAAGCCTTACTGCCGTTTTATCTTTATGAAGATGAAAAATTTCAAATTCATTAGGATTAATTAAATGATTCAATTTGTTGGCAATTACATCCGTCAAAACTTCAATTATTAATATGGGTTTAAATTTCAATAAATAAATTCCTAATCCTTCAATAGCTTCTGGTTCATGTAATTCAATATCCAACTTGATCATATCAATTTTTTTAATATTATGATACTCAATAAAACCTGAAAGGCATACAGTTTCTACCTTGTATTCTAAAATTTCTCCTGTATAACTTTTTAAATTTTTCATCTTATCTGGTGAAAGTGACGCAGTATTCCGTCTGGGATCAGGTAAATCATAAAAAGTTTCTAGTGAATTTTTATTGGAAATAGCAATTTTTTCGCATTGAATATTAAAAGCATTTAGCTCAATATTTCTCTTAAGTTTGGGAAAATGATGGATAGAAGGTTCGAAAGCGTAAACCTTAATTTGCGGATTTATTGCTTTGGCTGCGAGAGAATAGATTCCAACATTAGCCCCAATATCGTAAACTACTTCAGAAATCTCACATAATTCTTTCCAAATCCAACCCACGTCACTCTCCCAGGTATTAAATAAGCCTTCCCAGAAAATTTCTTCTTCAATAAGGCTTCCATGGTTAACCATTAAAAATGAGCTTTTTTTATCAATTGTTACAGAAAATATACCTCTATAACTAAATTTCTTCCTGATCTTTTGAGATATTCGTTTATGTGTCTTAACTAATTGATATAGTTTTGACCGGTACTTTGGATTAATAGACACCAATATTTTTCGTAATACTTTCAAAATTAGACTATATATAGAACTAAAGTTTTTATTAATTCTCATTTTAGAATGGTATCTTTTGTTTTGAGATGGTTAAAATTATAAAATGTTTTGTCTTATTTCTAGTTTGATATTTACTGTAAGTTAAATTTATAGAAAATATCTTTTAAATTATTTGAAGATGGACATATTCAATATGAAAAATTAGTTTTGTATAGTAAACCTTTACACTTGAAGCCTTTTTTTTCAATAATTATTCCAAGTTATAATCGCGCAGATTTTTTAACGGCCACTATAAGGTCTGTTATCAATCAGGAATATCAAAACTGGGAATGTCTTGTTGTAGATGATGGTTCAACAGATAATACTAAAGAGGTGTTAAGTTCTTATGAAGACCCGCGTTTAAAATATTTCTATAAAAGAAATGAAGAGCGAAGCATCGCCCGTAATTATGGGATCGAAAAAGCTTGCGGGAAGTATATTTGTTTTCTGGATAGTGATGATGAATATAATCCCGAACATCTGCAGCTATTATATGATGAGATTGAAACTAAAAACTTTCCTAAAGCTGTTTTTAGTTCTGGGATGTATGAAAGGAGGGAGGAAAAATTGATTCCCCGGGCCTTATATAGTGAAGTGGAATATGAACATCCTGTCCTGTTTATCTGGGAAAAATTTGTATTACCTACTTCTGTATGCATCCATCACTCCATTCTGAAAGTCGATAAATTCCCCCGGCAATATAATGTATGGGAAGACACTCACCTCTGGTTACGAATAGCAGCAAAATATCCTTTTTACCAGCTTAACGAATATACCTGCCAGTGGAACGTGCATAAAGGGGGAACTGTAGAGAAAGCCTTTAATAAAGTTACCGCAAGTCATGTAATAGAATACCTTAACTGTATTTCCCATCTACAAAAAAATTATAAAGAATTATTGAAACCTTTCCTTCTGGATATAGGATTTTAAAGCTTATAGATTTAAGAAACTAAAGATGTTTTTACATATTACCTTCAATCGTAATCAATACGATACCTTCACACGGCTCTTTTTTTATGGAGTTTCAAAAGTGGATGCTCAAGCAACCACTCGGTTTGTAAAATCTTTATGTCTGGCCAAAGCCCGACAGAAATATCATGCATTAAGAACCAGATGAAGTTGCGACTTGCCTATATAATTCCTTCTTTTCCGGCCACTACAGAAACCTTTGTAGTCAATCAGATCACCGATATGATAGACCGCGGCCACGAGGTTAAGATCTACGCTTTAAAAAAAATAAAACGGCCGTAGTACATCAAAAAGTTAAAGATTATGATCTTATAAATAAAACAGTTTTTTATGATGAGCCACCATTAAGCCTGTCTGGAAAATATTTATCATTTCTAAATTTTCTAATTAAAAATTACCGCAATATAAACTGGACCAGGATATTGAGGAATTACAGTTTATCAGGTTTCAGGAACGCCTTAAGCCTAAGGTATTACTATAAATATTATTGGATATTGGATAAAAGAAAGGATCCGGATGTAGTCCACATTCATTTTGGTGATAAGGCAAAGTTTATTGCAAATATGAAGCGAGACGGATTTTTTGCCAATACAAAAATGATCGTCACTTTTCATGGATATGATCTGGAACCGGCCAGCCTGGATCGAATGAAACTGGAATACCAAAATATTTTCCGGGAGGCCGATCTGTTAACAGTGAATTCTCAATATTCTAAAGACCTTTTAAAAAAATTAGATCCACAGAATCGCATAGAGATCCTTCCTGTTGGACTGGATATTAAAAAATTTCAAAAGGGATTAGATGATAGTTCAGGGAAATTTCAGATTTTGTTTCTGGGAAGATTGATAGGACTTAAAGCACCCCAAGTGGCAATCGATATTCTTAAAATGCTTTTAGATCGTGGCCATGAGCACGTAAGGCTTACGTTAATTGGCGAAGGAGAATTGAGAGCCGAGCTTGAGAAGGATATTAAAAAAAGGAAACTTGGTGATTATATCGACTTGAAGGGAGCTTTATCTCAGGAAGAAATCGTTGCAGAATTTAAAAAAGCAGCCGTTTTGGTGATGCCTGGTATATATGATACCAAAGGACGTGCAGAAACTCAGGGGCTGGTGATCCAGGAAGCACAGGCCGTGGAAATTCCGGTAGTGGTTTCTGATGCCGGTGGGATGAAATATGGAATGATCGATAATAAAACCGGTTTTGTGATCAACCAGGGGGATATTAAAGGCTTTGCAGATAAAACCGAAATCCTAATTCTTGATGAAAATTTACGTAAGGAAATGGGAAAAAATGGGAGGGCTTACGTGGAGAAGAAATTTGACTATCGTATTTTAGGCAATAGACTGGAGCAATTATATTTTGAATTACTGAATCTGAAAAACCTGGATAGGAATAATTCTTTCAGACGAACCTAATGAAACTCAAGTTCATGCTTTATTAATATTATGAGCGATCTAAAATCTCCTATTTTAATAAATATCCTAACCCGAACTTCGGGAAGGCCTGTTGGATTCGAAAAATGTAGGAAATCCATTATAAATCAGACTTACAAAAATATCAGGCATATTGTATGTTATGATGATAAGCAAGATTTGGATTATCTTGATCAATATGAAATAGAGAAATTCAGAGTAAAGCGAAAGAAAAAAGATAATTTATTCGGGATTCGAAATAACAAACCGGGATTTAAACCTTATAATCTATATTGTAATAAACTACTCAATAAAGTTAAAAACGGTTGGATCCTCTTCCTTGACGATGATGATATGCTTATTCATGAGGGGGTTTTAGAAGAACTGGTCAATACCATTAAGAATTTGACTAATGATACTTTGATCCTTTGGCAAACACGTTATCCCGATGGTAGGCTTTTACCTGAAAAGGAGCTTTTCCAAAAGCATGAAATAAAATATGAAAATATTGATACGGCCTGTTTTGGATTTCACTCAGATTTTAGAAAGTGTGCAAAATGGGATGCTTATAGAGGAGCAGATTACCGTTTTTTGAAAAACCTTGAAAGTTTAATACCGGAGCAGAAATGGATTTTCACAGCATTTACACAAAAGAATAATTTTGGGGATCACGGAAGAAGAAATGATATAGAAGATAAAAGACCCTAAGAATAATTATTTTCGTATTAAATTAAAATGATTGAAGAGCCAACGGCTAAAAGTATCTATGGATAAGGAGAAAAGCTTGAAAATATATGTTGTAATTGTCTCTTATAATGGCAGGCAATGGCTTTCTGAATGTTTAGAAAGTGTTAAGCCCTATTCCGTTATCTTAGTAGATAATAACTCCACTGATGGAACGCTAGATTTTGTAAGGACTAATTTTCCGGAGGTAAGTATTCTTGAGCAGAAACAGAATCTTGGTTTTGGAAGAGCGAATAATCTAGGGATTCTGTACGCCCTGAGTAATGAGGCCGATTATGTATTTTTATTAAATCAGGACGCAAAAGTATCGCCATCTGGCATTGACAAACTTTTAGAAATAGCCACAAAAAATCCTGAATATGGGATTTTAAGTCCGATTCACTTAAAATGGAATGGTGTGGAACTGGAAGAGATGTTTTCCTATTACTTAAAAGAAGAAATTGTACAGGAGCTTCTTCCTGATTTCTTATTACAAAGATCTATCAAAACGGTTTATGAAATAGAAATGGTAAACGCCGCAGCCTGGTTGATTTCAAGAAAAACCTTGGATACTGTTGGTGGGTTTCATCCTATGTTCTTTCTTTATGGAGAAGACGATAATTATTGTCAGCGGGTTAGATATCATGGTTTTAAAATTGGGATTTGTCCGGAGGTATTCATGTTTCATGACAGTAACTCGCAATATCATAGACTGCCGGAAAGGGAGAGTGAGGAATATTATCACAAGTTTCAAAACCAGATAAAGGTGCAGTTTGCGGATGTTAATAGAAAAGATGGTAAAACTCCGAAGAACTTGAGGGGTAAGTATTTCTGGGAGGTAGTTTTGAATTTATTGAACCGGGACTGGAAAAAAATGCGCATCAACCTAAGAAAAAGAAAGATTGTTAAGAATCTCGATTTTTCAAATGATATTGAAAAAGGAAGAAAAATGAACCGGACATATCTCGATAATTAAACGCTATATATAGACAAGAAATACCAGAATATTAGAGACTAAATGAACCAAACCAGATTATCTATAGTTATTGCCTGTTATAATGATCCTTACGTTGTGGAAGCGATAGCATCTGCGAGGAATCAAACTTACGCTAATAAAGAGATCATAGTTATTGATGATGGTTCTGATGCTTCTGTTCAAAAAATAATTGACTCCCAGAAAGATGAGGTTGATCAAATAATCCGGCAGGAAAACAGTGGACAAAGTATTGCACGAAATAATGGAATATCAAAAGCAAGTGGAGACCTTATCCTTAATCTGGATAGTGATGATTTTTTTGAACCTGAATTTTGTCATAAAGCAGTTGATATTTTATCTACGGATTCCGAAGTTAAAATTGTTACCTGTAAGGCTAAGCGTATATACAATGGCAATACTATAGATATTTTTACGCCAGCGGGCGGAGATTACAAATCGTTTTTATATTCCAATTCGGCACTTGGAAGTTCCATGTTTAGAAAGAGCGATTGGGAAAGAGTGGGGGGCTATGAAGAAGAATTGCCAATTTTAGGTTTTGAAGACTGGGAATTATATCTTAATATTTTGAAAGACGGAGGAACTGCTAAAGTCATAGATGAAGTTTTATTTAATTACAGATTAAGGAAAGAAAGTACCACTCAAAGGATTAAAAACTTACGTAATAAAAAGTTCCAATATATTATAATTAAACATCATTTACTCTATAAGGATCATTTTAAGGATACAGTTGATCATTTATTTACCAGGATGAATAAATTACAGGAAGATAATTTTAAAATAAAAAAGGGCATGCCTCATAAAACCGGTGAATTCATTTTAAAACCATTCAAATTCTTAAAAAGAAAACTTTCCTGATTTGAATAATCCTAGAATTACCATATTGTTATCTGCGCATAATCGAGAATCTTTAATTAGAGAAGCTTTAGATTCAGTTATTATGCAAACCTATACAAATTGGGAATGTCTGGTTACAGATGATAGTTCGACTGACGATACACCTAATGTAATTAAAGAATATTCAAATATTGATAAAAGGATAAAATATTTTTTAAAACCTGATGAATACGGAACTGGGCTGGCGGGAACAAGAAATTACGGCTTAGACCTGGCGAAAGAATTTGGGGCGGAATATATCCAATTCTTTGACGACGACGACATCATGTATCCTACCAAGCTAGAAAAACAAATAAAACCCTTAATTGAAAAACCTACTTTGTTTTTCAGTGTCTGCAATTATGATAAAATTTTGCAGGATGAATCAGGTAAAAAACAAATTCAGAAACTTCCAATAGACACCAGTTTCAATCATTTAGGTGACGCAATTCTTACTGGTGATTTCAGAATGAATAGCCTGGGACCACTATGGAAAGCTGAGTTTTTGTATAAATATAGATTTGACGAGCGTTTACAATATGCTGAAGAATGGGAGCTTTACGTAAGGATGGGGTATGAATTTCCTTCAAAAGATAATTTTATAGTTTTAGAGGAAGCTTTATTTGGATACCGAAAGCATGCAAAAACCTTAACTCTTGGGAATGATGAAAATTTTGAAAAAAGAAAAGCCTCTGCAATCTGTAATTATCTAATTTGTGATTTTTTAAACGATAAAAAATTACATACAAAAAGAAGTCTTCAGTACTTCGCTAAACGCTTTTCTGCTCTAGGATACCAACGTGATTATTTGAAGAAATTAGAAGAATATGCGAGAAAGGAAAACTATACTATTTGGTCTATTATTTCATTAATGATAATTAGAAAAAGTTCAGCTGTCTTTTATAGGATTCTGGGAAAAATGTCAACCTGGATTTAATGAAAATAATTGTATCCATAATAATACCTACTTATAAACGAATTGAATTTTTGGAGGAAACTATCAAATCAATTCGATCCCAGACAATTGGAAATTGGGAATGTATTGTGGTAGATGATGATCCAAATGAATCTGCGAGGGAGTTATTATATAATTTAGGTCAGGAAGATGACCGCATTAAGTATTTTGCTCGACCTGCCAGTGTTGCAATAGGAGTAAGTAGTTGCAGAAACTACGGTTTTGAAAAAAGTATTGGGAAATATATTCAATATCTTGATGATGACGATTTGATATCTGAAAATAAACTGGAAAAACAGATTGATTATTTGGAACGATTAGATAATGAATATGTTTATGCAACCTGCGACTGGGATTATTATTGGAATAATAAGGTTTATGAGCCAAAACGCTTAAAAAGAGAGAACATCATATTGAAAAATGAATTTTTTCCTTTGCTAAGGAATAATATGACTTTTTTACCCATACATACCTATCTTACACCTCGTCTTTTAATTGATCTCGCGGGGCCATGGAATTCATATTTATTAATAAATGAAGATGCAGAATTTTTCACCCGTGTATTGCTCGTGTCAAAAAAATTGGTCCACATTGATGAATGTTTTGTTTTATACAGAGTTCATGACGATTCAAGAATAAGTACAAGGAATAAACCTGAAGAAATTGAATCTCTTATTAAAAGTTTTCAATTAATGTATACTCATTTGGAAAAGCAGAATCTAGTACATATTCCTTTTTTCAAATGGAAATTGTATAAACTTGTATTAATAAACTGGAAGAGAGATCGGCAGATTTTTAGAAATAATGCAAAATTTCTAAAAATGCTTGGGATTGATTTAAAATATATTCAGTTTCATCGAATAAAATATTTTTTATACGGAAAATTAATGCCAGTAATAAAAAAAATAAGATAAAATTTTGAGAATCTTAATCTGTTTTGGAACCCGTCCTGAAGCCATAAAAATGGCTCCTATTTGCCATGAACTGGAGCAGAGGAATATTGATTATCAAATATGCGTTACAGCTCAGCATCGGGAAATGCTGGATCAGGTGATGGATTTCTTTGAACTTAGTGCATACTTATGATCTGGACATCATGAAAGATGTAACTTCGCTGAATGATCTAACTTCATTAATTACCAGTCGTATTGATTTTGTTTTGATGGAGTCTAAGACCAGACATTGTGTTGGTGCAGGGCGACACTACTACTGCGATGGCTGTGGCGCTAGCTAGCTTTAATAGAAGAATTAAGGTTGGGCATGTGGAAGCGGGTTTACGTACAGGAAACAAATTCTCTCCTTATCCAGAAGAAATAAACAGGCAGTTGATCAGCAGTCTAGCCGATTATCATTTTGCTCCTACAGATTCTACAATGCAAAACTTACTTACCGAAGGATTGACAAAAAGTGCATCCTAAAAACGGGTAATACGGTGATTGATGCCCTGCAATATGGTTTGGAAAAACTCCAGGGTAAATTTCAGAATCAGGCGATTAGTGAACTTTCTTCTAAAATTGATCTAAAAAAGAAATTGATCTTAGTGACCGGTCATCGCCGGGAGAATTTTGGAGAAGGTTTAAGGAATATATGTTTGGCATTACTGGAGCTGGCTTCTAAAGGTTATCAGATAATATATCCCGTACACTTAAATCCTGAGGTTAAAGAGGCCAGTTTATAAAATTCTTGGAAAAGAATCTAATATTCAATTGACAGAACCTGTAACCTATCCGGTTTTTATCTGGTTGATGAAAAAATGTGATTTAATTATTTCTGATTCAGGAGGTATCCAGGAAGAAGCTCCGTATTTAGGTAAAATAGTGGTTGTTACTCGTGAGCAAACTGAAAGAACAGAAGCTCTGGATCATGAATTTTCCTTTTTAGTAGGAACAGATAAAGACCTTATTGTTAGAACCAGCTTAAAAATTTTAGAACAGAAAAATAAAAAATCTGGCTCTCAAATATACGGAGATGGAATGGCAGCGTACGCGGATAGTTGATTTTCTTATGAAACAAAAAGGATAAAGACCGTTTCAATTTTATATTTTTAGTTTTTAAAAGCTCCATATTGTCTTCTCAAAATAGCATACTTGTAATTGCAGAATCCATAGATGTGGAGGATAGTAGTGGCTCGAAAGCCAATGTTGCCCTTATCAAAAATTTGAAAAAAGCTGGTTTTGATCTAATAGTTTATCATTATACCAGAAAAGAAATTCAACTTGCTGGTATTCCCTGCCATAATATTAAAGAAAACAGAACCAGTTTTTTGTTTCTATTAAGCCGAATAGAACGATATCTTCGTTATTACCTCAAGATAAAGTTGAATAAACCTCTTGAAAGAAAATTCGGTTTCTCCTTTACTCTATTAAATGATAAAAAGAGTATTGCTTCAGCCGTAAGAAAATTAAAGGTTAAGGATTACGATCTGGTGCTTAGCCTTAGTAAAGGTGGTAGCTTTAGACCTCATCATGCTTTATTAAATATACCCGAATTGCACTCAAAATGGGTGGCTTATATTCATGATCCCTATCCTATGCACTGGTATCCGCCGCCTTATCCCTGGTATGAGCCAGGTTCCAGTCAAAAGGAAAAGTTTATGAAACAGGTAGCCGATCGCTGTTATAAGGCAGCATTTCCATCAAAGCTCCTGCTCGAATGGATGGGAGATAAATACGAAGCCTTCCGGAAAAAAGGAATGGTAATTCCTCATCAAATAAATGCAGATCAAAGTATCCCAAACAAGAGTTCAGGCTTTGAACTGGATTCTAATAAATTCAATGTTGTTCACGCGGGGAATCTAATCCGGGGGAGAGAGCCCTACGGACTTTTAAAAGCTTTTGAACTATTCCTCAAAAACACTCCAGAAGCCAGAAATTTAGCTGAATTGATTTTTATTGGAGGCCAAAATTATTATTCAGAGTATTTGGACAATTTTGCCAAGGAAAATGACCAATTCAAATGGACCGGCGAAAAACTGGATTTTGATTCGGTTCAGTATTTACAGCAAAAAGCTTCTGTGAATGTCATATTGGAAGCCAATTCAGAAATCAGTCCGTTTCTGCCTGGCAAATTCCCACATTGTATTACTGCTAACAAACAGATTTTGCTATTGGGTCCGGCCAAGAGTGAATCAAGAAGACTGCTTGGGGAAGATTACCCATACTGGGCAGAAATTGGTGATGAACATAAAATTTACCTACATTTAGAGAGACTGTTTAAAATATGGCAGGAAGATATAAGAGGTTTGGAATTGAAAAGAAATGATTTGGAAAAATATCTTTCTACCAATGAATTGAAGGATAAAATTAATATTATGATTAAGGAGATATGAAGATTTTAATGCTATCTGCATTTTCCAATCATTTTAGAAATTGGGCCTCACAGCTCCGGGATTCCGGTTTTGAAATCTACTGGTTCGATGTCCTTGATAACAGATCTCCAATAAAACAATTAGATTTTGTAGAACAGATCATAAATTGGAAATTAAAATGGGATTTTCCCGGAAGACAGTTCATTAAAATTAATGCTCACGGAATTTATAGATTAATTGAACCTCTAAATAGCCGTGATTCAGGGGTAATATTTGAAAAATTGTTAAATAATATTAAGCCGGATGTGGTTCATAGTTTCGAAATGCATTCTGCATGTATTCCATTTATTAAAGTCATGAAGAATTACCCTAAAATAAAATGGGTTTACTCCTCCATGGGAAGTGATGTTTATTATTTTTTTAAGGAACAAAAGGAAATATCTAATATCAGGGAGGTTTTAAATAGATTGGATTATGTATTTACTGACTGCCAAAGGGATTATGAATTGATATTGAAAAATGGCTTTAAGGGAAAACATTTAGGAGTATATCCTGCTGGTGGAGGTTATAAATTGAAAGAACTAAGTCCCTATATTTTAGAAGAGAAAGAAAATTTAATTATTGTCAAAGGCTATCAATCCAAATTCGGTAGATGTATTTCTGTTTTAAAGGCAATAAACTTATTAGCTGAAAAATTAAAAAATTATGAAATTTTTGTTTTTGCCGCTAATAAAGAAGTCAAAGATTATATTCAGAAAACTGGATTAAAAGATCGTTTAAAAATTGAAGTGACCGGAGCGATTGGCCGGAATGATTTGATGAAGAAGATGGGAAAAGCTAAATTATATATAGGAAACAGTATTTCTGATGGAATACCAAATACCATGCTGGAAGCAATAGTTATGGGTGTATTTCCAATTCAATCTAATCCCGGAGGGGCTACTGGGGAAATTATTGAACATAATAAAAACGGGTTATTGATAAAGAATCCTGAAAATATTGAAGAAATTAGATTCTTAATCGAACATGCTCTTACCAATCGGAAATTAGTGTCGGATGCTGTAAGATATAACTCTTTAAAAAAAAGGCCAAAATTAGACAGGGGATTAATAGTAAAAGAGGTGCTCAGTAAGTATAAAAAATTGGAAATAGTTTAAATCGAAATGAACAATATTCAAAAGCGAATTATTAACAGGGTGATTGCCAGAATTTATCTGACAACGAAAAGCGAAGGCTTAAGATTATATTTGTTAAACTATTTTTCCAGACTTTTCGTAGATAGAAATAATAGAATTGAATTCGATTCAGAAAATGAAATTTTCTGGCTTAGGAACAGGAATCAATATTTACCTCCGGTTAAAAATGGAAATTTTTTCTTTAATGTCAATCGCTTTGAAAAAAGTTTTGAGGAATATTTTTGTAAAAAATACCAACCTAAAGAGGGTGATGTCATTATAGATCTTGGAGCTGGTGTGGGAGAAGAGGTTTACTATTTTAAAAAAAAAATCCATTCGAGCGGAAAATTATTTTCGATTGAAGCCAGTCCTGAAAATTTTAAAAGTCTGGAATTAATATCTCAAAAATATAATTGGGAAAATTCTTTTAATTTTAATATAGCAATAGCAGATTACGACGGATTTATATCTATTGAAGAGAATGATTTTTATTTACTTAAAAAAGTTTGCAAAAAAGATACCGGTGTTAAAATTCCCTGTTTTACCCTGGATTCATTTGTAAAGAATAATGGGATTAGGAAAATTGATTTTCTCAAAGTTAATATTGAAGGGTTTGAATTGGAAATCTTGGATGGAATGAAAGAAAGTATATCTATCATACAGAATGCTGCGATTTCCTGTCATGATTTCTTAAATCTTCCTGGAAAGGAAAATATAAAAAAAAGTGTAGCTAAATATTTTGTAGATAATGGTTTCGAAATATCGTATAATAATTCTGGCAATATAATCACGGATAGTTGGATTTATGCGAAAAAGTTTCCAGAATAGTTTAAAAATGAATTGTAGATTTTCGATTTTATTTGCTTATCGGGATAGGGATCAACTTAGGATAAGAAATTGCCTCGAGTCACTGGAAATACAATCTCAAAAAGATTTTGAAGTGGTTTTCGTGGACTACGGGAGTACCACCGAAAATTCGAAAAAACTGAAGGAGGTGCTTTCAGATTTTTCGTTTGTAAGGTATTATTATGTGGCTCATCCCGGTCTGTTGTGGAATAAAAGTAAAGCCTTCAACTACGGAATAAAGAAATCAAATTCAGACTATATTGTCACAGCCGATATTGATTTGATTTTTCACCCGGAATTTATTGAAAATATTGACAGTTTAGCTTTCAGGGATTCCTTCACGATTTTCAGCTATGCATATTTGCCTGAATCCTTGAATGTTCAGAAGATCTCCGGAAAAGAATTTGCCGATTTAAAGGCCACCCATACAGGCCATATTACCGGTTCCGGACTCTATCCTAAGAAAGCTCTGGAGGAGATCCACGGTTTTGACGAATTCTACCATTTTTACGGATCTGAAGATGAAGATCTGTTTACCCGGTTAGAAAACTATGGGTTAAAAAAAATTCAGGAACCCTTCAACATGCTGGCTCATCAATGGCATCCCAGGTACCCGTTTGAAGAAAGAAATAAGCTTAGTAAGACTCCGAAGATCCATAATATTCGGAGGATTAATATGGCTCATTATGAAGACGCACGAGATTCAGGAAGAAACGCTTCCGAATCATCAGGAAAACTGGGGAGAATGCTTTTTAAGAAATGATCAAAAGAAACTATCTGCTCCAGATCATTCATTTCAAATAGATTGCAGGAAAGCCCAGGTTACCCATTTCCTAAACGAAAGGCTGGGTAATTTGAAAGGAGTAGTCCACGCTCAATTCTGTGAGACTTCAGAGAAAAATTCAATGAGGAATCAGATTAAAAAAATGGTCGGCAGAAAATCTGAACCTGTATTATCCTTAAAAGAAGTAAACGACTATATATTAAAAACCATCACTTTTCGATATCGCCACTACAATTATGAATTTAGAGTAAACATGGATAAACGATGTATCTTGTTTAAAATTGATCTTAAAGGTGAATAAAGCAGATATGGATAATCATAAAATTAATATAGCTGTAATCCCGGCAAGGGGAGGATCCAAAAGGTTTCCGGGTAAGAATATTGTAGATCTCTGTGGGAAACCGCTCATCGCGTATAGCATTGAATATGCGTTAAAGAATAAGGATATAGTAGACCGGGTTATAGTTTCAACGGATTCTGCGGAGATAGAAAAAGTCGCTCTGGAATATGGTGCTGAGGTGATAAAGCGACCTCAGGAAATTAGTGGGGATCAAACTCCGACCATAGAGGTGGTTAAACATGTATTGAAAGATTTAAATGATCCTGTGGACAATGTTTTTCTATTGCAACCTACCAATCCTCTTAGCAATTG
>CAWGSM010000036.1:0-6961 GCA_963825045.1 uncultured Flavobacteriaceae bacterium | reverse complement strand
ATCGCGATTCGTGATCGTAAAAGTGTACAAATTTACCTGCCCGCTTTCACCCTCGAGAGTTTCAGTAAAATCGTAGGTAAAATATTCTCCTTCGCTGTCCTGTAACTGATAAGTCAAAACAGTATTGGAAACCCCGGCATCTATAGATTTTGAAACATTAAAAACCTTGAGATTATCCTTATCCTCGGTTCTGCGGGCTTCCACGCCCACTTTTAACTGAGTTCCTGAAGCCAGGGTGGTACTTTCACTGGTATATTCCGCTCCCGTTTTAAAATCCAGTTCCGGCGGAATACCTTCATCTTTTTCACATGAACTTAAATTAATAGCAACGAAAAGCAGTAGCACTGCTTTATATATATTTTTCATAAAAATTTTTGTTTTGAATATTGATATTAGAAGCTACCTCTTCAGTTACTTTCTCCATCACTGGAAGTCGCTATACAATCTGCGTATATTTAAATAGCAGCTTACACCTCTGCATCTTAGTGACGGGCAGGATTTACTTTTGGTAGAGCTTCTTAAAGATTTCTAATCATCCTGTTTAGATCATAAACCGGACGAAATTTGGTTTAAAGAGGTCAAATAGTCGTTTGGGGAGGTGGTGAGGATACTTCAGAAGAAATATTCATCAAATATTTTTCAGAACTTTCAGGCCGGTGTTTTTTACGGAAAACCATAAATTCAATTTCCGGATCCAATTCAAAAAAATAAGCGAGTTTTTTAAATTTTAGAGGTGATTTTTGTTTCTGGTGATGCTTTAAAAAGTTCTCGTAAGCTCTTAGAAGCGCATCTTCATCTTTATCTGAAACACAGGAGATCATTTTTGTGCTGCCCTTATCTTCTATGCTTATAACGTCGTAGAAGTTACCCTCGAACCTGAATTCTTTGTTTTCTTTTTCCCAGCTAAGCTGGTTTTTTATTTCGGAAAGTTTAAACTGCTGAATTTCTGCTGGGGAAAAATCACCTTCATTACTAACAAAGTGTTCCCAGCATTCACGTCGCCGCAACTCATATTTAAGATACGGAAAACCAATCTGGAAGATCCAGGTAAAAAGAAGACCAATGCTTAGAAGCTTTATTTTCATGAATGCGATGCTGTGCCGCTAAAATTCATTTTAAATGTAAGTAAAATATTTCTTCCCATATTCAGCAAGCCATAATTCTTAAATCTCGAAAGATGATCATAATAAGATTCATTTAGAAGATTGTTTGCGCTGATTCCTAATTCAAAATGCCCGTTCTTATCATCAAAGCTTGCCGAAGCTCCCAGCTTTAATAAAAAATAGTCTCCCGTAGCAATTTCATTTGGGGCCGTTTTGTTTTGTGCAAAAGCATAATCCACTTCTGAAAAAATATCCACTTCACGGGCAAAATGAGGCTTTACAATATAGTCCAGGTAATACTTTAGTTTTTGTGCCGGTAAATAAGGTGTATAATTTCCATCTTTAGTTTTGCTGATCATCCCGGAATAAACAAGCTTATTATTCCATTCATCCAAAAAATTAAAATTCATGCCCATTTCGGTTCCATATTGCCTGGCATCCTGTTGCCTGTATCTATAAACAGGAAAGCCATAATAATCTTCGGCCGTAGGCGCCAGGTAAACGAAGTTGGAAAAATAATTATAGAACGGACTCACAAAAAACTCAAAATTTCCGGCCTGGTAATTCAAATCAAGATTAAAAGAATAATTCTTTTCATTCTCCAGATTGGGATCGCCAATTTCATAGGTAAATATTCCTTCATGCAGCCCATTTGAGGAAAGCTCAGCAAGATTGGGAACTCTCACGCCGGTAGCAGCATTAAATTTTAAATTAAACTTTCTGGAAGGCAGCCAGGAAAATCCGGAATAGAAATTATAATAAAAACCAAACTTCTCAAAAGGATCATTTTCTTCTTCGGGACCGTTGAGATGGGGAGTAAAAAAGGTCCTGATATATTTCTCACCGATACCCATACCGTTCTCCATGATAAAATCTTCGGAAAGCGACGTTTCCAGAAAACCGGAAATATTAGCCTCCTGCATATCTGCGTCCGGCACCAGTTTACGGGCACCGTAATTAGTATTATCTTCAAAAGAGGCAAGATTAGAAAGGATAAGTTTATTATTTTCAGATAGCTTTTTCTCCCATTTCAGCAAATACTGAATATTGAGCAAATGCATATCCAGACTTATTTTTCCACCGCCTTCATTTTCCATTCGGCGGTTGGAATGGACTCCAAAATTCAGGAGTAACCGCGAGTCATCTTTTAGCTGAAAATCATTTTCCGAAGACAGTAAATTGAGAAAAACGAGATGAGCCGGATTTTCACTTAGTTTTCTGCTCCAGCGGGCATCGGGTTCAATAAAATCATACACATCATTAAAGATAAATCCCGAGCGGGTATAGCTGCTGGTGAAAGTGTTATTTGAAGTCCAGTTCTTTCTTTTAAAACCATAACCGGCTTTAAGGTAATAGCCATCGTTACGGCTATTGAGAACACGCTTATTATTCCCATTGGAATAATCGGCGTTATTCTCTACTCCCAGTCTCAATTTCCACCAATTACTGCTGTTATATTCACGATATCCGGCCTGAAGGAGTCCGCCAAGGGTATTGGAATTGAATTTTAGGGAAGTATCGGCATTCCAGGAGTCAGGTTTTGGATTTGGGTTATCGATTAGGTTGATCACACCTCCAAGGGCGTCGGTACCATACAAAACGCTCAACGGACCTCTGATCAACTCAATGCGAGAAAGGCCAAAATCGGCAAGTCCCATGCCGTGTTCTTCCTGCCACTGCTGGTTTTTAAACTTCAGCCCGTTTAGTAAAATAAGGATACGGTTTCCAGATAACCCGCGTATGACCGGTTTTGAAATTCCGGGGCCCGTAGTAAGCAATTCCACACTGGGCGTGGTGGAGATCATATCTGCCAGTGAATAATTTCCGGTAAAAGAGAGGCTATCGGTTTGAACCGCAGAAATATTCATTGATAATTCCTTAAGAGGTTTTGGTTTATAAGCGGTAATGAGAACCGGATTTAGCCTGGTAACTTTAGAAGTATCGGTTTGAGCCTGTAAATTCTCAACGATCAAAAAAGTAATAAAAACAAACAGCAGGCTTCTGATTGGTTGCAAAGGAATTGTTTTAAATTTGGCCTAAGTTAAAAAAAATTAGGCCTGGATAAAGAGTATTTGTCAGGTACTGTGTAAAGCGGTTTTTGAAAACTAAATTTTGGCGGATATTTCGGAATATTCTATTATAGAATTCTCGCCTATTTGATCCCTTTGTTTGCCTGTTCAATTATAAATTTGATCTTCTCATCTAATACAGAATAAAAGTTCTTATTCAGGTTTGTGGAAGCCACTATAAATAAATAGAGATTACTTTCGAATGACTCATCTTCCAGAAACTTAAAGTCGTTATTAGGAAACCTGCTGGGCGTAACATCTATCAAAGGATCATTAATGATATCCAGGTGTCTTCTGAAATTCCCGTTATTTAGAAAATAGGCATGTGCAATATCCCTTCTGGAAACTACATAAGCCTCCTGATTTTTCACCATCTCTAAAGCCGATTGCCACGATGAAATAGCTTTTCGAAGTTCATCATTCGAAAGGATTGATAATTTTCCGGAATTGATGATTTCACTAATAGTTCCCTGGTTGGGTATATATCTTGCTTCATACTTGAAAGCACCCACGAGTGAAGCTGATATTTTTTTTTCATCAAAATTTTGAAGATGTGGCCCCGTGTATTCTCCTAAACTGGAAGCACGAACAACTATGGAATCGTTCATAGACTTTGCCTCATTAAGAATTTCAAGATTAGCCTGAAATTCTTCTGAAATGGAAACTAAGAGTTGCTGCTCCTCTTTTCCAATTTTCCTTTCCTCATTCCAGTTATTGATCTGGAGAGCAATTAAAATCCCGATCACCACCAGGATGATTTCACCCAGCGCATAAAGCATATAGTTTCTGAAGCGACTTTGCGCAACCAGTTTATGACGAATATTTCGGAAGAATTTAATCATTTCTTCAGATTAATGTCCTGTCTCGACTCCCTGCCTACCGCAGGCTGGCACTCGAACTGACATTCCCCATAAAAATTTGAGCAATTAATCTCCTCCAGGTTACAGGAGGAAACTCTTATTAATCTTTCTTCATCTTATCGGGATATGGAGGCCTTTTCACTTCTTCCGGCGGATTCTGTTTCAGCTTTTCCATCACCACTTCAATAGATTTTTCCAGCTGAGGATCATGACCATTGATCACTTCTTTTGGTAACTGTTCGACCTCAATATCGGGTGCTACGCCTTCATTTTCCACGCGGAAACCATTTTCTGAATAAAAGGCCAAATTAGGTGCGGTGACACTTCCGCCGTCTATAAACTCAGGAAAACCAAGGACACCAACAAGTCCACCCCAGGTTCTTTTTCCTACCAGCGTTCCAATATTGAACTTTCTAAACATCCAGGGCAGATAATCGCCACCCGAACCAGCAGTTTCATCAATCAGCATCACTTTTGGCCCCTGGATGGAAGCGCTTGGCGCCTTCTGGTCTTTTCCGTAGCGGTAGTTCCAGAAAGACTGCCGTGGTCTTTTCAGAATATCAATATAATAATCGGCCAGCTGCCCGCCACCGTTAAAACGTTCATCAATAATTACCGCTTTTTTATTCGCCTGCGGGAAGAAGTATCGTTTAAAATATTCATGGCCGGCGGTGGCGGTATTTGGAACATACACATAAGCAACCTGACCGTTTGTAGCCTTATCAACTTTTTTGATATTGCCTTCAATCCAGTCCCGGTTTCTTAAGGCCCATTCATTATCTACAGGGGTTACTTTTTCCTTGCGGGTATTGGAATTATTTGGAGATGAACTTAGCGTTAAGATTACAATTTTCCCGGCGGTATTTTCAAAATATTTATAGAGATTATCCTGTGCGGTCACCTCTTCTCCATTTACCGCGATGATATAATCGCCTTCTTTCACATTCACCCCTGGCTCCGTAAGCGGAGACCGCATATCGGGATTCCAGTTGAGCCCCCCATAAATCTTTTTGATACGATATCGTCCATTTTCAACGACATAATCTGCGCCTAGCAAACCTCCTTTGATCATTTCGGGGTTATTCATATGATCGCCCCGACTTGAGAAGCGGTGATGACCCACACCAAGCTCACTAAACATCCATTCCATTACCTGGTAGAGATCACTTCTGGTAGTAACATCGGGTAGAAACTGACTGTATTTTTCCTTCATCGCTTCCCAGTCAACTCCATGCATCCCGGGATCGTAAAAATAATCCCTGTTTACTCTCCAGGCCTCGTTAAAAATATTTTGCCATTCCTCCTGCGGATGAATTTTCACCTGTACACTACTCAGGTTAAGGGCAGGTTTATCAGGTTTCTGACCAAGATTCGCCACTCCTATTTTAGATTCAACCCCATAAAGTACCTTCTCATTATTAGCAGAAATCTCATAATAATTGGCAGGCATAATAAGTGTATCCTTTTTTTCTTTGAGATCATACTTTCGCAGATGGCCTGGACCTTCCTGGTGACGGGTATATTTTAAATAGTAAAGCTCACCTTCTTTTGGAGCATTAAGCTCGTCATAAACACCGGGAGGAATTGGAATATCTACGATACGGTATTGCAGATTTTCAAAATCAATTTTCAAAGGAGGTAACGTAATCTCTTTATTATCTTCTTCCGCTTTTTTCTTTTTCTCTTCTTCCTTTTCTGTCTTCTGAATGATCTCCACATCATTTTCCTTAAAAAATGGGGATACCACATCTTTTTGAAGAGTAACCAGGTAAAAAGAAGAATTCATTTCCATATCCTGGTTCGATTGATCGAACCAGTTCACCACCGGTCCCGCATCGGTTGAAGCGAGCATATATAAATATTTTCCGCTGGGATCGAACTCCGGACTTGTGACATTGGAATATCCATCGGAAATCGCATACGATTTTCCTTCGGAAACAGAATAGACAAAGGCCTGCTCAAAATAAGTGTCCTTCAAAATCGTGTAGGCGATCCAGTTGGAATCGTGAGACCAGTCTCCAAAAAGTTCCCTGAAGACTCCGGGAGTATAGACCACATCAGAAGCTACTTTAGTTACTTTATCTTTATCCCGGTTATACACATAGAGGCTCCTGCTATTATCTACAAAAGCGATCTTTCGGCTATCTGGTGAAAAATGCGGATAGGCATAAAAACCCGCTCCGTCCAGTTTAACTTTCTTAGTGGGAGCGTTCTCATTTTGATCGTATAAATGCAGGGCATATTCACCACTTTCGTCGGAAAAATAAGCAATGGTCTTTGCATTAGGAGACCAGACAGGAAATTTTTCATGCGCTCCGGGTGAATTAGTGATATTAAGAGGATCTCCTTTTTCAGCAGGAACGGTAATTATTTCACCTCTAAAATCCATAACCACTCTTGCTCCGGTTGGCGAAATAGAAGTACTTCTCACATATTGATCGCCTTTAACAAATCTTGGTCTCAATTCCAAAAGGTCAGTGGCAATGCCAATTTTCAATTTATCAGAATTTCCGGTAGCAGGATTAAAAACATGTAAATAACCGGCCTTTTCCAGAACTATTTTTCCATTACCTGCGCCTATATTCAGTACAGGGAAGTCCTGAAAATCGGTAAGCTGCTTTACTTCTTTTGAAGAGGGATCGTAACTAAATAGATTGAACTCTCCATTACGGTCGCTTCTAAAATAAACTTTCCCGTCCATCCATTGTGGCTGAGTATCGTTACTGCCTTCCTCAGGTTTCGGAATTTCGGTTACCTCATAAGAATCGGTATCATAAATCCAGATCCTGCTCTGAGTACCTCCCCGGTAATGTTTCCACTGCTGAAATCGATCTGCCAGAGGTGTATAGGCGATTTTATTTCCATCAGACTTATAACTTGCCCAAACTCCATGGGGAATCTTTAAAGCTTCTACATTCCCATTTTTAAT
>CAWGSM010000035.1:0-81205 GCA_963825045.1 uncultured Flavobacteriaceae bacterium | reverse complement strand
GCTTTTTCTAAAGCAACATACAATCTGGGTCTGAGATCAAATGCATAGGTATATATCTTATGTAAATTCAAATCTTCCCAGGCCACCTTTTCCAACAAGCTTAAATAATTAGTCCAATGAAATTCGAAATGTTCTTTCTCTAAACTTGTATCCATGATAAAAGAAATTTCAGCATTCTTGTCTGTCCAGTTAATATGAACCAGCCCCCCGTAACCAATGCATTTATCATCCTCTAAATAGGAAAACAAAATTTGGGATGGCTCCTTCTTTTCAAAAAGATCTGAAATAACCGTATCAAAATAGGTATCCTGGTTTTCTCTTGTCAAAGGTTTAACCTGTCGTAAATGATACATTTGGTCATTGCGCCAGCTCATAATGTCATAGCGATCCTCCATTCTAATAGGGATTATAGAGTATCTACCTTCAGAAAAGGATTGCGTTTTCAGGGCCTTATAGGATTGCATTTAATTCAACCTTTTAAATCCGGAATGACAAACAGGCCCTTCCAGTAAATTCTCTATCTTTAATTCCCCTCTTTCACATTTACTTATTCTATTGAATACCTCATTTAAATTTTCAAAATATGCACTCAAATGCTTTTCTTCATGAGCAACACTGGCATAGAACAAGGTACTGGCAAGAAATCCTTTTTTAAGCATTTCCTGGGTAACATAAGTTTTATAATATAATGTCTTATCACTATTGAAGGAATACGTGCTTAAGGCGGGAATACCCGAAATACTGATAGATACATCATTTTCATCCGCGAGCTTTTTCCAACCTTTCTGCATGTTTTTTCCTGTTTCAGTAATGATTTCCCAGGACCGAATCCTTTCCATTTCATCAAGGGTAGCCAGTGCTGCCACAGATCCAATTCTTTCTGTCCAGAAAGTACTGCTAATAAAAGTGGTTTGAGCAGCTTCCATCACAGATTGTTTTCCAACGACCGCGGTAAGTGCGTATCCATTACCAATAGTTTTGCCATACATGATCATGTCTGGCTCCACATCATATTTTTGATATATCCCTCCGAAAGTTTCACGAAATCCTGAAGTACATTCATCAAAAATCAAAACTATTCCACGATCTGTGGCAAGTTTTCTGACCTTTTTCAAAAAGTCATTTTCCGGACCAAAATTTCGTACCACCTCCATTTTAATCACTCCTAAATTCTCGGCATTCACAATGGACTCCAATTCTTCATAATTGTTATATGAAAATGGATATACGGTATTTTTTAAGTCCTTTGGAACCCCCTTAGGGCTTAGACCTGGAATTAAATGATCAGAAAGATCATCTCCACCATTATGATTAGCCGAAAGATACCAATCATGCCACCCATGGTAACCACAAATTGCGACCTTATCTTTGCCTGAAGCTGCTCTGGCGATTCGAATTGCAATGGAGTTAGCCTCACCTCCTGTTCTGGCAAAACGAACCATATCCGCCCAAGGGTTTAATTCAATCAACCTCTCAGCCAATTGAACTTCTTCCGGGCAGTTAAGTGTAGACATATTCCCTTTACGAACAGCTTCCATCACAGCAGCATCCACTTTCTCATTTCCATAACCAAGAGTATTGGTTCCAATTCCCATTATCGACATATCGATAAGCTCTCTACCGTCAAGGTCCCTTACCATACAACCCTTTGCCTCATCATAATAAGAGGGCCATTCCCCAGGAAGGAACATTTCGGGGCGCTTTGACAAAAGCATTGTTCCTCCTGGAATTAGCTTTTTAGCTTTTTCATAAAGCTCCTGTCCTGTTCTTAAATTAGTCATTTAATAAAGATTTTATATAGCCTTCATTTCTTTTAATATTCTGATTTGAAAATTGAGAAGAATTTTCAATAATGAACCTGGTATAGGATTTCCAGTTCTCATCTGCGCCCAGCGCTTTTAGCAAAATTCTGATAGTTTCAAGGTCAACCGGTTCATCGACGGTCATACGGATATTGCTATAATTGGCTGGAGCTGGGTAGTTGTCAGACCTGAACATCTCTTCATTAAAATAAGACGAATTCTTACGGATAAAAGGCGTAACATGTTCCCTTTCTGAATTTAACCGGGCATCCTTCCATGCTTTCTGCAGAGCAGAGAATTTAAACACTTCGATGTCCTGACCATCTGGAAATTCCTGTTTTAAAACATTCGAGCCATAATCCAGATCGTTTGCAATAGTCATTTCAACAATATCATCGATCAAAGTTGGGTCTATAAGAGGACAATCTGATGTTACTCGCACCACATAATCCGGATTTGGATCGAAACCGGATGCCAATGCAGCCTTGTAAAATCTATCGAGTACATCTGTAGTAGACCCTTGATATACTCGTACATTCATAGTGTCGGCAATATTGATTATTTGTTCTACTCCCTCTTCTTTTGTGGTAGCTACCGTAATGTTATCTCCATAACGCGACCTTTTGAGACGATATAAATGCAAACCCAGCATGGTATCACCATTGACTTTTTGTAGGACTTTCTTAGGAAATCTACTACTTCCTATCCTCGCCTGTGTTATGATATTTACTTTTATATCTGCCATTCTGAAGGGTTTAAAAGAAAGGTATCTTTGACCTTAATATTATCGATTTTGTTGAAAACTTCTTCTGGGATGGTTTTCTCTGCCCAATAAATATTCTGCTCTAATTGTCTAACTGAATCTACCCCAAACAGCAATGCATCAATATATTCCTTATTTACAACATATTGCATTGCCAAATGACCTGTTTCCAGGTTATATTCAAGAGCTAAATTCTTGATTTGTTCCAAATAGGGTTTCAAAGGTTTTAAATTACCGGGCAATTTTTTTTCATCCATAAAAAATAATCCCTGCAGATAACAGGAGCGGGTATGAATTTCCTTTCCGGCCTCTTTTAATTCCCTTAATATCTGCCCTCTTTGTTGTTCATTGTCCAACATATTAAAGGGCAATTGTATAACGTCTACCTCATCTTCATCTTTCAAGGCCATTACCTCCCTATTGGTATAGACTGAAACTCCCAATTTTTTGTAAAACTTATCTTTGGTGCTTATTATAATCTTCAGGTTGTCTTTGTTTTCCTGAAAGGCGTCAAAGGAATGAAACATAATAGTTTCCAACCTTTCTAATTTTAGTTTTTCCAGACTTCGATTAAGAGATAACGCCCAGTTATCCTCAGAATTTTTACTGAACTTAGAAATTATTTTAAAAACTTTATCCTGTTTCTCGTGAAAAGACCCAATTCTGCGCTCTGCCTCGCCATATGCTGCAGCTGTGTCGAGGGTTTCAATTCCCATTATTGCAGCCCTGTTTAAAATTTCACATACGTCAGCTTCGGGAAGTAAACCTGTTTGATTATTTATCCCGTAAGGCAAACCAAATTGCACTGTTCCCAAAATTAATTTAGTCCGCATATTGAGGATTGAATTTTGCCATTCTCAAAACTGAATAAAACTTACCTTCATAATTTACATGGTCCTTATATACCCCTTCCACTTCAAAACCTAATTTCTCATATAGCTTTACAGCAGGTGAATTCTGCTGAACCACGCCCAAAGTGATTTTTCTAAGAGGATTTTCCTTTTCAAAGAAAAAATCCATGATAATTTTCGAAGCCTCCTTGCCATATCCCTTTCCCCATTCAGACTTATCTCCCATCAAAATCCCAAATTCACCTAAAGAATGTTGTTGATTGATAGGATCCATTTTAATATTACCAATATGCTTCCCACTTTCTTTAATTTTTATAGCCCACATATAAGTCCCTTTTTTTATATGCTGTTTAACAAAATCCTCTAACATCGGCATAGTTTGGGAACCTCTTGTTTCTAACCATTTATAAACTGCAGGATCATTAAGCCAGCTCAGATAGGTTTCAGTACAATGCTTTAATGCAATAGATTCAATTATAAGCCTTTCTGTTTCCAGTGTTTTCATTTATAATATAATTTTATCATATCAATAACCTGCTTTTGTTCTTCGTTTGAGAGAGTGGGATACATAGGAAGACTAATACAATGTCTATAATATTTTTCAGCATTCGGCAAATCTCCTTCTTTCCAACCTAAGTCACGATAATAAGGCATCAAATGGCAGGGGATATAATGAATTTGTGCAAAGACTTTATTCTTCCTTAAATAATTATAAAGACCAAATCGATCTTCAACTTCAAGTATATAAAGATGATAGGCATGACCGTCTATTACACCTGATTGGCCTAAAATAAACTTTTCGTTTTTGAATGCAGAGTGATAAATTTCTGCTAACTCCGCCGACGCTGCAAACCTTCTTCGGCTCTTTTCAATTGACTAATTCCTAAAGCAGACTGAAAATCTGTTAGTCTATAATTGAAACCCAATTCCTGCATTTCCATATACCAATCGGGATAATCTTCCTTGTATTAGAACTAGAAGTAGAACCAATAGCAAATTCTAGAGAATTTTTATAATCCTTTGTCATTTTAGTGATCCCATGGGTACGCAGAAGCAATAATTTTTCATAAAGCTCCTTATTATTAGTAGTAATCATTCCCCCTTCACCACTTGCAATATGTTTCACTGGATGAAATGAAAATATTGAAAGATCTGCAAATGTTCCATTCCCACAATTTGCTTATGATTTGAGAATCTTTAAAATATCCTCCCGGAGCATGACAGGCATCCTCTATAATCCATAATTTATATTCTTTAGCCAATTGCCTAAAAGCTTCCATGTTTACAGCTCTACCAGCAAAGTCTACGGGAATAATTCCTTTAAATGTTCCTTTAGGAGATTCTTCTAATAATTTTTTAACGCTATTAATATCTAAAAGAAAGGTTTCAGGATCTATATCAGCAAAAACCACCTCTCCTCCACAATAACGAACGCAATTCGCAGAGGCAGCAAAAGTTATAGGAGTAGTTATCACCTTATCTCCAGGTTGAATATTAAATGCTAAGGCACATAAATGTAGTGCTGCAGTTCCATTTGATACAGCTACCGCATATTTACTGCTAACATAGTTGGCAAAAGCTTCTTCAAATTCAGCAATTCGAGGACCTTGAGTTAAATAGTCAGATTTCAAAGTTTCAATAACTGCCTGTATATCTTCCTCTGTTATATTCTGCCGGCCATAGGGAATAGGATTTTTTTCCATCATTTTTATTTATTGAGAACTTCAAAATTCTCATCAATATGTTCTTTTATTAAAAAGCGCAAAGATTCTACAGTCTCCCATTCAGTATTCTCTTCTGAATTATATTTAAATCCCGGTGGGACTTTCTTGGCATTGAATTTTTCTTTGAATTCTTCTAAATCCCAGCTGGGATTAGATGGTAGAATTGCATAATATTTTCCTAAATCATAGGTGTAAAATGAATCGGAAGGGGAGATCATCTCCTCATGTAATTTTTCACCTGGTCTTATGCCCACTGTTTTCTTTTCGCAATGCGGTGCAATAGCTTCTGCTACATCCGTTATTCTATAGGAAGGGATTTTTGGAACAAACAATTCCCCACCCCAGGCATGCTCCAAAGCATGCATAACCATATCTACACCTCCTTGTAATGAAATATTAAATCGAGTCATATTAGGATCTGTAATTGGTAATACTCCTTCAGCTCTTTTTTTAATAAAGAATGGAATAACCGACCCATTTGACCCCATAACATTCCCATATCTAACCACAGAAAACTTTATAGGATTCCAACCCTTAATATTATTTGCAGCAATAAAAAGTTTATCAGAAGTAAGTTTGGTAGCGCCATATAAATTGATTGGAGCACAGGCCTTATCTGTTGAAAGAGCCACTACACGCTCAACTCCTGTTTCAGACAGGCATGAACAACATTTTGCGCTCCCCCAACATTGGTTTTAATGCATTCATCGGGATTATATTCAGCTAGATGCACGTGTTTCATTGCAGCTGCGTGTATCACAAAATCAATATCTTTAAATGCGCGAACTAACCTTTCCTTGTCACGAACATCCCCTATGAAAAAACGCACCTGAGGATACTTCCCTGATGGAAATTCCTGAGCCATCTGAAATTGTTTTTGTTCATCCCTGGATAGGATGACTAATTTTTTTATATCCGGATATTTATTCAGGATGTGATTTGTTAATGCTTTGCCTAGCGAACCAGTCCCGCCAGTTATTAATAAGGTTTTATCTTTTAACATTTTAAACAATTATTTAAATTCTGATTTAATAATCTTTTCGAGACTGTTTGCAACCAATTTGTTATTTTCCTCAAGGTCATAACCGTCGTATATAGAAGGATAATATTCGTTCAAAGTAATTCCAGGTGCTAACTTTCCGATTAGCTCATTAAATTTTAATTGAAGTTCTTTAAAATCAACTTTTTCATTACTTATTTTTTCCAAATCAAGTTCATTTGAAAAGCTATAAATTCCCGGTAAGGTTTTATACCATACTCCCCATCCAAAAATAATAGCAGGTTTCCCGCCAGTAATAGCCTCCCAACCGATTGTACCTGTTATAGTAGCACAGATCTTTGAATTTTTAATTAAATCATAGGTGCTATATGCAGGAGACACTAGTTCAAGATTAGAAATTCTTTCTAATCTTTTAAAAAATTCTGGATTTCTCATGAAATAGGTCTGCTTAGGATTTTCCTTTACGTATATTTTCCAATCCTCAGGCAAAATAGAAGAAAGATGTTCCAACGCTAAAGCCTGATCAGAATATTTTCCACCCCAGGAAGATGTGGATTTCTCAGGTTGTAAATGAAGTCCGAAATATACATAAGGCTTTTTTAAATCGATTTTATCAGTTAGTCTTCTCCGGTTTTGCTTATATTTTTTCTTCAGCTTATATCGATAATAGGCTTGACTTCTATCATGTGGTTTTGCCAAATCCTTTATTAATTGATACTCCGGAATAGTATAGGTCATTTCCTGATGCAGTGATTTTAAACCTTTTACTCTTGAAAAGCTAAAACTATCCCTTTGAATAAATTTCATATAAGGGATTTCCTTTTCAAACTTATTTTCAATATGAATTAATTCTGATTCGAATAGCTCTTTAGAAGTTTCAAATGTACCATAATCTTTATAATTCCAGTAATAATAAAATTTATTGGGGAAAATAGACTGCTCCAAATACAAACTCTTAATTCCCAATTCTTCTGCAAGCAAATTTGGAATGAAATCGTAACCTACATGAGGAGAGTTATTGTGAATAAAGAGATCAATTTCATTTTCTGTAAATAATTTATAATAATAATTTATTATTAAGTTGAAATGATCAAGATGCTGATGAAAATTTAATTCGTTGTAATTTCCCGAATATGTTAAGGAAACCCTTGAGTACATATCAACAAATTCAATTAAATGTTGATATAAACGATCATAAATTTTTATTGGAACATGTTTATATTTTCCCTCTAATCCTCTGATTCCAAGATTTAAAAATTTCTCTTTACTCTCCTTTGCCGCTTTTTGAACTATGCCTTTTTTAATTATTTTTTTTTTCTTAAAATCCTTTATTAAAAACTTCTCCCAACTATCACTAGGAGTATTAATAATAAAAAGGTTTAATAGTTTATTCATGATTTAATTATATTAAAAATATTCAACGCTTCTTATTATTCCTTATCTAAACCCATTATTATTTTGCATATCTTAAACTATCATCCCCGCCGCAACGGTTTCATTAGTATTTTCATCAATTAGGATTACACTTCCGCTGTATTACGGTTATCTCTGTAAGAGTCGAGCATTAATCTGCGAGTAGTCCTTATTTTAACCCGCGCAATATCATTCATAGAAAGATCCTTGTCATCTATGATACGGTTATATGAATTAATATCAATCTTATAAACTATATCTTTTATCATTGCCCGCTGTTCATTCGAAGTATGCATTACCGTATATTTTGCTCGGGGTTTTGCAGAATCATTATTTAACCAGCAAAGCATCACATCAAATTCCTGTTCTCCTTTCGGCTGATTATTCTTCTTTACGATCATGTCTCCCCTACTTACATCTATATCATCCTCGAGGGTTATCGAAATTGACATGGGAGCATAAGCCTCTTCGACTTCCTGCAAACCTGCATTTATTGATTTTATTGTTGAAGTGAAGCCTGAAGGCAATACTGCCACTTCATCTCCTTTTCTGTAGATTCCACTAGCAACTCTTCCGGCATATCCTCTATAATCCCTATATTCTTCACTTTGAGGTCTTAATACTGTTTGTACCGGGAAACGTGCATCAATTTTATTGATGTCACTGCTTATATGAAGGGTTTCAAGAATATTGAGAAGGGTGCCTCCACCATACCAATTCATGTTTTCTGACCGGTTCACAACATTATCCCCTAGTAGGGCACTTATGGGAATAAAGCGGACATCTTTCATTAAAAGTTTGGAAGAAAATTCTTCAAATTCTGTAATGATCTCATTGAATCTGTCTTCAGTAAAATCTACCAGGTCCATCTTATTAACACAAACGATCAGATGCGGTATATTTAATAATGAAGCGATAAACGAATGTCTTTTTGTTTGTTCAATCACTCCGTGTCGAGCATCGATCAGGATCACCGCTGCATTAGCAGTAGAAGCTCCGGTCACCATATTTCTGGTATACTGAATATGACCCGGAGTATCAGCTATAATAAATTTTCTTTTTGGAGTGGTAAAATACCGGTAAGCCACGTCTATCGTAATCCCCTGTTCTCTTTCATCCTTTAATCCATCAGTAAATAAAGCCAGGTCTACCCCTTCATGTCCTTTTTTGGCACTGGTTGCACTTACCGACTCAAGCTGATCTTCAAATATTGATTTCGAATCGTATAACAAGCGACCGATCAAAGTACTTTTCCCATCATCAACACTACCTGCCGTTGTAAATCTTAATAATTGGTTATTGTTTATTTCCATTTTATACTAATTGTCGCGAATTTTGAAAAACGGATTATCGCGAATGTTTTGTATTTATAATTCTTTTATAGGTTAAAGAAGGAGTTCCAAAATTTATTAGAATTCCAAGCTCCTTTCTTGTCGCGGTCAAATAATTATTTAACTGTGCATATAACGCAACAGGTAAACATTTGATAGATTTTATTTCTAAAATAATTTTGTCAAAACATATAAAATCAGCTCGATAATATTTGTTAAGTCTTTCACTATCGTAATAAATTTCTAGCTTTTTTTGACGCTCAAATGAAATGGACGATTTTTTGAATTCTATCTCCAAAGCTTCTTCATAAACTGCTTCAAGAAAACCTGGTCCAAGGTCACGATGGACTTTCATACAAGACCCTATGATCTTATAACTTTCTTCTTTAAACAGTATTTTATCTTCCAATCCCATTCGTAATAATTCGCACAAAATTCGCGGTAATTCGCATCAAAAATACCCTTGTTTCTTTCTATCCTCCATCGCTGTTTCAGATCGTTTATCATCAGAGCGATCACCTCGTTCCGTTTTACGCATAGTGGAAACCTCGTTTGCTATTTTCTCAAGTGTATCAGCATCAGACTCAATTCCGCCGGTAATTGTTATGTCTCCAAGCGTTCTGAATCTTATTTTCTTTTTCTCAATTTTCTCTCCTTCCTCCAGATTTAAATATTCTGAAACAGGAATCCAGGAATTATTACGGTATACCACTTCTCTTTCATGAGCAAAATACAAAGAAGGAATACTTATATTTTCCCGTTTTATATAGTTCCAAACATCCATTTCGGTCCAGTTGCTGATAGGAAAAGCCCTAAAGTGCTCTCCTTCAAAATGCTTCCCATTTAGTAAATTCCATAATTCCGGACGCTGATTTTTAGGATCCCATTCTCCAAAATCATTTCGATGGGAAAAAAAACGTTCTTTAGCCCTGGCTTTTTCTTCATCACGACGACCTCCTCCAATGGCGCAGTCTACTTTATTACTTTCGATCGCGTCTAACAAAGTAGTGATCTGTAATGCGTTTCTTGTGGCATTTTTTCCTTTTTCCTCAGCAACCCTTCCTTTATCAATCGATTCCTGAACAGAGCCAACGATAAGCTTGACTCCAAGTTCATTGATAAGATCATCTCTAAACTGAATTGTTTCCGGAAAATTATGACCCGTATCCACATGCATTAAAGCAAATGGAATTTTACTAGGATAAAATGCTTTTTTAGCTAGATGTGTAACTAAAATCGAATCTTTTCCTCCCGAAAAAAGAATGACAGGATTTTCAAACTGAGCCCATACTTCTCGTAATATATATATGGCCTCAGATTCCAGTTCATCAAGATAGTTCAGATAATATTTACTCATTTTCTTTTAATTTCAATTTGTTTTTTAAAAATACCACTATTCTCTGAGCTGCTTCTTCAACTCCTTCTTCCTCTGTTTTCACTTCAACATCTGGATTAATAGGATTTTCATAAGGGGCATCAATTCCAGTAAAGTTTTTAATTTCTCCTGCCCGGGCTTTTTTATATAATCCCTTTACATCTCTCTTCTCGCAAACCTCTATAGGAGTATTTACAAAAACTTCAACAAAATTTTCCACACCAACAATGCCCTTAACGAGATCTCGATCTTCCTTTAAGTGGAGAAATAAAAGAAGCTATAACAATATTTCCTGATTCAAGAAAAAGCTTGACGACTTCAGCAACCCGTCTTAGGTTTTCAATTCGATCTTCCCTGGAAAACCCAAGATCTTTATTTAACTTTTTTCGAATATTGTCTCCATCTAAAGAAAAAGTATGATATTTCATATCAAAAAGCTTCTTCTCTACCCTATTCGCCAGCGTAGATTTACCAGAACCTGATAAGCCAGTAAACCATACCACCAATGAGGGGTGCCCTTTCAATTCATTACGGTCATTACCGTTTAATATTAAATGTATGAGTTCTAATATTATCCATTTGAATGGATTATCTCCCTATTTCTTCTTTCGCTTAAACCATAATTAGAATTATACCAGATCCGTTCATGTATATAGTATAACTAACATTTTGGTAAATACCTCAATAGCACCAATTTTCAAGCCAGTTAAGGGATTTCCGGAAATAATCCAGGCAAGAACCATTGTATCCACCGTACCAACAATTCTCCAGGTAAGCGTCTTTAGCGATATGCCTTTTTCTGCTATCTCCATTTTTTGTAACCCCTGCTTTTATATTAAACCATATTCTTTCATGGAAGTAATATAAAATCATTTTCGTAATAACCTCTGAAAATCCAATTTTCAAACCTGTTAAGGGGCTACCGGTTATAAACCAGGAAATCACGAAAGTATCCAGCGTCCCTACGATTCTCCAGGTAATGGTTTTAGCTATATGTCGTTTGTAAGCTTTAGCCAATTGCCGAAACTAAAAAATAGTTGTTTAAAAGATGTTCCCGGTTATAAGTCATTTCCTTACCGGTTTCCTGGTCTATTACTTTTAAGCCAACTGCCCTGCAAATAGCCTGGCCTGCTGCAGTATCCCACTCCATGGTTGGAGCAAACCTGGGATAAATATCAGCTTCACCTTCGGCCACTAAACAAAACTTTAGAGAACTTCCTTTAGAAACCACCTCCGTCTCTTTACCCTGTTCTTTTTCCAGATCAGAAATAAATTTTCGGGTATCCTCATTCATATGAGATCTGCTACCTACTACTTTTATCTTTTCTGAAATCTCCCTGGGTTTTATCTTTTCAGATTTAGTATGTTTAAAAGATTGGCCATTATTCACTCCTTTTTGTCTCCAGGCATGCTCATCATCTGCATAATATATTGTTTCCTGGGCAGGCACATAAATCACACCTAAGAAAGGCAAATTATCTTCTATTAAGGCAATATTCACCGTGAATTCACCATTCCGTTTAATAAATTCCTTGGTGCCATCTAACGGATCTACTATCCAGCATTTTTTCCAATTCTTCCTTTCCTCATATTCCAATTGTTTGTTTTCTTCACTAATAATTGGAATATCTGTCTCTTTTAGATAATTATTTATTGCTTCATTTGAAGCCATATCTGCAGAAGTCAGGGGGGAATTATCCTCTTTTTCCTCAACATTAAAGTCTCCTGAATTATAAATATTCATGATTTCCTGTCCAGCATCTAGAGCAGCTACTATAGCAATTTCTAAATTTCGATCTCATTTCTTATTTAATTGCCTATGGCATAAAATTCAAAACCAATATCTTCTTTGGTTTTTCTATCAAGTAGTCTCCTTCCATCAAACAGAAATGCCGGCTTTAACATGTTTTCATAAATCTTCTGCCAGTCAAGTTCTTTAAACTCGTCCCATTCGGTAAGCACAGCTACTGCATGCGATTTATTGCAGGCTTCATAAGGGTCATTTATCACAGTTACTCTGCTTCGATTCTCCTCTTCTGTTCTTGAATTCAAATAGTCCAGATCGGCATAGATTTGTTCTTCTTTTACTTTCGGATCATATACTACTATTTCGGCTTGTTCATTTAAAAGATAATCTGACACATAAATAGCAGCAGATTCCCTGGTATCATTAGTGTCCTTTTTAAAGGCCCAGCCAAGAACAGCTATTTTCTTACCGGAGACCGTATTAAAAAGCGTTTTTACAATGTTCGCCGCAAATCTTTTCTTTTGATGGTCATTCATAATAATCACCTGTTCCCAATAATCAGCTACTTCCTGCAAACCAAAAGATTTGGATATATAAACCAGATTCAGAATATCCTTTTGAAAGCATGAGCCTCCAAAACCTACCGAAGATTTGAGGAATTTTGACCCAATCCTGGAATCCATTCCTACTGCTTTTGCCACTTCATTCACATCGGCTCCGGTTTTTTCACAGAGTTCACTCATCGCATTGATGCTGGATACCCGTTGAGCTAAAAAAGCATTCGCGGTAAGTTTAGAAAGTTCGGAAGACCACACATTGGTGGTTAAGATCCGCTCTCTGGGAACCCAGTGTGCATAGACATCTACTAGAGCCTGTACCGCTTCTTCTCCTTCGCTGGTATCAATATCGCCACCTATAAGAACCCTGTCTGGATCCAGCAAATCTTCCACTGCCGTCCCTTCTGCTAAAAATTCCGGATTAGACAGAATTTGATATTTAACTCCGTTCCCTGTATTGTCAAGGATATTTTTAAGTGCTTCAGCCGTTCTAACCGGTAGCGTAGATTTTTCCACGACAATCTTATCGTCTTTGGAAACTCTGGCGATCTGCCGGGCACATAATTCAATATACTTTAGATCGGCTGCCATGCCTTTTCCAATACCATATGTTTTTGTAGGGGTATTAACTGAAATAAAGATCATGTCAGCTTTATCTATAGCAGCATCTACATCGGTAGAAAAGAAAAGATTACGATCTCTCGCTTCAGCAACTACCTTAGAAAGCCCTGGTTCGTAAATAGGAATATTCTCTACATCCTTTTCATTCCAGGCTGCGATCCTTTTTTCATTAATATCTACTACTGTTACATTAATTTCAGGACATTTTTGTGCAATAACAGCCATTGTAGGCCCTCCTACATATCCTGCACCGATGCAGCAAATATTTTTAATTTTCATTATTAAGTTTTTAACTTAAAACTTTAAACTTTCAATTATAATTTTCGATCACATTTTGTTCCCAGGACTCCTTTCACATCATAAACCACAGCACCATTATTTTTCAAACCTCCTAATTCCAGGTTTAAAAATTGACTATGCGCCACAGTGAGTACAACAGCATCAAATTTTTCTGATGGTAATTTATCTGTTGTAGTAAGCCCATATTCATGTTTCACTTCTACCGGGTTAGCCAAAGGATCATAAATAGTAAGATTAACCCCATATTCCTTCAGGTTTCTAATCACATCTACCACCTTTGTATTTCGTACATCAGGACAGTTCTCTTTAAAAGTAATTCCTAAAATCAAGAATATTAGCACCTTTAACCTTGAGGTCATTCTGAAGCATTAATTTCACAACTTCTCCCGCTACATACTGCCCCATACTATCATTCATCCTGCGGCCAGCAAGTATGATTTCCGGATGATAACCTATTTCCTGAGCTTTTTGGGCCAGATAATATGGATCCACACCAATACAGTGGCCGCCTACAAGACCTGGTTTAAAAGGTAGAAAATTCCATTTTGTTCCCGCAGCTTCCAGTACATCATGGGTATCTATACCCATCATATTAAAAATTTTTGCAAGTTCATTTACAAATGCAATATTTATATCTCTTTGTGAATTTTCAATAACTTTTGCCGCTTCTGCTACTTTTATAGTGGGAGCCAAATGAGTACCCGCAGTAATTATGGAAGCGTAAAGATCATTAACTTTTTTACCAACTTCAGGAGTTGAACCAGCTGTTACCTTTAATATTTTCTCAACGGTATGTTCCTTATCTCCCGGATTTATACGTTCCGGAGAGTATCCAACAAAGAAATCCTCGTTAAATTTAAGTCCACTTTCCTTTTCAAGCACCGGCACACACTCATCTTCAGTAACTCCAGGATAAACAGTGGATTCGTAAATCACAATATCCCCCTTCTTAAGCACCTTACCCACTGTTGCACTGCTTTTATAAAGCGGCGTCAGGTCTGGTCTGTTATTTTTATCTACAGGGGTAGGAACAGTAATAATATAGTAATTACAGTTTTCTATATCCTTCAGATTAGCTGTACAGAAAAGTCCATCCTCTGTAGATGGAGAGTTCTTCAGTACAGAGCGAAGCAAATCATCCTCTACTTCTAAGGTAGAATCCTTGCCTTTCATCAATTCTTCTACCCTTGCCGTGTTAATATCAAAACCGATAACAGGGTATTTTGAGGCAAATAATCGGGCTAAGGGAAGACCAACATATCCCAACCCAATTACAGCTATATTAGCTTTATTTTTCATTTATTATTTTAAAATTTTTATTTGAGATTATTCCAGTACCATTTTACCGCCTCCTTAAGACCAGCATCTATTTTATGAGTAGGTTTATATCCTAGCAGTTTTTCTGCTTTTTCTACAGAAGCTAAAGAATGTGGTATATCACCCGGACGATTCGGCCCATGTTTAACTTCTACCTCTTTTATTTCAGGATCAAATTCTGAAAGATGTTTCTTTAAAAGTTGCGTCAATTCCACCAGATTGGTTCTATCTCCTACCGCAGTGTTATATACTTCATTCAGGGCATCCTGATTATGTGTACTAAGAGCCAAAAGGTTCATTTGGATCACATTATCTATATAGGTAAAGTCTCGGGAATAAGTGCCATCCCCATTAATTACAGGGCTTTCGTGCTGCATAAACTGCATAACAAACTTCGGTATAACGGCGGCATAAGCACCATTTGGATCCTGTTTTCTGCCAAATACATTAAAGTAACGTAAACCTATAGTGTCTAAACCGTATGCATCATGAAATATATCAGCATATAATTCATTTACATATTTTGTAATAGCATAGGGCGATAATGGTTTCCCAATTTCATCTTCAATCTTAGGTAATTTTTCTGAATCACCATAGGTAGAAGAACTTGCCGCATAAATAAAACGTTTTACACCCTCATCTCTGGCCGCCACCAACATATTTAAAAATCCTGTTATATTTACTTCATTGCTGGTCACAGGATCCTTTATAGATCTCGGAACAGAGCCAAGAGCAGCTTCATGATAGATATAATCTATATCTTCACAAGCCTTTTTGCAGGTTTCAATATCCCGAATATCACCTTCAAGTAATTGAAATTTGGGGTTATCCTTAATAGCGGAAAGATTTTTTTTATGTCCGGTGGCAAAATTATCGAGACATCTTACTGTGGCTCCTATATCTAACAAAGCTTCACAAAGATTTGAGCCTATAAAGCCAGCGCCACCAGTTACAAGAATTTTTGAAGAAGAAATTATTTCTTTCTGAGATTCAGTAATCAAGGTTATTTTGTTTTAACATTTTGCAGTTGGCAAATATAAAATATCTCCATTAAGAATTGTTAAACCCCGTCTTAAAGAATTGCCAAAAATATAGTTTCAATTTGATCTAATTTTTTTAATCAATTTTCAATAGGTATTGCCCATATTCACTAGCTGATAAATTTTCTGCTAAATTCTTCAGTTGGTCCTTTTTAATAAACCCTTTACGGAATGCAATCTCCTCAAGGCAGGCGATCTTTAGACCCTGGCGTTTTTCGATAGTTTGAATAAAATTTGAAGCCTCCAGCAAAGAATCGTGTGTTCCCGTATCCAGCCAGGCATAGCCCCTGCCCATTACTTCGACATTCAAGTTTTCCCTTTCAAGAAACTTTTGATTAATTGTGGTAATTTCCAGTTCTCCACGTTCACTGGGCTTAATATTTTTTGCGATTTCAATTACCTCATTGGGATAAAAATATAATCCAGTAACCGCAAAATTACTTTTAGGAATCTTTGGCTTTTCCTCTATACTTAATGCTTTTCCATTTTCATCAAAATCTACCACCCCGTACCTTTCGGGTTGATTAACATAATAGCCAAAAACTGTAGCCTTATTATTCTCTTCACAACTTATTCTTGCTTTGTCCAATAGAGTACTAAATCCCTGTCCGTAAAAAATATTATCACCCAGGACAAGACATACACTATCATTACCAATAAATTCTTCTCCAATAATAAATGCTTCTGCCAGTCCATTTGGGGAAGGTTGCTCTTTAAACTGAAAATCCATTCCGATTTCCTTACCACTTCCTAATAACTTTTGAAAGTTCGGAAGATCTTCCGGTGTAGAAATAATAAGGACTTCTCTAACTCCTGCCAGCATTATAACAGAAATGGGATAATAGATCATTGGTTTATCATAAATAGCCAAAAGCTGTTTAGACACTCCTTTAGTAATTGGGTAAAGTCTGCTCCCGGTTCCTCCTGCCAGTACTATGCCTTTCATAATTATTCTGAATATTGACTTTGATAATATTTTCTGTAATCCCCTGAAATAACACTTTCCAGCCATTTTTTATTCTCCAGGTACCACTGTACTGTTATTTCAAGGCCTTCCTTAAAATCATGAGCAGGCTTCCAGCCTATCTCTGACTGAAGTTTATTTGAATCTATCGCATACCTCCTATCATGCCCCGGCCTGTCTTTAATAAAATTTATAAGTTTTTCTGAAGTCTCCACTTCCCGATTTAATTTATGATCAAGAATACGGCAAAGCAATTTTATCACTTCCAGATTTTTCCATTCATTTGAGCCTCCAATATTATAAGTTTCTCCTGTTCTACCCTTATGAAAGATCATCTCGATCGCTTTAACATGATCTTCAACAAACAACCAGTCTCTGGTATATTTACCGTCGCCATATACTGGTAGCTTTTTCTCTTCAATGATATTATTGATCATTAGAGGAATAAGTTTTTCGGGAAACTGAAATGGTCCATAATTATTTGAGCAATTAGAAATAATATAAGGTAGCCCATAGGTCTCTCCATAGGCCCTTACAAAATGATCGGAGCTTGCTTTCGAAGCTGAATAAGGTGAATTAGGAGAATAAGAAGTAGTTTCGGTAAAAAGCCCGGTCTCTCCTAAACTTCCATAAACTTCGTCGGTACTAATATGGTAAAACAAATGTCCTTCAAAATCTGATTGCCATAAATTACGGAAAGAATTGAGGAGATTTAAGGTTCCTATAATATTAGTTTTCACAAAGGAAAGCGGATCTGAAATTGATCTGTCTACATGAGATTCAGCAGCAAGGTGAATAATATTTTCAAATTTAAATTCTTTAAAAAGATCGGCTATTTTCTTTTCGTTAGTAATATCGGCTTTAATAAATGTATAATTCTCAGCATTTTCAATATCCCTTAAATTTTCGAGATTCCCTGCGTAGGTAAGAGCATCTAAGTTATAAATATGATACGCTGGATAATTTTTAATGAAGCAACGAACTAAATGAGAACCTATAAACCCTGCTCCCCCTGTAATTAAAATAGATTTAGCTGACATTTTATCAGAAATTAAAATTTGGTTGACTCCAGGTGTACAAGATTTGTTGCTATAATATTTTCATCAAAACTGCCGGGTTCCTTTTTACCTTCAAGACGATCATTCAATAATTGAACGGCTTTAGCACCTACATCTCTTGGATGCTGCTCAATATAACTCAAAGAAGGCGTAAGAAATTCCGCTACTTCTCTACTCATATAACCAATGATCTTTAGTTCTTCCGGAATCTTTATCTTCTCTTCATAAGCGATTCTTGAAGCCATAATAGCACTTTCAAAGTCGGTGCAGAGCAGTGCTTTTACTTTTTCTTCGGTAAGAAGATTTCTTATTTTTGAAATTAGAGACCTGGGATTGGTACTAGTAGCCATCCTTAATTCCTCATCATCTTTCATAGCCTTTTCATAGCCCTTTATCCTTAGTTTTCCCACTCCTAAATGGTGAATCGCGGTTGCCAGCCCAATTTTATCCAGACCTTTGGCTTTAAAGAAATTGGTGGCTTCGAAAAAACTCCTTTCATCATCCACCCCTACTTTATCTGCCGGAAGATCTACATTAATCCTATCGTAAAGAACTACCGGAACATCATAGTCTACCAAAGAGAAAAGATGGTCATATTTCTTCTTTTTCTGAGTTTCTTCCGAAACCGCTATTAAAACTCCATCGACAAACCCGGAAGTAAGAAGGTCACAAATTTGTTTTTCACGCTCCAGTGATTCATTAGAAATATAGGTGATCACCTGTAGATCGTGTTTTTGGGCTTCCGCCTCCATCCCAGAAAGTACCCGTGCAAAAAAACTATTGGATATATTAGGTATTACCACGCCAATCGTTCCGGTTTTACTTTTTTTGAGGTTAACCGCTACAGGATTAGGTTTATAATTATGAAGCGAGGCTAATTCTTTTACTCTCTCAGAAGTCTTTGGACTGATTTCCGGACTATCATTCAATGCCTTGGAAACCGTAGAAATAGAAACATTCAGCAATTTTGCCAATTCTTTTAAGGTGATCTTACTTTTCATAGACTTACTGCGTAATTAATTTATAAAGATGAAAAAATTACTGAATAGACACAAGAAAAAGCTATTTTAGAATTTTCCGGGTTCATATTTTTTAGGTCCTTTATAAGAATTGTAACTAAACTGCTTTTGTTTAAAAAGATCCAATATACCAAAAATCCTCCTTCTCAGCATAGCCTTATCTGGGATGGGGAGTGTGGGTTCTGTAAATTCTGGAAAACAAGATGGGAAGAAAGAGCGCCTGAAGTACTTTTTAAAACCTACCAGCAAGCAGCCCAGGATTTCCCAGATTTCCCTCTTAAAGAGTTTAAAAAAGCCAGTCGATTAATAGAAACTGACGGAGCTGTATACAGCGGTCCAGATTCAGCTTATCGTATTCTATGGCATGCCGGCAATATTGACTGGCATAAACTCTACACTTCAACCTCCTGGTTTACCCATTTAAGCGATCATGCTTATAATCATATTGCAAAAAATCGGCATTTCTATTTTAAAGTGACCAAGGCCCTCTTTGGTAAGGATCCTCTCAATCTCAAGTTTTACTGGCTATTTTATATTATACTTATTTTATTAATTATCACATTCTTAGCCTTATGAAAATCCCCAAATCTTATTGGTTTTATATAATCGCGGCTATAATCACTATTATTGGCGATGGTAACGGGCTGGTATTTCTTTCTTCTTCTTATAATACCTGCCGGTCTATTTGGATCGCGAAAAAGGGACGAATAAAAATATTTTTCAGGTCTCACTAACGGGAGTTAAACTTATCCTAAACACTCCGAGGAGTTTGGTCAAATGCGGCTTTCCATGTAATTTAAGTTTAAATTAAAATGAAATAATTATGAAAGATTACGGCACACTGTCGCAAGCCATAAATAAATTGAAACTTGAAGAAGGATATGAACATGATTTCAATTTTATGGATGACAAAATTGAGCTGAAATCCAAAGAAGAAAAATTTGGGGTTGAAGAGTTTGAAGTAGACAAAGTCCTTCGCTTTGAAGGGATGAGTAATCCGGATGATAATGCAATCTTATATGCAATCACAACTACTAATGGAAGAAAAGGAGTCCTTATAGATGGTTATGGAATCTCCGGTGGACAAGTTTCTAAGGAATTGATGAAAAAGCTGGATTTAAAAGATCACAGGCCTATTAATTAAAGGAAGGTTAAACTTCTATTAAAAATGAGCGCGCTGGTTAGGCAAACCAACTAATCATTGTATTTTTGTATCGAAATAACAAAAACAATAAGATAAAAACTATGAGTTACTTAGGATTAGATTCAAATAAAACTAAAAAAACAGTAGAGGAGCTAAATATACTTTTAGCCGACTATCATCTCTATTATCAAAAACTTCGAAATTTTCACTGGAATATAATTGGTAAAAACTTCTTTGATCTTCATGAAAAATTTGAAGAGTTATACGACGATGCTAAATTAAAAGTGGACGAAATTGCCGAAAGAATTCTAACATTAAGGTTTCAGCCAGTTAGTAATCTTAGTGATTATCTAGAAAATTCTAACCTTAAAGAATCCCCATCGGATCTTGAGGACAGCAAAATGATCGAAATTTTATTAAAAGATCATGGACTTCTTTTAAAGCAAATGAGAAAAATTGTAAAAACTGCAGATGAAGTTGGTGATGAAGGTACTATTGACTTAATTGCAGCTTATATTAGAGAACTGGAGAAAACAAGCTGGATGCTGGATGCCTGGAAAATGAAAACCAAAGAACATTACAAACCCGTAAATTAATAATTAACGGAAAAATAATTATATGCAGGACTTCAACTTTCAGGAATCAATAGAAGGTATATGGACTAAATTAAGCGGGTGGCTGGATTCTTTAATCACAATGTTACCCAATTTTATACTGGCGGTATTAGTTTTTATCGCCTTTATTTTTATTGCCAAATATGCTGGCCTGTTATTCGATCGGGTCTTCAGAAGGCAAATAAAACAGGCATCCATTCGAATGATGGTTGTAAAAGTCCTTAAAGCGATTATAATTCTTATTGGATTCTTCTTTGCACTTTCGATTTTAAATTTAAACACAATTCTTACCTCTGTTCTTGCAGGTGCCGGAGTAGTTGGTTTAGCTATCGGTCTTGCACTTCAGGGAACTTTGAATAATACTTTCTCTGGTCTTATTTTAAGTTTTTTACCAGAACTTCAAATTGGTGACTGGGTAGAAACAAACGGATTTGCCGGAACTGTAACTGAAATTAATTTGAGAAGTATCACTGTAAAACAGTCAGATAATAATTACGTTGTTATTCCAAATGGAAAAATCATCGAAGAACCCTTTAAAAACTTCTCCAGAACGCCAAGATCAAGGATTTTTGTGAATTGTGGTGTAGGATATGAATCAGATCTTGAAATGGTTCGTGATTTAACTCTGGAAACCATCAAAAATAATTTCCCTCAACGAGGGAATGAAGAAGTCGAATTTATGTATCAGGGATTTGGAGACAGCTCTATAAATTTTGTGGTTCGTTTTTGGGCAGATGTTACAAAAAACAGGGATATTCTGGTTGCCCAACACAAGGCTATTATTGAAATCAAGAAAGCTTATGACGCTAATGATGTTAATATCCCATTCCCTATCAGGACGATCGATTTCACCAATAAACTTTCAATAAGAAAATCATGATGGCAAATAATAATCAAACAGTTAGAAATTAAAAAAGCCCGGTTTTAAAACCGGGCTTTTTTACTGTATATGTTCTATATCATTTTAAAACTTTAAACCAATATCAAAGGCAAACCTCGCTCCTTCTCCTCCTGCAAAGACGCTGAATTTTCCCTGAATAGCATCTGCACTGTTAATCCAGAAACCTCCTCCGTAGCTATCATGCCACCTATCACTATTCTCTCCTTCAGCCCATACACGACCAACATCATAGCCGGTATATATTCCAATTTGAAACGGAAGAAAACTGGTTTTAAGGGTATTAAAGCTATATCGTAAATCGAAACCGGTTCCAAAGGAACTTTTTCCAGTATATCTATCAAACCTATACCCCCGAAGACCACTAGCTGCACCAAGCTTCGCCGCCTGATAAAACTCATACTCGTTACCAATATTTATATGTGAATCAATTCTGGTTTTAAGAACCAGTTTGCGGTTACGGGTGAGGGCATTGTAGAATCCCATATAAGGCTTGAAATAGCCGTATTGCCTGGAAGTATTCGGAAGTATTAATCTTCCCTCCCAGATTAAGTTCAAACAACATTCCGCGAGTTGGATTTATTCGATTATCATAACTTTCATAACGATACATAGCGTCCAAACCCGGCAAAATATTTTCTTTCAAAAACATCTGGATTATTAACAATATAATTTTCCTCGATATATCGATCTTCAGTTTGGTCTACTTTAATACTTTCAAAAGTTGCAGTGTAACCAAAGAAACTACCAAAAGGAGTTTGATTTACTAAACCAGCTTTAACCCCAATTTGATTTAAGCCAACTCTATTGTAATCCATTCCTTTATCATCATCAAAATTTGGGGTTTGATTTCCTAATCCAAAAAAGTTTCTGACTCCAGTTATTACTGGTCACATGTGCTCCAATTAATAAATTATAATTTCCAATAATAGTTGCAAACTCCCCTTCATATCGCAAGTTTAAATCCACTTGTAGCGGAGTGAAACTTTCCTGTAAACGAATGTTGAGAAGTAAATGGATTTCTCTTAAACTTGTTTATAGTTTTGACAAATTCCAGACTGCTAGCAAAACCATGATCGGGATTATAAGCCAGATCAGGCATTATAGCTCCAGAGGCAAAGGTTTTTTTATCCTTATCGTAGGTATTTATTTCATAATCATCTGTAAATCTAAATCTTGCATTCCCATTTTTCTCAATAGTATTAGGTAAAGGACTTATGGTCATATAATTTCAGATTTTTATTGTTATCTATGGAATAAATATCATTATCATGACCGCCAATTATTCTTACGAAAATTTTACCCGGCCCCTTCCCGGTTACTGAAATCTTATCAGCATCATTCAGCCCGTAAACCCAGATCTCCTTCGTATCCTCGTATTTATAGACTTTTTCGCTTAAAACTTCAGCTCTTTCACCATCTTTATTTCGGGTGATAGTGACTCTGGTATTTCCATCTTCCTGTCTTATCACATCTAGAAAGTCATCTTTATCGGTACCCGTTACAATGGCAAGATTAGAAAGATGTTCATAGTAGCGTTCAGCAATATCTATAATATTATTCCTTCTACCTTTTACATTATCAATTAGTTCCTGAGTGATTTCCCCCTGGGTTTCCTTCGGAAGATTTGAAAAAGCATCCTCTATTACTTCATCGGTTACATGCTCCTTAATGATATTTTGCCTGCTCCAACCAGGTTTGTTTTCCGGTATTTTGAAGTAATGAACGATCCAGCCCCATGGCTGCAATATTAAACCACTCCACGTCCTTAATATCATCACTATATACCGCAAATTGATTTGCAAATCCTGTTAGGGCACGTAGTGTCCCAAAAAAAGCACCATCAAAATTTGAAAATACCTGGTCCCGATCCCGGGGTACCGGCTCAAAAAGATGCATACCATCTGCATTTTCCGTTTCGGTCCACCTCCATTGATCCTGATGCCGGTCCCAATCGCCTATAAGCATATCAAATATTCTTGCTCTCACGTAAGAAGGTTCGTCCAGTTTATATTTTTCATCCCGTCGCAACCTTTCTATCATTCCCGAGGTACTCACAATGTCATGATCTGGATTTCCAAAACTCTCGTAACCTTTCCAACCTTCTTCTGGTCTTTCAACCAACATATAAATATCATCCCCATGTACCGAGTTATACTTACCCAGAGCTTCCTGCTTTGGTAAATAATAAATTTCAGGATTGGTATGATATACATTTGCAGCCTGGCTCAAAGTGGGAATAGCAAGAAAACCATAGGGATGCGCAGCAGTATAAAAATCCTTCACCAGGTTTTCGGCTACTGTATTTTCTAGCTTATCTTCTACCGGCCTGTTTTTAAATGCTACACTTTGAAGAAACTGAAGTGCATCTTTTCTAACCCTTCTAAGATTGTACTCACGTCCAAGACTATCCTTAAGCCTAAGAGATACGGTTTGATGGCCTCCGCCTTCCCGCACCACTTCCAAACCACCATGTAAAGTATCCAGGTCGGCTACAGGAAGGCTTACCCTGGTCGCATATAACTCCCGGTATCTTTCGCCCCATACAGTTCTATGTACCGCACTTTTATCTGCCTCTTCTTCTTTGTAGATAGAAGTAGTCATTGTTTTTGCAAAACTATCCGGATATTTCTTCATTTCATATGGAACCGGAGTTTCAAAAACTTGTTTTCTATATAATATCTTTGGTTTATTGTCCTGGTTTCCATAGTAAGTTATCCAGGAAGACCCGTCTTTAAAGACATCCAGAGCGGCGAAGCCCTGTCCATTATAAGCAAAAAGTCCATCGTTACTTAACGTTACGTAAGTTGCCTTAGAACCTGATCCAGAAACCACCTGTCTTATACTATCATGCTCAATATACTGTAAAGCGTGCTCATGACCAGAAACGAATATAACCCGTTCCCTACCCCTTACAATAGCCTCAAGTCTATTCGCTAATGATTTATAGCGGTTATTTTGAGCATCCTGAATGGATACGCCTCCGGTGGTCCTAATTAGTGTGGCTAAAGATCCAAGTACAGGAACCGGGATTTTCTTCTGGGAAGGGTATAAATGTCTATCCAAACTATATTGCCCACCATGAATTCCATTGGTAAATACCGGGTGATGCAAAGCAATAATCACCGTTTTATTCTGATTTTTTTTAAGCTCAGATTGCAATTCAAGGAACATTGCCTCACGGGTTTTTATCTGTTCGCAACCATCATTGATCTTAGGATTACGGTCCCAATCTTCAAGATACCACTGAGTATCGATCACCAGCAATTGAATATTCTCTGATATTTCATGTGATGCGAACCCGCAGGCTACTTGCGGAGTCCACATTAAAGAATCACCAAAAGTTTCCTTGAGATAGTCCTTTTGTCTTTCCAACCCGGCAATTTTTTCATTATACCAACCATGATTTCCGGGAATAAAAACTACATGACCTTTATAGTTTTCCACAGCGTCTAATTGTGCATCCAACCTGTATTCTGCAGCTTCGCGATCTGAGGCACTTTTTGGTGGCATCCCATCAGGATAAATATTATCCCCCAGGAAAATGGTATAATTTTCCGGCTTATTTACTGAATCCAGAAATCTTTTAAATGCAATTAATCCTAATGAGCTTCCTCCGGGCGGTGAATAACCAGCATCTCCTATAAGGTAGAATGATTTTTCAATTTCCTTATTTTCAGGGTAATTAAAATCAGATTCTGGTTCCCCTTTTTTATATAATGGCTTCACGGTAGAACAAGAGAAAACTGTTATAATTAACAGAACAAAAGCTAATTGGTTAATTTTTTTCATAAAAAATTTTGGTCGTTTTTTTTTGTAATTTGGTCAGGCATTTTAAGGACCTTTTATATGAACAATCTCATTGAGAAAGCTGATAAATTTGTTGAAGAACTATTTAAGGAAAAGCTGCCAAATACCTTTATATATCATAACTACCAGCATACACAGCGTGTGGTTAAAAGTACTAAAGAATTAACCGATAATTCTGAAATTAATGTTAAAGAGGCTGAGGCACTAATGCTCGCCGCCTGGCTTCATGATACCGGGTATATTCATGCTTATAAAGGGCATGAAGAAAAGAGTGCTGAAATAGCCGAATCTTTTCTAAAGGATAATAATGCTACTCCTGAATTGATCAAAAAGGTTAAAAGATATATCCTGGCAACTAATTTTTCTTCTGAACCTAATGGATTGGAAGAAGAAATTATTCGTGATGCCGATTCATCCCACTTCGGAAAAGATTATTTTGAGGAAACCAGCGAATTGCTTAAACAGGAACTGGAATTAGAAAATATAAGATATTTTTCTAATGCTGAATGGCTGGAAGAAAATATAAGGGTGCTTACCGAAAAACATGAATACTATACTGATTATGCCATAAAAGAATGGAAGCCTAAAAAAGAGGAGAATCTCCTTGAACTTATTGAAAAAAAGAATAAGCAGGAAAAAAAGCTTAAAAAGGAGGAGCATAAGGCTCGCATGAAAGCGAAATTTAAAAATGATAATCCTGAAAGAAGTATCCAGACGCTATACCGGATCACCTTAAGAAATCATATAAAACTAAGTGATATTGCTGATACTAAGGCAAACATACTACTTTCGGTAAACGCAATCATCATTTCCCTGGCCATTGCAGATATGATCCCTAAACTTGAAGTGGCTTCTAATAAACATTTATTAATTCCAACTTTGATCCTTGTTTTATTTAGTGTTGCCTCGATTGTACTTTCAATTATGTCTACACGACCTAATGTAACCAGTGGAGAGTTTACAAGGGAACAAGTAAAGAACAGGGAGGTTAATTTACTGTTCTTTGGGAACTACCATAAAATGCCTTTTGACCAGTTTAAATGGGCAATGAATGAGCTTATGAAGGACAAGGAATATGTATATGAAATGCTCACCTTAGATTTACATTTACTGGGGAAAGTACTCCATAGAAAATATTTACTCCTAAGGCTTACTTATACTGTATTTATGAGCGGGATTGTTATTTCGGTACTTGCCTATATTATATCCTTTTACCTAATGTAGTTCTTCCATAAGATCTTCGTAAGTGATCGTTTCATCTGAATTTTCAGTATGAGGGGTATAAAGTATGTTTACACGAATTGCTTTTAATCCTACCACACCCTGAACATCTTCGAGTTCCAGAAGTTCCACATCTTCCCCAAGATAGTTTTTCGCCTGTAGGTATTTCACATATTGAAGATACTCTCGTTCGTCGGTTCTTTGGGAATATATAATGGTCATTTTACCTTTCTGCGTAACTCTTTCTTCAGTATCCTTAACATAAGCCTTGTCAATCCTTTTTTTGATAATCTCATAACGGGCATTATAGGTTCCATCTACATCAAACTTTTTCTCATCCATCCTGTATCTTATAGACATGGTACTGTTATAAACCAAAATAAGGGAGGCAGCCTCCAACCTGATAGGAGTATTTTCCTGCAGCTGGTAAAATCTATTTTCCATTTCGCACATCGTACTAAGCTGCCATAATCTTAAATTGAATAAATACACCTTATTAAAAGGTCTTTTATAGGCCATGGAAGCGCCAATATAAATATTATGATCTACCCCATCGGTTTTGTACCGCTCAAAATAATGTGGATAGATTTTCTGAGCCTGCACCTGTTTTTTATCAATATACCGGGACATGGTCCTGTTTATTTGCTGTACCGTTTCATCATATTTTTTACGATGGTTATACACAATACCAGTTTCAGGATTTAATTTCTCTTTATATTCTTTTACCAGTTCCTTGATATCGTCTGACTGTTTTCTCAAATGGTTCATCAGAGGATTCACCTCTTTCTGAAGTAAATTAAATACCTTTTGTTCACTGCTGGCATTCAGTTTTTGCTCCAATTCTTCTTTAAAGTCTGAAATTCTATATTTTACCTGATCGTAAATAGGAAGTTCTTCTATTTCGTATGCTTTATTAATAATACTAAGGATCATTTCCAATTGATCAAGTAAATCTTTCTTAATAGAATCATTCCGGGCTTCCGAAGAAGCTACAATATCTATTTGCCCGTATAATGGGTATACATCCTTAAAGCTGATATCCTTGAAAGAAGCCAGTCCATCTTTATCCAGATCTCTGATAAACTTCTTAGCCTCGCGTTCAAAAACCCATAGTACACTAGGATGTATAGAGGTGCACTCACTTTGAATGACTGCTTTGATCCTATTCTCGAACTCGCTTCTATTCCTCTCAACCGTTGTTACGATATATGGCAGTATATCATCTAATTTTATTGCGTTAATACTGTTGAGCTCGTTCTTTCTTTCTGATACCAGCTCAAGGATCCCCAATAATTTTCCATTTTTAGCAATTGGCGCCAACAAACAACTCTTTATATTATTTATCTTTAGGTTCTTAGAAAGTAAATTATCATTATTTGCTATATAATCTTCAACATTAGCAATTGTGAAATAAGAATTTTCATCCACAAGTTTTTGAAAGCCTTCTTCGCAAATACCAGTATCGCAATCGTTCACCACTTTTTTATCGAGGATGAAGCTATTTGCATCTTTATTATTCATACGCTCAAAAACCATGTCCCGGCGATTGAAAACGGTAAATCCAACCCGTAAATCGGAAATTCTATAAATGGATCTGAAAATTTCTTCCAGCTTTTTTAATTCTTCGGCTTCGTTTACTTCTTCAAAAAGCAGTGTGGTCTTAAGTTCAGAAATTGCATCGTCGATAGTTACATCGGTAAGATTAACAATGGTAAATCCTTTGAAAATATAACTATTTGGAGGGATCTTTTCTTTCCAGAGTTCTACCTTATCCACATTCTGGATCAATAGATCTACATCTTCCTGAGAAATATCAGGCGCATTATGCTTGGGATAAATCTCAACAAAATCTGCATTCATGGCGATTCTGTAGTGCTTAATGATCCCATTTTCATCTGGAATATCATAGTACAATGGTCGTGAAATATCTACATTATAATCATAATTCTTAAGGATCTGTATACAGGCAAAGATGTAGATAAGATCATCGTCCATATTTCTCATGGCAAGAGAAAAATCATCCCCCGCATTTTTAAGAATCTGTTTTAACCTTCGAGAAGAATTAAAAATAATATTATGAAAAGGTACAGAAGCTGCCTTGATCTCATTATTCGTAAGTATAGTTGGGAAAAGGTCATCCAGCAGAATCTTAATAGGTTCTTTATATTCTTCAAGTAATTTAGGATCTTCAAATCCTTCGGTTAGTTTAGGAAAATCATTAATATAGTCCATCACTTTTTTCAGGTACTCCCTGGAAATTTCGCTTTGGATATTATCCATTTCCTTTTCATATTGTTCAATCACCTTATGGAAACTGATCTGGATATCAAAAGGAAAGTCCTTTAACTTCTGCATCATAACCTATTAATTTAAGGTAAAATTAATTTTTAATGATAGCCTTCGCCTGTATCTGGCTAGAAATTAACAATATTTTATTAATAAAGCATATCTATACAAAAGGAGTTCTTTACTTTTGTAGAAAATTAAGTAAAATGAAGAAAATTGCAGTGTTTGCATCTTTGCTCGTCCTTTTGATCACGGGATGTGAGGATGATAAAGGTTATTATCTGTCCGGAAATATCGAAGGGATGGATGATGGGAAAAAAGTATATATCTCCGAAATGGTCGAGAACAGTAATACACCCAATGTAATCGATACCACCGAGATAAAAGACGGTAAATTTGAAATTGATCTGGAAGATAAAGATCTTCCTAAACTTAGCTTCCTAAGATTTGAAGGAGTAAATGGAAATGTGGTATATATTTCAGAAAATCAAAAAATACATTTTGATATAGACAAAGATAGTCTACGAAATACGAAAGTTTCTGGGGGTAAAGAAAATAAGGCTTTATACGAATACCTTGCTCATCTTAACGAGCTTAACAGAAAAATGGTCAAAATGCAACAGGAAATGAGGCAGGCCATGATGAAAAAAGATACGGCGAAGCTTCAGTCGTTTCAGGAAACACAAGCTGAATTAAGGGACAATGATAAATTATTCAAGGAAGAACTTTTCGGTAGAAATCAGGATTCCTTTGTAGGTGCACTTTTACTGAGTGATATGATGAGTATGAAAACCCATTCTCCTGCCGAGGTCCGCGAAATGTATGACCAACTTTCTGATAGAATAAAAAGCACCGTATTTGCTAAATCTTTAAAGGAAAATATCGAGAGATTTAGTGCTGGAGAGGTGGGTAGTAAAGCTCCTTCGTTCTCTGGACCAAATCCTGAGGGAGAAGAAATCTCTCTGGAAGAAAATTTAGGGAAAGTAACAATTGTTGATTTCTGGGCAGCCTGGTGTAAACCCTGCCGAATAGAAAATCCAAATCTCGTAAAGACCTACAACAAATATAAAGATCAGGGACTTGAGGTTATTAGCGTATCCCTTGACCGCCCGGGACAAAAAGATAAATGGCTCCAAGCCATTGAAGAAGATAATCTGGGACAATGGAAACACGTATCCCATTTACAATTCTGGCAGGAACCAATTGCCAGGAAATATGGAATCACAGCAATTCCTGCGACATTCATTCTAGATGAAAAAGGTGTAATTGTGGCCAAGAATCTTCGTGGTGAGCAACTTTCAGATAAAATTGGAGAACTTATCAAATAATTTTTCTCCACTACAATAGAAAAAAGCGCCGTATGGGCGCTTTTTTTATTTTAAATGGAAACTTACATTCACGCGAATTTTAACCTCCAGCTCTCCTGGAGCAATGGTCTCCTCACTTTCAACCGACTCATTCATTACTGCTTTATCCATACGGTACATAGGCTGTACGTTATTAAATTCCATTTCAGAAATTGAAATCGCTTTGCCTATTTCCTGGCCTAAAGGTTCTGCCAGTTGTTTTGCTTTGGACTGTGCATCCAAAACAGCCATTTTTCGGGATTCCTTTTCATATTTCGCCATTTCTGACGACTTAAACTGGATTCCATCAATACGATTCAAACCATTTTCCAGAAGTCCCTTCATGATCTTTTCATAATCCTTAATATCATGCAGTGTTATAGAAATTGCCTGATTTGCGACATACTTGGTAGTTCTGGTTTTATCGTTATACTCATATCTCTTATTAAGGTTAACATAATCTGTCTGGATATCTTTTTCATCAATTCCCTGAGATTTTAAATACTTAATAATGTCATTTACAACCTTGTCGTTCTGAGTCTTTACCTGTTCTGGAGAAGGCCCTTCGTGCTCAATACGAGATTTAATCAGTACCTCATCTGGGGTCACCTTTACAATGCCTTCGCCGGTGACACTCACTGTTGCATTATCAATATTTTGCTGAGCAAATAGTGGTAATATTCCCAATATTGCGAATAGAAAAATCAATTTTTTCATAATAAATAGTTTTAGTGTTTTCTCATCTAAATCAATAAGAATACCAAATTATATTCGTCCTGTACGCTGAAGATAAAAAAGGATAACTATTGGTAACGCGAGTAAGATTACCATTAGAAGATGACTTTCAAAAACCCATGGAGCAAAAACCATCGTTAACAGGTAACCGGCTGTGGCACCTCCAAAATGAGCATCATGCCCAATATTATCCCGTCTTCTCTTCATTCCGTAAATGGTATAAAGTAAATAGCCAATCCCAAAAACATAGGCAGGCATTGGGATCACGAAAAATAATCCAAGAGTCATATCTGGTCTTAACAAAATTGCGGAATAGAGTATTCCCATAACTGCACCACTGGCCCCGACTGCGGTATAATTATAATCTTCCTTATGAAAAAAATAGGAAAGCATATTCCCCAGCAGGAGACTGCCAAGGTAAATTATAATAAATGCCACCGAACCAAGCCCATAAATTACGACGTTGGCAAAGAAATAGAGTGTAAGCATATTGACGAACAAATGGCTTATATCTACATGTAAAAAACCGGAAGTGACTAACTGATACTTTGATCCCGATTTATAATCGGCGATATTGAATTTATATTTGTTGAAAAATTCCTGATCGTTGAAACCTTTAAAAGATATTATTGCATTCACTGCAATTATTATAAGCGTAACAATGCTTAATTCTCCCATACTTACTGAAGTTTAATTTCAAATATACCATATATTTGTGTAAAGAATTTTTATGCAAGGATTAGTTTTCTGGGTAGTCTACCCTATCCTATGGCTTATTTCCATTCTCCCATTTAGAATATTTTATATAGTATCTGATGCGGTTTTCGTATTGGTCTACTACATAATTGGTTATCGCAGAAAAACCGTAACCGACAACCTTAAACTTGTATTTCCCGAAAAATCTGATTCAGAAATTAAAAGGATTCGAAAAAAATTCTATCACCACATGTGTGATATGTTTCTGGAAATGATCAAGAGTATTTCTATTTCTGAAAAGGAACTTAAACGTCGTTTTGTATTTACCAATCTGGAATATCTGCGAAAACTGGAGGCTCAGGATAAAAGCCTTATTGTAATGTGTGGACATTTCGCCAGCTACGAATGGATGAATGCCTTACAACTATATGGTCTAAAGTTTAAATCTTTTGGGATCTACAAGAAAATTAAAAATAGACATTTTGATAAGCTGGTTCAGGATATTCGAGGACGATTTGACGGGGTTTTGATTAGCACTTATAAGGCAAGCGAAAAAATAAGGTATAACCAGGAGCAGGGAATTCTTGGGAACTATGCTATGATCGCCGACCAGTCGCCGAAGCTCTCACGAGCAAAACACTGGATAGACTTCATGGGAATAAGGGTGCCAGTTTTTGAAGGATCAGACCGACTTGCAAGAAAACTGGATATGAATGTACTTTACCTTCATGTCGAGAAAACCGCTCGGGGACATTATCAGTGCGACTCTAATACCTATTACTGAAGATGCCCCAAACGAACCCGAACATTTTATTACCACAAAATTCGTGAGACTGCTTGAAGAACAAATAAGAAATGCTCCTGAATATTATTTATGGACTCATAAACGATGGAAGCATCGCAATGAGCCCATACCTAAAAATGCCGAGATAATTAATTAAGAGATGATATCTTTAATCTCACTAATCATTTTTTGAGCAAGTTCATCAGCTTTATTCTGGGATTTAGCTTCAGTATAAATCCTGATGATTGGTTCGGTATTGGATTTTCTTAAATGAACCCAATTTTCAGGGAAATCTATTTTAACTCCATCTACCGTAGAAATTTCTTCTGAAGAATGTTTCTCCTCCACCGCTTGTAATATACTATCTACATCCAGGTCTGGAGTAAGTTCAATCTTATTTTTACTCATATAGTAAGAAGGATATTCGCTTCTTAGTTCAGAAACTGTCCTGCCCGATTCTGCCAGATAGGTTAGGAACAAAGCTGAACCAACAAGACTATCTCTTCCATAATGGGATTCAGGATATATGATTCCGCCATTTCCTTCTCCTCCAATAACGGCACTGGTATCTTTCATTAATTTTACCACATTCACCTCTCCAACAGCACTTGCCTGGTATTTTCCATTATGTTTTTCTGTGATATCCCAAAGCGCACGGGAAGATGATAAATTACTTACCGTATTGCCGGAAGTTTTGGATAAAACATAATCTGCACAGGCAACAAGGGTATATTCCTCTCCAAACATTTCACCGGTTTCATCAATAAATGCAAGCCGATCGACATCAGGATCTACCACGATGCCAAAATCTGCCTTTTCCTTTTTGACTAATTCGCAAATATCTGTAAGATGTTCCTTTAGAGGCTCCGGATTATGTGGAAAATGACCATTAGGCTCACAATATAATTCCACAACTTCCACACCCATTTTTTTCAAAAGAGAAGGAATTGCGATCCCTCCAGTAGAATTAACGGCATCTACCACCACTTTGAAATGAGCCTTTTTTACTTTTTCAGCATCTACAAGCTTAAGTTTAAGAACCTCATCGATGTGACGATCTATATAATCTTCAATTTTCGCAATACTTCCAAGTTCATCAACCTCTGCAAATTCAATTGATTCATCTTCAGCAATTTTCAAAATTTTAAGTCCTGCTTCCCCACCCAGGAATTCTCCTTTAGAATTTAATAGTTTTAGTGCATTCCACTGCTTTGGATTATGGCTTGCGGTTAAGATGATCCCACCGTCAGCATTTTCCATTGGCACCGCGATTTCTACAGTAGGCGTTGTAGATAAACCAATATCAATAACATCTATTCCAAGACCTATAAGGGTATTTATAGTAAGTTCCTGAATCATGGAGCCTGATATTCTTGCATCACGTCCCACCACCACTTTAAGCTGGTCTTTTCCAGTCTCATTTTTAAGCCACGTTCCATAGGCTGCGGCAAATTTAACTGTATCAATTGGGGTTAAGTTATTTCCGGTTTTCCCGCCAATAGTTCCCCTTATTCCTGAAATAGATTTTATTAAACTCATTTATTTAATTCTACTTTTAAAATTTGCACAAATATACATGGCCGTAAGACTATGAGCCAAAACTTAACAAAAATTAACCCCCTTTAATTTGTATATTCCCCTTATATGAATTTTTTAGCACATATCTATTTATCGGGGGATAATGACCTGCTTAAAATTGGAAACTTTATGGCAGACTCTATAAAAGGTAAACAATACCTCAAGTACCCGCCAGAAATTCAAAATGGAATCATCCTCCATCGCGCTATAGACTATTATACAGATACGCATCCCATTGTTCGCAAAAGTCTGCAAAAACTATTTCCATTTTACAGCCACTACAGTGGGATCATTATTGATATTTTCTACGACCATTTTCTTGCAGTAAACTGGAAATCCTATTCCAATACCCCCTTGCCAATCTATACCAATAGGTTTTACGATTTATTAAAAGAGAATTATGAAATATTACCAACCAAAGTCAAAAACTTTTTGCCCTACATGATCAGGGATAACTGGTTGTTAAGTTATGCTGAAATAGAAGGGATTAAAAAAGTACTGGAAGGTATGAACCGCCGAACGGGCAGAAAGTCAGGAATGAACAAAGCCACGGAACAGCTTCTTGAATTTTATGATGAATTTGCTAGCTGAATTCCAGATTTTCTTTGATGAATTAAGATTATTCAGTGAGCTAAAAGATTCAGGAACTTAATAAAAAATAAAAGACCGGCGTAAGGCCGGTCTTACAACATTATTATGGCTAATAATTTATTTAACGAATCTCCATCTTCCATTAATTAATTCTACTTGTTTCCAGTTTTTCCTTTTTGCACCCACCATTTGTCATCTTTTCTTAAGACACTCACCCCTTCAATTATATAATATTCTCCATTTATATAATTGGTTTCTGGAGTGGTGGAAGCTCAGTACCACTACCATCAGTACCGGAACCTGTTGTGGGTTCTGTGGTAGTAGGCTCAGTAGTTGTTGGCTCTGTTGTAGTGGGCTCTGTCGTAGTGGGCTCTGTGGTAATGTAGCACCTGGATAAATCACATTTATTCCCTCAATATCTCCCGATAGAAAGTCCGGAACGCTGAGCGGAATATGTTGATCCATCTGTTTTTGTGATCGTTGGTAAACCATTCCCTGAAAAAGAATAGGAGCTATAAAGCATTATTGAACCAAAATCAAGTCCTGGAGTATATTCGGCTCCATCCCATCCTGTTTCCTGCATAGGTATAGAAATTATATTCTCTACCAGAAAGAATATTATCATAATTAACGGTGATATAATTATCCCTGTCTGCACGACTTTGCTCATGCCAAAGACCAATAGAATGTCCAATTTCATGAATAACATTTCCCGTTGAACAGGCATCTGCCAATGTAATATTTTGGCGTCCACCTACCATTCCAACATAGGAAGAACATCCGGATCCTGGAGTGAAATAAATATAGTTGGATTCTGAAGAATGCTTAACAAATTTCACAGCTGTATTAGATTCCCAGTGATTAATTGCATCGGTAACCCTAGACTGATTAGGAAGGGAGGGATCAATTTCGTAATAAACTATATTATCCGGCCATAGATATTTAGTTCTTCCCGTACTCTTCTCGTCTGGAGTTTTCACCTGGTTCCAGAATAAGTTTAACCGGACTATTGGTTACCTGATCTTCAGGAAGGAACATATCTCCCTGATAAATATACTTCCCTTTTAATTGTTCTACTGGTAATTTGCGCCCGGCGTAATAAACGTCTGCCGGTCTTCCGAATTCCTTAGGAAAGGCCATTTCGGTAAAGTCATCATTGAATTAGCCTGCTTCAGCGCCGTTATCAATAAGGAATCTGTGGGCTCTTCACTACAGGCAATAATAGCCAGTAATGGTAATACCATTAAAATTTTTAAAGTTTTCATAAGTAGGAGTTTTTGATAGTTTAAAGCCTCACCAATTGATTCGGGGTCAGATTAGGATGCCTTTGTTTATATTCGCTTTTAATCGGTTAATAATTACTTTTTATCGATTCTTTGATTTTGTAAGAGATTAATTGTTAAAACATTAACTGTAGATTTATTCTACAACATATGTGATTTTAACATCTCATTTACACATTTTTCCCCGGCAAAATTGCCGGGGATTTTTAAGTTTTTTAAATATAATACCAGTTCCCTCTAATAAGCTCAACTCTTTTTAATCCGAATCTGCCCTCGTAATACCAGGAGCCATAAAAATACATTACAGTAAGTCCATTGATAGTGTAATATTCCCCGTTGATATAAGTGGTGGTGGTTGATGAATCCCCGGAAGGATACATGGAGTTTGCCCCTTTAACATCACCACTGGAAAGAGCATTTCTTTGCACACTATATGTTGAGCCATCTTTCTTAGTAATCGTAGGCTGTCCATTAGCTGAAAAAGCATAAGGACTATACATCATTATAGAACCAAAATCCAGGCTAGTAGTGAATTCTTTACCGTCATATCCACTCTCTTGATAGGTTTGAAAATTGTACTCCCTACCACTTTGAATATTATTAAAATGAACGGTGATAAATTTATCACGGTCAATTCGGCTTTGTTCATGCCAAAGGCCTACGGCATGGCCAATCTCATGAATCACATTACCTGTAGAACATGCATCGGCAAGGGTAAGATCCTGTCTCCCTCCTGTCATTCCTATATAAGAAGAACATCCGGAGCCAGGTGTAAAATAAATATAATTGGATTGTCCGGATCTTTTTACAAAATCAAGATTGGTATTAGCTTCCCAGTGGCTTATGGCATCATAAACCCTTGCACTGTTGGGTAAACTGGTATCTACAGAATAATATACCGTGTTATCTGGCCAGTATGCTGAAGTTCTACCCACACTTTTTTCTGTTGGGGTCTCTCCTTTTTTATAAACCATCTTAACCGGGCTTGTTGAGACCATATTCTCTGCAAGAAGAATATCACCTTCATAAACATAGGTTCCGTTAAGGGCTTCAACAGGGAGTTTTCGGCCAGCATAAAAAACATCTCTCACCTTTCCAAATTCTTCGGGATAGGCCATTTCTGTAATATCATCACTAAAAGTAGCAGTTTGGGGTTGCAATTCAGTTTCAGATTGGTCAGCCATTGGGTCCTTACTACATGACATAAAAACTAATGCAGGTAGCAAATAGATCAATTTGAATTTTTTCATAAGTAGGTTTTACTTTTTTTGATTTAAAATTTGTTTTCCTTTTTGTTATCGCTCAGCAATTTGCAAAGTCCAGGCCAAAAATTTTAACTTATATTAATGTTAATTTTTTAACAATCAATTTCTTACAAAAATTCTAATTCTAAGAAATTATTGTGATTTGGGTTATCAACATTAATCGAATTTTTCTCTCAGTTTGTTTTCTGAAACAGGCATATTCCAGAGGTGATTCGAGAGTTTTCAACATTTAAATGAACGATTTATATTACTGATTAACAGTTACTAACATATAGTTTTTTTAATATTAAAAGCAATTTTTTCAATTTTAATAAAAAAAGCTGCCCGGAAAAGATTCCGGACAGCCACATACATCATCCTCATAGAAGATGAGTAAATTAACCCGCAAAATTAGTCACCCCCCGGTCAAATAATTTACTTCGGGTTAATATTTTTTCATTCCAGTTAATTAGTTCCTGGACATAAAATCACTTCTACTTCTGCATAAAACGAATTTTCATCAAATACATCTGGCACATCAAATAAAATAGGTCCAAAATTTCCTACCGGATCTGTCATCATTGATTCAGAATACACCGGATCACCTCCGTCTTGAGATATATTAATCGTATATCCTATGATAGCGTAAGATGTCGGAGCTGAAAGACCTACATTGACTTCTATATCGCCTGAACCAGTGGTAGAAATAAGAATATTCCCCACTTCAGTTTGGTTCAAAAGTTCTAATGGATAAGAGGTTGGTGTAACAGACACAAATCCAGTTTCTCCATTCAAATAAGCGTAAGAAGGATCATCACAAATGGAACATCCATTCGCATCAATTATAGCTCCAAGAACTGTATAATCACATTGATCTGCTGCATTTAGAATTCCATCATTATCTATATCAGGATCTTCATTATCACAAATTGTATCTCCGTCAAAGTCATCGCAACCACCTGTTTGTGTAGGACATCCTTCGGCATCTACTGTTGTACCAGGAGCTGTATCAGGACACCTATCATTTATATCTGGTATTCCATCACCGTCATCATCGTCATTGTTTGCACAGCCATCACCATCCCGGTCACCGGCACAGGTATCATCTTCATCACAATTGATTCTTTCGTGAAGATATTCAATATTTTCATCAAAAATTTGGTTACCGTCTGGATCTATGTAATCAAGGACATCAGCCCAGCTTAGCGTACCCACAACAGAAGTTTCTCCTCCTGCTTCTATAGTATAGGCATCACTCCATTCATTAAGAGTCAATCTATAAGTTAGATATGGTCCCTGTTCGTCTCCCGCCTGAGGACCTGGAATTGCAATACATAAAGGCTCAGCAAAAGGCCGGTCAGTTGGTCCATCAACCACATTTCCATCTTCATCATAGTATCCTATCATGTTACTCTCAGTAAGGATCCATGTATTGTTAGCTAAAGTCGCATCAGTTCCATACCATAAATCTAGAGTATAACTTGCTGGGTAATCTCTGCCATTTTCTCCACAGTAGTTAGCAAAGAAACAGAAGTTATAAACTACCTCAGGAATTAGATCAAAGAACAAGTATCCGTATTCATTTACGTTTCTTTCATCAAAACATAGCACTTCAACATCCAGATAGTATTTTTCACCATTATAAAGGTCAAATTCCATTGGAAGTGGATGGTCTACATATTCTGAAAGGGTACCCGGACCAGGTCCGTCATCTACCGGAGCAAGCCAAATTAAATCGGTCATTGCTTCATCTGCATAAACTAAAAAGCTCATTAAAGTATGATGCCCTGCGGGTAATTTTAGATCATCTGTGTAGGCAGTGAAATATCCGGATACTGCATCGCCTTTAATAGCTACATCTACAGAGATATCATCAGATCCATCGCCTGCCCCACCTTCAGGTCTAACCACAACGCTGGCCATCATAGGAGTGGCATCGCTACATTCTGGTAAATCGCTCAATAAATGAGCCCTACTATTATTTAATATGTCATTAAGTGCCGTTGCAAAAGACACTTGAATTAATTCGTCTGAATTAACTGGATCCAATCCAGCCGCAGTTTCTTCCTTACTACAGCCTGTTAGCAATAATGCGAGTACTGCGAAATAAGCAAGGTAGTTTTTTAATGTTTTCATAATTGAAATTTTGGTTTAATATTTAGAATGGTATAATTTATTTTTGAAGAGAACCGATGAATATTTTATCACCGGTTCTCTCTAATTTAATTGCTGATTAATGATTACATACATCTCCTCCATGAACCAATACCCAGAATTCGTTATCGTCATCACCTTCTAAACCAGTTCTTGTAAGAGTAAAATCAAGATCTGAAGAGCTCACCTGATAGTTCCTGTTATATAAACCAGGTGCTTTTGCCACTTTAGAGGAAGGTTGTTCTTCGCTTAATTGCACATGTAATTCCCCAATCTCATAATCATTTATAAGATCAATTTCGAAATGCACCTGATCACCATCTACAGTGATTGTCACGGTTCCGGCTTTGCTAGCTTTAGAAGTGTCATTTCCACCTGCGCCAACCCAGAAATCTAAAGTTTGAGTTGCACCATCTCCTGCAGTCCAGTGTTCAGCCCAGCCCCATTTATTGGCATTTGAAATAGTATTTATTTGAGTATCTCCAAACATATAACCAGTTCCACAATTACCTTCTCCTTCATCACATAGTTCAGGGAAAAGTTCACATTGCTGATCATCTGGAATACAATCTCCATTGGTGTCCTCCTCGGTTGGAGTACAATCACTTGGACATAACTCTGGGAAAAGATCACACTGCTCATCATCTGGAATACAGTCTCCATTTGAATCATCCTCACTTGGAGTACAGTCACTTGGACATAATTCTGGAAATTCTACACACTGTTGATTATCTGGTATACAATCTCCATTAGTGTCCTCTTCGGTAGGAGTACAATCTCCTCCCCCTGGATTATCATCACAATTAAAGAACAAATGCAAATAATCAATATTAGCGGTATCGTCATCATTAATAACGTCGTCACCATTAGTATCAAGATATTCTAAGATATCAGCCCAGGAAAGAGTACCTACAATTGGCTCTGTATCACCTGGTACTGTACCATAAGCTCCGGCCCAGTCTTCTAAGGTTAACCTATAAGTTAAATAAGCACCGTTCTCGCCATTCATTGGCTTTGGAATTAGAACACAAAGTGGTTGTGCAAAAGGTCTGTCGGTAGGTGTTTGTGAAACAGATCCGTCATTATTGTAATATCCCACTGTATTCATTGTAGTAGTTACCAATGGAGTATTAGCATTTAAATCAACTATATTGGATCCATACCAAAGCTCTAAAGAATAATGAGCAGGATAATCACGATCATCATCTGCACAGTAGTTAGCGAAGAAACAGAAATTGTAAATTTTATTAGGAATTAAATCAAAGAATAGGTATCCATATTCATTCACATTTCTTTCATCAAAACATAGTACTTCAACATCCAGATAGTATTTTTCCCCATCATAAAGGTCAAATTCCATTGGAAGTGGATTATCTACATATTCTGAAAGGGTACCCGGACCAGGTCCGTCATCTACCGGAGCAAGCCAAATTAAATCGGTCATTGCTTCATCTGCATAAACTAAAAAGCTCATTAAAGTATGATGTCCTGCGGGTAATTTTAGATCATCTGTGTAGGCAGTGAAATATCCGGATACTGCATCGCCTTTAATAGCTACATCTACAGAGATATCATCAGATCCATCGCCTGCCCCACCTTCAGGTCTAACCACAACGCTGGCCATCATAGGAGTGGCATCGCTACATTCTGGTAAATCGCTCAATAAATGAGCTTTATTATCGTTTAATAGGTCATTAAGTGTCGTTGCAAAAGACACTTGAATTAAATCATCTGTTGAACCTGGATCCAATCCAGTTGCAGATTCTTCTTTACTACATCCAACTAACATTAGTGCTAAAACCGCACAGAAAGCCAGAAATCGGTTAATTGTTTTCATAATTACAAAGTTTTAATAAATTTAGAATGGTTAATAAATTCCCTTATTTAAAGGTTTTTAGATTTAAAATGTTTGGTAAACATTCAAATTAGATGATCTTTTAAATTCTTATTGATAGACTAAAGATCAGGCACCTCAAGTATTTCCTGAGGTGCCTAACCTAATAATTTCAATATTCCATAAGTTCTCCACATAATAATGGAGTATTATCACTTTTATGCAGTACTACAGTTCTATCCTCGATAGGGTATAAAATGGATTTAAGCGTACCATTGTAATTACTGAAATCTCTAGAATAATTTAAGAATCCTCCAGGAAGAGCCGTAGGCCAGGAATTATCTGAATAATCCAATGGTAAAATCACTGCTCCATAGGGGTCACAATCTGCATTTGCATGTACATGTTGATGATAAGTAGCACCGGCTTCTAAATTGGCCGCAATTACAACGGAACTAAGAACATTATTTTTCACTGAGAAATAAGCCCATCCTCCCGCGTTCGAAGTGCTGCTTAGAGCTTTAAGACAGGCTTTATATCGTAAAGCGTTATCTCCAGGTTCTTCAAATGGTGGTGGAGGTGTAATTCCACAATTGTACTGTAAATGCAAATACTCCATAGTTCCATCTTCTATACCATTGCCATCCACATTAAATCTAGCTTTAATCTCAGATACAGAAATAACAGCGGTGTAGATAAGCTTGTCAGGTCCAGTGTATCCTGGAGAACCTTCACTAAGCGTGACTTCAAAATAAAATTCTTCTTCGACATCATTATCTGTCCCCGAATCATCTGGGAGAATAAAACATAATGGAGCAGAAGCTGTTCTGCCTTCAGCTGGAGTCTCTAGTGAATTCATATGATCATCATATAATTGTGCTCCTTTTGCGTTATTTTCCCATCTCCAGACATCTACCTTGTATAGTCCAACATAATGCCTTCCGTCATCAGTACAATAGTTTAAATAAAGACAGAAAGGAATTGCCTTTTCTGGAATTAAATCAAAGAATTGATATCCATATTCGTTTACATTTCTTTCGTCAAAACACAAAACCTCAACATCCAAATAATATTTTTCTCCATCAAAAAGATCAAATTCCATTGGAAGAGGATTTTCCACATACTCTGAAAGGGTGCCAGGACCAGCACCATCATCTACCGGAGCTATCCATATTAAATCTGTCATTCCTAAATCTGAATACACCATGAATTGCATTAAGGTATGGTGACCAGCAGGTAACTTTAAATTCTCACTGTAAGCGGTAAAATAGCCAGATTGAGCGTTCCCTTTAATAGCAACATTAACAGTGATATCATTATCCCCGTTTTCAGCTCCACCTTCAGGTCTTATTACAACGTGTGCCATCGCTGGAGCGGCATCACTACATGCAGGCAAATCGCTCACTAAATGAGATCTATTATCATTTAGAATGTCGTTAAGTTTAGTTGAGAAAGAAACCTCGATCAGATCATTGGAAGTATCTGGATCCAATCCAGCTGCAGATTCCTCTTTACTACATCCGCTCAACAAAAGGGCAAGCATTATGCAATACCCCAAATAGTAATTAAGTCTTTTCATAATCACAAAGTTTTGGTTAATAAATATTTAGAATGGTTAATAAATTATATATACAGTCTTCCAGTATAGGAATTGATGTATCACTTTGATAAAATTGTAGAGATTTGGGGGGCCTTGGGGGCTAATTCTTAACTTAAGTAGTCAAATGTAAATTGAAGAGATTTGGGGATGACTTCAGTAATATTATTCAAGGTAAATGTAAGAAACTGCCTGCGCTGTGCTTATGGGGGAAAACCCTATTATTTACCCCGAAACCCTTATTTAACAACACTTTAAGATATCGGGAAATCTACCAGATTGTGATTGATCGCATAAATAATACTTTCAAGGATTGTTTCAGAATTTGTTCTCTTGATAATATTGGATCTGTGCTTTTCGATAGTCTTGGGCGAAATAAATAATGCATCGGAAATTTCCTTGGTCTTATACCCCTTACATAAAAGAGCAATGATCTCTTTCTCTCTCTTTGTAAAACTGAATTCTGCCATTTCGCTATTTTCCTCAAAGCATTTTTCTACCTGATTGGAATTAGTTCCTATGTTTTGATCTAAACTATTTTCATCTTCATCAAAATCTATAAGCATTATAAACTGATCTGAGATATTCCTACTCAGTTTAGAAAAGCTTATTCTGGCATTTCTTAGTTTATCATTATTAATTAATAGAGAAGTATGGGTAACGGCCTGCATATGTTTCCCTCTGGCAAAATTTCTAAGACTGGTTTTAACTTTGGCCTTATTTTCAATATTTACTAGACTGGTAAGTTTTAATCCCTCGGTATTTTCAAGCCGAAATGTCCTTTTAAAGGCATCATTCATAGCGATGATGTTATTTTGCTGAAGCAAGACAATGGGTTTAGCCATTAAATTAAATAGTCCCATAAAGCAGGCATGCCAGTAATTAAAATTCTTAAAATTAGTTGCTGTTAATTTCTTTATCCTGTCACAGATTAATTCATGGTCCATATTTCTAGGAAGACATTCGTCAATAATATTTCTATAACGTTTTTGTAAAAGGGGAATCTCTTCCTTCTCACTATATACCATCAAGAAACTCTTGGTAAGAAAATGGGTAGACTTAAAGTTTTTTAGATTTTTAAAATCTGATATTTTGACATACGAAGTTTTATCAAAGAATATAGCATCTGGCAAAAGACTCAGTGCAGTATTATATGCTACATGAATAGACTTTTCTGAAGTTACTTCAAAAATTGTACTTACTCTCTCCCTTATTTCTTCAATAAATTTTTCGTCTTTACTAACGATTAAAAGTTGCCTCTTTTCCATCTACAGTCTGCATTAATTTATAATTTACATTAAGGGGCTGTAGGTTGCTTACATTATTAGGTAATAATGTGATAAAAGAGATGGGGGATAAAAAGAAGATTGGGAATAACCAAATATATGTGATTTCAAGTAGTTTTTGTAAAAACATTCAGTAATATTATACTCACAATCAGAGAATTAAATAATTGTCAAAAGTATCATTTTAAGGCATGAAACAATTTTCTTAACTAAACATTTAATTTTTGTTAGCTTTTATTTCACATTAGCTTTTCAAAAGTTCCGGGCAAATTTTACAGGTATCTTAACAACAGAGGACTGAGTTATTCTTTCTAAATAATAATACAATAAGTACCTTTGCCCTCTTGACTAATTTTATGGCAAAAACGGAAGATTCAATTGAGGTATTAGGAGCCCGAGTTCACAATCTTAAAAACATAGATGTTTCTATTCCACGAGAAAAACTGGTAGTTATTACCGGTTTGTCCGGCTCGGGTAAATCATCGCTCGCTTTTGATACTATTTATGCGGAAGGACAACGGAGATATATTGAAACTTTTTCAGCTTATGCCAGGCAGTTCCTGGGTAGTCTGGAACGGCCTGATGTAGATAAAATTGAAGGGCTATCTCCCGTTATCGCAATTGAACAAAAAACAACCAGTAAGAATCCACGAAGTACGGTAGGTACTATTACTGAAATTTATGATTTCCTAAGATTATTATTCGCCCGGGCGGCAGATGCCTACAGTTATAATACGGGTGAAAAAATGGTAAGTTATACCGACTCACAGATCAAAGAACTCATCCTTGATAATTTCAAGGATAAAAGAGTTAGTATACTTGCGCCCGTGATTAGAAGCCGGAAAGGGCATTACAGGGAACTCTTCGAACAGATCGCCCGCCAGGGTTTCGTAAAGGTCAGGACAGATGAGGATATTGTGGATATTGAAAAGGGAATGAAACTGGACCGCTACAAAACCCATGATATTGAGATCGTTATTGACCGACTTAAGATCGAGAATAAACCAGACTCTGATAAACGTCTGGAAGAGAGTATAAAAACAGCTATGTATCATGGTGAGGATACCCTCATGATCCTGGAACAGGATACAGGCAATATTAGGTATTTTAGTAGAAATCTAATGTGCCCCACAACCGGAATAAGTTATCCCTCTCCGGAGCCTAACAGTTTTTCATTCAACTCTCCTAAAGGTGCCTGTCCTACCTGTAATGGTATAGGCACCTTATATCAGGTGAATGAGGATAAGATCATTCCAGATCGTTCAAAATCGATTAAAAATGGTGGGATTGCTCCACATGGTCCACAGAAAAAGAACTGGATTTTTTCCCAGCTTCAGCTAATTGCAGATCGTTTTGAATTCAGTCTTACAGATCCTATCCAGAAGATCCCGGAAGAAGCCATTCAAATGATACTTTTTGGTGGAAAAGAAAAGTTTTCCAGGGAATCAAAATCTTTAGGGATTACAAGGGATTATAAGATAGATTTTGAAGGGGTCGCTAATTTTATCGAAACCACCTACAGGAATAATGATTCAACTTCACTTCGCCGATGGTCTAAAGAATATATGGATAAAGTAGTTTGTCCAGATTGTGAAGGAGCGAGACTTAAAAAAGAAGCTCTTTATTTTAAAATTTATAATAAAAATATTGCTGAATTATCTCAGCTCGATATTACAGATCTCAGCGAATGGTTCGATGATATAGAAAAGCATTTGAGTGAAAAACAACTTCAGATCGCTTCAGAAGTAATTAAGGAGATTCGAACCCGCCTGCAATTTCTTGTAGATGTTGGTCTAACCTATCTTAACCTTAATCGTAGTTCAAAATCTTTATCGGGTGGAGAAGCTCAAAGGATTAGGCTTGCCACTCAAATAGGTTCTCAATTGGTGGGCGTTCTTTATATACTTGATGAACCAAGTATTGGTTTGCATCAAAGGGACAATGAAAAACTTATAAATTCGCTGGAAGCTCTTCGTGATATAGGAAATACGGTAATTGTGGTTGAACATGATAAAGATATGATCGAACGTGCCGATCATGTGATCGACATTGGTCCTCATGCCGGAAAACATGGAGGAGAAATCATTAGTGAAGGCTCCCCAAAAGAACTTAAAGAACACGACACGCTAACTGCTCAATATTTAAGTCGTAAAAAAGAAATCCCCGTTCCGAAAAAACGTAGGGAAGGAAACGGCAAAAAAATTGAATTAAAAGGAGCAACCGGAAATAATCTCAAAGGGGTCAATATAGCAGTTCCATTAGGGAAAATGATAGCCGTAACGGGAGTTTCCGGTAGTGGTAAATCTACTCTTATTAATGAGACCTTATATCCTATTATGAATGCTCATTATTTCAACGGAGTAAAAAAACCAAAACCCTATAAAAGTATAAAAGGCCTTGATCATATAGATAAGGTGATCGATATCAATCAGTCTCCCATTGGCAGGACCCCACGCTCCAATCCGGCAACTTATACAGGTGTATTTTCTGAAATTAGAAATCTTTTTGCCAAAACCCCTGAAGCTCTGATTCGAGGTTATAAACCGGGGAGATTTAGTTTTAATGTTAAAGGAGGTCGTTGCGAAACCTGTAAAGGTGGTGGTTTAAGGGTGATTGAAATGAACTTTTTACCAGATGTTTATGTGGAGTGTGAAACCTGCAACGGAAAACGTTTCAACAGGGAAACCCTGGAAATTAGATATAAAGGTAAGTCGATCGCCGATATCCTGGAAATGACCATTAATGAAGCCACAACATTTTTTGAAAATATTCCGAAAATTTACAGAAAGTTGAAAACAATTCAGGATGTGGGATTGGGTTATATTAGCCTGGGACAACAGTCCACTACCCTATCTGGCGGTGAAGCCCAGCGTATCAAACTTGCCACCGAATTATCAAAACGAGATACCGGAAATACTTTTTATATATTAGACGAGCCTACCACAGGGCTTCACTTTGAGGATATTCGTGTCCTTATGGAAGTATTAAATAAATTAACCAATAAAGGGAATACCGTACTCATAATCGAACATAATATGGATGTGATCAAAATGGCTGACCATATTATAGATATTGGATATGAGGGAGGAAAAGGTGGCGGAAAAATTGTTGCAACAGGCACGCCCGAAGAAATTATTAAAAATAAAAAAAGTTATACTGCACAGTTCCTAAAAAAAGAACTTCACTAGATAACCAGTCTAAAAAATGATGAGAACACATAACAGAAATAAAGCCTGGAACGAAATAAAAACCAACGATTCCTGGGCAATCTTTAAAATAATGGGCGAATTTGTAAATGGCTACGAAAAGCTTAGTCAAATTGGTCCCTGCGTTTCTATATTCGGATCGGCAAGAACAAAACCCGATATGAAATATTATAAATTAGCCGAAAGAGTCGCAAAAAAAATCGTCGACAATGGCTACGGTGTAATTACCGGAGGTGGCCCTGGTATTATGGAAGCTGGTAATAAAGGAGCCCATCTAGCCGGAGGAACCTCGGTAGGCTTAAATATTGAACTTCCTTTTGAGCAACATGACAATCCTTATATAGATAATGATAAAAGTCTCGATTTCGATTATTTCTTTGTGAGGAAGGTAATGTTCGTAAAGTACTCTCAGGGATTTGTTGTAATGCCCGGAGGTTTTGGAACGCTCGATGAATTATTTGAGGCCATCACTTTGATACAGACCCATAAAATAGATAAATTTCCTATCATTCTTGTTGGAACCGAATTCTGGGGGGGTCTTGTAGACTGGATTCGTAAAACCCTATTAGACAGCTTTAAGAATATTAACGAAGCAGATATAGATCTGGTACAAGTTGTTGATACTGAAGACGAAGTCATCGAGATTTTGGATAAATTTTATGATGAATATAATCTTAGTCCTAATTTCTAGTTAATAGACTTATTGAAGGTATCAAAGTTTGATTATATTTAGCCCCGATTCCTTATCAGTCTAAATTTTATTATCCTTGAGATACCTTCAGTTTTTACTGATTTTTTTCACTTTTACCTGCTGGCTTACTGCACAGAATGCCATAGATGTAAATGCGAAATTAATTGATAGTACCCGCAGTCTTGAGGTCACTCAGGATATTAAATTCATCAATACCGAGAATAGGGAATTGGTGAGTATATATTTGAACGACTGGAATAATGCATTTAGCTCAAAGAGCTCGGCGCTAGCCAAACGTTTTGCCGAAGATTACGCACGTCGGTTTCACTTCGCGAAAGAAGAAGAAAGAGGCCATACCCTTATCCATTATATAACAGACAGTCATGACACTGAACTTGAATGGGACCGCCCAGGAAGTGTGGTAGATTTAGTAAGGATTAAACTCGAGGAACCTCTTGCGGCCGGTGATTCTATTACGCTGCATTTAAATTACACCCTCAAGATACCCGATGATAAATTTACACGATATGGAATAGATCAGGAAGGGAATTACAAGCTTCGATACTGGTATCTCGTGCCTGCAGCATTGGATAACGGATGGCAGTTATACAGACATAAGGATCTGGGACTTCAATATGTTAATCCTTATGATATTAATATTTCCCTCGATATTCCAACCGAATTTTATGCAGCTTCTGGTTTAGATCTTAAGAAAACAATTACCAAAAAAGGTTATAAAACAATTTTGTTTTCTGGACAGAAAAGGGTGGAAAGTAAAATGTATATAACCAGGGCATATATTTTTGAAAGTCTTGATGTGAACACTCATCAGTTGATCACGAATATAGAAGGAGAAGAAATACAGTTCAAAACAAAAAACGAAATGCTGGAACGCGCCCTTGGGTTCCTTCAACAACGACTGGGAGAATATCCCCATAGAAATCTATTTATAACCCGGGAAGATTATTTGAATAATCCGGTGTATGGGCTAAATCAATTACCTGAATTTATAAGACCTTTCCCTGATGGTTTTCAGTACGATATAAAAGTCTTTAAAACACTATCTGAATACTTCCTGGAAAATACCATTTTTATAAATCCACGTAAGGAGAAATGGGTGAGAGATGCGATTATGGTTTCCCTTATGATGGATTATGTGGACACCTATTATCCAAAAATGAAACTAATTGGAAATCTAAGTAATGTAATTGGCCTTAGATGGTTTCACGCTGCAGATCTAGAGTTCAATGATCAGTATCAGTTTCTTTATATGAATATGGCACGACTGAACCTGGACCAGCCACTTATTACTTCCCAGGACTCCCTGGTGAAATTCAATAAAAATATTGCGAACGCATACAAAGCAGGAGTGGGAATTAAATATCTGGAAGATTATCTGGAGGATAATTCGGTAAAGAAATCTATTTCCGAATTTTATTTAAGGTATAAGCTCAAGCCTGTGAGAGACAAGGATTTTATGAATGTTCTTCAGAAAAATGCCGGTAAGGATATTTCCTGGTTCTATGATGAATATGTTAGAACGAATAAGAAGCTGGATTTTACTATCAAGGACGTTAATAAGAAAAATGATTCTTTATTGGTGACCATTAGAAACCTTAGAAAAAATCACATGCCGGTAAGTCTCTACGGCTTAAAAAATGACGAAGTAGTTTATAAAACCTGGGTTGATAATATAGACGGGGAGAAAACCGTGAAAATTCCAAACCCCGATATCCAAAGACTTGCGCTGAATTATAACCAGGAAATCCCCGAATACAATCAGCGAAATAATTATGAAGGCGTTACAAAATTACTGGATAAGCCAATACAATTTAGACTCTTGCAGGATGTAGAGGACCCTAGATATCATCAGGTATTTTTCATGCCAGAATTTGAGTATAACCTTTACGACGGAATCTCTATAGGTCCTAAAGTTTATAATAAAACGATTCTTAGTAAAACATTTAATTATAACATATCTCCCAAATTTGGATTTACCAGTAAAACCTTCGTAGGGTCGGCAGCCATCTATAATACACATCAGTTTGAAAATAAGGAACTTCACGCGATTACGTATGGTATAAGTGGTAACAGATTCTCTTATGGCTATGACCTTTTCTATCAAAAATTTACTCCCTTTCTTAGTTTCGGGTTCCGGGATTCCTATTTAAGAAGCAATGAGAGAGAACGTCTCTTAATACGAAATGTAAATGTGAAAAGGGACCAGAATCCTAATGCTCCTCTTATCCAACCTGATTATAATGTTTTCAATGTAAATTATGTTTATAGCAACCCTAACTTCTTAAAGTATTTTACAGGCTCCATAGATTATCAACTGTCAGACAAGTTCAGTAAAATATCAGGGAGTGCAGAATTCAGAAACCTATTCAAAAATAACAGGCAGATCAATTTGCGGGTATTTTCAGGGGTATTTTTATATAACGAGGTAAAATCCAACGACTATTTTAGTTTCGCCCTGGACCGACCTACAGATTATCTTTTTGATTATAACTACTACGGAAGAAGCCAGGGAAGCGGATTATTCAGCCAGCAGATTATTGTAGCCGAAGGTGGTTTTAAATCCCAATTACAGCCAGAATATGCTAATGAATGGATCACCACCCTAAATGCCAGTACGAATATCTGGAAGTGGATCTTTGCCTATGGCGATGTAGGAATTGTAAAAAACCAGGGAGTTAACCGGAAAGCTATTATACGATTCCGGAATTCGAGTGAGCCTTGTACAGGATTATTTTGAACTGTTCTTTCCAGTATATTCCAACTTAGGTTGGGAAATCACAGATCCGGATTACGATCAAAAAGTTAGATTTATTGTTTCACTTGATTTAAACACCCTCATTAGACTTTTTAAAAGACGCTGGTACTAGAAAATTAAGTTATTCCTAAATCCTTATCCCAATTTCATTATTTTCAACAAATTCTTAATCCTATTTAGATTATTTCCATAATAAATAATAAATAAAGGTTAAAATTACATTATTAGCAATTATCCCGCGAAATAATGAATTGTATTTAATGATAGTTTTCGTTACATTTGTTACCATCCAAATTAATGTTCATGCAAAGCGAAACACAAACTGAAAATTCAATTTCTTTTGACCAATTTAAATCTCAGGTTCTGGAAGATTACCGCACTGCTGTTACTAGCAGGGAATGCAGTCTTCTTGGCAGACGTGAGGTTTTAACCGGTAAGGCGAAATTCGGCATTTTTGGAGATGGAAAAGAGCTTCCGCAATTAGCAATGGCCAAATCTTTTAAAAATGGAGATTTCCGTTCCGGTTATTACCGTGACCAAACTTTTATGATGGCCATCAATGAGCTAACTCCAGAGCAATTTTTTGCCGGTTTATACGCCGATACCAATATTAATAATGAGCCAATGTCAGGTGGTCGCCAAATGGGTGGTCATTTTATGACCCATAGCCTGGACGAAAATGGAGAATGGAAAAATCTTGATAGAGCAAAAAAACTCAAGTGCCGATATTTCTCCTACAGCAGGACAAATGCCTCGTCTACTTGGTCTGGCACAGGCTTCTAAGATCTACAGGAATGTAGAAGGAATAGATGCAGAAAAATTTACTAATAATGGAAATGAGATCGCCTGGGGAACCATTGGAAACGCAAGTACCAGTGAAGGTCATTTTTGGGAAACCATAAATGCTGCCGGAGTATTGCAGGTGCCTATGGTAATGAACGTCTGGGATGATGAATATGGAATTTCGGTTCATGCAAAATATCAAACTACCAAAGAGAACATTTCAGAGGTTTTAAAAGGTTTTCAAAGAGATGAGGATTCCAAAGGATATGAGATCCTTGTAGTAAATGGATGGGATTATCCCGCCCTCGTAGATACCTATGAAAAAGCGGCACGAATAGCAAGAAAAGAACATTGTCCCGTGCTTATACATGTGGTAGAATTAACTCAACCGCAGGGGCATTCAACATCCGGATCTCACGAAAGATATAAAAGTGAAGAAAGATTAAGCTGGGAAAAGGAACATGATTGTAACCTGAAATTTCGCCAGTGGATCCTGGAAAATAATTTTTCTACGGAAGAAGAATTGGAAGAGCTGGAAAAAGAGATCAAAAAAGAGATTCGTACTGCCAAGCAAAAGGCCTGGAGTGCATACCTTCAGCCGACTCTTGAAAAACAAAAAGAGCTGATCAAAATTCTTGAAAAAGCTGCCGATTCCAGTGCAAACGGGAATTTTATTAATTCCATAAAAAATGAAATTTCCGGAAACAGGGAACCCCTTAAAAAGGATCTGGTTTCGGCCTGCCGTAAATCCCTTAGATATCTTATTGGCGAAAATACCGATGCTAAAACAGCTCTTATAAACTGGTTGGAGAACTATGCTGAGCAAACTCAGGAAGATTACGGTTCCCATCTTTATAAAGAAGAAAATACTTTTACCGAAATCTTACCAGATTATGATGAAAATGCTGAAGAAGTTGATGCAAGGATCATATTAAGAGATAATTTTGACAAGATCTTTAGTAACAGGCCTGAAACCCTGATCTTTGGAGAAGATGCCGGGGAAATTGGCGATGTGAATCAGGGATTGGAAGGACTTCAGAAAAAGTATGGGAAATTTAGAATTTCAGATACCGGGATCCGTGAATCTACTATTTTAGGACAGGGAATTGGAATGGCAATGCGAGGTCTAAGACCTATCGCTGAAATTCAATATTTGGATTATGTGATGTACTGCCTCCAAACCATGAGTGATGATCTATCAACTCTACACTACAGGACAAAAGGAAAGCAAAAAGCTCCATTAATTGTAAGAACCAGAGGTCACCGTTTAGAAGGTATCTGGCATAGTGGATCACAGATGGGAGGCCTTGTTAATCTTCTACGGGGAATGTATGTACTGGTTCCAAGAAATATGACCAAGGCGGCTGGATTTTATAACCAGGTACTTGATCTGGATACACCGGCCATTATCATAGAATGTCTTAACGGCTATAGGCTGAAAGAAAAAATGCCTTCAAACCTGGGTGAATTTAAAACCCCGATTGGAATTACTGAAACCGTTAAGGAAGGAAAAGATATTACTTTAGTCTCTTACGGCTCCACGTTACGAATCGTTGAGGATGTTGCACGTGAATTAAATGAAGTAGATATAGACGCTGAAGTGATCGATGTTCAATCTTTACTCCCATTCGATCTAAATCATGATATTGTAAAGAGTGTTGAAAAAACAAATCGTTTGCTTGTGATAGACGAAGATGTTCCCGGAGGTGCTTCGGCATACATACTTCAGAAAATTCTTGATGAACAAAATGCTTACAGATATCTTGATAGTAAACCACAAACATTAACTGCAAAGGAACACAGACCTGCTTACGGTACAGACGGTGATTATTTCTCGAAACCATCACCTGAAGATATTTTTGAAAAGGTTTACTCGATAATGCATGAGTCAGACCCTGGCAGATTTCCAAAGCTTAGATAACAATAGGCATTTCATAAAAATAAAAAAGCCATAAACATTAGTTTATGGCTTTTATTTTTGCAAAGGTTTCACCCTTACTTACCAAAGCTTGTGATCTGAAGAAAATCATAATTAGTAACTTTAGTTTTAATAGATTGAAAGCTTATGAAACTGAATACACAGGAAGAAATAGACAGGCTAATTGATACACATGAGAATTCAGGGAAATATATTACTGTAAATGGTTTAAAAACTTTTTTACTGGATTCAGGAAAAGGCGAAGCCGTTGTCTGCATCCATGGGGTGCCTACCTCATCTTACTTATACCGAAAAATGATTCCTTTGATCGCTGCGAAAGGATACAGAGGAATTTCTATAGACCTTCCGGGATTAGGACTTTCTGACCGGCCTGAGGATTTTGAATATAGTTTTTCAAACTTTGCTGATTTCCTAACCGATGCACTCAACCAATTAGAAATTTCTAAATATCATCTCGTGGTTCATGATATTGGTGGGCCAATTGGTTTTGCCCTTGCTGCGAAGAATATGGAAAAAGTAATATCACTCACTCTTTTAAATACCATGGTAGATATCAGGAACTATAAAAAGCCGCTGGTGATGAGACCCTTCGAGATGAAAATTTTAGGTGAAGCCGAATTAAAATCAATTACCCATACCACCTGGCCCGTCATGTTCGCTAAAATGGGAGTTTCTCACTCCTCCATAATTCCTGATGAAGAAATAAAAGCCTATGTAAATCTTTTAAAGAGGGAAGATAAAGGCACAGCCTTTCTAAAAATAATGCGCAATTTTGAGCAAACGGAAGAATTCCAAAATTTATGTAACAAGGGATTCAAAAATGTAGATTATCCCATTCAAGCCATTTGGGGAAAAGATGATCCTGCTCTGACCATAGATAAATACGCGGAAGATGTACTAAAACTGACAGATGCTAAAAAAGTAATTCCACTAGCTTCAAAACACTTTCTTCAGGAAGAAGTGCCGGAAGAGATAGTGGAACATATAATTAAACTAGCCAAAATCGCCTATTAAGGGATCCATTTTTTCTCAAAATTGGGCTTACGCTTTTCAAGGAAGGCATCTCTACCCTCTTTAGCTTCATCAGTCATATAAGCCAGCCTTGTTACTTCGCCTGCAAAAACTTGCTGCCCAACCATGCCGTCGTCTGTCAGGTTCATAGCAAATTTCAACATTTTAATAGAAGTTGGGGACTTTGCCAGGATCTCCTGTGCCCATTCATATGCAGTATCTTCAAGTTCTTCATGAGGGATCACCGCATTGACCATTCCCATCTCATAAGCTTCCTGAGCCGAATAATTACGACCTAAAAAGAAAATCTCTCTTGCTTTCTTCTGTCCTACCATCTTAGCCAGATAAGCCGATCCATAACCAGCATCAAAGCTGGTGACATCAGCATCTGTTTGTTTAAAAATTGCATTTTCTTTACTGGCGAGCGTAAGATCGCAGACTACATGTAAACTATGGCCACCACCAACAGCCCAGCCTGGCACCACACAGATAACCGCTTTTGGCATAAAACGAATTAGTCGTTGAACCTCAAGGATATTTAACCTGTGATAACCATCTTCACCTACATAGCCTTGGTGACCACGTGCCTTTTGATCTCCTCCACTGCAGAAAGCCCATTTTCCATCTTTAGAAGAAGGGCCTTCTCCAGATAGTAATACTACCCCAATAGAAGTATCTTCGTGTGCATTTTGAAATGCATCTAATAATTCTGAAGTTGTCTTAGGTCTGAAGGCATTACGAACCTCCGGACGGTTAAATGCTATTCTTGCAACGCCGTTATACTTTTTATAGGTGATATCTTCGTATTCCTTTACTGTTTTCCAGTCTATTTTAGCCATTCGAGTTATTTTGAAGTAAAAATAAAGCTTTCGCTTCACATCGAAAAGCGATAATAAAAAAGCCCGTCAATTAACAGGGCTTAATTATCTTTACATCCTGTTTTGCAGACCAATTGATGACATAGAATAGTTTTAAGCACAATAACCTGCTGCTTTTTATTCTTTTTTGTACGAAATTTGAATTGGAGTTCAAGGTTTGCATCATTTTTGATAATTTAGAGAAAAGAAAAACAATGAAATTCAGGTTATTTTTATTCTTTTTAATTTTAAGCGGCACCGTCAGTGCCCAGGAATACTGGGATCGTAAAGATTTTGAGATCGGTAATCGCGGAATTGAAAATACCTGGAAAGAATTCGCATTTAACTGGCAGGTGAATTCTAATTTCAGCTTACCCGATGGTACTTTCCTAAATGTAGATCAGAATAAAAAACAGAAAATTGATATGCTGGCTGTTATGGATGATATAAATTCTAAGAAAAATCAGCGAACGGTGGATCTTGGCTCTCCACTACCGGGCCGTGAACGAAAAGAAAAAAGGATTTTTGAAATCACCGGTACTGCAGATCAAAGACAAAGAGATACTTATATAAATCCTTATATCGCTCCTATACTAGATCCTTATAATCGTAGTATATACAGGCTTCGTTCAGGTTCTCAACTTTACCGGTTCTCTTACTGATCCTCCTTGAGATGTAAACCATCATCTTTTATTTCTATGATGCGATTTTTGTAAAGATTTCCAGCAGCCTTTTTAAAGCTCTTCTTACTCATTTGTAACCTGTTCTTGATCTCGTCGGGATCAGATTTATCCGTAAGGTCTATAAAGCCTCCAGCGGCTTTCAATTTATCGAGAATCTTTTGTGCATTAGGTTCAATACTGCGATAACCTGGTCGCTGAAGCATTATATCTATCTTATTGTCTTCTCTGATCTTTTTTATAAATCCTTTTAAGGCATCGCCAATTTTAAGTGGTTTAAATACCTCATCATGATATAAAAGACCCAGATGCAGCTGATTTACGATTACATTAAAACCAAGATCAGTTTCATTACTTACCAGTAGATCCACTTCTTCAAAAGCTTCCACAGTAAGAGTTGTATTATCTACGAAGGAATGCACTTTAGAAGAAGCTGCAAGCCTATTGGTTTCCAGATCCAGGTAGCAAAAGACCAGGTAACTATAACCGGGTTTCATGGGTACCACCTGCTCTTTAAACGGAACAAAAAGATGCTTTTCCAAACCCCAGTCCAAAAATGCACCAAACTTTGTAACCTCCACACAGGGCAACATCCCGAACTGATCTAGTTTTATCCTGGGCTTGAGCGTTGTAGCCACAGGACGCTCATCATGATCCAGATAAACAAATACTCTTATTTTATCATGAACCATCCATTGTTCGGGTACATATTTATTGGGAAGCAACACTTCATCCCCTTCTTCATTCTCAAGGTAGATCCCGTGATCGGTTTCTCGTATAATAATTAACTCGTGAAATTCCCCTAACTGGATCATAAATCAAATTTTAGCATACAAAGATAGTTTTAATCGGGTATAAAAAAATCCGTTCACGATTTTAAAACCATAAACGGATCATTTGAGATTATTCCTATTATTTAAAAATACTATCTTTTTTAAAGTGTTTGGTAAGGAGGTAATAAATGACCACCCGATATTTATTCCTGTTAGACTTACCATATTTTTCAAGGACCTGATTCACAGCTTCATTAATTTTTCCTTCGTCTGTGATCCCAAGTTTTTTCATAACGAAATTCTTCTTCACGGTGTCTACCTCTTCTTCATTTGATGCAGCCACAGTTTCGGCATCTGCATTATAAATACTTGGCCCCATTGATTCAGCAATTTTTCTCAATAGATCAATATCGGGATTTGCCTCTCCTACTTTCGATTTAAGATCATCTATATACTGTCCTACCTTTTCGTCTAATTTACTCATGATTTAATTTTAATTTTTCTACTAAAACTTAAGAAATATGAATTAAAAATAGTGTTAGAAAAGCCTTAAGATTTCATAAAATTGAAGTATTCCAGAAGTATCTCGTCATTTACCTTTCTGGGAGTGATTATTTCAAGCAATTTAGGGCGATCTGAATCCTGGAAAAAATCTTCTAATTGATTCTGTAGATTTTCTTCAGAATCGGCTTTAGAGTATTCAAAATTATATAGTTCACAAAGTGGTTTTGCACTCATATTGTGTAGGGTCTCAAAATACCTCTCAAAGTTTTCAGAATTCTTATTGCCCGGTAAAATTCTAAAAATCCCACCTCCATGGTTATTGAGAACTATGATCCTGAAATTTGAAGGAATATAATTATTCCACAAAGCATTACTATCATAAAAAAAGCTTAGATCCCCGGTGACCATCAAAACAGGCTCTTTTGCAGTAACTGCAGCACCAACGGCCGTGGAAACACTCCCGTCAATCCCGCTGGTCCCACGGTTACAAAATATTTTCATGCTATGATGCCACTGGAACAATTGCGCATACCTGATTGTTGAACTATTTCCAAAATGAATAATAGTATTTTCAGGAACTTTCGGCACTACCAATTGCATAGCTTTAAGATCGGAATAAGTGATCTCCGCCATATATTCCTCATGGCGTTTTTGCCGCTTCTTTTTAATGTCTTTCCAGAATTTCGCGTAAACGCTTTCAACTTCTTCAGTTAGAGGAAGAAATTCAGAGAAAAACGAATTTACTTCGGTTTCAAAATGTTTATTGAGACAGAAAAAAGTATTATAAGCTTTTTTAGTATCCACATGCCAGTGATGTCTTGGATTATAGTGGCGAAGATAAGCCTTGATTTTTTTAGAAACGATCATCCCTCCAAACGTAAGCAAAATATCCGGCTGAAGTTTTAAAAATAGATCCGTCCGGTTATGGTCCTTTTCAATAGGACCAATTAAGGTATCTATACGGGTAAAGAACTCTTCCTGATGCAGATTTGAGGTGGTTTCCGTAAGTACGATTACACTCTCATCTTGTGCCAGTTTATCAAGAAATTCCTGCTCTACAGCATTTGGCTGAGCCACTCCCACGATTACCATTTTTCGTTTTGACCCATTCCAAACATCGGCATATGGCTGAAGCTGGCGTTCAGAATAATGCATTTCCTTTATTTCAGGGAAGATCTGTAAGGGTGACACTTCAATATCTTCAAGGGTATCGTATAGCGGTTCATAAAATGGAACATTAATATGAACCGGGCCCTTCTCCTCTATCGCTTTATTTAAAGCAAGATTGACCTCCCTTTCATTATGTTTTTGGGCCTCAAATTGTTTCTGCTGAAGTTTAGGGTCGTTAGTTTCTTTTTCAAGGACCAATTCAGAATAAAGATTTGCGGAATATAGAATATGATTTTCAAATACGTTCTTTTGTCTTATGGTCTGGCCATCCCCAATATCAATACGTTCCACAGGTCTATCTGCCGAAATGATCACCAACGGAATATCACTGTAAAAAGCTTCTGAAATAGCAGGATAGTAATTTAAAAGTGCAGACCCGGAAGTACATACCAACGCCACAGGCTTTTTTAGCTGCTGAGCCATTCCTAAAGCGAAAAAGCCCGCACAACGTTCATCTACTATGCTATATGCATTAATATCAGTATGATGAGTAAAACCAATGGTCAAAGGAGCATTCCGGGATCCTGGTGATATCACGACATTTTTAATATCTTTTGAAACACATAAGGAAACAATAGATCTTGCAACAGGTATTTTGGAGTATTTCATAGAATCTCAAAATTACAATTTACCCATAATTTGAAGTACAGATTTCCGGCTTATTTTACAAGAACTGCCTTCATCGTTTGAGATTTGTTCACAGTTTCCATCCATTCATCGGCTGCATTTGAGTCTTTGGTGATTCCTCCACCCACAAATATCCTGGCATTACCGCCTTTTAATTTCATACATCTCAGGTTTACATACAGGTCGCTTTTTTTAGAAATAGAGACAAATTGCTGGTTTTCCTGGTTATGAAGATTACTACTTCTTTGAGTTTGAGTTTTTAAATTCAATTCTCCCAGAAACCCCGAATAAAATTCCCTCTTATAATTCTCATTTTTAAGAATAAAGGTCAGCGCTTTTTCTTTGGGCATTCCGCATATTGCCGGTGTGGGATGCAATTCTTTAATAAGATCGCCGATATTTTCTTCGGAAGTCAAATAACCATTAATATCGGTGCAAATATGTAGAAGATTTCCAGCCCTTTTAGAATACGGTTTAGAAAGCTCCAAATTCTTTACTGCTGGCATATTTTCCAGTGTTTTGGAAATATAATCGGTTACAAAAAGTTGTTCCTCCACTTCTTTTTTTCCCCATTCAACATCTGTTTCTCCTTTAAAGACCTGGGTTCCTGCAAGCGCCATGGTGGTAAACCTGGTACGTTCTGTCTTCAAAAGTGTTTCGGGAGTTGCACCCAGCCAGATACCAGTTTCAGGATGAAACCATAGGTATACGAAGGCATTCGAATATTTATTCAATAGATTTTTAACAATTCTGAACGGAGAAGGGTCATATAATTGTACTTTTTCTGAACGCGATAAAACAACTTTATGTAAACTGCCTTTTTTGATTTCATCTATTCCAGACTGAATAAGGTTCTCGTGATCTCTCTGATCTAATTCGCTCTGCGGAAAATTTCCCTCGGCCTCAATCACTTCAGCTCCCAGTGAATCTACTTCAACTTTAGGTTGAAATTCGAATTCCAGGTTTTCAGAATGATCTGAAGGAATAAGAAAAGCCAGAGATTCTGAATTAAATGGAGCAAAAACAAATCCGCTCTCATTAAGATCTTTTGTTTTATAAACTTTCGTATCGTTTTGCAGAATAGCTTTCACTCTATTTCCAGAACCCGGTTTTCGGTAAGCCACGAAGGACTTTCCTTCAGAAAAATTTTGCTCCAGTCTTTTATAAAACTCTTCTGGCTCTAACATTTTTCTTCTTTTGGTAGTGTAATTGTAGTTAATTTAACGATAGAAATAAGTCTGTCACTTCCATCTGTGATCCTTATCTCAAAAAGTTGGGTAGTACGGCCCTTATGAATAAAAGTTGCTTTTGCAAATACCCAGCCTTCACTAACACTTTTCAAATGATTCGCGGAGATCTCGATCCCGCGAACAAAATATTTTTCTGTATCCAGAAATACATAGCTGGCCATGCTGCCCACACTTTCAGCAAGTGCTACACTGGCCCCGCCATGAAGAACCCCGTCTGGTTGATGAACCCTGGAATCTACTGGCATTTTGGCAATTAGGTAATCAGCACCTATTTCAGTAAATTCAATGTTCAGGGTTTCCATTAAAGTATTCTTACATACTTTTTTTGAAAGTTGAAGCAATTCTTCTTTCGTCATAAATTAAAAGATTGATTACTTTGTAAAAGTACAAAAACCCCTATCAACCATGAGCAAAGAGAAAAGTCTTTCTTATACCATCTACAATACCTATTCTACTTTGAATAAAAAAACTCCAAAAACCAAAAATGTCTGGCTGGTATTTCATGGAATTGGGTACTTAAGTAAATATTTCCTGAAATATTTTAAACATTTAGATTCAGGAGAAAATTATATCATCGCACCTCAGGCTCAATCTAAATATTACTTAAATAGCGAATATAAACATGTTGGAGCTTCATGGCTTACTCGCGAAAATTTGGAAGAGGGAATTGAAAATATGCTTAGCTATCTTGATGCAGTCTACGACAACGAAAATCTGGCAGATATCAAAAACCTTAATATTATGGGCTATTCCCAGGGAGTTTCTGTTGCTACCAGATTTATTGCTCGAAGAAGGATTCAATGCAGCAATCTTATCATGCATTCAGGAAAAGTGCCTGAGGAATTAAAGCAGGACGATTTTAGTTTTTTAAAGAATACAACATTCAGTTTTATTTATGGGTCAGAAGATGAATATATTAATTCTAAAATTTTAGAAACCGAAAGTAAAAGATTAAAAGAATTGTTCCCTGAGAACCTGGAAATTATAAAATTCGAGGGTGGACACGAAGTAAATAAAGAATTGATCTCGAAATTTGCTTAATTTGGTTTCAGATCCATTCAAGTTGAAAGTATTGCTCGTCATCCTGAACTTGTTTCAGGATCTTTTTATAAGAAGCTGCAATCGAAGATTCCACGTAGTTAAACAGATTCAGCTTAACGTATATTAAGCATCGATGACTCATAAATCAAAGACTTCCATTTTTAAAACATTAGGCCCTGGCTTTCTTTTAGCCGGAGCCGCGATTGGAGTCTCTCACCTTGTACAGGCTACCCGTGCGGGTGCCGACTATGGTTTTCTTTTATTATGGGTCTTAATACTGGCCTGTCTAACTAAATATCCCTTTCTGGAATTCGGTCCAAGGTTCGCAGCGGGGACCGGCAATCATCTTATCACTGGTTATAAAAAAATGGGAAGGTTCCCGTACTGGACTTTCATAGTCATCACCGTAGGAAGTATGTTTATAATTCAGGCAGCAGTTACTATTGTTACTGCCGGCCTTGCAGAACGCCTTTTCGGGATGGGATGGAATAATTTTACCTGGAGTTTTATTATTATAGGCATATGCATAATTCTTTTGTTAATAGGAAAATATCCGGCTCTTGACAAAACCATGAAAATAATTGTAAGCCTGCTGGGAATTGCTACTTTGACCGCCGTTCTTCTTGCTTTTGGAGATGGCCGGATGGAAAAAGCTCTGGCCATAGATACTCCTGAGGTATGGAATAAAGCCGGCATCGCTTTTATCATATCCTTTATGGGATGGATGCCCATTCCTTTGGATGCTTCTGTATGGCATTCGATCTGGACCAAAGAAAAGGCGATCGATAATAAACGAAAAACTACCCTCAAAGAAGCCTTCACCGATTTTAATGTTGGTTATCTCGCTGCTGCGATTATTGGCCTACTGTTCTTTTTAATGGGAGCCTTGATCATGTTTGGAAGTGGTATAAGCTTTTCAGGGAATGCAGTTGAATTTTCAGGTCAGTTGATTGACCTCTACGGGCAGACCCTTGGGGACTGGAGTAAACCAATTATTTCCGTTGCCGCATTTATAGCAATGTTCTCTACGACTCTGGCAGTAACCGATGCTTTTCCCCGCGTGATTTCTGAAGTTTTTGCGGAACATACTAAAACTCCAACCAAAACTTCAAAATGGAAAAGCTATAGAATCCATGTATTTCTCATCCCCGGATTGTCATTACTAATACTGTATTTCTTTACCGCTTCGTTCACTACCCTCATAGATTTTGCCACGGCACTCTCCTTTTTTTCAGCTCCATTTTTAGCCTGGTTTAATTATAAACTTGTAACCGGAACTCAAATGCCAAAGGTAGATCAACCTGGTAAAGGTTATAAAGTCTTTTCAGTGATATGCTTCGCAATATTGGTAATTTTTAATCTTGTATATATTTATACTCTATTACAATAAAAAAGCCCCGCATTTCTGCGAGGCTTTCTACATTTATTGTGATTTGATTTCGTTTAAATCCCTCACTTAGTTCGGGATAAGCCCTTCGACTACGCTCAGGACAAGCTAATCACAAAATTTTGCTAGAGCAAAATCTGTTCTCTGCTTACTTAACTTCTTCGAAGTCTACGTCTTCTACATCATCTCCACTCTTGGCGTCTCCACCTTCAGCTCCGGTTGCACCTTGTTCCGGTCCACCTGGCTGTCCGTTTGCACCGCCCTGAGCTTCTGCCTGAGCTTTATACATCTCTTCTGAAGCTGTTTTCCATGCTTCATTGATCTTGTCTAAGGCTGGAGTGATCGTTTCAACTTCTTTAGTTTCATAAGCTTTCTTAAGCTCTTCTAATGCCTCTTCGATTGGCTTCTTCTTATCTTCAGATAATTTATCACCAAATTCTTTCAACTGTTTTTCAGTCTGGAAGATCATTGCATCAGCTTCATTCAGCTTATCAACTTTCTCTTTAGCCTGCTTATCAGCATCTGCATTCGCTTCAGCCTCTTTCTTCATTTTCTCGATCTCTTCTTCTGTTAATCCTGAAGAAGCTTCAATACGAATATCCTGAGACTTACCAGTTGCTTTATCTGTAGCGCTTACTTTAATGATACCATTAGCATCAATATCGAAAGTTACTTCAATTTGAGGTGTTCCTCTTGGCGCTGGTGGGATACCATCTAAGTGAAATCTACCAATTGTTTTGTTATCTGTCGCCATTGGACGTTCTCCCTGAAGTACGTGGATTTCAACTGATGGCTGATTATCTGCCGCTGTAGAGAAAGTCTGAGACTTCTTGGTTGGGATCGTAGTATTAGATTCGATCAGTTTTGTATTAACTCCTCCCATAGTTTCAATACCTAGAGAAAGTGGAGTTACATCAAGAAGTAATACATCTTTTACATCTCCTGTAAGTACACCACCCTGGATAGCAGCACCAATTGCTACAACCTCATCTGGGTTTACACCTTTAGAAGGCTTCTTACCAAAGAATGCTTCAACTTCTTCCTGAATTTTAGGAATACGGGTTGATCCACCAACTAGAATTACCTCATCGATATCACTTTTAGAAAGACCTGCATCACTAAGTGCTTTTTGCACAGGATCCATAGATCTTTTCACAAGGTCGTGAGCCAGCTGTTCAAATTTAGAACGGGTAATTGTCTCCACCAGGTGTTTTGGTCCGCTTGAAGTAGCAGTTACATAAGGTAGATTCACCTCTGTTTGAGAAGAAGAAGATAATTCGATCTTCGCTTTTTCAGCAGCTTCTTTCAAACGTTGAAGTGCCATTGGATCTTTTCTAAGGTCGATATCTTCAGCCTCCTTAAACTTATCTGCAAGGAAGTCGATTAATACCTCATCAAAGTCATCACCACCAAGGTGAGTATCACCATTAGTAGAGAGTACTTCAAATACACCATCACCTAATTCTAGAATTGAAATATCAAAGGTACCACCACCAAGGTCATACACAGCGATCTTCTGATCCTGAGATTTTTTATCTAATCCATAAGCCAGTGCCGCAGCAGTAGGCTCGTTAATAATTCTTCTCACTTTAAGACCTGCGATCTCACCAGCTTCTTTTGTTGCGTGACGCTGAGAGTCATTAAAATATGCAGGCACGGTAATAACGGCTTCGGTTACATCCTGACCAAGATAATCTTCAGCAGTTTTCTTCATCTTCTGAAGAATCATTGCTGAAAGCTCTTGAGGAGTATATAAACGTCCGTCTACATCTACTCTAGGTGTATCATTATCACCTTTCTTAACAGTATAAGGTACTCTACCTGCTTCTTTAGAAGATTCAGAATACTTATTCCCCATAAATCTCTTAATAGAAGAAATGGTTTTCTGGGGGTTAGTTACTGCCTGACGTTTCGCAGGGTCCCCAACCTTTATTTCGCCACCTTCCACAAATGCGATCACAGAAGGTGTAGTCCTTTTTCCTTCGGCATTAGGTATCACCGTTGGCTCGCTACCTTCCATTACGGCCACGCAGGAGTTTGTGGTACCCAAGTCAATTCCAATTACTTTACTCATAACTATATAACTTGTTTTTTACGTTAGTTGTTCAATTTTACAATCACTAGAAGTCAATCATTATGCCAGCGCAAAACTTCTGACAACCTGTCATAAATCTTTAATACAATGTCATTGCCTTATACATAGCGGTTTTCACTTATTATTATTTTTTCGATTTTTCATGGGCAACACTAACAAATCACTATTTTTGCTACCAAATTCTTATCCTGAATGCGGAAAATTGAATGTATTAGCGTATTTGACATGCTTAAAGTAGGTGTGGGACCTTCCAGCTCTCATACACTTGGTCCATGGCGGGCAGCTCAACGTTGGATAGGCGAACTCAAAAAGAACCATCGTTTTGAGCTTGTTGAAAAAATACATGTAGATCTTTATGGTTCTCTTAGTTTAACAGGGAGAGGCCATGCTACCGATATTGCTACCATTCTTGGTCTTTTAGGACATGATCCTGTCACCATGGACATTTCTACAATAGAATCTGAAATTGATAAGATTCGTACTTCAGGCAAGTTAATGTTGAATGGAGAAAAGGAGATTGCTTTTCAAATTTCTGAAGATGTAAAATTCAACCGGAAGTTCCTCGAATTTCATCCTAATGGTATCACTTTTCGCGCAATGCTGGATACAGGTAAAAAAACATCTTCATCCTTCTATTCTATAGGAGGGGGTTTTGTTGTAAAAAAGGAAAGAAAGAATGCCAGTAAGAAAATGAAGAATTTTCAGCAATTTCCTTTTCCAATTGAAAAGGCAACCGAACTTCTTCAATATTGTAAAGCTGAAAATATACCTATTTCAGAAATTGTGCTGGAGAATGAACGCTCCTTAAGGACAGATGAAGAAATTGATGCTAATTTCAGGCAAATATGGAAAGTCATGCTGGAGTCAATGTATATTGGCTGTCATACCGAAGGAACGCTGCCCGGCGGTCTCAATGTTAAACGTCGCGCTTTTGAAATGCATCAAAGGCTTATTGGCGAAACAAACTATACAAATGTTGATGACTGGATTCCGGCAATAAGGCAGACAGAAGTTAAATTCCGTCAGATCCTCAAATGGGTTAGTTGCTTCGCATTAAGTGTTAATGAAGTAAATGCTTCTCTTGGACGGGTGGTTACCGCTCCTACCAATGGAAGTGCCGGCACTGTTCCTGCCGTGATGATGTATTATATGACCATTGAAAATCACGATGCAACTTTTGAAGATATTAAAAGGTTTATGCTGGTAGCCGGTGAAATTGGAAGTCTGTTCAAAAAAGGGGCTACTATCTCTGCCGCTATGGGTGGCTGTCAGGCCGAAATAGGTGTTTCTTCAGCCATGGCTGCGGGAGGGCTTACTGAACTCATGGGAGGAACACCAGAGCAGGTGCTTATGGCCAGTGAAATTGCGATGGAACATCATTTAGGACTCACCTGCGATCCTATTGGCGGTCTCGTTCAGGTTCCATGCATAGAAAGAAATGCCATGGGTGCTATTAAAGCGATCAATGCTGCCGAAATTGCTATGGAAAGTGATGCCAGCAGAGCTAAAGTGCCATTGGATAAAGTTATCGAGACCATGTGGGACACTGCAAAGGATATGAATAAGAAATATAAGGAAACCTCTGAAGGCGGCCTTGCGGTTAAAGTAAACCTGAGTGATTGCTAAATTTTACATTTGAATATATTAAGGAATAACGACTCATTAGCCAAAGTGAAAAACCTGGTCAGGAATTTCCTTCTGATGCTCGCATGTTATTTTCTTTTCTTTATTATTCTCAGCCTTATAAGCCTCTACTTCCCTTCTATAGATTTTAATAAGTACCAGCAAACAGATCTATTTGAATTACTGGAAAACAATCCTTTTAAATTCATATTTCTGGCCGTAATCGCAGCACCCGTTATTGAAGAAAATATCTTTCGAAGTTTACTTAAACCTTCTGAAGAAAGTATAAAGCTTTTTATTTGTGCTGTCCTATATATTATCGGGCTTGTGCTAATCCCGGAAAAAGGACACTGGATATTGCGCTACACCCTGCTTTTTACCAGTCTTTTTCTGGTTTATTATGCTCTGGGGGAACTCGTTCCGGAGAAATTTTTCAGAAAAGTCTGCTTTTGGTTATATCGTCAGTATTTAATAATCTGGATCGCTGGCGCAATCATATTCGGATTCGTTCATATTTTTAATTATGTAGACAGCTTTCAGCTGGACCTTACACTCTTCATGATGATAGCCCCCAGAATAATTGCCGGCTTATTCTTTGGGAAAATCAAACTGGAAAATAAAGGAATGGTATGGCCAATCCTGATGCATAGTATGAATAATTCCATGGTAATTCTCTTCACGCTTCCGTTTACACTTTCTTATTATTAACAAAGCCTTACAAACTGTTTTGGTAATCATTTTGTAACTTCTTCATGTCGAAAAATTAGTTAAGAATTTCGCCAATATTAGAATTGATTTAATCTCAAATGATCGATTGGTGAATTGCAATTGAAAATAAAATAAAAAAAATGAAAGCAGCAGTAATTGAAAAAGCAGGAGGAGAATTTATTGTAAAGGATGTTGATAAACCAACTCCAGGGAAAGACGATGTTTTAATTAAAGTAGAGGCATGTGGAATATGCCACAGTGATAATTTTGTAAAAGAAGGTGGATTTCCCGGACTAGAATATCCTAGGATTCCTGGCCATGAAGTGGTAGGTATTGTTGAAGAAGTTGGAGAAAATGTATCGAACTGGAAGAAAAGCCAGCGGGTTGGGGTAGGTTGGCATGGAGGTCATTGCTTTGAATGTGAACCTTGCCGACGAGGAGATTTCATTAATTGTGAAAACGGAAAAATAAGTGGGATATCTTATGATGGAGGATATGCTGAATATATGACCGCTCCAAAAGAGGCTATAGCAAGTGTTCCGGACGAATTATCTTCAGCAGATGCCGCCCCTCTTCTTTGTGCCGGTATTACCGTTTATAATGCATTAAGAAATTCTGGAATCCGGGCAGGAGATGTAGTAGCAGTACAGGGAATTGGTGGTTTGGGCCACCTGGCAATTCAATATGCCGCCAAAATGGGAATGCGTACTGTGGCCATTTCACATAGCAATGATAAAAAAGATCTGGCCATGAAACTTGGAGCTCATCACTTCATTAATACAAGCGAAAACAACGGAGCCGAGGATTTACAAAAATTAGGTGGAGCAAGACTTATTCTGGCAACTGCGCCCCATAGTGATGCAATTTCTTCTGTAATAGATGGACTGGGAATTGACGGTAAACTTTTAATGGTAGCTGCAACCGGTGAGCCTATAGAAGTTTCTCCAATGCAATTATTAATGGGAAGAAAATCTGCGGCCGGATGGCCAAGTGGTACCGCAATGGATTCTGAAGATACTTTAAAGTTCAGCGCCATGACGGGAACTACACCAATGATCGAAGAATATAAACTGGATGATGTGAATGAAGCTTTCGAAAGAATGATGAATAATAAGGCGAGATTCAGAGTGGTTTTAAAACTATAGAAAAAGAATAAATTTTTTAAAAAACCGGAAGGCAAAGCCTTGAACTTCCGGTTTTTTTATGATTATATTTGGTCCATATTTTTCAAAAAATGTCATCAAACATCAAATTATATCATCTCTTATTCTTCCTGATCTTAAGCCTTAATTCTTGTGAAGAATCCAAAAAATCAACACCGGAACTGGTTGTAGAACCCGAACCGGTTCATGAAAAAGTTAATTATCACCAGAATTATATAAAAGAAATCTCTTTTATAAAAACCCGAAAAGATTCAGCTTCTACCAAAAACATGTTGAAAATAAAAGGTGGTAAATACCGAATGGGCGGCTCTGGAAGCCAGGCAAAGAGAGATGAATTTCCAAGACATTTAGAAAAGATCTCCAATCTTTGGGTAGACCGGACCGAAGTGACAAATGCACAATTTAGAGAGTTTGTAAATGCAACTGGTTATGTCACCACAGCAGAACGATCTTTTGAAATAAGAGGAAAAAAATATGAAGCCGGCTCCCTGGTTTTCGATTCCAAAAATCCGCGCTACTGGTGGAAATTTGTGAAAGGAGCTAACTGGCAACATCCTGCGGGACCAAATTCTGATATTGAGGGAAAGGATAACTATCCTGTGGTACAGGTTTCCTGGTATGACGCCATGGCCTATGCCAAATGGGCCGGGAAAAGATTACCTACCGAAGCTGAATTTGAATATTTCAACCGGGGTGGAAAAAATGGAGAGATCTACAACTGGGGTGATGACTTTGAATTGGCCACTGAGAAAGTTAATTTTTTCCAGGGCAGGTTTCCAATAAGAAGTAAGCCTGAAGATGAATTTGAGAAAATAGCCCCGGTAAGAAGTTTTCCTGCAAATGCTTTTGGATTATATGATACTTCCGGAAATGTTTGGGAATGGTGTTTGGACACCTATCATCCTGATGCTTATTCAAAATTAAACCAGCGTACAAACGGTTATTTCAAGGAATTTAATAACATAAAGGATCAGGAAAAGGTGATACGTGGAGGTTCCTTTCTTTGCAGTGAAAGTTATTGCACCGGATATCGAAATTCGGCAAGAATGAGTTCAGCTCCAGATAGTGGCCTGGAGCATACCGGGTTTAGATGTGTCAAAGATATTTAGTCACAGCCTTCTTTCATTCGGCTATCCACCAGGTAAACAATTTTCCATTCACCCTTAAATTTTGCAAGCTGAAAGGTATTTACTCCACAATGGGAGAAATTTCCATTATAGTAGAATGAATAAGGAGTAGTAACAGTCGCTAAAGGACCATTTTCCTCAATTCTGAATTCATGTATTTTCTCCTGAAAAGTGGCATCAGCGGGAATAGATGCGATTCCTTTTAAAAATTTCGAATAATCCTCCGTAACCAGTTTACTATTCCCTTCTGCATCTATGGATACCGATTGCAATCTCACATTGCCCTTAGCAAATTCTTTAAGTTTTATAGTATCCTGCTCATGAAAAGCTGAGAAAAAATCTTCGACTAGCTTTTGAGGGGTATTTTCTGAAGAAGTGGTTTGAGAATATGCTGATATACTTATAAATATTAAAGCAGAGAAAATTATTTTTTTCATGAATCTGTTGTTTTGACTGTGGTGGACTAATTTACTACTTTTACTCAAATTTAAATTAGAGCCAATGTCTGTTGCGAAAAAGGAATATAAAAGAATAACCACCAAGTCATTAGTAGACATGAAAGCCAACGGTGAAAAGATCGCCATGCTAACGTCTTACGATTTCTCTATGGCCAAAATCGTAGATGGGGCGGGCATAGATGTAATTTTGGTGGGAGATTCTGCCAGCAATGTAATGGCGGGCCATGAAACTACACTTCCCATTACGCTGGATCAAATGATCTATCATGCTACAAGTGTTGTAAGAGCCATTCACCGTGCGCTGGTTGTGGTGGATCTTCCTTTTGGAAGTTACCAGAGTGATCCGCGAGAAGCTTTGAGATCTGCGATCAGGATAATGAAAGAAAGTGGTGCTCATGCCGTAAAACTTGAAGGTGGTAAAGAAGTAAAGGATTCTATTAAACGTATTCTGCATGCCGGTATTCCCGTCATGGGTCATTTAGGACTTACTCCTCAATCTATTTATAAATTTGGAACTTATACCGTAAGGGCCCGTGAAGAGCAGGAAGCCGAAAAGCTAAAGAGCGATGCAAAAATGTTGGAAAAAATAGGCTGTTTCGCAATAGTGCTGGAAAAGGTACCGGCAGAACTGGCCAGGGAAGTCGCAGAAAGTGTTAGTATTCCTGTAATTGGAATTGGTGCCGGAAAAGGTGTGGACGGCCAGGTATTAGTGGTGCATGATATGTTAGGGATGACCCATGAATTCAACCCAAGATTTCTAAGACGTTATGCCGATCTGCATGCCGAAATGACTAAAGCCTTCGAAAATTACCGCGATGATGTAAAAAGCAGGGATTTCCCCTCAGACGATGAACAGTACTAATAGAAGTTAGAAGTTAGAAGTTAGAAGTTAGAAGTTAGAAGTTAGAAGTTAGAAGTTAGAAAGATTAAAAATTTGAACTATTAAGCTAAAACTTTTTAGGATAACTTCTAAAAACTTATTCTCAATTTGAATTCAGAAAATTTACATTCCAATAAGGATAATCTCGAAGTTCTCTACGAAGATAACCACATTATTGTAGTCAATAAAAGGCCTGGTGATATTGTGCAGGGTGATAAGACCGGCGATATACCACTTAGCGAAGTGGTGAAATCTTATCTTAAGGAAAAATATAATAAACCAGGGAATGTATATCTGGGCGTGGTTCACAGGCTGGACAGGCCGACCAGCGGAATTGTATTATTCTCAAAAACCTCCAAAGCCCTTCCCCGTCTCAATAAATTATTTCAGAAAAAAGAAGCCGAAAAAACTTACTGGGCAGTAGTCAGGAACAAACCTGCGAAGGAAAGTGATCAACTGGTGCATTTCCTAAAAAGAAATCCCAAGCAGAATAAATCCTATGCTAATATCAAAGAAGTACCGGATAGCAAAAAGGCCATTTTAGAATATCGTTTAATCAAAAAACTGGATAACTATTATTTGCTCGAAGTAGATCTTCAAACGGGCAGACACCATCAGATAAGAAGTCAGCTTTCAGCTATAGGCTGTCCCATTAAAGGTGATCTTAAATATGGTTTTGACAGAAGCAATAAAGATGCGAGCATCCATTTGCATTCAAGGGAATTGAAATTTATGCATCCCGTAAAAAAAGAACCTATCCATATTATTGCTCCTCCCCCCTCAGATCCTATCTGGAACGCAATTATGAAATAATTAATTTTTCGCTTTTCTTAAATTAGTATTTTTAATAAAAACTTTTAAGAAATGAAGTGGCGAGGCAGAAGACAAAGTTCTAACGTTGAGGATAGAAGAGGAATGTCCGGCAGAGGTAAATTGATTGCCGGCGGTGGAATTATAGGAGTAATCTTTGTAATAGCCCAGTTTATTCTAAGCGATGGGGATGTTTCGGTATTAGATCAACTTCAGGATACCAATACCAGTACCGAACAGCGTGAACTATCTAATGAAGAAAAGGAACTTGGCGAATATTCTGCTATTGTTTTGGCAGACACCGAAGAGATTTGGAGTAATATATTTTCACAACAAAATATGACCTATCGCGAGCCAGGAATGGTTTTGTTTGATGATGCCGTTCAAACGGCTTGTGGTGGCGCTTCTTCGGCCACTGGGCCTTTTTACTGTCCTGCCGATCAAAAGGTGTATATGGACCTTAGATTTTTTGATGAACTTCGGAATAGATTTGGAGCAAAAGAAGGGGATTTTGCAATAGCCTATGTTATTGCTCATGAAGTTGGTCACCATGTTCAAAATTTACTGGGTACTGCCGATGAGGTAAGACGATTACAGCAACAGAACAGCCAAACTGAGGCTAATGAACTTTCTGTGGCCCTGGAACTCCAAGCCGATTTTTATGCTGGTTTATGGGCATACTATAACAAAAAATATCTTCTGGAAGGCGATATAGAAGAGGCTTTAAGTGCGGCCAACGCCGTTGGTGATGATGCTATTCAAAAAAGAACCAGCGGCCAGGTTAACCCTGATTCTTTCACCCATGGCACTTCACAACAACGAATGCAGTGGTTTATGAAAGGTTATAGAACCGGAGATATGAATGAACGAGACACCTTTAGTGCCCTGCTCAATTAAGCCTTCGATCTTTTAAATGAAAGTGAGCTTTCTATTATTACCGCACCTATGATCAAAGCCCCTCCAATGAGGGTGTTTAGTCTGGGTACTTCATTTAAAAGCACTACTCCAAGTATAATCCCGTAAACCGGCTGAATACTACTCATGATACTAGCTGCCGTAATTGAAAAGTTCCTGAAACTTAGAAGAAATAACGTATGCCCGATACAGGTTGTGAGAACTGCCAAAACCAACAGCGGTTTCCATTGGCCGATCACCTCCTGAAAATCACTTAAAAAGATTACTGGAAAAAGGCAAATTGCCACCACCAGGATCTGATAAAACATAAGGGAGGTCCCATTATACCTTTCAACTTCTCTTTTCATTAATATATTCCGAAGTGCATAGAAAATAGCCGAGACTACACCCAGAACAATGGCAATAAAATAATCATTCTTAAAATCAATCTTCGGACTCAAAAAGTAGATGCCGCCCAACACTAAAAGTCCTAGTGCCAAATGTATCTTATCAAATTTTGTTTTAAGAACTATAGGCTCTAAAAATGCGGTAATAACAGGATACGTGAATAATGAAAGTAAAGCCAGGGCTACATTTCCATATTGAAGGGAGAAGAAATAAGTGATCCAGTGCACTCCAAGCAGAATACCTGCAAATAAGATTTTATAAAGATCCTTCCTGTCCCCTATTTTTAAATCTATCTTTCTCCATCTGCAGAAAAGATAAAATACAATACTAGCAATAAGAGTTCGGTAAAAGATCGTGGTGGCAGGATGCAGAGTGATATACCTGCCTAAAACACCGGAAGTACTAATAAGCAATACTGCCAGATTTAATTGTAAAATATTGATTAAGTGTTGCCGGTGTTGAGACAAATCGTCGTTTTATCTTGAATATTCCTGATTCTTTTCCCGAATTATTTCCTGCACGGGTCGGTTTTCAATGTTACTTTCCAGCCATGAAATAATATCAAGATATAGGAATGCTCTTTTTTCGTAAGGATGATCTTCAAACTTTTTGAGCTTTTTATGCAATTTTCGGAATTCATCTTTGATATCTAAAGGAGAAACCTCTGGTAAATTTCTTAAAAAGCGAATCATTTCTTTTTGTACCTCATGCATATCATTCATTTTGATCAGGAACTTATAGGTAGACTTCACAAGACTGTCAAGATGATAATCAAGCCCGGCTTCATAATGTGCAACAAGATTTAGAATTCTGGCAAAACACATAAGATCCTCCCTCATCTCAAGAGATTTATTATTAATGATCTTCTTTAAAAAATCAATACACTTTTTATTTTCTCCATCTCCAAAATACAAACAAGCGATCTTATAATAGAAAACCATGATATGGTGTTCATCAAGTCTTCCTTTAAATTTAACGATCTTAAGGTTTATTTTCTCCACCAGTTCATCTGCATTCCCAAACTCTCCTTTCATAAACCTAAGGTTTAGTTTATTGGAGTATACATATAGAAAAGAAAGTGCCGCGATATTATCGTCATGTGGGATTTGCGAATCCCTAAGAGAATCTTCCAGATGTTTTAATGTCTCTTCAAAAAGATGGGTGTGGTTCAGGTAGAACAGCGATTCAAGTAAATAATGGTTACCCTTTAAAAAGGAAACCGGATGAATAGGAATAAGATGATCATATTTTTTAAACAGGTCATTCCACTTCATTGAATATCGATAACATCCTAAAAAGTCCTGGATTAGGAAACTATACCATAAATGGGCCTTATAAAGCCAGAGTTTCTCCCGAAATCCCAGTTCTTTAAAATCATACTCCGGTAACTTTTTATTAAAATAAATTTTAATCTCTGCCGCTTCCTTTTCAGTTCTACAATAGCCCATCCTTAAAAAAATGGAATACAGTTCAAGAGAAAGATTAGATAATTTTCCTGAGATCAAATTCAACCGATTAAGCTCTTCGGTCTGTTTTATAAGTATTTGGGCCCTGTTCTCAATACTTCTGGTAATATATTGAGATTCTATGATCTTTTCTAGTTCAAGGATCTCATAAGCCACATTTTTCTCCTCGTAATTAAGTGCTACGGATTTCACCTTGTCGAGTATTTTTAAACTTTGTTTATAAAGTCCTTTATGATAAAGGATCCACGCAAAATCAAGTTGCTCGCGTATCTGAACAGGAATATCCTGGTGTGTAGGATTTAATCGCAGAGATATTAAAAGCTGTTTATAAAGATGAGTCTTTACATTAGAAAGTTGCTGCTTACTAATTTTCGTGTTTTTTAGAATTTCTTCCTCGTTATATTTCTTTTGCCGTGAAATAACCTTATAAAGATTAAGAAATTTACTATCTGCATTTACGCCGATTCTTCCAACGTATAATGAGAATTGTCTCTTTTCTGAAGCTGATAAGGACTTTATAAGTGAAAATAAATTTTCGGTTAAGTCATTGGTCATTGTAACGTATATATTTATAAAGCACTGTTTACCAGTTATTTAAACTTAATTAACCAACAGCCAAGTGTCGTAACACCCCGGTATAAATACCAGCTGAAGCATATGTTTTCTAATACTTTAGATAAAGATAAAGTAAAAAAAATCTCATATGAGCACAGAAAAGGTAGAAATTTTTGACACAACATTACGTGATGGTGAACAGGTCCCCGGCTGCAAATTAAATACTCAACAAAAGTTGAAAATAGCTGCGAGACTGGATGAACTGGGTGTTGATGTCATAGAAGCGGGATTCCCTGTATCAAGTCCGGGAGATTTTACTTCAGTAAAAGAGATTTCAAAGATTGTAAGAAATGCCAGCGTTTGTGGTCTTACTCGCGCAGTTAAAAACGATATTGAGGTTGCCGCTCAGGCTCTGGAACATGCAAGAAAACCAAGAATACATACGGGAATAGGAACTTCCGATTCCCATATCAAATATAAATTCAAAACAAATAGAGAAGAAATACTCAGGAGAGCTTATGAGGCCGTTGCCCACGCTAAGAAATATGTAGATGATGTGGAATTCTATGCTGAAGATGCAGGTCGTACCGAAAACGAATATTTAGCGCGTGTTTGTACTGAAGCTGTAAGAGCTGGAGCTACGGTATTAAATATTCCAGATACCACGGGATATTGCCTTCCGGAAGAATATGGCAAGAAAATAAAATATTTAAAAGATCATGTACCAGGAATTGAAAATGTGATCATTTCCTGTCATTGTCATAATGACCTCGGTTTGGCTACCGCGAATGCTATCGCCGGAATTTCTAATGGTGCAAGACAAATAGAATGTACCATCAACGGGATTGGTGAACGAGCAGGTAATACTGCTTTAGAAGAGATCGTAATGATCCTTCGCCAACATCCTTATTTGAATTTGAACACCGATATTAATCCTAAGCTTTTGTATGATACCAGTAAAATGGTCTCTAGAGAGATGGGAATGTATGTCCAGCCAAATAAGGCCATTGTCGGGGCCAATGCATTTGCGCATAGTTCTGGGATACATCAGGATGGCGTCATTAAGAATAGAGAAACATATGAAATTATAGATCCAGCCGACGTAGGGGTAACCGAGTCGGCTATTGTTTTAACAGCCCGCAGTGGTCGTGCTGCCCTGGCTTTTAAGGCTAAGAAAATGGGGTATGATTTAACGAAACTGGAATTGGATATCGTGTATTCTGAATTTTTGAATTTCGCCGATGAGAAGAAGGAAGTTGCCGATAACGATATTCATACGATCATGGAGATTTATAGAAAAAGCTCCAGAGCAATTGCCTAATATACTATGAAGAAAACTTTATTCGATAAAATATGGGACTCCCATATAGTTGAAAGCATTCCTAATGGACCTGATATCTTATATATCGATAAACATCTGATACATGAGGTAACAAGTCCACAGGCATTTAATGAATTAAAAGATCGAAAGGTTTCGGTTTTTCGGCCCGATAAAATTGTAGCCACGGCCGATCATAATACTCCTACACAAAATCAGCATTTACCCGTACAGGACCTGCTTTCCAGGAAACAGCTTAAAGAACTGTCTCAAAACTGTGAAGAGAATAATATTACACTGTATGGCCTTGGCCATCCTTATAATGGAATTGTGCATGTAATGGCACCGGAACTGGGGATTACCCAGCCGGGAATGACCATTGTTTGCGGAGATAGCCATACTTCTACCCATGGAGCTTTTGGCACCATCGCTTTTGGAATTGGTACCAGCCAGGTAGCCCAGGTTTTTGCGAGCCAGTGTTTGCTTGTGGAAAAACCGAAAAAATTACGGGTGAATGTAAACGGAAAGCTGAAAAATGGAGTGCTTCCTAAAGATGTGATTCTTTATATAATAAGTAAGCTGGGAACCAATTCGGGGACCGGTTATTTTTGCGAATATGCCGGAAATGTTTTCGAGAAAATGTCTATGGAAGGTCGAATGACGGTATGTAATATGAGTATTGAAATGGGGGCTCGAGGAGGACTTATCGCTCCTGATGAAACTACATTTGAATATGTACAGGGTCGTGAATTCGCGCCAAAAGGTGTTGAAATGGAACAACAGCTGGATTACTGGAAAACACTTAAAACCGATGAGGGAGCTAGAGTTTGACCAGGAATATTCTTTTGAAGCTGAAGATATTGAACCCATGATTACCTATGGAACCAACCCTGGAATGGGGATCAAAATTTCAGGTTCTATTCCTGTAGAAGGTAATAAGAGCGATGCGAAGGCTCTGGCTTATATGAATTTTAAACCCGGAGAAGTTTTATTAGATAAAACTATCAACTGGGTTTTTATTGGAAGTTGTACCAATTCGAGAATTGAAGATTTTAGGGTTGCTGCAAATTATATTAAAGGAAAACAAAAGGCTGAAAATGTGAATGCTTTAATTGTACCGGGATCGCGTCAGGTTGCTTCTCAAATCAAGGAAGAAGGTCTTGACAAGATTTTTGAAGAAGCCGGATTCACCCTTCGTCAACCTGGTTGTTCAGCTTGCCTGGCTATGAATGAAGATAAAATTCCGGAAGGAGAATACTGTGTTTCTACCAGTAACCGAAATTTTGAAGGCCGCCAGGGTCAGGGGTCAAGAACGATTCTTGCCAGCCCTTTAACCGTAGCCGCCACAGCAATTGCAGGAAAGATCACCGATTTTACCAAAAGCCTTAATTAAGATGGAAAAGTTTATAACACTTACAGATACAGCAGTTCCATTAGATGCCGAAAATGTCGATACAGACCAGATCATTCCTGCCCGCTTTCTAAAGGCAACAGATAAAGCAGGATTTGGAGAAAATATTTTCCGTGACTGGCGTTTTAAAAAAGATGGTACTCCGGATGAAGATTTTGTGTTGAATGATTCAACCTATAAAGGCTCTATTCTGGTCGCTGGAAACAATTTTGGGTGTGGTTCCAGCAGGGAGCATGCCGCGTGGGCAATTAAGGCTTACGGGTTTAAGGCAGTAGTATCCAGTTATTTTGCTGATATTTTTAAAGGAAACGCTCTTAATAACGGAGTCCTGCCAGTACAGGTGAGTCCGGAATTTCTTCAGGAACTATTCAAGGCTATAAATGCCGATTCTTCCCAAGAAATAAAGATCGACCTGGAGAATCAGGTTATTGAAATTGCAGGAACTGGTAAAACCGAAAGTTTTGAGATAGATCCTTATAAAAAGACCTGTCTTATTAATGCTTATGACGATATAGATTTTCTGGTGAGCAAGTTGAAGGAGATTAAAAAATTTGAGCAGACAAGGTCTGCAAAAAGAGATTTGGTCGAAAAGACCTATTAAAATGTATTTAAGATGAAACTAAATATAGCAGTACTACCCGGAGACGGGATTGGTCCCGAAATCACACAGCAGTCAGTAAAAGTGTTGAAGGCAGTTGCAGACAGATTTGACCACGAGTTCCATTTTGAAGAAGCCGCGGTAGGGGCGGTAGCAATAGATACGTTGGGGGATCCTTTGCCAGACTCTACCCTGGAACTTTGCAAAAATTCTGACGCTGTGCTTTTTGGGGCAATTGGAGATCCAAAATATGACAATGATCCTTCGGCAAAAATAAGACCGGAACAGGGACTTCTTAAACTAAGAAAAGAATTGGGCCTTTATGCTAATATCAGGCCTGTAAAAGCCTATGATCAACTAATAGATCGTTCTCCCCTTAAGGCAGAAAATATTCAGGGAGCAAATATGGTCATCTTTCGGGAGCTAACCGGAGGAATTTATTTTGGTGAAAAAAGTACAGCTGAAGATGGCAGGAGTGCCTCCGACATATGTACTTATTCTATTGAAGAAATTGAAAGAGTGGCACATCTCGCTTTTAAAGCGGCACAAACCCGAAATAAAAAGCTTACCCTGGTGGATAAAGCTAACGTATTGGAAACTTCTCGTCTATGGCGTAAAACTGTAACCGAATTAGCGAAGCAATATGAAGATGTGGCATTGGATTTTTTGTTTGTAGATAATGCTGCTATGCAAATGATCCTAAATCCAAAGCAATTTGATGTGATTCTTACCGAAAATATGTTCGGGGATATTATTTCAGATGAAGCCAGTGTTATTGGCGGAAGCATTGGATTACTTGAATCGGCTTCAGTAGGTGATAGAAATGCATTATTTGAACCCATTCATGGTTCTTATCCTCAGGCGGCCGGCAAGGGAATTGCGAACCCTGTAGCTTCCATTTTATCCGCAGCCATGCTTTTGGAGCACTTTAAGCTTTTCCCCGAAGCTATGGCAGTCAAAAGAGCTGTAGAAATAAGTATAAAACTTAATATCTGTACGATAGATATTAATAAAGACAATCATTATTCTACCGAAAAAGTCGGAGATTTTCTAGAAAGTGTTATTAGTGATACAGAAGATTCCATGATCAATAATGAGAACTTGAATTTCGGTCAGATGACGATTATTTAGATTTTGTTCATTTATGTTTTGGCCTCCTGTTTACGTCTGTGGTTTTCGGGAGGCTTTTTTAAGATAATTTTCCTCTGATCTTATCCAGCGAAAGATTGTCTTTACTTCCCAAATGAGTATGTTGCATTGCTTCAGAAGCTTCATAAGTTCCATTCTGAACCTGCTCCCCTATTATTCTATAGGCGTCTCTGAATGATTTTCCGTTGATCACCAGTTCATTGATACTGTCTACAGTAAAAAGATATTTATATTTATCATCCTTTAGATCTACTTTCTTCACTTTGATCTGGGCTATTGAATGGGTGAAAACATCCAGGATTTCCTTCATATTTTCAACCGCGTAAATGCTATTCTCTTTTATAAGCTGAAAATCCCTGTGATAACCGCTGGGTAGATTATTGGTGATAAGGATCATCTCGTTAGCAATCGCCTGAAGTTTATTGCATTTACCTCGAACGAGTTCGAAAACATCAGGATTCTTTTTATGCGGCATAATACTGGAACCTGTAGTAAGCTCGTCCGGGAAAGTGATAAAATCAAAATTCTGACTCATATATAAACAGATATCCATGGCAAACCTGGAGAGTGTATTCGCCAGGGAAGCGATATTTGAAGTCACCGTTCTTTCACATTTCCCCCTACTCATCTGCGCTGCCACTACATTGAATTTCTGAGTGGAAAATCCTAATTCCTCAGTCGTAAATTCTCTGTCTATCGGAAATGAGGAACCATATCCTGCTGCCGAACCTAAAGGATTCTGATCAACAATTTTCAAACCTGCACTTAGTAAATAAAGATCATCGATAAGCAACTCAGCATAAGCCGAAAACCACAAACCAAAAGAAGAAGGCATGGCCACCTGAAGATGGGTATAACCTGGAAGCAACAATTCCTTATGTTTGTTTGCCAGGTCTAAAAGTACATCGATCAATTCCCTTGTTTTACCTGAAATCTGCTGAAGATTATCCTTAAAATATAATTGCTGGGCCACTAAAACCTGGTCGTTTCTGGATCGGGCAGTGTGAATCTTTTTTCCGGTATCTCCCAGTTTTTTGGTCAGTTCATATTCGATCTTGGAATGAACATCCTCAAAATCTTCCTCGATCTGAAACTGGCCATTTTCAAGCTGATTCTTTAAAATATCCAATTCTGAAATCAACGAACTCATTTCCTTTTCAGTAAGTATACCAATTTTCCCCAGCATTTTCGCATGAGCTTTTGATGCCAGAATATCATATTCTGCCAGATGCAAGTCCAGTTCCCGGTCGTTACCTACAGTGAATTTTTCTATCTGTTTGTCTATTGAAATGCCTTTATCCCAGAGTTTCATATTCTTCATATTTAAAGTCCGTCATCCTGAACTCGTTTCAGGATCTTTTGAGAAGCTGAAACTAGTTCAGCTTGACGTATTAATTTGGTTGTCATTCCGAAGGAGTTACGACTAAGGAATCTTAGATTTCTCTCTTCGTTCGAAATGACCATTTTAATTTCTGCAGCACTGAGCTTGTCGAAGTGCTATTTTTAAAAGCCACTAATGCACGAATAAAATTTATTAATGCATCCGCGGCTAATTTCTTTTAGATGTTTATAATTAAAAATTTAATTCAGCTTTACTTATTTTTTAGTTTTGTATTCCGAAGAAATTTGTGACTTGGGAATCTCAGATTTCTCTCTTCTTTCGAAATGACCTTAACCGGTTCAATCCGTATTAGTTTCGTTACCCTGAACTTGTTTCAGGATCTCTCTAAAGAAGCTGAAACAAGTTCAGGATGACGCATTTTTTTATTGTTGCACTGAGCTTGCTGCACTTCGACAAGCTCAGTGCAACAAGTTCAAGAATATTAGTTCTTTAAAGCCTTTTCAATTAGTTTTATATATTTCT
>CAWGSM010000034.1:0-51138 GCA_963825045.1 uncultured Flavobacteriaceae bacterium | reverse complement strand
TGTTTATTTTGTTTATTAATAATATTACATAATTCAGCTCCCGTTTCCTGAACCTTGATTTTGAGGAATTCATTTTCTAATGAATGTTTTTTCACAGTTATAATTTTTTATAAAGTTACAATTCCTATGCTCAGTGCTCAAATCTCTTAAAATATCAACTTGAAAATTTTAGGTATTTTTAGCCAAAATTATGTTTATGAGAAAGATTCTTGCCTTTGCCGGATCAAATAGTAGCACCTCGATAAATCAAAAACTTCTGGACAATGTTGTTGACAGGATTGCCGGGCATGAGATTAAAGGAATTAAGTTAGCAGATTATTCCCTTCCAATGTTTAGTGTAGACATGGAGAGAGAGAGTGGATACCCTGAAAATCTAAAGAATTTACATACGCTTATTATAGAACATGATGCTTTAATAATTGCTGTGAATGAACATAATAGAGGAGCTTCAGCTTTTTTTAAAAACACCATCGACTGGCTATCCAGATTACAACGTAACTTTCTTGAAGGTAAAAAAATCCTTCTTATAAGTACTTCTCCCGGGGTTGGAGGAGCGAAGGCTTCACTGGAATATACCAAAGGTATTTTTGGTCGTTTTGGGGGTGAAGTGATAGAAAGTTTTAGTCTGCCTTCATTTAAAGATAATTTTCAGGATGGAAAAGTGACCAATGAAGTCCTGGATATGGGAATTGAAGATGTGGTTACTACCTTTGCACATCAAATTGAAAGCTAAGTGCGAACTACCAGGAATTTTTCACTAGAGAATACAGGAAATTTTAAGGAAAAGCTATTAAAATGGAGCAGTCAGTTTAATGAAATTGTCTGGCTGGATAGTAATGAATATAATCTTAAAACGGGAGAATATGAAGCTATTCTGGCGGCAGAAGCCTTTACAGCAATTAAAACAGATTATAGCGGAGCTTTTGATAAGCTGAAAGAGTACCAGGAAACAACTGCCGACTGGATCTTCGGTTATCTTAGTTATGATCTTAAGAATGATGTGGAACGACTGAAGTCCTCAAACTTTGATGGGCTTCATTTTCCCGACCTTTACTTCTTTCAGCCACAGAAACTCATTTTCATTAAAAATGAACAGATAGAATTTCAATATCTGAGAATGGTGGATGATGAAATCGATTCAGACTTTCAGAAGATACAGAATACGGAAATTTCAGTTAGTTCACCTCGTGATTCAATAAAGGTGGAGCCACGTATTTCTAAAAGCGAATACCTTGAAAAGGTTGGTTTAATGTTGAATCATATTCACCGTGGAGATATTTATGAAGCGAATTTCTGCCAGGAATTCTATGCTGAAAATGTAAATATCGATCCGAATGATATATACAAATCTTTAAATGAGATCTCAACTCCTCCTTTTGCCGTCTTTCTCAAACTGGAAAATTATAACCTTATTTCGGCCTCGCCTGAGCGATATTTGAAGAAAAAGGGCCAGGATCTTTTAACCCAGCCTATTAAAGGAACGGCAAGACGTTCTACTGATATTGAAGAAGACCTTAGAATTGCCGGAGAATTGGCCAGTGATCCTAAAGAAAATTCTGAAAATGTAATGATCGTGGATCTGGTTAGAAATGATCTTTCCAGAATTGCCCAAAGAGGAAGTGTTAAGGTGGAAGAACTTTGCAAGGTTTATACTTTCCGCCAGGTTCATCAGCTTATTTCCAGTGTAACGGCGAAGTTGGCTGAAGGAATCGCACCCGTGGAGGCATTAAGAAATAGTTTTCCAATGGGGAGTATGACGGGCGCTCCCAAAATTTCTGCAATGAAGATCATCGAAGAACTGGAAGAATCCAAACGCGGGCTTTATAGTGGCGCGGTGGGTTATTTTACTCCCGATGGGGATTTTGACTTTAATGTAGTTATTAGGAGTATTCTTTATAATTCTGAAAACAGGTATCTATCCTTTTCGGTGGGTGGTGCTATCACCTCAAAATCAGATCCTCAACGGGAATACGAAGAATGCCTCCTAAAAGCGAAAGCTATGCGTGAGGTCCTTTCCAATATTTAAATCGCCTGTAGTCTATTCGAATAAAACTCTTGTTTGTATCTTTGACTTACAATGGAAAAAGAGTTTAAAAACTTTATAAAATCGGAGTTTCCATACCTTGGTAATAGTAAGTTATTGCTGGCGGTAAGCGGGGGAGTGGATAGTGTGGTCCTGGCCCATCTATGCCATGAAGCCAGGCTGGAGTTTTCTATCGCACATTGCAATTTCAATTTAAGAGGAGAAGAAAGCGATGAAGATGAGAGTTTTGTGGTAGATCTAGCCGATTCCCTGGAGATTGAAGTGTTTACAGAAAGTTTTAATACTGAGAAATATGCCGAGGATAACCGGATCTCTGTTCAGATGGCTGCCCGTGATCTTCGCTATGAGTGGTTCGAGGAACTAAGTAAATCTCTTTATTTCGATTATATTTTGAGTGCCCATCACGCCAATGACAATATAGAAACCTTTTTGATCAATCTAATACGTGGGACCGGGCCTGATGGTCTTACCGGGATTAAAGCGAACAATAATAATGTAATAAGGCCACTTCTTAATTTTACCCGAAAGGAGATCGAGAATTTCGCCACGAAGCGCAATTATAAATGGCGGGAGGATAGCAGTAATGCATCAGATAAATATATGCGGAATAAGATCCGGCATCATATTATTCCCGTGATGGAGGAGATAAATCCTCATTTGCTCGAAAGCTTTGGGAACACTCAGGACCATTTAAGGGAAAGTCTGGACCTGGTAGAAGATTATATAAGCCTTCTATACCCAAAAGTGGTTGAAAAGAATGAATTCGGGTACAGCCTGGATATCGATTTTCTGAAAAAAGTACCTAACCCAAAACAAATTCTTTACCAGCTGCTGAAGTCATTCGGGTTTACCGAATGGAACGATGTTTACAATCTTTTAAATGCACAATCTGGAAAGGTCGTTTATTCAGATTCACATCGCCTAATTAAGGATAGGGAAAAATTATTGCTTACCGAAAGAAAGGAAAGATCTGTTAATAATGAATATCATCTTAAAGTTGGAGAGAACTTTATGATGATTCCGCCAGGAACGCTTTATATAGGAGAAGTTTCTAAAATGGGCAAGGCCAGTCCAAATTGTATATATGTCCCTAAGAGAAAACTCAGTTTTCCGCTGGTAATTAGAAAATGGAAAGAAGGAGATTTTTTCTATCCTTTTGGAATGAAAGGAAAGAAAAAGCTAAGCAGTTTTTTTAAGGATGAAAAATTCTCTTTACCCGAAAAGGAAAATACCTGGGTCCTTCTTTCTGATGAAAAAATTGTCTGGGTAATGAATCGCAGGGCAGACAACAGGTTCGCCGTTGAGAAAAAAGATACCGATATTTTTAAGATCTGTATTACTTAATTCTTTTCAAATTTATTCTTTATTGGGCTTTAACACTCAATTTTTTGCAGGTTTCATACACTAATTTCTATCTTTAGGAACTTATAAAAATTCCTATAAATGAAAATATTTAAAATCCCCCTGCTTACAATAGTTTTAATGTTTGTGATACATCCGGTTTTGGCCCAATCTGAAACCGAATATGATGTAAAGGCAAACTATAATAAAATGGAAGTCGATATCCCTATGAGGGACGGCAAAAAACTACATACCACCATTTATTCCCCAAAAGACACTTCACAGGAGTATCCAATTTTGATGCAACGTACTCCTTACAGTTCCAGACCTTATGGTAAAGACCAGTTTCGTTCTAAAATAGGTCCTAACGAGATCCTTATGAAACAGGGTAATATTATTGTTTACCAGGATGTTAGGGGTAGATGGATGAGCGAAGGCAAATATGATAATATGCGAGCCTATATTCCGAATAAAAAAGGAGATCAGGTAGATGAAGCGAGTGATACTTACGATACCATAGACTGGCTCGTAAAAAATGTTGAAAATAACAATGGAAAAGTTGGAACCTGGGGGATTTCTTATCCCGGTTTTTATTCAACTTATTCTTTATTAAGCGGTCACCCGGCTTTAAAGGCAGCTTCACCACAGGCAAGCATCAGTGATTTCTTCTTCGATGATTTTCATCATAACGGCGCCTATTTGTTGAGTTACTGGAGAGCGACGGCACTATTCGGTTATCAAAAAGAAAAGCCAATCGATAGTTCCTGGTATAAATTCCCGAAAATAGGAACCGAAGATCAATATGACTTCTTTCTGAAAAATGAACCTTTAAGCAAACTGGATAACTATTATAAAAAAGACAATGAATTCTGGCAACAGTTAAAAAATCATCCTAATTATGATGAATTCTGGAGTCGCGTGGAATTACTCAGTATATGAAAGATATCAAGCCAGCTGTAATGATTGTTGGCGGTTTGTTTGATGCAGAAGACCTGTATGGTCCTTTTAATATTTATAAAAGCATGGAAAAGAATAGTGATAATTATAATATTATTGTTTATGGACCCTGGAGTCATGGGGACTGGGCAAGAGATACCAGAAGACAATCTGTGGGAAATGTTTATTTTGGCGATAGTATATATACACAATTTTCAGAGAATTATGAAACCGAATTTTTCAATCATTTTCTGAAAGAGGATACAAAAGACATGATAAAATCTTGCCGAAGCTTCTATTTATGATACCGGAACGAGAGAATGGAATAATTATGAGCAATGGCCACCTAAGAATACTTCCAAAAACATATTATTTAGACGATGATCAAAAGTTAACTACAGGTCAAGCAGGAAATAAAGAAGAATTTTGTAAGTGATCCTGAAAAACCGGTCTCTTATAACAACGAGATCAAAATAGTTTTTACTCCGCGTGAATATATGACCGGCGATCAGCGTTTTGCTGCGCGAAGACCTGATGTTCTGGTATTTGAGACCGATGTGTTGGAAAAGGACATGAAGCTTGTGGGGCCTATCCAGGCAATGTTAAAGGTGGCTACTACGGGAACTGCTGCAGACTGGGTAGTTAAGGTAATCGATGTGTATCCTCCGGATGCTGAAAATTATGAGGAAACCATGCCAGGTCTAAAAATGAGCAATTATCATATGATGGTAAGAAGTGAAGTCATGAGAGGCAGCTTTAGAAATAGTTTTGAGAATCCTGAGCCATTTAAGCCAAATACAAAAACAGATGTGGATATTACCCTGCAGGGTATTAATCATACTTTTAAAAAGGGTCATAAACTGCAAATTCAGGTTCAAAGTACCTGGTTCCCCTTGATAGATATTAATCCTCAGACCTATGTGGACAATATTTTTGAAGCTAAAGAAGAGGATTTCAAAAAACAAACTCATACGGTTTACGGAGATTCAGCAATAGAATTCTCACTTTTAGAAGAATAGAAGAATAGAAGATGAAGATCACCATAAAGTATTTATTCCTATTATTTTGTTTGGCTGCCGTTTCCTGTGCAGAAAACAAAGATCCAGAGGAGTATACTGAAGAAGAAAAAAGAAAAGCTTCTTCTGAATTAAATGAATATTTCGATACCGAATTTCAGAAGGAAATAGAAGAATCTCCTATGCTACAAACACGCATGGGCATGAAGAGCGATTATGGTAAGTGGGATGATTTCTCGAACCTTAAGTATGCTGAAGATCTGGAACAGGCCAAAAAGCGCCTGGATTATTTGAAAAAAGTAGATACAGCTGCATTAGATGAAGATACCAAACTTAGCTATAAAATTTTCAGGATGCAGGTGGAGAATGAGATCGATGATTATGATTATCGTTTTTATAATTATCCTATCGAACAAATGCATGGATATCAGGCCGAATTACCTGCTTTTTTGATCAATATGCACCGTTTAGATTCGGTGCCCGATGCAAAAGCCTATATTTCCAGATTAACCGGCCTTGAAAAGGTAATGGATGACATTATTGAAAATCTCAAAATAAGAGAACAGAATGGCATTATTCCGCCAAAATTTGTTTTTGACAGAACTCTTGACGATTCGCGTAATCTTATTAAAGGAAAACCTTTTTCAAAGTCTAATGAAGCCAGTACTTTACTGGAAGATTTCAAATCCAAGATCGATAAGCTGGATATTTCGGAAGATGATAAAACAAAACTTATTGGTGAGGCTGAAATGGCACTTGTAGATCATGTTCAGCCAGCCTATAATAAACTGATTGATTTTTTAGAAAATCAACAGAAAAGGGCCACCGATGAAGCAGGAGTATGGAAATTTCCGAAAGGAGAGGAGTTCTATAGCAATGCCCTTAAAAGAGTTACCACCACCAATATGACCGCCGACGAGATTCATGAATTGGGACTTAGTGAGGTAGCTCGTATTCATGCGGAAATGGAAAAGATTATGGAAAAAGTAGGTTTTGAAGGAACTCTTCAGGACTTTTTTGAGTTCATGCGTACCGACGATCAATTTTATTATGAAAATTCAGAAGCAGGGAAAGCGGCTTATTTAAAGAAAGCAAAGAGCATTATCAATCAGATGAAAGCTAAGTTGCCGGAATTGTTTAATACCTTGCCTGAAGCCGATCTAGTAGTGAAAGCGGTAGAGCCTTTCAGGGAGAAAAGTGCAGGAAAGGCATTCTATCAAAAACCGGCTATTGACGGATCAAGACCGGGAACTTATTATGCGAATTTGTATAATATGGATGCCATGCCAAAATACGAAATGGAATCACTTGCTTACCATGAAGGTATCCCCGGTCACCACATGCAACTCGCCATAGCCCAGGAACTTGATAGTATCCCGGAATTTAGAAAATTCAGTTTTTTTACGGCATATATTGAAGGTTGGGGATTATATAGCGAATATATTCCGAAGGAAATTGGCTTTTACCAGGATCCTTATTCAGATTTTGGCCGACTAGCTGCCGAATTATGGCGTTCCTGCAGGCTGGTTGTAGATACCGGGATACATTCTAAAAAATGGACACGACAGGAGGGGATAGATTATTATAAACAAAATACACCTGCGGCCGAAAGTAATTGCATTAAAATGGTGGAAAGGCATATAGTAATGCCTGGACAGGCCACGGCCTATAAAATTGGGATGAACAAAATTCTCGAATTACGGGAAGATGCAAAAAACAAGCTGGGGGAAAAGTTTGATATTCGTGAATTTCATGATGTGGTACTTACTAGTGGTGCATTACCTTTGAATATTCTGGAGTCAAAAGTAAATTCCTGGATCAATAAGAAAAAACAACAATCTTGAGCACTATCCAAACTTCCGATCTTAAATTAACTGAACTGGTAAACTCCAGGAATAGCCGTTTACAAATATTGAACTATGGAGCGTCTATTTTTAGTTTCAAAATTAAAAACAAAGAAGGCCAGCTAATAGATGTTGTGGTTGGACCTCAGCGGGCTGAAGATTATATTTCAGCCGAGTACCGCAAGGAAAATAAATGTTTTGGGGCTACCGTAGGCCGTTTTGCCGGAAGGATATCTAATGGCACCTTTTCCATAGAGGAAGAGGAGTATAAACTTCATGAAGAATATGAAGGCGTTCATTTACATGGTGGAGAAAGCGGCTTTCAATATCAGCTTTGGGAAGTGGAAGGCATACATGAAGGGGAGGATCCTTCTGTGACCTTATCATACACCAGTAAAAATTTAGAAGAAGGATATCCGGGTACTTTACAGGTAAAGGCCACCTATTGTCTCACGGAAGAAAATGAAATAAAAATATCCTATTCCGCAAAGACCGATAAGGAAACCATTGTCAATATTACAAATCATACTTACTTTAATCTTAACGGTGGAGGCAGTGTAAGTGATCACTTTATGCAGGTGAATGCTTCTAAAATTCTGGAACTTGATGACAAGAACCTTCCTACTGGAAATCTTACCAAGTTGAAGAAAAATCCTAAAGATTATCGTGAAAGCCGTCTGCTCGGGAACAGGGAACTGGATGATGTGTATGTACTGGATGTCATGGATGATGAGGTTCAGGCACAGCTTTTTGCTCCACTTAGCGGCATAAAGCTAAAAGTGAATAGTAATCAGCCGGTTTTGGTGATTTATTCTCCGGAAAGTCTTCCCGATACCTGGACTTATTTAAGTGAAATAGATAAAAAGTATCCGGCTGTGGCTATTGAGGCACAGAACTATCCAGATGCTCCAAATTTTAGAAATTTTCCTAGCAGCATTTTAAAACCTGGAGAAACATATGAAAACGAGATTATTTTCTCTTTTTCGGCAAAATGATTCTATAATTATTATATGTAATATGTACGTTTCAACATTATAATTTTATATTTAACCAAAATTTAAGAAAACCTTATGAAAGGAATATTAATTCAGGTATTTTAGCCTTGAAATATTTTCCCCAGTGGTTATCTAAAAAGGTTTTTTATAGAAGTAAAAGAGATCTCTGAAGTATACATTAACAATTAAAACTAATCATTAATATGGAATTTGAATTACTGGATGTTATAGTCTTTATTGCCTATGCCCTGGTTATTATGGGTGTTGGGCTCTGGATGTCCCGAGGGAAAGGAAATACTTCAGAAGATTATTTCTTGGCGAGTAAATCGTTGCCCTGGTGGGCTATTGGAGCCTCGCTAATAGCCGCGAACATTTCGGCAGAACAGTTTATAGGAATGTCCGGTTCCGGATTTGCTTTAGGTTTAGCAATAGCATCTTACGAATGGATGGCTGCTTTAACTCTAATTATAGTAGGTAAATACTTTTTGCCGGTTTTTATTGAAAAAAAGCTCTATACAATTCCTGAATTTATCGAGGTACGATATAGTGAAAGTCTCAAGACTATTCTTGCTGTTTTCTGGATCTGCCTTTTCATTTTTGTAAATCTTACTTCTGTACTTTACTTAGGGGCGACGGCTTTAGATACCATTATCGGTACCGGGGATGGATCCATTTTTATGGAAAGTATTATAGGTCTTGCTCTATTTGCAGCAGCTTATTCCTTATACGGCGGACTATCTGCTGTTGCCTGGACCGATGTGGTGCAGGTGGTGTTGCTTGTAGCGGGTGGTTTGATCACGACTGTAATCGCTCTAGAGCATGTTTCGGATGATGGAAATATTATTCACGGTATGATCAAGATCTATGAGGAGGTGCCTGAAAAATTCTCCATGATCCTGGATAAAGGTGAGATCATAACCCCGAATGGAAAAGATGCGTGGTGGGATCTTCCAGGTCTTGCAGTACTTATAGGAGGAATGTGGGTCGCAAACCTGTATTATTGGGGCTTCAACCAGTATATCATACAAAGAACCCTTGCGGCTAAAAGTTTAAGGGAATCGCAAAAAGGTATTGTACTGGCTGGTTTTCTAAAACTTCTTATTCCTTTGATTATTGTAATTCCCGGGATTATTGCCTTTGTAATGAATGCAGATCCGAGTGGAAATATAGTGGCTGGAGTTGCCGATGCTTCCTTCTTTAGTGATAGTGGAAGTGTAATTAATGATAATGCTGCTCCATGGTTAATTAAAGAGTTTGTACCAGCCGGATTAAAAGGACTAGTACTTGCTGCTCTGGCGGCTGCGATCGTTTCATCTTTAGCCTCCATGCTTAACTCAACAGCCACCATATTTACTATGGATATTTATAAACCGTTCTTCCATAAAAAAGGAAAGTCTGAAAAAAGATTGGTTAATGTTGGGAGGGTTACTGCAAGTATTGCATTGATCATAGCAATAATACTTGCTCCTCAATTAAAGAATCTTGGACAGGTTTTTCAATATATTCAGGAGTATACCGGTGTAGTTAGTCCGGGTATCTTAGCGGTATTCATATTAGGTTTGTTCTGGAGAAAAACTACTAATAGAGCAGCCATTTGGGGAGTTCTTGTTTCCATTCCAATCGCATTTTACTTTAAAGTTGCACCCAATGGATGGAGTGATTCTATCTTCTTTATCAACTGGCCATTTATGCACCAGATGATGGCAACATGGATACTAACAATGATAGTGATGGTAATCATTAGTTATCTTCAGACGGGTGGGAAGATCCAGGAAAAATCGATCAAGATTACAAAAGGGCTTTTTGAAACTGGTCCGGTATTCAATATTTGCAGCTTTGCGATTATATTTATAATTGTTATGCTTTATGCGCTGTTCTGGTAATAGGGCCAATTGTCATAAAAAAATCCCGAAGTAAAACTTCGGGATTTTTTATTTAAGATATGGTTAAATACGGTTTTATGATTTAATCACTAATCTGGTATGTCTCGTCTGGTTGAATTCCTGTGGATTATTGAAGTTTCCAGCTTATATTCCATGGATTCAGGCGGAAGTTTTCCCTCTATGCGGTTTACCATTGTTTCCATGGCCAGTTTTCCCTGTTCTTCATCATGTTGATCTACCGTACTAAGCGATGGAAGAAAATGTTCACTCATTAATCCGTTTGTGAAACCTATAATGCAGACATCTTCAGGAATCTTTAAGCCAGAGTTAAGAATACTTTTCATTGTAAGAATTGCCGAAAGTTCGTCTGACGCCAGGAAACCATCATAATTTTGATCTTTTATTAGATCTCTTACATAGTCATCTGGAAAATCATCATGCTCAAAATCTATAAATTTTTTCATAGCATCTTGTTTTTTTACAGCCTCCAAGTAGCCATTTTTTCTTTGATCATCCACACTTGTATGTGAGATTCGAGAGATATAAGCAACCTTTTTGCAACCTGAGTTAAAAAGCTCTGTTGTCGCTTGTTCAGCCTGTAAAGAATCATTGATACAAATTTTATCACATAGAAAATTATCTAACACACGATCAAAAAGCACCAGGGGAATTTTATAATTATATAGATCTTTCAGGTGCTGTATGTCCATACTTGCCTGCGTTTCCTGAGAGAGTGACATGATTAATCCATCCACGCCACCTCTAACCAATGTTTGAAGACTCTCCGCCTCTTTTTCCCTGGATTCATTTGATATACAAATAACAATCTTATACCCAAGTTCAGTTGCCTTTGTTTCAATGCCATGTAAGGCCTGGGCAAAGAAGTGAGGAAGTATAGCGGGAATTATCACCCCTATTGTTCGGGTTTGTCTTAATTTTAGGTTCTGTGCAACCACATTTGGCACATAATGATTTAAAGCAGCAAGTTCTTTTACACGCTCCCTGGTTTTATCACTTATTTCTGGACTATCATTAAGAGCTTTGGAAACAGTGCTTACTGAAACATTCAATAGTTTTGATAATTCCTTTAAAGTAATCTTGCTTTCCATGCTCTTCTTTTATTTCAGATAATGTGTACCTGAAAGTTCATTCAGTCTTTTTGCAGCCTGTTCTGCAGTAATATCTCGTTGAGGTCCGGCGAACATTTCATAACCTACCATGAATTTTTTCACTGTTGCTGAGCGCAGGAGTGGCGGGTAGAAACTCATATGAAAATGCCATTCTGGATATTCTTTTCCATCTGTGGGCATCTGGTGGATACCAGAAGAGTAGGGGAACGAAGTCTCGAATAGGTTGTCGTATTTTATCGTAAGTTTTTTAAGGATATCGGCATACGACTTCTCTTCTTCAGTATTTAACTGGCCAATATGCTGAAGATGTCTTTTTGGTACTATCATAGCTTCAAAAGGCCAAACTGCCCAGTAAGGGACAAGGGCTACAAAATGTTCGTTTTCCTCAAGAATCCTTTCGTCAGCTTCCAGTTCCTGTTCGAGATAATCGCTTAAAAGACTTGTTTTATTTTCCTTCCAATACTCCTTAAGCTTGCCTGATTTCTTAAGAATTTCGGTAGGGATAGAGGATTGAGACCATATCTGTCCATGTGGATGCTGATTGCTACAACCCATAATAGCTCCTTTATTTTCGAAGATCTGAACATAATTGATAAAGTCTTTTGAACCCAGTTCCAGATATTCCTTTTTCCACATCTGAATAACTTTGGTAATATCTTCAACTTCCATTAATGGGAGGGTGAGAGAGTGATCGGGCGAAAAACAAACTACTTTGCAAATTCCTTTTTCACTGTCGGCTTTAAAAAGACCTTCATTTTTTTCTAATGAAGGAGTGTCCGGAAGCAGCGATGAAAAATCATTAATAAAGGAGTAGGGGTCTTTATAATTAGGATTTGTTTCACCGCTAGCTCTTGTATTTCCGGGACACAAATAACATGTAGCATCATAAGTTTCCTTTTTGACCTGCTTTTTATCTTCTGTTTTTCCCTGCCAGGGTCTTTTCGTTCGATGAGGAGATACTAATATCCATTCACCGGTTAAAATATTATATCTTCTATGTGGAGAGTCATTTAGACTGGTATTCATAATTCTATTGTTTTGAAATTTGCGTTCCTTCATCCGGAAGAACTATAATGGCATCAAGTGCTATGTTGAATTCTTGAAAATATGCTTTATTTACTTCCTTTATATAGTTAGAAATTTTATCTTCTTCAATTAAATTAATGGTACATCCGCCAAAACCGCCGCCCATCATTCTTGAACCATATATAAAATCTCTTTTTCTGGAATAATCTACCAGAAAATCTAATTCCGGGCAGCTCACCTCATAATTATGCTGAAGGCCATCGTGAGAACCATACATTAGTTTTCCAAACTTTTTAAGGTCTCCTTTCTTCAGAGCATTTGAAGCATCCAGAACCCTTTTATTTTCATGCAGAACATAATCCAGACGTTTAAACATTTGCGTACTGATCTCATTTTTATATTCTTCCAGAATTTCAAAAGTAAGATCACGTGGTGATTTTATTTCCGGTTTACTTTGCTGAATGATTTTAATCGCTTCCTCGCATTCCCTGCGACGTGTATTATATTCGCTTTCAGCCAGGTTATGGGAGACATTGGTATTTAGAAGTAATAATTTACAGTTTTTGAAATCGGCGGGGATATATTGGGATTCCAGACTGCGACAATCCAGTAAAATCAGGTTTCCTTTTTTACTCATTACCGAGGCATACTGGTCCATGATTCCGCAGTTGGAACCCACAAAATTGTTTTCGGCTTTTTGGGATAGTTTCACTATATCAAGATCGCTAAGCCCAAGATCAAAAAGCTGATTAAGCCCGCCTGCAAAACCACATTCCAAGGCGGCAGAAGAACTAATGCCGGCTCCTACAGGAAGTTCACTACTAAGAATACAGTCGAAACCTTCCAGTTCTTTTCCTGTTTTCTTAATTTCATCTATTACACCCAGAATATAATTTTCCCACCCATTGCCATGAACCAGTTTTTTGTCAAGCTGGAATTCTATTCCAGTAGAAAAAGTTTCACTGTAAACACGGCAAAAATTTTCCGTTTCGTTTTTTCTGAATTTGAAATTGATCTTTTTATCAATGGCACTTGGAAGTACGAAGCCATCATTATAGTCGGTATGTTCCCCAATAAGATTGATTCTTCCCGGAGACTTTACGCTTACCTCCGACTCAAACTTTTGGAAGGTTTCTGGGTTTTTTTTAAAGGATCTGATAATTGCTAAATTTTAATAAATAAAATTCAAATATAATAAATGTAATATATACAGTAATTTTCATTTATGAATTTTTTATAAATATTTATCTTTATCCAAATCTTTTAGAATGGCAGAGAATATTACGGATCTATATAAGGTAAAGGAAAAAATGTATGTTGCGACAGACTGCATTATTTTTGGGTTCGATTCCGGGAAATTAAAACTATTAGTTTTCAAACGAAAAGTAGCACCCCTGCAAGGAGAGTGGTCCCTGCCAGGAAGCTTTGTTCAACTTGATGAAGACCTATCAGAAGCGGGCCGAAGGGTTCTTAAGGAAACCACCGGCCTGGAGAATGTTTTTATGGATCAATTAAAAACCTATGGTAAAAAAGACCGTGATCCCGGATACCGTTGTATTTCTGTAACTCAGTATGCTCTTATACGTATAGATGAGTCTGATGAAAAACTTGTGGAGGAATACGGTGCGCATTGGTATGAGATCAATCATTTACCTCTTTTAATACTTGACCATAATGAAATGGTACATGATGCGCTCATGCAACTAAAACAAAATGCCCGTTACAAACCCATCGGTTTTAAATTATTACCTCAAAAATTCACTATTCCGCAATTACAAAAACTTTATGAAGCAATCTACCAGCGTGAACTGGACGATAGAAATTTCAGGAAAAAAGTATTATCGCTAAATGTTTTGGAGAAATTGGACGAAAAAGATAAAAGCGGAAGCAAAAGAGGTGCTTTTCTCCATAAATTTAATTCTAATAATTATCAGAAACTTTTAAAGTCGGGTTACAATTTCGAAATTGCCTGATTCGGAAAAGTTCATAATTATTAATAGTAAATATTACGTTTATTCTTATTTTTAAGAAATTTAATGTCATGTCAGAGAAAATAAACAGAAGAAAAGTAATCAAAAGTCTTGGACTTGGAGCTGGATTTTTGGGACTTGCAGGCACCTCAAATCTTTTTGCTTCCGAGGCCTTAGAACAGCTTGAAGATAATTCGATCTTTTTGGGAAAGATAAATCTTTCGGTTTGTCGATGGCCATACTCTGATATCCCGCTGAAGGAATTTGCACAGGCCTGTGTGAAATTAGGAATTACCGGAATGGATCTTTTAAAACCTTCCGAATGGGAGACGGTAGAAAAAGAGGGGCTTGTTTGTTCTATGGCGACCGATGATTTTGCCAGTATTACCGATGGATTTAATGAGCCCGCTAATCATAAAAAACTTCAAGAAGCTTATCGCGGTCTTATTGATAAAGCCGCGGAACATAATATTAAAAATGTGATCTGTTTTTCCGGAAATCGTCATGGCATGGATGAGCAAACTGGCTTAAAAAATTGTGTAAAAGGGCTCACTCCATTGCTGGAATATGCTGCTCCCAAAAATGTAAACCTTGTCATGGAGTTACTTAACAGTAAGGTGGATCATGCAGATTATATGTGTGACCATACCAACTGGGGAGTTGCCCTGGCAAAGGAACTGGATAAACCTAATTTCAAGCTTCTTTATGATATTTACCATATGCAGATCATGGAGGGAGATGTAATTAGAACTATAAGAGAGAACCACGAATACATAAATCATTACCATACAGGAGGAGTTCCTGGAAGAAATGAAATCAATGATTCACAGGAACTTAATTATTCAGCCATCATGCAGGCCATTTATGATACAGGTTTTGATGGTTTTGTGGCTCAGGAGTTCATACCTACCTGGGATGATAAGATTGCTGCACTAAAGGAGGGTGTAAGTATTTGTGATATCGATTAATTAGTTTTTTAAGTAAAAAACTTATAACCAAAAAAGGCTCTCATCACTGAGAGCCTTTTTTTGCAGTTATAACAGAAAATTAACCACATTTTGAAGAACCACAGTCCTTACAGGTCAAGCACCCTTCCTGGTATATCAGATTTGAGGAGTTACAATTATTACATTTTTCCTTTCTAGCAAGAGTACCATCAGCAATAAAACGTTTTAAAGCTCTAACCACACCATTTTTCCAGGTATTGATAGATTCGTTATCAAGTTGAAGGCTATTGATAAGGTCTACCACTTTATCTATAGACATTCCGTGGCGGAGGGTACTCGAAATCAGTTTTGCATAGTTCCAGTATTCAGGATTAAACTTATGAGAAAGACCTTCTATAGTAGTTTTATATCCACGTTTGTTTTGATACTGGAAATCATATCGTGAATTTCCATTTTCATCGTAGTTCTTTATAATCAATCCTTGGTTTACCCATCGTGGGATTAGAATTCCTTCTTCATCATCAGCAAAACCCGTAAAGATCTCATAAGGTCTTCCATCAACGAGTCCTATGAAGGCGATCCACTTATCTTTATTATTCTGGAAGCGAACAACATCAGCAGTTAAGGTTTGAGGACGTTTCAATGGGAAAGCACCATTGGTAACTTCGGCTTCTTCCTCTTTCTTTTCTTCATTAGAAATAAGGACACCAGAACGTGATCCATCACGATATACCGTAACCCCTTTACATCCTGCTTCCCATGCTTCCAGATAAAGTTGCCCCACAAGTTCTTCGGTCGCATCATTCGGTAAATTAATAGTCACACTAATAGAGTGATCTATCCATTTTTGAACTGCTCCCTGCATCTTTACCTTGCTCAGCCAATCAACATCATTTGAAGTCGCCTGATAATAGGGTGATTTTTTAACCAGCCTGTCCAGTTCTTCCTGAGAGTAATTCTTGTTGATATCATGACCGTTAGCCGTCATCCATTCCTTGAATCTGTGGTGGAAAACCACGTACTCTTCCCAGGAATCTCCAACTTCATCTACAAAATCAACACGAGCATTCTTATCGTTAGGATTTACTTTCCTTCTTCTTTTATAAACAGGAAGAAATACAGGTTCAATTCCGGAGCTGGTCTGAGTCATTAAACTGGTTGTTCCTGTTGGGGCGATGGTAAGAAGTGCAATATTTCTTCTTCCAAACTCAAGCATGTCATAATAAAGCTTTTCGTCTTCATCTTTAAGCCTTAAGATAAAAGGATTATCTTTTTCGCGTTCGGAATCGAAGATCGAAAAAGCGCCCCTTTCCTTTGCGGTATCCACCGAAGCACGATATGCTGCAAGCGCAATATTTTTATGAATTTCTACCGAAAAATTAATTCCTTCCTCGCTTCCGTATTTAATGCCAAGTCCGGCAAGCATATCACCTTCAGCAGTGATACCAATTCCGGTACGACGTCCTTCGTAAGCCTTTTTACGAATATTCAGCCATAGATTCTTTTCTACTCCTTTTACTTCTTCATTTTCAGGGTCTGCATCGATCTTGGCCAGGATGTTATCGATCTTTTCAAGTTCAAGATCTATAATATCATCCATAATTCTCTGGGCTGCGGCGATATGTTTTTTGAAAAGTTCGTAGTTGAATTTCGCCTTTTTTGTAAATGGTTCTTCTACATAAGAGAATAGGTTGATCGCAAGTAAACGACAGGAATCATAAGGACAAAGAGGAATTTCACCACAAGGATTGGTAGAAACCGTTTTGTAACCTAGATCGGCATAACAATCAGGCACCGATTCGTTGATCACCGTATCCCAGAAAAGTATCCCGGGCTCAGCAGATTTCCACGCATTGTGAACGATCTTTTTCCAGAGGTTTTCTGCTTCAATCTCCTTAGAGAATTTAGGGGATTCACTAAAAACAGGATACTTTTGAGTATAATTGCTGTTATTCTTAACAGCTTTCATAAAGTTATCATCAATTCTTACCGAAACATTGGCGCCTGTAACTTTGCCCTGTTCCATTTTCGCATCAATGAAATCTTCAGCATCTGGGTGATTGATAGAAACCGATAGCATCAAAGCTCCACGGCGACCATCCTGAGCCACCTCTCTGGTTGAATTTGAATAACGTTCCATAAAAGGAACGATCCCTGTAGAGGTAAGTGCCGAATTTTTTACTGCAGATCCTTTAGGACGTATGTGAGAAAGGTCATGGCCAACTCCACCACGGCGTTTCATAAGCTGTACCTGTTCCTGGTCTATTTTCATGATCCCACCATAAGAATCTGAATTACCATCATTACCAATTACAAAACAGTTAGATAAAGACCCTACCTGATAGGGGTTACCAATCCCCGCCATAGGACTCCCCTGCGGAACGATATACTTAAAGTTTTTGATAAGGTCAAAAACCTCATCTTCACTCATTGGATTAGGATATTTCTTTTCGACTCGCGCAATTTCTTTGGCGATTCGTCTGTGCATATCATCCGGTGTAAGTTCATAAATATTCCCCTGAGAATCTTTAAGGGCATACTTATTCACCCAAACACGGGCAGCAAGATCATCTCCTTTAAAATATTTTAGAGATGCTTCATAAGCCTGCTCCTGGGTATATGTTTGTGGAACGACTGGTTTTTCTTGTACAGGCATAGAAATGAATTTTTTAGGTTAGATATTCTTATTCGAGCAATGTAAAGCTACGTAAAGAAATGAGACAATTAACAAATCATTTAGAAAAAGTTATCAAGTAAAGAATGTTAATATATTGATAATCAGTATATTAAAAATTTACTAACAATAAAAAGTTGACAAATTTTAAAAATTTAATTTTTATGATTTGCATAATTATTTTCCGGGCAGAATGGGATGATTAGGCCTGGAAATCGGAAAAAAGGGAAGGAAATACGTGTGATTAAGAAACGAAAAACATAAAATAAAGAGGCTCCGCTATTGCGGAGCCTTCTTTGAATTAACACCTATGAAAATTCAAAAATAAACTCTTTAATTTTGCGATTGACCAAATTGCATAACATTTGAGGATGCTTCAATGGTAACCTCTCCATTTTCATCTGGGGTAGGGTAATATGTTGAGTTACCACTGTAATCCATTAGGGGTAACATTATTTCAGTTTGAACTTACAGCCCTTTATTTGGTGCTGTTAATGATGCTAATATAAAGAATTAATCCGGTGTTTTCACGACTTTCACTCCATTTCATAATTTACTAATCATCATCAGCATAAGAATTTCTATTTCAACTCTGGCGATAATATTATGTATCGCAATAAGATTTTTTATTTCACCCTGAAAATCAAGGTTTTCAAAAACTAAATAAAAAATAATAGCGTATTCTGGATGGGTAAGAATAAAAGTCATAGCTTTCAATTTATTTTCTGAAGCTATATAATTATCTTCATTACTATCTTTCTCTGTGTCATTATTTGCCGTAAAACTTACCGCTTTTTCAGGGTGAGATTTCCAAAGCATATCTTTTTCCAGATATTTTAGATCTTCATGTCTGTCAAAACCTTCTTCTAGTTTGTAAAATGTGGCAAAATCGAAAGCGCCGCTTCCTGTTTTTTCAACATAATTTTTTGGTACGCTGGCATTGCCATCCCAAAGTTCAACTTCAGAAAAATCGTCAATCGCATCTCGCTATAAAGTGGTCAATATTGCGACGTAGTAGTTTAAATGTCTTTGTAAGGGACCCTTATTCAAATCAACGAATATTCTCCGCTAGAGCTTGAGGTTTATGAGACTTGAGAAAATAAGAAAAAGCCTATAAGGCTGTTTTGCATTGTTCTCAAAGTGGATTTAAAGTACGCTTGCAAAAAGGGTGATTTATTTGAAACCAGCCATACTACCGCCGAAGTTTACCATGGTGAAGCCAACAGGGTGACAGGAATATTTACGGTGTATATTGGAATTGCTGCATCGCTCATTTTTTCCGATACCAATAAGACGCGTTATAAAGTAACCATTTAATTGCCTTATCTTTAGGAGGAATGGTTTTTATTTCCATTTATTTTCCTGGAGATCTGGAGATAATGTTAGGTTATTGGTAGCAATGATTGGCCTGGAGGTGGCCTTGGCAAGTATTCCGTCTATTCTTTATGCGTTGCTTTCAGGAACATTACCTTCAGCTAAAATGGAATATTATATGGGAGCTTAACTTTTTTATTGTCATTCCACAGATTTTTACAGCCATAATTTTAGGTTTTCTTGTAAAAGATTTTTTTGGAGGCCAATATATGCCTTGATGGAGGAGGTTTTTCCATGATACTGGCAGGGCTTTTGACTTTAAGGGTCCGGACCATTAAATAATTAATATCGATGAAGAATTATAAAGCAGTCATTTTTGACCTTGATGGCGTAATAGTAGACACAGCAAAATTTCATTTTAAGGCCTGGAAAAAACTCGCTAACGAACTTGGTTTCGATTTTACTGAAGAACAGAATGAACAATTAAAAGGCGTAAGCCGTGCAGAATCATTAAAAAAGATCATTAAATGGGGAAATATGGAACTCACCAAAGATGAGTTTAACAGGCAGATGGCGCTTAAAAATGAGAACTATCTTTCTTATGTAGAAAAAATGGGGGAAGATGAGATCCTTCCCGGGGTGCCCAAATTACTGGATTACCTTAAGGAAAATAAAATTCCATTGGCGCTTGGATCTGCCAGTAAAAATGCACGTTCTATCCTTAATAAAATAAATTTATATGACAGATTTGATGCTATTGTTGATGGAAACGATGTAAGCAAGGCAAGGCCCGACCCAGAGGTGTTTATTATCGCGGCTGAAAGATTACATGTAAAACCGGAAGATTGTATCGTATTCGAAGATTCTGTAGCGGGAATTCAAGCGGCCAAAAATGGAAGAATGCTAAGCATTGGAATTGGGGATAAAAAAATCTTAAATGAGGCAGATTATGTTTTTAGCGATTTCACGGAAATAGATATCGAGTTTATGGAAAAATTATTGAGAAAAGGTAAAAATGGATAAGGATTATATCAAGCCAGATAACTGGTCAATAATAGAAGAGGAATTTGATAGGGCCAGAGTGAAATCTTCCGAAAGCCTTTTCAGTATTGGAAATGGAGCTATGGGCCAGCGTGCCAATTTTGAAGAGCAATATTCCGGTCCCAGTTTGCAGGGAAGTTATATTGGAGGGGTTTATTATCCCGATAAAACCAAAGTGGGCTGGTGGAAAAATGGCTACCCGGAGTATTTTGCCAAGGTATTGAACGCTCCAAACTGGATCGGGATTAATGTATTTGTGAATGACGAACCACTTGACCTTAATAGCTGTACTTCTGTTTCTAATTTTAGAAGAGGATTGAACATGAAGGAAGGTTACCTTGCACGTACTTTTGAAGCCACGCTGCCCTCGGGAGATCAGATCATGGTAAAGGCACTTCGCTTTCTTTCTATTGTTAATGACGAGCTGGGTGCTATAAAATTTGAAGTAACTCCTTTAAATTTTGACGCTACCGTTCGGTTTGATCCTTACCTTGACGGAAGCATAACCAATACCGATGCTAACTGGGAAGAGCGTTTTTGGCGAACTATAGAAGTGAAAGCTGAAAACCAACAAGGTTTTCTGGTTTCTAAAACTCTAAAGACCGAATATCATGTAGGAACCTATATGCAATCTGAAATTTTTCAGAATGGTCAAAAATTAAGTATTCAACCTGAAACCAAAACCAGTGAAGACAGGGTGTCTTTCGTATATTCAGTGGAAGCTAAAAAAGGAGAACCCATTGCGATCATCAAGTATGCCGGGTATGTAACCGATATGAATCATAAGGATACTGAACTTATTCAGGCTGCGGCTTCAGTTTTAGACAAGGCAGTGAAAAAAGGTTTCGAAAAACTCAAATATGAGCAAAAAGATGCCTGGTCCAGGATCTGGGAAATGGCAGATATTACTATTTCTGGAGATGTAAAAGCACAGCAGGGAATACGCTTCAATATTTTTCAATTGAATCAAACCTATTTAGGAAAAGACGAAAGGCTTAATATTGGACCCAAAGGATTTACTGGTGAAAAGTATGGCGGTAGCACCTACTGGGATACCGAAGCCTATTGTATTCCTTTCTATATGGCCACAAAAGATCAAAAGGTTGCCAGAAAATTATTATCCTATCGATACAACCACCTGGAAAAAGCCAAAGAGAACGCTACAAAACTTGGATTTTCCAATGGCGCTGCACTTTACCCAATGGTAACCATGAATGGAGAGGAAAGTCATAATGAATGGGAGATCACCTTTGAGGAAATCCACCGGAATGGAGCAATGATATTTGCTATATATAATTACGTAAGGTATACGGGCGACTTCAGTTATATTCCAGAGAAAGGGCTTGAAGTGATGATCGCGATCGCCAGATTCTGGCATCAACGAGCTAACCTTAGTAAAAAGAAGAACCAATATGTGATCCTTGGGGTTACCGGTCCTAATGAATATGAGAATAACGTCAATAATAACTGGTATACCAATTATATCGCCAAATGGTGTATTGATTATTGCGTGGAAATGATAGATAAGGTAAAGGATGGATACCCTGATGATTATGGTCGTGTAATGGGATTAACTTCCCTTAATGAAGGGGAGCTTGCCAACTGGAAAGAAGTTGCAGATCATATGTATTTTCCTTATTCTGAGGAGTACGGAGTGGATTTGCAACAGGACGGATTCCTTGATAAAGAGATCATCCCAGTACAGGAACTAGACAGGAAATATAGACCAATCAACCAAAAATGGAGTTGGGATAGGATATTAAGGTCCTGTTATATTAAACAGGCAGACGTCCTCCAGGGCTTCTATTTTTTTGAGGATCATTTTAGTAAAGAAGAGCTGGAGAAACATTTTGATTTCTATGAACCGCTAACGGTACATGAGTCTTCACTTTCTCCTTGCATCCATAGTATTCAGGCTGCATTGCTTGGAAGAATGGAGCAGGCTTATAACTTCTATGTAAGAACAGCGAGACTGGATCTGGATGATTATAATAATGAAGTAGAACAGGGATGCCATATCACCAGTATGGCTGGAACCTGGATGAGTATTGTTGAAGGATTTGGAGGAATGAGAGTTAAAAATGATCAGCTATCCTTTGAGCCTCAAATTCCTGAAAAATGGGAAGCTTATTCGTTTAAGGTAAATTTCAGGGAAAGGATACTCAAGGTGAATGTGTCTTCCAAAAAAACCAATTTCACACTTGAAGGAACGGGTTCACTTGAAATCCTTGTAAAGGGTAAGAAGCTGTTAGTTATTCCAAATCAACCTATAAGTGTATAAATTAAATGAAATTAAAATACTATTCTAAATGATTAGTATTTTCTTTAACTCCTAAAATGAAAAGATTAATTTTCTTCTTTCTATAATTATGAGCTCTAATGCATTGACCCAAATCGATAAGATTGAACCGCCTTTCTGGTGGAGTGATATGAAACTGGATGAACTTCAGATTATGATGTATGCAGAGAATATTTCCAAATATGAAATAGAAGCTGAAAAACCCTTGATCATAAACAATATTAGGAGGACTGAAAATCCTAATTATTTGTTTGTCACAATTAATTCCGGAAAGCTTGAGCCGGGAGAATATACCTTTCACTTTTCTTCTGAAGGAAAGTTTTTCACTAAGAACTATGAGTTCAAAGCCAGAGAAGTGGGTTCTGCAATGCGCCAGGGCTTTAATGCTTCCGATGCTATTTATCTTATAATGCCTGATAGATTTGCTAATGGAAATGCCAACAATGATTCCGATTCTAAAATGCAGGAAAAAGTAAATCGTGGTGAGCAGGGAGGAAGGCATGGTGGTGATATTCAGGGAGTGATAGATCACCTGGATTATCTGCAAGACCTGGGAATTACCGCTTTATGGAGTACTCCATTGCTGGAAGATAATGATCCCGCATATTCTTATCATACCTATGCCCAGAGTGATGTTTACAATATCGATCCAAGATATGGAACGAATGAAGATTACCGTAGATTGGCCGTTGAAATGCATAAAAGGGATATGAAGCTTATTATGGATTATGTCACTAATCACTGGGGAGCAGAACACTGGATGATCAAGGATTTACCAACTTACGATTGGATAAATCAGTTTCCCGGATATGAGAATTCAAATTATCGAATGACCACCCAATACGATCCTCATGGATCAAAAAGAGATTTCAAATATTGTGTGGATGGTTGGTTTACCAGGACGATGCCAGATCTTAATCAGGACAATCCACTGGTTTTAAATTATCTTATACAGAATGCGATCTGGTGGGTAGAATATGCTGGACTGGACGGTTTTCGGGTAGACACTTATTCTTATAATGATAAGGAAGGAATTGCGAAATGGACGAAAGCAATCATAGATGAATATCCAAATTTTAATATTGTTGGTGAAGTCTGGATGCATGACCAGGCTCAAATCTCATACTGGCAAAAAGACAGTGAAATTGGAGCGATACAGAACTATAATTCTTACTTACCTTCGGTAATGGATTTCACACTACATGATGCTATTAGTGGAATGTTCAATGAAAATGAGGCTTCCTGGGATCGTGGGATGATCAAAGCATATGAAAATTTTGTAAATGATTTTCTTTATCCAGATATTAACAATCTCCTTGTTTTTATTGAAAATCATGATACTAACAGGTTCAACGAGATTTATAACGGAGATCTGGATAAATATAAGCTGGCTATGACCCTTATCTTGACCACAAGAGGAATTCCGCAATTATATTATGGAAGTGAAATTGGAATGCGTGGTGATAAAGGAAAAGGTGATGGAGATATAAGGAGAGATTTCCCGGGAGGATGGGAAACAGACAAAACTTCAGCTTTTACTGCTGAAGGTCGGGATAAGTCACAAGAGGCTTATTATTCATTTACAAAAAAGCTTCTTATTTATCGTCAAAATCATAAAGCACTTCATTTTGGAAAATTGCTTCAGTTCTTACCAGAAAACAATGTCTATGTTTATTTTAGATATACTGAGGATGAAACGATAATGGTACTCATAAATAATAATCCTGTGAAGCAACAGTTGGATCTCTCAAAATATGCAGAAGGAATAAAAGAACACCAGACTGGAACAGATATTATTTCAGGAGAATTGGTGAAACTTCAGGGTACCCTTAATATTGGCGGGAAAAAATCTATGCTTATAGAATTACATTAATGAACATTCCGCCTAAAACTTAAAATATAAAAACACTAATTTTCCTTATGGATAAAGGGCTTAAGTTCTTTAAAAAAGATACCATTCCAAAAACCAAAGGCAAAGTTTATCCGCCGTTGGTGAAACTGGCAGAACTTAAAATACGAATGAGGCCTTGCACTTTGGTAAAAATGCAGCTGCTTATATCAGCCTAAAAACTAAAGATGAAAAGAAAGTTATGGCGTTTAAAAGAGAAGCCTCAGGCAAAGAATTATATTATATTTCAAATATGACGGATGCGCCACAAAAATTTTTTAATAGCTATAAATGGAGAATTTAAAGATTACCTGAATGATACTACTATAAGCTTCAGTTCAAACCATAAAATGGACTTTGGACCCTGGGAATGTAAAATTTTGATAAATAGATAATTAAACTGCTAAATTTTTGTGAAAAGCCGCTCTGAAGCGGCTTTTTTTATTACTTATTAACCGAAAACGTTTGAGATTTTCCCGATATTAGGTTATCGTATCTAAATAGAATAGTTTTGAGCTAAATGGCCAAAAAACAAATAAGAAACATCGCAATACTAACCTCCGGAGGAGACGCTCCGGGAATGAATGCTGCCATTAGAGCAGTAGTTCGTGCCTGTTCGTTCTATAAGTTGGAATGTACGGGTATTTACAGGGGTTATCAGGGGCTCATAGAAGCCGATTTTGAAAAACTTGATGCTCGCTCGGTTAGAAACATTATAAATAAGGGAGGAACATTTTTAAAATCTACCCGTTCAAAAGAATTTAAAACAAAAGAAGGCAGAAAAAAAGCCTACGATAATCTTATAGCTAATAATGTGGACGCATTGGTGGTAATAGGTGGTGACGGTACTTTTACCGGGGGGCAGCTGTTCAGCCAGGAGTTCAATTTTCCTATTGTTGGGATTCCGGCGACCATAGATAACGACATCAATGGAAGCGATTATACCCTGGGCTATGATACTGCCTTGAATACTGTTGTAGAAGCTATCGATAAGATTCGTGATACGGCAAGTTCACATAATCGCCTTTTTCTTATCGAGGTGATGGGAAGAGATGCTGGTGATATTGCTTTGAATAGTGGAATTGGAGCTGGAGCTGAAGAAATTCTTATCCCTGAAGAGAACCTGGGAGCTGAACGACTTATAGAATCCCTAAGAAAGAGTAAGAAATCTGGTAAAACTTCCAGTATTATCGTTGTGGCCGAAGGAGAAAAAAGTGGTAAGAACATTTTTGAACTGGCACAGTTCATTGAAGAGAATATGGATGATTACGAAATAAGGGTTTCGGTTTTAGGACATATACAGCGTGGCGGTTCTCCAAGTTGTTTTGATCGCGTACTGGCAAGTAAACTGGGGGTAGGTGCTGTTGAAGCTCTTATGAAAGGAAAATCAGAGATCATGATCGGGATCCACCATCAAAAGGTGGTTCATGTAGATCTAAAAACCGCCATAAAGGACGGTGCAAAAATAGATAAAGAATTACGGAGGGTGGCAGACATCACTTCGGTCTAATTAAAAACCAAAGAAAATGAGTACAAAAATTGGAATTAACGGTTTTGGACGTATCGGAAGGATAGCCTTTCGTATAGCCGCTCAAAATGAAAATGTAGAAGTAGTAGCGATAAATGATTTACTTGATGTTGATCATTTGGCATATTTGCTAAAATATGATTCAGTTCATGGAAAATATAAAGGATCTGTAGAAGTTAAAGACGGTAACCTGTTTGTAGATGGTAACAAAATACGGGTTACTTCAGAAAAAAATCCAGCAGATCTTAAGTGGAGTGATGTTGAAGTGGAAGTTGTACTTGACTGTACCGGAATTTTCACCGATAAAGATAACGCAAAAGCACACCTTGATGCGGGCGCGAAGAAAGTGGTAATTTCAGCTCCTTCTAAAACGGCTCCAATGTTCGTGATGGGAGTAAACCATCAGGATGTAACTGCAGACGATCATATTGTATCAAATGCTTCATGTACTACTAATTGTCTTGCTCCACTTGCAAAAGTGATTGATGATGAATTTGGACTTGTTGAAGGCCTTATGACAACGGTACACGCATCTACATCTACTCAGTTTACAGTGGATTCTCCTTCTAAAAAGAACTTTAGACTGGGACGTAGTGCTATGGCGAATATTATCCCAAGTTCTACCGGTGCAGCGGTTGCCGTAACCAAAGTAATACCTTCTTTAAAAGGTAAATTAACCGGTATGGCTTTTAGAGTACCTACTACAGATGTTTCTGTAGTTGACCTAACAGTGAGAACAGAGAAGAGTGCTACTTATGATGATATTAAGGCAGCTTTCAAAAAAGCCGCTGATGGACCATTAAAAGGTGTTGTTTCTTATACTGATGAGGAAGTAGTGAGTCAGGATTTCGTTTCAGATCCCCACACCTGTAATTTTGATGCAGGAGCAGGAATCGCGCTTAACGATAATTTCTTCAAGCTTATAGCCTGGTATGATAACGAATATGGTTATTCTGCTAAACTTGTAGACCTTGCTGCTCACGTAGCATCTTTATAAAAATATCAGCCTGAAGGAAATTCGATAAGCTGGACAGTTTCTATACTGATCCATTGTGAGTTTGCTTCAGGCTTTTTTATCTAATTTTTTACACAGGAGCATGATTTTAATTGCTGATGGAGGTTCCACGAAATGTGACTGGATACTTCTAAATAATGAAGGAGAACAGGTTTTTAAGACCCGAAGTAAAGGTTTAAACCCCGCTGTTTTTAAAGAACCAATTTTAGAAGAACGGCTGGCAGAAAATCCTGAACTTGCTGAGATCAAGAATAAGATCGAGAAGGTTCACTTTTATGGAGCCGGATGCGGTACTCCAACTCCCAGAGAATTGCTAAAAAGCATCATTGCCAATTATTTTACCAATGCCGATGAGGTTCTGGTGATGGAAGATATGGTGGCAGCGGTGTATGCAGCTACTACCGAGCCTGGTATAGTTTGTATCCTTGGGACCGGCTCTAATAGTTGTTATTATGATGGCGAGAAGATCCATCAGGCGGTAGATTCTTTAGGTTATATTCTCATGGATGAAGCCAGCGGAAATTACTTCGGAAAGAGACTTATTCGTGATTATTACTATAAAAGAATGCCGCCGGATATAGCTGAAAAATTTGAAAAAAAATTCGACCTAAATTCAGATACTATCAAGATGCATCTTTATAGAAGAGATAATCCAAATACCTATCTGGCTCAGTTTGCTGAATTTATATTTACCAATGAGCGAAATGGATATTTCTATAAACTGCTCCACGAGGGAATGACAGATTTTGTGCATTCACGGGTTCTTTGTTATCCACAAGTGAACTCTGTACCCGTTCATTTTATTGGAAGCATTGCTTATTTTAGTGAAGATATCATCAGGGCGGTTACACAACCTTATGGCATTGAAATTGGAAATATTGTAAGACGCCCAATAGATGCCCTTATAGAATATTACAGGAAGAATGTTATAAATGTTTAATTTGTAATTTGAATTTTAATAGTAAAAAGCTCGCTGGGAAGCGGGCTCTTTATATTTGGATAAATTTGTAATTTAACTCTTCTATAATTTTTAATTAGATAATCTTGTTAAAAAACAATTTTAACGTTATTTTGACAGGCTAAAAGTTAAAAGAATGAAAAGGGCTGCGGAAGTTCTAAATAGCTGTGTGTCTGAAATTATGGATACCTGGGAGAATACGGTGAAAGATGAAATATCTGCTTCCAGTATTTCCAGTGAACTGGCATTGAGAAATCAATTGCCACATCTTTTAAAGGATATTGCCAGCATTCTCGATCGTTATGAAGGATTTTCGGAAGTGGATAAACAGGAAAAATTTGAGGAAGTAGTAAAAAACAGCATGGATCATGGTCGTCATCGGGCCACTTCATCTCATTATACGGTAGAGCAGATCATCAGGGAGTATATAATTTTTCATCGAGTTCTAACTGACGTCTTAATCCAGCATGAGGTATACTTCAGGGAAGTAGGGATTATACTAAAATATTCTTTAGAAATGGCCATGTTAAACTCTGCAAGATCCTTCAATGATTCCTTACAGGAGATGAGAGAGAAATTAGTGGGAACTCTGGCCCATGATATTCGCAATCCAATTTCTGCGGCTTATTTTTCATTAGATGTTATGGAGTTTGCAGATACTAAGGAAAGATTTGATAGCCTGAAAAAAATGGGGATCAATAGCCTGCAAAAATCTCTGGATCTTTTAGAGGGGCTTCTGGATGCCATCTCTGTAAAAGCAGGAGAGGGAATTACTCTTAATTTTGAGGAAATGGATATTGCTAAAGAAGTTAAATGGGTTTACAACGAAGCTTCTGAAATTTACAATAGCACAATAAATTATACCTGTAAAAGTGATAAAATTATAGGAGTCTTTGATGGTACAGCTATCCGGCGTGTCACCGAAAACCTGGTTACAAATGCTATTAAGTACGGGGAAAGAGAAAAGCCAGTTTCTATTATCGTGGAAGATCTGGGTGAAAATATTGTTATTAAAGTTCATAATTTTGGAAATCCAATTCCTAAAAGAGAACAGGAGACTATTTTTAAATTTTTAAATAGATTGCAGGGAAGTGGTTCCGGCGATCTTCAGGGATGGGGAATGGGCTTAACACTAGTTAAAAGTGTTGCTAGAGCACATGGAGGAAAAGTAGAACTGGAAAGTGATGAAGAAAAAGGTACCACATTTTCTTTGTTTCTTGATAAGCATGCCAATAAACCCGGCAAAATTAAGACAGAACTAAACTATATTTCCAATAAGACGCCCAATTTCAGCAAAAATTAAAACTTTTTTTCTACATAAGTTTCTGATTTGTTTGGTGTTATAAAAAATATATTACATTTAGTCCAAACAATTTTAAATGCTCGTAAAGGTATATGGGAGTGCAGTATTTGGGGTAGAAGCAACCACAATTACTGTAGAGGTTAATATTGCATCTGGAATAGGATACCATCTTGTGGGTCTTCCGGATAATGCAGTAAAGGAGTCCAGTTACAGGATCGCGGCCGCGCTTCAGAATAACAAATATAAACTTCCTGGAAAGAAAATCATTATCAATATGGCTCCGGCAGACCTTCGCAAGGAAGGATCGGCTTATGATCTTACATTTGCTCTGGGAATTCTTGCAGCTTCCGGACAGATTAAAGCCGAAGATATTGGAGATTATCTTATTATGGGTGAACTTTCGTTAGATGGAAGTCTTCAACCAGTCAAAGGAGCCCTGCCCATTGCAATTCAGGCAAAAAAGGAAGGATTTAAGGGTTTTATACTGCCCGAACAGAATGTTCGTGAAGCGGCTATAGTATCAGGTTTGGAAGTATATGGGGTTCAAAATATAACCCAGGTAATAAAATTCTTTGATGAAGGCCTGGACCTGGAAAGGACCGAGATCAATACCCGGGAAACTTTTTATAACAATCTTAATAATTTTGAATTCGACTTTTCAGACGTGAAGGGTCAGGAATCCATTAAACGATGTATGGAAATCGCCGCTGCCGGGGGTCACAATATTATTCTAATAGGTCCGCCAGGTGCCGGGAAAACAATGCTGGCAAAACGATTGCCCAGTATTCTTCCTCCCATGACACTTCAGGAAGCTCTTGAAACAACCAAAATTCATAGTGTTGCCGGCCGGATCAAAGATAACGTCGGCTTAATGACTCAACGGCCTTTTCGTAGTCCTCATCACACTATTTCTGATGTTGCCTTAGTTGGAGGCGGAGCCTATCCCCAACCGGGGGAAATTTCACTTTCTCATAACGGGGTGTTGTTTCTCGACGAACTCCCCGAATTTAAACGCGGAGTATTGGAGGTGATGAGACAACCTCTGGAAGACAGGGAAGTGACTATATCCCGGGCTAAATTCACGGTGACCTATCCTTCCAGTTTTATGCTGGTAGCAAGTATGAATCCCAGTCCCAGCGGTTTTTTTAATGATCCTAATGCTCCGGTGACCTCCTCAGCTTCCGAAATGCAGCGTTATTTAAGCAAGATTAGTGGTCCGTTACTCGATCGAATCGATATTCATATAGAAGTGACCCCGGTTCCATTTGAAAAGTTAAACGAAGAAAGAAGAGGGGAAAGCAGTCTTTTAATTCGGGAACGTGTAACCGGTGCCAGGGAAATCCAGTCGAAACGGTTCGAAGCTCTGGAAAATATACATTACAATGCTCAAATGGGACCACGCCAGATACGTGAATTCTGTAAACTGGGAGAAGAATCAAAAAAATTGCTAAAAACAGCGATGGAAAGGCTAAATCTTTCAGCCAGAGCCTATGACCGTATTTTAAAGGTTTCCCGTAGTATTGCAGATCTTGAAAAAAGTGAGGATATAGAAAGTTCCCATATAAGTGAAGCCATTCAATACAGGAGTCTGGACCGCGAAGGTTGGTTAGGATAAATATCTTCAGTTTTAATTAACTAAACCTTTACAGCCTTTTTTATATTTTTGGAAAAGCCTTATAGAAACCGAAGCTTAATTTCGGAAACAACAACCTAATCTCAATGAAAAGAATTATTCTATTGTTCATCTGCCTCGGAATTTTTTCCTGTAAAGGCGATAAATCTGAAAATATCAATAAAGAAACCAAAGACACCGATAGTATTTCGACCAAAGATCTTCTTCCCGAAGGTCTTGCCAATGTAGAACCTGTCGTGTTTAATATTGAAGAAGCGAATAAACTGGTAGAACTGCCACTTAATTGCATCGATACCGAATATCCTAATAAATTGGGGCAAACCCTGGAAAATGAATCGGCCATGGGGGAACCGCACGAATTACACCCGGCGTTCTATGGTTGTTTTGACTGGCATTCTTCAGTTCATGCGCACTGGTCACTTGTGAGTTTGCTCAAAAGATTCCCGGATATTGAAAAGAAAGAAGCGATAAGGGAAGCGCTGAAGAAGTCGCTTTCGGCTCAAAATATTCAGGGAGAACTGGAGTATTTTAAGAGAGAAGAAAGTGATTCCTATGAACGAACTTATGGCTGGGCCTGGTTACTTAAGCTTTCGGAAGCCTTACAAACCTGGGATGATCCATTGGGACAGGAATTAGCCCAGAACTTAAAACCACTCACCAGTTTGATTGTTACTCGATTTGAGGAATTCCTGCCAAAACTTAATTATCCTATCCGGGTTGGTGAACATACTAATACGGCCTTTGCAATGAGTCTCGCTTATGATTATGCCAAGACTACCGAAAATAAGGAGCTATTAGATGCTATTTCCAAGAGTGCTCAGGATTTCTATCTGCAGGATGATAATTGTCCTTTAGATTGGGAGCCTAGCGGCTATGACTTTCTTTCCCCTTGTCTGGAAGAAATAGATATTATGAGGAGGGTGCTTCCTAAAAGCGCGTTTAGCCTTTGGGTTGATGATTTTATGCCTCAGTTAAAAAAGGATGATTTTGATATTGAAGTTGGGGAAGTCTCAGACAGGACAGATGGCAAACTTGTTCACCTCGATGGCCTTAATTTTAGTAGAGCATGGGTATTATACGGTTTGTCAAATCAATATCCTAAGCAATTTGGTCATCTTAAAAATGTTGCCGATAAGCATGTAGCCTATTCGTTTCCAAATATAATGGGAGACTCTTATGAAGGCGGACACTGGCTTGGAACCTTTGCAATATATGCCTTGAAACAAGCCGAGAATAGAAAAGAGGAGTGAGCAATTTTCTCAAAAATCTCGGGCCTGGGATACTTGTATCAGCTGCTTTTATTGGGCCGGGAACGGTAACAGTATGTAGTCTTGCCGGGGTGAATTTTGGTTATTCTCTTCTTTGGGCTTTATTGATTTCCATAATCGCCTGCATGGTCTTACAGGAAATGTCGGCCAGGCTTGGACTTATTTCAGGCAAGGGACTTAGTGATTCAATTCGGGAGGAAATAAAACTTCCAGGAATTAGATTATTCACTCTTATACTTATTTTTTCGGCGATTGTGATTGGGAATGCAGCCTATGAGGCTGGAAACATAAGCGGTGCTGTCCTCGGGCTGGAAGAAATATTCTTTCCTTCAGTTATTCCAATAGGGACTTTCCACTTAAATATCTGGAGTCTTGTTATAGGATCATTTGCTTTTGTATTATTACTTCTTGGAAGTTACAAAAAGCTCGAGAAGATTTTTATTGCACTGGTATTGTTAATGAGCGTCGCCTTTATTCTTACCGCATTTCTCACTCGTCCCGATCTTTCTGAAGTCTTTCAAGGCTTCTTACTAGGAAACTTTGATAAAGGTATCTTTACCATAATAGCATTAGTTGGTACCACAGTAGTACCTTATAATCTATTTCTTCATGCCTCTCTGGTTAGTGAAAAATGGAATGGGAAAAAATATCTTGGGATAGTACGAAAAGAACTGGTTTTTTCTATTGGCTTGGGAGGGCTGGTCTCTATGGCAATAGTTGTTTGCGCAGCGGCCTCCGGAATTACTTCTATAGAAAACGCTGGAGATCTTGCTGCCGGTCTGGAACCTTTATTTGGTGACTGGGCCGGAATTTTTCTAGCCCTGGGCTTATTAGCAGCAGGGATTACCTCCTCTATTACAGCTCCTTTAGCTGCGGCGTATGTTGTAAATGGCTGTATGGGATGGCAGGTAGGCATGCAGTCTAATAGGTTTAAAGCCGTATGGATGATCATCATTTTGCTGGGAGTAGTATTCTCCTCTTTGGGAATAAAACCTGTAGAGATTATAAAATTTGCGCAAATTGCTAACGGACTTGTGCTGCCAATTATAGCAATTTTCTTATTTTGGATAGTGAACCGGGAATCTGTTCTGGGAGAGCATAAGAATAACCTGTCTCAGAATGTCATAGGCCTTATTGTAATAGCACTTGCAGTATTCCTGGGTGTAAAATCGGTATTTAACGTAATCCAGAATTTTTAGATGAAAAAGAGTATTCATATCAATTGTGACCTCGGAGAAGGAGGAAAGTATGATGAAGAATTAATGTCGCTCATTTCGGCGTGTAATATTGCCTGTGGCGGTCATGCAGGAAATGTGGATACTATGCACCGAACCGTGAGGCATGCGATGGAACATGGAGTAGAGATTGGAGCACATCCTTCCTATCCAGATAAAGAGAATTTTGGAAGGAAAAGTATGAAGATGTCTCCAGAGGATCTTAAACTCTCTATAGAGTCACAGGTACTAAGCCTTAAACAAATCGTGGAGTCGGAAGGGGGAAAGCTTACCCATATCAAACCCCATGGAGCTCTTTATAACGATGCTGCAAGAGATGAAAATATTGCCAGAACACTCATTGAAAGTCTTGAATTACTCGAAGAAAATTATAATTTATATGTACCTCCATATTCAAAAATTTCTCAACTCGCCATGGGTAAATTTGACCTGGTTTATGAGGTGTTCGCAGACCGAAACTATAACGCAGATTACAGCCTTGTTTCCCGGTCGAAAAACGATGCGCTTATTACGATAAAGGAACATGTTTTTGAGCATGTTATTTCCGTGGTAAGAGATAAGAAAATAGTATGTACAGATGGAGCTGAATTGGACTGCAAAGCAGATACTTTTTGCGTACATAGTGACACTCCTTCTTCCTTAGAAATTTTACAATTTTTACATAAAAAATTTGCCGAGCAGGGGATAAGAATCCAGAATTCCTGATGGCCGAATTTCCTAAAATATCACGAATGGGGGAGCGGGGAATTTTGATTGAATTCGAACCTGAGATCAGCTCTGAAACCCTGGAAAAAGTTCTTTTACACAAAAAAATACTTCAAAAAAAATTATTTAAAGAAAAGATTGAAGTAAATAACACATATAACTCATTATTAATTAGTTATACATTAACTATAGAGGATGCCTATAATGAGGTTTTGAAGGTAAAAGAGCTTATTTCACAGTACAAGATACCAAAAAAATTGAAGTCTCAAATTTTTTATATTCCTGTTTGTTATGAGCAGGAATTTGGTTTGGATCTCAACCTCCTTTCAAAGGAAAAAAATATAGGGGTAGATGAAATAATCAGGCTTCATACTCAGCCAGTCTATCAGCTATATTTTATTGGATTTTTACCCGGTTTTTTATATCTGGGCGGACTGGATAAAAAACTTCATTTTTCGAGAAAAGAGACTCCTCGAAAAGCGGTAAAAAAAGGAGCCGTTGGAATAGGGGAAAATCAAACGGGAATTTATCCAAAATCCAGTCCTGGAGGATGGCAAATTATTGGTAATTCTCCAGTGGAATTATTTGATAAAAATAAAGAAATTCCATGTCCGTTTTCGGCCGGTGATCACATCAAATTTTATCAGGTTTCAAAAGATGAATATTTAAAGATTCAGGAAGAGATAGATTGTGGAAAATTCAAATTGAAAACTGAAATTTATGAAAGCGGAAATTGAAGTTTTACAACCAGGCTTATTTTCCACCATCCAGGATCTGGGTAGATTTGGTTATCAAAAATATGGTGTTCCTCAAAGCGGTGTGATGGATAAATATGCAACCAGGGTGTGTAACCTCATATTAGGAAATGAAGCTAATTCACCGGTTATGGAAATTACCATGCAGGGACCGCAATTAAAATTTAACGCGTCTACTGCAATTTGTATTTCGGGTGCCGATCTTTCACCAACTTTAAATGGGAATGCTGTAAATTGTAATCAAATACTAGAAATTCAAGAGGGAGATGTTCTTAAGTTTGGGAGAAGAAGGACTGGTTTTAGAGCCTATATTGGTATTTCCGGTGGCTTTAAAACAGAATTTGTAATGGGTAGTTGTAGTTGGTATGAAGGATTAACCAATGAGTTTAGGCTGGCTAAAGGAATGAAAATCAGCTATGATTCCCAGAATTTAAGTCATGAAAAATCAAACGCATCATTAAAAACTGACGAGAAATATTTGGATGAAAATGACATTGAAGTGTTTCAGGGTGCGGAATTTTCCTACTTATTAAAAGAGAAGGAAATTATCCTTTTCAATTCGGAATACACTATTAGTGAGACCAGTAACCGCATGGCGGTGCAAATGAAGGAACCTTTTGTAAACGAACTTGAACCTATTATCACTGGGCCCGTATTACCGGGGAGTGTTCAATTAACCCCTTCGGGAAAGATCATTATTTTGGCGAGAGATTGTCAGACAACCGGAGGATATCCAAGAATACTTCAGCTTTCTGAAAAAGGTCTTCAGGTATTATCGCAAAAGGTGCCAGGAGAGAAAATAAGCTTTAGGAAAATAGATTTTTAAGTTTTTCTGACCTAACTTAGGATATACTTCTTAAAAGGGGCAAAAATAAAAAAGTGTCGCTTTGGTATTAAAGTTATAGAAAAGACCCTACTCAGAACTATAACTTAACCGCTGCAGACACTTTTTTGCCCCAAAACACTTTAGCTTTACTAAAATGACAATGTAAATGTATCTTAAACCTTAAGCTGCTACAAGGGGATTTTTCCCCTTTTTGATTTTTTACTGTTAATATATTTATAAATAATTCTATTTTTAACCATAACTAACCTTTAAAGGCTACACGGCCTTTATAAAAATTTAAATTATGGGAAATAGAATTAAACCAGTAAAGGCACAGGAACTAAATAAAAACTGGAGGGGAAAAGATGGTCCGGGTCCTGCGGTAGATAAAGCCGGCTTCAAAGATTCATACGAAACCTGGTTTAGTGTCGAGGAACTGGAAGATTACTTGAATTATGTAAAAGAAAATATTCCGGCAGAAGAAAAGCCCGGAATTCGTATCTATTTTGGTAATTATGGCAAGGAGGCCAGTTCTAAAAAAGATCATTCAACTGTTTTTCTGGCACCAACCAGGCGAGGTAATGATCAGGAAAATGCAGCTACAACAAATGAAAATGATTATAGCCTGGATGCATATAATAATGGAGAGCAACCTTGGCCTCCGGCACCCTATAACCCATAATAGCTTTGTGGGAAGTATTTATAAAAAATAAGTTATATCTAACCTATTTATTCGAGTTGGTCGCGCTTCTTGCTGGGTTTTATTATTATTACATAAATCCAAGAATAAGTAAAGCCGACAGGCTCTTTATTTTTACGATGCTGTTTGTATTTATTTTCTCTGGGCTAAGTCTGGCCTATGGGATGTACACCTATTTGTATGGTTTTAAAAACATAGAATTTTTAAAAGGCACTCTTTTTGAAAAACATTACTGGATATCTAATATAAAAGTCGTTATAATGTATTCGGCTTACACCTTATATTTTGCATGGAACCTTCGTTCAATTTTATGGAGGAAGGTTTTAAATATGCTAATTGCTTTGTTTATAGTTGCTTCAGTTATTAGTTTTTTTCTAAGTGGAAGTTTTTTCACTGCCTTTTCTAATTTTTGTGGATTCACCGGTACATTTCTGGTAAGTTTTGGAGCTGCTTTATGTTTTATAGAGCTAATGGCATCAAACCGAATTTTATACTTCAAAAATGAATTGGTTTTTTACATAGCTTTTGGCACATTACTCTTTTATTTAAGCGGAACACCTTTATCCCTATTACAAAAATATGTGCCTGGCAATGACCATTTTAGGGAGGTATTTGCTATAGTGTTAGGCATATTAAATTTCATAATGTATGGCATTTTCACAGCAGGTTTTCTAATAAAATCCTCTCAAATTCGAAAAGCGAGGAACACGTCATCCTGAAACTTCTAAAAATGGAAGACTATTTTATAAATTCTATTTTTCCAGGAATGCTGTGGGAGCTTATAGTGAGAAAACCGAAAAGCCTACTTAATCAACTTGGGTTTATTATGAATTACTGTTTTAGTAAATAACCAAAATAACTGCAAAAACCTTAATTACATTGATTATTTAATATTTATGTAATATTGCTAAAGTAAAATCATTTTTATGCTTCGGGAAGAGGATATCTTACTTATCATATATTTTATTCTTGTTATTTTTTTTCTCGCCGGTTTTACGGTTCTTTTCTTCATTACTTACCAGCGTAGAAAAAATAAGATCCTAAAAGAAAAATTTGAAGCAGAGCAGAAATTTAAAGAAGAACTTTCCAATACGAAAATGGAAATCCAGGAAGCGACCTTGAAAAATGTAAGCTGGGAATTGCATGATAATATTGGACAATTGCTGGCTATAGCGAGTATGCAGCTGAATTTACTGAATAAAAAAATCCCTGAAGAAAATAAAGAGAGTTTTACTGAAGCTCGTCAAATGGTGAGCGATTCGCTTACAGAAATCAGGGCACTCTCCCGGTCTCTTAATAACGAGGTAATAGACTATAAAGGTTTGGTGAGTTCTGTGAAAAATGAAATTGTACGCTTTAACAGGCTGGAGGTTCTGGAAGCTCAACTTAAAGTTGAAGGGGAGGAATACCCTATTCCCTATGAAGATACCATTATCTTATTCAGGATCCTTCAGGAGTTTTTCTCCAATGTCATTAAATATGCTGGAGCTTCGCAACTTAAAGTTAGTTTTAAATTCCTGCCAGAATTTATTGAAATTTCGGCGCTCGAAGACGGAAGAGGTTTTGATACCGAAGACCAGGATTCCGGAGCAGGATTGTTAAATATGAGAAGTCGGGCAAAAATGATAAATACCAACTTTAAGCTGGAATCTTCGATAGGTAAAGGAACTTCATTATATTTACATTACCCAACCAACACTAACTCATATGAACAAAACGATAATAATCGTTGATGATCATAAACTTTTTGCGCAATCCTTACAGGTGCTGGTGAATTCTTTTGAAGGTTTTGAGGTGATCAAAGTCTTTAAAAATGGAGAAGAACTGGTAGAATATATAAAGGAAGACAAGCCTGAACCCGACATTCTTCTTCTGGATATGCGCATGCCTGTTATGAATGGAATGCAGACCATGCAATGGCTCAGAAAAAATTCTCCCGATCTAAAAGTACTAACTTTAACAGTAGACCAGGAGGATGAGACCATTATAAAAATGCTTAAACTTGGCTGCCGGGGATATCTGCTTAAAGATATAGATCCCGAAGAATTTGAACATGCGCTAAATGCTATTTGTGAGCATGGTTATTACTCCAATCAAACCATTTCTGAAGCATTAAGCCACGAACAGCGTAAACAAAAGTATGAGGAACTTACGGGTCGGGAACTCGAATTCCTTAATCTAGCATGTAGCGAACGCACCTATAAACAGGTTGCTGAGGACATGAATCTGAGTCCTAAAACCATCGATAATTACCGGGAAAGTCTGTTTGGCAAACTTCATGTAAAAAGCCGGGTAGGGCTTGTGATGTTTGCTATTAAAGGAAGGAATTTATAGAATCTAAGGCTTTTTCAATTTTTATCCATCTCACTTTTTTTCAGAAAGTATATATTCTGCTGTATCTTTGATTTTCTAAATTGAAAATATTTTGATCGACTCTGCTAAAATAGAACTAAGGAATTTACGTGTTAAGGATTATGAAGAACTGAAGGTTTCCATGATCAAAAGCTATCATTCCATGCCCCATGAATACTGGAGTAAGGGAGAGATCAAAACACTTATTAATAAGTTTCCTGAAGGGCAGTTATGTATTGTGATCGATAACAAGATTGCCGGCTGTGCTCTTTCTATTATTGTTGATTACGATAAATTTGATGACACTCATACTTATGATTCTATTATAGGCGGGGAGAACTTTTCTACACATACCAAGAATGGAAATGTACTTTATGGAATAGATGTATTTATACATCCTGAGTATAGGGGGATGAGACTGGGAAGACGTCTCTATGAAGCCCGCAAAGAACTCTGTGAACATCTTAATCTTAAAGCTATCGTATTTGGCGGAAGGATCCCTAATTATTCTAAATATGCAGAGGAGTTAACTCCAAAAATATATATTGAGAAAGTACGATTGCAGGAAATCCATGATCCGGTACTTTCCTTTCAGTTATCCAATGATTTCCATGTTAAAAAAGTGATTAAAGGATATCTCTCCGGAGACCATGAAAGTAAAGAATTTGCCACTTTGATGGAATGGAATAATATCTATTATACAAAACCCCAGAAGTTGGTGAATACCACCAAGACAGTGGTTAGATTAGGACTGGTGCAATGGCAGATGCGACTTTTTAAAGACTATGAGGCTCTGGTATCCCAAATAGAATTTTTCGTGGACGCCGTAAGCAATTACCAAAGTGATTTTATTCTTTTCCCAGAACTTTTCAATGCTCCTTTGATGGCTGAGTTTAATCATTTAACCGAGCCTGAGGCGATACGTGGACTTTCAGAATATACTGAAAGATTACTGGAGACTTTTCGTGAGTTTGCCATCAATTATAATATCAATATCATCACCGGAAGTATGCCTCAGCAAATAGGGGAGCATATGTTCAATGTAGGCTTTTTATGCCGAAGGGATGGTAGTTACGAACGCTATGAAAAGCTCCATATTACTCCGGCTGAAGAAACAGCCTGGGGAATGAAAGGGGGCGATAAATATGAAACCTTTGATACCGACTGTGGGAAAATTGGAGTTCAGATCTGTTATGATATCGAATTTCCCGAGATTTCCAGGGTCCTTGCAGAAGAAGGGATGAATATACTTTTCGTTCCTTTTATGACCGATACTCAAAATGGATATTCCAGGGTTAAGATCTGTGCCCAGGCCAGGGCGGTTGAGAACGAATGCTATGTGGCCATCGCCGGTTCTGTTGGAAATCTTCCCAAGGTAGATAATATGGATATTCAGTATGCGCAGTCTGCGGTTTTTACGCCTTCAGATTTTGCATTCCCCGTTAACGGAATAAAGGCTGAAGCAACACCTAATACCGAAAGCACTTTACTGGTAGATATTGATCTTGATCTTTTGAAGGAACTACATAATTTTGGCAGTGTTCGAAATAAAAAAGATCGCCGGAAAGATCTTTATTCGCTAAAAAGGAAGAAATAGATCTAATATTTAACTCTCACTTCAAAGAAGGACTTTGAAATTAAACCTCTTTTTACCAAATGTTTGAATTTTGAAAGATAATTGCTTTTCAGAATTCAGATCTAATTTTTATTAGATTTTCAAAATTCCGGCTCTTAATTATTAAAATAAGATTTAAAGCCTGAATTTTTAAGGCTTTCTGAATAAATATATCTTCCTGACACTTCAATTTAAAAAATTCTTAGTTCTAAGTTCTTGTGACTTAAAACTTTCAGATATCGTAACGATAATATTGTTTAAAACACTGAAAAACAATATTTTATAAGACTTAAATCTATGCTTTGAAAGTAGTTTAAGCATGATTTGTCGTAAAGTGCTGCCAGCTTAAGACGGTAATTTTAATATTTAGATATGGAAAAAACAGTAAAGACTAATAAATACAGTAGCACGATAACTCAAAGTGATTCCCAACCAGGATCACAGGCAATGCTTCATGCATTAGGCCTTACACGTGAAGATTTTAATAAACCTTTTGTAGGAATCGCAAGTACAGGATATGAAGGTAATCCTTGTAATATGCACCTTAATGATCTTGCAAAAGAGGTTAAAAAAGGAACAATTTCGGCAAACCTTGTCGGATTGATTTTTAATACCATTGGCGTTAGTGATGGAATTTCCATGGGAACTCCTGGAATGCGTTTCTCATTACCCTCACGGGATATTATCGCAGATTCTATGGAAACCGTGGTGAATGCCATGGCCTATGACGGGCTTATTACCGTAGTAGGATGCGATAAGAATATGCCAGGAGCATTAATGGCCATGTTAAGGCTTAATCGTCCTTCTATCCTTGTTTATGGAGGAACTATTGCTTCAGGTTGCCATAAGGGCAAAAAACTGGATGTGGTTTCAGCATTTGAAGCATGGGGCGCAAAAGTTTCGGGAGAAATGGACGAAGAAGAATATCAGGCAGTAGTAGAAAATGCCTGTCCGGGTGCAGGTGCCTGCGGGGGTATGTATACTGCAAATACCATGGCTTCAGCAATTGAAGCTTTGGGAATGAGTTTACCTTATAATTCTTCTAATCCTGCAACGGGTCCTGAAAAAGCAAAAGAAAGTGAAAAAGCTGGGGAAGCCATTGAGCTTTTACTGGAAAAGGATATAAAACCAAGAGATATCGTTACAAGAAAATCTCTTGAAAATGCCATAAGATTACTTACGGTTTTGGGAGGTTCTACCAATGCGGTACTTCATTTTCTGGCAATAGCAAAGGCTGCCAAAGTAGAATTCAGTCTTTCTGATTTTGAAAAAATATGTGATAGTACTCCGTTTTTAGCAGATTTAAAGCCAAGTGGGAAATATGCAATGGAAGATGTTCATAGAGTTGGCGGAATTCCGGCAGTTCTCAAATATATGCTTGATAATGATATGCTGCATGGAGATTGTCTAACGGTTACCGGAAAAACTCTGGCAGAGAATCTTGCTGATGTGCCGGATCTTGAAGAAGGGTCAGGATGTGATTCATTCTCTGGATAATCCAATAAAGAAAACAGGACATATCAGAATCCTGTATGGAAATCTTGCTGAAGGAGGTTCTGTTGCGAAAATTACCGGAAAGGAAGGGCTGGAATTTACAGGTACGGCCAGGGTTTTCAATAGTGAATTTGAAGCTAATGATGGAATTTCGGCAGGAAAAGTAAAAAAAGGAGATGTAGTGGTAATTCGTTATGAAGGGCCAAAGGCGGTCCCGGAATGCCCGAAATGCTAAAACCAACCTCGGCGATCATGGGAGCCGGACTTGGGTAAAGATGTAGCATTGATTACAGATGGACGATTTTCCGGAGGTACCCATGGCTTTGTTGTAGGTCATATTACACCCGAAGCTCAGGAAGGCGGACTTATAGGTTTACTGGAAAATGGCGATAAAATAGTGATCAATGCCGAAACAAATACGCTGGATGTAAAAATTTCAGCAGAAGAAATTGAAAAAAGAAGAAAAAACTGGAAAGCACCTGCACTTAAAGCCGATGGGGGTGTGCTTTATAAATATGCCAGAACGGTTTCTTCAGCCTCCCAAGGTTGTGTGACCGATGAATTTTAATAGGGTGAATTATGCAAGTAAAAACAGCAAGTTTTGGAAAGGAAACCACAGATAAAAAAGTAACTGTTTCAGGAGCTGAAGCAGTGATTAAATGTTTGCTCGAAGAAGGAGTGGATACGATCTATGGTTATCCGGGAGGAGCGATCATGCCCGTTTATGATGAATTATTCAAATATCAGGATAAGCTTCATCATGTCCTCACAAGGCATGAACAGGGTGCTACCCATGCCGCACAGGGTTATGCCCGTGTAAGTGGTAAAGTGGGAGTGGCCGTGGCTACATCTGGCCCTGGTGCTACCAATCTTGTTACCGGTATTGCCGATGCCCAGATAGATTCTACTCCCATGGTTTGTATCACCGGGCAGGTTGGCTCACATTTACTTGGAAGTGATGCTTTTCAGGAAACCGATATTGTGGGTATTTCGACCCCTATTACTAAATGGAATTATCAGATCACCAAAGCTTCAGAAATCCCTGAAGTTTTAGCAAAGGCCTTTTATATCGCAAAATCTGGCCGTCCGGGTCCGGTTTTAATCGATATTACTAAGGATGCCCAGTTCGCATCTTTAGAGTTTAGTTACAAAAAATGCTCAGGTATTCGCAGTTATCAGCCAGTTCCTGAAATGAATCTTCTGGAAGTTGAAAGGGCTGCCGAAGTTATAAATAAGGCTAAAAAGCCAATGATCGTTTGGGGGCAGGGAGTGATCCTTGGAGGTGCAGAAGAAATCTTTAAGAAGGTTGTTGAAAAAACTGGAATTCCTGCTGCATGGACCATTTTAGGTCTTTCAGCCTTACCAACAGACCATCCTCTAAATGTTGGAATGGTTGGAATGCATGGAAATTATGCTCCTAATATGAAGACCAATGAATGTGATGTTTTAATTGCGATAGGGATGCGTTTCGATGATCGTGTGACAGGTAATCTGGAGCATTATGCAAAGCAGGCTAAAGTAATTCATTTTGAAATAGATCCGGCTGAGGTCAATAAAAATGTAAAAGCCGACTATCCTGTTTTAGGGGATGTAAAAGAAACATTGAAGGCATTGCTGGAATTATTGGAGCCAAAATCTCACGATGAATGGCATCAGGAATTCAAGGATATGTATAAAACCGAATATGAAAAAGTCATAAAAGGGAATATGGATCCTTCTAAACCGGGACTTGGAATGGGAGAGGTGATCCAGGAGATCAATAATTTCTCAAAGGGAGATGCTGTAATTGTATCAGACGTTGGTCAACATCAAATGACGGCCTGCCGTTATGCAAAATTTAATCAAACCCGAAGTAATATTACTTCCGGCGGACTTGGAACGATGGGCTTTGCCCTTCCGGCAGCCATTGGCGCAAAAATGGGAAGTCCTGAGCGAGATGTAGTGGCAATTATCGGAGATGGTGGTTACCAGATGACCATTCAGGAACTGGGAACCATTTTTCAAACGAAGGTGCCGGTGAAAATTGTTTTGCTTAACAATGGTTTCCTGGGTATGGTTCGGCAGTGGCAACAAATGTTCTTTGACAAAAGATATGCCTCTACTGAAATGACCAACCCTGATTTTGTTACTATCGCGAAGGGATATCATATAAAAACCGGCCAGGTTACTGAAAGAAACCAGTTGAAGGATGCTGTAAAGGAAATGATGGCAATGTGAGGAAGCATATTTCCTTGAAGTAAAAGTTGAACAGGAAGAAAATGTGTTCCCAATGATCCCAACGGGAGCATCAGTTTCAGAAATATTATTAGAATAATGGAAAAGAAAAATTATACAGTTTCGATATATACCGAAAATAACCTTGGACTTATTAAGCCGTATCGCCGCGATATTTCTTAAGAGACATATTAATATTGAAAGTATTACGGCTTCTCCCAGTGAGGTGAACGAAGTAATGCGATTTATCATTGTGGTAAATATATCCGAAGAACAGGTCAAAAAAATTATCGGTCAGCTAGAGAAACAAATAGAGGTGATAAAAGCATTTTATCACACCGATGCCGAAACCATTTTTCAGGAAACAGCTTTATACAAGATCAAATCTGAAGATTTTCTGGATGATCATAATATCCAGGATTTCATAAAAGAAACAAATGCTCGCATCGTAACGGTCACCAAAAGTTTTTCGTGATTGAAAAGACCGGGAAAAGAAGCGAGGTAGATCAGCTTTATGAAACCTTAAAACCATACGGACTCATGCAATTTGTGCGGTCCGGAACTATAGCAGTAACCAAAAACGAAATGCCTATTTCAGGCATACTTGAAAAATTCAATACTACAAATTCAATATCATGACAAACTATTTTAACAGCCTTTCTTTACGTGAAAAATTGGCCCAGCTGGGAACATGCCGGTTTATGGACCTTGATGAATTCAGTGATGGAATTGCTGCATTAAAAGGTAAAAAAATAGTTATCGTGGGCTGTGGAGCCCAGGGTCTTAACCAGGGTCTAAATATGAGAGACAGTGGTCTCGATATTTCGTATGCGCTTCGTGAAGGAGCTATCAAAGAGAAAAGACAGTCCTGGAAAAATGCCACAGAAAATAATTTTAAGGTCGGGACTTATGAGGAGCTGATTCCCCAGGCAGATCTGGTGATCAACCTTACCCCCGATAAACAACATACTCCGGTAATTAAGGCGATTGTTCCTCATATTAAAAAAGGAGCCGTTCTTTCTTATTCCCATGGTTTTAATATTGTGGAAGAAGGCATGCAGATTCGTGATGATATTACGGTGATCATGGTCGCTCCAAAATGCCCGGGTTCTGAAGTTCGTGAAGAATACAAACGAGGCTTTGGTGTTCCAACACTTATAGCAGTGCATCCTGAAAATGATCCAAAAGGGATAGGTTTCGAGTGGGCTAAGGCGTATGCCTATGCAACCGGGGGTCACAGAGCAGGAGTTCTGGAATCATCTTTTGTTGCTGAAGTGAAATCAGATCTTATGGGAGAACAAACCATTTTATGCGGAGTTCTGCAAACAGGATCGATACTCACTTTTGATAAGATGGTAGCGGACGGTGTTGAGCCGGCTTATGCGGCTAAACTCATTCAATATGGCTGGGAAACAATTACTGAAGCATTAAAACATGGTGGAATCACCAATATGATGGACAGGCTTTCGAATCCTGCAAAGCTTAGAGCAAATGAAATTGCTGAAGACCTGAAGGAGAAAATGCGTCCGCTTTTTCAAAAACATATGGATGATATTATTTCCGGAGAATTCAGTAGCCGGATGATGCGGGACTGGGCCAATGACGATAAAGAATTATTGACCTGGAGAGCGGAAACCGAGAATACCGCCTTTGAAAAAACAGAAGCTACTTCCGAAGAGATAAAAGAACAGGAATATTTTGATAAAGGTGTCCTGATGGTTGCTTTTGTAAGAGCAGGAGTAGAGCTGGCTTTTGAAACTATGGTTGAAGCCGGAATCATTGAAGAATCGGCTTATTATGAATCTCTTCATGAAACTCCGCTTATCGCCAATACCATTGCCAGGAAAAAATTGTATGAAATGAACCGTGTGATCTCAGATACTGCTGAATATGGTTGTTATTTATTCGACCATGCGGCAAAGCCACTTGTGAAGGATTATGTGAATTCCCTGGAACCTGAAGTTGCCGGTAAGAAATTTGGAACAGATTATAATGGAGTGGATAACCAGAAATTGATAGAAGTGAATGATGATCTAAGAAATCATCCGGTTGAAAAGGTTGGAGCGAAATTAAGAAAGGCAATGACCGCAATGAAGAAAATATACGCATAATGAATACTCTGCTGGAAAAAGATAAAACATACAAACCGAGTCTGGAAAATGTGAAGCAGGCTGCAGAAAGAATTTCCAAGGTTGTTTTAAAAACACCATTGGCTGAATCTTTCACCTATAGCAAACAGCTTTCAGGCGAATGTAATGCTGAAAAGAGAAGACCTGCAACAAGTTAGGTCTTATAAGATTCGGGGAGCTTATAATAAGATTTCCAGCTTATCCAAGGAGCAACTAGAAAAAGGGGTCATTTGTGCCAGCGCAGGTAACCACGCTCAGGGAGTTGCTTTTGCCTGTAATAAGTTAAAAGTTAAGGGCGTGATTTATATGCCAGGAACTACTCCGAAGCAAAAGGTGGAGCAAACCCGAATGTTTGGTGGAGAGTGGGTGGAGGTAGTTCTTAAAGGCGATACTTATGACGATTCTTTCAAGAGTGCGATGAAGCAAATGCATGAACAGAGCCTTGTTTTTATTCATCCATTCGATGATGAAAAGGTGATTGAAGGCCAGGCAACCATAGCTTTGGAGATTTTAGAACAGTCTAGATGAACCCATAGATTATATTTTCGCTCCTCTTGGCGGTGGCGGACTTCTTGCCGGAGTTTCTTCAATGATCAAAGAACTTTCTCCAAAAACCAAGATTATTGGGATTGAACCGGAAGGAGCACCATCTATGAAGACTTCACTGAAAGAAGGAAGAGTAATAGAACTTAAAAATATTGAGCGTTTTGTAGACGGGGCATCGGTGCAGAAAGTAGGAGCCAGAAACTTCGCGATCTGTAAAGAAAATCTTGATGAAATGATCACGGTACCTGAAGGGAAGATCTGCCAGACAATATTGGATCTTTATAATCAGGATGCGATCGTGGTGGAACCGGCCGGAGCGATGGCTATTTCAGTATTGGATTTTTATGCTGAAAGGATCAAAGGTAAAAATGTGGTTTGTATCGTTAGCGGCAGCAATAATGATATCATCAGGATGGCAGAAATTAAGGAAAGAGCTTTGCTTTATTCGGGATTGAAGCATTATTTCGTAGTAACTTTTCCTCAACGAGCCGGAGCTTTAAAGGAATTTGTGGCTAAAGTTCTTGGACCAAATGACGATATCACTCATTTTGAATACTCTAAAAAGCATAATAGGTCTAACGGACCAGCTGTAGTTGGGATCGAATTGAAAGATCCAAATGACTTCGGACCACTTGTGGACAGGATGAAAAAGAAAAATTTTTACGGGGAGTATCTCAATGATAATCCAAATTTATTTCAATTTTTGATCTAGTAAATCCTTGTGAATTAAAAATTTATGTACATTTGAATTATGATTTCGATCAGACAAATAATATTACCCCGTTTCAATTTTAGGCCGCGCCGCTTCTAGGCAATGAACCTGAAACGATTTTCCTATTAATATTATTTGATTTTTTCCATTTTGATTTACTTAAACAGCATAGCAACTAAATTTGATAACAGAATAGTTTCTGATCTCTCACCAATGCGCTGCCGTTTCCCCCGTCGCACGTAAGTGCGTCTATATATCTATGGAACTTAGGTGAGTCCGGTTCCGCTTTCAAAAGCAAAAATCAAATATTCTTTTAACCTTATAAATTTCTTAGCAGATGAAAATTATCATTGCTAATAAATCTCATGCTTCCTATGCGGAGCAAATTTGTGAAAACATCGAAGAGTCAGCGAAAGTCCGGGGAACGGGTATAGCACGAAGGACTCCTGAATACATTATAAGTAAGATGGAAAAAGGAAATGCTGTGATCGCTTTGGATGGTGAAAAATTCGCCGGTTTCTGCTACATAGAAACCTGGAGTCATGATAAGTATGTGGCCAATTCAGGCCTTATTGTGCACCCTGATTTCAGAAATCAAGGCTTGGCAAAGGAAATCAAGGAAGTGATCTTTAAACACTCCAGAACTAAGTATCCTGACGCAAAGATCTTTGGTATCACTACCGGTTTGGCGGTGATGAAGATCAATTATGATTTGGGATATCAACCGGTCACTTTCTCTGAACTTACCGATGATGAAACCTTCTGGAAAGGTTGTCAGACCTGCAAAAACTACGACGTCTTAACCAGAACCGAGCATAAGATGTGTTTATGCACAGGGATGATGTATGATCCGGAAAAGAAAAAAGAATCAAAGAAAGTTGCTAAACCAAAAAGCAGGTTTAACGATAAGGCATTTCAGAGACTGAAACATATAAAACAAACGCTTTTCTATAAAAAGGAAAACTGACCACCCTGTCCGATAAAGTCGGACGTCCCTCCTTTGCAAGGAGGAAACCAAAAATTGAAATTATTAGTGCATTCGTGGCAAATATTAAAAAAAATGAAAAAAGTAGTCATAGCATATAGCGGAGGATTGGACACCTCTTATTGCGCAAAATATTTATCTGAAGAAGAAGGTTTCGAGGTTCATGCAGTGAGTGTGAATACCGGAGGATTTTCAGAAGAAGAGATCAAAAATATAGGTGATAATGCTAAAAAGATTGGAGCTAGCAGTTATAAGAATATAGATGCAGTATCATCTTTTTATAGTAAAGTGGTGAAATATCTCATCTTCGGAAATGTTCTGAAAAATGATACTTATCCCTTATCGGTAAGTGCTGAAAGAATTATACAAGCGATAGAAATCGTGAACTATGCAAAAAAAGTTGGGGCAGGTTATATCGCTCACGGCAGTACCGGCGCAGGAAATGACCAGGTAAGATTCGATATGATATTTCAAATTATTGCTCCTGAAATTAAGATCATCACACCTATAAGAGATAAGCAACTTAGCAGACAGGAAGAGATCGAATACCTGAAAAGTAAAGATGTGGAGATGAACTGGGAAAAAGCCAAATATTCTGTGAACAAAGGGCTTTGGGGAACCAGTGTGGGAGGTGCAGAAACCCTATCTTCAGAAAAGGCCTTGCCGGAAGAAGCGTATCCTTCGCAATTAAAAGATAAAGATCCAAAACAGATCGCACTTAGCTTTACCAAGGGAGAGCTCACAGCGATAAATGGGAAAGAAAATGCACCGGAAAAAAACATAGAAATTCTGGAAGGTATAGCTTCAAAATATGCCATTGGAAGAGATATTCATGTTGGAGACACTATTATTGGAATTAAAGGGAGAGTCGGTTTCGAAGCTGCCGCCGCCCTGATCACGATTAAGGCGCATCACCTTCTGGAAAAGCATACCCTTAGTAAATGGCAGCTTCAACATAAAGATTATACCTCCAACTGGTATGGTATGCATTTACATGAAGGCCTGTACCTGGATCCCGTAATGCGGGATTTTGAAGCTCAACTGGAAAGTTCTCAGGGAAAAGTAACCGGAGATGTGTTTGTCACGCTTCATCCTTATAGATTCACTTTAGACGGAATAAAATCTCCAAATGATCTCATGAATAGTAGTTTCGGAAATTATGGTGAGGAAAATAAAGCCTGGACGGCAAATGATGCTAAAGGATTTATTAAGATCCTTTCAAATTCAGGAAAGATCTATCAACATGTAAATCAGGATTCATGATAGAAGCAGGAATTATAGGAGGCGCAGGCTACACCGCAGGCGAACTGATCAGGATCCTGCTAAATCATCAGGAAGTGAATCTGAACTTTATTTTCAGTACTTCACAACCGGGAAAACCTGTAAGTAATATTCATCAGGATCTTATTGGAGAAACTGAACTTAAGTTTACCAATAAGATCAATACTGAAGCAGACGTGGTTTTCCTTTGTCTTGGACATGGAAACTCTAAAAAGTTTCTGGCGGAAAATCAGTTTTCTGAAAAGACGAAAATCGTAGATCTAAGCACAGATTTCAGGCAAAAATCTGATGATCACAATTTCGTATATGGATTGCCTGAATTGAATAAAGAAGCAATTAAAAATGCCAATTTTATAGCAAATCCGGGTTGTTTTGCCACGGCGATCACTTTGGCGATTCTTCCACTGGCAAAAAATGGACTTTTGAAGGACGAAGTTCATGTGAATGCGGTAACGGGTGCAACCGGGGCAGGAACTTCACTTTCGGGAACCTCACATTTTTCCTGGAGAGATAATAACTTTTCGGCCTATAAATCTTTTGAACATCAGCATTTGAATGAAATTGGTCAGAGTCTGAAGCAGTTACAGTCAGATCATGAAGCTGTTGTCAATTTTATTCCGAACAGAGGCAATTTCTCGAGAGGAATTCATGCGACTGCTTATACTAAGTTTTCAGGAGAACTTGAAGAAGCAAAGAAGTTATATCAGGAATTTTATGCAGATGCTGCTTTTACATTTTTAACTGAGGAAGAATTGCATTTAAAGCAGGTTGTAAATACGAACAAATGTTTATTGAGAATACAAAAATTTAGTGATAAATTATTGATCACGAGTGTGATGGATAATTTATTGAAAGGAGCTTCCGGGCAGGCAGTTCAGAATATGAATCTTATGTTCGGTTTTGAGGAGAAAACGGGATTGAATTTAAAAGCGAGTTATTTTTAAAAAAGTATTGAGTAGTTAGAAATTAGTATTGAGATATAGGTTTTAATTGTAAATGTCACCTTGAGCGCAGTTGAAAGGTTGATTTTTACGTCATCCTGAACTTGTTTCAGGATCTCAAAGAAGCTGGGATTAAATTTTTTTGTCACTGCGTTCGAAACAGAGTGTACCGAAGTAGTTTCAAAGCCGAACAATTACTATAAGATTGAGTCGCTTCGTTTCAAGGCGCACGCAATGACTTTTAAAAATAAGAATTATGAAAATAGCAATTATTGGTGCAGGTAATCTTGGAGTATCCATCGCGAAAGGACTGATATTTAGTAGTGCTTTTACCACGCTTTACATGTCCAAAAGGAAAGTGGAGGATATTCAGGAGTTTTCAGATTATTCTAAAGTAACGGTAACTTCAGATAATCTGGAGGCTGTAAAGAATTCAGATATTTTGATTTTCGCTGTACAACCTACCCAATTTGAAAAGATCCTGCATGAAATCAAAAACGAGTTGACCGATAAGCATGTTTTGATCTCTACTGTAACAGGATTTATGATCCCTCGAATGGAAAGTATTGTTGGTGAAGAACATTTTATCATTCGT
>CAWGSM010000033.1:0-13215 GCA_963825045.1 uncultured Flavobacteriaceae bacterium | reverse complement strand
TTAGATAACGTGGTAATTTGATTGAGTACAAGATACCTACGGCAAAATTAAAGTTCCGGTTTTGAAAAGTTTGAAGTTTTTTCGCGCGATACAACTAAATTTTATCTGGACCTAACAGAACAGGTTGATATGAACTGAATAAAAGAATAAAGGCTATTCCTATAATATTGGCAAATCTATCCAGATAATAAAACACCTCAAATCCAAGATAATGGGCATTGTAGAAGAAAATATCAGACAAAACAAATCCGAAAGATACGATCACCAAAAAAAAAGCCTTTTTATCTTCATATCTATTCAGATAAAGATGATAGTTGCCACAAGACCTAGGGAAATGATTCCCAATGAATAGAAAAGCACTAAAAATAAAGGATTTGATCACTTTCGGTAATGAATTCGCCATTTCAATTAAGAGGTAGCTATCTATAGCAAGTATAAAAGAGAAGTAATTATAACTGGAAATAAATTCATTTTAGCTTTAAAAGCGAAGGTGTACGAGTAGAATTAAATTTAAATAGCCCAGTATTCTTCCTGCATATATTAATTTTTTGAAAAGAGGAATTATAATAGATGAGCAGCCCATCACAAATTGCTAACAATAAAAAAATAATCAACAAGCGATCCTTAAAAAAATATCTAAACAAATAGATAAATAGAAAAAGTAAGGAAGTTCCAAATCAAACCACCTTCTATATAAGGGTCCAGAGATAATATATTGCCAAAGTAATTGGTTATAATGAGAAAACTCAGTTTCAGTAGAGTAAACCGAGAGCTTCATATTTTTAAATTTTCGAAGACGCCAAATTTATTTTAATTATACAATTCTAAACAAGGAAAATCAGTTTATTAATGACATTATAGAATTTAAATTAACTATATTCAAAAGTACCATGAGCACTCTTAATGGTAAGTTTTTTAGTTTCTGAAGCTTCTACTCTACCAATGACCTTAGCATCTACATTAAAGGACTTTGAAATTTCAATGATTTCAGCAGCGATATCCTCATTTATATAAAGCTCCATACGATGCCCCATATTAAAAACCTGGTACATCTCTTTCCAGTCGGTTTTGCTTTCCTGTTGTATCAATTTGAAAAGTGGTGGAGTTTCGAAAAGATCATCTTTAATGATATGGTTTTCATCAACAAAATGAAGGATCTTGGTTTGGGCTCCTCCACTGCAGTGAACCATCCCGTTAATTTTATCATTTCCAATATCGGTAAGAATCTTTTTGACTATCGGCGCATAAGTTCGCGTTGGAGATAACACCAGTTTCCCGGCATCTATCGGACTATTTTCTACGGAATCAGTTAATTTCTTTGTTCCTGAATAGACCAATTCTTCAGGAATTGAGCTATCGAAACTTTCCGGAAATTTTTCAACTAAGATCTTTGAGAATACATCGTGACGAGCCGAAGTAAGACCATTACTTCCCATTCCACCATTATATTCCTTTTCATAAGAAGCCTGTCCAAATGAAGATAAACCGACGATCACATTTCCAGGCTTAATATTGGCATTATTAATCACCTTATTCTTAGGCATTCTTGCGGTTACTGTAGAATCTACAATAATCGTTCTTACCAGGTCACCAACATCTGCCGTTTCGCCGCCAGTGGAATGTATCTCTACCCCGAAATCGTTTAATTCTGAAATTAATTCTTCTGTTCCATTTATAATCGCGGAAATAACTTCACCCGGAATCAGATTTTTATTTCTTCCGATTGTTGAAGAAAGCAGAATATTATCGGTAGCTCCTACACAAAGCAAATCGTCGATATTCATAATAAGCGCATCCTGGGCAATCCCTTTCCAAACCGAAATATCTCCGGTTTCTTTCCAGTACATATAAGCAAGTGAAGATTTAGTTCCCGCACCGTCGGCGTGCATGATCAGGCAATGATCATCACTACCGGTTAAATAGTCTGGAACGATCTTACAGAAAGCTTTAGGAAACAAACCTTTATCTACATTTTTAATGGCATTATGCACATCTTCTTTTCCGGCTGAAACGCCTCTTCCTGAATATCGCTTACTTACTTCTTTGCTCATGACTTTTTCTTAGAGTTTCCAAAGATAATTAGTTTAAACAGTTCTCGTAAACAATCAGGAATTTTTAAGCATTTCAACAATAATAATATTGAATTTAAATATGTTTCATCTATTTAAAATCTAATTAAATCATGCTTATTTTCTCAAAGAAAAAAGCATGTACTTTGGAAGTACATGCTTTTAAAAAGTTTATCAAAATGTTTTATCAATAACTTTTAGGTGTTTCTTACAATCCTGAAGATTGGAAAACACTTGATCCGTTATTAGCTCCCACTTGTTTTACATCGCTAGAATGAGAATTACCTAATTGAGTTGTAGACGCTCCATTATTGAAGCCTTTCTGAGAATGTAAAGTATAGTTCATATCACCATCTTGAACAACAGAAGATAAGTTAAGTCCAACACCTGTTTGACGAGTAGTTGCCGAGTTATCGTCCCCTAACTGTTCCTGAAAAGATTGATTAGAAGAGAAATACTGCTGAGTATTTGCATAGTTCCCATTACCTGTTTGAACCTGTCTTGAAGAGTTATTATCATTCCCCTGGTATGCTTTCATTTCGTTATCATTTCCATCTTGATACTGAAGTGAGAAATGATTATTTCCTCTTTGGGTAATCGTAACTGAGTTATCAGCTCCATACTGGTTTTGTTGAGCAAAACTAGTTTGAGAACTAGCCCATCCGGTTAATGCTTCCCCCTGGAAGATCTTAGCATCGTTACCAGTTCCTGCCTGAATCTGAAATGCGGTATTAGAATCACCCCATTGCCTTGTATACGCATCATTTTCAGAACCTATTTGAGAAATTTCCGAAAAATTCATGTCACCTTCCTGAAGGATTGTACCCTTATTCAACGTTCCAATTTGTGTTATAAGCGCCCCGTTACCATCTCCAATTTGATCTACATCTGCAACATTATTCGGTTCAATACTACCAGCATCACCCGACTGGAGCACATCACTTGTATTAGAATCGCCCTCCTGCATCACATCGGCCTCATTGGAAGAACCTTCCTGGTAAACTATGGATGTATTCATGTCACCAGATTGGGATACATTTGCAATATTATCATCACCATACTGATCAATATCAGAAGAGTTTAAATCACCACTCTGATTTACTGTTGCTTCGTGATTTAAATTTTCATCGGCATCACCACCATTTTGATAGATATCAGACATGTTCCCATCTCCTTCCTGCATTACGGCTGCCTGGTTAGCATTTCCATCTTGTTCAACATTGCTGTCATTATTTTGAGCGAATGTTACTGCTGACAGCATTAGTGCTCCAGCACAAAGAATTACTTTTTTCATAATTTGATTATTTAATTAAAATTTAGATTAAAGGATTACCTGAGCCCAAATTTTTGGGTTCAAAAGCATTTAATAAAGTTAGAGATGGGGGGGGTGACTTTTAAAAGTTGAGACTAAACTAAACGTAAATATCTTACAATTCTAAATTATTCGTTAAGAGACAAATAAATTAGATAAATTGCATTTTTTTAACACTTTTGGGGTATTTTAAATGAGGTTCCAAACCTAAAATTGAATTGCTCATATAAAATTAGCATGTCTATTAGTGCATTATTTTCAAACTCTCTGGGGAATCTTAATATTATTTACAGCAGAAATTTCTATCAGAATTCTGTAAAAAATCTACTACGAGTGTAGGAAAGTAAGAAACCACTGAATATTTAACATAATGGTGTTTTTGTGTTAATTATTTAGACGAATAGCATCTTTTGAAATTATAAATAATGATATTTCTTACAAAAAGTAATTTTATTAATAATATCGCATTTTTTTATTTGTAGATATTGAAAAAATCGATAGGTTTGAAAAAAGAAGATGATAACTTCTTAATTACTAACCCATTAATTATTTCTTTATGAAAATTCAAAAACTACTATTCGTGGCAATGACTGCCGCTATGTTTTCTTGTCAAACAGAGGATGTAAGCACCTCTCCAGAGACAACCGAAACATCGTCTGTATCAGATTTACAAATTGACAAAGCAACCATTAAAAAAATTAAGGCATTAAACCTTAATCCAGATGGTGTTGAAAAAATCGAATTAATGCGACCCGATGGAACTAAAGAAATCTCTTATCTAATCGAAGGAGATCTATCTATAAGTGCCGGACAATTGGAAAAAATGTACGCGGGGAATATTACCGAGAAACAATACCGTACTTACAATCTTGTATCTTCACCAAGAATGATTGAAGTTGTGGGACTTGTTAATTACGGGGCTCCTTTTGATCTAACTGCCAAGCAACAGAATGCGTTGAGTGAGGCCGTACAGAATTACAACGATTTAAATATTGGACTTACATTCAATCTAACATTTAGTAGTGATGATTCTCAATCAGATATTGTTGTATATCAGAATCCAGGTGATGCCGGAGGAGTTGCAGGTTTTCCTAGTGGAGGTGATCCTTTTTATCAGGTTGTAATTTTCTCTGGTATGGAGGAATTCAGTCTTGAAACCAATACTCATGTTATGACCCACGAAATTGGTCATACGTTAGGACTACGTCATAGCGACTGGTTTACAAGACAAAGCTGTGGACGTCCAAGTTTTGGAGAACTGGCTAATCCTTCAGGCGCGGTTCATATCCCAGGAACACCTTTTAGGTTAGATCCTGATTCAGTAATGTTATCTTGTTTTAGTCGTAATGAATCTGGGGAGTTTGGTCCTTATGATGTGGTTGCTTTAGATTACCTGTATTAATACCTTATTTATTTTCTTTTATGAAAGCCAGATACTTAATTAAAGTATCTGGCTTTTTTATTTGACTACCTGGGGGAGAATTGAAGGAAATAAATATTCAACAATTTTGTTAAACGTAGGTTTGAGATAAAATCTTTTCATTTTTACCCCTAACCGAAAGACCTATCAATAACTTTTATCATTTCTTAGAAAGATTTACAAAATTAATAACGTTAGGTTAGTCATTTTCAGTGTAAAAACAACGGACCCAAAGTTTTGCAAAAAACATTTAGAAGCGCGAGCATTCATTTTAAACTTATGACCATAAACAGGTCCAAATTTTAAAATTTCCATCATCCATTCTTACGATAAACAACAAAAAAACTAGAGTTTTGATCTCTTACTGGAAGGATAAACAAAAAGCCATAGACAGGCAGAAATGATAGCATCTAAAGACTAATAAAGAAAGAAGATTGAAGAATCTAGCTTTATTATATATTAGTAAACTGTCATTACCGATTTGCAATCCCGGAAAAAAGTAGACTGTTGAAAATTCATTATGCGAAAATTGCCTTGATAATAATTAAGGAATGTATTCAATAAAGGCGGTATTTCAAATATCAGTTAAAAATCACCAGTAGAATTTATTCTAAAATAGATCTGACTTGTGCTTAGACAATTGTACAAACCAGATTCAAAACTCTTGCTGATTTCAACCTAAAAACACCAATCCAAATGAGTAAATATCTAAAAGAATTGCAACCTGGGGTCTTGCCTAACGGGATGGTATAAAAAAAGCCATGTTCTAAACATGGCTTCATTAAGAATTAAAACAGAATGTTATTCCCAATCTGGCATTTTACCGTTTTCAATAAAAAGAGTTCTTTCCTGCTCCTCAACCTCGAAATCTTCATTATACTCTAGTTGATAGATGTCCTGAACCGCAACTGACTCATTAGAACTATTCACGAATAGAATCGAAGCTTCATTTGGCGCAAAACGAGGATCCAGATCGTTGGTTCCGTTCGGTTTCTCCTGACTTAGATTGAAATTTGCTTTTGTAGTTCTATTATAGATAAAGATTTTAGAATTAAGTTGTCTACCAGTGGGATTTTCATATTCAGAAACATCTCTCGTATATAGAATTAGATTATTATCTGTAGAAATATCTATTCCTCCAATATTCCCCTTAACATTACTTAAGATAGTTTCCACCACAACTCCCAATTGATTGACCACTAAAATTTTAGCATCATATCCTTGTAAATTAGTTTCTAAAACTACAATTTCGGTTTCATCGTCACTTTCCTGAACATCCATGATATACCTCCCTTCAGGAGCATCATAAATAACCTCCTTACCTCCACCGTTTGAGCTAATTTTATATAGTTTATCGAAATTTGGATATAGTAAATAAGATCCATCATCAGCCCAGGAGAAACCGATCTTTTCAGTATTTATTCCATTAAGAGGAATACTACTGGTTATCTGAGTTTTCTGAGAGCCATCCGGATTCATACTAAATAAATGTATGTTCCCACCAACAGTGCTCAAATATGCCACCTTATTCACAGTATTATTCTTTCGAGGTCGAAAACTATTTTTGGAAATATTGGTCAACCTGGTTTCATTGCCATTTTCATCAGATGAATAAATAACATTATTTCCATCAATAACCCTAACAAAATAATAATTGTTTCCAGGGATATCTGTGGTTGTAAATGAATTAACCTCACTTAAAACAGTATCATTTATACTATCTGAAACTTTTACCTGCCAGAAATATTTATACCCGTTTTGAAGATTATCTACGTTAAAAACAGTATCCTGAATATCTGAAAATGTAAGCACTTCATTATTCCGATCATTTCTCAACTCGAGCTGATAAGTCAAAGCATCATTTTCCGGATCACTAGACGTCCATATAAAATCCACATTTAGATCCACATCTACAGCCCCATCTTCCGGGCTCATGAGTTTTGGAGTTGAGGGTTGTTTATTGTTCGCGGTTTCTACTGCCAACTCGAATATTACATTTACTACGGCATTTGTTCGAACGGTTGCCCCTTCGAAGGCAGTTAACAATCCTTCCTTTTGAGCCTGAACAGAATATTCCCCTTCCGGCACATCATCCAATAAGAAATTTCCATTTTCATCTGTAAATACAGTAGTAGTTGAAGGGCTTGTAGAAATCTTCACATTTTCTACTGGCTCATTTGAACCCTCCATTACAACCGTTCCAGTTACATTTCCAGTACCGTACGCATCAATTGTTTCTTCACTGCAGGAAAATAAAATTCCTGTGGCAATAAGTAAGAAAATTATCTTTATAGGTTTCATTTAATTATTTTTTTGAGTTGATTTGGATTGCTTGGAAGCTCCTAAATTGAAATTAACACCAATTCCGAAATTAAAATAATGGTCGTCACGTTTACCATTTTCTATATAATCAAGTTGATCTGAAAAGGATAGATTATGTTCTGCAAAAACTTTAAGCCCAATTTTCTGGGTTAACAAATATTCCATTCCCAGGCCGTATTGAATTTTAAAAAATGACTTATCTAAATCATCGGGTATTTCATTAGCCTCTAGACTAAAAACATAACCTCCACCACCATAAACATACGGACTTAATTTATCATTTGGGAGTAATAAATAGCCTGCACCAATATCCAAACCAGCAAATTTTTGTGAATATCGGGACCCGTTTGATAATTCAAATGCGTTTCCGGCTACATTAATAAAAAAACTATTGCTCAATTTAGAAGAGTAATCCACTCTCACCGATGGTCGTAATTCAGCACCATTATAATCACCGCTAATTATTGCTCCCCCTAAACTCAATCCTATAGAACTATTATAATTACGCTCTATAAACTTTCTATCATATAAGCCTGTTAACTCAGCTTCTTGTTTTTCAAAAGCATAATCATCTACAAGTTTTTGAGATAAACTGTCTCCTTCCTTTACCTGCCACAAATTATCTTTTAATCCTTCAATCACCAAGCCCTCTACAGCTTTCTCGATGGCTTCTTTAACTGCTAGCTGTACCGGTTCATTTCTGGTAAACCCAACTTCGGCTTCAAGGATACGCTGAAACTTTACGAATTTGTAAAGGTTAGCGTCCACTGCCTGGGATAGGATAGTTTTTGAAACATAAATGTTTTTGAGGATTTTCCCATTAGAGGTGGATATAGCCCGCAAATATACAGTCACTCTATCCTGACGGTATTGGGTACTCCCTCCAACTCCAAAATACCTTAGACCTGCACCTCCGGTAATGATATTAGTATCATAGGATACAATCCCCCCTTCCAGCAGAACTCCTGCATATAATAAGGGTGGCACCTGAGGCTCATTAGCACTCGATCCTTGATATTCCTGCCTGGTAGAACGAATGATATTTCGTTCATTCAAAAGGTTTCCAATGTTCTCTCTTTCAATAGTTGTAAACCATCCAGAGTTATCCAGGGCATTTATTAAAATTGCAGTTGCTCCCTGTGTTACTGCTGTACTAAAGGTACTTCCTACTTCTGTAGCCTTGTATTGGCCTGTAAGATCTCTAAAATTATACACTCCTACTACAACCTTTTCAGATGGTTCAGGTAATTGCTTAAGTTTTATGGTCGCGTCTGTATTCTCTCCTATTCTTGCATTCGAAAAATCAACAGGTTGATTCAACATTGGCCCACATGAACCAAACAAAAATGAAGAAATTACCGACGCAATTAAGATTCGGTATTTCATAATAGATTAAGAATTGGGGATTATAATTTGAGTCTGTTCTCCAGTGTTAGTATCAAGAATATTAATTACAAGACCATCTTCAGATGGATAAATATCTACAGCCAGACTACCAAAGGTATAGCTACCTTCCTGAAGGTCTCCATCTCCAAATTGGTTTGAAAAAAGATTTCTACTTACCTGACTAAAAAGTTGAGAATTCAGGCTGGATTTAAATCGCTCTAATTCTGTTTGATTTCTATTTTCCGCACTATTGTCCTTAAAGGAATTCTGAGCCTGAGCCTGAGAAAGCAACCATTGAGAGTTGTACGGGTTACCCCCAAAGGCAGGATTTTTTGGGGTATAAACCAGTTCCTGTGCCTGGGCTGTACAACATAGTAGAAATACAGAGAGTAATAAAATTAATTTCATAGTTTAAAGGTTAGGTTAATATCGGGTAATTTGATCATCTCTATTTTTGAGATATTGAAGATAACGATTTAGATTTTTAATGGCATTTTCGGCTTGCATTTTAAGGTAATCAAGCTTTGGACGAGCAAAGAACTGATGTATGGTAGTATCATCTACTTTTACAGTTATCTTCGTCGTTCTACCGAAGCTGATCATCTCGTCTATCTTAATAATTTTATTTGTTTTTTCAGGATTCAAATTATATAACTGATAGAAAAAATCATAAAAATCCTTACCTGGCTTAGTTTTAGTATTTTCAGTAACGAAACCGGTTAAGGAGATACCTTCGTTATCGCTTTTATAGGACATTTTTTTTTCCTCTTTACGGTCTTGTTCGCCTAGAACCACTCTATCGGTCCCGAGCAATTTATCCTCTTCATTATAAATCAATAATAAAATAATAGTTTTGGAAGTGGGATTAAATGAAACAGAGGTCTTAGAAACACTTTTAATTTCAAAAGGCTCAAGAGTAAATCTACCTGATTGGGAATTCTTGGAAGAATTATTATTACTATCGCTTGAAATTACCGAAAGTTCATACCTCAAACTGAAGTTAGCATCTTTCATGTTCCTGGCAGAACTTATAATTTCCACGATATCATTGGAATTATCTATTTTGATAATAGCCTCTACCTCGGTATTAAAATTTTGAGCATATGCAGAAGGTCTGACAGTACCTAAAAGCAAAATAGAAAAAATAAGTACCTGAAGTAGATTTTGAGAATGGTTCTTTGGGCTTACCATACTTATTTATAATTCCTGACAATTAAAGAATTAAAATTACCACTCATATTAAATTCTAACTTATCTCCTATGGAATTAGATCCATAACGCTCAAAGTTTTGAAATTGACCATCCTGAGTTAGATTTAATACGACATTATCTGTTGAAGAAGTTATCTCATCTATGATCCTGTTATCAGATCCATTCTGAAAAATTTCACTGTTATAAGTATTTGCCATAATAGAAGCATCTATTACATTCCCTTCTCCATTTTGATTATACCTCACTTCAGACTTGGAGGCAACAATTTCAAAATTGATTACATTATCTCGACCAACCTGTTCAATAAAAATTTGATTACCGGTAACCCGGGGATTATTCGAAACATTTTTAACCGATTCTTGCGACTCGAAAATTTGAAAAGCTTTCAGTTCATCTTTTACTTCTATCTGGGCAAAGCCATCCATAGAAAATAAAAAGACGAAAAATGTTAAAAATATAATCTTATTTGGTTTCATTTGTGAAAATTTAAAAAGGGAAGTCTAAAACTATGAATTTTATTCTTCCCTTTGTAATAATTTTTAAATTTAGTTGTTTTGATTAACTGTTGCAGTTAAATTATTTCCAATTTGAGTAACCTCAGACAAATCCCAATCTCCTGATTGAGTGACAGTAGCAGTATTCAAAATACCATCTTGAGTAACATAAGATCTATTATCATCTCCCGACTGAGTTACGGTTGCAGTATTTCCATTTAAGAAACCTCCATCTTGAGAGAGAGAGGAATAGTTCCCATCACCACTTTGATCAACAGTAGCCGTATTATGGTTATCCACTTGTGACACTCCAGATTCGTTATTGTTTCCACTTTCAGTTACAGTAGCTGTATTTCCATTTCCATCTTGCATAACGTGTGAGTAGTTATCATCTCCACTCTGAGTTAAGAATGCATCATTATAATCCCCATCCTGTGTAATCATAGAATAATTATCATCTCCAGATTGGGTTGCAAAGGCTTCGTTTTCACCATAAATACTTTTGTAATTTGTTTCCTGATGAATACGGGAAGTATTACTTTTTCCAGATTGATTTACCGTCGCATCATTCCTACTTCCAATTTGTTCCACCCAGGAATAATTATCATAGTTACTTTGTGTAATCCAAGCCTCATTTAGAAGACCATGCTGATCAACATCAGATTCATTATCGTCACCACTCTGGTCAACCTTCGCATAATTATCACCTTGTTGAATTAAAAATGGAAATGAAAAATAATCTTCTCCAGATTGCTCTATATAAGATGTCTGATTTGTTCCACTTTGATCAGTATCTGCAGTTTGATCTTCACCTGTTTGATTTACCTCGGCGTACGAGTCATGCCCTACTTGATCAATGTTAGAAAGGTGATCATCATTTCCCGATTGGTTGACTAGGGCACCATGCCCAGAACCTCCCTGATTCAAGAAACTTTGGTTTGTCTGAGCAAATGTCATTGCCCCAAACATTAGTGCTCCCGCACATAAAATTGCTTTTTTCATAATAATAAAATTTAATATTGGTTAATAAATGAAACTACTTGACAAAAAATTAGGGACTTACAAATACAATACTGTGGGGTATAAAAAATCACGTCATTTAAGCCTCAACCATTATCACTAATACATGATTATTAATAGAGCACATGACTAATTAACTAAAAAAAACTAACGTTTTCCTCAATTAGGTAATATCAAAATGTTTAGGGTATGTAACTAACGGGTGGGGGTGCTAATTACAGTCACGAATATATTTTGGAATATAATTCTATCAAAAAATATTAGATGAAAAGCCAAAATATTTGTCGAACTGTTAATAAATATCTAAAACAGTAAGAATTAAGCAAAAAAACCCCGTTGTAAACGGGGTTTGTAAGAATATCATATTTTATAACGGTAAATCTCGCTATTTTACCCGAGAGAAATTCTCAAACTAACTAGTTCACTGTTCCGTTACTCTGTGCAACAGTTGCTGTGTTATTTGCCCCGGTTTGAGAAACTGTACTTGCATGAGAGTCTCCCAACTGTGTGGTTACAGCGCTATTACGAAGACCATTTTGCCAATGCTCTACGGTATTAAAATCTCCTGACTGATAAGTAGCAGACGTATTTCTTCCTCTGTCACTATTTATTGGTTGCATAGAATGCTTTTGATCAACATAGGATTTGTTGTTACTACCTATTTGAGTTTGCCAAGAGTCATTATGCTGCTCCGTTTGATAAACTTCAGCCCCATTGTCATTTCCTACCTGAGTTTGCCATGCCTCCTGAGAATTTTTCTTCTGCTCTGCAATTGCAATGTTACCATTACCTAACTGAACTTGTTGAACGAAATGAATTCCTCTTCCAGACTGTCCTGGAACTCCTCCAGATTGTGTTGCGCTTGCTTCATTACCAACACCAACCTGAATTTGAATAGCTTCACTTCTCTTTGATTTCTGAGAAATATTTGCAGTATTTTCATTGCCAAACTGGGCCTGAAAACCAGTATTATTAATCCCCTCCTGTAAAACTACAGATCCATTAGATATTCCATTCTGAAAAACAAAGGAATTATTACTATCCCCAATCTGGTCAACATCTACACTATTTTCATCTCCTATGGTGAATGCCGAGGTAACATTATTATCCCCCTTTTGGTTTACATCTGAAGTGTTGGAACTTCCATCCTGGCTAACTACTGAAACATTATAATTACCACGCTGATAAGCCTTTGCATTATTTTGATCACCAAGTTGATCAATATCCGAATCGTTAAAGTCTCCGGCAATTTGTGTTAAACTTGCCGTATTGTTATCTCCGGTCTGGTCGATGTCACTTTGATTATCTTTGCTTAATTGCGTAACTCCAGCCTTATTGTTATCGCCGGTTTGGTCTGTCGTAGCTAAATTTCTATCTCTTCTTTGTATTATTGTAGATTTATTTTTATCTCCAAGTTGTACTGCATAGGCATCGTTATCTACTGCTCCAGGTGAAACACTACCCGATTGATCTATTGTAGACTTATTTTCTGCACCAGTTTGTTTTACATCTGATAAATTTTCATTCCCCCCTTGTTTAACGTCGGAATCATTTAGAGAACCTGATTGCATAATGTTTGCAAGATTGTCGTTCCCATCCTGATCGACATCACTGTCATTTTGTTGGGCAAAAGCAAATGCCCCAAACATTAGTACTTGCGCACGAATAATCGCTTTTTTCATAATTAGAATTAATATAGGTTATAATAAAAAGATTACATACTAATGATTTCAGTATAAGGTAATTACCTACATACTTTCATCTTTCAAAATTGGGGTGATGTAATTAAAATACGATAAGTGGGGTGACTTTCAATTACGGTGTAAACATATAAGCTTTTATTTTCTGCTTAAAAAAAAATCGACCAATAGCGAATTTAATTGTTAAAATGTAATTTCCATTTAAAATGATTTAGTTTCAATAAAAAAAGCCTCCGAAAAAATTCGAAGGCTTGTAGCGATTTATCACTAAATATCATTT
>CAWGSM010000032.1:0-5931 GCA_963825045.1 uncultured Flavobacteriaceae bacterium | reverse complement strand
CTTTTCTGATCCTTCTGTCCTTCCCAAAGGAGGATATCCACCTTCATCAAAACTGATTTCGGCACTGGTATTTGGATAATTTTCTGCTACGATATTTTGCATTGTCTTTTTAGCTCTTTCCAGTTGCTCCAGTGAAACCGCTCTAAGATCTCCTCGAACCAGGGCTTTTTCAGGAACTACATTGGTTTTCCCGAAGGCAGACCCTCCGGTTCCATCTTCATGAAGATCTATCGAAGTTCCTCCCAGGATAAATCCAGGATTAAAGGTAAGATTCTCTTCAGAAGATAGCTTTTTATAAAATTCCGTCAGGATTCTGGAAGTCTCATATATAGCTCCAGTCCCTACTCTATCTGTAAAAATTTGGGAAGAATGCGCAGGTTTTCCAGTCACTTCCAATTTCCAGCTGGAAGAACCTCTTCTTGCTATAACTATGGTCTCTTCCTTACCGTCACCGTTTTCAAAACCAAGGGCAATATCTGCCCATTTAGCAGCATCTACGAGATCTTTTTTCGAGAGTTCCAAAGGACTTCCGCTTTTCTCTTCATCCCCGGTCATAACAATTTCAATGGACATTTCATTTAGTAAGCCTGAATCTTTGAGTGCCTGCATGGCGAGAATGATGATCACATCTCCCCCTTTCATATCTCCTACCCCAGGCGCTTTCATGACAGTATCATTTTCCATGGATGAACTTTGAAAGGGACTGTCCAGTTCGAAAACGGTATCCAAATGACCTATCAATAATAATTTTAAACCGGGTTTACCATTATGGATGGCAACCAGATGTCCAGCTCTTCCATACGCTTCACCTGATGTAATCTGTGCCTCAAAACCAAGTTTTTCAAGTTCAGACTTATACAGTTGCCCTACCTTACGAACTCCCTCAAAGTTCATCGTACCACTATTTATATTTACCGATTTTTCAAGTAAATCGAGGGCAGCCTGCTCATTTTTATCAATTGAGCGGACGATCTTTTTTTCCTTACTGTCAAGTTGCGCCAGAACCAGGCATGGACTAATTAAAAGAAGAAAGAAAAAGGCTGGTCTTAAAATATTAATCATCAGACTATAAGTTTTGAAATTTCAAGTTTTCATAAAAGTACAAAACTGAATACTATTCCGTACCTACGCTTTTAGCTCATCTTTCATAAATTTATCAATATAATCTGCTATCTCTTCTCCCTTCTCTTCCTGTAAAAAGTGGCCTGCACCTTTGATTATTACCGGTTCTTTACCAACACATCCGGGAATGAGTTTAAAAAAGAATTTTTCCAGTCCGCTAAAAACAGGATCTTTATCTGAAAACATGATCAACGCCGGTTTTTGCCATTCAGAAAGGATCTTTCTTGCCTTAATCATTCTATCCACCCCTTGATCACTCGGACTTGAAGGGACTAATTGAGGAAATACTTTTGCCGCATCCTTATATTTTTTTGAGGGAAACGGACTATCATATGCTTTTCTTACTTCTTTTGAAATGTTCCCGAAACTTGCAAATTTAACGATCCTACCGGCAGAGAACGCCGGATGAAAACGGGCATATAATTGCCATAACCTGAAATACCAGGGAAGCTTTTTGCCTTTTGGAAGGAAAGTATTTAAAATTACAACTCGTTTAAACCTTTCAGGATATTCTCCCAGGAGGCTTAGCCCTAAAAGACCACCCCAGTCATGAACCACCAGGGTTATATCATTCAGTTCAAGTTTATCGATAAGATTTTTAAGAGATCTAAAATGAAGATCGAAAGTATAATTTTTCCATCCCAATATTTTATCAGACTTGCCAAAGCCTATCATATCTGGTGCGATGAATCGATAATTCTTTAGGGTTGGGATAAATTTTCGATATAAAAAACACCAGGTAGGCTCCCCATGCAAAGCCAGAATAACCTCTCCTTCTCCCTCATCCAGATAATGCATGTTTAGAGTTTCGAAATTTATGTAGTGCTCAGAATATGGAAAATCAGGTAAAGATTTAAACCTCTCCGGGTTTGTTTTGAGTACTTCCATCTTAATCTTTTTTAAAGTGAGTTTAAACTGAAACAAGATAGAAGTGGAGCCTTTTATTCAGTTTTATTTAAACTTGAAAGTGAAGTTAATTAAATTATATGAGATCTATTCCAGACTTCCGTTTAGAACCTCCTGAAATTTTTCTACAAAAAAACCTACAAGATAGCCATACATTCAGGCATGATAAATATGTATAGAAACCGGTATTGGCCTTTTTCCGGTCTTTTTACCCAACGAGACCTTGGGACAACTGTCTTCATTTGAATAACTTATAAAATGAGACAAAGAAATAAATTTACCCCCGGAATAAAGTTATAGATAACATCGAAAAAACTAAAGGTGTTATCGGAAGGGGTCATAATCACCAAGACATTAATTTTATAATTGCCGTTTTTATCCCAGTAGGTATTTCCCAATTTTTCAATTAATCTAAGTAAGTCTACACAATGAAGGATTTGCTTTAAAAAAATAATTATTACCCGGCAACAAATTTATTACCGGAAATAATTTATTTTGTGTAATGCTTTCCTAATTCCCTGCAATAGTCAAAATCAAATCTACTTATCTCTATTCAGGATGATACACACGAATATAATCTATCTCCATAGTTGCCGGAAACATAGAATCATCAACTCCATCAGCACCCCATATCTGTCCGCCTACAACTAAATCGCATCAGTAGATAAAAAGGCTGATCAAATGGCCAATTTTCTTCGCTAGCCGTAACAGGTCGGTTAAAGTATATATTATATTACTGGGATCGTCAACATAAAACTTTAAGATACTTGTTTGTCCATAAAAGACCGTATATGTGAAATTCTTCTTCTGCGGTTTCAAGCTCTTTATTTTCTACTATCAATGAATCATCATTAGAATTATTAGCACTGCTGTGCACAATAATATATATCTCATTTGGTCTATAGCTCAAATATTCCATGAGATTTATTTCCCCTGATAAAGGATCTCCCACTAAATCTATATTTGAACCAATTAAGGATATTTTCGCCCATAGGCCGCTTTTTTCAGCTGCAGGAAGTTTAGCGTTAACTTCAATCCTTCCATATTGAAAAGCATACTTACTGTTGATCCGTGCTGAGGTGTAATCTCCCTTAGCCTGACCTTCACCTACCTTTCTTGCATATATTTTAAGCGTACCATTACTAATCTCTACATTCTTTTTTGAGTATGTCTGTAATTGATCTGCATCCCCTGACATCCGAATTCGTTTCGAAATTCCAGAGATCCTTTACCAGTGATGATCCATCAAATTCCTCATTAAATAGCTAATTCGGCATTATTCCAATTAATATCTTCATTGCCTGTTGGAAGGAGTTTCATTATGATTTCTGTTCTTTTAGGTTCAGAATTGCCAGGGTCAGAGTCATCAGAAGAACTGCATCCTGCCAAATAAAAGGATAAAAATCACAGCAATAAAAATTCGTTAATTTTCCATAGTAGACTATTTTAGGCTATTAGTTTAAATTTTTTTAACTAAAAATAAGTAGGTCAGAATTGGCTTACAATATACCTAAAATACTGATAACAAAAAAGTTAATTCGACAATTGCTTATTAATAGTATGCAACTTTACATAATAATCTCATTGCATATTAACTATAAAACATGACAATGGATTCTATTGTTTTTTAGTACTAAAATTAACTGTCTGCAATAGTGAGAGATAAGAAATCTTTATACTGGCTGAATTTTTAGACAATGTGATTTAGGTCTTTGAGAATCCCCAAGATAGAAAATGAGTTAGCTCATATAGATGACCATTATCTAAGGAAGATAGAATTTTCTAAATTTTATAACAATCATAAATATTACATTGACAATATCAAGTAAATATTACATGGGATTGATAAATTTAGAAATAGTTTCAGTAGCTAGTTCCGGGTTTGCTCCTTCTTTACCTGCAACAAGGGCCCCTACAGCACAAGCAGTATCTAATGCTTTTTGTGGTTCCTCTCCCTGAAGCAGTTTCGCCAGTAAAGTACCAAGAAACGAATCTCCTGCCCCTACTGTATCTTTTACTCTCAATCTTGTACCCGGAATTGTAATAAAGTTTTTTATCCTGCATTAATACCGCTCCATGCCTGCCTTTGGTTACGCATATTTGTTTTGCATTTGATTTTACAGCGATGAACAAAAGATTTTGTTCCAAAGAATTGTATTTAGAACCTAACATTTCTGCGATCTCAAAAAGTTCATCATCATTAAATTTGATGAATTCAGCATGTTGCATTAGTTCCAATAAAAGCTCCTTGCTGAAATGGGGTGGGCGAAGGTTAAAATCCAGCACCCGATATTTTGACTTCGGAATCAATTTGAACAAGGTATTTCTGCTTACCTCATCACGGCAAACAAGACTTCCAAAAATAAAAGCATCAGCATTTTTCACAGAAGTGATCATGCCTTCGGTAAGTTCGATCTTATCCCAAGCCGATGGATAGGTGATCTCATAAGTAGCAGAACCGCTAGCCGATAGGGTTACCTGTACCATCCCTGTTGGATGATATTCATCTTTATGGATGTTACCGGTTTCGATATTTCGTGATCGTAGGTATGCCAGAAGTTCATCCCCTTTCTTATCTACGCCTACCTTACTTATCATTTCCGTTTCTATCCCCATACTGCTTAGCCTACTGGCAACATTTAAAGGTGCACCGCCAATTTTTTCCATATCGGGAAAAACATCATAGAGAATCTCTCCAAAACAAACCGCTTTTATTTTCTTGCTCATATCTTTTATTACTTTCTATTCAAATTTCAATTCGTATGCTTCCAGATCATTCAAGGAGAAATCTTCCTGGTCTGAATTTAACGAAAACTCACTCCATGGCCGACTTGGAAAAAAGATTTCGGTCATTACCGTCTTTCCATCATCAAAGAACATTTCTATAGAAGTTTTATCAATAATTAAAACCACGCTTAAATCTTCGGAATTGGAAATACGGGGCGCCGTCGAATTTTCGGTAGCAAATTTTTCAGAAAAATCATTCTTTCCTGCATGAGATCTGTCTGCGGTGAATTGCTTTTCAGCATGATCATAAGAAACAATAAATTCTTCGTCCATTGAATTAGAAAACCTGAAATTATAAGTGATTTCTTTTAGATCATTAATCCTGAACCTGATCACTGCTTTTGCCAGGTTCACTTGAGATGAATCCACTACAACCGTATTGCCAGCAATATCTATATTTTCCTTGTTATAATTTGACGATCTGTATTTTTCTAATTCTTCCACAGGATTAGAAGTCACCAGGTAAGCGTCATCTTGTTTTACCAATTTTAATTCTCTGGCAATGGTCATCGCACTTCTCCAAGTTTCGGTAGGAACCTCCTGTGCATACAACCAATTAGACATCCACCCCAGGAAAAGTTTCCTGCCGTCTTCATCAGGCACATTAGACCAGGTAACTCCTGCATAATTATCTCTTCCAAAGTCTATCCAGTAATCATGTTTCTCCTCCAGGGCTTCCATATTATTTTCGGGAGTAAAGGTCTTTCCATCAAAATCACCAACGAAATACTGAGTTCCGGATCCTCCATTATATCCTCCGGGATTCAGGCTCTGTATCAAAACCCATTTGGTTTCATTGGTACCGGTAACCTTCATAGGGAAGAAATCGGGACATTCCCACACTCCATCATGGGCTCCCGTCCCCTTACCGAATTCAGAAACTTTCTTCCATTCTTTAAGATTCTGTGAGGTATAAAACATAGTTTTTTCTGTAGTAGCCAATGCCATCAACCACTGCTTATGAATATCATCCCAGGTCACCTTAGGATCCCTGAAATCTATCATGCCAGGGTTGGGCAAAACAGGATTGCCTTCATACTTGGTCCAGGTCATTCCTTCATCAAGACTATACGCGATCGCCTGAGACTGGTAATCCTTCTCTTCATTCTCAGCCCC
>CAWGSM010000031.1:0-105722 GCA_963825045.1 uncultured Flavobacteriaceae bacterium | reverse complement strand
TGGGCAATAGAAGACTTATAAAACCATTTTATTGATCTTATAAAGTAAGAAATTGAAATTTTTAATGCGGTTTAGGCATTCACGGTAAAAGCAACCTTGGCTGTCACTCCATAAGTTGTGATGGCATTGTTACTCACCTTAACGTTGAAATCCTTGACGTAGACAGATTTGATGTTCTTAACTGTTTTTGCTGCTTCTGTTACTGCATTTTCTGTTGCTGCCTCAAAGCTTTTTTCTGAAGTTGCGATTACTTCAATAACCTTTACAATACTCATAATTTTGTCGTTTTTTATAGTTATACATTCGGTTGGAACTTTAAATTAAGCATTAATTACACTGTACTCAAATGATTAACAAAAGATTAGGGGCGACTATAAAATTGAAGTTAAACTATAAAGCTTAAGGCTATAAAAACAGTATAAAAGACCGACTACCTAAAGCGCTTCACCATTGAACGCTACCAAATAGGTTCACTAAGAAAAATTTACTTTAAGATCGGTCTTTTAAAATTTTATTTACGGGTGGCTTCTTCGGCTAATTGTCCGTTCTCATATACCTTCATCCCCTTTACCTGTCCGGAAGCATTAGTGACGAATTCAAATTCGAGTCCGCTGGCCTGGTGAAAGAATTTATTAGGAGATTCCGCTTCTAATTCCAGCTGCATTTTTCCGGCTTTCATTTCCAGTCCGTTTCCTTTTTTGCTTATCACAACCAGACCCGTTTGCGGGGCATTGTATTCTCCGGCATATTTATTCAGTAGCGTTTCTGAAACTGTGACGGCAGTTTTTTGTTCCGGTTCCGGGGCATGATGATCATAACTAAAGACGCGTGACATTTGCCATTTCCCGTTGCGGTATACCCAGAGATGAGTGAATTTCGCGATCCCGGTGAGATATTCTTCCTTTCCTTTTTCAGTAATATAGAACCTGTGTTCGCCGCTAATGATCGCTCCGGTTTTTTTCATAGGAAAGATTGCTACGCTACCTTTAATGGCTTTTCGCCTAATCTTCCAGTTTTTCCGACTACAGAGATTGTTTTTCACAGATTCTACAAGAGCTGCTGAGGTTTTGGTAAGGCCTCCCTGGTCATGGTAGAATTCAAGATCATCGGTAAAAAGCTTTTCCATTTCTGAAGTATCACAGGAATTATACATCTCCCAGAATAGCTTGTCGTAATGTCTTATGGTGTCTTTTAAAACTTCTGCATTGTTATAGATCTCAGGCAGGGGAGACTGTGCCTGACTGCAAAATGGGAATAGGAAAAATAGAAGAAATAATTTGGAATTAAAAAATGAGTTTCTCATGATTAGTTTTTTTATTTAATTAAAAGACAGGGAGATATCTGCATTGTTACACTTTTATTTCAGTGGAAATTTTACTGCTGTGAAGACTCTTCTTTAATTAACATAATTTGAAAGAAGTCTTACGAAAATTTTTAGCTATTAATATGTATCTTTTATGTTTTACAAAACTTCAGGAATTATGAGTGAGACAAATGAAGAGATACAGGGAATGGTTGAAGTGGCTTTACCGGTAAAAATTGGTTACGCCGTGCTTCGATCTTATTTAAATGAAAGGATGGTTGGGGAGATGATAAAGAAGGAAAATGACGATGGAAACGACACCAATTATGCGCAAATCCTTAATGTTGATATTTCCAAAAGTGAGCTTCCGGATTTTGATATTATCCTGGAAGTCGAATTTCAAACTCTCACCTCGGTTTTTAAGAATAAACAGGGCACGGCCTTCTTTCACGCGGCCATTGAACTGGATAAAGTGCAGCAATGTATTTCCATAAGTGATTTCCAGGTAAAGACAAGGACCGATAGCTGGCTTGCCGATAAATTGCTGCAGACCCTGCTCAATAAATGGATGTATGGCCGGCTTAAGAAGAAAATGCATTTCAATTTCCTTCCTAAAATTGAACAGCAGATACTTTCCCTTAACAAGAAGTTGGATAAGCAAATCAAAGCCAGGGAAGGAGTTCATGTATCGGGGGCTCTGGATACTCTGGAGATCATTAATATAAGGGCACGGGAAGCTTTTCTGGAGATCTTCGTAAAAATGCTGGGCAACGCAGAAGTTGAACTGAAAGACCTTTCCTTCGCCGAAGAATAAAAGTTTGATCCAAATCTGATTTTCGTCATTTTTCAACAGCCTTTTAACGGCTACTTTTGAACCACAGAAAAAAGCTTAAAGTGGTTCGAAATTTAATCGAAAAATATAATGTTCCGGGTCCTCGCTACACGAGTTATCCCACAGTTCCTTATTGGGATGAAGGGGGATTTACTTCAATAGCATGGGAGGAGTCTGTTAAGAGAAGTTTTGGTGAAAGCAATACATCGGAAGGAATTAGCCTATATATACATCTGCCGTTTTGCGAGAGTCTCTGCACTTTTTGCGGTTGCAATAAGCGTATCACCAAAAATCACTCGGTTGAAATTCCTTATATAGAATCTGTTCTCAAAGAATGGAAGCTTTACCTTGATATTTTCAGCAGAAAACCGGTCATAAAGGAGCTGCACCTTGGTGGTGGAACTCCGACCTTTTTTTCTGCTGAAAATCTTAAGCTTTTGATGGATGGTATCTTTAGATTCGCTGAAAAGGCCGACGGAGCAGAACTTAGCTTCGAAGGCCACCCCAATAATACGAACAGGGAACATCTGGAAGTGCTTTCTAAAGCAGGATTTAACAGAGTGAGTTACGGTGTTCAGGACTATAATGAAACCGTTCAAAAAGCCATTCATAGAATTCAGCCTTTTGAAAATGTAAAAAGAGCGACTCTTGAAGCCAGGAAAGCGGGATTTACTTCTGTAGGCCATGATATTATCTTTGGGCTTCCTTTTCAGAAAAAAGAACATATCATACACACTATTAATCGCACCACTGAATTGATGCCAGATAGGATCGCTTTTTATAGCTATGCCCATGTGCCGTGGATCAAAGGAAACGGTCAACGCGGCTTTAGGGAAGAAGATCTTCCTGGTGCAGCCGAAAAGCGTGAGCAGTATGAAACAGGAAAGAGAATGCTGAAGGAAGCCGGTTATGAAGAAATAGGAATGGACCATTTTGCATTGCCAACCGACGGTCTTTATAAGGCAGCCGAAAATAAGAGTATCCACAGGAATTTTATGGGATATTCGTCTTCCAAAACCCAGATGATGATCGGGCTTGGGGTTTCGGCTATTAGTGATAGCTGGTATGGTTTTGCTCAGAATGTAAAGAGTGTGGAGGGCTATCAAATACAAATTGAAAAAGATCGTCTGCCGGTTTTTAGAGGCCATATACTTAATGAGGAAGACCTGATCATTCGGCGGCATATACTGAATCTTATGTGTAAACTGGAAACTTCCTGGGATTCAGAAAATAATATGTTCGAAGAATTACCTGATGTTCTTATTAGTTTAAAGGAAATGGAGAACGATGGGCTTATAGAAATAAAAAATAAGAACCTGAAAATAACCAAAACGGGTAGGGCCTTTGTACGAAATGTGTGCATGGCTTTTGACAGGCGACTGCAAAGAAAAAAACCTGAAACGGAATTATTTTCAATGACGGTTTAAATATTAAATCCAGTGTTATGAAACTTATACCAGAGAGAACAGTTGCAGATCTGGTCACGGAAAACATCAAAGCATCCCATGTTTTCAAGAAATATGGAATTGACTTTTGTTGTGGTGGCGGGATAAGCGTAGAGAAGGCCTGTGAGAAGAAGGGTATCGATCTTAAATTGCTTGAAGTAGACCTTAGAGCAATTGATAGCGAGAATGATAAGGATCTTAATTTTAAGGATTTTCCGCTGGATAAACTTATTGATCATATCGTAGAAGTGCATCACAGATATGTAGAAGCTAATATTCCTCTATTGACCCAATATTGCGCAAAAGTAGCCAAAGTACATGGTGGAAATAACACCGAACTTATAAGGATCAATCAACTTTTTTTAAAAGTTGCAGGGGAACTTGCAGCACATATTAAGAAAGAAGAACTTATACTCTTTCCATTCATTAAAAAGATGGTCAGGGCTGAAGAAGAAGGAAAGGAAATGCATTTTCCTCATTTAACAACGGTGGCATATCCTATACATTTGATGGAAGATGAGCATGAGGAAGCCGGTAACATTTTTAAGAAGATCGCGCGATTAAGCGATAATTATACTCCGCCGGCGCACGCATGCAATACATTTCGAGCTCTGTATGACAAATTAAATGAATTTGAAGAAGACCTTCACCAGCATATTCACCTGGAGCATAATATTCTTCACCCTAAGGCCCTGCAACTTGAAAAGAAACTAAAGGAGCTATATCCTGTTTAGATAAAGGCTGCCTGGAACTGCAATATCTTCATGGCTATACCCAAGTTCATAATTTCAACTATAGCTAAGATGGTTGACTAAGAGGAAATAGATCGGGGTAAGCTTATCTTAAATGATTATTGTTGTAGATGTAGATATTCAGGCAGTTTTTTTATTATAGCTTTAAAAAGCTTTGTCCGGATTCCAGCGTGGAGGTGAGTTGCATCACCGTAGTGTTCTCCAGCATTTTTTTGAGGTCATTACGAATGCCATAAAAATTATGATGAACGGGGCAGGGATGTTCTTCTGTGCATTTTTCAAGGCCCAGGGCACAACCTTTATATATATTGTCCCCGTCTATGGCCGATACTATTTCCGAAAGTAGAATTTCCTTTTCAGTTTCCATTTCAAAGCCTCCATGCGGACCTTTAAGGCTGTTTATAAGCCCCTTCTGGACCAGCTTCTGGAGTATCTTAGCTGTAAATGCTTCTGGTGAATCAATGGCTTTAGAGATTTGTTTTAAACCAACACGATTATTCTTATTTGATTCTGCTGCAATGAACAGTGTAGCTCTTATTCCATACTCACATGCTTTCGAGAACATAGGCTTTTTTATAAATGTATTAGGTTTCTATAATATCGGATTAATATATCCTTAATTTGAAAAAAATCTTTAATAGATTAGTTGAGAATTATGAAAATGCTCAAAAAACATACAGATATTTCGGCATTCTATTTTTTTCTTATTGCTGCCCTCGGAGTTTTTTTGAGACTGTTTGCGGTCTTTGAAATTCCCGGAACTTATCGTTATTTGGTTCACACACATTCTCATATCGCTTTACTGGGCTGGGTCTATACCGCCCTGCTTACCTTAATTTACCGTGTATTTCTAAAAGACAAACCGATAGCAAAAAAATACCGGCGAATTTTCTGGTCTACCCAAATCACCCTGGCAGGCATGTTACTCACTTTTCCCTTTACGGGCTATGCGCTTTTTTCTATTATTTTTTCCAGTTTGTTTTTAATCGTCTCTTACTGGTTCGCTTATTTCTTTTTCAAGCATACCACTGCAGCTCAAAAAAAGACCCAGTCGTATAAGCTTATTCGTATAGCTCTATGGTATATGATACTTTCCAGTATTGGCCCATGGAGCCTTGGAGGTATCATGACCACCGTTGGGAGTGCTTCCCCCTGGTATAAGAACGCGATCTATTTCTATCTTCATTTTCAATATAACGGCTGGTTCTTATTAGCGCTCTTCGGGATCTTTTTCTGTATCCTTGAAAGGCGCTCTTATAATCTTCCTCAAAAAGTATTTCGCCGGTTCTTTATTTTGCTTAATCTTGGGGTCATCCTCACCTTATTTATTTCTATTTTATGGATGCGTCCTCCATTCATCTTTTATCTGCTTGCCCTAACGGGAGGAGCTTTACAAATGATTGCCTTCTGGGTCTTTTTAAAAGAATTGTTTTCCAAAGGCCTGAATATTCTCCGGAGCCTTCCCCAAAAAACAAAGCTTCTTCTAAAGATCATAGCCATCACCCTAGGACTTAAACTATTTGCACAGTTCATAGGATCTTTCCCCGTCGCGATTGATATCATTTCCAGGAATACCGATTTTGTGATCAGTTATATTCACTGGATGTTCCTGGGCGTGGTGAGTATTTCAATTTTTGCTTTTCTCAATTATTACCGACTGCTCAGGATCTCCGTCCCTGTTTTTGTGATCTATCTCGTTGGCTTTTTCTCTACAGAAGCCCTTATTTTTTATCGTGGTGTAAGTAGTTGGTGGGGAACACTACCTATACCAAATATTTCATTTTTTATAGCGAATGCAAGTGTAGTTATCCTGATAGCGGCAGGATTTCTTTTACTCAACCAGTTTCTTAGAAAAAAGATCTAGACTTGGGCGGTTTGACTTTTCTGTAATTCTTCTTCTATTTCAGTCAATTCCTGCAATATATTATGTCCACGATCTTTATTATACCATAACTGTAATTGCGATTTAATTGTTTCATCAATTTTTCCATACTTGTCCTTATAATCCCGAACAAGCTCTGCAGCAACTTTTGGACGTGGTCCCCAGTGCGCCATCACCTCAAGGTCTTCATCAAGGATAATTAGTTTGGGAATAGAAAGACTTCCGTTGGTAAGGAAGAAACTCATGAGGTCCAGATTTTCATCTCTCAGAATGATCTTTAGCTCTATATTTTCAGAAGCTTCTGCGATCTTATTTATTACAGGAATTGCCTGAGCACCATCTGCACACCAGGATTCCAGGATCACAATCCAAAGTCGTTTTTTATCGATATTACTAAATACACCGGTTTCAACCTCTGTGAATTTAATCACTTTATCAAGGCGTTTGATACGGCTGTAATTAAGGCTGGTGAATTGTACTTTTTCAGCATCAGGGATGCTGGTACTGGAGTTTTCTTTTACAAGTCTTTCATATAACTCTTTAAATTCGGTATAAGTATAGGATCTTTCCAGGGCGTTTTCTATAAATGTTTTCATAGTTCCACTATTTAGTATTTTGTGTAAAATTAATCATGACTAACGGCAAACCGAATGATATTCGTCATAATGCGCGTGTTTTGAACCTAGAAATCTTTTCTTCCAGAGATCCTTTTAATAATCAATACCGGGATTAGAACCCATAATGTCAATACAGAAGCTGAAAGGAAAAAGCCCCAATTGGTACCAAAGAATTGCTGAAACACCGCCCCGGTATAACCCAGTAAAGCCGAGATGTCCATTTTAAGCAGAATAAGGATCCTGGAGAGATCTATAGGGTTTAGCATCGTGGCTATCAACGAGAATTTATCTAAGGGGTAGTCTTCAAAAAAGACCAGACTTATTAGAAAGATCCCGTCATAGATAACCGCAAGGAAAAGCCATAGGAGAATGGCGTATCCAAAACCTTTTATTTTATTATCGTTTCTTAGGGCTATCACAAAGGCAAGCGCGGTAAAGATCATACTTAGAAACGCTCCCGTGAGTAGAAGTAGGGCAAAATCGGCCATCGCACTACTGTTGAATACTCCATAAAAAACAAAGGGTAATCCCAAACCTATCACCAGGCTCATGGATAAAGAAAGCGCTACCCCAAAATACTGGCCCAGGAAGATAGAACTTCGCTTCACAGGCTGAGCGAGAAGCAGTTCGGTAAATTCTTTGGAATTATAATAATACATGACCCCGAAAATGGTTCCTATAAGAGGTACCAGGACAATGATCACGTTCATAAGAGTGATCACCGCCTTGGACAGGTCGTTATTCAGAAATAATAATACGAATCCCAGTAGGAGGTAGAAAAGGAAATATACATAACTCCATCGGCTACGCATAAGATCATAGAAGCTGTATTTTAATATTTTAAACATAACTGGAAGTTAAGATAGAAGCAATTGCGTGCTCAAAATCGGGTTGTTTGGTCGTGGTCTTAAGTTCAGAGATCCCGCCTTTGAAATAGATCTTTCCTTCGAGAAGGAATACGATCTCGTCTGCGACTTCTTCTACAAAATTCATAATATGTGAGGTGATAAGGATAGTCTTCCCTTTCTTTCTTTCCTCGAAGATCAGTTCTTTAAGCCTGATATGGGCGATAGGATCCAGTCCCGTTGTGGGCTCATCCAGAATGATCAGCGGGCTATCGAACATGAAAGTAAGTACAAGGTTCACTTTTTGTTTAGTACCGCCGGAAAGACTTCCCAGTTTTTTGTTCAGAAAATTTTCCAGTTTGAACTTTTTGATGATCGCTTCATCATCGGCTTTTTGATAGGATCTAAGATCTCTTATCATTTTTATAAGTTCTATCACCGTAAGGTTACCGGGGAAATTAGCGATCTGTGGCAGATAATCTATCTGGTTTCGGTATTCCCAGTGGTGTTTGATATATTTTCCGTTGATGCTTATAGCTCCGGAATCGGGAATTACCATTCCCAGAATACTTTTAATAAGCGTAGTTTTACCGGAACCATTGGGTCCCAGAATGGCAAATATTCCACCTTTATCGATCTCGAGATCGATACCTTTCAGGACTTCATTCTTACCAAATCTTTTATGAAGATTTTCAATTTGTATCATTACTCACAGGTTTTAAAAGTGGGTGACTGTCTACCAGGTTATCAGGAGTGAATACCGGAGAAACTTTTTCTGAAAAATCGATAATATCAATAAACAGGCTTCGTAGTAAAATAATGGTTTCCGGGGTGCGGTTCACGATATAGGAAAACAGTTTCACAGGTCTGTAAGGTACATCGCCTATTCCATCCTTGTTGAGGTCATAACCCGAATAATTACTCCAGTAATTGCTGTCGAAAGAATTGTCGTTAATCTTGCTGTTATAAGAGATATCAAAAGAGTTATTTAAAAAATTGTTCTTAGTGAAGCTGTTGAAATAACATGCGCCGCGAACCTTTACCGCCCATCCGTTCCCTCTGAAGGTATTGTGATCGTAATTAACACGATTGGAGCCTTCTATATTGACGCCTATGGTGTTTTCCTCAAAGTTGTTATTGATAATTTCAGAATCGTTTATTTCCTTTAGGAGCAATCCATAAGAGGCCGTTCCCCAGTTCTTTCTGAAAGTATTGCCTTTCATAGTAATAAACTTGGAAAACATTACCGCCACGCCGGCACCATTGTTCTCAAAAATATTGTTTTCGTAAGTATCATTATTGGAAAACATAAAATGCAGGCCATAGCGAAGGTTATCTGAACTAATATTATCGCTGATCCTGATCTCATCTGAAAATTCCAGATAGATCCCGTCTCTTACACCCTGTACCCGGTTTCCTGTGACCTCCACATTCTGGCAATACCAGAGCTGGATACCGTTTCCGGAACTGAATTCTTCCACCGCATCACCTTGTACGGTATTGTTGAGGACTTTGCCATTTTTAGCTTTTTCCAGATATATTCCGAAGAAAAGTCGCTGTAATTTTAAATTCTGAAGTAAAAAATTTTCACTTTTCACCACCCGAACCGCGGCAAAATCTGTAGTATAACTGGTTCCCACGTTGACAATAGTGAGCCCGTGGATACTAACATTATTAGCCTGAATGGTTATGATCTCCCCCTTATTTTCTCCATCTATCACCGGATTATCCTCTCCAATGATCGTTAGGGGTTTCGTGATCTCTATATTATATTCCTTATAGGTACCTTTCTGTATAACAATAGTATCCCCTGGATTAGCTGCTTCAACCGCCGCTTTGATGCTGCTAATGTTGCAGCTGGAACATACCTCAATAGTATTGCTCCATCCTTTCCAGGAAAAAAGGATTAAAAGGAATATTAGGTAACTTGTTGTTTTCAATTTTTATTTATCTGGGGTTGAATCTCATGCCAATTAAAGAGTTCACCACCAAAGTCAGATTGCATTCGGCTGGCTGAATCGTCTATGGCAAATGCCGATAAATTAGCGCCCATGGGGCTTGAGATCTTTTCACTTATCAGGTAAGTTGCGAATGTAGCGTCTATCAATTTCCCTGGATTATTATAATCGTTTACCAGTTCCAGTTCAAAATCTTTCCCAGGATGTTCACTTTTGAAATTGATCATACATTCAATCGCATCGAAATTATAGTTTTTCCCTTTGCTGGTTACCAGCTGGGATGCATGTTGCTTGTCTACAATAGTCATTTTACAATAAGCACAGCCTTCTTCCCCATATCTTATAGGTTCAGGACCAACTTCGCAGGCTGTAAATACTAAAGCTATTAAGAGTATATATATTATGCGTTCCATGACTTTAATTATTTGGTTTTCCATTCCTTTCTTCCGATGAAAAAGGCGAGTAAAGATAGGGCCATCCCAACGAATAACATGTAAGCTCCTATATGTGGCCAGGAATCTACATCGAAATTAAGCATTTTTTGGTGTCCAAATAAAGGAGGTTTATAGGTCATTGGTGAACCGTCCGGATGTGTCATTTTCATTATGGCATGAGGGTCCAGGTCTGTTCCATACTCCGTAAGCCAGTTATTAAAATCATACATACCAAGTAAGCCCAGTACACTCATTAAAATTAACCAACCCATGAACCACTTATAGCTTAACTTTCCAAAGAACCCAAGTATGCCAATTATTACACCTATGGCGGCCATACTTCCTATTACTATCGGGAATATTTCAAATTCCCACATTTCTTCTGGTTTTGGGATTTTTTTCATCCCAATGTAGTGATTTAGCCCGTCAATATTCTGAATATCGAATTCCTGAACGCCTTTGATCCCCGTGATGTAAATGTTCATACCTAAAGGTTCCGGGTATTGCGGAGCACCAAGCATGATGTTCCATAATGGGAATTTGAACAATCCCAAAAGCAATAAACATCCGATTATCATTATTATTCCTGCTTTTTTCATCACTCTGTATTTTAAAGACTTTAAAAAAAAGGGAGGCGAGGATCCCCACCTCCCATTTTCTGTGAATACCTTTTGGGGCATTCTTCAACTAACTAAATAAACATCAATCCTCACCAAGTGACCAGCTAAGGTCAATATTGGAATCCTTAGGGGATACTCTTACATATCCCTGCATTTCCTGGTGAAGGGCAGAACAGAAATCGGTACAGTAGAATGGCCATACTCCAACTTGCTTAGGCTCCCAGGTTAGGGTTTTGGTTTGTCCCGGCATCACAAGCAACTCGGCATTGTTTGCGCCTATCATTGCGAAACCATGGGGAACATCAAAATCCTGTTCGTGGTTAGTAATGTGAAAGTATACTTTATCGCCTACTTTAATTCCTTCAATATTATCTGGGGTAAAGTGACTACGAATCGTGGTCATATAGACATGTACTTCATTTCCATCTCTTTCTACTCTGGCATCTCCGTTGGAAATGGTAGCATATTCATTTTTATTTTCATCCAGTTTATAGATCTTCTGAGAATTTCCTTCGATGATTTCCGCAGGAATACCAGCTGCATAGTGAGGTTCACCATGGGTTGGGAAATCCAGTAAAAGTTCCATCTTTTCTCCTGAAATATCAAAAAGCTGTGCTGAATGTTCCAATTCCGGACCAGTTGGCAGGTAACGATCTTTGGTGATCTTGTTCATGGAAACTGCATATTTACCAAAAGGATGCGCAGAGTTGCCACCAGGGATCATAACATGCCCTACCGAATAGTAATTAGGCTGGCGGTCCACTACCTCGCGGGTTTCCACATTCCATTTTACCAGTTCTGAAGAGATAAAGAAAGTAGTATAAGCATTTCCTTTTCCATCAAATTCGGTATGCAGTGGTCCCAATCCGGCTTGTTTTACAGTTCCCGCAAGTACGTCTTCAAATTTAAGGATAGGAATTCCGTAAGCCTCTCCGTCAAATTTCTCGTTTTCGATCGCGTCGATCATTTTGGTATAGGAGTGTACAGTAAGATCGGCTGATAGTTTTCCGTTACCTACGATATATTCACCTGATGGACTTACATCACATCCGTGAGGAGATTTTGGGGTAGGTAATAGGAATACAGCTCCCGGAACTTCTAAGGGATCTACTACTAACACCTCTTTTTCCATGGTAGAGGTCGCGTTGTGAGTTTCATCACTGTAGACGTTATGAGCATAATTTGCCGGCATTTTTTTACCACCACCATTATTCACAAATTCTTCAATCTTTTTCCAGTTTACCGCTGCGATAAAATCTTTATCATTCTGGGAAGCGTTAACTTCTAACAGAGAGTTTGCTTCTTCGGTATTATAGGTTGTGAAAAAGAACCACCCATGTGATTTTCCTCTACCAGGGTGTGAAAGGTCATAATTGAAACCAGGCATGATTAACTGAAACTTAATACTCATACGGCCTGTTTCCGGAGCTACGCTAATAAAAGACAGCGCACCTTTAAACTTACCTTTATACTCTTTTATAGGCATATCGCGCTGAGGAATCGGTATGGAGAACCGGGTTCCGGCGACCACATATTCGGTATTTTCGGTTACAAAGGATGAACTGTGGTTACCCGCCGAGTTTGGAACTTCAATAATTTCGGTAGTTTCAAATGTCTTTAGATCTATTTTAGCGATTCTTGGTGTATTGTTACCGTTTATAAATACCCAGCGACCATCTAGTTTTCCTGCTGTTTGGGATATATCGGGATGGTGGGCATCATCCCACGGAATAAAGCCATGGGAAGTATTTAGCATAGGTTTGGTTTCTTCAGAATATCCATATCCATTAGTAGGAAATTGCGAAAAAACAGGGATCTCTTTGAACATCCTTCCCGAAGGTAAACCGTATACGGTGACGTTACCACTGTACCCACCGGAAATAAATGCATAGAATTCGTCATGGTCTCCGGGGGCCACATATACTCTTTCGGCCGCATTTGAAGCAAGCGCTCCCTGTTTTTCTTTACTGGAGCTCTCGCTATTATTACAGCTAAAAAGGCCGGTTCCCAGAACGAGAGCCATTATTATTTTAAATGTTTGTTTCATGATCTGTTGTTTTATTTTTGATTTAATTAGTCTCAGGAAGAATTACTTTGTCCACGACGTGAACAATTCCATTACCTGCCGGGATGCTTGCGAGGATTTTTGCGCCTCCAACATATACATCTTCTCCCTTTACTTCTACCGGTATATTAAGGTCACTTGCCTGACCCAGTTTTTTGAACTTTTTCAGGAATTCCTTGTCATATTTTCCCGGGGTCACATGATGCTTAAGGATAAAAGACAGCTTGTCTTTATTCTCCGGTTTTAAAAGGTTTTCTACAGTTCCCTCGGGAAGTGCTTCAAAAGCTTCGTTGGTAGGAGCAAATACCATTAATGGTCCTGCATTTACCAGTACGTTTTCCAGTTCTGCAGCTTTTATAGCGGCCACCAGGGTGGTATGATCTTCAGAGCCTTTGGCAATATCCAGTACTGTTGGTTCTGAAACGTCATCTTTAATAAATGCCTGTCCCTGTATTGACTGATTGTTGTTCTGAAGGGGCTGCAGTCTCAGTTTCTTCGGAAGCCGGTTGGTCTTTGTCTGTCTTACAGGCAGAAAATGCGAGCATTAAAAAAGCTGCAAACAGAATTCTTACAGGTGCTTTCATATTTGGTTGGTTAGTTGGTGTTTACAATGTTCTGAAATACTCCAGTATAGCCCTGGCTTCCTCTTGGGTCAGGCTTTGATTAGCCATGGGAGAGCCATTGAATTCCACCAGAAGGTCTTTCGCCAGAGCATCTTTCTGGATCATTACTTCCGGATTAAGGATCATGTTCATCACCCATTCAGGAGTTCTTCTGTCCAAAATTCCTTTTTGAGCCGGACCAATGAATCTTTTGTCGGGTTTGTGACAGGCAGTACATTTGTTCTGGTAGATTTCTTGTCCACGGGAAGCCATTGCCTGGTCAATCTCCGGAGACAGTTCCACATTATCAATAGGGCCAATCCCTTTGTCTTCAAGGTTTACCCGTTCTGAAGCTTTAACTTCTTTTGTGTCCTGAGTGTCTTCTTTTTTAGGAGCTGGAGTAGAGCTGTAATCTTCAAGAGAGATTTTCTCTTTGTCTTTTTTTTCGTCTTTTCCCCCACAGCTAATAAGCGCTACAGCAAACAGGATCCCAAGACTTCTTTTTAAATATTTCATTTGATTTGAATTTTAGATATCAGTCCAAAAGTACAGGGGAAGGGGAGGAGAAAATATGACCGTTATCATATTAGGATAAAATTGTCCTTTATAGATAAAAAAATGAGTATTATCTGATTCAGATTCAACTGACGTTGGTCATATTCCGTTTTATAAAGACCCATTATATTTGGAAAGTGAAAAGTTTAAACTACATTTAATTACCAATGAAACTTAGAGATTATATAGATCATACTTTGCTCGCCCCTACAGCTACCAGGGAAGATATATCCAAACTTTGTATTGAAGCCATACAAAATGACTTGTATGCCATTTGTGTGAATTCCTGTTATGTGAAATTCGCCAGGGAACAATTGAAAGATTCTAATGTGAAGTTAGCCGTAACCGTTGGGTTTCCATTAGGAGCCAGCAGTGCTAAATCAAAGATCACGGAGGCAGGACAGGCGATAGCCGATGGTGCCGATGAGATAGATATGGTGATTAATATCGGGTATCTTAAGGATGCATGTTACGATGAAGTACAGAAGGAGATCGGTGATATCAAAACCGCTATTGGGGATAAGACCTTAAAAGTGATCCTTGAGACCTGTTATCTTTCTGATGAAGAAATAAAGAAAGCCTGTGAAATAGCTTTAAAGGCCAATGCCGATTTTGTAAAAACCTCCACAGGATTTGGTAGCCGCGGTGCCAGCCTGGATGATATTAGAATTATGAAAAGTGTAGTGAAGAATAAGATGAAGATAAAGGCTTCCGGTGGGATAAGAGACGCGAAGACCGCAAAAGAATATATAGACCTGGGAGTAGACCGTATAGGTACATCTTCGGGATTAAAAATTATTTCAGAAAATTAAATCATGAGTGTTCATATTGAAGCTAAAAAAGGGGAAATAGCCGAGTCTGTGTTACTTCCCGGAGATCCTTTACGTGCAAAATGGATCGCTGAAACTTATCTTGATAATCCGGTTTGCTATAATAATATTAGAGGAATGCTGGGATATACCGGCACTTATAAAGGCCGGCGAATTTCTGTACAGGGGACTGGGATGGGAGTCCCATCCACATTGATATATTGCAATGAGCTTATTAGGGAATATGGCGTTAAGAATCTTATAAGGGTAGGAAGTGCGGGATCATTTCAGAAAGATATTGAATTGCGTGACATCGTGATTGCCATGTCGGCTTCTACCGATTCTGGTTTTAATAAAGCGGTATTTGGGGATGAAGTGTATGCTCCTACGGCAGATTATGAGTTGTTTAAAAAGGCAACCGAATTTGCTTCCGAAAATGAAATTAATTTCAGGGCCGGCAATGTTCTTACTTCAGATCAGTTTTATGGAGATGATGAAAACTATTATCAAAAATGGTCTAAATATGGCGTACTCTGTGTGGAAATGGAGACTGCAGGTTTATATACAGTAGCTTCTAAATATGGAATAAAAGCCTTGAGTATTCTTACAATATCTGATTCCCTCATCACTAAAGAAGAATCAACTTCAGATCAAAGGGAACGGAGCTTTAATAATATGATTGAGATTGCGCTGGGTTCTATTTAATTTTCTTCGGCTATCTTCATAGTGAGAACTGGAATACGGGCATTATTAGCAACATTTTCTCCTATGCTTCCGTAGAAGAAATGGGACAGTCCTTTTCTTCCATGGGTAGGAAGAATAATAAGATCGACATTTCTTTCTTCACAATAATGATAGATTCCACTTTCCAGGGTATAGTCACAATAATAGCTTACCTTCTCTAAAAGTTCGGGATTGTTGATTCCCGTATCAATAAGGAACTCAGAAGATTTAGCCTGCATTTCACGGGTACTCATAAATTTCTCTGGCAGATTTACGAAAAGAAGTCTTGGTTCACAGGAGAAATAGCGAAGAAATTTTCTTGCCTGCTGGTAAGCAGGAATAAATTTGGGATCAAAATCTGTGGCAAATACAGCATGTGAAATTTTAAAATCCTGAAGTCTGTTTTTCACTACCAGCACTGGAATTTCAGAGGTGCGAACAACTTTTTCGGTATTAGAACCTATAAACACATCCTTAATGCCGGAAAGTCCATGTGAGCCCATTACAATAAGTTCGGCATGCCATTCCTGTGCCACTTCATTCAGTTCACTAAAGACCTTATAATTTCTTATGGTGTCATGAACAGGGATATTTTTGAGATAATCCTTTTCCAGAAATTCTGAAAAACGTTGTTTGGTGAGTTGCATATATTGCAGCCCGTTGAAAAGCTCTTTGGACTCATCTCTGGTGATTATGGAATCTTTAAGTCCCATCATATGAACCACGACGATTTCCGCCGTTTCTTTTTTTGCTATCGCGGCAGCAACTTCCAATGCGTATTCTGAATATTTAGAGAAATCTACCGGTACTAATATCCTTTTCATGATGATGACATTTTATATTCAAATCTAATGACAGTAATCTACTAAATTTATGACACTTGTCATTTAAATTATATTTTTAGTTTTATTAAAATTAGGCCTAATTAGGTGAAGTTTGAGGAAACCTTAAGATAAAATTAGTTTAGTTTTTACTAATTTAAATAAAAATGAAATTATGAAATTTACAGGAGTTTTATATTTGGGACTTACTACGTTTGTTCTCCTTCTGGTAAGTATCTTTTCATCGCTTAATTTTCCTTTCCCAGTGGTGTTCTATCTCGTGTGCGCCGGGCAATTGCTACTTATATTTTCGGTCTATAAGATTCTAACGGATAAATACAATACTAGTAAGACTTTTGAAGACTTCTATGAAGACCATCCCGTCCGAGAAGAATAAACTTATTCTTTTTTAGAATTGTATTTGTTTTCTACAATGTGCATTTTTGCTAAAATGTTTACCTTTAAATCCGGAAAAACAAAATCTAAATAAAAGTATTGGAATTTGCAGAAATCTTTTAAGGACAACAGAGATATTTTTAATGTTCTTTTTGAAGCGGCCTCTGAAGGTATTATTGTAGTAAATTCAGATCAAATCGTGGTAGCTACAAACTTAGCGGCCGAAGGAATGTTTGGTTATGACGGGGAAGAATTAATTGGGGAGCACCTGGATATCCTTATACCCAAGAAATACCACCATAATCACCACCACCATTTTAATAGTTTTCTTGAAAAAAGTGAAAAACGCCAGATGGGTCATGGACGGGATCTTTATGGCGTGAAAAAGAACGGTGAGTTATTTCCGGTTGAGGCAGGCCTTAATCCTTTTCAAATGGATGGAGAGGATTATGTGATGTCCCTTATTATTGATATTAGTGTAAGAAAGGAAACTCAGCGCCAAATCCATGAGCTTAATACAGAGCTGGAGGAGAAGATAAAAAAAAGAACTTCTGAACTTCGAAATACGGTTCAGGAATTACAGGAACTAAATCTGGAGCTGGAAGACGAGATAAAAAGACGTAAAGAAGCAGAAAGAAAAATAAAAGATGCCCTTCAAAAAGAAAAGGAACTGAACGAATTAAAGACCAAATTTCTTTCCCTTGTTTCCCATGAATTCAAAACCCCTTTGAGCGGGATACTTACCTCGGCTACCCTAATCGAAAAATATACCCGGGAAGAGCAGCAGGAGAAAAGAGAAAAACACCTTTTAACCATTCGTAATAAGGTGCATTATTTAAATAATATTTTAAATGATTTTCTTTCCATCGAGCGTCTGGATACGGGAAAAGGTCAGTATAAATATACTTCCTTCGGGCTGAAACGCCTGATAAATGAAGTGGTATACAATGCTAATATCACTCTTAAGAGCGGCCAGGAGATCATTTATCCCAGAGAGGTTGAGGATGTTCTTCTACACCAGGACGAGAAGATTCTTGAACTTATCCTTTCTAATTTGCTGGGGAATGCAATCAAATATTCTCCCGAAAACACGCTTATTCAATTTAAAGTTAGCTTTAAAGTAGAAAATATTGTCTTTGACATAGAAGATCAGGGCAGAGGGATACCGGAAAAGGATCAAAAGCATATTTTTGAAAGATATTTTAGAGCCGAGAATGCGTTGCTGGATCAGGGAACCGGAATAGGCCTTAATATAGCTAAGACCCATCTTGAAAATCTAGGAGGAAGTATAATCTTTGAGAGTGAAGAAAATAAAGGAACTAGGTTTAGGGTTGAGGTTCCAATGGTAAAAACCTAAAGCTAAAAAAATAGAATTCTAATTTCAGATCTATAATATGAAAAAAATATTGCTGATAGAAGATGATGTAACAGTAAGGGAGAATACTGCCGAATTGCTGGAATTGTCAGATTACGAAGTAGTGACTGCTTCCAACGGTGCTCTGGGTATACAAAGGGCAAGAGAAGTGCATCCTGATATTATTGTTTGTGACATCATGATGCCGGAAACCGATGGTTATGGTGTTTTGCAAGCACTTGGTGAAAATCCAGACACTGCTAATATTCCTTTTATTTTTCTTTCAGCTAAAACCGAACATAAAGACATTAGAAGAGGTATGGATCTGGGTGCAGACGATTATCTTACCAAGCCTTTCGAGGAAGAAGATCTCCTTAGTGCTATAGAAAGCCGCCTTGCAAAAGTAGCGATCCTGAATTCATTTAATAAAAAAAAGCCGTCTGCTGAACCTTCGTATGGGGATCTTAAAAGCTTGGCGGACCTTAGAGAGGTTTTTCAGGATTACAGGTTGCTAGATTTTCAAAAAGGAGAAACGATCTATGAGAAAGGAAAACAATCTAATTTTTTCTATCTGGTAAGAAGGGGAGTGGTCAAAGCTCACCGCATGGACAACCAGGGAAAGGAGTTGATCACAGAACTTTATAAGCAGGATGATTTTTTCGGTAATCCCGGGAATAATCCGCAATCGGCGTACGAAGATTATGCCACAGCCATGGAAAACACCCAGCTGTATGTTGTTTCCCGGGAGGAATTTCATAAGATTCTGGCCTATAATCCGCGAATTACCTTGCAGTTGGTAGATGTCTTAAATAAAAACCTATCAGAGCTAAAACAACAATTAATGGATATGGCTTACGGATCTGTTCGTAAAAAAACGGCCAATACAATCCTTCTTTTTGCTGAAAGGATCGAAAAACATCCCCTTAAAAGCATTAGAATATCCCGTGCAGATCTTGCCGGTGTTGCGGGTATGGCACCAGAAAGTCTTATCAGGACCCTTTCCGAATTTAAAAAAGAAGGCCTTATAGAAATTGAAGGGCGTAACATTAAACTTATTGATTCTGAAGCTCTTAAGAATATCCGTTAAGTAGCCTTTCGAAAAATAATTAGTAGAACTGATTTTGGTCATTTTTCCGGTTGAACACTTCACCTAATTTCGCTTTTATTAAGTGAAGAATATGAATGTTTTAATCCTGACCGATTTCTCGGAAGTATCTGATAATGCCGGAAAGTATGCTGTAGATTTTCTACAGGACTTTGCGACAAGCTTTTATTTGCTGAATATTCAGGACTTTAATTTTAATAAATCAGCAAGTGATAAACTGGAAAACCAGTTGCTTTCCACCTGGGAGAACCTTCAGTCGGGAATGAAGGTACTTGAAGACTATACTAGTAATCCCAAACATACCTTTAATTATATACTCTCTTCAGATAATCTTATCAATGCGGTTCGTAAGGCCCTTGCTGAAAAAAAGATCGATTTGATTTTTATTGGAGCTGCGAGTAAGGATATTCATCATCACCCCATACTTGGTGATCATGCTTATGATGTGATAAGGAAGATACGCTGTAATATTATGGCCGTGCCAGGAGAAAGTAGCTATGTGAAACCTGAAAAACTTGTACTTCCTGTAGACTATTCTGTACTCTCCGGGGACCGCGTCTTCCAACTGCTCGAAAGCAAAAAATATCTTAATGCCGATAGTGTAACAGTGATCGAAGTAGATGAAAAGTATGCAGGTACAAAAAGAAGGGAGTTTGTATGGCCTACCCTGGTGGAAGAAAAAGACCAAACTCAGCTTCGCTATGTTAAGATGAGGGAATCGGCAATTTTTAGCGAAGACCTTTTAAAGGAAATCCAGGATAAATTTAACATGATCGTCATACTGGGTAAGAATTTAAATGTATGTGACCGCCTTTTGCATGCAAAATATGGTTTGTTTACCACGGTTAGTAATTCCCTGCCTATTCTAGTCATACATGAATAAAAATCCAGAGGTCTGATCTTTATCATATGTATTAAGATCTCTATGCCTCATTTTTGAGCTTTATAATCCTATTTCTTTATGGAACAATGTTTTCACTGTGGTGATGAATGTAGAGAGGAAAGTCTGATATTTCAGGAGAAAGCATTCTGTTGTAACGGTTGCAAGACGGTATTTGAAATTTTCGAGACCAATGATCTTTCCTATTATTATGATCTGGAAAATTCACCCGGAATTTCTCCTAAGATCCAGGAAAGCCAGTACGATTTTCTTGACAATGCCGAAATAGCCGAAAAACTCCTGGAGTTCAACGACGAGCAGGTGAGGATTGTTTCTTTTTTAATCCCATCCATTCACTGTAGTTCCTGTATTTGGATCCTTGAGAACCTTAATAAACTTCTTAAAGGCATCAGAAGCTCTCAGGTTGATTTTCCTAAAAAGAAAGTACGAATAAGCTTTTCAGCCGATGAGATTTCCCTTAAATCACTGGTAATACTTCTCGCACGTATAGGCTATGAGCCCTATATTTCTCTTGAGAATTACGAAACTAAAAAAGTAAATACCAGCCGCAGTCTAATATATAAGTTAGGTGTTGCGGGCTTTGCTTTTGGGAATATCATGTTCCTTTCCTTTCCCGAATATTTTGAGATCAATGAATTCTGGCTGGACCAGTTCAAGCATATATTTCGCTGGCTAATGTTTAGCTTTTCACTTCCGGTAGTATTTTATTCCGGGAGTGATTATTTTATTTCGGCCTTTAAAGGTTTGCGTTCCCGAATTCTGAATATTGATGTGCCTATCGCTCTTGGGATTAGTGTTTTATTTATTCGAAGCACTGCAGAAATTATAATGAACACCGGAACCGGTTTTTTTGACAGTCTTAGCGGACTCGTTTTCTTCCTACTTCTCGGTAGATTCTTTCAGCAAAGGACCTATGATTTTCTCTCTTTTGAAAGAGATTATAAATCCTATTTTCCCATCGCGGTGACCCGTTTAAGAATGGATAACGGGCAACAGATAGAGGAGCAGATACAGGTATATAAAGTTCAGCAAGGTGACCGGATAATTATAAGAAATGAGGAACTCATCCCTATGGATGCTATCCTCATTAATGGAGAAGCACAAATAGATTACAGTTTTGTGACCGGTGAGGCTAAAGCCGTGGAAAAGAAAAGCGGAGAAAAGCTGTTCGCCGGCGGTAGACAACAGGGTGGTATCATAGAAGTGGAAGCGCTAAAGGAGGTACAGCAAAGTTATCTTACCGAACTTTGGAGCGACGAGGTCTTTAAAAAGGATAAGAATAATGATTTCCAGTCGCTAACTAATAAGATCAGTAAGCGTTTTACACTGGGTGTATTGAGTGTGGCCCTGCTTTCTGCGGCTTTCTGGATTCTCTACGATCCATCCAAAGCGCTGAATGTTTTTACTGCGGTGCTTATCATTGCCTGTCCCTGCGCCATTGCGCTGGCAGCTCCATTTACGTTAGGTAACCTTCTGCGCATTTTCGGAAAAAATAAACTCTACTTAAAAGAGACCTCGGTTATTGAACAGATTGCAAAAATAGACACCATGGTTTTTGATAAGACCGGTACCATTACCACTAACCGGCAGAACAGTATTTGCTATGACGGCCTGGAACTATCAGAAGAAGAAAAGGAAATGCTGGGAGGTAGTCTTCGTGCTTCCAATCACCCGCTCAGTAGGGCGTTGTATTCTATTTTAGACAGGAATAATATAAGAACTCCCGAGGTTTTTCAGGAATATTCCGGTCAGGGAATTGAAAGTGATTATGGGAATAAGAAATTGAAAATAGGTTCGGCATCCTTTGTTGGAAAAATGACGGGTACTGAAGGAACCCTGGAAAAGACCTCGGTACACATCAGTTCCAATAATAATTATAAAGGTTGTTTTACTTTTCATAATTCCTACCGTGAAGGGCTAGAAGATGTATTTAAAAAACTTTCTGCCGGGAAGGAGCTTATTATACTCTCTGGAGATAATGAAGGAGAGAAACAAAAACTTGAACAGCTTTTACCTCTGGGAACCTCCATGTATTTTAATCAGAAACCTGGTGATAAACTGGAATTCATCAAAAAACTTCAGCAAAGAGGGAAGAAAGTGATGATGGTTGGAGACGGGCTCAACGATGCGGGGGCTCTTGCACAAAGCGACGTGGGGATAGTTGTATCAGAAGATATCAACGTTTTTTCTCCTGCCTGTGACGGGATCCTTGATGCCGCGGTGTTTTCAAAATTCCATGATTTCATTCGTTTATCCACAAAAGGTGTGGCGGTGATTCACTGGAGTTTTATACTCTCTTTATGTTATAATCTTATTGGACTTGGGTTTGCTGTAACTGGTAATCTTATGCCTGTAGTTGCTGCCATTCTAATGCCATTAAGTTCTATAAGTGTGGTTTTATTCGCCACATTATCAACTCAATGGGTGTCACGGGGGCTTAAAAATTCAATAAAACCTGAAAGCTGATAATTGTCATTTTTTAGATGCCCTTCAGAAAATACTTTTACACCCATAATCTACAACAATGAGCATTATTTACATGTTACTGGCAATAAGCGTCGTAGTGGCCCTGGTCTTCTTCGTGGCTTTTATTCTCTCCGTTAAAGATGGCCAGTATGACGATGTGTATACACCTTCAGTAAGAATGCTTTTTGAAGATGAACTTGTAAAACCTGAATCTGACGAGAAATCTTCAGTCAATAAAGTGAAATCAAATTAAATTATGGAAGTACAGCAGTTTTATTACGATAACAAGATCGTAAAGAAATTTATTATTGCCACGATGTTCTGGGGCATCATTGGGATGAGCGTTGGTCTTTTGCTCGCCTTTATGTTTATTTTCCCGTATGCCACAGAGGGAATTTCATGGCTTAGCTTTGGACGTCTGCGACCTCTGCATACCAATGCCGTGATCTTTGCATTTGTAGGGAATGCGATTTTTGCCGGGGTCTATTATTCTACCCAGCGTTTGCTTAAAGCCAGGATGTTCAGCGATGTGCTGAGTAATATTAACTTCTGGGGCTGGCAGCTAATTATCGTGGGAGCAGCGATCACCTTACCGCTGGGATTTACTTCTTCCAAAGAATATGCCGAGCTGGAATGGCCTTTCGATATTGCGATCGCAGTGATATGGGTTGCTTTTGGGATTAACCTTATAGGGACCATGATCAAAAGAAGACAACGGCACTTATATGTGGCGATCTGGTTTTACCTCGCGACATTTGTTACCGTGGCCGTACTCCATATTTTCAATAATATTGAAATCCCCGTGAGTGCTCTTAAAAGTTATTCAGTTTATTCAGGAGTCCAGGATGCGTTGGTACAGTGGTGGTATGGCCATAATGCCGTGGCATTTTTTCTTACTACCCCTTTTCTTGGACTGATGTATTATTTTGTGCCGAAAGCAGCAAACAGGCCGGTTTATTCCTACCGCCTCTCTATTGTACATTTCTGGTCGCTTATATTTATCTATATCTGGGCCGGGCCTCACCATTTACTTTATACCTCGTTGCCGGAGTGGGCTCAAAACCTTGGAGTCGCATTCTCTGTAATGTTGCTATTCCCTTCCTGGGGAGGTATGATCAACGGTTTACTGACCTTGCGTGGAGCCTGGGATAAAGTAAGAGTAGATCCTGTTCTTAAGTTCATGGTAGTTGCAATTACCGGTTATGGGATGGCAACCTTTGAAGGACCTATGCTTTCTCTTAAAAATGTAAACGCGATTGCTCACTTTAGTGACTGGATCATTGCTCACGTTCATGTTGGAGCACTTGCCTGGAACGGCTTCCTGACCTTCGGAATGGTTTACTGGCTTGTACCCAGACTATTTAAAACCAAACTCTGGTCATTAAAACTTGCGAACGTCCATTTCTGGGTTGGTACATTGGGGATCATCATGTATACCTTACCTATGTATGTTGCCGGATTCGTTCAGGCTTCCATGTGGAAACAGTTTAATCCCGATGGAACACTTACTTATGGGAATTTTCTTGAAACAGTGACTCAGATTATCCCAATGTACTGGATGCGTGCAATTGGGGGAAGTCTCTATATCCTTGGTGCCTTTGTGATGCTTTACAATATCGTGAATACCATCCGTCAGGGAAGTAAAGTTGAGGATGAACTTGCCGAAGCTGCAGCGCTTCAAAAAGTGACCAATCGTCGTACTTCTGGCGAAGCATGGCACTCATGGCTAGAAAGACGTCCTGTAAAATTAACTATTTATGCCACTATCGCTATTCTTATTGGAGGAATGGTGCAGATCATCCCTTCGCTAATGGTAGACGACTATGTGCCGGTGATCTCAAGTGTAAAACCTTATACGCCACTCGAGCTGGAAGGCCGGGATATCTACATCCGTGAAGGCTGTGTATCCTGTCACTCCCAGATGGTCAGGCCTTTTAGAAGTGAGGTGGAACGTTACGGCGAATATTCAAAGGCTGGAGAATACAGGTATGATCACCCATTTCTTTGGGGAAGTAAAAGAACGGGGCCTGACCTTCATCGTGTAGGTCAGAAGTATTCCGATAACTGGCACTTAAATCATATGTATGATCCACAGAGTACCTCCTCTGGTTCTATTATGCCAAGTTATAAATGGCTGATCAAAGATGAGCTGGACAAATCTGATACTGAGGACAAAATGAGGGCGATGCAGAGTCTTGGGGTTCCTTATACCGAGGAGGAGATCGCCGGGGCAAAAGCATGGATGACAGAACAGGGTACAGAGATCGAAAAGAATCTTTATTCAGATCCCGATTTCGCGTCTACCTATGAGGCAGATAAGAAATATGCTGAAGAAAACGATCTCGAATTTACCGAAATGCGTAATCGTGAAATAGTAGCTCTTATTGCGTATCTGCAAAGACTTGGAACCGATATCAAGGCAGAGGACCTATCGAGTACAAATAATTAAAAACTGAAGTATCATGCTAAAATTCGTAAAAGGACCGCTTGAAAGTATACAGGGAGTCGAGATCTACCCCATTATTTCCCTGCTCATTTTCTTTCTTTTCTTTACCGCCCTGTTCTGGTGGGTTGTGACCGCAAGGAAAGAATATATAAAAGAAGTAAGTAATCTGCCGCTTGAGATAGAAGATAATGAAGAACTGGAGGCTGATTTTAATAAACAAAAAATCAACTGATATGAAAAGATTATTTTCAGTTTTACGTATCCTGGGATTGACAGGTTTAGCAGTTCTTCTGGTTGAACTTACCCTGGAAACCGGAGACAAGACGGCATTTGAAACCTACCCGGTATTATGGCTTATTCTGGCAGTTATCGTTCTAATAGCCATTGCTATAGAAGTCTCGATAGCCTCGCTGGAAAAGATACTTTATTCTTCGCTTAAGCCAGATGCCCAGAAAAGGTACGATGAAGCTTTAGCGACGAAAAATTCTCAAATGTTTGGATGGGTTAAAAAGACCTATAAAAAACTATTGGATAAAAAGCCTCTGGAAAAAGAAGAGGAAATCATTCTTGATCATAATTATGATGGCATCAGGGAACTTGATAACAACCTGCCACCATGGTGGCTTTATGGATTCTATGCCAGTATGATCTTCGCTTTTGCCTACCTAGCTAAATATCACATTTTTGATGGAACTACTCAAAAAGAAGAGTATCTCACGGAAGTGGCCGAAGCAAAAGCTGCGGTAGAAGAATATAAAAAGAATGCCAAAGGTCTTATAGATGCCAATACCGTGGAGATTTTAACTGCAGAAGAAGATGTGAATGCTGGAAAAACAATTTTTCAGGCGAATTGTACTGCCTGTCATAAAATTGATGCCGGTGGTGGAATTGGACCTAACCTTACCGATGATTACTGGATCCTTGGTGGTGGAATTAAGAACGTTTTCCATACGATCTCTGAAGGGGGGCGTCCCAGTAAGGGAATGGTTTCCTGGAAAACCGAGTTGAAACCAGATGAAATCGCACAGGTCGCAAGTTATGTGTTAAGCCTTCATGGCACTACTCCTGCCGATCCTAAAGAACCTCAGGGAGAGCTTTGGGTGGATCCGGATGCTCCTATAGAAAAAGCGGAAGTGGAGAAGACAGATGAAGGAGTGGAGGTTATCATTGAAGACGATCAAACCGATAAATAATAATTAAAAAATAGGTGATGGAGAAGGAGAAGTTTAGAGATAGTATAGCAACAGTAGACAAAGAAGGAAAACGTTCCTGGGTTTACCCCAAGAAACCTTCGGGAAAGTTCTATGACTACCGTAAGTATGTAAGTTACCTGCTTCTTGGCTATATTATTCACTTCTCCTTTTTTAAAGTTAAACGGCCACCAGTTCCTGATGTTCAATGTGCTGGAACGCAGGTTTAATATTTTTGGAGTTACCTTCTGGCCGCAGGATTTTTATCTTTTTGTGATCATCATGCTTATTGGCGTGGTGTTCATCCTTCTTTTTACAGTTGCCTTTGGAAGGATATTTTGTGGATGGATTTGCCCGCAGACGATATTCATGGAAATGGTATTCCGAAGAATTGAATTCTGGATCGAGGGAGACCGGGGAAAACAAATAAGACTCAATAAACAGGATTGGAATGCCGAGAAGATAAGAAAGAAAGACCTTAAAATGGACTATTTTCTTTATTGTTTCTTTTCTTATCGCCAATGTTTTCCTGGCCTATCTTATTGGTAGCGACCGGTTATTGCTATATATCCAGGACGGTCCGCAGGCACATATAAGTACACTCATTTCCTTGCTGATATTTACTGGGGTTTTTTATTTCGTGTTCGCATGGTTTAGAGAGCAGGTGTGTATTATCGCCTGTCCTTATGGCCGCTTACAGGGTGTGCTGCTGGATACAAAATCCATTGTTGTTGCCTACGATCATAAACGTGGGGAAAAGGAGAAAGGGAGAGCTAAATTCAAAAAAAATGAAGATCGGGAAGCCAGCGGAAAAGGAGATTGTATAGATTGCTTTCAGTGTGTTCATGTATGTCCTACCGGGATCGATATCCGTAACGGGACCCAGCTAGAATGTGTAAACTGTACCGCCTGTATCGATGCCTGTGACAGTATGATGGAAGCAGTAGATCTTCCAAAAGGATTAATCCGCTATGCAAGTGAGGAGAATATTGAGAAGAAGGCCAAATTTAAATTCACACCAAGACTTAAAGGGTATTCTGCAGTATTGTTCATTCTTATCTCTGTGCTTACGGGAATGCTGTTTCTAAGAAGTGATATAGAAGCCAATATTCTAAGATTACCAGGACAGCTTTATGAACACCGGGAAGGGAATATCATCAGCAATGTTTATACCTATAAACTAATTAATAAAACCTCCCAGGATTTTGAACATGTACATTTCAGGCTGGTTTCACATAAGGGAAAAATTGAAACCGTAAAGGAAAATGATATAAATGTCCCTGCGAATGGGCTTACTGAAGGAACCTTTTTTGTGAATATTAATAAATCGGCTCTGGAAGACGAGAAGGATAAGGTGAAAATAGAAGTGTACAGTGGGGACAAGTTAATTGAAACCGCCAGTGCCACTTTTATGGGACCAAGAAGCTATAATTAGGAGATTATGAAAATAAAAATAAACTGGGGTGTAGGCCTCTTGATCGGGATGGGAGCATTTATTTGTTTCATCATGTACTTTGTAATTACCATGCTAAGCAGCAAGGAGTTTGATCATGATCTTGTAGTAGAAGATTATTACAAGGAAGAATTGCATTACCAAGAGGATATAGATGCTGAAAAAAATGCGCTGGCTCTTGGAGAACCTGTTCAGGTTATTAAGAGATAAGGATCATTTGTTTATAGAATTTCCAAAAGAGACTGGAGTCTGGTCAAGCTCAACGGCTATGTTTCTATGTACCGCCCTTCTAATAAACAGCTGGATTTTAATATCCCTCTGAAGGATCTACAGGATTGGAAAATTGAAATCCCTAAAGATAAAATGATCGCGGGAAGATGGAATATTATAGTAAACTGGGAATACGATGGAAAGGATTATTTAGTTTAAAAAAGAAATCGTTTATTAATGTTAATCTCGGCCTTCATATTCGGAATTCTAGGAAGTTTTCACTGCGTAGGAATGTGCGGGCCTATTGCTTTTCTATTGCCGGTTGACCGAAGTAATAATCTTCAAAAAGCTCACTCAGATCTCTATCTATCACCTTGGAAGGATCTTTTCCTATTCAATAATTGGCTTTGGGTTTGGCCTGCTGGGAAACAGTTTATCACTTTTCGGATTTCAGCAGGAACTATCCATCCTAATTGGGGTGATCATGCTTATTTTCATTTTGATCCCATGGGTTCAGAAAAAGAGCAATGAGTTTCGCGACAAGCGGATTCAGATTTATATCTAAACTAAAGAATTCCCTGGGGAAAGAACTTAAAAAGAAACGACCTGATACCTTCTTTACGGTAGGATTCCTAAATGGATTCTTGCCTTGTGGGTTGGTTTATATGGCTGTTCTGGGAGCGGTAGCAACCGGGAATGCCTTTACAGGAGGTTTATATATGATGGTTTTTGGTTTGGGAACTATCCCGCTTATGACCACTGCCATCTGGGTAGGAAATTTTCTTACTGGAAAAGTGAAACAACATATTCGCAGGAGTATCCCTGTGTTCCTGAGTATTATCGCGATACTTTTTATCCTGAGAGGACTTGGGCTTGGAATTCCATATATTTCACCAAAGCAGAATGTCGAAAAAGTGGGAGCAGACTATGAATGTCATACTAATTCCACGATAGATAAAATAACTAAAAATTAGAATTATGAAAATGCTTACATTTTTACCATTGGTAGATTACGGATTGGGAACCGCTATTATTATCCTATTCGGGATAGTTTGCATCGTGCTAATGCTAGTTGTTAACAGGATGATCCACTCAGATAAAAAAAAGGATAACTAAGGAATTTCCCCTATTTTTTGTCATAAGCCAAAGAGAATTCGGAAAATAGGATTTTTGTGCTTAAATTTATATAAGTAATTACCTGTAAAAGGGTAATTCGAAGGCTAACTGAGTTATGCGTTTGTATAGTGGTTAGCCTTCTTTTATTTCCGCTTTTTACTCAAAATACCTCTAAAATCAATGGTTTTACTCTCTTAGCCATTGTTAATATCGTCTTAATAAAATCTCTCCAAAACTTTATGAAACAGTGATTTATGAGGGTGATTATGCCTAAATTATTCCCAGTTATATAATTTTAAATTTGAGATTTGGGGCATTTTAAATTGAAAATTCTGTTTTCCCTTTTATTCATTTGGGGAATTGCCGGTAAGGGTATCGGGCAGGATGCGAGATCAGTTCAAAGAGTGAAGTCAATCGAGCCTTTTATTAAGGCCGAAAACGTGCAGGTGCAGAAGGATTCCGATGAAAATCTCTGGATCACTACGCCAGTTAAAATTCTCAGGTACAATTCTGCTGAGGTTCATGACTATAATAAATTTCGAGGGGTACCTAAGGAAATAGGGAGCGAGTTCATTGCCACTTATACAGATTCAGAAAATAAAATTTGGCTTGCCGGTAACCAGGGAATTTCTGTTTTCAATCCCTCCCAGGATAAATTTGAATTCGTAAGTACTACCACAGGTCGCATTTATGCAATGCGGGAAGACTCCGGGAAACAACTTTGGATCGCTGCCGAAAATGGAGTATTCAAACTAAATATAAATTCAGATAAAAAAGATTTTGCCCTCTCCAGATTTCTTTCGGAGAATACCATGGCTGCAGATATAGCCATGATAAGTAACCAGATCGTTTTTGCCGGTCCCAACGGGATATTAACGATTAACCGTCGTTCTGGTAAGTTTGATAAGATCGATATGGGTTATTATCAAAACCTTCAGATTACCAGCTTACTTTCGGTAGATGATATAATTATACTGGGCACCCGGGAGAATGGGCTTTATAAAACAGATATTGAATTCAAAAAGATTCAAAGGGTTTATACCCTGCCTTATGCCGTTGCAAATAAAGAGATCACATCACTAGAAAAATTTGATGATGAGATCATAGTTTCTACTAATGGTGCCGGGGTAGTAAGGTTGAATAAAAAGCTGGAACTGGTTGCCGGTCCCGATGGCAAATATCCAGACAATATATATGCAAGCTATCTTGATAAGCAAAACCTGCTCTGGATAGTAGCAAAGGAAGGATTGTTCCTTCAGAATTTTGCAGGCTTCGCGGTGGAAAGGGTTCTTCATAATCCAGAAAAATATTCCAGCCTTGGTGATGACTTTGTCACGGCGACAGGTAAGGATACCCAGGGCAATGTGTGGTTTGGAACCGGGAAAGGACTAAGTATCTGGAATCCCTCGAATAATACCTGGAGACATATTGAAAATCTCAATTTCACCCGTAAATTAAAGATGCCCGATCATATTACCGATATGGCGGCACATGCTGAACATATGTGGGTGGCAACAGCTGGTGACGGGGTATATAAGATCAATATAAATACCTTACTCCGTGCACATTATTCGGTAGATGCACTCTTCAAAACCGAGATTCAGTCTGCAAAGACCCTCTTTATTGATTCACAGGAAAATATATGGATAGGTGGAGAAGATGGCTATCTAACCCAGATAAGGTCAAATTCAGATATCCGTAATTATCCTATAAATGATGTTCAGGCGATCTCCGAACTGGGTCCAAAAAAACTTATTGTGGCTACCAGGTCAAAGGTCTATTCTTTAAATCCTGCGTCTGGTAGAATTACTGATATCGCTAAATTGAGTGCAAGTAAAGGGCTTTCCTATTACGGCATTAATGACCTCAAGATCACAAATACCGGTCTGGGGCTTGTGGCTACGGAAGGTGCCGGTGTTTTACTCTATAATTTCGACAATGAAAAACTGGAGGTCTTAAATGAAGAAAACGGACTTCCTTCAGCAAATATCACCGGTATTGAGTGGCTTTCAAGCGAGGAATTCTGGATCGCAACAGATAATGGTCTGGCTTATTATAATATGAATGAAGCATCGGCGAAAGTATTTTCAGAACTAAATGGGCTGACCACCAATGAGCTTACAACTCGTTTTCAACGACTGAAAGACGGGACCCTTATTCTAGGTAGCACCAAGGGCATCAATATATTCAAGCCTAAAACCCTGCTTGCTCAGAAGGAATTCAAACCGGAACTTAGATTTGAAAATATCATTCTCCCTGCCAAAGACAATAGGAAATCGAAAATGGCATTAGCAGGAGATGATAACATTAAAGTAGATCAGGAGGCAGGATTCCAGATCAATTTCAAGGGTAGATCTAATCTAAACCCTGAAGATATCAGGTACTCCTGGAAGCTTGAGGGACTTGAAGAAGAATGGAGCAAAGAATCTACTTTGACCAGTGTGAGTTATTCAAGGCTTGCTCCTGGGAACTATACCTTTAAAGTAAGATCAAAACTTGGAAATACGGGCTGGACAGCTCCCAAGAAATTTATGATAGATGTAGAACCCGTTGGAGGAACTATTAGCACAGTTTATTTGTTTATGGGAATAAGTGTAATCGCCATGGTGATCATCTTTGCTTTTGTGTTTGTTCGTAGGTCAAGAAATGCCGATCTTCTCGCGAAAGCTGAACTGAGAAATAAACTTCAGAAGGAATTTAAGAAACCGGTAGAAAGTGCCGTTCATTCCCTTAGTAAAATATCGAGTTCTGCCGAAGCTGGAAATAATGAGGATCTGCAGCGATATGCAGCAAGATTTGATGAACTTTTCAACCAGATACTCAATTTTAACTATGAGGAATCTGTATATGCAATTTCGAAAATTGACCTGCACCGTCATCTTCCTGAATTCATGAGTGATTTTGAACCTGTTTTTGAAGAGAAATCCCTGGAAATGATGATCAATGACCAGTGGGGCCAGTCAGACTTCTTCTATAACCTGGAAATTCTGGATAAGATTTTCTTTAGCCTGGTATCAGGAAGTGCCTGCTACTCATTTAAAGGAGGTAAGATCATTATTAATATTATTGAAACCAGTGGAGGAGATCTTAAACTTCAGATCACCGATAATGGTCGTGGAATTCCTGAGGGAGAGATAAAAGTGCTGGAGAAAAAGAAAACTATAAATAATGATCGCAGATACCGAAAATCTGGTCTTCATTATGTCCTGCAGGCCAAAGATCTTATTCTAAAGAGTGGAGGAAGTTTTACTTACGAAACAGAGAAGAATGAAGGTTCCACTTTTACCGCGGTGTTAAAGAATCGCAAGGAAGATTATAGAAAAGTACCGGAACGTGCTGCGGCTATTTTCAAAAATGAAAAGGCCAAGGGAAAACCAACGACCGAATTTCCAAAGGAGCTGAATAACCTGAGCGAAAGCAAGATCCTTATTATTGAGGACGATGCGAAAATCCGGGAAATGCTCATTAAGAATATCGGCAGATACTGCCAGGTATACCAGGTCGTGACTGCCGAGGAAGGGATAGAAAAAGCGGGAATGATATTCCCGGACATTATTATTGCGGCAAGCGTTTTGCCAGATATGAATGCCTTTCAGTTAAGTAAAATGCTAAAAAGGAATATTGGTCTTAATCATATTAACATTTTTATGATGGCCGATGAAGACCTGGATATTAACAAAGACCAGCTGGAAGGCCTTACAGAGGTGATTAGAAAACCTATCGAGATCAATCTACTGCTTACCAGGATTAGTAAGATCCTGAAATGGCAACAGGAATTGCGAAACTCTTATGTAGATTCTTTCAAGGAAGATAAGGAAGTTACATATCGCAGTGAGAATGATGAAAAATTTATTGCTAATCTTGTGGATATTATTATTCAGAATATCAAGAATGAGACTTTTAGTGTACATGATCTTAGTGCCTCGGTAGGCGTTAGCAGCAATACTCTTTTCATGAAACTTAAGAGCCTTGTAAATCTGTCCCCACAGGATTTCATGGAATTCACAAGGCTAAATTATGCTCGTGAGCTCCTGGAACAAGGTGAACTTAATGTGATGGAAGTTGCATATAATTCTGGTTTCTCCAGTCCGAAATTGTTCTACAGTTCCTTTAAAAAGTTCTATGGTTATATGCCAGGAAGTTCTGTGGAGAAACCAAACTAGATTTTTGCCCTGACAAAAAAGCGCCTGTACGGATTTCCATACAGGCGCTTTTTATTTATTTTGATTTTTAGAACTATCCTACCAGGTGGATCTCACTGAAATCTTTAGGAACTATCATTGTTTTATCTTCTGCATTAAATTGTACATCTTCTGGTTTTACCTCTTCATTCTCAAAGAATATTTTTTTGATCTTGAAGGGTATGCCGTGGAAATTCAATTTAAAGTTGGTATAAGGAGCAGAGTATTTTCCATGTTTATGCTGATGAATTATGACCACTTTTTCCTTTCCTGTAAATTTAAATGTACGAAGGCTAAAGGTTCCCTGTCTATATTCATAACCATCATGGGAATCCTCATAGAATTCAGAATTCTCTTTCCCCATTTTATAATAGATATCAAGATTTAATTCTTCGATCTTTTTCTCATCTACATATTGCTGAACAGGATATTTAGGGATGACAGCACCCTCTTTTATAAATATAGGCATGGTCTCTAATGCAGCATCTACCCACATCTCCTTGCCGCCGGTCACTTCTTTGTCTGTCCAGAAATTATACCATTTGCCACGAGGAATATACATCCTTCTTCCCTGTACGTTTGGCTCCTGAATAGGGCAAACCAGGATCTGATTTCCAAAAATGAATTCGTCTGACCTGTAATGCGTCTGTACATCTTCCTGATCAAAATAGACCAGGGGCTTAAGAATAGGCATTCCTTCCTGTATATATTTGTAAAAGGCAGTGTATAAATAAGGAAGTAACTGGTATCTTAATTCTACAAATTTCCTTGAGATATCAAGAACTTCTTCACCAAAGAACCATGGCTCCTGCTCTCCGTGATCTCCGGAAGAGTGTACACGGCAGAAAGGATGGAAGATCCCCATTTGCAACCATCTGGTATAAAGTTCTCCCGAAGGCTGTTCGGCAAATCCACCAATATCAGAACCTGCAAAGCTCATCCCGCTAATACACAGCCTTTGGATTTGTACGTTTGCCAGCCAAAGATGTTCCCAGCTGGCGACATTATCACCGGTCCAGGTTGAAGTATAGCGCTGGCCACCGGCGTAATTAGCGCGGGTAATGATAAATGGTCTTTTTGGAAAATTGAATTTCTTAACGCCTTCATAAGTAGAACGAGCCATCTGCATTCCGTAAACGTTATGCGCTTTTCTATGACTGCAGGGATGCCCGTCATAATCATGACGTACATCAAAAGGGAATGTTTTTCCCGGAACCTCCATTACGGCAGGTTCATTCATGTCATTCCAGATTCCCTTGACTCCAATTTCTCCAATGATCTCACGGTAAAGTCCGCTCCACCATTCCCGTACCTCCGGATTGGTGAAATCGGGGAAATAACATTCTCCAGGCCATACTTTTCCTCGCATATACGGTCCGTCTGCTCTTCGGCAGAAATAATCCTTTTCAAGAGCTTCTTTAAATACAGGATAGTTGAGGTCTATCTTTATTCCCGGATCGATGATCGCCACCGTTTTAAAGCCGTCTTCCTCCAGTTCCCTCACCATTCGTTTGGGATCGGGGAAATAGTCCTTATTCCAGGTAAAGCATCTGAAACCTTCCATATAATCGATGTCCAGGTAAATAGCATCACAAGGGAAGTTCAATTCTCTAAATTTAGAAGTGATCTCCTTTACCTTACTTTCTGGATAATAACTCCATTTACACTGGTGGAATCCAAGGGCCCACATAGGTGGAAGCTCAGGTTTCCCAGTTAGATCGGTGTAAGTGGTAACCACATCGGTCAGTTGGGGACCATAGATGAAATAATAATTCATTTCCCCTCCATCTGCCCAAAAACTAGTCACACTTCGTCTTTCATGGCAGAAATCGAAATGGGTCTTGAAAGTATTGTCAAAAAAGATCCCGTAGGAAATACCGCTATGCAGTCCCATATAAAATGGTACCGCTTTATATAGCTCAGTGGTGTCTTTGCCGAAGGCATATTGATCGGTATTCCAAAGGCTGAGTCTCTTTCCTTTTAAGTTAAAGTTGGTGGGTTTGTCTCCCAAACCAAAGAAGTTTTCCTGATCTTTAGAAGATTTGCTCATTTTCACAAAGTTTCCGCCAAATTCGAAGGTTTCTTCCCAGTGAAAACCTAATTCGTCTTCAAGAATAGTTTTCCCTCCAAGCTCGTACATTCCAACTCTTAGATCATCTTTAGAAACTTTACATAAGAATTTCTCGGTGATGATCTCAATATGAGATTCTTTGTCTTCTACCTGTAGCTGGTTAAATCCATGTGGATGATCCTCATCAACGGCATACGAAAAATCGTTTTCAAAAATTCCGTTGGTTGTATACCGGAATCTTAGCATATTATCACGCAGTACTGTGATTTGAAGTCGTACGCCATTTTTAGTAATAAAATTGATGGTATCCTGGTCGTGTTCGAAAGATATTAATCCTGTAGGGTATAGGTTTCCCTTATGTTCAAGTTCTGTATTGGTAATCATAGGCTTACATTCTTTAAAAGAAAGTTACAAAAGAAGCTTATTCCGGTGTAAAATTATAGACTTGTTCATAAAATTTGAAAAACAACCGTAGCCAGAGGCGGGATGGTTATTTTTGCTGAATAGTCTCTACCGTGCAATGATTTTTCTTCAATCTTTATTGGTTTGTTCTTGACTCCGGAACCTCCATATTTACTATCATCTGAGTTGAAAATTTCTTTTAGTTTCCCTTTTCCTGGCATGCCTATACCATATTCAGTAAGAACAGAGGGAGTGAAATTACAAACTACGATCACAGAATCTTTAGGATCATTTCCATTTCTTATATAACTCAAAACCGAATTTTGACTGTCATCATAGGCGATCCATTCAAATCCTTCAGCAGTGAATTGTTTTTCATGGAGTGCGGGCTGCTTTTTGTATAATTTATTCAGCGCGATCAGAAGGGCTTTGATTCCTTTATGCGGAGCATTTTCTAATAGGTGCCAGTCGAGGCTGGTGTTATAGTTCCATTCTTCATATTGACCTATTTCGGCTCCCATAAATAAAAGTTTGGCTCCCGGATGCGTGTACATATATGAAAATAGCAGTCTTAAATTGGCAAATCGTTGCCATTCATCTCCCGGCATTCTACCTAGCAGCGATTTTTTACCATAGACCACTTCGTCGTGACTTAAAGGAAGCACAAAATTTTCAGTGAAAGTGTAGGTCATACTAAAGGTGATATCATTTTGATGATATTGCCTGTAAATAGAGTCTTTTTTAAAATATTCCAGGGTGTCGTGCATCCATCCCATCATCCATTTCATTCCAAAACCAAGTCCGCCGAGATCTACCGGTCTCGATACCATAGGAAAAGAAGTAGATTCTTCGGCGATCGTTTGAACACCTTCAAAATTTCCATATACCTCTTGATTTAGTTCTCTTAAAAAACTAATTGCATCAAGATTTTCTCTTCCGCCATGTTCATTAGGTTCCCATTCGCCATCTTCTCTGGAATAATCCAGGTAAAGCATGGATGCCACAGCATCTACACGCAGCCCGTCGACATGGTATTTATCTAGCCAGAACACCGCATTGCTTATTAAAAATGAGCGAACTTCATTCCTTCCATAATTAAAAATGAGACTCTTCCAGTCTGGATGATAACCTTTTCTTGGGTCTGGATGTTCATAGAGATGAGATCCGTCAAATAATCCCAGGCCGTGTTTATCTTCAGGGAAATGGGAGGGCACCCAATCCAGGATTACTCCGATCCCCGCTTTATGGAACGCATCCATGAGTTCCATAAATTCCTGCGGATCCCCAAAACGGGAAGTAGGAGCAAAATAACCCGTTAACTGGTAACCCCAGGAAGGATCATAAGGAAACTCCATGATAGGCATAAATTCCACGTGAGTGAAACCTAACTCCTTCACATAACCCACCAGTTCGTCGGCCATTTCGGAATAGGTGAGAAAGCGGTTTTCATCTATATTTTTCCGCCATGACCCTAAATGCACTTCATAGATAGAAAATGGCTGATCAAGTTTGTTCCGGTCCTTTCTGGTGGACATATATTTCTTGTCCTTCCACTTATAATCCAGGTCCCATACAATGGAAGCGGTATTGGGCGGATGCTCACAGCGAAGTGCATAAGGATCGGCCTTTTCAAGCTTCATATCATTATTATGGGATTGTATCTTATACTTGTATTTATCGCCCTTTTTCACACCGGGAATAAAGCCTTCCCAGATCCCGCTTTCATCCCACCTTACATTTAAAGGGTGATCTCCCTCGATCCAGTGATTAAAATCTCCAATTACCGAAACATGCTTGGCAGTTGGCGCCCAGACGGCAAAATAAACACCTTCCTCACCATTCAGCTCCATATGATGGGAGCCAAACTTTTCATAGAGTCTAAAGTGTTTTCCAGAACGGAAAAGGGATATATCGAAATCTGAAAATAAAGAGTGTGCCTGTACTTCTTTTTTCATAGTTTTTTAATTTTTCTTATTCTTTAAAATGCTGGAAATTCCTCTCAGCGGGATAATGGTCCAGCGGGGTCTGGAATTTAATTCATAGCCCAGTTCATAAACTGCTTTTTCAAGCAGGCAATAATCCAGCAGGAATTCTATTTCCTGCCTGTAACCAATATTAAGATTTTCTTCCTGAACTTTCTTTACATAAGTCTCCATAAATACGGCGATCATATATTTATAAAGAATTTCTCCAGCTTTAAAAAGCTCTTCCTGAGAACTGCCAAAATCATCATTGTTAAAAATTGTAGAGTAGATCGCGTAATGAAAAGAACGAAACATTCCCGCAACATCTTTTAATGGTGGTTGTTTGACTTTTCTATCCTGGATAGTGCTTTCTGGCTCTCCTTCAAAGTCAAGAAGGTAGAAATCATCCTCATGTACAAGGACCTGTCCCAGGTGATAATCGCCATGGATCCTAATACGTTCACTTTTCATCCTGGTCCAGTTGAAATTAAGAAAATGTTCCCGTATTTCTTTTTTGTGATCCAGAAACTCTTTCGCAAGTTCCAAAGCCTCTCCTTCCAGTTTATGCAAGTTATTCTCAATAGTATTCACTCGATTCTGGAACATATAGATGAGCCGATTTTTTAACCATACAGCATAATCACCATTATATTTAGTGGGAGTGAATGCCGTATCCTGCATGTCACTTCCCAGCGCGATATGCATTTCGGCAGTTCTAAGGGCCAATTTGGAAACTTTCAGGAATAAATTAAGACCTGCGAAGTCTATTATTTCAGGAGGGATATTGCTTATAGGTTGTCTTTGGTAAAGTCGTATATCGGGCAACTTGGATGGGTTGATCTTTTTTTTCTTGAGATTAGAAAAAACCGATTTTAATTCCAACAACATATATTTCCAGGCGTCTCCTTCATTTTCAATTAAATCCTGCATAAGCGCCAGAGTTATAGTGTCACCACTCTCAAGAGCAAGATTGACACTTCCTACATAAGCAGGAGTGTTTTTGAAGGTGCTTTTTTCAGTCAGGAATCGGCTGATCTCATAATCCGGGTTTTTGCTGGTATATATTCTTCGGAAGAACTTCATCACACAACTATCATTATAAATAATTGAAGTGTTGCTTTGTTCCCCGCCCATAAATTTTGATGATTTATATTTTACGGGCTTCAAGGGTTTCCGATCTGTGAAAAATAATTTTTTCGTGTTTGGGTTCTGGAGAAGATCCCATCACCTTATTAAAAACCAGCTTCCTGAAATCTTCAATATGTAGAGCATCGATAAGATATCCTTCCTTTCCTTTAAAATTTACCTTCGCAATAATGGTATTTGTTTCCAGGGGGCCTTCAGAGTCTGATATAAAACTTAGCGGGATGAAGTAGTTTTGAAAAAAAGCTTCACTAAAATTGATCTCGATAAGGATTCCATAATATATATTTTTATCGGAAATCAGTTGAGAATGATCTACTACATCAATATATTTTAAAGTACTTGCCTTTCCTGCATACCAACGCTTCTTCAAAATATAATCTTCCAGAATTTCTGTACTGAAAGTCTTTACAAATTCTGAATCTTCAAGTGCATTTTTCCAGTCACATTTAAACCGGAATTCTGAATCCTGAACTTTTGGTGTAGCCTTATCTGACATTCTGATTATTTTTTATGAATTTTAAACAAGTGGAAAGGCATTCCGGGGTGTAACTCAACGTAACACCACTCCTGATCCCAGTTATAGGAATTACCCGTTATCATATCTTCAACCATAAGAGACTGTCCATCCTGAAGACCGAGTTCCTGTCGCGGTACTTTTACCGACCCCTGTTTTTGATAATAGGGATCGAGACTTACCACCATTAGCGTATGATTTTCGCGGTTCTGATCGTATTTATAATAAGCCATTAATCCATCATCATGGATGTCACAGAACTGTATATTATTAGTTTGTTGTAAAGAAGTATTCTCTTTACGGGCTTGATTTATCTTGGCGATGATTCGCATAAGCTTATTTTCCGCTTCCCAGTCCCAATGCCTGATCTGGTATTTCTCAGAATCAAGATATTCCTCTTTCCCGGGAACGGCATCTGAGACCATGAATTCGAAAACGGGACCATAGATTCCGGTATTAGAACTTAGAGTGGCCGCCAGGAAATAACGAATCATAAACATAGATTCATTGGCTCCCTGTAAATGATATGGATTGATATCGGGAGTATTTGGCCAGAAGTTAGGTCTGAAATACTCTTTTAATTCGCTGTTGGTTAATTCGTTCACATACTCAATAAGTTCATTTTTACTGGTTCTCCAGGTAAAATAGGTATAAGACTGGGTAAAGCCTTGTTTTGCCAGTTGCTGCATAACCTTTGGCCTTGTAAAGGCTTCTGAAAGGAACAGAATATCGGGATGTTTTTTCTTGACTTCCGTGATCAGCCAGCCCCAGAAATAAAAAGGTTTTGTATGGGGATTATCGACTCTGAATATTTTTACTCCTGCTTCCTCTATCCAGTATAAGACAGTGTCCAGGAATTCCTTCCACATTTTCTTCCATTCTTCAGATTCAAAATAAATGGGCAGGATGTCCTGATATTTCTTGGGAGGATTCTCGGCATATTGAATGGAACCATCCGGTCTCCATCTGAACCAGTTAGGATGCTCTTTCACAAAAGGATGATCTGGAGCGACCTGAAGCGCAAAATCCAGCGCAATCTCGATTCCCATTTCTTTTGCTTTGTCCACCAATGATTTAAAATCTTTTAAATCGCCCAGCTGTGGATGTATATCTTTATGCCCGCCTTTTTCTGAACCAATACCCCAGGGAGAACCTACATCATTGGAAGCTGCATTCGTGGCATTGTTCTTACCCTTACGATTGACCTCGCCAATGGGGTGTATAGGTGGAAAATATAAAGTGTCAAATCCCATTTCGACTATTCTCGGCAGGAGTTTCTCACAATCTTTAAAAGTTCCGTGCTTTCCTTCTTCACTTGATGCCGATCGTGGGAAGAATTCATACCAGGTGCTGAATCTTGCTTTTAGTCTGTCTACATAAACACGGTAATTTTTGGTTTCATAGGGGACTGCCTTGTGAGGATATTTTAGCAGCAATTGCTCAAGTTGGGAATCCAGACAAATGTTGGCTGCCTCGTCATGTTTATCCTGATCTTTAAAAGTAGCTATCGCCCGCTTAATTAATACAGCTTCAGATTTAGAACATTTTTTTAGCAAAGGTTTAAGAAGTTCTGCTCCTTCAAGAAGTTCAGAAGTAACCTGCTGACCATCCTGTATCTTTTTAATAATTCCATGACGCCAGTTAAGGCCATGATCTTCCCAGCCCTGAAGCTGGTATTCGTATATGCCTTGTTTCTCTACATTAAAAAAACCTTCCCAGGAATCATTATAGGTAGGTTGCATCCTTACCTCATTCCATGTGCGATCAGATTTATGCTTGAAGAAAATAGATGACTGAATAATATCATGACCGTCACCAAAAATAACAGCTTGTACGTTTACAATTTCATTTATTACCCTACTTATTGGATATTCCCCACAGTTGATAGATGGACGTATATTTTCAATTACAATTCTGCTTTTTTCCAGCATATTGGAAGTTTTTAATTTTTTTAAATTACCAGAATCTTAAATTTAAGAAACAGATGGCGAAAATCGAATCTATTATGAAACTTGTTTGTTTTTTTGACAATTAATTAAGGTTTTAATCCAATTCTTTGTGGGTAAGTGGATTATTTTCTTGGAGGTTTGCCTAAAACTTAAGAATTTAGAGTCCTTCCCAAATGCTTTTTAATCAATTAACTAACCAATTGATTATTATGAATTAAAAAAAATGAGTTCGTTTTTGTGGCGGATTGCGATCATATTTATGCTGATTTCTCTTCTCTCTTCCTGCAAGTCTGATAATAAAAAGGATAGAAAGGAGGAAGAAACCAAAACTGCTCAAAGTGAAGCAGAAATGGTCAAGGCAGAGGAAAGGGGTACAGGTACTATTATGGTAACTACCAATGCCATGGAATTTAAAACTAAAGATGAAATTCCATCTGGATGGAACACTTTTAAATATAAGAACTTGTCTACCAAGACACATTTCATGATCCTGGAAAAGTATCCAGAAGGAAAAGGGCTGGAAGATACTAAAAAAGAAGTAGGACCTGTTTTTCAAAAAGGTATGGATCTTTTAGTGGAAGGTAAGAATGATGAGGCGATGCCAGAATTTGGCAATTTACCAGAGTGGTTTCAGCACATAGAAATGTATGGAGGGACAGGCTTGATTTCACCGAAAAGCACCGCTCAGTGACGGTAAATCTCGTTCCTGGAACCTATCTTCTTGAATGTTATGTGAAAATGCCGAATGGGGCTTTTCATTCTCTTAATGGCATGTGGAAAGAGATTAAGGTGACTGATGGAGATTCTGGAAATAAAGAACCTCAAGCCGATTATACCATTGAAATTTCATCTGAAAAAGGAATTACTTTTGATGAAAATCTAAGCACAGGAGAACACACATTTGCCGTAAAGTTCCTTGATCAATAGGTTCATGAAAATTTTGTTGGGCATGATATACACCTGGTTAGAGTAAGTGAAGGCTCAGATACCTCTGCTTTAAATAAATGGATGAATTGGACCGATCCTAAAGGTTTACAAACCCCGGCTCCGAAGGGATTCAAATTTTTAGGGGCAATGCAGGAAATGGCAGCAGGGAAAACCGGATATTTCACGGCAGACCTACGAACTGGCACTTACGCTTTAATCTCAGAGGTGCCTGACCCGAAAAGCAAAGGATTGCTAAAAACATTTAGTGTAAAATAAAAGTAAAACCGGCATATGCCGGTTTTACTTTTATTAGGAGGGTATTTTTAAAGTTGTAAAACGTGTTCTTTTAAAATCCCTCCGGGCTTGCCGATTATTTGCTAAGATTTTTCAAGACTATCTAGCTTTGTTGGGGGAATAGGTGCCGGAACCATATTAGCCACTGGCTTAGTGGATTTGAGATATTTGAACATAGACTCCAGATCTTCATCGGTTAATTTTGCAAAATTCTGCCATGGCATTGGTGGCAGCATCATACGTCCATTCTTATTGCCTTTCATTTTACCTTCACGCATCGCTGTTGTGAATTGTTCTTGGGTCCAGTTTCCAATTCCTGTGTCATCAGAAGTTAGGTTAGCCGCGAAGGAAACACCCCAGGGCCCTGCAAAAGCAGTAAGATCTCCCGTCATCACGATCCAGCCATCCTGTATGATCTTGCCATTTATAGGTGGAAGCGTGTCCTTAGCCTGACGTCCAGATAAGGATAGCTCGGCGATCTCTTCCGGACCTCGTTCTCCCATGCGTTTTGGAGAGTGACAATCATTACAACCGATGGTTTTAACAAGGTATTCACCTCTTTTTATACTGTCGGCCTGTGTCATTTGTTTTTTCTCCTGCACTTTTTCATAATTTTTGTCTTTACAAGAACTAAACATAGCTAATAGGATAAAAGCCAGAAGAAATGCCAGACCCGAATGACAATACTGCTTTTTTTGGAGGTTAGTTTGATCGATCATAATAGTTGAAATTTGATTGGTTGAGTAGTCCTAAATTAGTTTAACTTTTTGAATGTTAGCCGATTAATCGCTTAAATTCATAAAAACTATGATGATTTGCGAGGTCTTAATTCAGGTTCCTGTTTAATTAATCATTTTAGCTTCTTATTTTTGAGGCTATGGCAGTAGACAATCTTGAGCAGGGATTCTTCGGAATAGGAATTCAGAATGGAAAGACCCCAGAAAACCTTGGAGTTTTATGGCGTTCTGCCCAGAATATGGGGGCCAGTTTTATTTTTACCATTGGTAACCGCTATGCCAAACAGGCCTGTGATACGCATAAAGCAGTAGGCGCCATGCCCTATTTTCATTTTGAAACCTTTGAGGATTTTTATGCGCATCTTCCTAAAGGAGCCATGCTGGTTGGGGTAGAATTAACCGAAAATGCTGAGCCATTGGAGTCATTCCGTCATCCCAGGCGCTGTGTTTATCTTCTGGGCGCCGAAGATCATGGCTTATCAAAAGAAGCTATAGAAAAAGCACATTTTCTTGTGAAATTCAAGTCGAGACTTAGCCTTAATGTTTCTGTAGCGGGAAGTATAGTGATGTATGATCGTAGTTCTAAAGAAGAATTTTCAACCTGATCTATAAGATTTTCTCTTTGCGGAAAAGATTCTTTTCATTTATCATTTTTGCTGTTTTTTTTGGAACCAATTTTTCCCAATTGTGGTCATCTTCCCGAATCATCTCATATACCTTTCGCGGATGAATTTCAAGCGTGTTTTCGTCATAATCTGTAATATCCACCACGCGGTGATTGTCAAGAAAGAATTTATAAAGTTCCTTTATTCTGGGATGTACTTTGAGGTTGGCGCTAGTTATGATTTCTCCGGTTTCTTCGTCTTTGATAGGGTATAGATATACTTTAAGGCTCTTAAAGAATAATTTTCCGAAAGCTTCAAGAATTCCGCCGCTAAGATCACGATAATACTTTTCGTTGAAAATATCCACAAGGTTGTCAACTCCCATCGCCAGGCCTAATTTTTCCTTGGTATGCATTGCAAAATATTCCACTACTTTATAATATTCCTGAAAATTGGAGATCATTACTGTTTGTCCGGAAGCACACAGCAGGTCGGCACGGTCTAAAAAATCTTTTTCATCTATTTCTCCTTCAGCTTTTAGGTTGTTAAGGGTCATTTCGAAAATGATCACGGTATTTTTCTTACTAACATTTTTTTCGTTCAGGAACAATTTTCTTGAGGTTCTGAACATATCCAGGTTAAGATTAGTTACCGGCCTGAAGCTTCCTCTTAGTGTAAGAATATTCTTCTTGTAAAGAACATTGGCAGGGAGCACATTATTACCTTCTGGAGAAAACATTACAGCTTCGGTAATTCCATCCTTTACGAGCTGGAGGCTCATGAGCCTGTTATCTACATTCTCAAAAACGGGACCGGTAAAATTAATCGAGTCGATCTCGATTTTATCTTTGGTGAGATGATCATATAAATGAGAAAGAAGATTTTTGGGATCATCACTTTGGTAAAAAGCGGCATAAATAAGATTGGCTCCCATAATCCCAAGACTTAATTGCTGATGTGCGGCATTATTTTCATGAAATTGCACATGCAGTATAATTTCGCTGTATTCCTGTCTTGGTTTTTTTTGAAATCTGATGCCCAGCCAACCATGGCCTTTATATTTTTTAGCCCAGTCTATAGTGGCAACAGTGTTGGCATAACTAAAGAAAAGCTTATCGGGATGCTTTACCCTTGAAATACGCTCTTCAATGAGTTTTGATTCATAAGACATCATTCTCTTTAACCTGGCCTCGGTCACATAGCGATTCTGAGGATCAAGCCCGTAAATAGCATCACTAAAATCCTTATCATAAGCGCTTAAGGTTTTGGCAATAGTGCCCTTAGGATTGGGAGCTCTGAAAAAATGACGTACAGTTTCCTGTCCCGCTCCAATTTCTGCAAAAGTCCCGTAAATGTTCTCGTTTAGATTAAGTCGGGTGCATTTGTTCTCAACGGAAATTATATTTTCAAACTCCTCATCTCCCTGGGTCAACGCAGACATACAATTATTTACTTTTTAGGTTGTTTCTGAAAGTTAGGAATATTAAAATTCCCAACTGGGCATTTTAAGTAATCTTTAAAATATAACCTATATTTAGTTGGACTAAAATCCTATTTGTATGAGAACCTTTTATTTCACGATAATTACATTGTTAGCTATGGCCTTTTCGAATGCGCAATCCAATCCTTTTAATTTAAATAAAGATCATGATGCCATCCTGGTTGAGGATGTAGATGCATCAGCAAAATTCTATGGAAGTATTCTGGGTTTAAAGGAAATCCCCAACGGGGGTCTGCCAGATCATATTCGTTGGTTTCAGCTTGGAGATAAAGTACAGGTTCATCTTATTGAAAGCGAGGAGCTTCCTGAAAAAGACAAAGGAGTGCATATGGCCCTAAATACGAATAAGCTGAAAGAACTCATGGCGTTCCTGAAATCTAAAAATATTTATTTCGAAAACTGGCCAGGGGAAGCTGGCACTACTAACACCCGGCCCGATAGTGTAAAACAGATTTACTTACAGGATCCCGATGGATACTGGATCGAAATCAATGATGGCCGTTTCTAGATCTTGTCGGTAGCCACTTTATAGGTTGGGTCTTCCAGGATGTTAACTTCAATAATGGCATCGGCATTGTCAAGCAATTCACGGCAGTCCCTGCTCAAGTGTCTTAAATGAAGCTTTTTACCCTGTTTCAGATATCTTTCCGTAAGCTTATTTAAAGCTTCAATACCAGACATATCCACGACACGGCTTTCAGAAAAATCGATGATCACTTCTTGAGGATCATTTAAGATATCAAATTTGCTGTTAAATGCTGAAATAGATCCGAAGAAAAGAGGTCCGTAGATCTCATAATGTTTGATTCCGTCTTCATCAATACTTTTTCTTGCACGGATTCTTTTGGCATTATCCCAGGCAAAGACCAAAGCCGAAATGATCACCCCAATGAGTACCGCTAAGGCAAGGTTATGAAGGATCACAGTTACTACCGTAACTAGGACCATCACGATAACATCAGATTTAGGCATTTTATTGAATGTTTTAAGGCTGGCCCACTCAAAAGTTCCTACTGCTACCATAACCATTACACCGGTTAAAGCTGCCATGGGAAGCTTTTCTATAAGGTCTGCACCAAACATGATGAAAATCAGTAGCATAATAGCTGCTGTTATACCAGATAATCTTGCTCTGGCTCCCGAAGAAATGTTGATAAGACTTTGTCCAAGCATAGCACAACCTCCCATCCCGGAGAAAAATCCTGATAGTATATTTCCAGTTCCCTGAGCCACACATTCCTTGTTTCCGCGACCACGAGTCTCTGTGATCTCATCAATGATGTTTAGAGTTAAAAGACTCTCTATAAGTCCCACTCCCGCCATGATAAGGGCGTAAGGAAATACCAGTTGTAAGGTTTCCCAGTTAAATGGAATTCCCGGGATATGAAATGGAGGGAAACCACCACTAATCGAGGCGATATCTCCTACACTTTTGGTGTCAATGCCAAAAGCGACCACGATTCCAAAAATTACAAGGATAGCAGCCAGAGAAGCCGGAAATATTTTAGTAAGCTTTGGAAGTCCCCAAATAATGAACATTGTGATTAACACGAGGCCAAGGAAGATATACATGGAAGGGCCTGTCATCCAGACAAGTTCTCCTGCATCATTTAAAGTCTTAAACTGGTTAAGCTGAGACATGAAAATAATGATCGCAAGCCCGTTTACAAAACCGAAGATAACAGAATGGGGTACAAGCCTGATGAGTTTACCAAGCCTGAAAACGCCTGCAAGGATTTGTAATATTCCCGCGAGTACAACAGTCGCAAAAATATATTCCGGCCCATGGGTTACCGAAAGTCCCACGATAACTACAGCTACAGCACCGGTAGCACCGGAGATCATTCCGGGGCGACCGCCCAAAATAGAAGTGATCAATCCCATTACAAAAGCTGCGTATAGACCTGTTAGAGGTGAAAGTTTTGCGATCATCGCAAAAGCTACCGCCTCCGGAATTAGAGCCAGGGCAACAGTGAGGCCTGCCAATATCTCGGTTCTATAGTTTACTTTCTGTGAAAAATCGAAAAGGTTCAGGACTTTCTTCATCTAATTGTTATTTTATTTCCATCTTAATAATGGATTCTTAAAATGGTTTTATTTCAAATGCCATTAAGGCCTTTTAGCTTATTTTAAGAGCCGGCAAAAATAGTCATTAAAAATTGAAGGACAACCTATTAAAGAATTAGATTCAAATTTTTATTAGATTTTGATTTACAGAGACTTAGCATTAAAGAATTCGTAATATCAAAAATATGCAGAAGAAATATTCGTTTTAAAAGGGTAAATGTTAGAAATTCAATAAACATTAGGTAACAGAATTCAAATGAAATACCTTTGCAAAAATTTTTAGTATGGCACATAAGGCTGGTTTTGTAAATATTATAGGGAATCCCAATGTTGGGAAATCTACTTTGATGAATGCTTTCGTTGGGGAAAGGTTGTCTATTATTACTTCCAAAGCCCAGACCACACGCCATCGTATCCTGGGAATTGTGAACGGTGAGGATTTTCAAATGATCCTAAGTGATACTCCGGGAATCATTAAACCTGCTTATGAGCTTCAGGCGTCTATGATGGATTTTGTAAAGTCGGCATTTGAAGATGCCGATGTTTTGGTCTATATCGTTGAGATAGGCGAGCAGGGCTTAAAAGATGAAGCTTTTTTCAATAAAATTGCAAATTCTGAGGTGCCGGTACTTTTACTACTTAATAAAATAGATAAGTCTAATCAGGAACAGCTGGAGGAGCAGGTTGGTTACTGGAAAGAAAAAGTGCCTACTGCAGAGATCCATCCAATTTCAGCATTGGAAGGCTTCAATGTTTCTGAAGTTTTTAATAGAATTATAGAATTGCTTCCGGAATCTCCGGCTTTTTATCCAAAAGATACACTTACCGATAAACCCGAACGATTCTTTGTGAACGAAATCATAAGGGAAAAGATCCTAATGCATTATAAAAAGGAAATTCCTTATAGTGTAGAGATCGAGACCAATGAATTTTTCGAAGAGGAAGATATCATCAGGATGCGAAGCATAATAATGGTAGAGCGAGATACTCAAAAGGGTATTATTATCGGTCATAAAGGCACGGCTTTGAAGAGAGTAGGAGTGGAAGCCAGGCAGGATCTGGAAAAATTCTTCGGGAAACAGGTGCATTTGGAATTATATGTTAAGGTCAACAAGAACTGGAGAAGCGATGAAAGACAGCTTCGCAGATTTGGCTATACAGATAAAAAATGATCTTTTCAGCTTAATACAGAGAGTTTTTAATTGGTTTAAAACCATTAATTTTGCTCCCTGAAATCAATTTATAGTTATGGGCAATATTGTCGCCATTGTGGGTAGACCCAATGTAGGGAAGTCAACTTTTTTTAACCGACTCATTCAACGTCGTGAAGCCATCATTGATTCGGTAAGCGGGGTGACCCGTGACAGACATTATGGAAAGTCTGACTGGAACGGTCGCAAATTCTCTCTTATTGATACGGGAGGGTATGTAAAAGGGAGTGATGATATCTTTGAAGCTGAAATTGATAAGCAGGTAGAACTTGCCATTGATGAGGCTGATGCTATTATTTTTATAGTAGACGTAGAGTCCGGAGTGACGCCAATGGATGAAGAGGTAGCCCTGTTACTTAGAAAAGTAAATAAACCAGTTTTACTTGCTGTAAATAAGGTTGATAATAATAAGCGTTTGGCGAATGCCGTGGAATTCTATTCTCTTGGTTTAGGTGAATATTTTCCTATCGCGAGTACAAATGGTAGTGGAACCGGAGATCTTCTGGATGCTTTAGTTGAAGCTTTACCTGAAATTGAAGAGGAAGAAGAGTCTGAACTACCTAGATTTGCAGTAGTAGGTAGACCAAATGCCGGAAAATCATCTTTTATAAATGCATTGATCGGTGAAGATCGTTATATCGTAACAGATGTCGCTGGAACCACTCGTGACTCAATCGATACAAAATACAACCGTTTTGGATTTGAATTTAACCTGGTTGATACTGCCGGAATTCGTCGTAAGTCCAAGGTAAAGGAAAACCTGGAGTTCTATTCGGTAATGCGATCTGTAAGAGCCATTGAAAATTGTGATGTATGTCTGGTGGTATTGGATGCCACAAGAGGTTTTGATGGGCAGGTTCAGAATATTTTCTGGCTTGCACACCGTAATAATAAGGGGATTGTTATCCTGGTGAACAAATGGGATCTTATAGATAAGGAGACCAATACCATGCGTGACTACGAAGCGATGATTCGTAAGGAGACTGAACCTTTTACAGATGTGCCTATCATTTTTATTTCGGTACTAAACAAGCAACGGGTATTTAAAGCGATAGAAACTGCAGTTAAAGTATTTGAAAACCGAAGCAAAAAGATCAAAACCCGTGAGTTTAATGATGTTATGCTTCCTATTATCGAAAACAATCCGCCACCGGCCTATAAAGGGAAGTATGTAAAGATCAAATTCTGTACACAGTTACCTACCCCTTATCCTCAATTTGCATTTTTCTGTAACCTTCCTCAGTATGTGAGAGATCCATATAAGAGATTTATAGAAAATAAAGTAAGAAAGGAGTTCGATTTCCAGGGAGTGCCGATTTCTATCTTTTTCCGAAAAAAATAGTTCCAGATTAAACTATTACCATTGGTTTAAGTCTAAAATGTTGACCAATACAAGCAGGGCTTTCTTTAGCCCTGTATTTAATTAACCTAATCAATATTTGATGAAATTATTTTTCAGCCTGTTTCTTCTATTTGTAACAGGATTAAGCTTTTCGCAGGATTTTGAAATTACCGGAAAGATCACCAATAATGATGGAGCTCCTCTTGAATCGGCTACCGTATATACTGAAAAGCTTACCGATAGCAGCCTGGTGAGCTATACTATAACCAACAAAGACGGGAGTTTTTTGCTAACGGGCAATACGGAAGCCAAAAAAGTTAACTTAATTGTAAGCTACACAGGATTTATTCCGCATAAGCAGTCGATTGAAATAAATAAGAAAATTTCAGTAGGTAATATCCAACTTGAAATGATGGATAACACACTGGACGAAGTGACCCTTACCGCTAGTCGCGCCCCGATAACCGTTAAGAAAGATACCCTGGAATTCAACGCGAACTCTTTCAATACAAGGCAGGATGCCAATCTTGAAGATCTGATGAAGAAATTGCCCGGTGTAGAAGTAGATACCGATGGGAATATAACCGTAAATGGAAAACCTGTTTCCCGAATTCTGGTGAACGGAAAGGAATTTTTTGGAAATGACCCCAAGATTGCTACGAAAAACCTGCCCAAGGAGATCATTAATAAAGTTCAGGTGACCGATACCAAAACTAAAAGTGAAGAATTTACCGGCAAGGCTGGAGATCCCGATAATAAGACCATCAACATTGAATTAAAAGAAGATAAGAATAAAGGCTATTTTGCACGACTTACCGCCGGAGGTGGCACCGATGACCGCTATGAATTGAGTGGTATAGGCAATTATTTTAAGGACGATATGAGATTTAGTATCCTTGGTAGTTCTAATAATATAAATAGCTCAGGCTTTAGTTTCGATGAGGTTTTTGATATGATGGGAAGAAATGCCAGGAGCATCAATTTTAATCGGAATGGTTCTTTTAGTATTGACGGAAGAGGTTATGGTTCCAATGGCGGAATCACGAAATCTGAAACTGCCGGGTTCAATTATGTGAATGAATGGGATAAGAATATTGAACTAAGCGCCGATTATTTCTTCGGAAGGAATGATACAGAAACCCGAACTAAAATTGAACGTGAAAACCTGCTCCCGGAGTCAAGATACTTTGTTAATTCTTTAAGCGAGAGTAATTTACAGAATGATAGTCATCGGGCGAACGTTCGATTCGAGGTTGAATTTGATACCCTTACAAGACTTTCTATTAGTCCGCGTTTTAATGCCAATCTTGGATTTTCAAGCCGGGGGAGAGAAGAGGAAACCCTGGATGAAAATAAAGAACTTCAGAACTCAACTGTTACCAGGGAAAATGAAGACCTGGAAAGCGCTAATTTTTCTAATAACATAGATTTTATTCGAAGGTTTGGAGGTCGCGGATCATATCTTCAGTTGGATATTCAACATTCGCATAGCAAACAACAGAATGAAAATTATTATTATTCGGAGAGTCTTTTCAGAAATGCGAACGGAGAGACAAATGAGATACAGGACCAGTATATAGACCAGGATGAAAAAAGTAATTCTTTTGAAATAGGAGCTTCCAAAAGGAGTGTACTGGCCGATAAGCTTTTTCTTGATGTGAATTATGATTTTGAAACTTCCAGTTCTAACAATACAAGAAATGTGTATGACATTCAGAATGGGGAATATACCAATTTCAATGAGCTGCTGAGCAGTGATTTTGAGGTTCATAGCTATAAACACACTCCTAACGCAGGGATAAATTATGAAGGCGATAAATGGAGAGTGGAATCTGAAATCGGCCTGCTTAGTACCACTCTTAAAACAGATAATTTCTTAGAGGATGTCTCTTTTAATAACACTTATAATAATGTTTTTGTAGATGCGAGCGTACGATATTCCCTGGAACGCTCTAAAGCTATTTACCTGGGCTACAGCACGGGTGCAGATGTACCATCGATAAGGCAATTACAGCCTGTAGAAGACAGAACCAATCCGCTAAATATTGTGGTGGGAAATCCTGAATTAAGACCGACTTTTAATCAACGCATAAGATTCAATTACCGGAATTTTGATTTCGCAACCCGAAGTGGGATTTTCAGTTATATAAATTTCAATTTCACCGATAACCAGGTAGTGGCAGTAAGCAGTGTAAATGATAGTTTTGTACGGCAAACTACCTTTACCAATGTAGATGGAGTAGTTTCGGGGAACCTGGGAGCTTCATACAGCAAATCCTTTAAAAAAGATGAGCGGGAGTTAAGATATCGACTGAGTTTTAATGGTGGTTATAACCATAATGTTGGTTTTATAAATGCCGTAAAATATAATTCAGATCAGTTTACGTTGAGCCCGGGAGTTCAGTTCACCTATGCTATAGATAAGGTTCTTGAGTTAAATCCGGGATATGGAATGACCTATAATGATATTAGTTATGACATTAACCGTTCCCGCGATCAGAATTATATAAATCACACTGTATCTCTTGAAGCTACCTCATATTGGCCCAAGAATGTAGTTTTTGGCAATGATATCTCTTTTAATAAATACGGCAATGTGTCGCCAGGATTTGAGGATACTTCCTTGTTGTGGAATATGAGTCTGGGATATCAGTTTTTGAAAGATAAGGCTACCTTAAAAGTAAAGGTTTATGATATTTTAGATCAGAACGTTGATACCCGAAGGCTAGTGGGAGACGATTATATTCAGGATGTCAATAACCTTATTCTTAAACGTTACGCCATGCTTAGTTTCACATATAAACTTAGCAGTTTTGGGGGAGGAGAGTCTCCTCAAACTAGAGGAGGTCGCAGGTTTATAAGAATGTAAGGTTTGCAAAGAAAATAATAATCAAGATTTATTTGCGTTTTAAACTAGAAGTTTAGTTATTCGCAATCTGAAAATTCATCAATCAATTACCCAATCTAAATGAAGTTTACTTTATTCTTATCCCTGTTTCTATGCACAGGGATTATTTTTTCCCAGAGTTTTGAAATAGAAGGAAAAATCACAGATGCCGATGGGAGTCCCCTGGGATCAGCAACGGTGTATCTGGAAAAACCCGCTGATAGTTCACTGGTAACTTATACCATATCCAAAGAGAATGGAACATTTCAATTAACTGGGAAATCGGCAGCGGCCAAGCTCAATCTATTTGTTTCTTATGCCGGTTTTAAGCCTTACTATTCTCAAATAGAACCCACTAAAAATGATATTGGAACCCTGGTCATGGAGGTGCAGGATAATGAACTGGGAGAAATTACGGTAACCGCAGAGAGGGCGCCGGTATCTATAAAAAGTGACACCCTGGAATTCAACGCAGCTTCTTTCAAGACTCGTGAAAATGCGAATCTCGAGGAAGTTTTAAAAGAATTGCCGGGAGTTTCGGTAGATAACCAGGGTAATATTACTGTGAATGGGAAGCCAGTTTCGAGAATTCTCATAAACGGAAAAGAGTTCTTTGGAGATGACCCAAAGATTGCCACCAAAAACCTTCCGAAGGAAATAATTAATAAGATCCAGGTAGTAGATACCAAAACCAAATCTGAAGAATTCACGGGAAAAGAGGGGGATTCAGAAAATAAAACCATCAATATTACCATTGACGAGGATAAGAACAGAGGCTATTTTACGCGACTTACCGCAGGCGCCGGAACTGATGATCGTTATGAACTTAGTGGGATCTCAAATTATTTCAAGGATAAGATGAGAATTAGTCTGCTGGCGAGTTCTAATAATATCAATTCATCAGGCTTTACTTTCGACGAGGTTTTTGATGCCATGGGTAGAAATGCCTATTCGATATCTAGAAATAGTAATGGGAATTTTTCTATCAATGGGTTTTCATATGGAGGCAGCGATGGTGGAATTACTGAAACCGATAATGTAGGGGCTAGTTTCGTGAATGAATGGGCAAAAAAGACAGAACTTTCGCTTAATTATTTCTATAATCACGCCAATAACAGGAATGAAACCCGAATCGAACGAGAAAATATACTTCCTGAAAGGCATTATTTTGTGAATTCAGAGTCTTCTTCAAATCGATTGAATGATAATCATCGTTTTAGTACAGGTTTTGAGATCCAGCCAGATACCCTTACCAGGATATCTTTCAGAACTAATTTTAATGCGACCAATGGAAAATCTTTCAGCGATTCCTTTACAGAATCTGCGCAGGAAGACGGTACCCGTATTAATAACGCACTAACAAGTAACAGTACAGAAGTTTTTAATTCTAACCTTTCTGGCCGGATCTATTTTACCAGGAAGTTTGGGGACAAAGGTGGTTATTATAGTGTTGGCTTCGATAATGATAACCAGTATAAAGTGGAAAAGGATATGTTCTACTCTCAAAGGGAGGTCTTTAATGATGCCGATGAGGTAGAGGATACTCAAACCCAGGATCAGCTAATCGATGAGGATAACAAGCAGGATGAATATGCTCTAAATCTTAATGGGAGATTACCAATTTCAGATAACTGGGATCTGGATCTGGAGTTCAGGTACGAGGACGAAAATGCTAAAAATGAACGTTTGATCTTTAATGCTGACGGGCAGGGAGAATATTCCATCCTGGATCAAAATTTGAGCAATGATTTTAGATCTGAATTAAGCAATCTCAGGCCCAGTGCAGGTTTTGTATATAATAATGATACCCTGAGATTTTCAGTGTCTGCAGGATTACATCATACAAGATTAAAGAATGTGGACCTATTTTCTGAAACCGAAATAGATAATACTTACGATAATTTGTATACCAATGCTTATTTGAATTATAAGTTCACTAAAAGCAAGGCGATCTATTTTAATTTCAGAAATCGTAGGGAAACTCCGCAAATAAACCAGTTACAACCGGTTAATATCACCACCAATCCTTTAAATATCATTACAGGGAATCCTAATCTAAAACCGAGTTTTGTAAATAGCTTTTATGTAAATTTCAATAATTATGATTTTTCGTCCCGATCTGGATACTACTTCTATTTAAGTGGGCAGCTCATTAAAGATGATATTGTTCCTATTACTACCACAGATGAAGATCTTGTAAGAACAACTACATATACTAATGTAGATGGAGGCTACAGGTTTCATGGAGGAACCAGCGTGGATAGGAAAATAGAACTTGATACGATACATTCCATAAAGATAAGACCGGGTGTGTATGGGAGTTATAATAAGCGTTTAGGTTTTTCCAATTCGGTACAGTATAATGTGAAGAGTTTAAGCTTGAGCCCAAATATTGGGCTTCAGTATGACTGGGACAACATATTAACCCTCGAGCCTAATTATCGAATGAATATTATAAGTGCTGCTTATAGCCTGAATGATACCCGGGAAAATTATATCAACCATGACCTTAGTTTTCAATTGACTTCATACTGGCCAAAGAATTTCATAATTGGAAGTGATATTGGATATCAAAAATTTGGAAATATTTCTTCAGAATTCAAGGACTCATTTTTACTCTGGAATGCCAGTCTTGGTTATAAATTATTTGGGGATGATGGGATACTTAAGGTAAAGGTATTTGATATTCTGGACGAAAATACTTCTACCTCTAGGATGACCGGGGACGATTTTATCCAGAATACCGAGCAGTTGGTGCTTGAAAGATATCTTATGTTCAGTTTTACCTGGAAGTTTAGTAAATTTGGAGGGAAAGATCCTAATAATAGAAAAGGCGGATTCTTTTAATAGCTAAGTTTCCTTAAAAATTATATAACCCGTGAGTTCATCACGGGTTTTTTTCATAAGCCAAAAATCTATTTGCTGAATTAAGTTCGAGGGTTTAGATTATTTTCTTTGGGTGAAGATCATATAATACAATCTGGTTTATCGCGGAAAATCATTGAAATATTTGCAATATGGTTGCATCAAAGGTTTTTTATATTTGATAAAATTATTTATGGGACACGACCACTCACATAATCATTCCGGGAAGAATTTAAAAATCGCTTTTTTTCTTAATCTGGGATTCACGATTCTAGAGATTATAGGTGGATTATATGTAAATAGCATCGCGATTATTTCTGACGCCGTACACGACCTTGGGGATAGTCTTTCACTGGGGACTTCCTGGTATCTTGATCACAAATCAAAGCAGGAGTCCAATTCCAAATACACTTTTGGGTATAAGCGTTTTTCCCTTCTTGGTGCACTAATTAATAGTATCGTATTGATTGCTGGATCTATTTATGTGATCTATCAAGCTGTTGGTAGGATTCTGGAGCCAGAACATTCTGATGCGAAAGGGATGGTGATATTTGCTATTATTGGAGTGGTGGTAAATGGATATGCCGCCTGGAAATTGAGTAGTGGGAAGTCCATGAATGAAAAGGTGGTTTCCTGGCATCTCATGGAAGATGTGCTTGGGTGGGTAGCGGTGCTTATCGTTGCTATCGTACTTTATTTTAAGGATATCCATTATCTGGATCCGGCGCTTTCCCTGCTTATTACGCTTTATATTCTTTATAATGTTGTACAGCGCCTTAAAGAAACCCTTTTTATCTTTTTACAGGGAACGCCAAAAGATATAGATGCTGTGGAACTGGAGAAAAAGATCTGTGGGATAGAGAATGTCCATTCTGTACATCATTTACACATCTGGTCGCTGGAGGGAGAGAATCATGTTTTTACAGCCCATGTAGAATTGGAAAATATTGATAAGTTCGAACAGATCATCGCTACGAAAGAACAAATTAAGCAAGTGTTAATCGATTATTCTTTTGATCATTATACCATTGAAACCGAACTGGATGAGGAGACCTGTAGCTTAAAGGAGCATCATCATCATTAATTGGAGAAAACAGATCGATTATTGTTTCCTATATTAAGTGGATAAGTAAAAAAATGTATTACCCGCAATAAAAAAAACCCGCTTCATCGAAGCGGGTTTTTAAAGGTGGTGCCTCCAGGAATCGAACCAGGGACACAAGGATTTTCAGTCCTTTGCTCTACCAACTGAGCTAAGGCACCAGTTGCTTTTGAAAGCGGTGGCAAATATAATTTCATTTTTAGTAACTGACAAAGGAATTTTTAAAAAAATGCTTTTGTAAATTGGTCATCCGAAAGTAATATGCATGAACCTAGTGATAGATATCGGGAATACAGCAGTTAAAATGGCTGTTTTCCAAAGCAATAAGCTTCTTGAAAAATATAATTTCCCCAGGGAGAATTTTTTGGAAAAATTTAAAATTCTTCGAAATTCTTTTCCTGAAATAGAAATTTCCATCGTTTCGAATGTCTCAAATGATAATTCAGTCATTATTTCAGAAGTGAAAAAATACTTTCCCCTGCTGGAAATGTCCCAGAATCTCAAATTTCCTTTTGAAAACCGATATGCCACTCCCAAATCACTTGGTAAGGATCGCCTTGCTTTGGTCGCGGCTGCGGTTAAGGAATATCCGGGCAAAAATGTTTTAGTGATAGACGCGGGAACCTGTATTACATATGACCTGAAAACCAATGAAGAAATTTACCTTGGGGGAGCAATTTCGCCCGGAATGGGAATAAGATTTAAAAGTTTGCACAAGTTTACGGCAAATTTGCCGTTAGTTACACCAAAGCCGGAGCCCTCACTGGTTGGTAACTCTACAGAAACCAGTATTTTATCTGGAATTATTAATGGACTAAAAATGGAATTGCAGGGAACTATTCAATCTTATCGCACTGAATTTGAAGATTTAACAGTTATTTTGACAGGTGGAGACAGTCAAATTTTGTCTATACCATTAAAAAATAGCATATTTGCGAACTCAAATTTTTTGTTAGAAGGACTCAATTTCATTCTAGAATTTAACAAGACTCAATGATTAAACGATTTATAGTAATCGTAGCTTTTTTTTCCGCTTTTATAGCTGAAGCACAGGAAAACGTATCTTCACCATATTCTTACTACGGAATAGGATTAACAAACTTCAAGGGAACTGTTGCAAACAGGTCGATGGGAGGAATAAGTATCTTTAATGATAGTATTCATGTGAATCTTCAGAATCCTTCCGCATATGGTAGACTTAAATTAACGAATTACGCTATTGGAGCCAGTCACGAAAGAATAAAACTGGAATCTTCCAGTGCTAGTGATAATGCAAAGATCACTTCACTGGATTATCTGGCACTGGGACTTCCTTTAGGAGGTAATTTTGGTATTGGTGTAGGTCTTATTCCATATACTTCTGTAGGATACCGAATACTGAATGTTGATGAAGACACTGGGACCGGGAGTAGATTAAAAGGCAGGGGAGGTATGAATAAAGTTTTCCTTTCCGCAGGATATGCTTTCAATGATCACTTCAGTGTAGGAGTGGACGCTAATTACAATTTTGGAAACTTTCAGAATCGCAGAACCGTTATCAGGGAAGGGATTCAGTTAGGAACTCGTGACGTAAACCGCTCAGATATAAAAGGTTTTAACTTTAATTTTGGTGCGAATTATCGCACAATGGTGTCTGATGAATTAGAATTTAATCTTTCGGGTACATATTCACCAGAGATAGGCCTTAATTCAGATAACTTCCGTGAAGTTTCAACAATCGCCTTTTTAAATTCGAGGGAAGTTGAAACCGATACCAGAGAAGTGGATGTAGAAGATACTAACTTTACTTATCCCTCCAGATTAATGATTGGTGCGGGGCTTGGTAAACCACATCATTGGTTTATCGGGGCAGAGTATGTGAATGTTGGAGCTTCTTCCTATGAGGATAGTTTTAGATTTAGAAATGATGGGGGAGAGTTCGAAGATGCATCTCAGTTTAAAATAGGTGGATTTTTTATTCCTGAGTTCAATTCCTATACAAGTTACTTTAAACGAGTGGTTTACAGGGGTGGTTTTAGGTATGATGGCACCGGGCTTATCGTCAATAACGAGTCTATTAAGGAGTTTGGCATATCTTTTGGATTAGGACTACCAGTTGGCTTAAATGCGAATGATCCATTCTCCAATGTCAACCTTGGAATTGAGCTTGGACAAAGAGGTACCAAAGATGCAGGCTTAATTCAGGAGAATTTTCTAAAGATATCAATTGGGTTATCTTTGAATGACAAATGGTTCACTAAAAGAAGATTTAATTAACCACAATAAACAAGAAAATGAAAAAAAGATTTCTAGCACTTTTAACAGTTGTCTTATTTGGTGCGGGTGCCGTAAGCGCACAGTCGGGTGATTGTGCTACTATGGCAGCTTTAGCCTATGATGATGCGAAAGCCAAAAATTATGATGCGGCATATCCTGCCCTTATGAAAGTAAGAGAGGAGTGTCCAAAATACAGTCTGGCTACGTATCAATATCTTGAGCGAGCTTTAGAGTCTAAGATAGACGCAGCAACCGGTGACCAAAAAGAAGATTTGGTTGAAACCCTGGTTGAGGTTTGGGAACAGAGATTAGACCTTTACCCTGAAAAGACCGAAAAAGGTAAAATATACTCTGATATAGCACTATTAAAATTTGATAATAAAATAGGAGATAAAGAAGAGCAATATGATGCTTTTCATAAGGCTTATACTGAAGATAAAGACAATTTCACCAGCCCTAAAGGATTATATGCATATTTTGATCTTATGGTTGATATGCAGGATGCTGGAGAGAGAGATCTTCAGGATGTATTTGAAATATATGACCGTGTGATAGGGAAAATTGAGGAAGAAGAGAATAACGCGGCTGAAAACCTTGCACCACTTTTGAAAAAACAGGAAGATGGAGTAGAGCTTACTTCAAAAGAATCAAAGCAAATCAAATATGCTGAGATCAACCTTTCTAACTATGCTAAAGTGAAACAAGCGCTTAATGCGAAGCTTGGTGCAAGAGCAGATTGTGATAATCTTATTCCACTTTATAAGAAAGATTTTGAAGATAAGAAATCTGATGTTGCTTGGTTGAAAAATGCCAATGCAAGACTGTCGGCTAAAGATTGTACTGAAGATCCATTATTCTTCCAGGTTTCTGAAGCACTTCACAAGTTGGAGCCATCAGCAAAGTCTGCGTATTCTCTTGGTCAGTTAGCTGAAGCTGAAGGTAATTATGGAAAAGCTCTTGATTACTATAACGAGGCTGCCGAATTGGAAACTAATAAATCTGATCAGGCTAAGATCTATTATAGAATCGCAGGAAACTATAAAGAAAAAGGTAGCTTTTCTCAGGCGAGAAATTTCTACAGAAAAGCTTTAAACGCAAAACCATCTTTAGGTAGTGCTTATCTTCAAATTGCAAGTATGTATGCTCAAAGTGCAAACAACTGTGGTGAAGATGCATTTAGTAAAAGAGCTGTATACTGGTTAGCTGCAGATTATGCTGCAAGAGGCGCAAGAGTAGATCCTTCTATCGCCAGCAATGCAAATCAGGCTGCCGCTGCGTATAGAGGTAGAGCACCTCAGAAATCTGATGTTTTCCAGTCCAGTAAATCTGTTGGAGATGCAATACAGGTAGGATGCTGGATCGGGGAGACCGTTCGTATCCCATCAATGTAATATGAATATAACATATCATAATATAATTTCAGGCATTGTCACGCTCATAGGCGTGACATTGCTTTTTTCATGCGAAGGTAATTTAAAGCAGGTTCGCGCTTTTGGTTTGGAAGGGGATGCTCCTCAGGCCATTGCAGAGGGAATTAATCTTAAATATACCGATTCCGGAAGACTGGTAGCAACTCTTAAGAGTCCCAAAATGCTGGATTTTAGCAATAAGTCATTTCCTTATCGCGAATTCCCTGATGGTGTGGAAGTAGAATTCTTTGATGAAGAAAATAATCGGAATATAGTAAATGCCGACTATGGAATTGTTTATGAAAAAACTCACCTGATAGATCTCCAGGGTAACGTGAGTATAATTACAGCCGATAGTACCAGGCTGGAAGCAAGTCAGCTGTTTTGGGATCAGGATAACAGTTGGGTATTTACCGATAAGGCAAATACCATTAAATTTCCCAATGGTGCCATCAACAAAGGATTAGGTTTTGATTCTAATCAGGATTTCAGTAATTTCCGTTCTAGAACAAATACGGGTGTACAAATAATAGAAGAAAATAAGAATGAGTAAATTTTTCAGGTATTTTGAATATGCCTATTTATTTTTCGCGGCCTTTTTCATTTTTGAAGCGATTAAGATTTGGAATACAGAGCGCAACAGGGCATATCTATTTTTGTTCTTTGTTTGTATAGCCATTTTTATGTTCTTCTTTAAGCGCAGATTTCGCCGCAAATTTGAAGATCGTAATAAATAACCCCAATGGAGGTTGATATACTTATTATTCTTGGCTGCCTTCTTCTTTCTGCTTTTTTCTCGGGGATGGAGATTGCCTACGTGTCTTCTAATAAGATCTATATAGAAATTGAAAAGCGCCAAAATGACTTTCTTGCCAAAGTTTTAAAGCGCCTCACCAAAAGGCCTTCAAAGTTTATTGCTACCATGCTTGTGGGTAATAATATCGCCCTTGTGGTATATGGCTTTTTCATGGGTGATCTCCTTATGGCCTGGCTTAATGGAATGAGGCCTTTGGAAAGTGGAATTTTAAACTATATGATTACCGATCTCAGCCTTTTTACGCAAACGGTGATCTCAACACTTATCATCTTGCTTACTGCGGAATTTTTACCCAAAGTGTTTTTTCAGATCTACGCGAATTCGATGTTAAAGATATTTGCTGTTCCGGCATATCTCTTTTACTTAATATTCAGCTTTATTTCCTCTTTTGTGATCTGGATTTCTGATCTTATACTGAAGCGTTTCTTTAAAACCGATGGGGACGAAGTACAACTTGCCTTCAGTAAAGTAGAACTTGGAAATTTTATTACAGAGCAGATGGAAACGGTAGAAGAAGATGATGAGGTCGATAGTGAGATTCAAATTTTTCAAAATGCACTCGAGTTTTCTGATATTAAAGCCCGTGAAGTAATGATTCCCAGAACCGAGATCATAGCGGTTGATCAGAATCAGGCTCCAAAGGATCTTATTCAGACTTTTACCGATACCGGCCTTTCCAAGATCCTTATATATAATGATACGATAGATGATATTATTGGTTACGTGCATTCTTTTGAGCTTTTTAAGAGGCCAAAATCTATTAAATCTATTCTCCTCCCGGTAATTTTTGTTCCAGAAACTATGTGGATTAAAGATGTGCTGAATATTCTTATTAAAAAGCGGAAGAGTATTGCTGTGGTCATAGATGAATATGGTGGAACCAGTGGGATGATGACCGTAGAAGATATTGTTGAAGAGCTGTTTGGAGAAATTGAAGATGAGCATGATTCTGCGGTATTGATCGAAGAAAAACTTGGAAATGATCATTTTAAATTCTCTGCCCGGTTAGAGGTGGATTACCTAAATGAGGTCTACAAAATTGATATTCCGGAAGGAGAAAATTACGAAACCCTAAGCGGTTTTATCGTGAATCATACTGAAGAAATTCCTCAGCAGGGCGAGGTGATCACGATTGAAGATTTTGAATTAAAAATTCTTGAAACTTCCAATACCAAAATCGAATTGGTAGAGCTAAAAATCAAACAGGAAGACTAACTTCTATAAAGTTAAGAATTTGCTAATTTTAAATTTTATTATTAGCCTAAAAGCCTTATTTTCGCCCCCTATATTTTGATAAATTTTAAATTCAAATGGCAGTATTAAATAAAATCAGACAAAGGTCTGTTTTCTTGATTATCATTATTGCACTGGCGCTATTTTCTTTTGTATTGGCCGATGTGATTAGGAATGGCGGACTTAGTTCCAAGAATGATCAGAACGTAATTGCAACTGTAAACGGCAATGAGATCAGTAGAGAGGAATTCGCCAGGGAAGTAGATGCTTTTGAAAGAAATATGGGTGGACAGTTAAGTACCACTCAGGCTGTAAATCGTATCTGGGACCAGAAATTACGGCAGGTAATCATTGAAGAGCAGATAGAGGAATTAGGAATTAGAGCAGGAGAGGGACAGATCACTAATCTGGTTCGCACTCAAATGGCCAACAATCCTAATTTCACCAATGAAGCTGGAATGTTTGATGAGAACAGGCTGAGGGAGTATGTGGCGAACTTGCGAGAAAGTTCACCTCAGGCATATGCCCAGTGGCAACAATTCACGAATAATCTGGCTACAACTGCCAGGATTAATAATTACTACAGTATGGTAAGCGCTGGCGTTGGAGCCACGCTTCTGGAAGGGAAACAAGCTTATAAACTTCAGAATGATAATATTAATATGAAGTTTGTTCAGATTCCGTACTCATCTGTTCCAGATGATAAAGTGGATGTTTCAAAATCTGAAATACAAAATTATATAGAAGAGCATCCTGCGAAATTTGAAACCGAAGCAAGTAGAAACATGCAATATGTGGTTTTTAATGAAACTGCTTCTTCTGAAGATAAGTCGGAGGCTAAAGAATCTCTTATAAAACTTCAGGATCAAAGAGTAGAGTATAATGCTGCGGTGGGAGCAAATGATACCCTACCTGGATTTGATGATACTGATGACTATGCTGATTTTGTGAACAACAATTCAGATATGCCATTTGATAACAGGTTTAAATTCAGAAATGAGTTTAAAGGAAATTATGGTGATACGCTTTTCAATTTAAATGAAGGGCAGACTTTTGGTCCGTATGAAGAAAACGGATACTGGAAATTGAGTAAGCTTGTGGAAGCTAAACAAATTCCGGATTCAGTAAAAGCAAGTCATATTCTTGTGACCTATCAGGGTTCTCAGTTAGGAGCTGGTGTGGCCCGCAGCAAAGAAGAAGCGAAGCAACTTGCCGATAGTATCGCCGGGGTGGTGAGAAAGGATAAGTCTAAATTTGCTGAAATGGCTTCTGAATATTCGGCAGATACGTCAAATAAAGAACAGGGAGGTGATCTTGGTTATTTCGTTCCGGGAATGATGATCCCTGCTTTTGAGAACTATGTTTTTGAAAACTCTACGGGAGATGTAGGTGTTGTTGAAACACCGCTTGGGTACCATGTGATCTCAATAGAAGATCAAACCGATGCTGCAAGAGCAGTAAAAGTTGCTACCCTTGCAAGAGAGATCAATGCTTCTGAAAAAACGATGAATAACCTTTTTAATGAGGTTACTAAGTTTGAAATTTCAGCTTCTGAAGGTGATTTTAATGAAGTAGCTAAAGAAGGTAGCTATGAGGTTAAAACTGTAAAAGATGTGAAGGCTCTGGATGAAAATATACCGGGTGCTGGCACACAAAGAAGGATCGTGCAGTGGGCATTCCAGGATGATGCTGAAGTGGGAGATGTGAAGAGATTTGAAACTACCAATGGATATGTAGTTGCACAGCTTACTTCTAAGCAGGATAAAGGCTTAATGAGCGTAGAAGAAGCATCTTCTATTGTTACTCCTATCCTAAAAAAGGAAAAGAAGGCTGATCTTATTAAAAAAGATATTAAAGGAAAAACATTACAGGATATAGCAAGCAATATGGACGTTAGCGTTCAGTCTGCCGATGCTGTGAACCTGGATAGTCCTACACTTGCAGGTGCAGGAAGTGAGCCTGAAGTTGTTGGAGCGGTATTCGCTTTGGAAAAAGGACAGGTTAGTAAGCCAATAGCAGGTGAGAAAGGAGTTTATGTGGTTGAGATGCTTAGCAAATTCGAGGCTCCTGAAATGGATTCTTATAAATCATATGCTCAACAGGAAAGTATGGCTCGTAGAGCCCAGGCTACCACTAGAGTTTTTGAAGCACTTAAGAAAAAGGCCGATATCCAGGATAACCGTTCTAAGTTCTATTAGGAAGATCTTATATAGTATAGTATAAAAAAAACCTCACCGATTGGTGGGGTTTTTTTATAGGATCAAATCGCGATATTCAAATATTATTTCGAAACCCTTTTTTCTAAAATATTCTTTTTCTTCTTCGTTACCGGTAGCAAGAATAAAGTCTCCTCCCCAGCCGCCAAGACTTTTTACGAGACCTGGAAAATCCGGAAACATCTCCAGTTTGATCTTAGGGAGATTTATGGCTTGTGAGATCAAAGTCTCATGAGCTTCTAAAAGCATTTTAAATTCTTCCAGGTATTCAGATTTTATAATTTGTTCAGTGATCCCGGAAATCTTTTCGGTAAGCGTAGAAATATCATCTTGAGGCTGATTCCTGTAGTGAGCGATCGCCTCACGGCTATTTTGTTTTTTGTTTAAATAAACAAAGAATAGCTTATCCTGAAAGGCTGGATTGAAATCTGAAATAAAAGCCTCAGGTCCATGAGGGGTGATCTGGTAGGTAAGGGGGTGGTTGTGCCGCGCAGCTGCAATATCATAACCACTGCCTCCAAAACTTTCTTTAAGCAGCTTGTAAGGATCTACTGCCAGCCAATCAGAAATGTTATTGATCAGGGTGGAAGAAGTTCCCAGTCCCCACCGTCTATTGAATTCCAGGCGGGTGGTCACCTTAAAACCATCACTATCCAGAAATTTACCCGAATTCATTTGAAAGGCAGTTTTTAGTATTTTCTGAAGTCGATGAGCTGTATTTTTTGCTTCCGGGTCTTTTTCCTGCTCTTGACTAAGCAGGGGTTGGAATTCCCCGTTATTAATTCGGAATTGCCCTTCAAACCAGCTAACTGAATTATTATCCAGGCTTTTCCATTCTAAAATCCCTGAATCGCCTACTTGAACTTCAAGAGTTTGTCCTTTTCTGCATGGAAGCGCAAGGGCTTTGGCTCCGTCGAGTACGGCGTATTCTCCTGTAAGTAATATTTTTCCGTTGCTTCTGTACGTTTGCATTAGGATCTTAGTTTTTCCAGTTGTTCTATTACACTGCTGTGGGTGATGGTGTGATGGATAAAGAATTCTGTAAGTTCTTCCTTTTCGCTATCTGTAGCCTGGTGTTGATTAAGGATGTTCATCAGGTGCATTTTCATATGTCCCTGTTGTATTCCGGTAGTGATCAGTGAACGCAGCGCTGCAAAATTCTGAGCGAGTCCAGCTACCGCAGTAATTTCCATAAGTTCATTGGACGAAGGTCGTTGCAGAATTTCCAGTGCAAGTTTAACCAAAGGATGAAGTCCGGTAAGACCACCCACCGTGCCCAGAGCAAGTGGAATTTCCATCCAGAATTTAAAAATACCATCTTCTATCTTAGCATGGGTTAGACTTGTATAGGTTCCATCTTTAGCTGCGAAGGCATGAATTCCAGCTTCCACAGCACGAAAATCATTACCCGTTGCCATCACCACGGCGTCGACCCCATTCATCATTCCTTTGTTGTGGGTGACAGCCCGGTAAGGTTCAATTTCGGCTATTCTTACGGCCTGAATGAATTTTTCGGCAAATTCTTCGCCGCTCATATTTGAATCTTCGCTTAATTCTGATACCGGACAAGAAACTTCGGCTCGAACAAGGCATTCCGGGACATAATTAGACAGGATGCTCATGATCACTTTCAGGTCTTTTTCGGTATTATTGAAATCATGCCGTTTTTTGGCTTCCTCCTGTAAGATCTCCGCAAATTTTTCAAGACAGGAATTTATAAAATTTGCTCCCATGGAATCGCGGGTATCAAAATTTACAAATAGCTGGTAGTAGTTTTCCAGTGAGGAAGTTTTATCGATAAGTTCAATATCAAGGATACCGCCTCCACGTTTTTCCATGTTTCGGGTGATCGGCTTTACCGCTTCACGAAGTTTAGGTTCAACATCTTCGAAAAAATCCTTTAGTTTCTCTTTTCTACCGTTGAATAGAAAATGTACCTGTCCAATTTTTCGGGTATTGATCACTCTTGCTTTAAAGCCTCCGCGCTCACTCCAGAATTTAGCAGCTTTACTGGCTGCGGCAACCACAGAGCTTTCTTCTATCGCCATGGGCAGGGTGAAATACCTGTCATTGATCCTGAAATTAGGAGCAAGACCTAGCGGTAAGTAGAAATTAGAAACGGTATTTTCTATAAATTCATCATGTAATTGCTGAAGTTTTTCATCTTCATTCCAGTACTGCTTAAGAGTGGCAACCGCATTCTCATTATTGCTCAGATAATTTTCTGTAAGCCATTCAATTTTTTCATTCTTGGTCAGTCTCGAAAATCCGCTTACGGGTTTTGTCATTTCTCTAAGTGTTTCAGAAGTCCAAAGATACAATTCATATTTTTAGATACTGAATTTAGTATTAGGCCCACCTGCCTTTTAAAAATCAATTTTTTTAACAAATTGTTAGTATTTAACGTCCTGGCATCATCATTTTTTCGTTAAATTTTAGTAAACTTGGCCTTCATTAAACATTCTTGAATTTTTATGAAATTCTCCAAAATACTAGTTGCTTTTCTTTTTGCAACATCTTCTGTGCTTTTAGCGCAAGAAAAACAAGTGAGTCTCGAAGAAATATGGAGTGGGACTTTCAGTCAGGAACGACTACAGGCCTTACAATCTCTTAATAACGGAAAAGAATATGTGGTGTTGAACCGCGATAAATCCGGAACAAGCATAGATGCATATAGTTATAAGACCGGGGAGAAGACCCGCACTTTAGTGAATTCTGCAAATCTTGAGCAGATAAAATACTTTCAGGGATTCAAATTTAGCCGGGACGAGAGTAAAATTCTGCTTTCAACTGAAGTAGAACCTATTTATCGCCATTCTTCCAGAGAGATATTTTATGTATATAATATTGGGACAAAAGAGATCACTAAATTAAGGGATCGTAAAATTCAGGAAGCTTCTTTTTCCCCTGATAATTCCAAGGTGGCGTATGTTTTTGAGAATAATATCTATATCCACGATCTGGCCACCGGAAATGAAACCCAGGTAACCAAAGATGGTAAAGTAAACAGCGTCATCAATGGAATCACAGACTGGGTATATGAAGAAGAATTTTCATTTGTGAAAGCCTTCGCCTGGAACCCAACAGGGGAGAAAATTGCCTATCTCCGCTTTGATGAATCTGATGTTCCAGAATTCTCCATGGATCTTTTTGGAAAAGATCTTTATCCTACCCAGCAGGTTTTTAAATATCCAAAAGCAGGAGAGTCAAATTCTGAAGTGAGCCTTCATATGTATGATGTTGCCTCCGGAAAATCTGAAGAAATTGAGCTGGGTGATTATAGCGATTTTTATATCCCAAGGATCAAATGGTCGTCTGATCCAATGTTACTAAGTGTTCAGGCTTTAAACAGACATCAGAATGATCTTGATCTTATTTTTGTGAATGCTAAGGATAATTCAGCAAAAGTAGTGATGAACGAAACCGATAAGGCCTATATCGATATTACCGATAATCTTACTTTTTTAGAGGATAATAGCTTTATCTGGACCAGTGAAAAGGATGGATGGAATCATATTTATCATTATGCTGAAGATGGAGATCTAATAAAACAGATAACTGATGGTAATTGGGAAGTGACTAATTATTATGGGTTTGATCCAAAAACAAACAGGATTTTTTATCAGAGTACCGAAAATGGAAGTGTCAACCGTGATGTTTATGCCATAAAGCTCAACGCTAAAAAGAAACAAAGGCTTACCGAAAGGACTGGTAGAAATTCAGCTGATTTTAGTGCTGATTTTACTTACTTCATAAATTCTTTTACAAACACCAACACTCCTTCAATCTATACCTTACACAGGGCTAAAGATGGAAAGATGGTGCGGGAAATACTCAATAATAATAAGTTACTTGAGAAAGGAGAAAGCTTATGACTTTTCGACAAAGGAAATTTCCACGATTAATATCAATGGGAATGATCTTAATATGTGGATGATCAAACCTTCCAATTTTGATGAAAATAAAAAATATCCCTTATTGATGTTTCAATATTCCGGGCCCGGCTCACAGTCGGTTTCCAATTCTTATTTTGGAACTAATGATTACTGGTACCAGCTTCTTGCCAACAAAGGCTATATAATTGCCTGTGTAGATGGACGTGGAACAGGCTTTAAAGGAGCCGATTTTAAAAAGGTTACTTATAAAGAACTTGGTAAGTACGAAGTGGAAGACCAGATCGCCGCAGCTAAGAAACTAGGTGAAAGAGCTTATGTAGATAGAGACCGGATTGGGATCTGGGGTTGGAGCTATGGTGGATTTATGTCTTCTAATGCGATCCTTAAGGGGAATGATACTTTCTCTCTGGCAATCGCCGTTGCTCCGGTGACCAGTTGGAGATTTTACGATTCTATATATACTGAAAGGTATATGCAAACTCCGCAGGAAAATCCATCGGGGTATGATGAGAACTCACCTTTGAGTCATCCCGAAAAATTAAAGGGAGATTATTTACTTATACATGGTGGAGGAGATGATAATGTGCATCTTCAAAATACCATGAGAATGGTAGAAGAACTGGTTCAGGCAAACAAACAATTTGACTGGGCGATCTATCCTGACAGAAATCACGGAATTTACGGAGGCAATACAAGATTGCATCTATATACCATGATGACAGATTTTATTTTAGAAAAACTTTAATAAACAACTAAATGGCAACAGCAGACGTAAGAGTTAAACAGAAAGAGCTTTTCGGGCATCCGGTAGGTCTCTATATTTTATTTTTCACTGAAATGTGGGAGCGCTTTTCTTACTATGGAATGCGTGCAATTCTTGTGCTTTATCTTGTAAGTGCTACCACCGGTGGAAATGCCGGATTGGGTTGGACACGTTCTGAAGCCCTGGCATTATATGGCTGGTATACCATGTTAGTATATGTTGCTTCAATTCCCGGCGGTATAATTGCCGATAAATTGTTTGGTCAGAAAAAAACAGTACTGATTGGGGGAATGATTTTAGTGGCAGGTCATACAATTTTGGCTGTTGAAGAAATGTGGGCTTTTTATAGTGGTCTTGTTCTTATTATAGTTGGGGTAGGAATGCTAAAAGCAAATATTTCAACCATGGTTGGTGGTTTATACAAGCCCGGAGATATCAGAAGAGATAAGGGTTTTACCATTTTTTATATAGGAATTAATCTTGGGGCCTTGCTTTCCAGTTTGATTGTAGGGTATGTTGGAGAAGAAATTGGCTGGCATTATGGTTTTGGACTTGCCGGAATAGCAATGGCTTTTGGTCTTGTCGTTTATTGGTGGGGACAAAAATATTTGAAAAATGTGGGTAATCTTCTATCTAAGGCAGAAAGAGACGAAGGAGCTTCCTTAGGAAATATGTTTGCCAATTTGCTGAAATCTCCTTTACAGTTGACCATTACAACTGTATTAATGATCGGTTCTGTCTATTATTTAATTGCGGGATCACTTCCTTACGGGCTGCTTTATATTTTTCTAACATTGGTAGTTGCCCTGATGCTTATGGTTTATAAAGACCTAAGCACTAAAGTGATGAAAGATAGGTATGTGGTAATGATCCTATCGTTTTTACTGGTAATTGTTTTTTGGGGCGCCTTTGAACAGGCCGGAGGCCTTATGAATATTTACGCAGCAGATAAGACCGATAGGGTGCTCTCCTTCTCCTTGCCACTTATTGGGAATGAAGTTCCTGCCACCTGGTTTCAATCGTTAAATGCTTTATTCATTATTATATTTGGTGTGATCATCGCTAATTTCTGGGCTCGTAGAAAACTGAAAAATAAAGAAGCTTCCTCCATCTTTAAGATGGCAATCGGAGTTATTATAATGGGGCTTGGATTTATTTTTATGGCCATGGCCGCAAATGAATATGTTCCATTTGGACATAAAAGTGCAATGTACTGGTTAGTACTTGCGTATTTACTTCATACCATTGGAGAATTATGTTCTTCACCGGTAGCGCTTTCATTCATTACCAAGCTGGCGCCTGTGAAGTACGCCTCACTTATGATGGGGGTTTATTTTGCCGCCACAGGCTTAGGAAATAAAATGGCTGGGGTCATTGGTGAATTTTCTCAGGGGGAACCTATAACCGTTAATTTAACTGCAAATTCCTCTCAGGTGACCAATCAACTTCAAATAAACGATTCTATAGTTTCCGCTAATGAAGACTTTAAAATTGATGCGGAAATCTATAAAAATAATGGTGATTTTGAGTTGATAGATCTTAAAACTAAAGAACCAGTATTAAATTACATAGAGTTCGAAAACCAGGATCGTATCGCAGAAGTTACTGAAACACTTAACGAAGAAAATGTTACCAGTGATAATCCTTACCACGTAATAATAAAATTTAAGCAGCGGGAAGATATGACTGGTTATTCTGGTAATTTTATTATAGATGAAGTGCAAACCGATCGGGAATTCAATACATTTATAGCGATTACTATTTTTACGGGTCTTTTTGGACTGATTGTAATTTTGTTATTAAAACCACTTAAAAGGTTAACTCACGGGGTAGAAGATGATGAACGAGAGATGAAAGAGCAGGAAAATTATGAAATTGCAGATACTGAAACTGAAAGCTAATTAGATCATGAATGCTCAAACCACCCCTGAAGTTCAGCCCGATTTTTTTAAAAGTAAGGTATTAGGCCATCCGGCCGGATTATTTGTTCTTTTTTTTACTGAAATGTGGGAACGCTTTTCCTTTTATGGAATGCGCGTTCTCCTGGTGAACTTTCTAACTATGGCCATCGTAGGTGTCGACAATCCCGGGTGGGGATGGTCAGCCGAAAATGCCGGTGCTTTATTTGGTACATACGCGGGCTTGCTTTATCTAACCCCTATTCTGGGTGGATTAATAGCCGATAAGTTAACAGGTTATCGATGGGCAGTAATTATAGGTGCGGGGATCATGACTTTGGGTCACGCCTCCATGGCAATGGAAACTGAGCTTTCACTTTATCTTGGTTTAGGTTTGCTGGTAATAGGTACAGGATTTTTTAAACCCAATATTACTTCTATAATTTCTGAAATGTATGAAGGAAAGTCTGATAAAAAAGATGGTGCCTATACCATTTTCTATATGGGGGTTAACGCAGGAGCTTTCTTTGGAATGATGCTTTGCGGTTATCTGGCCGAAAGAATAGGATGGAGCTGGGGCTTTGGTCTCGCAGGAATTTTTATGTTGCTTGGAACTCTCCAGTTCTGGCTGGCAAAGCCTTTGTTTGGAAAAATAGGCGGAGTTCCCGATAAGGAACTTAAAGAAAAGCATGAAAGGGAAGAAGAAAGCAAAGGTGTTTCACACAAAACCAATCCTTTTACCTTATTTGATAAGATCCTGGTGGTAGCAACTGCATTGATTGGATTTACCTATCTTATTGATGATCCACTTTCAAGGATCGCCGATATTAATCTTTTTCCGGTGGTGATGCCTTTTGATTTTGGTGGAGAGCCTTTTTCCGGACCTTTAGGAATGGCTATTATCGGACTTATTCTATTTCTTGTTCTTGTTATTTCCAGAATTTCCCGGTATGCGCCTATTGTTCGTGATAGACTTATCGCGGTGATCATATTTGCAGTTTTCACCGTCTTTTTCTTTATGGCCTTTGAACAGGGAGCTTCCTCCCTTATCATTTTTGCTCGTGATAATGTTGACAGAGTATTAACGGGTAATTCAGCAAATATCTTCAATATTGCGAATGCCTTGTTAACTGTTGTCCCATTAGCTATTATTACATGGGTATTATACTTATTATGGAAACAAACCTTCGCAAAGATTCCTGGTTCCAATATTGTACTGGGTATTTGTTTTGCCGGGATCTGGGGGCTGGTTATCTGGATGCTGGTAAGAGAATTCTCTGGAGATACTACAGAAATTACAGTTTCCTGGTTCAGTATCCTTAATTCATTTTTTATTATTGTGTTTGCCTCCTTCTTTTCAAAATGGTGGGAAAGTAAATACAATCCTTCCGCAGCCATGAAATACTGTTTCGGCCTCGTTCTTCTGGGGCTTGGATTTGGACTTCTTGCCTGGGGTTCAAGCGGAGTAGTTGGTGGGGCAAAAGTTAGTATGATCTGGCTTATTCTGGCCTATCTTTTTCATACTCTTGGTGAATTATGTCTCTCACCACTCGGGCTTTCTTATGTTAGTAAACTGGTTCCTGCCAGGATGATCGCCTTCATGTTTGGGATGTGGTACCTCGCTATTGCGATAGGAAATAAACTTGCCGGATCTATGGGAGGAATGATCGAGGAAGTTACCAAGCAATACGATCTTTCAACTTTTTTCCTGATCTTTACAATAGTTCCCATTGCAGGTGGTTTATTGGTTGCAATGCTGAATCCGCTTCTTAAAAAGCTGATGCATGGTATAAGGTAATTTATATCTAAATTCGGAATGATTATTGAATATGATGCTAGAAAATTTAGAGAAATGAAGAATTTAGTTACCATATTTTTTGTGTTATTCCTGGGTTTTGTCCAGGCTCAGGAGATCAACTGGATGAACATGAATGAAGCTCTGGCGGCACAGAAAAAAACTCCTAAGAAAATTTTTGTAGATGCTTATACCGATTGGTGCGGTCCCTGCAAAATGCTGGATAAAAATACCTTTCATAATAAAGATGTGGCAGATTACATCAATGAAAATTACTATGCCGTAAAGTTCAATGCTGAAGGTGACGAAACTATTAAATACAGAGATAAAACCTTTGAGAATCCACAGTACGATTCGGCAAAATCAGGAAGAAACAGTGTACACCAGTTTGCATTGGTAATGGGAGTAAGTGCCTATCCTACCATGGTGTTCTTCGATGAGAAAGGAGATTTTCTTTCTCCAATTAAGGGATATATGACACCACAGCAACTGGAAATATTTCTAAAAATATTTGCAAGTGACGATTATAAGAAAGTTAAAACCGAGGAAGAATGGAAGAAATACCAGGAAGATTTTGAAGGTACCTTCTCTAGCTAGACTTAGTTTTCAGTTAAAATATAAGCTCCCTTTTCACCCGTATAGTGAAAAGGGATTTTTTTATCCCGGCAGGTCTTTCTCCACAGATCTATATAAAATAAATAATTACTGCCATCAGCGACGATCTGCTTTGGTTTGAGCTCACTTATAAGCCTTTCGAGGTTGATTTTTGGAGAATTCCTGAGAATAATAATTTCTGGATTGAACTCGGGGATATAAAAGCTTCTACTGCTATCTACAATGATCGTCCTGTGCCCTGCAAGATACAAAACAGTAGGAATATTCAAATGATCTTTTGCCTCCAGGTTTCTTTCCCTTTCATAATCCTTACTAAAAGACATGTCTATATTTTCATCTTTAAATAAATGGAGCTGGTTGCGCTCTTTAACTGCTATTGCGCTATGTTTTGTTTTATGAAAAACTAAAGCCTCGGCGTTAGGAGTGTCCAGCTTTTTATATAGAGTAGAAAACTGAAAAATAAGTACACTTACTAAGAAAGCTACGAAAGGGATAAATGTTTTTTTCTTCAAAAGAATAACTAGACTTAAAATGAGGAGGTAGGCCGAAATCATTTGAAGAGAAGAAAAACTAATATTCGTAATAACCAGGGTTTCTATCCCTGCTATAAATTGTACAAACTGGTTCAATACGTCAATGAGATTTGCATATAGATTTCCTATAAATTCAGGAAGGATATTAAATACAGCCAGAACGATTATAAATAACCCGCTTATAAGAATGATCCCCAGAAGAGGCAATACTATAATATTAGTCAAGAGGAAAAGCCCCGGGAATTGATGAAAGTAAAATAATGATAAGGGTAGTACTCCAATTTGCGCAGCAATGCTCACCGAAACAAGTTTCCAGAAATAATCGATCACTGGATATTTAACATGGAAGATCTTATAAATAAAAGGCTGAAATATAACGATACCTAATACCGCCAGATAACTCAATTGAAAGCCTGCCTGGAAAAGGTAATAAGGATCAATGAGTAGCAGAAAAAAAAGAGATAGGAATATACTGTTGAGTAAACTTGTTTTTCTTTTGATCTGCATGCCTACCGCAATAAAAGAGAACATGGTAACGGCACGAACTACAGATGGGCTAAGGCCCGTAATAATTGCAAAAGACCACAATATTACTATTAGTAAAATCGATTTTAACAGCCTTCCATATTTAATTCGTTCCTGGGGATTGAAAATATAATTTAATAGCAGTAGTATGATCCCTATATGTAGTCCGGAAATAGCCAGAATATGAATGGCTCCGGCAGCGGCATAACTTTTATAGAGTTCGTCATTAATATCACTTCTTTTTCCAAGAATCAGGGCCTGAAAGACGGCTAGTTGATCTTTTGAAAATCCTTTAGCTTTTAATTTTGAAATAAGATGTTCTCTAAAATTCCATGCCAGTGATTTTAGATTAGAATCTTCTGAAGGAATTACCTTTAGGTCTCTGAGTTTTAAGCTAAGTTGTTTTTCCACTTTTAAGTGGTGCATATAAGACTTGTAATTAAACTGATACGGATTTAAAGGGCGGTTGATCTCTTGTGGAGTGAAAGGCACTAGAATGGTATTTCCGGGAGCTTATTGAAAAAGCTACGCTTGAATCATTTTGGATGTTTAGTAATATTTTACCTCTTACTTTCTCAACCCGATTATCGGTGATTAGCTTCTGTGCCTCTATAAAATATCTTCTACTAAAGGCGGTGGGTTTTAATTCTTCTGTGATCTTCCCTTCGATCATCGAATTTTTGACGTCTACATATTTTATATAATGCCTGTTTTGATTTTGAGGAATAGAGAAGTAAGTGATAATGATCCCGAGGGAGAAGATCATCAGGAATCCGCTTATTCCTGGTAGAAGATCAGTAAATATCTGTTTTTGAGCTCTGAACCATGAAATTAGAAAAAGAAGAAGCGAAATTCCTCCAAAGACCAGAATAAAAGTTAATCCTGGAGAAAAATAAAAGCAGTTTAAGATACCCGCAATCAGGTAAAAACTGAGTCGCAGAAAGATAAAATTGAAATTTCTCAACCGCTGATTTTTATGCAGTTAAGATATAAAAAATCACATCACACGACGAGCCATTATAAAATTATTATACCAGTACCGTTCTGATAATGAGGATATAATAACACCGCTTGAGGTGGAAGAATGTATAAAATAAATTCCGTCTTCAGTAACCTCAACGACAAGTCCTACATGATTGATCACTTTTTTATTCTTATTGGTTTCAAAAAATAGCAGGTCTCCAATGGCTACTTCTTTAAGATAAAGTCTTTCACCCTGTAACGACATCGCTCGGGAAGTACGCGGTAAGGCTACACCTTCTTCGAGAAAGCTTGTAAAGATAAGTCCGGAGCAATCCATTCCTCTTTTGTTGGTTCCTCCATATTTATAACGGGTGCCTTCGAATTTTTTAGCGGCTTTTACAATTTTTTCTGCAAGACTGCTGGAAGATTTTGTTTCTGGAGTATGCTCATATGCAATTGCTTTTTCTTCTGAATTATACGGTCTTTTTTTGGTGGTCACTACCCTGGATCTTGAAGAACCACAGGAGGCCAGTAAAATGGTAATTACCAGTAGGAGTACCGATCTAAAGAATGGGTTTTGCATTGTAAATAATAATTAATCGGAGATCTTATCGTAGATCAGTTCGGCTGTTTTTCTACTCGCTCCTTTTCCTCCAAGTTTTTGTTCCAGTTCAAAGTAATCTTCAAAAATTCGTTTCCTGTTTTTCATATCGAGAATTTTATTCAATTCAGCCTTCAGGTTTTTGGCATTGAATTCATTCTGAATAAGTTCTTTTACGACCTCCCGTTCCATAATTAGATTTACCAGTGAGATATAATCAAGATTTATAACCCGCTTGGCGATATGATATGAAATTCGATTTCCTTTATAGCAAACTACTTCGGGTACTTTGAATAAAGCTGTTTCCAGGGTCGCCGTACCCGAGGTAACGAGGGCGGCATGTGAAATACTCAGAATATCATAAGTTTTATTCATAATGAGTGCCACATTGGATTTTTTGATGAACTGGTGATAGAATTCCTCTTCCTGACTAGGGGCTCCTGCGATCACGAATTGATATTCTTTAAAATCTTCGGTAATCCTCAACATAATATGGAGCATTTTTTCGATCTCCTGCTTACGACTACCCGGTAATAAGGCGATCACGGGCCTTTTGTCAAGCTGGTGATTTTTCCTGAAACTTTCAATGTCTACCGGGGGTATATTATCTATGGCATCCAGAAGTGGATGGCCAACAAAATGAACATGGAAGTCATGTTTTTCTGTATAGAATTTTTTTTCAAAAGGAAGTATCACATACATTTCGTCTACATCTCTTTTGATCTTTTTGATCCTGTTCTCTTTCCAGGCCCAGATCTGTGGTGAAATATAATAATGAGTAGAGAATCCTTTTTCCCTTGCCCATTTTGCAATTCTCATATTAAAACCAGGATAGTCAACAAATATGATTACGTCTGGATTATAATCCTCAATGTCCGCTTTGCAAAAACTTATATTTTTAAAGATGGTTCTAAGGTTCATTAACACTTCGGCAAAACCCATGAAGGCGAGTTCCTTATAGTGCTTAACAAGAGTGCCACCCTGTTTTTGCATTAAATCACCACCCCAGAAATGAAATTCGGCATTTTGATCTACCTCTTTGAGTGTTTTCATCAAATTAGCGGCGTGTAGGTCTCCTGATGCTTCTCCGGCAATGATGTAGTATTTCATCTAAACGAATTTATGGATTGCCACAGCAATGGCTACTGTTACGGTGGCTAAAAGTACTCCACGGGCATGATAATGTTGCCTTTTTTTAAGGAAAACAAAGAATGGCAAAAAATTGAGAATGGCTCCCAGAGCTACAATTTTCCCCAGATAATCATTTTCTATAGCGTCTTTTAAGGTGGCATCCACTTCGGAGTGTGAAAAGATTGCTGTATATAGCAGAACACCCGCAATATTGGCAGCCAAACCTGTAAGAAACCCGGTAAATATATTCTGTTTAATCATTGAGAGACCAGCTGCTTAAATCTTTAATAAAATGATGCGCGGTAAGATCAAACTGAATAGGAACCACCGAAACATATCCGTTTGCCAGGGCCTGCTCATCGGTATCATCCCCCTCGTCCTTATTCACAAATTTACCCGTTAACCAGTAATAATCCCTGCCTTGCGGATTCGTTCTTTTATCGAATTCCTCTTCCCAATGCGCATTTGCCTGCCGGCATATTTTAACTCCCTTTATATCGGCTTCTTTCAATTTAGGGAAATTAACGTTTAAAACCACTCCTTTAGGCAGGCCGTGCTTCAAAACATTCCTGGTTATTGTCTTCACAAATTTCCGAGTTGGTTCAAAATCGGCATTAAGTGAATAATCCAGCAAAGAAAACCCGATTGCCGGAATTCCTTCGATTCCAGCTTCTACGGCGGCACTCATGGTCCCGGAATAGATCACATTGATAGAAGAATTAGAACCGTGATTTATACCACTTACACAAAGGTCTGGTTTGCGGTGAAGAATCTCCTGGGTGGCGATCTTTACACAATCTGCCGGGGTTCCGGAACAGCTGTATTCCTTGTGCTTATAATTTTCCTTGATTGTGACAGGTTCGCAGAACAGGGTGTCACTAATGGTAATGGCATGACCCATTCCGCTTTGCGGGCTATCTGGGGCTACTACGATCACTTCTCCCAGCTCTTTCATTACTTCCACAAGGGTACGTATTCCCGGCGCTGTGATACCATCATCATTGGTAACCAGGATTAACGGTTTATTCTTTGTCATGCATAATATTTTGGTTCTGCTAAAATAAGAATTTCAGAAGGAAACCTTATATTAGTGGTTTAACAAAAAATTGCTTAAAATAATTTGCTGTTGGCACAGTTTTTACTATTAATTGTAGTAACCACACAATGACGAAATTAAAACGACTTATGAAAAGGAATTTAAAGATTTTAGCGGTAGTCTTATTAATGGCTGCTACCGCCTGTAGTTTTACAACAAAAAACTTCAGCGACCCTAATAAGGATAAATTACTTATAGACTTGATCACCTATGTTCTAAATCAGGGACATTATGATGCCAAGGATATAAATGACGCTTTTTCAGCTGATGTTTATGAACATTATCTTGAAAGTCTGGATCCTTCAAAACGTTTTCTATATGCTGAAGACATCAAAGAATTTGATGATTACAAAAATGAAATCGATGATCAGATAAAAAATAAAGATATCAGTTTTTTTGATCTTACTTATAATCGACTTGACAAACGTATGCAGGAAGCAAGATCTCTATATAAGGATATTCTTTCCAAGCCATTCGATTTCAGTGAAAAAGAAGAGATCAATACAAAATATGATAATCTTGAGTATGTGACTTCTAAAGAGGAAATGAAAGCCCGTTGGAAGAAACAGCTTAAGTTTAATTCCCTGATTACTTTCTACGATCTAAAGCAGGAAGAAAAAACTAAAAAAGAAGAGGATGCTTCATATGAAATAAAGTCTGATGCGGAACTTGAAAAAAAGGCTCGTGAGACTACGCTTTCTAATATTAAAAGATATTACGATTTTACCGACGATCTTAACCGCGATGATTATTTTTCGGTTTATATAAATTCTATTGTTGAAGAATTTGATCCGCACACCTTTTATTTCGCTCCTCAGGATAAAGATAAATTTGATATCGCCATGTCCGGAAAACTTGAAGGTATCGGAGCTCGATTGGTAAAGGACGGGGATAATATTACCATTACCGAGGTTATTTCTGGAGGACCCGCCTGGAGAAGCGATCAGATAAGTGAAGGTGACGAGATCCTTAAAGTAAAACAGGAGGATGAAGACGCAGCGGTTAGTATTGTTGGGATGCGTCTGGATGACGCCGTCGAACTTATTAAAGGTCCTAAGGATACTAAAGTTACGCTAACTGTTCGTAAAAAAGTAATGGGAAATATTGAAGATATTACCCTCACAAGAGATGTTATTGAAATTGAAGAAACCTATGCCAAAGCTTCAATGGTAGAAAAGAACAGCCGTAAATACGGGGTGATCAATCTTCCCAAATTCTATTTTGATATGACAGATTATGAAGAACGTAATGCAGCTTCAGATATCAAAAAGGATATTATCCGTTTGAAAAAAGAAGGAATGGAAGGCCTGGTGCTTGACCTTAGGAACAATGGTGGGGGTTCTCTTAAAACCGTTGTGGATATTGCGGGAATGTTTATTAAAGAGGGACCCGTTGTACAGGTGAAGTCAAACGGTCAGCGTAAAGAAGTTTTAAAAGATGAGGATCCTCAAATCGTGTGGGATGGACCTCTTGTTATTCTTGTGAATGAACTTTCAGCTTCTGCTTCTGAAATTTTAGCAGCTGCCATGCAGGACTATAAAAGAGCGATCATTATAGGTTCTAAACAAACTTATGGTAAAGGAACTGTTCAAAATGTGATCGATCTTAACAGATGGCTAAGAAACAATGATCTTGGGGATATGGGAGCTCTAAAAATTACCACTCAAAAGTTCTATCGTGTAAATGGTGGTTCTACTCAACTTGAAGGAGTAAAGAGTGATGTGGTGGTTCCGGATAGATTTAGTTTCGTTGATATTGGTGAAAAAGATCAGGATAACCCATTACCATGGGATAAGATCGATGCAGCCGAATATGAGATTTGGAATGGCTATGTAGATTATAATGAAGCAATTGAAGCCAGCAAGAAACGTATGAGTAAAAACACCCAGTTGCAATTAATTGAAGACAATGCAAAATGGGTGAAAACCCAGAGTGATGAAAGTGTTTATCCTCTTAACTATGAGGTCTATGCTCAGGAAGCAGCGAAAGAAAAGGAAATGGCTAAGCAGTTTGACGCGATCAAAAATTATAAAACCGATCTAACCTATAATTCACTGCCGTATGAAAAGGATCTTTTCGTGCACGATACTATATTGAAAGAGAAAAGAACTCGATGGCACGAGACTCTAAGTAAGGATGTGTATGTGGAAGAAGCGATCAACGTTCTTGAGGATATGAAAATGAATAATATCACAAGAAATAAGCTTGCCGATGTGAATGCTAAGAAAAAAGTAAAGAATTAGAAATCCACTATAATGTAAAACCCGGAAATATGATTTCCGGGTTTTTTTATGCTTTTAATTATGAAAAGGAAATATGTTTATCCAGTTGTAATTCTACTTATTGCTGCTATAATCCTTATGGTAGATAAATGCAGCTAGAATGACAACCTATCTGAATCGAGCTTTATAAAAATAAACAGAAGAATGGTGAAACCCCAGAGCCCGGAGCCTCCATAGCTAAAAAAGGGCAGGGGAATACCTACCGTTGGAAATACACCCAATACCATCCCAATGTTTACCAGGAAATGAATAAAAAGTATTCCTATTACGGAATAGCCATATACCCGATTAAATTGTGAGCGTTGTCTTTCAGCCAACTGAAGCAGGCGTATGAGCAGAAGTACAAAGAGAATGATCACCATGGCACTACCTAAAAATCCCCATTCTTCACCCACTGTACTAAAAATATAATCTGTGTGCTGTTCAGGTACAAAATGACCTTTTGTTTGGGTTCCTTCGGTCCAGCCTTTACCAAGCCAACCGCCGCTACCTATGGCGATCTCACTTTGATTGGTGTTATAGCCTATCCCCCGGGAATCGACTTCTTTACCTAAAACAATGTTGAAACGGTCACGGTGACGCTGTTCAAATACATTTTCAAAAATATAGTTTACCGAAAAGCTCAGGCCTATTGCACAAATTGCAAATAATGTAATAAGAATACGGCTTGGCCTTTTTTTCCTTTTTCTGAAGAAAATCAATAGCCCAATAATTAACACACCTATACTTACCCAGATAGGGCCAACCAGGAGGGTCATAATGAAAGCTGCAACGCCTGAAAGTCCCGTGACCAGATAAAATCCTGAAAGTCCTTCCCTGTAAAGAGGGAAAAAGAAAGCGGCATATACCAGTGCGCTTCCTGGATCTGGCTGAGGAATTATGATCAGGGCTGGTAAGGCGATAATTATAAAAGCCTGTACCTGGTGACTGAGCCGTTTTATATTTGTTTGAATGTCACTTAGATATTTTGCGAGTGCGAGCGAAGTTGCGAATTTGGCAAATTCTGAAGGCTGTATACTCAATCCTCCAAATGAATACCAGGAAGTTGCTCCGGAAATGGTCTTACCAAATATAAAAAGTCCGGCTAGTGAAAGAAGGGAGATAATATAGATAACGCTCGAGAAACGCTGATAGAATTTGGCTTCTATGGAGAGTACAATTACAATTATAAGAAGACTGAGAAGTATCCATAGGGCTTGTTTGCCATATACCTGATCAAGATCAAAAAAGGATCCCGTGCCACTACCAAGAGATGCAGAATAAATATTGGCCCAGCCAAACGCAACAAGAATTAAGTAAATAAAAATGCTGATCCAGTCGAATCCTGCGCTGCCTTTCGTCATTTACTGATTAATTATAAAAGGTTCACCACTTTGTGGTTTTGCATATTCTTCTTCCAGACTGTGACTTAAGATCCAGTCCTCTAAATCGGTTCTTGTGATAGTTCCTTTTAAGTATTTTTCTATCATTAAACTGGCAATTCTACCGGCATATCTACTTCCCCAATAACCATTCTCTACAAATACGGCCACCGCGATTTTTGGATTATCTACGGGTGCGAAGGCTACGAATATGGAATGGTCTGTTAGTTGTACCCGTTTACCACCAATTTTTGCAAAGTTTTCGGCAGTCCCTGTTTTTCCTGCGATCTCGATTCCCGGAATTTGCAGGGAAGAGGCAGTACCTTTTTTATATACCTGGTGCATTCCCTCAATAACCGGGTCAAAATTTTTAGCATCGATAGTGGTATAATTCTTTTTGGTAAACTTTTCCTCTTTAATAGGATTTCCATTTATCTCTTTGAGAATATGTGGAGTATAATACCAGCCACGGTTACTAATTGTGGCGACCATATTCGCAAGCTGGATAGGAGTCATAAGTACTTCACCCTGGCCTATCGCATTAGATAAAGTTGCCGTGGCATACCATTTATAAGTTGGGTAATCATAAATTTGATTGTAATAATCTGAATTTGGAATTTTTCCCCGTCTACCGGTACTTAAATCGTTCCCAAAATATTCTCCCAGACCGAAACTTTTAAGATGGGCGTTCCAGGCATCGATTCCCTGTTGAGGAGTAGGATATTTCTCGATAATTCTGCGATAAACATTCGCAAAGTAGGAGTTGCAGGATTGTGCAATTCCCGGGATCATATCTAATGGGCTCGGGTGGGAGTGACAGCCTAATTTTCTACCCCGGCCGTAGCTATATCCGCGATTACAACTAAACTTGTCATGAGTATCCACCACGCCTTCCTGAAGACCTATGAGTGCATTTAATGTTTTAAATGGAGATCCCGGAGGATATTCTGCAAGTAGACCCCGGTCGTAAAGGGGTTTAGCAATGGTGTCGTAATATAATTCGGTGAAATTCTCTGATCGTTTTCTTCCAACCAGCTTTGCGGGATCGTAAGTAGGGGCTGTAATCATTGCGAGAATTTCTCCGCTTCCCGGCTCAATAGCAACAATTCCGCCACGTTTGTTTTTCATTAATTCCGTACCGTAAGCCTGCAGCCTGGAATCAATAGTGATCGATAGATCTTTTCCCTTTTCAGGTAAGGTATCATAAATACCATCTTTATAAGGTCCAATGTCCCGGTTGTAGCGGTCTTTTTGAATGTATTTTACTCCCTTAACACCGCGTAGCAGATTTTCGTAGGTTTTTTCTACACCTGCCCTTCCCATGAGGTCACCAGAGATATAATAAGGGTTTTCATTTATTATTTTTTGGTTCACTTCAGCAATATATCCCAGAACATTCGCACTGTGATCTACCTGGTAATCCCTAAGTGATCTTTTCTGAATATAAAAGCCTTCATATTTTCTCATTTTCTCCTGTAAAATCGCATACTCACTTTTGGTAAGTTGGGGGATGATCACGGAAGGTAACATTGGAGAATAGATGCGAGCTTTATCCAGTTTCTTTTCGAGATTTTCACGACTTAGGTTCAGGATGCTGCAAAATTCAGTAGTATCAAAAGGTTTCAGGTTTCTTGGAATTACCATTACATCATATGAAGGCTGATTGGATACCATAAGTTCTCCTGTACGGTCATAAATATAACCTCGCTGAGGATAATCGTAAATCACTTTTATGGCATTATCCTGTGAGCGAATTGCAAGAGAAGTGTCTACAACCTGAAGGTAGAACAGCCTTCCCAGAAAGAGCAATCCGGTTGTTAAAATGGTAATGTAGAGTAAAACTTTTCTCATCGGTACTTTTTACTAAATAAGGTAAGGCTGAGGAAAACTAAAATTACAGTGAATATACTAGAAAATAACGTCTTCTTCAGGATTAATATTATATGGTTTGGACTAAACATTTCCAAGGAAAATAGTACAAAATGATGGATAATTACCATTAAAAAAACATAACTCAGTTTAGCTCCAAATGGGGTTGCCGCCAGATTTATGTTCTGGTGATCGTAACTTATTCCAAAAGAAAATCTTAAGAGGAAAGGTCTCACATAGGCCGCTACAAGACAGGCAGCGGCATTTATTCCTCCGCTATCCTCAAAAATATCAATGCTTATTCCAAGCAGGAAGGCAAGGAAAAGAAAAAGACTCTGGTTGCCTGTAAAAGGGAAAAGTAAGATAAACAGAACATATAAATAGGGATTAATATAGCCTGCAAAGTTGATGTTATTCAACAGTAGTACCTGAAGAAATATCAGAACTATAAATCTGGTGATATTTGAGATTATCTTACTGTTCATTTTCCTGAAGCGCTTTTACCTCGTCCTTATTCACATTCTCAATCACATACACATAACCAATATTGGTCATGTCGTTAAATAGTTTCACGTTTATAGTATAGTAGCTTTGGGTTTGATCCAGACTAAAATCCTCAATTCTTCCCAATAGGAAGTCCTTTAGGGAAAATTAGGGAACGCCCTCCAGTTATGATAGTATCTCCTTTTTTGAGAGGAGCCTGTCTAGGAACATCTATAAGCTGAACGATATTTGGATCTTTTCCATTCCATACCAGACTTCCAAAATGATTGGTTTTATTTAACTGGGCATTTATCCTGGACCTGCTGTTAAGTATAGAGATCACCCTGGAATAACCATCGTTCACACGATCTACAATACCTACAATACCCTGGCTGGTGATAACTCCATATTCCTGATCGATCCCGGAATCCGTACCTCGATTTAGAGTGAGGTAATTATCTGTTTTTGCAAAATTATTGTTGATCACTCTTGCAGTCCTGAACAAATAATCTCCTTCAAAAGAAGTACTGTCCAGTTGTTTTTCTACAGAAATACTATCATGGATGTTAGAAATGATATTCCTGAGCTTATTATTTTCTTCAAGAAGCCTTTTATTATATTCATCCAGGTGCAGATAAGTATCAATATTATTGGCCCATGAATATACCCCTCCGGTTACGGAATTTGCCGAGCTTATAAATCGGCTTTTCTGAAAAGAATGATTCTGTATGGTTAGAAAAAACGAAACAGCAAGCAGGATTAAGAATAAAATTGAATTCTTATTCCTTATAAGAAAATTGAAAATCTGCTGCATAAATTAAACTTCTCCTACTTGATCAAAATCCCTTTATAACGATTCAGGGTTTTAAGGGTAATTCCAGTTCCACGAACTACGGCACGTAGCGGATCTTCGGCTATATAAACCGGAAGATCAGTTTTTTGGGATAATCTTTTATCCAAACCTCTCAACATAGAACCACCACCTGCAAGATAAATACCAGTATTGTAAATATCGGCTGCAAGTTCTGGAGGAGTCTGTGATAAAGTTTCCATTACGGCATCTTCGATCCTTAAGATGGATTTATCCAGGGCTTTTGCAATTTCACGATAAGAAATATTAACCTGTTTAGGCTTACCGGTAAGCAGGTCTCTACCCTGAACGCTCATTTCTTCCGGCGGCACCTCAAGATCTTCGGTAGCCGCACCGATCTGAATTTTTATTTTTTCTGCAGTACGCTCCCCAACATACAGGTTATGTTGAGTACGCATATAATAAACAATATCGTTGGTAAATACATCTCCGGCGATCTTTACCGATTTATCACAAACGATCCCCCCAAGAGCGATCACTGCAATTTCCGTAGTCCCACCTCCTATATCAACGATCATATTCCCCTTAGGTTGCATGATGTCAACACCAATACCAATAGCTGCTGCCATTGGCTCATGGATAAGGTAAACCTCTTTACCGTTAACTCTTTCCGCACTTTCTTTTACCGCTCTCATTTCCACTTCTGTAATTCCGGAAGGAATACAGATCACCATTCTCAAAGCCGGAGTAAAAAGTTTTTTCTTAAGGGCGGGAATTTCCTTGATGAACATGGTGAGCATCTTCTCACTGGCATCAAAATCTGCAATTACACCATCCTTTAGAGGGCGAATTGTTTTGATGTTCTCATGAGTTTTACCCTGCATCATCGCGGCTTCTTTACCAACGGCAGTAATTTTACCTGTGGTCCTGTCACGGGCAACAATGGAAGGACTGTCCACGACAACCTTATCATTATGAATAATTAAAGTGTTGGCTGTACCTAAGTCTATCGCTATTTCTTCAATGAGAAAGTCAAAAAATCCCATAGTGTATTTTAAGTTGTTGAGGTTTGGTAAATGTAATAAAATTAATGTTTAAAATGGCGTGTTCCTGTCATCAGCATTGCGATATTATTTTCATTGCAATAATCGATACTTAGCTGATCTTTAATCGATCCGCCTGGCTGAATTACAGCCGTGATTCCTTCATTTCCGGCAATTTCCACGCAATCTGGAAAAGGGAAAAAAGCATCACTCGCCATCACGGCTCCTTTTAAATTGAAATTGAAGGATCTGGCCTTGTCAATGCTTTGTTTAAGGGCATCCACTCTTGATGTTTGTCCTGTGCCGCTGGCACAAAGTTGTTTGTTTTTTGCTAAAACGATCGTATTCGATTTGGTGTGTTTGCAGATCTTCGAAGCAAATATCATGTCAGATAACTCTTCATCTGAAGGTTTATTGCTGGTCGCCTGTTGTAAATCTTCAAGAGCATCTGTCTTAAGATCTTTATCCTGAACCAAAACACCGTTGAGGCATGTTCTAACCTGGTCTTTTGGAAGTTCAGTTTCTTTTTGAATAAGTATAATTCTGTTCTTCTTTCCTTTTAGAATTTCAAGTGCTTCTTCTGAATAGGATGGAGCGATCACCACTTCACAGAATAACTTGTGGATTTCTTCAGCAGTTTCAGCATCTATTTCCACATTGCTTATCAATATCCCGCCAAAAGCTGAAACCGGATCTCCGGCAAGAGCATCTACATAGGCCTGTTTAATGCTATCTCTTTGTGCAAGTCCGCAGGCATTGTTATGCTTTAGTATAGCGAAAGTTGGCATCTCTCCTTTGAATTCGTTCATCAAATTCACTGCCGCATCTACATCCAATAGGTTGTTATATGAAAGTTCTTTTCCGTGTAACTTATCGAATATCGCATCAAAATCACCAAAAAAGATCCCTTTTTGATGTGGATTTTCTCCATATCTCAATTCTTTTCCTTTCAGTTCACTTTGTTTAAATGAATTTACTTCATCCTCCATATTAAAATAATTAAAGATCGCCGAGTCGTAATGCGAAGAAATATTGAAGGCCTTGGTCGCAAATCGTTTTCTGTCGCCCAAACTGGTTTTACCTTCTTTTTCATTTAATAGATCAAGAAATTCCTGATAGTCGTCTACTGAAGAAACGCAGGTTACATCCTGGAAATTCTTAGCTGCAGCTCTAATCAGGGAAATACCTCCAATATCGATCTTTTCGATAATATCCTGCTCAGAAGCACCGGAAGCAACAGTTTTTTCAAAAGGATAAAGATCTACGATCACAATGTCTATTTGCGGAATTTCATACTGTTCAAGTTCTTTTACATCACTTTCATTTTCCTGACGGTTAAGAATACCTCCAAAAACTTTTGGATGCAGGGTTTTCACTCTTCCACCTAGAATTGAAGGATATGAAGTTACATCTTCAACTGGAACCACATTAATTCCAAGTTCTTTGATGAATTTTTCGGTTCCTCCGGTAGAATAAATAGTGACGCCTAGTTCGTCAAGTTTCCTGGCTATGGGTTCTAACCCATCTTTACTGAATACTGAAATTAAAGCAGATTTTACTTCTTTTAATTCGCTCATTGTGTTGTGGTTGTTAAAGCTGCAAAAGTAACCAATTAAGCTAAAAATGAGAAAGTGCAACCGGTGAATTATAAATAAATTTTGTAACGAATTTTTATTACTAACGTCCTATCTTTAAATCATCCTAAAACAGCTGATTTTATAACATGCTTATATACTTACGTGTAATTAAGGAGAGTTTCATATTCGCACTTAGCGCATTGAGAAATAATAAACTGCGAACATTTCTCTCGCTTCTGGGGGTGACTATCGGTATATTCTCTATTATCGCGGTTCTGGCTGCGGTGGATTCACTTCAAAAAGAAATTAAAGGAAGTATCAGTGCGTTGGGTAATAGCACTGTGGTTATTATGAGGTTCAGTTTTGGACCTACCGAAATTCCTCGTTGGAAGCGGGAGCAGTTTCCTGATGTTACCTATGAGGAATATCAATATCTTAAAAAAAGCATGCCAGATGCCAAGGCAATAAGTTTTGTGTTGGGGGTGCCCAGAGCCACAATAAAATATCAGGAAGTTACTACCACAGGGGTAGATATTGGGGCGACTACGCAAGAATATTATGATATAGAAGCTTTTGAATTTGAAGATGGTCGGTATTTTAATGAAGCGGAAGCGGTAAGCGGTACAGCAGTAGTAGTACTGGGACACGAAATAGCCGATAATCTTTTTGGATCTTCCAATCCTATAGGGAAGGAAATTAGGGTTTATGGACGAAAAGCCCGGGTGATCGGAGTTCTTAAAAAGCAGGGGCAGTCTTTTATTGGTAATTCCCGTGACGGGCAGGCATTTCTACCTGCTAATTTTGCCAGAAGAATTTATGGTACCACCAAGGGAACTGTATTTCCTCAAATTGTACTTATACCTAAAGAAGGGGTTTCTAACGATGAATTTGTAGGGATTCTGGAACAACAGTTGAGAAATTATCGCGGAATAAAATATGGAGAGAGCAATAATTTCTTCATTAATCAACTGCAGGGGTTCTCAGATTTTATAGATAATATTACAGGACAGCTAAATATTATAGGTCTTGTGATAAGCGGTTTTTCCTTGCTGGTAGGTGGTTTTGGTATTGCCAATATCATGTTTGTAAGTGTGAAGGAGAGAACCAACCTTATTGGAATACAGAAATCCCTGGGAGCTAAAAATAAATTTATTCTTTCGCAATTTCTTTTTGAAGCTGTAATACTATCAGTAATAGGCGGACTGGCAGGATTGTTTCTTGTCTGGGTAGTCTCCATTGTAGCTTCCCAATTCACTGGCGATTTTGAATTCGTGCTTTCTCCCTGGAATATCCTCATAGGAACTATTGTTTCAGCTATCATTGGGTTGATCTCAGGAATTATCCCGGCGATATCTGCTTCCAGATTAGATCCTGTAGAGGCGATTAGAACAGGCATATAAAAAACTTTATTAACTTTTTAAGAGTTTTTAAAGAGGCTCCTTAAATTATTCCAAAAAAGCTTTAAAGTTAGTTAAACATCTTATAATCAGCATTTCTCTTCATTATATTTGTGAAAATCATGATGATGGGTAATGAGATCGAGAAAAATTATATAATTTCTATTCTTCAGTTAATAGGATTTCTGGGGCTACTATTTTTTATAATAATTGCATTAGCTCAGTGGTAAGAACTTCTTCATAATTATTCTCACCTTCTAACCGGATTTTAAAACCTTCTACTCCTTTTAAGGAGTTTTTTTTATGTCATATTTTAACATCGCTTCAATTCATAATAACAGATGATTTTATAAATTTGGAAAATATCCTATAAATGGGAAATAATCCAAATGAAGAATCAATTCAAATCCATATTACATCTCGATTTAGACACCTTTTTTGTTTCCGTAGAACGTTTAAAGGACTCAAGGTTAAAAGAGCGGCCTCTTATTGTTGGAGGGCTTGGCGATCGTGGAGTTGTGGCGGCATGCAGTTATGAAACCCGGAAGTTTGGGGTACATTCGGGGATGGCGATGAAAGTAGCGAGAAGGCTATGTCCCCATGCTACCGTTATTAAAGGAGACGCTTCTACCTATACTTATCATTCCAATATAGTGACCGAAATAATCAAAGCTCAGGTGCCTTCTTTTGAAAAGGCCAGTGTGGATGAATTTTATGCAGACCTTACCGGAATGGATCGTTTCTTTGGAATAAAACAATTTGCGCATGAACTCAGGGAAACGATTATAAAAGACAGTGGGCTCCCAATTTCCTTTGGCCTTTCGCGAAATAAGATAGTCTCTAAAATAGCGACGGGCGAAGCCAAGCCTAATGCTGAAAAATATATCGAAACCGGTACCGAAAGAAATTTTCTGGCGCCTCTGGAAGTGAACAAAATTCCTATGATAGGGAATAAAACTTTTCAAACGCTTCTAAATCTTGGAGTAAGAAAAATAAGGACCATTCAGGAAATGCCGGTAGAAATGCTGGAAAGTGTTTTTGGCAAAAATGGCCGCATGATCTGGAAGCGCGCGCATGGAATAGACGATCCTCCTATAGTACCGTTCCATGAGCGTAAATCTATTTCTACAGAGCGAACTTTTAACCGTGATACCATAGATATGGTTAGGTTGCATGCTACACTGGTGGCGATGGCAGAAAGTCTTGCCTATCAGTTGCGAAATGGAAATAAACTGGCTTCGGTGATCACTGTAAAGATCAGGTATTCCGATTTTCAAACGCAGAGTAAACAGGTGAAGATTTCCTATACCAGTGCAGATCATATTCTTATTCCTACCGTAGAGGAACTTTTTAAAAAACTTTACACCAGGCGATTGCTCATCAGGCTTATCGGGGTTCGTTTTAGCGGATTGGTTGGCGGACATTATCAAATCAATCTTTTTGATGATTCTGAAGAAATGCTGCGTCTTTACCATTCTCTCGATAAGATCAAGAATCGTTTTGGGGAACATAGCGTACGCCGTGCAGTGGGAATGGATGCCCGCACGATTGGCCGAAGGTCTAATCCTTTTAATGGGGAACCTCCTATTGTTTTAGCACACCGTACGCAATGATATATCTCAACTGTCATACCCAATATTCCCTGCGCTATGGAACCTTTTCCCTGAAAAGGCTCTGTAATCTGGCGGAGAGAATGAATGCAGAATATCTGGCAGTGACCGATATTAACAATACTTCGGCTTGTTTGAGTTTTTTAAGAGATGCTAAAAATTATGACATTAAGCGATTGGTGGGAATAGATTTCAGGAATGGAGCAGAGCAGCAATATGTGGGAATTGCAAAAAATAACGAAGGTTTCAGGCAGCTTAATGAGCATCTTTCCACCCATCTTCATGCTGAAAAAAAATTTGCTACCGAGGCACCGGAACTTCCCGATTGCTTCCTGATCTATCCTTTCAAAAAAATAGCAGTTTCAAAAAAAACCGTTTTTCGGAATAATGAATTTATTGGCGTTTCTGTAGAGGATCTTCGAAAACTGAAGTTTTCAGAATATCGAAATTATAAGGATAAACTGGTGTTTCTACAGACGGTGAGTTTTCAGAATAAAAGAGATTTCAATGCTCACCGGTTGCTGCGGGCAATAGATAATAATACGCTTTTGAGTCAGCTAGCCCCCGAAGAGCAGGGCTCTTTTTCTCATCAATTCATTTCAGAAGAAATTATACAGGCAGAGTTCGAAGACTTCCCTTATATACTTGATAATTCCAGGACTCTAGCAATGCAATGTGACGTGAATTTTGGCTTCGGAAAAGGCTATAATCGCAATTTAATGGTATGGGGGGAAAGCGAAGAAGGAGATGTGCAAAACCTTCGGGAGCTTTGTTACCGGCATCTTCCAAAACGTTATCCCGAAACCACGACTGAAGTGATAACCCGAATGGAAAGAGAACTTACGGCTATTATCAAGTTAGGTTTTGTTTCTTATTTTCTTATTAATTACGATATTGTCACTTACGCCCGTTCTAGAAATTATTCTTTTGTAGGGCGGGGGAGTGGCGCCAATTCTATTGTGGCCTATATTATTGGGATCACGAATGTAGACCCGATAGAACTTGATCTTTATTTTGAACGTTTTATAAATGAAAGCCGGGCTTCTCCGCCCGATTTTGATATCGATTTTTCGTGGAAAGACAGGGAAGATATCACCCGGTATATTTTCGATAAATATGAAAATACGGCCTTGATGGGAACTTATGTGACATTTAGGCGTAGAGCAGTAGCCCGTGAACTGGGAAAGGTTTTTGGGCTTCCTAAAGAAAATATCGATAAACTTTCAGAGGGATTTTTTGATTACCGGCAGCTGGATCACCTGGAAAAACTCGTATTGAGATATAGTCGTCTTATTGAAGGTTTTCCTAATTATCTAAGTGTGCATTCTGGTGGGATCCTTATTTTAAATGATTCGGTTTACAATTATTGCGGGACCTTTTTGCCTCCTAAAGGATTCCGAACGGTGCAGGTAGATATGAATATTAGTGAAGCGGTGGGTATTCATAAATTTGATATTCTTGCCCAGCGCGGGCTTTCCAAAATAACCGATACGATGGAAATTGTAAGGCACAATCAGCCTGACGCGGTTATTGAAGATATTGAGAATATCAAACTCTTTAAAGAAGATCCTGAAATAAACGATCTTCTGAAAAAAGGTGATTGCATGGGAGTTTTCTATGTGGAATCTCCCGCTATGAGAGGCCTGCTTATAAAATTACAAACCGATAATTACCTGAATCTTGTTGCCGCGAGTTCGGTGATAAGACCGGGAGTTTCCAGCGCGGGAATGAAAGAAGAATTCATCAAACGGCACCGCGATCCCGAAAGACGAAAACAGGCACATCCGGTAATGGCTAAAATTATGCACGAGACCTATGGAGTAATGGTCTACCAGGAAGACGTGATGAAGGTAGCCCATGATTTTGCCGGTCTTAATTTTGAAGATGCCGATGTGTTACGAAGAGGTATGAGTGGTAAAAAAGTTCCAAAAACGATATGGAACGGGTAGAAAGGACCTTCAGGGATAATTGTGAAGAAAAGGGCTATTCTATTCAGCTTACCGAAGAAATATGGGAGCAGATATCTTCCTTTGCGGGCTATGCTTTTCCAAAAGGTCATTCGGCTTCCTATGCGGTGGAAAGCTATCAGAGTTTATATCTTAAAAGGTATTTTCCACTGGAGTTTATGGTAGCCGCTTTAAATAACGGAGGAGGTTTTTATACGGTGGAAACTTATATTCAGGAAATAAGAAGATGGGGAGGGAAAATCCATGCGCCCTGTATTAATAACAGTGATCATCCTAATGTTATTTATGGGAAGGATGTGTATCTGGGCCTGGGTTATATCAAGGAGCTAGAACTAAAGGTAATTCAACGAATTCTTGAAAACCGACAATTCTTTGGGAAGTTTCGTGATTTTGAGGATTTTATAGATAGAGTGCCTGTTTCCGTAGAACAGCTGAGTATTCTTCTTAAGATAAATGCTTTCAGGTTTACAGGATTTGATAAATACCATCTGCTTTGGAAAGCACATTTTAAAATAAGTAAAAATAAGGCAGTGACAGATCAGGTGGTGCTGTTTAAGTCTCCTTATCGTGATTTTGATTTGCCCGAATTTGAAATATCCCGACTGGTGGAAGCTTACGACCAGATAGAACTTCTGGGTTTTCCTCTGTGCAGTCAGTTTGATTTGCTTAAAGATGCTCTAAAACCCGCTCTAACTGCAAAAGAGCTGGCGGATCATATTGGAAAAGAGGTGGAGATCTATGGAAACCTTATCACCGCTAAAAGAACCGGCACCGTAAATAATAAGATCATGTGCTTCGGAACTTTCTACGACAGGGAAGGCGAAATATTCGATACTGTTCAGTTTCCAGATACTTCTGAAAGATATCCGTTGCGAAGCAAGGGAATTTATCTGTGTCGCGGTATTGTGAACAGTGAATTCGATTATATTTCAATTAGCGTTAAAAGTATAGTGCGGCAGGCGACTGCACCAGATCCCCGGCTCAGCAATCACTCTTACAAGATTAAAGCTTTCATGATTAACTGAGAATTTCAGCTACTTTTTCGTTTACCCATTGAAGGAAGACCTCATCTTCATGAGAAAAAGGATCTTCGGTATGGCTGTCAATATCTATTTGCCCAACATTTTCCCCATTTACAAAAAGAGGAATTACAATTTCTGCCCTTACATCAATGCTGCAGGCAATATAATTGTTTTGAGACTTAACGTCTGGAACTACAAAATTTTTATTTGAAACGGCTACCTGTCCACAAATCCCTTTTCCAAAAGGAATAATTGTATGATCTGTAGGCTCCCCGGCATAAGGGCCTAATTTTAACTCTTCCTTATCGCCATTTTTAAAGTAAAATCCCACCCAGTCGTAATAGGGTACATTAATCCTTAATAGCTCACAAACTTCTGATAATCTATCATTCACAGAAACATTATCCTTTTTCAATATAGTTTCTATCTGTGGTCTTAGTTTCTGAAAATGCATATTAACAATCTTTAGTGCAAAAGTATTTAAAAATTGATGCATAGGAGCCCTTCAATTCCATAAATTTGTTAAAAACACCTCCAAATTTGCTCAGTTTATTTCGTAAATACCGTCTGGTCCTGCGTTTTATTTTTATTTTTCTGGGCAGCTATTTTGTTTTTTCAGGCATATATAGCGGTTACCTGTACTTGTATGATTCAGAAACGCCGGTGCCCGACCCAATAACCCAGCTGGTCGCTGAGCATAGTGGGAACGTCCTTGGAAGTCTCGGATTTAATGAGCATGTGGTGATGCATCCTTCCGGTTTGTCTATGAAGTTAATGATAGAGGATGTTTTTGTAGCAGGTATCGTAGAGGGTTGTAATTCTGCTAGTATTATTATTCTTTTCGTTTCTTTTATTCTGGCCTTCTTTGGAAGAGTTTCTACTACCCTTATTTATATTTTTGCTGGCTCGGTAATAATTTATTGTATCAATATTATCCGGATCGTAATTCTGGCAATAGGACTTTATCAATATCCTCATTACTCCGGATTTCTTCATTCCATATTTTTTCCACTCGCTATTTATGGAACCGTATTTATTCTTTGGTTAATTTGGGTTAGAATTTATTCAGTATGGAAAAAAGGGTAAAAAGGAGATATCGTACAGTGGAAATTGGCTTGCTGGTGTTAATACTTGCAGCTATCCGCTTTTTTGAGGAGGATATTTTCTATGATCCTTTGATCATGTTCTTCAAATCAGATTATTTGCTGGGAATTATTCCACCAATGGATATGGCTAAACTTATGATCAATTTAACTTTAAGGTATGCTCTAAATTCAATTATCTCCCTGGGAATTATTTATATAAGCTTTAGAGATCTCAGCATTCTTAAGTTTTCGGCAATTCTTTATGCTGTGCTATATGTCCTGGCCACTTCCGTATTTATCTTCTTAGTTCTAAATATCGAAAAAGAACATTATCTGGCTCTCTTTTACGTGAGACGATTTTTAATACATCCGTTATTTCTTCTAATACTTTTGCCGGCCTTTTATTACTATCGGCTAAGAAGCTATAAGTAGAAATTCATAATTCCAGGGCATCTTTATTTTGTTCCAGCCACTGCCTAAAAGTGAGAAGTTCAGGATTCAATGTTTTGGTATGCTTCACATCCCTCGCGCCGCAAAAATAATCTTCAAAATCGGCTTTGAACTGGAACATATTTCCAAGGTCATCAGCCCCTGGAAAGCCAAAATTTCTGTATACCGAGGGGGCAACAGCATGGTAATTCACAGTTTTATCAAAGACCTGGGAGAAAGCAGTCGCCATTTCGAGACCGTTCAAATGTTCACCTGCAATTCCCACAGTTTTGTTTTTATACCTATCACCCGCTTTAAAAATACCATAGGCGCTTTTTCCTATATCTTCTGATGAAATTCCGGGTAATTTACTATCTCCTAAAGGGAATGTGATGGTCAGTTTCCCGTCCTCGCCTTTTTGCGGGCCCATTCCAAAATCGATGAAATTATCCCAGTAGAAGGAAGTAAGCAGGAGGGTATATGGCACGCCGCTATTAATAAAAAATTGATTGGACTCACCTTTGGCGTCAAAATGAGGAACTTTATATTTTTCCATAAGCGTGGGCATCCTGTTATCTTTCAATGGAACCCACTTACGGGTATCTTCAAGAGTAGACCAGATTACATGCTTTAATCCAGCTTCTTTTGCTGCTTCGGCCATATTTTTGGCATTTTGTTTCTCTTTTTCCGGTGAAAAATGTTCCCAGAAAAAAGTTACACAATACGCCCCATAAGCTCCCTTAAAAGCTTTAACCAAACTATCTTTATCCTCTACATTTGCTTCCACTACCTCGGCTCCTGAATTTTTAAGCTCACGGGCTTTATCAGAAGCAGAGTCACGGGTGATCGCTCTTACTTTAAATTCCTTTTCCGGATCATTAAGGATAGCGCGAACCAATCCTCCTCCCTGTGAGCCTGTGGCCCCGACTACTGCAATAATTTTTTCGGTTTTCATCACGTAAAGTTTTGAATATCATAAAAATACATCTTTTAAATTTCTTTTTAGAACAAACTTACTTTCCTTTTTATTGGAAGTATAATCCTTATTTTTTAAGCATTTAAAATTGAAATTTATTCCAATAAAACTGAAAATTTCAGAAGTTACTTATTATTACCTTTGCGGTAAGATGATCCTGTAGAATGGTTAAAAGCTGTTCCTATTTTATTTTTTTCTATTTTTGTATCTGGTGAAAAAGTTTTTTCAACATATAGTTTCAATAATGATGGCCTTGATGGTACTGTTTTCGACCTTTTCCTTTACGGTCGATAAACACTATTGTGGGAACTATCTTGTTGACTCTGCTGTATTTTCAAAAGCCGCCACCTGTGGAATGGAAATGAAAAACACAGATGGAATAACTGAAGATCACTGTTGCAAGAATAAAAAAGTATCCGTGGACGGTCAGGATGAACTAAAAATTTCCTTTGATCATATTAGCCTGGATCAACAGCTCTTTCTTGCTACATTCACCTATACTTATATCGACGTGTTCTTGGCCCGGCCGGAGCAAATTATTCCTTTTAAAGATTATTCCCCGCCTTTGCTGGTCACAGATATACATCTGGTAGATCAGGTTTTTCTTATTTGATGGTTTAAATGAATTCACTTTCCCAATGAAACTTATTTTCATTGGTGAGGTCTGGTATTTCTTAATAGGCAGCCGCTTGGTGCTTGCTTAGATTCATTTAAATCACGTGAATAATGTTCAACAGAATTATAAAATACTTTCTTTATAACCGGCTGGTAACGGTACTCCTGGTTCTGGCTCTTGCAGGTTGGGGTCTGGTTACTGCGCCCTTCAACTGGGACACGGGTTTTCTGCCAAAAGATCCAGTAGCGGTAGACGCCATTCCTGACATTGGTGAAAACCAACAGATCGTTTTTACTGAATGGCCCGGAAGATCCCCGGAAGATGTCGAGGATCAGATCACCTATCCCTTAACAAGTTCACTGCTTGGAATTCCCGGAGTTAAATCTATCCGTAGTTCTTCAATGTTTGGTTTTTCCAGTATCTATATCATCTTCGAAGACGATGTTGAGTTTTACTGGAGCCGGTCACGAGTCCTCGAAAAATTAAATTCCTTACCGGCAGATCTTTTGCCTGAAGAGGTTCAGCCTTCGTTAGGGCCGGACGCAACGGCATTGGGTCAGGTTTACTGGTATACTTTAGAAGGTCGGGATTCTGTTGGGAATGTTACCGGCGGATGGGACTTGCATGAATTAAGGAGAATCCAGGATTTTTATGTAAAGCCTGGCTTAAGTGCAACTTCGGGAGTCTCTGAAGTCGCTTCTATTGGAGGTTATGTTCAGGAATACCAGATTGATGTAAATCCTGATGCACTGAAAGCTTATAGTATTGGTCTGGACCAGGTAATGATGGCTGTAAAGAACTCCAACAGGGACGCCGGAGCCAAAACTCTCGAAGTGAATAAGGTAGAATATCTTGTTCGGGGTCTCGGATATATAAAGTCTATAGATGATATAAAAAATACCGTAGTTACCGAAAAGGATAATACCCCCGTTCTTATCAAAGACATTGCTGAAGTTCATCTTGGACCTGCTCAGCGCCGTGGACTGTTGGATAAAGGAGGAGCTGAAGTGGCCGGTGGAGTGGTAGTGGCAAGATATGGTTCCAATCCGTTAAAAGTAATTGAAAATGTAAAAGAGAAGATTGGAGAGATTTCAGCAGGTTTACCCTCTAAAACCTTGGAAGATGGAACCGAATCTAAACTTACTATCGTTCCTTTTTATGATCGTACTCAACTTATTCATGAAACATTAGGCACCCTGGAAAGAGCTTTATCCCATGAAGTTCTTATCAGTATTATTGTAATAGTAGTATTGGTCTTAAACCTTCGGGCGTCAGTTCTAATATCAAGTTTATTGCCCGTAGCGGTACTTATGACCTTCATTGCCATGCGGTATTTTGGAGTGGATGCGAATGTTGTGGCGCTTTCCGGAATTGCGATCGCAATTGGAGTCATGGTAGATGTAGGAATTGTTTTTATAGAAAATACAATTCGGTGGCTCGAAATGACTGAAAACCGAGATGCAAAGGATAAAAAGCTGCTGCGTATTATTTATCAGGCCACTATTGAGGTGGCGCCTGCCGTTACCACGGCATTGCTGACTACTATTGTTAGTTTTATTCCGGTTTTCTTTATGCAACATGCCGAGGGAAAACTGTTCCGTCCACTCGCGTTTACTAAAACATTTGCTATTGGAGCGGCTTTCTTTATTGGAGTTTTTGTACTTCCAATGCTTTCCTACTTCGTTTTCAATATTAAAATAAATAAAGAGCGGCCTAAGAAAATATGGAATATTATATTGATAGTTTCAGGAATTATTCTGGCTTTAATTTTTAGTTTCTGGCTGCCATTTGCTTTAACGCTTATTGGTTTACTTAAACTTTTAGAAGACCAGAACCCTCAATTTCTTGGGAAGTATTCCGCAACAATAATTCTGGGTATAACATTAGCTGTGGCGATTCTCTTTCTGGCTCAGGAATGGATGCCACTTGGTTTTCAGAAATCGGTGATCGCCAATTATATTTTTGTGATCATACTTTTAGCTATTACACTTGTATTGTTGATGGGTATAGTTCATTATTATGAGCCAATTCTTAACTGGTGTCTTACTAATAAAGGTAAATTTATAACGCTTCCCCTAATTACTATTTTCTTTGGTTTCATGATCTGGTTTGGTTTCCCAAAACTTTTTGGTTTCGTTTCAAATGGATTCGATGCGGTGGGAGTAAATATAAAAAAGACCGAGGTCTGGTCAGGACTAACAGATACGTTTCCCGGAGTGGGAAAAGAATTTATGCCTTCTTTGAATGAAGGTAGTTATTTGCTCATGCCTACTACCATGCCCCACGCAGGTGTAGAATATTCTAAAGAAACCGTTCAGAAACTGGATATGGCTGTGTCAAATATTCCTGAAATTGAAGTTGCGGTTGGTAAAATGGGAAGAGTAGAAAGCGCCCTGGATCCCGCCCCAATTTCAATGTTTGAGAATATTATCAATTATAAGCCAGAATATATACTTTCTGAAGAGGGGAAGCCGAAGAAATTTAAAGTGAATGGGGATGGAGAGTTTATAATTAGGTCTGGAGATACGCTAACTAATGAAGCTGCGATAAACGAACAAATTTCAAAGGAACAGCTTATTGCAGATGAAGACGGAGCATATTTCAGAAACTGGCGGAAGCAAATTAAAAATCCGGATGATATCTGGGATGAGATCGTAAAATATACAGATCTGCCCGGTGTGACATCTGCTCCAAAATTGCAGCCAATAGAAACCAGGCTGGTGATGCTTCAAACAGGAATGCGCGCACCGATGGGAATAAAGGTATATGGTCCGGATCTTAAAACAATTCAGGATTTTGGAATTAAACTCGAAGGCCTTTTAAAGCAGGTTCCCTCAGTAAAATCGGAAGCGGTTTTTGCAGACCGTGTGGTGGGAAAACCTTACCTGGAACTCGATATTAACAGGAATGCAATCGCCAGGTATGGGCTAAGTATTGAAAATGTTCAGAAAACCATAGAAACCGCAATTGGAGGTATGGAAATAACCTCAACTGTTGAGGGCAGGGAACGTTTTCCGGTAAGGGTAAGATATCCTCGTGAATTGCGAGAAAATCCTCAAAGTTTAAAAAAGATCCTGGTGCCTACTCCTTCCGGGGCTCAAATACCTTTAGGAGACCTTGCCGATTTTGAATATGTACGTGGGCCACAGATGATAAAAAGTGAAGATACATTTCTTGTGGGTTATGTGCTATTTGATAAAAGGGATGGTTTCGCCGAAGTAAATGTGGTAAACGAAGCCCAGAATTATATTCAGGAAAAAATTGATGCTGGCGCTTTAAAAGTTCCTGAAGGTGTTAGCTATAAATTCTCAGGAAATTATGAAAATCAGGTCAGGGCTGTAAAACGGCTTTCTATTCTTATTCCGATTTGTCTGGTGGTGATATTCCTGTTGCTGTATTTTCAGTTTAAGACGGTTATTGCTTCGACTATACATTTTTCAGGAGTATTTGTCGCTTTTGCCGGTGGCTTCATCATGATCTGGCTTTATGGTCAGGGATGGTTCATGGATTTTGGAGTATTCGGAACAAATATGCGTGACCTTTTCCAGATCCATGAGATCAATTTAAGTGTGGCAGTTTGGGTTGGTTTCATAGCTCTTTTTGGTATTGCCACAGATGATGGAGTGCTCATGGGTACGTATATACACCAGGTTTTTGAAAGAAGGAATCCAAAAACTATTTCAGCGGTAAGAGATGCCGTGATGGAAGCAGGAAAGAAAAGAGTGCGTCCTGCGATGATGACCACTGCGGTGACCATAATAGCGCTTTTCCCGGTGCTGACTTCTACCGGAAAAGGTTCAGATATTATGGTACCAATGGCTATTCCAATCGTTGGAGGAATGATCATCCAAATCATGACCATTTTCGTGGTACCTGTACTTCAGGCGTACTGGAGAGAAACAGTGGTTAAAAAACAAGAAAGAACCGAAGCAATAGAATCATGAGAACATATATAAAAAATACAGGCTTGCTCTTGATGCTCCTCTTGGGAGCGATGAGTGTTCAGGCTCAGAACCTGGAAACTTACCTGAAGATCGCAGCAGATGAAAATCCGCGTGTTCTGGCAGCATACAACCGTTTTGAGGCCGCGTTAAGAAAATCTCCTCAGGTAGCATCGTTGCCAGACCCTAATTTAACTGTTGGAGCATTCGGGCAAATGATAGAAACAAGATTGGGAGCTCAGGAAGCTAAATTTACGCTTATGCAAATGTTTCCCTGGTTTGGAACCCTGGAAGCTAAAGCCACAGCAGCAGATCTTATGGCTGAAGCTAAATTCCAGCAATATCTTCGAACACGTGAGGAATTATTTCTGGAGGTGAAAAACGCATATGCCAATATGTATGAGGTCTATAAGACCATACAGGAAAAGGAAGCCGATCTTGAAATTCTGAATACCTACCGGACACTGGCTCTTAATAAATTTGAAACGGGTAGTTCTCCAATGGTAAATGTGGTAAAAGTAGATATCAAAAGAGAAGAGTCTTCTACTGAGGTTGAACTTTTAGAACAAGAGCTTAACACTTTAAAAAAGCAGTTTAATTATCTCCTCAACCGCAAATCTGGAGCTGAAGTAGTTATCCAGGATACACTGGATATTCCTGCTGCTTTAACTATGGAAGCCGGTAAAACAATAAGTTTTGAAGATCATCCCAAGATTGAAATGCTTGACAGGGAAAGCGAAGCTTACGAAAGCGAAAAACTTGCCGCCAAAAAAAGTGGTTTGCCTAACCTTGGTTTGGGGATAGATTACGGGATCATTTCAAAGAGAACAGATGCCGATCCTGTAAATAATGGCCAGGATGTGATCATGCCAATAATTAGCGTAAGCCTTCCCATATTCCGAAAAAAATATAAAGCAGCCAGGGAAGAAGCCGGGTTAATGCAGGAAGCGAGTCTGCAGCAAAAAGAAGCCGTGGTGAATGAAATGAAAAGCGATTATGAGATGGCGGTATATACCTTAAAAAAATCAAAGCGACTCCTTGAACTTTATGACAACCAAATTAAAAGTTCGGGACAGGCTAATAAACTACTGGTTTCAGGTTTCAGTAATGCGAATTCAGATTTTGAAGAAGTATTACAGATGAATCAGGATGTGCTGATGTTTAAGATTCAGAAAATTTCAGCAGAAGTAGCTGCTTTTAAAGCTGCTTCAAAAATTGAGTTTTTACAATTTAAAGATAGTTCCCATGAAAACGAATAGAAAAAATATAATTGCTGCGGTGGTAATTCTGATTGTTGGAATTCTACTGGGCTGGATGTTTTTCGGAGGTGACGAAAAAGAGTCTGCAGAGGCGCATGATCATTCCCAGGCCGAGAAAAATGAAGTGTGGACCTGCTCAATGCATCCCCAGGTAAGACAACCGGAACCGGGACAATGCCCTATATGCGGAATGGACCTTATTCCTCTTTCTGAAGAACAAAGCGGAATGGATCCAAATATGTTCAGGATGACTGAAAATGCTATGAAACTAGCTAATATCAGGACGATGACCGTGGGAAGGGGAGATGCTTCTAAAGAGATCCGCTTAAATGGAAAAGTGCAGGTGGATGAACGAAATTCGTATACTCAAACGGCACATATTCCGGGACGTATTGAAAAACTTATGATCAATTTCACGGGCGAAAAAGTTAGCCGTGGGCAAACTCTGGCTATTGTATATTCACCAGAACTGGTTACCGCACAAGCTGAACTGCTACAGGCGGCTGAAATAAAGGAAAGTCAGCCTGAGCTTTTTAAGGCAGCAAAACAAAAATTAAGGAATTGGAAAATTAGCGAAAACCAGATTGATAACATGCTGGCAAAAGGGGAGCCTGTAGACCGTTTCCCTATTAGAGCAGACGTAAACGGAGTCGTGACCGAACTTATGGCAGATCAGGGTGATCACCTCGCCATGGGAGCACCAATTTATCAGATCGCTAATCTGAAAAAATTATGGATACTTTTTGACCTTTATGAAAGTGATCTAACCTGGGTGGATGAAGGCAGTAAAATTAAATATACGGTACAATCCATACCCGGGAAGACTTTTGAAGGGAAAATAAGTTTTATTGATCCGCTGATTAATGATAATACCCGGGTGGCTACCGCAAGAATTGAAGTTGATAATAGCGATGAAAAGCTGAAGCCGGGAATGTTTGTAAGTGGTCTGCTTAATACCAATCTTGGCAAAGGCAATTCTAACCAAATTGTGATCCCTGAAACCGCTGTTTTATGGACCGGAGAAAGATCGGTAGTATATCTAAAAAAGGATTTGAATGAAGGCGCCGGTTTTGAACTAAAGGAAGTTGAACTGGGACCATCCCTTGGAGATTCTTATGTTGTGAAAAGCGGACTTGAAGCGGGAGATAAGATCGTCGTTAATGGAACTTTTACAGTAGATGCGGCAGTACAGCTCGCGGGAAAACCCAGTATGATGAATCCCGAGATGAACACGGCAGGGACTGAGCTGAGTGATGTGGAGAAGAAAGCTTTGATGCCGGTATTCATGGATTACCTTAAGTTGAAAGATGCCCTGGTGGATGATGATTTTGCCAATGCGACTAAAGCGGCTCAAAAACTTAAAAATTCATTGGAAAATTTTGAGAATAATAACCTGTCAAAGGAAACTTCTGAAAAGTGGGCTTCTAAAGCAAAGGAGCTTTATGAGTTTACGGCGGTTGTGGCAGGGGCCGGAAATATTGAAGAACTGAGGTCTGGATTTGATGAACTTTCAGATGTGATGGTAGCTCTTGCAAAACAATTAAATCCTATGCCTGGAATGTATGTCCTGCATTGCCCCATGGCCAATAATAATAAAGGGGCCGATTGGTTAAGTATGTCTTCAGAAATTAAGAATCCCTATTATGGATCTTCGATGCTTACCTGTGGTGAAGTGACATCTGAAATCAATTAAAAATACTTTCAGATCATATGTTTTAACCAGGTTTTAATAATTAACATAAAGGCAAAGGCTAACTTTAAAGAGAAATCAAAAAAAGCTCTGGTTGTTAAAAGTTCAAATAGAAATTTAAAAAGCAAGAACAGGACGTATAGAAAAGAATATAAATTATGAAAACTAAAATCTGACACCTATGAATTCAGAAGATCAAGAACAAGGCAAGATGAGCCGTAGCAATTATGGACGGTTTTTTTTAATGCTTGGATTATCCTTCGTGGCGATGTACATCACAATGTATCTTAATACCTACGCCTGGGATCACGTTTATTTTAGTCTTACCCGGTTTTATATGACGTGCCTGGGAATCTCTGCCATGGCAGTCATTATGCTTTCCTTAATGTTGAAAATGTATAAGAACCGTAAAAAAAATATTGCTATCTATATAGGGAGTCTTATTTTGTTTTTAGGTGCTCTGGGACTGGTGAGAGCTCAGCGTCCCATCATTGGTGATGTACTATATATGAGAGCAATGATCCCTCATCATTCAATCGCGATATTAACAAGTAAACGGGCAGATATTGAAGATCCTGAGGTTAGAGAACTGGCCGATGGAATCATAAAGGCTCAGGTTAAAGAAATCGCAGAAATGAAAAAACTGATCGAAAAACTGGAAAACGATAAAAAGTAAACGGAAATCATTAGCGAATTATTAAAATTATAAAATGCAGAAAATATATTCAGTAATACTGATTCTATTGAGCATCATCGGTGTTAGTGCCCAGAAAAAATCTTCTGTGGAAGGGAATAAAAATGATCTTCCGGTACATGAATACAATCTTACCATAGATCAGGAAATGGTAAATAAGGCGGGCAAAGAAGTAATGGGGATGACCGTAAATGGGCAAATTCCGGGACCCACTCTGGAATTTACTGAGGGCGAGTACGCCGTGATATACGTTCATAATAAAATGGATGTGGAAACTTCCATTCACTGGCATGGAATATTACTTCCTAATTTTTACGACGGTGTTCCTTATCTAACCACTCCACCTATTGAACCTGGAGAGACTTTTAAATATGAATTTGAAATCAAGCAGAATGGAACTTACTGGTATCATTCCCACACGATGCTCCAGGAGCAAAGTGGGGTTTTTGGTTCGCTCCTTATTCGACCAAAAGATGAACCCGCTCAGGAATATGATAAAGAGATTGTTTTAATGTTGTCTGACTGGACAAATGAAAAACCAAGAGATGTACAGCGGTTTCTGAAGAGAGGAACAGAGTGGTACAGTATTAAAAAAGGAACGGCCACACCCTTGAACCGGGTAATTGCAAGGGGCGCTTTTGGAGCACAACTAAATTTCTGGAAACAGCGGATGGAAGGAGCCGATATTGCCGATATTTATTACCCTGCTTTTCTTATTAACGGAGAAGAGCATGTTGAGTATCCCGAATTTAAACCCGGAGAAAAAGTACGCTTACGTATCATTGATGGTTCGGCATCTACCTCTTTCTGGATGACCTTTGGGGGAGAAACACCAACCTTAATAGCTGCCGACGGAAAAAATGTGGTGCCTGTAGAACATAACAAAACATTTATTGGAGTAGCCGAAACCTATGATTTTATCGTAGAAATTCCGCAGGATAAAAAACTGGAATTTAGAATTACTGCCCAGGACGGCTCGGGAACAGCTTCTGCTTTTTTAGGGACTGGAGAAATTGCTAAGGCTCCTGAAGTAGAGAGACCAGATAAGATTGGCATGATGCAGAAAATGGCCATAATGGATATGAGAATGGGCGCTCCAGCATTAAAATCTCATCCCGGTAAAGAAAATCCGCAGAAAATGATGGAGGATTGGGGAATGCAGTTGGGAGATATGAAGATGGGGAGTGATGATACAGGC
>CAWGSM010000030.1:0-7495 GCA_963825045.1 uncultured Flavobacteriaceae bacterium | reverse complement strand
AAAGCACGTGAGGCAATGGTTGGTGGTGCAGCAATATAATGCAGCGCATCGCATACAAGGCGATTCCATCTGTGGGCTTTGCTGGGAGTGTATTTTTGATTTGTTGCCATGGTTTTATGATTTAATTTATTTCAAAATAATCCTGTTTAATTTTTCCATTCTCTTAAGATTGACCAATTGAAAGTAATTTCCCTTTTTCTGTTAAAAACAAGTACACATCAAAACCATCTATAAGTGACATCTGGAAAATGGTATCAAATCCGGATAGTTTCATTATAAAATGGGCATTCTCCCCATTGTCTTGTTTTGGAGTTTCATTACCCTGAATCCAGATCGGAAACCCTCCCACATAAGAACCATAATCTTCAATTTCTTCCAGTTCAGGAGGAATAGGATAAAAATCCCCTTTATAATAAATGGCCTCGGCAATAATGCTTTCAGGTATATCCTTCTTAATATCTAATGTGTAGGGAACCCCCGATTTAAATACCTCTTCTTTTGGATTTTCATTCCACCAGGGTTTATATTCTTCCGGATAGTCTGTTCTAATTGTATTAATATTTTTTTTATCTACCATCACAATCTCAAACAGCTGAGTTTTGTTTTGCTGTAAAGCAGGTGGAACCATAAAAATTGATATTGCACCAACATTTTTTCCTGTTGGAAAATTGAGATCTGAAGTTTCAAGGGATATGATATGGTTATAAAAAATACCATCCTCCCGGGGCCAATCTTCTGTATTTACAACCGGGGAAGGTCCAAATATTTTGTTCACTCCCTTATCCTTATTTTCTAAGGATATTATTAAACTTAAAGGGTTTATATACTTTTTCATTGTTCTATTAATTAACTTTTATCTTTCCCTCCTGGAATAGGGGGGGGCATTTTAAAGCCTATGATTTTAAAATGTTTCCCCCAGAGTTTTCCTATGGCTGCTTCCTTTACCCTCACATTCCCATTCTCATAGTCTTTATATTTAATAATGTAATTCTCAGACCAGTTTGGACCTCTCCATGGCACAGGTCGCTGATTAATATCGGCTTTTAAAGGCCATAGATTACTATTCCTGTTACTACCACCAAATCCAAGATCTGTAATATGATCTACATCTTTGGTTTTAGGGTTGCCCCGATCATAGAACCGATTATATCCTTTAGCAACAAGCATTTGCTTAAAATCGCGTTGAGCACTCGGTTCTCTGCCGTGTACATAAGCTTTTTTCAGCTTCCTGCCTTTATAAACCCGGTTTCTTTCCGAAACGCCAACCCTGTACATTTTTCCAGAGCGCGTTTTATATTTTCTCCAGAACACCTGACGGTTTCCGTACATTGGGATCTTCTCCTCCGTATTATTTATAACCAGGGTTATCCAGAGAGGGTAATCCTGAGGACGTTTATACCAGTGAATCGGGATGGGATCATACGCACTTCCTGTATGAAGGTCTTTGGCATCTTTTTCTACTTCGGCAATTTTCCCTTTCGGATTCATTTCAGCCATAATATCCCAATCGTTTTCTCGGGAATCCCATTTAGCTTCAAGTACTCTATATTTATATTTACCTATGTATGGTTTTATAGCAAGGTTGATAGCGCTCGTACTAAACTCTGCTGGTTTAAGCTTCTTAAGTCTTTTTATTATGCCTAATTTGCCATTCCTCCATCTGATTGGTGTAGGCATTGGAACTTTACCCACATTTCTTGCTATTATTCCCTTTTTCCTTTTTTTGGCAAAGAGTTTATAAAAGCCATATTTCGAGCGCACGGCCCTAAAAGGAAGTCGAGCAACTTTTTTAAATTTCAGTACTACTTTTTTAAATTCAGCCTTAACCCTCGGTTTAGATAGTCCATCTTTTTGGAATTTGGCAAAATGTGCATCTACTGCTAATTTGAATGTCTGCCATCTGGCTTCCTCTCCTGTTTTCGGTTTTTTTCCAGGTTTTGGTTTCTTTTTTGGAGCTTTTTTCTTCTTACCAAAAGCTTTTTGAAACAGCTTTTTAAACCAGGCAATTATATCGTCCATTAAATTTTTAAGCCGATTAAACACTTTAGACAAACCACCTTTAACAGCACTTTTTATTATTTTCCATCCTGCCGATGCAACTGTTTTTACAGCTTTAAATCCTTTCATAATAAGGCCGGCTCCACTCTTAAGTCCTTTGACAAGCATTTTTAGGCCCTTACTTACCCAACTAAGTGCTTTCCCGCCCCATTTTACAATATTTCCTATGGAGCCTGAGACAAATAGAAGCAGTATTTCAAACAGAATCATACCTACTACTGTACCCACTTTTAAACCAATTTTAAAGGCATCATTATTTAGAATAAAGGAGAACAGGGATTCTACTATTTTATCTCCAGCCTCATTAGCCCAATTTTTAGCCACTTCAAACGCCTTTTTAACCATGGATAAAAGAATTTGAGGACTTTTTTTGATTAGTTCCACTATTTGATCCAGTGCTTTCGGATCATTGATAAATTTTTCTACATCCTTTCCTAATTTCTTTAAAGTTCTGAGGAACTTTTTAATGGATTCTACATCTGTAAGCATTTCTTTAAAGAAGTTGTAGATACCTGAAATTAGCTCCGGAAGTACTTTAAATAGATCTAAAATGGTCATAATTAACCCGACCAGTCCGTCCCAAACAATTCCTTTTATCACCCCAATCTGGAAACCAGCATAGTATCTTGGGTTAATACCGGTATTAATCAATTTTTCTATAAGCCGAATCTGTTTATCAGGTTGCATTTTTTGGATTCGTGTTAAGAGGCCTGTCATCCCCATAATTACCACCTTCCACAGAGAGCCAAGCATCGGTGGACTGGGTAAGAAATTCAATCCTTTTATAGTCATCTTGATAAGGAAATCAATAGCGGCAGGCTTTATAAAATTCGGAATAAGGGTCCATGCAAGTTTCGCAACCAGTGCTGCGGCAAAAGGAAACCAGTTGGTAGGATTTAGAATTATAGAAACGACACCGGCTAAAAAAGTAGATAAAGTGAACAGGAATCCCCAAAAATCGTTAATAATCGCATTAACTGTTTCTACTAAATATCCAATAAGGCCTATAAACATGGATTTCACCATATTAAAAACCATCCCAATAGCCTGAACAACTGCTTTAGCTACAGAAAGAATAACGCCATTTAGAACGGTAATGAGAGATTTAAAGGCTGCCGAAACTGCATCTAAAACAGCAACTAACCATTTAAATCCAGCCTTTAAAAGTAGCTGGAGTTTTTTAATTCCCTTCATCAAATAAGGAAAGACAACATTTTTAAGAAATACTCCCGCTTTGATAAATAATTTAGGGAATTCGACGAAATTTATTAGCACCCAGGCATAATTCCAAAATGATTGGGCAATTTCTAATAAGGTTCCAAAAACTCCGTTGGAAGTAAAAAAACTAAATACGGATTTTAAGAATTTTAATGGATTAAGTATAGGTTTGATAAACTGGTAAACGGTATCCCAGGCTGCTTTGATCTTTTCTTTTAGCCAGTTCCAGACAGAGCTAGCACCACCCCAAGCGATATTAAATTTTTCCTTTATCCAATCCCAGGCTTCTGAGAGCAGATTTTTCACTCTGCTAATTTGTTTCCAAACCCATTCGGCCTTCGATTTTAACCAGTCCCAGGTTCCACCTGCGACTGATTTTACAGCTTCAAAGGAAGGTAAACCTAACTTCTTCCAGATAGATCCCAAAACCGAAATAAATTGACCTGAAACCTTTTGAAAAGCTTTGAAAAGCGGTCGGCTAAGTGAACTTACAAACTTGAAGATGGCCCTAGAGGCTTTACTGGCGGCTGCTTGTGTTTTTGAGCCAAGGCTAGATGAAGCAGAAATAATATCACCTGAAATCTGCCCAACGAAATTGGTGATAATTCCTATAAGTCCCATTGTTTGCACTTTGGATATCAGTTTTCCAAAAAGTTTATCCAGCGCATTGCTTATTTTATTCTTGATAATTTCCTTCCAATCGCCTTTGAGGAATTCCAGTAATCCGGGTGCTATCCTATTAATTTGTTCTACCAGAAAAGCCTTCCCCTTATCATAGATAAACTTTCCTCCGGCCATGGCAGTATTCTTGGTGAGATTTGCCGCAGTTTTGAGACCTTTTATACTTGGGTCAAAATGGTAATCTGTAAAGGGAATATCCACCTCGTACCATGAACTTCTTTGAATATGCGTGGAACTACTTTCAGATAATCGTTTTTCAGCTAATACCTTTTGCTTTCTAACTCCAGACCCCTGCTGCACAGTATGTGTCAGCTCATGTGCCAACAAATGTTTGCCTTCTGAAGTTTCAGGGCGGTATTTCCCCTCATTGAAATAAATGTCATTTCCATGGGTGAACGCATGAGCTCCCAGATTTTGGTTCATTTCTACTGCCCGGTTATCGGTATGAATGTTTATCGCCCCAAAATCGGTCCCAAAGCCGGTTTCCATCTGGCTACGTGTCTCGGTATTAAGCAAGGATCCCTTTCCAGCTTGTAGAACTCAGTTCCTGCTCAAGCCTATTAGTATTTGAAGCGAAATCGGCAGTTTCTTCTTTCTTTTGAATGTATTTCTCTGAACCTGTAAAGGCAGTAAAAAATCCGGTATATTTAGATATGGGCCTTACGCGCTCCAGCACCTCACTCTTAGTACCACTATTACCATCAATACTTGTGATAGAATCGCCGTTAACTTCTTTGATAATACAATGATGTCGGTAAGGTTCATGGATATATCCAATATCACCTTTTTGCGGCATATCGGTTTGCTGAAGACTATTGAACTGGGAGACACCTGTTCCAATTTTCCAGTTCCCCACATCTATCCCGGCTTTTTTTATGACATAGACAGAGAAAATGCCGCACCAATGCGGAAACTGTTTCGCTTCCATAGTATATCGAGATTGCTCAATAACTGCATCAGACCATTGATCTGGAGCGGCCAGGTGAAAATATTCCAGTAATCGGTCGGCACCTACTCGTCTACCTGCCCCATCATCCCGGCGTGCTTCTACTTTCCCAATTTGCTTTTTAGCTACTTCCACTATTCTGTCACGCATGGAAGCTTCATCATTAGATCCGTTTGAGCTTAATTGCAGGTGAGAATCCCTTTTAAAGAGGATCATTTTTTCAGACTGGGCCTCTTCCCAACTTCGGCCTTTCATGAATTCATCCTTTTGATCCCTTCCGGAATCCCACAGTAGATTATCCATTTTGGCTTGTATTCCAGCTGCCTCTTTTTCCTCTATGTCTTTATCCTTTTCTAAATCTTTTTTAGACTGAACAAGATTTTGATTGTAACGAATCGAATTTCTTGTAATATTATTACCATTATTAGAAGGCAGATCGGAGCGGGACGCTGGCTTCGGTACTTTTTGAACTTTGCTGATTTTCTTTTGTATTGTATTTTCACGTTCATCTGCGAACCCTGCCAATTTTGGAGATTTTGTTCCATTTGTTCTCAAAGTAGAATCGTGAGAAGTTTCAAATTTGGCATTTACCGATTTTGAAGTAGCTCCTTGCTGAATAGTATGAGTTAATTCATGAGCCAGTAAATGTTTACCTGAAGCGGTTTCCGGCCGGTATTTACCTTGATTGAAGTAAATATTCCGGCCATGAGTAAAAGCCTGTGCGCTTAAATCGCGGTTCATCTGCACAGCATTTTCACTGGTATGTATTTTCACAGAGCTGAAATCGGCACCAAAGGCATCACCCATGGATCTCTGTAAGTCTGGCGCCATGGTTCGACCTCCATCTTTGGCAGATCTTAATCGCCCTTCAATGCCTGAAAGATGATCTGGTCTTCCTGTAGATTTCATTTGTACCCTTTCTACACCATTCAGTTTTTGCGATCTATGACTTAACTTTGCCTGAATTTCTTCCTCCTCCTCTTCTTGCTTCTGAAGTTTTATATCCGTGTTACAATCAGAACATTTTTTTTGAAGGACCTCTCGATTTTCAAACTCTTCTGCATTACTTTCAAAAATCGGCTTTTTGTGAAGTGAGTCTTTAGGAGACCTGAAAAAGGAATTTCCATCATTTACCTTTTGCCCTTTACTTAATCGCTGCACCACCTTATCGGCCATTGCGTCTGCCTCTACTTCGTATTTGTCATTTGGCTTACCAATGGTAAGTTTAGGCTGTAAGGTGGAAGGACTAAAAAAAGAATTTTGCCTGCTGGTTAGATTTTGAAAAAAAAGAATCCCGCCCTTCTTTATTAAAGAAAGGTTGCCGCTTTTTTTGTACTGGTTTTATTAGCGGCTGATCTCGTTTTTGTTTCGGCTACCTGCACACTTCATTTTTAAAGTTTACGCTCTCTGATCTGTTCCACGGCTATGCTGGATACACTTCCACCGGTACTTCCTGCCGTATAAACCGCAGTAACATCCAAACTATAATCACTCTCCAGCACCAGGAAACCTTCGAAACCATGTATAAAGGTGATCCCAAAATCCTGGATGTTTCGGCAAACAAAACGTTCCACCCCATCCGGTTTTATTTCAGAAGACTTGTATTTAGTTATTTCCAAAGGGTTGGCAATCTTTTTCCTAATCTTAATATCCTTATCATGAGGATTGTGAATATTTACCGCAGTTTCATAAACACCCGGTAATAAACCGTCTGATGTTTGCGATGTTCCGGGAATATGGGAGGTGCAAATGATCTTAACAGCGTACTGAAATTTGTACTTTCGTTTTATCTCTTTTTCCATGACTATTATTTTAATTGAATTTATAATTCTACCTACTGGTCGCTCTGTGTACTGATCTGACGGCTTAAATAAGCTCCTGTTTTTGGATTATTCCAGGACGTATTCTTTATCTGTTGTTTTAACTTTGCGGTATCTTCTATTATGGTTGGATTTCTCTTCACATCCTTCTGTATTATAGCAACTTCCCTCATATTGGTTAACGTTGCCAGGCTGACATCTCCTTTTTTGTCACTTATGGCTGTAGAATTAGTATCCCGGTTTCTTTCAACCGACTCTCCGATTTTTGTTGAAATTTCCTGTTTTTTTTCTATTGCTTTATTGGTTAGATCAATTGCTTTATCAGAATTTCCTAATAATAAGTTGGCTTCGCTCAATGCCTTGAGGTCTTTTACACTACTGGCTCTTTTTTCCAGTTTTTCAGTAATATTTTCAAGTTCCTTCCTGGCTTCGGTATCATCAGGATTCGCCAGAAGCTGCTCAACATTTTCCTTCATAGCGATTTTATTATTTCCTATCTGTATTTCTTTGATACTGGGATAGGCTATCATGATAATGGCAATAGGAAAAAAATAGAGTAGTTTCTTTACATCCTCTTTTTTGAGGATATAATAAACCAGGCCCATACATAAAATGGCGAACAAAAATGCACCTAAGAAAAGAAGTACTATTTCATATAAATAAAGGTTGTCAAAAATTGTTTCCATAATCTTAAATATTTAAAATTAATTGGTCCTTATGTGAAGATTTTAAGACCTATACTCAACCGAAACACCAGATAAAATCATCTCCA
>CAWGSM010000029.1:0-41233 GCA_963825045.1 uncultured Flavobacteriaceae bacterium | reverse complement strand
GTTAATTTTAACTGCCTATTCTCTAATTTTGCTTCTCCAATTCTGTGAAACTATAGATTTTCTTCAAAGTAAAATTTCCCGGGTTTTTCAAAAGGATTTTAAAGAAAAAAGAGTTCTCAACGCACTCTTTTAATTTTACCAACTTAAGTCTTAAAATCCAAACGGTTTATTTAAACTTATTAATCCACGGGTAGTTCAGTAGAATTTTTAACCTAAGAACTCACATTTCCCGTTTGAAAATTACTCCAGAATTCAGGATTATATTCCACACGATCTAATACGGTTTGCTTTTCTCTTCCATAATATTCATATTCTATATACTCAACGTCATCAAATTCATAATCATATAAATAGGAATCTGCTTCAAAAACACTATTGACCATTTTTTCATTTTTCATTTCCGATTCCTGATATCTTCTATTAAAATACCGTGAAGGGAAATATTTGCCATTCTTCACTTTATTATAATAGCATATGTTTTCTTCCTTTATGATCAGGTTTATTTCATTCTTATATTCCCTAGTACCCTTATAATACTTTTTGATATCATCTATATTTAATTGGGCTTTCCAGTTTTCTTCCACCTTTACGATTGCAAAACTATTTTTATCGATGTAAACTTTACCGGAATACTCAGTTGGATATCCGCGATTGGTGTAATTCCAACGATTCCTATCAGTTTTAAAAGCTATAATATAAAGCCCATTATCTTCAACAAGTCCCGAACTCACAAACTCCAGGTCAAATTTTTTATACTTCCTTTTGTGCAAAATATTAGAATACCTAATGGCATCTTCCCTACCTCCAAAAAGACTTCCAGTATATTTTATTTTATTCCCCAATAGATTCTTATTCCACCTAATTTGCTCCACCCTATTTGTGGTAACATATTCAGATGAAAATCCATTATCATAGTTTTTTGTAATCACATCCAGGTTTAGCGTGGTTACATCATTTTGATTAATAATAGAGTTGCTATAGCGATAGTAATTAAATGGCTCTTCAGAGTGATTCTCATACTTCTTTTTAACTGCCTTTTTTAGAACTGAAATTGGGGTTAAATTAGCTGTAATCACTACTTCTGCTAAACTTTCAAAGCTTGCTTGTAAATAAGTTTTATCTTTAAGTTCTTTTAAATTCACATATACTGTTTCATAACCCAACGAACTAATTGTTGCCGTGGAGTTATTAAACATTCTGTTATTTACAGTAAGGTCGAAAAAACCATTTTTATCGGCTACTCTATAAATTTCCTCTTCCTTCAGAATAATATTGGCAAAGGCTATCGGTTCATTGGTTTCTGAATCCAATAATTGCCCTTTCATTGTAATCTGGCCTTTCTGAATATCTTTAGAAATCTCCGTTTCATCTTTCTTTGAGTTCAGTTTATTCCCGGCTATAAGATCTTGTTTCATTCTTGGGAGCGTGGCCTTTTGAAAAAAGACATACCCATCATGAACCTGGTCCAGTCTTATCTCATAGAAGTCTTCAAAGCTAAGCAGTCTGGTACTATATGGCTTATTTAATGACGGCTGATCTGCTTTTACGAATAAATAAGGCTTATCTTCCTTAATAAGTTGTGCTTCAAAACTTTCTCTTGATACCGGGGTTGGCTCCCACTTTCCTTTTTCGTAAAAGGAATCATTGCCATGAATCGTGGCTAAACTATATACCTTTTCCCCTAATTCTTCTTTTATATGATTCCCCATTGAAATAAAATCTCGGGCAATAGGTTTTTTGATGCTGGAATTGTTATTCATCACGTGAATATTATCTGCCCATACCACGATCTTTTCATTTTTACTTCTGGATATATAGGATAATAAATTATCGGCCATTTCTTTATCCCGTATATTTTGATCTTGGGAAATCATTTCAGCACCTAAAATAGGCTCTGCCTCCATATTGGCTTCAAGAGACGCTGCAAGGAGGTTTTTGGTGAATTGCTTCCAATGAAAATTTGCTTCTGTGTCCTTTAAACCTTCCATTTGATCTATGATCGCCTCAAATTCCTTTTCAAACCGATCGAATTTAATATCGTATGATTCGTAAGAAAAATCATCTAAAACTCCCTCTATAATTATCCCCAGGTCATTTTCATCAATTTTTAACACAATATTATTATCCTCACAAAAATCAAAAAAGTCTTCAATAAAAGCCGAAGTATTCTTTACCTGGGAATCAAAACCTACAACTTTTAGGTCATTCTTCTCTATATAGTTTACGAGACGCTGAAATTCCTCATTTTGTCCCCATACCCCCCAAATAGCTGTATTGAAATCATCTGGATGGAAACCATTTTTATTCATCTTCCATATATCATACATAGGAGATTCTATGGCAAGCGTATTGAAACCTAATTCCTCGTGCAGGTATTCTATTATACGAGCTTTCATCTCAAAGATATTTCCATATATATGAGTATACTCCCCAAGCATAACAACATCTTTTCCATATAGTTCATCTTTTAGAAAATTAAGATCCTTATGTTCGTTTGAATCAGGTGGTAATAATTCTATGGTTTCTATTTCCTGGGCATTTGCCATAAATAAAAATAGCATAAGAAGAAGAGTAAAAATGTTTCTCATTTTAAATAGCTGTTATTTTTTAAATTCTGGAATTTTTCTCAGTTCTAATTAGTCCGGATAACTTTCTCTGCCTTTTCCAGATAAAGATCTTTATTATAATTTTTGGCACTTTCTTGAATTTCATGATCCAATTGTAAGCCATTACTTTGCACTTCCCTTCCGTCTGGATAAAATGCGGTCATTTTAGTAAAATCTATGGATGTACTATCCATTAACCTTATTTCATTTCTGTTGAGGACAGCACCTCCGGTTTGTTCTCCAACCGTAATAACATTAGGGGCGGCTTGTATCGCCATTCCTATCCATTCTGCTTTACTTAAAGTAGATCTATCCACAAGTAGAACAACTTTTCCTTTATAATAATTTTTATTCCGCTTTCCAGCAGCAAAAGGGTTCATAATCAACCTTAGTGGTGATTTATAATCAGGTTCCCCATACGCCGGGAATTCTGGAGCAAGTGCTTTTACGAATTTCTTTCGACGTGGATACAAATACTTCGGAAGAGTTCCTGTAGAAATATTTTGTGGATAATTACGAAGATCTATAACAATTCCCTTAGTTTCTTCAAATTTCTCAAATGCAGCATCTACTTCATCTTTGGTAATCTCATACAGATTCATATAACCAATATGTTCACTCAACATTTTCCAGTTTTCCGTCTTTTCAGGGTGCTTTCGTCGATACTTTTCATACGAATTCTTCAATGTATATAAATGGATATATTGCTTCACCTTATCTCCATTCTTTTTTAAGAGGTTTACCTTAATAGAATCTTTATCAGATGCCAGTAAATAGCTATTTTGAATTTCATTTTTAAGGTAGTTTTCATTGGAAACACTAATTACTGATGAAAATTTATCGGTGTAATACTTTCCTAGTTTCACGCCTTTTACGGAATGGATAATATCACCAACAGAAATTTTATTCCTCTTTATTGAATCCTCATTAAAGATCCTGGTGACTACCAAGGAATCATTGATTATTCTCCCGCCGAAGTTTGGAAAATGAGTAAGCGAGTTTAGTGTATAACTTGGGTAGTAATTTGCATGGGAATCGTTTAGTTTACTGAAAAGTTTCTCTTTGGCAAATTCAAATGCCTCTGGACCGTCCTTACTAAATTCCAGGATCATTTCAGATAACACTTGATTCCAGGGTGTTTCGGTAAGGTAAATATTTACGTTCCAGTATTTCATGGCATTCCAGAAGTGCGCCAAAAATAGTAGCCGGTGAGCTTTGTTGGTTGCATCAAAATCCTCCAGTGGTTCATCATTCTCAAATTCGACAAAGCTGGCCAAACTGTGAACCGATGCATAATGATCTTTATAGTTTTTATTGAATTGAACTTTTTCTAGCAGTGCCTGTAAATCTTTACTAAAATCTGACTTTGCTATCCAATCAAAGTCAGCATTTTTACTAAAGAGTTTATCTCTCTTTTTCCAATTCTTTTTCGGCTTTAGTTTTTTTGAATCAAAGCTTTCTACCCAGTCAAGAAGTTGTGAATTAAATTCCTTGCGACTATCTGTCCTTTTCAGTTTTTCTAACTGCGTAAGAAACTCAGCATTGATATTGAATTCACCCCGACTTACTTCAGGATGTTGATATTTTAATAATCCCCATACCTGGATAAGCTTTTCAATTTTTTCTTCTTCAGAAAGGCTAGCTTGTGGAAAACAAAGTTGGGAACAGGTTAAAAATAGTAAGAGTGTAAATAGCTTCATGATGTTTTTAATTCAACCTAAGTTTTTAGAGCGGCTATAAGGTTTACTAACGAAAAGATTCTTGACGTTCACTATTATTCTCATATTCAAGCTTATAGGTGTTTTTTAGGGGTGGTTTTTCAAAAAATCAGGTATTTATAGCAGCAATTTATTGCTTACTATTTATAGTATAATACACGTATAAGTATTTGTTTTCTGAATAAGTTACAATATTCATTGGAAAATTGAATTCATTCTTATCATATTGGATAATTATTACTGATTTATAAAAGCTAAGAAGAATGAATCTATAAGCTCAAATCTATAAGTAGTATTTTTTACAAACTAATAAATTAGTTTTATATTGCCAACTACCGAAATTCTTAGCTTTTAAAGTTTATGAAAAAATCATTTCTTTTTTTATCGATCATATTTCTTTTAGGTTCCTGTCAACCATATCATCCTTTAAGTAAACATAATTACTATAATCAAAGTAGGCTATATAACGAACCATTAGAGCTTCAAGTGCAGTACTTCGGTGATATTCAATTAAAATCCTTAAGTAATCTACCTATCAGGGAAATCAAACGAAAAATTCAAAACCTTGAAGACGTAAAGGCTAAAGATCTATTAGCTTACGGTACCACGAATGTAAACCCAGAATACGAGGTTTTCCTATTTCTTCAGGAAAATAACAGGAAAGTCAACGCGGGTAAAGGAACTTTGATTTCTAAAGATACTATATCCAGATCGGTACTTTTTAAAAAAGAAAATGCTGATAAAACGGCTTATTTATATATCAAAGCAAAAAACAACAATAATAGTTTATACTCCCTCGTCAATGATGGAGAATCCATCATAAATTCGCTTTCAATAGGCAAGGAAGTAAAAGAAAAGCTCACTTATAATAAAGTATTCAATGCAGTCAAAGATTCACCCAATTACCTAAAGGCCAGAAAGGAATTAAATACTGCGCCAGTAGAAAAAAATGATGCTAGTGAGTGGATGCAATTCCAGTACCTGGCTACCATAAATTCCTTTTTCTCAAACAATGATGCTTATAAGGAGCAAATCGAAGATTTCGAGAAAAATCGAAGAGAACAATTGAAACCCATCCTAGATACCCTATTACATAATCCGGAGATCAAAATAAACAAAGAAGTTATCGATGAAATTTCCGAATTGGCCAGGGATACCCGGGTAGTGATGCTTAATGAAAATCACTGGTATCCAAAACACAGATTATTCGCAATGCAATTATTGAAAAAATTAAAAAAGAGTGGCTATACGCATTTGGCCTTAGAAGCGCTCTTCCCAAACCAGGATATAAAAATAAACGAAAGAGGATATCCTACTTTTAGTTCAGGGTATTATATAAGAGAACCCAATTTTGGTCAGTTAATTCGCAAGGCTAAAGAACTGGGTTTTGTAATCATTGGCTATGAGAATCAAAACCGGGAGATCAACAGAGAACTAGGCCAGGCTCAAAACCTTAAGCATATTTTAGATGAGAATCCGGATCAAAAAATCTTTGTTTATGCCGGGCTGGATCATATTCTTGAAAAAGAAACCAAATCCGGTAAGCGAATGGCTGCGTATTTTAAAGAACTTACAGGAATCAACCCGCTAACCATAAACCAGGCTGATATGGTAGGAAACACTCAAAATGAATTGAATTTGATACCTCAAAACCTGGTAAACTCCTTTAAAAAATTAGATAAGGCAGTTGATTTTTTTGTGATCAATAACCTAAAATCTAGTTCTCTAGACAGGATAGACGGGGAAAATAAAACTCTGGAATTGACAATTGAATCACATCGATTTGAGGAATTAAATGCTGAAGAAGTACTCATAAAAATATATAAGAAATCTGAATATGATATCTATAAAAGCGGAAGTATTCCAGTACGAGCAACTTTAAAAAAACCGTCTGACAAATCGATAAGTTTTAATCTACCTCCAGGAAACTATACCATTCATTTTAGCTCTTTAGTAAATGATAATCTCAGTATATTTAATAAAACTATTGAGCATTAATTAATTCAATATTCCTGGAATAGAGTGAAATTCATATTGAAGAACCCCTATAATAATCCAGTATTTTGGTTCTAAAAATATATTCATAGCGTGCATTGGCCAGGTTGATTTTGGCGTTATCCAGGTTGTTTTTACTGATGATATAATCTACAACATTAGAAACCCCACTGTTAAAACGAATTTCATTAACCCTGTAAGATTCAGAATAAGCAGTCACCTGTTCTTTATAAATCTCATAACGGTCTAATGCTGTTAGCATAGCATTATGAGCTTCTCTGATCGCCTGCTCAAATTCATTCTTCGTACGTTCAAATGCTACTTCCCGTTCTTCCAGAACTATCTTCTGCAGGGCTATGGTATTTTTTGCCCTAAAACCATTGAAGATTGGAATACTAACGGATAGTCCTATATTAGAGTTTAAATTATTGATCAATTGATCTTCATAAGGGATTTCTTCTTCCATGAAATTTGTTTGCTCTTCTAATACCGAAAAATTATTCTCATCTACCCTAACATATTGTCCCGTTTCTACAATGGAAGTTCCGGTTTCGTTAAAAAGCCGGGCAAGGCTGGAATAATTGGTATTTAGTTGGGCAAAAAAAGAAATATCAGGAGCGTATAAGCTTCTGGAAACCTGAACATCTTCTTTAGCTGCTTCAATTCTTAGCTGATCGGCTTTAAAAGTTGCCAGGTTTTCCAAAGATTCCTTGAAAACTTCATCTGCAGAGAGACTATAACCAACTGGTTCATTTGAAAAGTTTCCCGGTGTAACTTCAATATTAGATTGGATATTCAGAAGCCTTTTCAGTTCAAGCTTTGAAGATTTTAAATTGTTTTCAGCATCGGCAATAAGAGCATAGTCATTAGCTAATTGTCCCCGGATATCGGTATAATTAGCAGGACTCCCTTCTCCTTCATCATCTAGTGTTCTTAGACGCTCTACCTGTTCCTCGGTGGCTACGCGTCTTGCTCTTGCCAGTCTCAACAAGTCATTATTATTTAAAACCTGGAAATAAGCGAGTGTTACATTGAGCACCATTTCCTGTCGGGCTTCCTGGACTTCCATTTCCGCCGCCTGCAAATTTAAACGGTCACGCTGAATCCTGTTTTTGATTTGAAAACCATTAAAAATAGTGACACCAAGACCTATTCCAGCATTAGAGAAAGTTAATTCTTCATCGATATAAGTATTGGTAAATGGATCTATACTTCTACCATTATTTAGTCCATAATTATAATTAGCATTGAGATCTGGCAATCTACTATTTCGGGTTTGCTTAAATTCCACGGCAGAGGTTTTAGCTCTCAAAGTAGAACTTTTAACATCCAGGTTATTTTCCAAAGCAACTTCAATAGCTTCCTCCAGGTTTAATCGTACCATTGAATCCTGAGCGTACGCTGAAACCGCTAATGAAGATAAAAAGCAGGCAAGTAAATTTTTGAAACATATCGATTTTATTTTTTTGAAATACTTCCGTCCAGAAGTTTGATAGTTCTTGATCCATAAGCAGCATTGCTTTCTGAATGCGTAGCTTGCACTATGGTAACTCCTTCTTTATTTAATTCTTTAAAAAGTTGCATGATTTCCTCGCTCTGACTGGAGTTTAGATTTCCTGTAGGTTCATCGGCAAGGATTAGTTTTGGCTTAATTATAAGGGCCCTGGCAATCCCAACTAATTGCTGTTGTCCGCCACTTAACTGATGCGGAAAAAGATCCTTTTTGCCTACAATATTGAAACGGTCCAGTATATCCCCAACCAGGGCTTTCCTTTCTGAACTCTTTACATTTTTATAAAGCAGGGGAGTTTCTATATTTTCATAAACGGTGAGGTCATCCAGTAAATGATACGCCTGGAAAATAAAACCGATATTCTGATTGAAAATCTCTGTACGCTTTTTTGGTTTCAATTTATGAATTGCCTGATCTTCGAAATAATATTCTCCTTCCTGGAATTCATCCAGCATAGCGATAACATTCAATAAGGTTGATTTACCAGATCCCGAAGGCCCCATAACAGAAAGAAAATCTCCTTTTTCAATTTCTATACTTAAATCATTCAGCAGGAATATTCTCCTACCACCGGATTTCACCCATTTGTAAATGTGTTCTAATTGTATCATTTATATTCTTATCGTTTATTCGTTTCGTAATAAATTTTTTAATGATTTAATCGATTTTCTGAATGACGGTTTCTCCAATCTTGAGGCCGCTCTTTACTTTGGCGTTCCCTTTATATTGAATTGTCGCTTCGCCAAATGCAGAGACTTTTAGTTTTTCAGAAACATTTACGATGATATGATTGTTTCCATAAGCGGCAATTTTGGTCTCTTTAGAAGGAAGATCAATCGCATGTACCTGGCTTTTTCCATAGCAGCGATAGCGTTGAAATTCTACATTTCCACGTTTCACCTCAAGGTAGCTTTCTCCATAAATAGCAACCTTGAAATCTTCAGCATTGATACTTTCCAAATAGACTTTTGAGGAGCCATATATATCCAGGTCAAAATCTTCTGCCTGGATTGGATTTTCGAATATGATTTTTTCTTCACTTCGAATTTCTACTTCCTCCAGCTGTTTATAATTTACCGTAATACGCACTTCTGTGCCGTTGTATATGGAGCGATCCATTTCACGACCATTTATCTCAACCTCTTCTTCTTTTGAAACGATCTTAGCATCCTCCAGGTAAACATGCAATTCCTTTCCGTCGTTTTCTATATTGATCTTATTTCGATCAACCCTGGAATAATCGATCACCACCGATTCTTTATCAGATTCTTTGAAGACCACTTCGATATAAGGACTTATCTTAACTTCAGAAAAGTTCGAAACTTCAACCGTTTCAGATTGAGCATTGCACAAATTGAGAGTAAAAACACTTATCACCAGAGCGATCAATAACTTACTATTAATTAGAATAGACTTTTTCATATTGCTGAATTTATTCGGTTTTTAAACTTTTAATAGGATTGGCACTGGCCGCCTTAAAACTCTTTATTCCAATGGTGAGAAAGGCGATCCCTAATGTTATCACGGCAGCCAGTACAAATAGATACCATTGGATATTAATACGGTAGGCAAAATCCTGCAACCACCTGTTCATTAAATAGAAACTTAGTGGGAAAGCAATCAGGAAAGAGACAGCCACCAATTTTAGGAAGTCTTTTGATAAGAGTGCTACAATTTGTGTTGCAGAGGATCCCAGAACTTTTCTAATACCAATTTCTTTAAATCGTTGTTCTGCGGTAAAGGTTACCAGGCCAAATAATCCAAGACATGCCACGATGATGGTGAGAATCGCAAATATGCTAAGTATGGTTCCCATTTTACGTTCTTTCAAATAGGTATGTTTAAATGATTCATCCAGCACACTGTAATTCAATGCTTCCCTGGGATTGTATTGATTCCACCTGGTGTCCAGCGTTTCAATAATCCCGGACATATCTGCTGTTTTTGACCTTAAGATTATGCCTCCGTATGGATTTTTTTTCAGAATAAGCGGTTCTATTTCCTGGTGTAATGATTTCCAGTTGAAATTTTTAATTACCCCGATTACGGTAATATCTTTTAAACCTTCATTTGTATCTCTCTGGAAGGTTTTACCAATAGCATCTTTTCCAAAACCAAGGATTTCAGCAGCTTTTTCGTTAATGATCACCTTATCGCTTTCATCGCCAAATTCTTTTGAAAAATTTCGGCCCTGCAATAAATCCATCCCCATAGTTGGGATATAATTCTCATCAACATTGTAGAAATACATTCGACGTAAAAACTCACCGTTTTGAAAGGTTCCTCCTACTTCATTATCAGTTTCTCCAGCGGGAACAAATGCAGAATGTGTAACACTGGCTACACGTGGATCATTTTCAATTTCCTGGATAAAATTATCTTCATTGTTCTCTAAAAGGTAGGTATCCTTGATTACCAGGAGCTGATCTTTTTCGTATCCAAGATCTTTATTCTGAATATAATTCATTTGTTCTCTCACCACTAAAGTCGCAAGAATGAGCCCTGCTGAAATTACAAACTGAAAGACAACAAGCCCGCTTCGTATGCCTGAACCTTTACCGTTTCCTGAAAATTTCGACTTTAAAGCATTGAGCGGATTAAAAGATGAAAGGTAAAATGCCGGGTAACTACCCGCCAGAATAGTAATCAGAAAGATCAAACCGAAAAGCGACAGTAGGTACACGGGATTTAAAATTGTAGTAAATTCAATGGTCTTTCCTGCAAGCTGATTAAAAAACGGGATGGATAAAGCGAAAAGAACAATTGCCAGGACAGCGGCGATAATAGTTGAAATAAAAGCTTCCGCTAAAAACTGGTAAATAAGCTGATTTTTATTAGATCCAAGTACTTTTCGAATGCCTACTTCTTTTGACCGTTTGGAGGCCGAGGCCGTGGCCAGGTTCATAAAATTAATACAGGCTATGACCAGCATAAAAACAGCAATGGCACTAAAAATATAAACGTATTTGATGTCGCCACCTTGTTCAAGCGTGGTTGCATCAGAAAAATCTGAATGCAGGTGAATATCAGTAAGAGGTTGAAGAAAAAGGCCTATGTCATTGTCCTTCTGAAATTCCTCGTAAGACATCCCAATAGCCTCCATCATTTGCGGACCCATGTATTTTTTAGTGATTCCCGGTAATTTTTTTTCTACTTGAGCAATTTCAGCATCTTCTTTCAGGACCAGGTAAGTAAAAAAATCTGAATGCATCCAGCTTGTTTTTTGAGCCTGTTCATATCCTAGTGTGGAAACCAGCAGATCGAAATGGAAATGAGAATTCGTTGGGATATCCTTCATTACCCCGGTAATGTATAACTGCTCATCCCGGTTGGTAACCCTGATCGTTTTCCCGATGGGATCATTTTTTCCGAAGATATTATCAGCTAAAGACTCAGAGATAACCACAGAATTAGGTTTATCGAGCGGGGTATTCTTATTTCCACTGATGATAGGCAGTGTAAAAACCTCGAAGAAATTAGGGTCTACATATCCCAAATCGCTTTGACCATAATAAGTACCGTTATATTCCAGGCGATTATTATAAGATTTTGCTAACCGCGTTGCCTTAGTGACTTCCGGCAGATCATTTTTGAGTGTTTGTGCAACAGGAGCCATCACCACGGCTTCTTTCATTTGTTCCCCATTCACTTCAGCTTTAAAAACCACCCGAACCATCCTGTCAGCCTTTTCGTTAAACCGGTCATAACTTAGTTCATCCAGTACATATAGCATGATCATGATCACTGATGCTATTCCAAGTGCCAGCCCAATAATATTTACAGAATAAGTTCCTTTGTTCTTGATGATATTCCTCCAGCCGGTTTTAAGATAGTTTTTAATCATAATTTTCTGATTTATGATGATTTATTCGGTTCTTAAATTTTTTATCGGGTTTGCAATAGCTGTTTTGATGGCCTGGAAGCTAATAGTAAGTAGCGCAATCGACAGTACAATGATTGAGGAAATTAAAAATATCCACCAATCGATATTCGTACGATATGCAAAGTCTTGTAACCATTGATGCATAAAATACCAGGCGATGGGAGTAGCTATAAGGATAGATATTGCAATCAATTTTAAAAAATCTGCAGATATATTTTTCAAAATATCAAATACAGAAGCACCCATAACCTTACGTATGCCTATTTCACTTCTTCTCTGTATTATGTTATAGGAAGAGAGTCCAAGAAGACCAAGGATAGAGATGAAAATTGCTAGAATAGTAAAAATCAACAAGAGTTTATTAAAATGCTTCTCGGAACGGTACTGATGGTCAAAGAATTTATCCAAAAAATAATAATCAAAAGGTTTATTCGGTAAATATTGACCCCAGTAGTTTTCTATGGTCTTGATCGTTTCTTAAGACTTTTAACAGGATTTTGAATCGCAGCTTTAATCGTTCTGAAACTGATGGTTAAAATGGCTATACCTATGGCGAAAATTCCAGCAATGAGAAATAGCCAGATATTAAGTTCTATGCGGTAAGGATAATTTTTCAAGCCACTGTTGACTGAAGTACCAGGCAATTGGACTTGCGATCATAAACGCAATTATTACCAGTTTTAAAAAATCGGAAGTAAGCATTAAAGTAATTTTTGTCACACTGGCACCAACCACTTTTCGAATTCCAATTTCCTTACGTCTTTGAGAGACAACGAGTAAGGAAATAGCAAAAAGTCCAACACAACTTAAAATGATCGCGATCACTGATCCGCTGGTTATCATCGTGGTCATATTATGTTCTTTCTCCAGTTACGATCTATATTTTCATCTCGGAAAGAACCCAGGAATTCCGAATTTGGCTCAATTTTATTCCAGGCTGTTTTTACTTCCTTTAATAAGTCTTCAGATTCTTGGGTGCCACTTTTACATAAGCGTAACGCAAATTTGAGTTCGGATTTAAGAAAATCGTGACGTGGTTCCATTTCCTTATCTAGTGACTGGAAATTGTAATCTTTTACTACACCAATTACCAGAATACCAAAAGGTCCCCGTTAATACCTAAATTAGCAGTTAAAGGCTCCTTTTCATTCAACTCCCTGGCCATAGTTTCATTAATAAGAACAGAAAGACTGTCTCTGGGTCGCGACTTATCAAAACTTCTTCCTTAATTATTTCAATACCTACTGTTTCGGGATAATCGTAGTCCACCGCCAACATGTTAGTTTTCACCCTGGCGGCCCTTATATTCAAAACCAGTTACGCTGTTAGAAGTGGTACGGTCTCTACCAATTCCAAGGATATTGCTTCCGGCTGAAATACTTAAAATTTCAGGTTTATTCTAAGTTCATTTCGCAGTAATTGCATTGCACGGAAATCCATCTTTTTTTCCATTCAGCGGAAATGAAATTACCTGTTCCTTATTAAAGCCGAGATCTTTATTCCGCATAAACTGAAGCTGGTTCCAGAGCACTAGGGTACCACTAACTAAAAGTATAGCGATACTAAATTGGACCACGATAAGCGCATTGCGTAACCTGGTTCCACCATTTCTGCCTGGATCTTTCCTTTAAAGGTTTTTAAAGTCTCAAGTTGGCTTAAGATCATTGCCGGATATCCGCCGGCAAGAAGGGTGATAAGCGAGTTTAGCATAAGAATAAAACCTATCAAACTTCCCTAAACTGATGACACTGGCAGTAAGGAAGCTTTGGTGTTAAACAGTGTTTGGAAAGGCTCCATTAAAAGATTTGCGACCAGTAGCCCTAACAGTATTGCCATTAGAAATATAAGAAACTTTCACCCCAAAACTGGAAAAACAACTGACTTTTATTGGCTCCCAAGAGTTTTTCGCATTCCAATCTCGCGAAAGGCGCTGTGAACTTTTGGCAATATTCATATTAATGAAATTTACCCACTGGCGATAATAAAAAGAATTAGAAAAGCAATTCCAAGGATTAGGTATGGATAGGTTCTATTGGGTACAGCCATCCCAGTTTTTCGACCTTTACAAAATTCAGATCTTTTACGGATAAAAGTCTTTGCTGAATATATTGGCCATTTTTGTCGGGTTTAGCACCATCCCTTTTAGCATTGGTTCTATTATCATCTTTTAATGGAATTTTGAAAAATCATGGGTAGATTTTTCGAATTTGGCGGGGGAAATTCCTTCAGCCAGCTGCATATAAACTTCGTGGTTAGAATTATCCCAGCTACCAATATTTCTTTCATAAGCATGATAGGGCTGGCTTTTAAAATTGAGTGCGATATCAAAGGCTATATTGCTTCCTATAGGAATATTTTTGAGTAATTGAAGTCACGGTAAAAGTAACTTCCTGTTCATCGATAAAAATATTAAATTTTTCCCAGTGCTTCCTCGTTTCCGAAAAGTGTTTTTGCCGCCTTTTCTGTGAGGGCAACTTCAGATTTATCCAGATACCGGGTTTTTATTAGCTTTTATAACCGGGAAAGTAAAAATTGAAAAGAATTCGGGATCTACGAATGCGGATTTTAAGCGAACCTGATTTTCACCAATACCTGCCAATACTCCCCCCCCGTTAAATCGTGTTATTTTTTCCACTCCGGGAACTTCTTCTTTGAGGGCAGCTGGCAAATGGGAGTGGATTGGCAATTCCAGGTTCGGGACCTTTAGGAGTGTATTCTGTGTGGTATATCTGGTAAATGTTATCCGCATTCTTGTGGAAGTTATTATAAGAAAGCCCGAAAAGTGAATAAATAGAGAGAAGTATGGCTGCTCCAAATGCCACGGATAGTCCGAAAATATTTAGAAAAGTAAAAGTTTTCTCTTTCCAAAGATTTCGCCACCCTATTTTAAAATAATTTCTGAACATAATTTTCTGATTGATGATGAATTATTCAGTTCTTAAACTTTTTACCGGGTTTGCTATTGCTGCTTTTATAGCCTGTGAGCTAACTGTTACAAGAGTGATTAAGAAAGCAACTACACCTGCAATGACAAAAACCCACCACTCTATGCTAATACGATTTGGGAAATCTTTCAACCAATTATACATTACGAAATAAGCAAGTGGGGTAGCAATTAAGAACGCTATAACCACCAAACCAAGGAAGTCTTTTGTAAGTAGTTGCACCACATTTTTTACATTTGCACCAAGAACTTTCCTAATACCAATTTCCTTTTTCTTCTGTTCCGCTACATAGGAGACAAGCCCGAATAATCCCAGGCAACTAATAAGAATAGCCAAAGAAGTGAATACAATAGAAATTTTACCCAATCTCTTTTCTTCCGCATATAATTTCTCGACTTCCTTATCCACAAAATTGAAAACAAATGGAGTATTGGGATTTATACTTTCCCAGGAACTTTTTAGCTGCCCAAGTAGAGGTTGCAAATCATTTGTCTCTGTTCGTAAAATGATCCAGCCGGGTTCTACTTCGTTGTATAGCAACATCGGCTCGATTTCTTCTTTTAAGGTGCCAAAATGATAATCTTCGGTCACCCCGATTATCTCATAGCTATCTGAATCATCTCCATTGGTATCTACCAGCCTGGAGCCAACTGCTTTTTCAAGTGGAATTCCGAAGGCGTCTATTGTTGCCTTATTAACCAAAATTTGATCCTCATCATTCTCCCTTAATCCCCGCCCAGCCAGAAGTTTTGTATTTACGGTATTAAGATAATTCGGACTAACGCCATGATAATGTACCAACGTGCGATCCGTTAGGCTTCCCCCGGGAAGTATCATGCCCATATCACCCATTATAAATTCGGTTGGATAATAGTTGGAACCTGCCACATTGAGTAATTCCATTTATAGATTCAAACTTGTCTTTTATAACTTCAAATCTTTTAGAAACTGTTTCCGTTCCCAGTCGCATGGCAATCAGGTTATCTTTATTAAATCCCATGTCCATTTGTTGGGAAAACCTCACTTGTTGTGTGATAATTATCACTGAACAAATGAGCCCGATAGAAATCACAAATTGGAAAACCACCAGCGCTTTTCTCAGGTAACCATTACCCAAATTTAGGTTTACAGAAGTTTTCAAAACCTTTACCGGTTTTATTCCTGAAAGGATGAAAGCAGGATAAAGGCCCGCTAGCAGCCCGGTAAGGATCCCCAAAACTAACAAAGCAGCAAAAATTTTCCAGTCGAATAAGGCAGAATAACCTATATCTCCCTGGGTAATTGTATTTACAAAAGGTAGAGTCAAGACAGTGAGAGGAAAACTAAGTAAAGATGCAAACAGTGAGAGTAAAACTGATTCCCCTAGAAACTGTTTTACCAAAGAGGTTTTATCTGCTCCTATGACTTTCCGCACACCAATTTCCCGGGCTCTTTTACTTGCCCTTGCTGTAGTAAGATTTATAAAATTGATACAGGCAACCACCTGGATAAATAGTGCCAGCATCAGGAGCATGAAAAGAAAATTTATATCCGAAACCGGACTAAGCTGGTTACTTATTCCCCTGGAATACAAATGAATATCAGTAATTTTTTGGAGGTTAAGCGATTTAGTAAAACCTACCTTGGCAAAATCCTTTGCACCATGCCTTTGCAGGAATTCAGGAAATTTATCCTGAAGTTTCTCCGGACTGGTACCCGGTTTCAACTTCAAGTAACTTAAAGCGAAGTTTTCAGTAGCAAAATTCTGAACATTTCTTACGTGTTGTCCGAGTCCTTCGGTATTCATCGTAAGAATATAATTTGGTTGAAGGTGGGACTTGCCGAAATTTTCTTGGAATACACCAGTTACAATCAGTTTCTGCTCATCCTCACCGCTTCCTAAAACCAATGTTTTGTGTAAAGCCCTTTTACTTCCGAAGAGTTTCCTGGCAAGAGATTCTGAAAGCACGACGGAATTTGGTGTATTTAAAGAACCCTTGGATACGCCTTCAACAAAAGGGTAATCGAATAATTTAAAAAAAGTAGAATCGGCCAAATAGCCCCTTTTTTCATAAAAAGATTCACCTGATTGAGAATTTCTTAAAAGGCCCGAATTACCGTCCCCAAAATAGACCACCCGGGTAGCTTCAGCGATTTCCGGGAAATCATTTTGCATAGCAAAAGCAATAGGCGGAGAAGTTCCGGCGGAAGGTTTCCCCTCGTTATGCTCTTTAATACTAGTGGTAATCCGGTAAATTGAAGAGGAATCGGTAAACTGATTATCATATCCAAATTGAGCATACACATAGACCAGAATACTTAAACAACATACAGTTCCCACGGTTAAACCTAACAGGTTGATGAAAGTTTGCAATCTGTTTTTTTGAAGGCTACGCCACGCTATTTTAAAATAATTTCTGAGCATAATTTTTTTGATTGATGAATGACCCGGTTTTAAACCAATACGTTTTCGGTTACTTTCTGCCCATCCAGCATCCTGATGATTCGATGACTGAATTTAGCGTCGTGTTCGCTATGGGTAACCATGATGATGGTGGTTCCCGCTTCGTTTAGTTCGGTTAATAAGATCCATTACCTCATTCCCGTTGCTGCTGTCCAGATTTCCTGTTGGTTCATCTGCAAGAATAAGCTTTGGATTATTCACCACAGCCCGGGCAACAGCCACCCTTTGCTGCTGTCCACCCGATAATTGCTGTGGAAAATGCTTTCTACGGTGCATAATCTGCATCTTTTCCAAGACCTCATGCACACGCTCTTTTCTTTCAGCAGGTTTTACACCCGTATATATAAGTGGAAGCTCCACATTCTCAAAAACACTGAGTTCATCTATAAGGTTAAAACTCTGAAAAACGAATCCAATGTTGTGTTTTCTCAATTTGGCCCGCTGGCGCTCATTGTAGCCGGCAACTTCAGTACCGTTGAAAAGGTAGCTACCGCCATCTGGATCGTCTAATAGTCCAAGAATATTTAATAAGGTAGATTTCCCACATCCCGAAGGCCCCATAATAGCCGCAAACTCACCTTCCTTTACTTCAAACGACAGTTTATTTAATGCTATAGTTTGTACCTCTTCGGTTTGATAATATTTCTCGAGGTTGGTAATTTTTATCATTTTGTTCAGATTATTTTTGATTGTTGTCTTCTATATTCTCAGTTCAAAACCAGTTCTTCAATTTCACCAAAATTAGAATAACTGGAAGTAATTACCTTATCCCCCGGTTCAATACCGCCAAGGACTTCGTAATATTCAGTATTCTGACTCCCTAATTGTATTGGAGTCCTATAAGCACTTTCCCCATCTTCTGAAATTTTAAAAATCCAATTCCCTCCAGTTTGTTGAAAGAAACCTCCTTTAGATACCAGTATAGCTTCTTTCTCCTGGCTTAAAGCCAATTTTATTTGTAAACTTTGGCCTCTTCTAATCTTATCGGGAGCCTCTTCTAGAAAATGCATATCTACCTGGAAGCGGCCATTAGAGACCTGAGTATATACCTTCTTAATTTCTAGCTGAAATTTCTTCCCATTGAAATTGAATTCTCCTCTTTGTCCATTAAAAATCCGGGAAATATAATGTTCATCTATTTCGGCTCTTACTTTATAGGCACTTACCACATCTATTTGCCCTAACCTTTCTCCCTTAGATTTAGACTGGCCAATTTCGGCGTCAAGAGCGGTTAATTGTCCATCTATAGGGGCGCGAACTACAAGGTCCTCCACTTTCTTACGCATAAGTTGCAATGCCTTCCTTGTACGTTCATAAGATTCTTTTGCCTGGCGGGCCTCCTGGTTTACCGCAGTAGAATCCTGGGCTAAAACCTGTCGGGCTAGATTTAATTTTTCCTTTTGATAATTATAATTGTTTTTTGACTCCAGAAAATCCTGTTTACCAACTGCACCCTTTTTATAAAGTTTCTCATTGAGCTTATACAACCTTTTAGCTTCTACAAACTGATTCTCGACATCGGTAAGATTATTTCTTCTATTAATAGTATTTTGCCGGGCGGCATTTTGAGAAATTTGCATTTGAGTAAGTAAGTTATATACTGATGTTTCCTGATTAACCAAACTCAGTTCTAAATCGGTATTGGATAATCTGATAATAGGCTCTCCCTTTTCCATCATTTTCCCGTCTTCTACAAATCGCTCTTCTACCCTTCCTCCTTCCATTGCATCCAGATAAATGGTTTTGATAGGTAAGACAACTCCGTTAACAGGAATATTTTCCTGAAAATTACCTTTCTTTACTTCACTGATGCTGATTCTCTCTTTTTCAACATTCAATTTGGAATTTCCTGTTGAAGAAATCAAAACGAAGGTGATCAATGCAATAATTAAAATCGCACCTCCAATAATGGCGATTTTTTTAGTGGTAAAGCGTTTCTTTTTAAGCGGTATGTCCATAAAATAATTTGTTTACGATTAGTTTATAGACAATACAGTGCCACAAATCACAATACGCTGTAATTCAATCATCTAAAATTTTATAATGAATAAAAAGTGTTCATTTTCGAACACCTGGTGTTCGCTTGTAGTACATTTTTATTAGGCTGCTTTTTTGAGCTGTTGAAATTCTGAAGCCTTCGTATTAAATTGTAATATTGCACTATGCAACTTAAAAATGCCAAAATACTTATTATTGACGATGATCAGGATGTCCTGACTGCACTCCGTCTTTTATTGAAACCTTTTGTTGCGGAAATTACTATTGAAAAACAACCAGGAAATATAAATAGCCTTCTAGAGAATTCACGTTTTGACGTGGTAATCCTGGATATGAACTTTAACGGACTCGTAAATACGGGAAATGAAGGTATTTTTTGGCTTAAGCGAATTAAAGAAATCACTCCCGAAACCGATGTTATTTTAATTACTGCTTATGGTGATATTGATCTCGCCATTCGGTCATTAAAAGAAGGCGCTTCAGATTTTATTGTTAAACCCTGGCAAAATAAAAAGGTGATAGAGTCTTTACAAGAAATGCTTCAAAACAGGAAAAGTAAAGGTAAACCAATAAAGCCAACTAGTGATGGATCTAAAATAATTGGGGAAAGCGAAGAAATTCAGGAAGTATTTCAGAAAATACAAAAAGTAGCACCTACAGATGCAAACATTTTAATTCTCGGGGAAAATGGTACGGGAAAAGACCTGGTTGCTAAAGCAATTCATGAAAATTCAAATCGAAAAAATAAAGCTTTTGTAAAAGTAGATGTAGGAGCGCTTACTTCAACCTTTTTGAGAGTGAATTATTCGGATATAAAAAAGGTGCCTTTACCGATGCTAGAGAAGATCGAAAAGGCAGGTTTGAAGCTGCCCAGGGCGGTACACTTTTTCTTGATGAAATTGGTAATATCAGTCTTAGCCAGCAGGCAAGATTACTCACTGTGCTTCAAAACAGGCAAATTAGTCCACTTGGGTCTAATGAAGTTATCCCTATTGATATCCGGCTTATATGCGCTACCAACTTAGATATTTCAGAATTATCGAATGAATCAAAATTTAGAAAAGATTTAATCTATCGAATAAACACAGTTGATATTATTGTACCGCCCCTAAGACATCGTGGTACCGATATTACGCTACTCACCAAATATTTTTTAGAACTTTATTCTGAAAAATATGCTAAAGGCCCATTTCAATTAGATCCAGGGTTTTTAAGTAAATTAAAAAGTCACAATTTTCCAGGAAATATCCGGGAATTGCAATTTGTGATCGAGAGAGCGGTTATTATGACCGAGAGGACTTTACTTACCGCGAACGATATCTCGTTTTCAGCAATAGAAAGTAAGGTTGAAAGTAACGAAATTGAAGATACCAGGCTGGAAACAGTTGAAAAGAATACTATTCTAAAGGTTATTGATAAAAACAAGGGAAATATTTCAAAATCGGCTAAAGAACTGGGAATTACACGTGCCGCACTTTACAGAAGACTCGAGAAATATGACCTTTAAAAGCTATCATACCGGAGTTTTAATACGGATTTTTCTTTTAATCCCTGTCATTGGAATTTTAATGTATGCTGTTCTTAAAACCTATTATTTAGTAGCCACAGGTTTAGGTGTTCTATTGGTTCTCATTACTTATGAGTTTTTCCGTTTTCTAAGTCGACGATTTAATATCATTGAAGATTTTTTTGAATCTGTTAAATACCGTGATTTCTCAAGAAATTACCTGGAGAAGAACAAATCACGGGACATCCAATCCTTGTACAAAGGCTTTAATACTGTAAATACTGTTGTTCGGGAAATAAACTCCGAAAAAGAAACACAGTATCTTTATTTGCAAAAAATTCTGGAACTAATAGATATTGGTATTCTTGCCTATAACACAAAAAACGGCGAAGTCTTGTGGGCAAATGAAGCTTTCCAGGAATCATTAAATTTCCCATCTTTTAAAAATATCAGTTTTGTAAAAAGTAGAAACAATAAAGTGCATCAACTGCTTTTTGACAATTTCTATTCCGAAGCAAATGCTTTGGAAATACCTATTAAAAAAGAGACGATAAAGGTTTTAGTAACAAACGCCCTTTTTAATGTTGGGGAAGATTCTTTTAAATTAATTGTGCTACATAATATCGAAGATACCCTGAATAAAACCGAATCTGAAGCCTGGAAAAAGTTACTGAGTGTCATGACCCATGAGATTATGAACTCCATTGCCCCTATTTCTTCACTGGCAGGTACGCTGAAATTTCAAGCGGAAATGCATCAGAAAAATCCTGAAGGATAACATTCTAGATATTCAAGATCTTAATGCAGGCTTATCCAGCATTGAAAAACGAAGTGAGGGCCTGCTCAAATTTGCAAAAACCTACAGGAGTTTAAGTAAGGTAACCAATATTGATAAAGAGCAAATTCAATTACGTGAGTTATTCAAAAGTTTAGAAAATCTTTTAAAACCGGGAAGGAACAAGAATATCACATTGGATTTTGATTTAAAAGATTCTAATTTAAAGGTAGAAGCCGATGCCTATTTATTAGAACAGGTATTAATAAACCTGGTATTAAACGCAATGGAAGCCTGTGAAAATACTCCAAATCCGAAAGTAAAGGTTTTTGCTGTAAAGAAATTTGATGGGCAGGTGGTAATCTCAGTTACCGATAACGGACCGGGAATCCCTGAAGAAATCAAAGATCAAATTTTCATTCCATTCTTCACCACTAAAAAAGAAGGAAGTGGTATAGGCCTAAGCCTTTCTAAACAAATAATGACCTTACACGGGGGGAAAATTCAAGTTAATAGTATGGAAAATAAAGGAACTTTAATTAGTTTAATTTTCAAAGAAAATACAGCATCTAAAAAAAGATAAATATTTATCAGTCTTCTTTTTGTCCCTTAGGTACTTGCCTTTGGCTTTTTAATACTTACTACCTCTCTTTTAAATTGAATATAGTAATGACATCTCCTTGAGTACACTCGGCAGTTAGGGGTATAGGTTCTGGTTCAATCTCATACTGTACACAGACATCAATTCCAGCACCCTGGAATTGTTCATCGATTTCGTGTTGAAAAACATACGTTTTATTACTGCCTTCAAGTATTACGTATCCATTGATTGTTGCGCAATCAGGCGTATAATATAGCTGTGCGGCATCTCCATTATCACAAATTCCTGCATCTGTTTCGCAGTATGTGTACATTGAAATAACAAGCGAAAAAAGGAATATTTTACTCAATACTTTCATAACTTTTGTTTTAACTCAACTTACAAAGCTAAATGTACCTTTGTCTTATTTAGAAGATGCACTACCTCCTAATTGGTTGCGTCAAAGCTATATCAATAAAGTATAAAATATTGAGGTTATAATTATTTTACCTTTCCAACGGGATAAGAAAACCGCTTAATTTCTATTTTCCCACTAGTTTAAAAAGTACGAAAACGAAAAACATAAAATGATAAGGTGCTATTATCTTTATTTTTAAAAGATTACCTAAATTTATCCCAGCTCTTTAGGCTATAATAATTAGCTCATTCTAGAATTTTCTATATAAAGAGAAGGTTTCAAGTTTTATGCTAGGTTCTTTCTCCGAAATTAACTGACTCACTAATTTTCCGGTTATAGGTCCTAAGCTCCACCCAATCATTGCGTGCCCAGTAGCAATAGTTATATTTTGGTAGGTATGGGATTTCCCTATATATGGTAAACCATCAGGAGAAACAGGTCGCAGCCCCGACCTTACGTTTTTCATCTCTTTATCTGTTATATTTACATCTTTGTAATAAGATTGGGCTGCTTTTTTTATCGCTGAAACTCTTTCTGATCGTATAATTTCATTTTGGCCCGAGAATTCCATTGTTCCTGCAAACCGGGTAAAACCATCCATAGGTGTAACCGCAACTTTTGCTTCGGTTAAGATTGTAGGAATACTAATTTTATTTGCGGTAAAAGAGTCTATGCTATAGCCTTTTCCTCCCTGCAAAGTTAAATTAAGACCAAGCTTTTTAGCGAAATTAGAACTCCAACTTCCCGCAGACAATACAAATTCATCACCATCATAAAATGATTTAGAAGTTTGAATGCCCAAAATTTTATTATCCCCGGTTTTAATTTCCGTAACCTCTTCTTCCAAATTAATTTTCACCCCCATCTTCAGTAAATATTGGTAGAAGTTTTTCATAAAATGATTGGGAGTGGTATGTGAATTATTTACATAATGTACCGCGCCAGCTGTTTTATCTGAAAGTGAAGGTTGTAAATCCAGAATTTCATCACGTGATAAAAAATTTACCTTAATCCCTTCATTTTCTATTTTCTTACCTTTCTCTATTTCTTCTTTTTCACATTTTCGGGAAGCAAAAACAGACAGTAGGCCTTTTTTATCGTAGTGAGGTTGAAATTCAACTGAATCTAGTAGTTCTTCGTATAACCGTTGACTTTCCGAAAGAAGTTCCTTTAGAACGGGAATTGACCTTTCTACGCGAAATTTTGTTGATGATTTTCTAAATTTCCACGCCCAGTTAAAGAATTCTGGGTCCCATCTTGGTTTAATATAAAATGGACTGGATTTATTCCACATCATTTTTAAACCTTTGTTTATCATTCCCGGAGAGGCTAATGAAAGAATATGACTAGGTGCTATAAATCCTGCGTTAATATTTGAAGCTCCTTTGGTGAGATCTCCTTTCTCTATAACAGTAACTGAATAGCCTTCTTTTCTAAGGTAGTAGGCAGAGCATAATCCTATAATCCCGCCTCCTATTACTATTACTTTTTTCATTTCAAGCGCTTTAGTCGTTATAAATTATAATTTATTCCAATCCAATAGCCCAGTCATCACCTCGTGGATCAGCTGCGCCCTCATAGCTCCCGTCGGGATTCACCAAAATAGCGTCGACTTTTCCTATAGAGCCTCGAGTTTTAACTTTATGTCCCATTTTCTTCAATTCTTCAATTACTTCCTGATCTATGGCATTTTTTTCCATATAAATTTGATCCGGTTTCCATTGATGATGAAATCTTTTTTCGGAAACCGCTTCAGTACATGCTCATCTCCGTGGTCAATAACATTTAATATAGTTTGATAAACAGAGGTAATAATCGTAGATCCTCCTGGTGTACCTACTACCATAAATAATCCCCCATCCTTTTCGATGATCGTTGGCGTCATAGCACTAAGCATTCGTTTCCCAGGCTGAATAGAATTTGCAGCGCCTCCTAAAAGGCCGTATTTATTTGGAACACCGGGTTTGCTGCTAAAATCGTCCATTTCATTGTTCATAAGAAAACCGGCACCTTCCACAAAAACTTTAGATCCATAAGCTGAATTAATGGTTGTTGTAAGGGAAACTGCATTACCCTGGCCATCAATTATGGAGTAATGGGTGGTTTCCTCACTTTCAGTAATATTGTCAAGTTCCATTGCCCTTACTTCCTTGACTGGAAGTTGCTTGAGATAAATCGATTTCTCCTACCCTCGCTGCAATATAATAATCGGCTAAAAGTTCATCTATTGGAACATCCCAGAAATCTGAATCTCCCAGGTGCTTGGCCCTATCTGCATAGACTCTTCTTTCTGCTTCAGTCATTATATGAATAGTCTTAGCCGATTTAGAGCCGTACTTAGAAATTGGAAAGTGTTCTGATATTTTGAGTAATTGTACCAACGCTATTCCTCCACTGCTTGAAGGCGCCATACTGTAAATTTTGTGCCCGCTATAATTTCCTGTAACAGGTTTTCTCCAGGTAGATTTATAGTTCTTCAAATCTTCAAGCTCTATAATCCCATTTCCAGCCTTCATTTCGGCCACAAGGAGCTCAGCTGTTTTTCCTTCATAAAATCCGGCCCTACCATTATTTTTTATACGTTTTAGGGTAGCTGCGAGATCTTTTTGAACTAAAAGATCACCTTCTTTCCACTCGGTTTCCTTTATTAGTTTGACCGTCCTGGGATTTCGGTTATTCTCTAAAAAAACCTCTTTATAATTATTATAATTTCTAGCCTGGTGTGCGGTAATTTTAAATCCTTTGTTCGCTAATTTAATAGCCGGTGTAATCAATTCTTCAAAAGAAAGTGTACCGAAACGCTCGTGTGCGGTAAACATTCCATCAACCGAGCCAGGTACACCCGAAGCTTTTTGTCCATAAAGGCTTTGCCCTTCAATTACATTGCCTTCCTCATCCAGATACATATCTTCGTGAGCTGCAGCTGGTGCCATTTCCCGAAAATCCAGTGAGGAGATTTCGCCGGAATTTTCTCTATACATTAAAAAACCTCCTCCTCCAAGATTTCCGGCTGAGGGATAAACCACTGCGAGAGCAAAGTGAACACCGACCATAGCATCTATGGCATTCCCGCCTTTTTTAAGTATTTCATATCCTACCCTGGTAGCTTCCGGATGTGCGCTCACTATCATTCCGTTTTTAGCAAAGGCTGTTTTTCCGGAATTGGAAGTTTCGGTAAATACTTTGGTAGCATCTGCACAGCCTAGAAGACAAACAGAAATTAAAATATGAACTAGAATTCTTGAGTAAACTTTCATTAGAAAAATGAATTTTTGATTATTGACGTTTCTTATTTCCTGTGCAGAGTAATTTATTTAAAAAACCTTATTAAAATTATAGGTACGGGTTCCTACTTAAATTAAGGCTTTGTATTTTGATGTTTCAGTGCTTTACCAGCTAATTTATTAGCAAATTCTCCATTTCGTACAACAATTTCACCATTTACAATTACCAAATTCATTCCTGTGGCTAACTTTGAAGGATCATCAAAAGTAGCGTGATCTTTCACTTCATCAGGATCAAATAAGATCAAATCGGCAAAATTACCTTCTTCGATTTTCCCTCTTTTTTCAAAACCAAATGTTTCCGCTACCAGGACTGACTGGTTGTGCAGTAGAAAAGGCAAATCTATAATACCATCTTCTTTATAATATTTTCTCATTTTTGTTGAAAACGAGCCGTATTTCCTGGGATGGCCAGGAGTCCCATCTGATCCGGTCATTACCCATTCCTGTTGCATAAATGAATTTAAATCTTCATCGGTCATATTATAGCTCACTACCCTAATTTCACCATCTGCTTTAAGCGCTTTTATCACAGTTTCAGTAGGAGTTATATCCCAGTTTGAAGCAATTTCCTTTAGGGAAAGTCCGTTTAACTTTTCGTCTTCCGCAGAAGAGAAAATAAGCGTTTCGGGACCTCCTCGTCGCCTGATATTTTCTTTGATTCCAGCTTTTAGACTGTCTTGAAGTGTTGCGTCATTAAAACGTTCTATCAAACTTTCATAACCACCATCTTCTGCCCATCTCGGGATTACCGCTGCGATAAGGTTGGTACGCGAAGCTGGGTACGGATATTGGTTTGCGGTTACTATTAGTCCTTTTTCCTGGGCTTCTTCAACCATTTTAATAACCTCGGCACTCTTTCCCCAAACATCTTTCCCAAGGGCTTTAATATGGGAAATATGAACAGGAATATCCGATTTTTCGGCAATCTCCAGTATTTCTTCAACAGATTTTATTAAGCCTATGGTATAGCTGCTTTCATCGCGCATATGCGTGTCGTAAATTCCTCCATATTCCGATGCCACTTTAGAAAGCTCGATAATTTCTTCGGTTTCTGAATAACTTCCAGGGGAATAAAAAAGCCCGGTAGAAATACCAAAAGCACCATCTTTCATAGCCTGGGCCACGAGATCTTTCATTTGTTTCAATTCATCGGCATTTGGCTGCACATCCTTTAATCCCAAAACTTCTTTACGAACGGAACCATGACCTACTAAAAGCGCGGCATTGGTGCCAATGCCGTTACTTTGCCACTCATCCAGCTTTTCCCCAATCGGAATTGGGCTGGAACCATCGTTTCCGGTTACAATGGTGGTAACGCCCTGCATTAAATAAGGCAAATTTGCTTTACGATCTTCACGGGAAAGATCGTAGGTTAAATGTGTATGCGGATCTATAAATCCCGGTGAAAGGATTTTTCCATCAGCTTCAATAATATTTGTGGTCTTAAAATTCTGGGAAGCGGCATCGCCCAAAAAAACGATTTTATCATCTTTAACTCCAACATCAAGGTTTTTAAAACCTATTTCTTTATCTATAAAAACTCTGGCACCGGTAATTAAATAGTCTGGTGCGGTAATTTGAGCATTTGCACAACTACTTATTACAATAAACAACGCAGCCAATATTGAAAAACTGCTCAATCTAATTTCTTTCTTCATTTAATCTATTCTTGCTGATTCTTCTAGGTATTCGGTTTTGGGATTGGAACGCGTAAATTCTTCCACCAGTTTATAGGTTTCCGGTATTGAATTTTTAAAACGATCCAGAGTTTCTTCTGAAATATTATTTTTGCTAAAAGGCACTACTTTAACATATTCCTGAATTTCACCCTCGGTTCTTCCGTATTTATACTCGTAAGGAAATCTCCCGTTATCGTCCAACTGAACATTTTCATTTTCGGTATTAGGAACGCTGATAAAAAATTCGCTGTTCATCATATCCCCGGAAGGATTGAAAAGGTTTTTCTCCTTCATATACACATACAACTCCTCGGCAACATTAACAGCGGGATCTACAATAGCAATATCTTCTGCCATAAAATCACGATAGATATATTCGCCATCTTTCTGATAATTATAAAGTTCATCGAGAACCTGATTGATTTCTTCGGTTAAATAAGGATAATGCGTACAACCCAATACAATAGCTTTTAAAGGCTGAGGATTATTGGCATTTCTTATTTTTTCCAATAAACTCACCACATGGTAACGCACATAATTTTCAGAATCGTTAATTTGAAGAATTTGGCAATCGTCAGTATCTTTACTATCACATAGCATTTTACCGTGATCAAAATCAAAATTATAGATATCCATCAAAGTTCTGTCAATCTCGAAATTTTCATCATTTAGAGAAGGTCCACGATAATCTTCCCGAGGATTTTCCAGATCTTTATTTATAAAATCAGGTTCTTCATCTACTGCTTCAGCAATTCCGTGGCCACCCTGGTTAAAAACCTGGATTTCCCCGGTATAACCCAACTCGTCTTTCACCTTTAAAAGAGTATTCTCATAACCTTTAGAAGCAATAGTTCCAACTGTTGCCATCACTCCGATAGAGCCATTTTCATCTTTCCCCAGCGTAGCAAGAGTTCCGCGAGCACCTGCATCTATTACACCAATTACTTTTAATTCAATTCCCGTTTTATCAATAAATTCCCTAATAAATTCACTCCCGTAAGCGGTAGCGGTATTACAGGCAATTACAATTGATTTTACCGGTTGCTTATCCTTTTGAAAAACAGTATCCCCGGCTTCTCGATAATATTTATCTGAAAGCAGGAACTGGGTATCTTTAAGGATATGTTCTATCAATAAATCTGTCTTTTCTTCGCTGGAATAATTGCCGTAGGGCATATTGGCCTGATCGGCCAGATAGATAAATTTCTCTGAAGTAAAATCGGGCGCACCATCGCTCCCTTTTTCTTGATTTTCATTATTGTAACCGTCAAAATTAACCAGCGCGTCCAGTACCGTTAATCCGCCGGTACCAGAATCAAAAACCCCAATGGGCAAACTATTATCCATCTCGGGATAACCTTCAAAATCTACGTGGTAAAAGGAATCTTCTTCCTCTAAAATAGTGGAGACAATCGCCCGCTCTTTTTCTTCGGAATTTTCCTTTTTTGCAAGGTCTTTTTTACCGGTATCTTTACAGGAAAGCCCAAAGATTACCAGGAAAACTAATAAATACTGACTTTTAAAATTTTTCATTATCAATGTTTTTAAAAAAATAGAGCCTGACCAAGAAGAACTAATTTGCTATCACCTAAGTCTTCGAGCCAGGCTCCATCCAATTTGGCTAATTTGCTGTCTTCATTTCAAAAATAACAGAACCGGAAGTCTCAGTGGCTAATTGATTCACTTTAAAGACGATCAAAGTACCATCTTCTGCTTCGAAGAAAATCACATCATCTTGTTTAACTCTCCGTATTCTGTCCCCAGGACCATTTTCGTTTTCAACATAACCTGGCATATCTTCTACTTCTGCCAAAGCGGTTTGGTATGCTTCACTAAGCTCCTCTTCTGAAGAAAGCCCTTCAAAAAGAGCTGCTGTATCAGTATTTCCGATATTTACGAACTGGCCATCATTTTTAGTTTCCCAGCCTTCATAAACAGCTGTTTCTATATCAGAACCAAAATATTGTAAACCACTACTTGCAGGCGCCAGGAAATTAACTCCTGTACTGGCACCTACCAGCATTATGAAATTAACATCCGCCTGGTTAGTTGTAGCATCTTCAAGGCTGTAAACCGTCTGGTTAGGAATGTTAAAAAAGCTTCCTACACTACTATTGTCCTGGCCCCCAACTTCTATTTCAGGGAAATAAGCAAGTTCGCTTCCTTCATTATCATCATCTTCATCTCCTCCTTCTCCTGGATCAACAGGTTCTGTATCAGGATCGGCTGCGGTTTTCATTTCAAATTCTACCATTCCAGCTGTATCTGGCAGTATTGAGGTTATTTTCAACACGGCTATGGTACCACTTTCTGTTTTAAAGAAAATAATATCTCCAACATTGACCCTTCTAACTCTATCTCCAGGTCCGTTCTCATTTTCAACATAACCGGGAATACTGGTTACATTAGCCTGGGCTTCTTCAAAGGCAGAAATAATATCTGCTGAAAATTCTAAATTATCAAAAATAGCTTCGGCATCATCAAGATTACCAATATTCACAAATTCGCCATCATTTTTAATATCCCAGCCATCATATACCGCATCGCTAATTTCCGATCCGAAATATTGGAAACCACTACTTGCCGGTGCAAGAAAATTAATACCGGTAGAAGCTCCTACAAGCATACCCAGGTCAATTCTTTCCTGATTGCTGCTCGCTTCTGGAAGTGTATAATCTGTCGCTTCTTCTATATTGAAGAAACTTCCAATATCTGAATTATCCTGACCACCAAGGGCTAGTTGTGTATAATAGATGATATCATTTATTTCCTGAATTGGATCTTCCTCTGGAGCTTCCTTTTCTACCTCCAGGACCATAGCTTCGGAAACTTCATTCTCTTCCTGCTCTACCACGAAATCCAGGGTAATCTTATCTTTATCCTGGCGCTCCTCAGCTACGTGATATTCAAATTCGATAGTTTCGGTATCTTCTCCGCTCAAATCGCGGCGATATTCTGGAAGTTCTGTTCTTTCCTGTACCACAACACCCTCAGATATTATTTTTTCGTAAACCGAAAAACCGGTAGCCACTTTTTGACCTTTATTGATCTTTACAGTAAATTGATGTGTGGAATCGGGTGCGGTATTAAAGCTTTGACCAAAATATTCAGGATCAAAACTTATTTGGGCATCCTGCCTGGCAGTATCTTCTTCTATATCCTCAAGATCATCATCAGATGAACAGGAAGAGGTTAAAAAACCTACTGTCATTAAGCAAAGAAGGAAATAGCTTAACGAGCGCTGAATGTTTATATATTTTTTTTCCATTGTTTTAATTTTAAGTGAAAAGAATTACTTCTACTCCTCCAGTGAAGCGAGGATATAGTCTTCTACTAAACTGGCGATATCGGTGAAATGATCTCCCGGCGTACTTCCCTGACTTAAAGAAGTAAGTACTACAATAAGATCCAGTTCCGGAATCGTCATCATATATTGCCCACCGTGGCCAATAGCGGAGTAGGTGCTGTACTGGTTAGCTTTTACCAGCCACCACAAATAACCGTAACCTTCAATTTCAAAAGGTCTTGAAATGCCCTGTGGTTCTACTTGAAATTTTATACTCTCTTTTATCCAGTCTTCTGGAACAATGCGTTGATCTTTATAAATCCCGCCGTTGCTAACCATTATACCTATTTTGGCTAAATCGTAAGGTTTAACATATACATTATTACCACCTTCGTTGTACCCCTGTGGATCGGTTTCCCAACGGGTTACTTCTATATCCATAGGTTCATAAAGGTATTTTTGCGCAAATTCAAGAGAACTCATTCCCGTAGCTTCGGTAAGAATAGCTGATAACAAATGCGTATCTCCCGTACTATAGGCATACCATTCACCCGGATCGGCTTCCATTGGTAATTCCAGCGCGTGGCGTAACCAATCATCACTATTTGTCCAGGCGGAATAATTATCCAGACTTGTAGACTCCAGACCTGAAGTCATCGTCATAAGATGTTCTATCGTAATCTCCTTTTTTCGGGGATCCATCTCATCGTTGTATATCTCCGGTACGTAATCATATAAGGTTTCATCTATACTTTCTATAAAATCTTCTTCAATAGCAATTCCAATTAAAAGATTAAGTATACTTTTTGATGATGATTTAAGGTTACTTGCCTGTCCTTCAGAAAAATTATTGTAATAATTTTCGAAAACCAGAGTATCATTTTTTATTACAAGTAGGCTATGTAAACGTCCCATAAGGGCAGCACGGCTGTCTACTTCTCTAAATTTTTCGGGATTAAAACCCAAATCTTCCGGTTCTGCTTCTGGAATGTCGTAAGACACTTCCTCATCGGGATTAGGATCTGGAACTTGACTTCCACTATCGTCTGTATTATTTTCATCACCAGAACAGGAAACTGCACTCACTAAAAATGTCAGCACTAAAAAAAACTGTTGTATCATTATCTTGGTTTTTTTCATTTTAATAAATTTTAATTAACTCTAGAGCTATTACTCCACTTCAAAATCGATCACACCACCATCACGCCCTTGTGGAACCCCGGTAGGACTCTCTCTCACCTCATCCAAAGTTGCGGTAAGGCCATTTACATTTCTAACAACTACCTGGAACTCAAACTCGGTTCCGCTAGGTACATCAGGCACGGTATAATTAATTAAAAGGGAATCGGTTCTGCTTAGCTCAGAATAAGCTTCCTCATATGGGAAAACTCTTAAATCGTCCAGTTCGGGATGTCCATCTACCTGAGCAAAGAAGTCGACCTGTTCTATAGAATCATTAGACCAGTATCTTAGATCTAAAGTAATTTCTGAACCTGGGGAATAATCTTCGTCAGACGTAGTGAAACTTGCAATTATAGGGGTACTTCTTCCGGTTTCCTCTACATTTTCTTCAAGCCAAAGATCATCGCTATAACAAGAGATAGCTGTGATGGCAATAAAGCCTGACAATAGTATTTTTGCTATATTTTTCATAATTATTTATTTTATTGATCCCACCATAACCTGGTAGAAACATCTTTTGTTGCTTCCTGTACATTTACATCATTTCGACTATATTCAGAATCCGGGTATCTCACCCTTCTTACCCAACGACCTTCAAGAAACGGATTGTGCGCCACTGGGAGTTCAAGATCTTTGTATACGTTGTCGTTATAATCGTAGCGACGCATATCAGTCCAAACTTCGGGATGGAGAAACATAGCAAGGTATTTCTCTTTCATAATTAGATCCAAACTAAGGTTGTCTGCTCCTACCGCAATACTAGCATCTGAAAGGTATAAATTAGCATTAGCTGAACTCACACCTACTTTATCCATATTAGCTTCAATTCCTTCCAGGTAAGCCTGGTAAGCTTCCTCGGTAGAGCCTTCACTTCTGGCATCCCCGCCATTAAGTAAAAATCTTGCTTCTGCCTCTATAAACTTATGTTCTGCATAGGTTACCATTTCAATAGGAGAAGTCTGGGAAGTATAGTAACTGTCTTCGGCAAAACGAGCATTTGCATTACCTTTCCCGGCACCATTGATACCACCAATAAGCGGTTCACCTTCGGCTTCGTTGAAAGCAATGATATCCAAACGTGGATCATTATCCAGTTCTGCACTGGCATATGGATAACTGGAACCATCCATATATTCTACAATCTGTTCAGAAACAATAAGGTTGGAGTTTCCTGTCTGACCTGCCAACACTACCCCAGCATACCAGGGGTTAAAGGTTCTGGTAGAGTAATCCAGTCCAAAATCATCGGCATTACTTTCCATTCCATGCTCCAAGGCATCCAAAGCATTTTGCGCGGCATCAACGGTACCTTTTTTAGTTAAATGAATAGCGTAGCGGGCTTTTAAGGTATAAGCCAATTTTATCCACTTAGAGATATCTCCTCCGTAAACAAGATCTTCTTCACCAGGTTGATAAATAGTATTGTCTTCCATTTCAAGGTCCGCAATAGCGTCATCCAGTAAACCGGGGATTTGCGCATAAATATAGCTTTGGTCATTATAGGAAGGACTAAAATTCTCTTCTTCCATTAAAGCCTCATCAAAAGGAATGGCTCCCCAATGGTCCGTGGCAATTCCTATATTCATTACTCTTAATACCTTTGCAATTCCACGGTAATGATAAGCTTCAGCTTCGGTTGCTTTATCAATAATGGTTTTTGCCGAAGTCAGTCCGTCGAGGTAAATATTTACCCAGGCCGAAGTAAGCGAAAGCTCATTTTGGTTACTTGGACCGTTATTACCTACAGAGGAAGACTGTTGCGTGTACTGACTAGTATAATAAGCAATATTGAAATACGTGTCTGCCAGGTAATAAATAGAAGTTGGTAAAATGACTTCCATTTCTACTTCCTCTTCACTTATCTTATTAGGATCATCGTTTACATCCAAAAAATCTTCGCATCCAGAAGCTAGTAGTAAAATACTGAATATGAGAAGATATTGATATTTAAATTTTGTTTTTATCATCCTGTTAATTTTTAGAAATTAAGACTAAGACCAAATATTACACTTCTGGTATTTGGGATGCTATATCCCGTTAATCCAAAAGCATTACTTCCAGCGCTGTAGGTTGTTCCTTCCGGATCATAACCTTCGAAAGGTGTAATAAGCAATAGGTTATTCCCTGTCGCACTAAAGGTTACTCCACTAAAAAAAGTTCTGTCCAAAATTGATTTTGGTAAGCGGTAAGAGAGTGAGGCGCTTCTTAATCTTACCCAGGAAGCATCCTGCATGAGAAGTTCTGAAGCAGCATTGTAACGCGATAGCCTATAATAATCCTGATCTAAAATCACAGGTTGTGTATTAGGCTGTCCATCAGACGTCACCCCATCGAAAATCACTTCCTTATACCGTTGATTTGTTGCTGTAATAGTTCCAAATTCCCAATCGTTAATTCGACTTTCGTCATAAGCATCCCCTCCTTGTTTAACTTCAACTAGAAAAGAAAAATTGAAATTCTTATAAGAAAAAGAGTTTGTTATTCCACCTGTCCAGTCCGGCATAGCTGAACCAACATATTTTAAAGAGTCTCTGTCTACATTTGGAAATCCAGCGTCATCTATCAGTAATTCGCCATCTTCCGTACGTTCATAGCCATAACCATATAAATCTCCCGGAGAGCCCCCTTCGAGAACCCGACTAGTTACACCTTCAGCAGAACTCTGAAATTCGATAACTTCTAAACCTTCTGGTAAACTTAGTACCTCACTTCTAATCCTAGACCAGTTTACGGTTACGTCCCAGGAAAAATCTTTAGTTTGAATAGGTTTGAAATCTATTAAAGCTTCAATACCGGTACTTTCAATTTCTCCTGCATTGGTAGTAAACCTTGAAAGGCCACTTGGATTACTTACAGGAAAAGAAACAATTTGATTTTCACTGGCCTGTTGGAAATAGGTAAGGTCTACTCCTATTTTATTACCCCAAAACCTCAAATCTGTACCAAATTCATAAGAGGTGGTCGTTTCAGGCTTTAAATTTAAGTCTCCCGCTGAATTTGATTTTTTAAATCCTCCAATTCCATTTAAAGGGAAACCAGGAGTTCCTTCAAAATATTGGCCTACTACATAAGGGGAAGCATCTTTACCTACCTTAGCCCAGGATGCTCTTAATTTACCATAACTAAGAAAGTCATCCCGTTGTGCGCCCAAGGTTTCAGTAAAAATATATCCCATATTAACCGAAGGATAAAAGAAAGACCTGTTGTCCTTTGGAAGAGTAGATGCCCAGTCATTTCTTGCAGTTACATTTAAAAACAGGGTTTCCTTATAATTCAACTTTGCATCAGCAAAAACACCTACTAGCCTCCTGGTATAAGCATTTTTATTTGTAAATAAGTTAGTGGTATTACTCAGGTCTTTAAAATCTGGAAGATTAAAACCTTCTCCTCTAGTATTTAACCTGTCGTAATTAATATCGGTAACCTGATTACCTAGCGTTAAGGAACCTGAGAAATCAGAATTGAAATCCTTTTGGAGAGTTACAAGAAAGTTTGAGTTAATCTCCTTATAGTTAATATTCTCCTCTATCATAAATCCGTTTACCGGGATAGCTACTTTGATATCATTGGCAGCAAATCTAACTCGACTGTCGTTATAATAATCCATCCCGATTTTATAATCTACCGTCATCCACTTAAAAGGAGTATAGTTGAAACCTACAGCTCCAATAATCCTATTAACGTCATCTTCAAAAGTGCTGTTTTCAGCCAGGTATAACGGGTTATTTATCACACCATTTGTATAATCTTTTTCAGAGCCATCAGGCATTACATGGTCATTTACATCTATAGTTGGTGACCATCTTCTAAGGTTACTAACCACAGATTTGTCACCTCCGTTTGGACGGCTACCTCCGGAGTTGGTGTAATTAGCACTTCCAGACACTTTAAAATTCTCAGCTAAAGTAGTTTCTCCGCTTATTTTTATAGTTGTTCTTTTATAATTAGTATTGGGAACTATTCCCTCCTGATCCATGTGGGAAACTGAGGTATAAAAATTGGTTTTGCTATTTCCGCCAGATATACTTGCATAATTATTGAACCTTAAGCCAGTCTCGTAAAATTCTTCGTGAGGATTGGCCGGGTTATCCAAAGGCCCATTAGGCGGACCCCAGGTATAATAACCATAGGAATAGCCAAAACGACTATCGGGATCTTCAAAAGCCCTGGCGCGACCTCTCCATCCTTCACGATAGGTCATTTGAATATCCGGTGTTTTGCTTACCTCTTCAAACGCTATGGTACTTTTAACCCTAATCTGGGTTTTACCTTCTTTTCCTTTTTTAGTGGTGATAATCACCGCACCATTGGCTGCTCGAAGTCCATATAATGCAGTAGCGGAAGGACCTTTTAAAATAGAAATTGACTCAATATCCTCGGGATTAATATCAGCCGCACGGTTGGTAAATGAATATTGCTCATTACTTCCGGATGCTGCTGAACCTTCGCTAGGCAATACACTCCCCGAAGTTGTTGAGTTGGAAATAGGCATTCCATCCACCACAAATAATGGCTGATTATCGCCTGATGGACTAAGAGAAGTAATACCCCTTATTATAATATTGGAACCAGCTCCTGCTGCACCACTAGAGCTATTAATTGAAACCCCGGCAACTTTTCCCCGAAGGGCATTAACCAGGTTCGGTTCTTCGGTACGGGCGATTTCTTCACCTGAAACTTCCTGTACGGCATAGCCTAAGGCTTTTTTCTCCTGTTTTATTCCAAAAGAAGTTACTACTACTTCATTTAAAGATTCAGAGGTGGTTCCTAAGGTAACATCTACAGTTTCCCTTCCCTCCAATGGAATTTCTTTGGTTTCGTACCCGACAAATGAAAAAACCAATACTGCATTGCTTTGAGAAACCTGCAAGGAATAATTTCCTTCCATATTAGTCACAGTCCCATTTGAAGTTCCTTTTTCTATTACAGTAACACCCGGAATTGGTAAACCATCTTCATCTTCAACATACCCTTTTACCTCTATATTCTGTAACACGGAAGCCTGAGTCGTATTCTGTCTTTCTAAATTTTCTTTATTTGTTTCTGATGGTGCGTTCCTATTTGAATTATTTTGAAAGGTTTTCCTTAGTGGATTATTGGGGGAATAAATAACAAAGTTATCGTTCTCTAATTTTTGAATATCGAGATTGACATTCCTAAGAATTTCTCTAAGTGATTTTTCAAGCTGTCCCTTCTCAAGCTTTACTTTATCTAAAGCAATTAACTGATTTTCTACCAGATTACTATCATAATTAAAATGAACTTCCAGTTCTTTGGAAATCTCGCTTAGGAGTTTCTTTAGGGAAATCTTCCCGGAGGACTTTCCTGTTTTTTCCTGAAGAGGTTGCACTGAAGCCAGCTGCTCCTGAGAGCTTACCGGATGAGTATATATGAATATACCCATGATCATCGTGACAGCCAGTAAAGGTTGTACAATTTTCAACATGTTTTAGCTAGTTTTTAGTTACTTTCGGAAAATTATTTTTCCATCTTTATTAGTAACATCTATATCAAATGAAAGTTCCAGGGTTCTAAGAAATTCTTCAATATTCCCGGTTTTAATAACTCCCGTAAACTTACGTTGCATAAGTTTTGGGTCTTCAAAAACCACTTCCAGTCCAAAGTTATCTTCAAGCACGTACTTTATCTCACCTAGTTCTGTAGCTTCAAAAATCATCAAATCATCTACCCAACTTGCGTATTTACGGGTATTAACTTTCGATTTCTTTAGTACCTTATCTTTGGTAGAAACCTCGGCATGTTCACCAGGTTCAAGAATTAGGGGAGCTGCACTCTTATCGAGCTTGTTCTCTAATTTAACCTTACCGGTTAACAGGGTCACTTTTGTTTTCCCTCTACGCTCACCAACATTAAAGGACGTTCCTAAAACTTCTACATTTAAGTTTCCAGAATGAACCAGGAAAGTTTTGGGTACATTGTTTTCCCCACGGGTTTTGACCACCTCAAAGAAAGCTTCACCTTCCAACCATACTTCCCTAATATTTACCCCACTCCAATCTTTGGCATAGGATATTTCAGAGTTAGCATTAAGGATAACTGAAGAACCATCTGGCAACATCATTTCCCGCTTTTCAGCAAAATCTGTACTTATAGTAGTTCGCTGAAAATTGTTTAAAAAGAAATAACTTAGAAATGCGATAATAGCAAAGCTTGCAGCAATTCCGGTATAACGGAGAATATTTCTTCGTTTTATACCTTTTGGCTGCTCATTTCCATTTTTTAAAGAATCTATCCTGGAGTTAATTTTTTCCAGAAGTTTTTCTTTTTGAAATGGATTTAACACTACCTCATCACGAAACTCCAGAGACTTTATAATTTTAATTGCTTTATTAACCTCACCTTTTTTATGAGGGTATTCAGCCAAAAATTTTCTCCAGTATAACGCGGATTGTTTATCATCAGACAACACCCAGTTTAAAAAGGAATCATCTGCAATAAAATCGGTAGCATTATAGCTTTGATACTTCTCCATTTGATTTAAATGTTTAGATGAAAAACGCGCGAAATTCAACTAGTTTGTTACCAGTAAATGCACATCTTTGAGATTTTACCCCATTTTTTTCACAAAAGTTTTAGAAAAACATAAAAATAAACACAAAATTACCTCTAAGCCGTTCTATAGCGCGGGATAAGAGTTTATAAGTGGCTTTTACACTAAGATCCATTACTTCCGAGATTTCAGAGAATTCTAGTTTAGCGTAAAAACGTAAGTAAACAATTTCTTTCTGTCTATTAGTCAGCTTATTAAGACTTTGGTGGATCTTTTTTATTGTAGCTTCATCTAAATTCTCGGTGGTTGGTTCGGTTTTAAGCTTTTGGGCAATTGCTGATTCAGAAAAGTCATATTGAAATCCAAATTTTTGGGATTTCTTTAAATTTCTAAATATTCTTCGTTTTAAGGATTTAAATAAATAAAATTTAATGGAAGTAGTATCTTTTATTTTGTGTCGTTTTTCCCAAATAGTAATAAAAACTTCTTGAATACTGTCTTCTACAAGGCCCTGATCGGAAGTTATCTTAGCCCCATAGCTATAAAGCACATCAATATTTCTATGGTAAACTTCATTCAGTGCGGAACGTTCACCACTACGCAATAAACTCCACAACTCTGAATCTGAAAAACCTAAGTAATTTTCCTTACCCATCTAAGATGACTCCTACCTTTTAAATATTTCTCTATAATTCCCAAATTTAACAAGTGTTTCCAGTAAAATGACATTAAGACCACATTTATTTCAACAATTATGCTTTTGCTTAAATAATATGCTTTTTAGAAGTTTTAAAATGAAGTAACTTCATACATTCGATTCATTTTCACCTCAGTTCTTTAAATATACTATCCAGAGCTTGATTATTTTTCGAAAACGGTGTGCGAGTGTGAGCGTTTTTTAAGGTATTGTATTTATACTTTTTTCCATTAGCCCTCAACACTAATTCGGAAGTAATAAATAGGTTTTTAATTGTCATCGTATTACTGGGAAATGTTTGGGAAAGAAATTTATAAAATTCGCGAGAGCTTGGTCCATCCATATTAAAATAAATTTTTGAATTATGAGCGTCCCAATCTTTAGTTAATACATTCCTGAAATCCTGCAGGCTTGTTTGATCATAATTTAAAAGATCATACCTCATTAAATTATGATATAACTTTTGAGCTTGACCTTCTGAAATATTCAAATTAAAATTTTTGTCCTTTTTTAGGGAGCCAGCTGGCTTTTGGCTCTGCATACTATTTTTAAATTTATCGGTCCAGGGAAGAATGGAAAGAAAAAAGCCGGCTAAAAAAACAAGAAAACTAATTCCTAAAACTAAAAACTCATCTGATTCAATAGAATACCGCGAATAAACAGCAAGATGCATAACTCCCAAACCCAACCCCATGAAAAGAATCCTTGGTCTTTCAATTTTTATATTCCATAAAATTCTCTCATTCATCATATAAGCCCAAAGCATTTCACCATAATGTAAAATAAGCCTTCCATAAATATAGATGAAGCCAAGGGTGGTCAGGTATTTGAATAAATCAAAACTCATAATCCATTTCGAGTTCAGGAATTAAATTAGCTGCTTCCTTCTTTTTCTTATCCACTATTTTGGCATATACCTGTGTAGTTCTTATTTCTTTATGTCCTAAGACTTTTGAAACCGTATAAATATCAGCTCCGTACTCTAATAGTAATACTGCGTGCGTATGCCTAGCGCTATGAAAAGTTATATGTTTAGTAATACCCGCCCGCATACACCATCTAAGTATTTCTGCATTAAAATGGGCACCATATTTTAACCCTTGAAACACACGGTCATTTTCCCTTTTCCGTTTTCCAATAATTTGTCTCGCCTGATTAGATATATATTGATATTCCTGTCCCGAAGTCTTCTTTTGCTTAAAAATTAGCCGTGAACCTTCCTCTTCATCTCTAACTTCAAGCCAGGTAAGTTTGTTAATATCGCTCCACCTAAGGCCGGTTAAACAACTAAACATAAAAGCATTCTTAAGAACTTGATGTTTACAATAAGCTTTAGCCATAGCCTGCAATTCATCTTGCGTAAGGTATTCTCTGGTTGTTTCTTCCTGTGCAAAACCTTTTACAGTAGTAGCGAAGTTTCTTCGGGTATAACCATCGTCAAAAGCCTGACGTAATGCGGCTTTAAATTTATTGTAATAGGTATATTTAGAGTTCTGTGATAACAGCGTTTTAGATTTCGTTTTTGCTTTTTTACTCAAAAACTTTTTAAATCCTATAACGAAATCTTCATCAATGTCTTCAAAGGTTATTTTCTTCTTTCCTATGTAGGTTTCTATATGATTTTGGGCCGCATCCCAATTATCATAATTTCCTTTACTTTCATATCGTTCCTCCTTTAATTTATCATAGTAGGTAATAAATAAAAGTTTGTTCTTGCTTTTATCTTTAATACCATATTTTCCCTGAGCATACTCTGCTCTTCTGATAGATAATATCTGTTCTGCTCTTTCAAGAGTTTCTTTATTTTCTCTCTTTTCAGAAAGAGTTTGAGGTGAAATAACCAGGTACTCTTTGAGATATTCAAACTCCCTATGACCCTTCGTTTTTCCGTTTTCATCTAAACTCGATCCTTTATAGTAATCAAGATAAAGACTGTATTTCCCGGAGGCTAATTTCTTTTTTCTAAGCTTTATTTTCATAACGACCTTATTTCCATAAAGATAGATCAAAAATTGATACCGAGGTACAAATTTTGTACCCCGTTAGTAAAATTTAACATCGAGGTACAAACGAGGTACAAAAAAGGTCTAAAATGATATTATTAAAGTAAAAATGAGAATACTTCGGAAGAGCTCGTATCCATTAATTTTGTTGGGTTTTGATGTCATTTGATATCATTTGGTATCAAATTTAATTACCCATTTACTTTC